>CAVUNH010000001.1:0-171202 GCA_963742665.1 uncultured Alphaproteobacteria bacterium
CAAAATAATTCCACCGGACATGTCGGTGCCGCAAAAGGCGGATCGTCTTGTTGATGAGCGATGGCTCGGCGGGGTGACCCGCCGACCGGCCAGGACCTGCAAACGGAGCGTGACGATGCAATTCATGGTGATTGTGAAGGCGAGCAAGGAGACGGAAGCCGGAATCATGCCGAATACGGAACTACTGACCGCGATGGGCAAGTTCAACGAGGAACTGGTCAAGGCCGGCATGATGGAAGCGGGCGAGGGCCTGCAACCGTCCTCGAAGGGCGCGCGGATCGAGGCTGTGGGTGGAGAGGGCCGTGCGAGCCGCGGACCGTTCCCGCTGACCAATGATCTGGTTGCCGGCTTCTGGCTGATCCAGGCCAAATCGCTCGATGATGCCATCGATTGGATGAAGCGCGCGCCGTTCGGGGGCGGCGACGAGATCGAAATCCGCCAGGTGTTTTCAGCCGAGGATTTTGGCGAAGCCCTGACCCCCGAACTGCGCGAACCAGGAAGAGCGCCTTCGGGCACAGGCGAAGAAGTGACGATGCCACTCCCTTCGTCATTCCGGGGCGCGCGAAGCGCGAGCCCGGAATCCATAACCACGATCGTGCGTATCGAATCCGGGTGTCAGCCTCCTGCGGGCTGCCCGGAATGACGGGTGAATAAAACCCGTCAACGACAAGGACACACCATGCAATTCATGATGCTGATGATTCCCCAGGGCTATGAGACGCGCCACCGGATGTCAGCCCGATCCCAGGCGCGTCACGGCGATGATGAAGTACAACGAGACGCTGCAGCAGGAGGGTGTCTGCTCACGCTCGACGGGCTGCATCCGCCGTCGATGGGCGCACGGGTGTCGTTCTCGTCGGCGAGCCGATCGTCACCGACGGCCCGTTCGCCGAGGCCAAGGAAGTGCTCGGCGGCTACTGGATGATCGACGTCAAGTCGCGCGAGGAGGCGATCGCCTGGGCCAGACAGTGCCCGGCTTCCGAAAACGAGGTCATCGAAATCCGCCAGGTGCAGGAAATGGCCGACTTCTCAGCCGAAGTGCGCGAGGCGGCGGCCGGATTTACGGAGATGCGGGGCAACACCGCGCGCCGTTAAGTCGATCGTTAACCACCAGTTCGTCAACCGAATGGGAGAAGTAATCCAATGAGCACCAACGATACGTTCCTCGCCGTTTTCCTCGGCAGCAAGACAAGTGCGAAAATGGCGGCGTGGAACGCGCTGCCGGAGGCGGAGCGGCGTGGCAAGGAGCAGCAGGGAATCGCGGCGTGGAAGGCCTGGGTCGAAAAGCACCAGGCCGCGCTCGTCGAACTCGGTGGCCCGCTGGGCAAGACCAAGCGGGTGGAATTCAAGCGGTATTACCGACATCAGCAACGAGATCGGGGCCTTCACGGTGGTGCGGGCTGCTTCCCACGAGGCGGCAGCGAAACTGTTCGAGAACCACCCGCATTTTACGATCTTCCCCGGCGAGCGCATTGAGATCATGCCGGTGCTCCCGATCCCGGGGTGGGTGGGGCTACACGGGTCGTCCGTGACGCCCGCCGTTAGGGGCCGTTAATCTGTGACCGCAGACGCTTGCCGGGGTCGACTTAAAACGGAGGGCCTAGTGACCTTTACAGCCAACTCATGTAAAAACCTTTCACATGAGTTGGCGCAAGGAACAGCGCCGCGCCGAGCGCGCCTACCACCACGGCAATCTGAAAGAGGCGCTGATCCGCGCCGCGCTTCAGCTGATCGCCGAGAAGGGTCCGGCGGGATTTACATTTGCGGAAGCCGCGCGGTTGGCAGGCGTCAGCCCGGCCGCGCCCTATCGGCATTATCGCGACCGCGACGATCTGCTGGCCGACGTTGCGCGGCGCGGCTTCGAGCAGTTCGCCGAGGTGTTGACGCTCGCGTGGGACGACGGGCGGCCGGACCCGATGCGGGCGTTCGAGCGCACCGGCAAGGCCTATCTGGCTTTCGCGCGGACCGAGCCCGCCTATTATTCGGCGATGTTCGAGGCCGGCATTGCGCCGAACACCAGCGCCGAACTTGCGGCCGCGGGCGACCGCGCTTTCGCGGTGATCCGCACGGCCTGCGAGCGGCTCATCGCGCGGCTGCCGGCCGGGCGGCGTCCGCCCGTCCTGATGGTGGCGCTGCATGTCTGGTCGCTGTCGCACGGCATTGCCTCGCTGTTCGGGCGCGGCGATGCGGCGCGCCGGCCGCTGCCGATGTCGACCGACGAACTGCTCGAGGCCGGTGTGCTGGTCTATTTGCGCGGGCTCGGCTTTCCGACCGATCGCCGTCCTGCGGCGAAAGACCCGGCGGCGCGAAGCCGTCCGGTCCGCCGCCGGTTCCTCGCAGCACGGTCCTTGGGGCAGCCCAAAATAATTCTTGCGCTGCGGCTTGCCGCCCGCTTGACAAAAAACCGGCGATGGTTTAGGTATGTAAATGTTATTTACATTCACAACGGCGTGATCGCCGTCATGGAGAGGGAAATGGCCTACACCGCAGATGTCAATCGATGGCGCGGCCCCGCCGAAGAATCCTATCGGCCCCCGCATATGCTGGATTCGCCCTGGCATCCCGGCTGGATCGCCGTGACCATCCTCGGCTTCATCATCTGGTGGCCGATCGGCCTTGCCCTTCTCTTTTTCACACTCGGGAGCAGAAAAATGGGTTGCTGGAGTCACCGGCGATCGCTGGCGAACAAGATGGCGCGGATGCAGGACAAGATGGAGCGGATGCGCGACCGCATGGAGCGCCGTGGCTTCGGCTTCGGCGGTTTCGGTCCGCCCTCGAGCGGCAACCACGCCTTCGACGAATACCGCACCGAAACGCTGCGGCGTCTCGAAGAGGAGCAGGTCGAATTCCGCGATTTCCTCGATCGCCTGCGCCACGCCAAGGACAAGGAAGAGTTCGACGCATTCATGGCGCAGCACAAGACGCGTCCGACCCCGCCGAACGATCCGCCGCAAAGCTGAGCATCGGTTCCTGAGCTAATGCCTCAGGCGATGTGCCCCCATAGCGTCTGACGGCAATGAGCCGCCCGTTTGCGAGAGCAAGCGGGCGGTTTGCTTTATGCGCCGGCGCCGCCTTGCAGTCCGCCCTCGCCGTTCCGCGGGTTGTCACCAAATTGGTGACATGATATGGTTTCGCGATGCAGGTGATCGCCCGTCGGACACTGAGGGAATTCTGGGCGCGTTACCCGCATGCGGAGGGGCCGATCCGGGCATGGTTCGCGATTGCCGCCAAGGCACAATGGAAAGGTCCGGCCGAGATAAAGCGGCAGTTCGGCGCTACCGTCGATTTCGTGGGCGACAACCGGGTCATCTTCGATCTCGGCGGCAACAAATACCGGCTGATCGTTCACGTCTCCTTTGCGTTCGGCCGCGTGCTCGTGAAGTTCATCGGTACCCATGCTGAATACGATCGTATCGATCCGGAGACCGTGTCATGGCGAAAAAAATGATCCGTCCGATTCGTACCGAAACCGAATACGATGAGGCCCTCGAAGAGATCGAGCGGTACTTCGAAAACGAACCGAAGCCCGGCACGCCGGAGGCGGATCGCTTCGATCTTCTCGCATTGATCGTCGAGGACTACGAGCGCAAGCGCTGGCCGATCGACCCGCCCGGGACGATAGACGCGATCCGTTACCGCATGGAAACGGGCGGCTATACCCAAGCCGATCTCGGGCGTCTGCTCGGCTCACGGCAGCGCGCATCGGACATCCTGACCAGAAAGCGTGCCCTCACGATGCGGATGGCCTGGAAGCTGCATCGCGAGTGGAATATTCCGGCGGAAGCGCTGACCTCACCGCCTCTGGCCGCGGCGCCCACCGGCCGCTGGTCGCGCCAACGCGCGGGTGAAAGCCCGAATTCCCGCTTGAACGCCCGGCTGAACGCTTCGCCGGATCCGTAACCCACCTCCTGGGCGAGTTGTTCGATCGGCTTGCGGGTTTCTCGCAGGCCGAGCTTGGCCGCCTGCAGCCGCCAGATGGTCAGATACCGGATCGGCGGCATGCCGACGAGCGTCGTGAAGCGGTCGACGAAGGCGCTGCGCGACATCGAGACTTCCCGCGCGAGCGAATCCGACGACCAGGCTTGACCGACGTTGTGATGGATCGCGGCCAGCGCGCGGCCGATCTGCGGATCCGCAACGCCCTTCAGCCAACCGGCATCGTGATCCCTGAACGTTACCGAATATTGACGCATCGCCTCGACGAACAGCAATTCGGAGAGCCGTGACATCAGGCTTGAGGAGGCAAACCGGCCGGCCGTCAGTTCGCTGGCGGCATAACGCACCGAGGCCTCGACCCAGTCGCGCGACACGCCCTCGCACACGTCAAGCTTCAGCACCCTTGGCAGCGTCGCGATCAGCGGGTTGTAGGATTTCCTCGCTGCCGAGAAAGCCGCACACGATGATGAGCCGTCTCACCGCCGCCGCCATGTGAGATTTTCGCCAGTCCGCCGTCCGTCGGACGGCTGGATCAGATGACGCGCGCTAATGGGTTCCAGACCGGACGCGCTGGCCAGCGTGTGAACGTCGTTCCTCGGCAACAGCACGATCTCGCCGGCCCGCACCTCGACAGGGGGCTCGCCTTCGGTGCTGAGCAGGAATTTTCCCGAGATCACGAAGTGGTAGGCGATCAACAGCGGCGGCCTGATCGGGAAGGCCCCGCAATCCTCGGCGAGGATCTGCGTGTGCACGCACCACGGCGCCGAAAAGCGCGCATCGAGGAAAATGCCGCCCGTCAGGCGAACCGACCGCAGCACTTCCGAAAGCGGGTCAATCATGGTGGCCAATCCAAAATTTGGACGAAGGGTCTGGTGATCAGGCCGGTCGATCATTCGTCCAGACACGGCTCGCCCTTATACGGTGCGCAGGGGTGAAGTGCCAACCAACCGCCTGCTTCCCGTCGCTCCACACTTAAGCGAACGTTTAGGCAGGCTCTTGGGCGGCCTCGTGGCAACAACTTTGGAAGACGAGCAATCTTGATCATGAGCACCGCGCAGGCAATTGAAACCAACAACCCTTACATTGATTTCTGGAACGCCGTCCTGGTTCCAAAATTCAACACCTGGCGGCACATCCTCGCCGGCGGCCTGCATCTGCATAGCGCAAAGGTGTTTCCCGCGCTGCCGCTTCATGAAGGCGCCCGCGTGCTGGATGTCGGATGCGGCTGGGGCGACACCGCGATCGAACTCGCGCAGCGCGTCGGGCCGGCCGGTTCGGTCGTTGGCCTTGATTGCTGTGGCGCCTTCCTCGACGCCGGCCGCGCGGATGCGAAGGCCGCCGGATTGACCAATCTGACGTTCCTCGAAGCGGATGTTCAGACCTGTCCGTTCAAGCCGGTGCACGATTTCTGCTTTTCCCGTTTCGGAACGCAGTTCTTCGAGAATCCGGTGGCCGGCTTGCGCAACATGCGCACGGCGCTGAAGCCGGACGGATTGATGACGATGATCGTGTGGCGCGCGCGGGCGGACAATCCGTGGCTCACATTGTCGAAGGAAGTTCTGCTGCGTTACTTGCCCCCGGTAAAAGAGGACGCCGCGACCTGCGGGCCCGGGCCTTTCTCCATGACCGATACCGAAGCCGTCACCCAACAGCTGCAAATCGCCGGCTATGTCGACGCACGTTTCGAGCGCATCGATGCCGAGGTCCTGGTCGGCCGAGACCTCGACGAAGCCGTCGCGTTCCAGCTCGCGATCGGGCCCGCCGGTGAGGTCTATCGCGAGGCGGGCGAGAAGGCGCTGCGCCTGCATGACGCCCTGGTGGCGGCGCTGAAGGATGAGCTGAGACAATTCGTCCGCCCCGAAGGCGTGATGATGAATTCGAGTTCCTGGATGGTGACCGCGCGAAATCCCGGCTGATTGCTCGCGCCGTTTCGTCACCACCATCGCCGACGCCGGCGGGTACGCCCGCTCGCGCGGCAAACAACAATCATTCGAAAATCAGGAGAAGGTTCATGGCAGGTCTCGTTGCAGTCCTATATGGCGTCGTCGCTTACGGCATCACGCTCGTAGCGCTGCTCTATCTCATCGGCTTCACCGGCAATCTCATCGTTCCGAAGTCGATCGATTCAGGAACCCCAGGCCCGCTGCTCCAGAGCGCGATCATCGACACACTGCTGATCGCATTGTTTGCGATCCAGCACAGCGTGATGGCGCGCCCGGGTTTCAAGCGCTGGTGGACGCGGGGAGTGCCGCCTTCGGTCGAGCGCAGTACCTACGTGCTGTTTGCCAGTTTCGCGCTGCTGCTCCTGTACTGGCAGTGGCAGCCGATCCCCACGCCGGTCTGGACCGTGCAGAACCCGGCCGCCGCGGCGGTGCTCGAGGGCATCTTCTGGCTCGGCTGGGTCGTGCTGGTCGCGAGCACCTTTCTGATCAATCATTTCGAACTGTTCGGGCTCAGCCAGGTGTTCGCGCGCCTGTTCGGCAAACAGCAGTCGGATGCGAAATTCCGCACGCCGTTGTTCTACCGGCGCGTCCGCCATCCGATCTATCTCGGCGTCCTGCTCGCGGTCTGGGGTACGCCTGCGATGACCGTCGGTCATCTGCTGTTTGCGGTGGTGCTCACCGGCTACATCCTGATCGGCATCCAGCTGGAAGAGCACGATCTGATCCAGCAGTTCGGCGACCAGTATCGCCGCTACCGCCAGCACGCGGCCATGCTGATCCCGATTCCGGGCCGCCGGTTCGCCGATCCGAAAGACAGCGACCTCTAGCGCAGGGCAACTGGATCGAGCGCCGGTCGTCGATGAACCCTGGGGGCACTGGCGCCTTTCCCCGGCCGGCCTATATTTCACACCAGCGCAATCCGGGGTGGACAGCCATGATCCAGAATCCAGTCGCACCAGTCGACCAGCTTTGGCAGCGGGTTCGCCGGGAGGCCGAAACCGCTGCCGCCGGCGATCCGCTGTTCGGCCGCTCGCTGTCACCAGCGATCCTCGATCATCCCGGCCTCGGCAGTGCGGTCGCCCATCAGATCGGCGAGCGGCTCGGCAGGCGTCCCGACGACCGCGCGCTTTTCACGCGCGTCGCCCGCGAGGCCTTCGACGCCGCGCCCGACCTGGTCGAGGCGGCAGCTGCGGATCTGCAAAGCATCGTGGTCCACGATCCCGCGACGACGCGGCTGTTGCCGCCGCTGTTGAACTTCAAGGGCTACGTCGCGCTGCAGGCCTGGCGCGTATCGAACTGGCTCTGGCGTCGAGGACCGCACCGATCTCGCTTTGCTGCTGCAAAGCCTGTCGTCGGATTCGCTTCAGGTCAGCATTCATCCCTCCGCCTCGATCGGAACGCGGGTGTTCCTCGATCATGCGACCGGCGTCATCGTCGGCGCCTTCGCCGTGATCGGCGACGATGTCACGATCATGCAAAGCGTCACCATCGGCCGGAAGCAGGCGTTGCCGAACCGTGCGCCCCGGATCGGACGCGGCGTGCTGCTCAGCGGCGGGGCCACGATTTTGGGCGACATCAGCATCGGCGACTTCGCGAGGATCGGCGCCGGCGCGCTGGTCGAGCATGACGTGCCGGGCGGCTGCACGGCCGTCGGCGTGCCGGCGCGGCTGACCAATTGCGCGGAGGCCGGTTTGCCGGTTTGAGGCGTGGCGCGCCGTTGCGCCGGGATGACGGGTTAGGGCCTGTTGGGATCTCGACCGGCGTCATCGTCGGCGCCTTCGCCGTGATCGGTGACGATGCACCGCCGGTTTATTCGATGAGATAGATCGGACTTGACCAGGCTTGATGACCGTCGGTCTGCGTCACGCGCAGGTAAACCGGCAGGTCTGCACCGCCGGAAAAGCCTACCTTGTGCTCAAGGGTGATATGGCGACTAAAGTCGGCTTCGGGCAGACGGTAAACGCTCAACTGCCGGCCAAGGCCACCACCATCAAGTGCAATGGTGTTGTCGTTGAGTGAAGCAAGATCGATCGTCCCCGACACGACGTTGGTCTCGATGTTGAGCGTTCCCCGCTGCACGTCGTCGAGCCAAAGGTCGATGCCCGCCAGATTACCTGTCGTGACCGAGTTCCACGCAAGCGCCGTCCCGAGCTGCCGTCTCTCGCACGCCGCGCTCCGGATTGAGAAAATTGACCGGCGCATACCGCGCGATGCGATTGCCGGTGACCGTCAATTTGCCCTCCCATAACGTCTCGCGGCCGCGGCCCCGGTATTCGGCGCCTTGCCATAACACGCGCACGCGCCGTCCGAGATCAGACGCGCCATATGGACGAAAAGTCTCGGCGACGGCGGTTCCGTGCAGGATATCCACCCGCTCGATCGGCGCGGTTCCAATCACCTCGGCGGCAACACGCATCGGCACGCGGCCGGGACGAATGATGTTTCCCATCACCGCGCGCTGCACCGCGAACCCAGTGGCCGGCCCGAGTTGCGGGTCTTCCGAAAATCCGGTGACGGGCGCGTCGAACGAGCCGTGCAGGTCAACAAATATACGGGCGCCGGTGGTCCCGTAGTGCCGCCGTTGCCGCAACGCCTCAAACAATGCATCGCGCGTCAGCTCCGGCATGAAATAGCAGGTCAAGCCGCCGATCGCACCAAAACTGGATGCGCCCGGGCGGGTAGCACCTGGCCGACCCTTGTGATCGTCGCTGTGACACACGACGCCCACACGGTAGCCCTTCTCGAATGCATCATGAAGAATCCACTCGAAGGTGCCCCATGTCGAGTGAACCTCAACGGCCCGCTCCAGCCGGCCGTCATGGGCATACTTCAAGTCCGCGTAACGCCCACCGACATGCGCGATAACGATGGCGTCTTCGCCCTGGAGTTCGCGAAACAGTTCGTCCGCGGTGTAGATGGCATCGGTCGAGGTCTGCCCTTCGACCAGAATGTGCGACGAACGCCGGATCGGGCGACCTTCGCGGCGGTAAAAGATGTTTCGATCGCCGCCCATTCCGGTGTTGCCCGACCATTCGTAGCCCGGGAGACAAACAAACCGGCCGGGCACGTCGAACTCGGCCGTCAACCGGTTGAGCTCCTTCCAGAACGTGTCGGTGATCTGGAAGTCATTGCCCTGGTGACCGACCATGTCGATGAAAGCGGCGTCACGCGCATAGCGGAAGTAGGCTTCCGCGCTTCCCATCCCGATGGTTTCGCCGCTTTGCCCGTGCAGATCGCCCCAATAGCGGCGCAGCGCAGCCTGCTTCACCACGCGAAGTGGATTGGTGCGTGCAAGCTCCTGGTCGTTTGCCGTGAAGCGAATTTCGATATCGCCTTCCGCGTCGGCGACGAGTTGTTCGATGACCCGTGGACCATCGCCGTTCTTGATATCCAATCGGGCCGGCAGTCCGCGTACCGGATGCGACGAAACGAGATTGAAGCTCGCGTCAGCGTCCGCCGTGGGGTTTCCCCACTTGTCTTCGGCAACAACGGCCAGCCGAAACGGCTCGCCAACAAGCGCGAGTGACGGCAGGATTGCCTTCCAGTTCGCCGCCGGCCCCGGCACGAGATCGAAGGCGGGCTGTACCGGTAGTTCGCAGAACTCATACGTCGCGAAGGCGTCGATCGAGGTTTTCAGCTCGACATTCGCTTCGACATTGGTCTGCAACCGGAAACCCGGTGAACCCTGCCTGCGATCTCCCAACCGTATCGTCAGCGTATCGCCGGCGCGAAGGTAACCGCGTCCGACTCGAATGAGCAGTGTGTTCGCAAACGGGCGGACATTGAGCCGGTCGAACCACACTTCAAGCCTGGCGCCGTTGCTCGCTTCCACCGTCGTGAAATTTGCCGCCTGCGGCTTGTCGAACTGCGGCTTGCTCATGTCGGAGGTGGTTCGCCACGAGATTTTCACCATGCCGGTGTCATCGATGCCGAAGGTGCCCGCGGTATACACCAGCGTCAGCTCGACATGCGCGCCGGCGACGAAGGGGCCGGCTGGTGCGAGCGTGATCGTTCCCATCCGTTCGGGAAGATAGGTTGAAAATGGCATGAGCTTTCTCGCTACTCGGACTTGATGTTCAAATCCTTCACCAGCCGCCCGTACCTGGCGTAATCCTCGCGAACCAGGGTGGCGAATTGATCGGCCGTTCCACCGACCGGCTCTTGTGCTGAATCGAGCAAGCTCTTGCGTACCGAGGGATCGGCAATCGCCTTGTTGATCTCGCCGTTTAGACGGGTCGCAATATCCGGAGCGGTTTTGCCCGGCGCGAAGACGCCGAGCCATTGATCGAGAACGAGCCCCGTCATCCCGGCCTCTTCATAAGTCGGCACGTCAGGAAGGCTCGGTGAGCGGGTCTTTGACGTTTGCGCCAGCAGGCGCAACGTGCCGGCCTTGTAATGCGGCATCAACGGCGTCGATCCGAGCGATCCAAGCTTGACGTGACCGCCGAGCAAATCGTTGATCGCCTGGCCGCCGCCGCGGTAGGGCACCTGCTCGAGCGTAATGCCGGCGATCTGCGCGAACCATTGTGCCGCCATATGCTGCGCCGACCCCACTCCGCTTCCGGTCGCGTATGGCAAGTTTGGCCGCTTCCTTGCCAGCGCAATCAATTCGGCGAGCGTGTTGACGCCCAGCGAAGGGTGGGCCGCCAGCACGATGGGCTGACGTGAAAGCTGTATGATCGGTAACAGGTCCTTGGAAGGATCGACATTGCTGTGGAATACGTGTGGATTGCTTGCGACCGAGTCGGTCGAAACAAGAATGGTGTAGCCATCCGGCGCACTCTTGGCGACGTCCTCGATGCCTATCGTGCCATTGGCGCCAGACTTGTTCTCGACGTAAACCTGCTGGCCGAACGCGCGCGACAGGTTCTCGGCGATGAGACGTGCACCAACATCGGTCGAGCCTCCTGCCGGAAACGGCACGACGAAACGGATCGACTTGGCAGGGTATGATTGGGCTTGTGCGACCCCGGTTTTGGCCGCGGTGAAGGGCAGCGCCGCCAGCGCGAACGTAAAATGCCGCCTGTTGATCATGGTCCGCTCCTTGCGAAAAATACGAGGCGCATTCCGAGTGAAGACCATAGCGGCGTCCGATATAACCAACTAGTATTGTTTCTTGATATAAGCATCAAATAAATTCATGGGTACCGCATGGTCTGGAGCGAGCAACGGATTAGCCGCCAACTGAAGCTTCGCGATCTTCATGTCCTGATGACGGTGGCCAGATGCGGCAGCATGGGCAAGGCAGCCAATCAGCTCTCGGTGTCTCAGCCCGCCATATCGAAGGCCGTCGCGGACATGGAAGCCGCGCTCGGGGTCAAGCTGCTGGATCGCAACCCGCGTGGTGTGGTGCCGACGATCTATGCACGCGCGCTGCTGGATCGTGGTCTCGCCGCTTTCGATGAATTGAAGCAAGGCATCGAGCAAGTCGATTTCCTGGCCGATCCCGCGACGGGAGAATTGCGGATCGGAAGCACCATCGCAATTGCTACCGGCTTCCTCCCCGCCGTCGTCGACCGCCTGTCACGGAAATATCCGCGCGTGGTCTTTCACCTGTCGGCCGGGGAGGCGGCGATGACGTACCGCACCCTGGAAGAGCGCACGGTTGACGTGGTGATCGCGCCGCTGTTTGCGTCGACGGCCGTAGAGCATTTGCGCACCGAGCTTCTTTACGATGAGCCGTTGGTGGTTGTGGCCGGCGCACGCAGCGTCTGGGCGAAGCGGCGCAAGATTGAACTTGCCGAACTGGCCGACGCAGCCTGGACGCTGCCTCCGCCCGATAGTCTGTACGGCTCGGTCGTCGCCGAGGCTTTTCGCGCCAACGGACTGGATACTCCGTCCGCAACCGTCTTCACGTCTGTCACGCCCGCGCGCAACGCGCTGCTCGCCACCGGCCGTTTTGTCAGCATCGTTCAGGGTTCGGTGATGCGATTCAACCTCGACAATCCGGCGTTCAAGGTCTTGCCGATCGATTTGCCGACGACGCGCCGGCCAATCGCCGCCATCGTTTTGAAAGCGCGCACGCTCAGCCCTGTCGCGCGCCTGTTCATCGATTGCGCGCATGAAGTCGCCAAGGCCCTTCCCCGGCAAACCAAATTTGCCTGACGCATCACTTCGCGTTAATCGGAGGCGATGGCTGTTTGACCTTGGGTTGACAGAGTTCATGGCCGCGCGGCGTTGACGGCGCGCGAGCGGGACCGCGATGCTGTGGAGTGTAGCGGGACTGCCGGAGCGGCATGATCCAGATCAATGCCGTCGTTCGAATGCCGAAAATACTGGCGCATGGCAAAACGGCTTTCCACCATCGAAGTGGCTGCGATTGTGATCATCGTTCTCAGCGTGGCTTTTCTCACCTTCGTCGGATTCTCCATTTGGGCAGAACCATGAAGGCCGCGCCAGGGTCAGCGCCCCCCTTCTTCGCGCGCGCCGCACTGCCAACAAAACCCACGTGATGCGCCTCATTCGCATCGGTCGGGTGTCTTGATTCAGATCAATGATCATCCAGGTGGTTCGAAAAATATCGCTTGGACCTGACCCTCACGGGAGATCAGCATGCGATTCCTGGCAATAGCGGCACTGAGCCTTATGCCCACATCGGCTTTCGCCGCCCAGGACTGCCGGGTTACCGGCCTGCCAGCCGAGTTTGGCATCGATATGACGGCGTATTTCGCCGTCAAGTCGGGCGAAACATGCAATTTCCCGATCAGAATTCCAGGCATGATGAATAGTTCGGGCGTTTCCCAGCAGCCGGCGCATGGAACGCTAAGGCAGCTCAACGTAACGACCTTCAGGTACAGCGCTGCACCTGGATACAAGGGCAGCGATACATTCGCGATCTATGGCGTAGGAAAAGGTCCGTACGGCTCCGGCAGGTCGGTCATGACGGTGAATGCAACGATACAATAGCCTGATCCTTCATGTGCGCCACTCCTCCCCGCGCTCCAGGCGCACCGCGTCGCTCGCCGGGTTTTTCGACTTGAGCCACGTCTTTTGACGGACCCGCGCGTAGAAATTGACCTCGTCCGGACGACCCGAACTGGTTATGGCGGGAGCGTGCGCGACAAGTTGGCCCGACGGGCAAATCACTTCCGATTTTCGGAAATCGTGTCAAGCCCCGAAATAAAAAATATTTCGCTTTATCCGAAGGCCAAATCAGGGGCATATCTATCGCCATCCCGTCCCGGCCAGAGGGGCGTATCATGATCGTCACGATCGTGGGACGGGTCGCGGTGGACGCGGAAGTGCCGAGACGAGCGGTGCTGAAGCGTACGGCGAAGACGTGTGGTCCTGACGTCGCGGTGCTGGCGTCAACGCACCTGGAGGCAACTGCTTCTCAGGGCGCAACGGAGGCAAAAGAGCCGTTCTCCGGGGAGAGCACGTTATAAGCCGTAAAGCCATTGCGCAGGGAAGGCCGGATGCTCTCCGCTGGACCTGTATGCTCGTGTGCGCACTCTTTGTGCACATTGCACACGAGACCGCGGGTGCAGCGCGCACCCGGTCTTCCCTGCGCCCTCTGACTATCGAGGGCGAAGAGTTTCCAGCAAACCTCGGGCGCAATGCGTCGCGAGATCGCGAAGGTGTATCCGCGTCATTGCGAGCGAAGCGACGCAATCCATGTCGCCGCACCAAGAAAGAATGGATTGCTTCGTCGCTTTGCTCCTCGCAATGACGGTTGTAGCTGTTTCCCCGTCCCCCAGGAGGAGTGAGGGAACCGAAACGGCCGAGTCGACAAGTGCAGACCCAATCCCTCGGGAACCTCTCGCCACCCCCTCCTAACCGCCCGGATTGCCTTGATTTCCTGCAGCCAAATTCCCCTTTGGTAACCTCGCATTAACCAAGATTAGCGTCTGGTTAGGGACGTAATGACGCGCGGATAGCCCTCGTTTTGACACGTTGGCAGGGGAATCAGGACCCGGCTTTGGACGGGCCCCCCATGCGACACAATGAGGCTCTCGCGCTGGCGCATACCGCCACGCCTGACGCGCGGCTGTGGAACCGGCAGCCCTTCGCTCCCGGAAATCTGGGGATAGGCATTGAGAGGATACGATCTGGTGATCCGGAAATTCCTTCAACCCGTTGCGCTGGGCTGGCTGCTGGCCGCGGCATCGGTCGTCGGCGCCGCGCGCAGGACGTGGCGCAGTCTGCCGCTGCCGATCGCATCGTCCGACGTATCGCTGATCGCGCTGTTCCTGCAGGCGCACTGGGTCGTGAAATCGGTCATGCTCGGGCTGCTCGCCTGCTCGGTCTGGGTCTGGGCGATCGCGATCGACAAGATTTTCCTCTATTCGCGCACCAAGCGCGCCATGGACCGTTTCGAGCAGGCGTTCTGGTCCGGCCAATCGATCGAGGAGCTTTACCGCGCGCTGTCGGCCAAGCCGACGCAGTCGATGGCGGCCTGCTTCGTCGCCGCGATGCGCGAGTGGAAGCGCTCGTTCGAGAGCCAGTCGCGCTCGTTTGCCGGCCTGCAGATGCGGATCGAGAAGGTGATGAACGTCTCGATCGCCCGCGAGGTCGAGCGGCTGGAACGGCGGCTGCTGGTGCTGGCGACCGTCGGTTCCGCCGGGCCCTTTGTCGGCCTGTTCGGCACCGTCTGGGGCATCATGTCGAGCTTCCAGTCGATCGCGGCCTCGAAAAACACCTCGCTGGCGGTGGTGGCGCCGGGCATCGCGGAGGCGCTGTTTGCCACCGCAATCGGCCTTATCGCCGCCATTCCGGCGACTATTTTCTACAATAAGTTCATTTCCGAGGTGAACCGGCAGGCCCAGCGGCTGGAGGGGTTCGCCGACGAATTTTCAGCGATTTTGTCGCGCCAGATCGACGAGCGGGCATGATCGAGCGGTAATATGATGGACGCATCGGGTGAGCACCATATCATGGCGATGAACATGGCAGGTTCGTCGGCGGCGGTGGCGGACGCCGCGGCCGGCGCAAGCGCCGTGATGGCGGAGATCAACGTCACGCCGATGGTCGACGTGATGCTGGTGCTGCTGATCATCTTCATGGTGTCGGCGCCGCTTTTGACGGTCGGCGTGCCGCTCGACCTGCCGCAGACCCAGGCCAAGAGCCTGGAGCAGGACAAGACGCCGCTGCAGCTCTCGGTCGACACCCAGCGGCAAGATGTTCATCAACGATACCGAAGTGGCGATGGCCGACCTGATACCGAAATTAAAGGCGATTACCGACGCCCGCGGCGGCATGGACGAGCGTATATATATGCGGGCGGACAAGAAGGCCGATTACGGAACCGTGGCGAAGGTGATGGGGCAGTTGTCCGGCGCCGGCTTCAAGCGGCTGGCGCTGGTCACCGAAGTGGAGCAGGGATCCTAGGCGAGTGAAGGTGAAGGTCGACAAGACACTGGTTGCGTCGGTTGCCCTGCACGTCCTCGTGATCGGGTGGGGACTGGTGTCGTTTTCGACCAAGGCGTTCGAGTCGATGCCGGAAGAGATCCTTGCCCGTCGATATCATCTCCGCCGACCAGCTCGCCAAGGTCACCGCCGGCATGAAGACCGGCAAGAAGGAAAATCCGAAGCCGCTGGTCGAGAAGGTCGCCGAGGCCAAGCCGGTCGACGACGCCGTCGGCAAGATCACCGAGAAGCCGCCGGTCGTGACCGACACCTCGCCGCCGCCGCAGCCGAAGGTCGAGGAAAAGCCGGTCGAGAAGAAGCCCGACCCGCCGAAGCCGGTCGCCGAGAAAGCCGAAGGAAGAGCCGAAGCCGGAGAAGAAGCCGGAGCCGCCCAAGGTCGATCCGATCGCGGAAGCCCTGAAGAAGGAAGAAAAGAAGCCGCCGCCGAAGCCGCAAGCCCAGGCCGCCAAGCCGCCGGAGCCGCGCCAAGCCGAAGACCGAGCGCACCTTCGACCAGTCGAAGATCGCAGCGCTGCTCGACAAGCGCGATCCGTCGCGCCAGGCGGTGACCGGCGATACGCTGAATTCCAACGCCGCGCTTGGCCTCGCCCACGGCAAGGCCGCGGACAATTCCGCGACCTGGGGCTCGATGTTCAAGCAGCAGGTCGAGCGCTGCTGGAAGAAGCCGTATGGCGGCATCGAGCCGCAGAAACCGGAAGCGGCCTTCGCCATCCGCCTGAAGCGCGACGGCACGCTGGAGGGCATGCCGGTGCCGGAAGGCACGCCGGCAACGCCTTATCTGCGCGTCTATCAGGAGAGCGCGCTGCGCGCGATCATCGAATGCCAGCCGTATAATCTGCCGGCGGCGTTCTTCGAGGAATGGAAATATTTCGCGCCGGTGTTCACCGAGCAGAAGACCTGAAGCTTTTGTAATTTGGTGGTCACCGTCCCGGCAATCACGGATATGAGCAAAGTCGAAACGCATGACCGACAAAGATGGATTGCCGAACATGCTGTTTCGCCCGAGCCGCCGGCAGATCATTTCCGGAATGGCGTCGGCCGGCGCTGTTGATCGGCGGTCGCAGCGCGCTTGCGCAGGCGCCGAAACGCATCATCGATTCCCGAAGGCGAATTCACGCCGCTGCCGATCGCGATCCCGAATTTCGTGGCGGGCACGCCGGCCGATGCCGAGGTCGGCGTCGGCGTCTCCCAGGTCATCACCAACAATCTCAAGCGCAGCGGGCTGTTCGCGCCGATCGATCAGGCCGCCTTCATCGAACGCATCGCCAATATCGACACCGCGCCGCAATTTGCCGAACTGGAAGACCATCAACGCGCAGGCGCTGGTGACCGGCCGCATGACGCGGCAGGGCGACGGCCGCCTCAAGGCCGAATTCCGCCTCTGGGACGTCAACACCGGCCAGCAGCTCACCGGCCAGCAATATTTCACCTCGCCGGAATACTGGCGGCGGATCGCGCACATCATCTCCGACCAGATCTACGAGCGTCTGACCGGCGAGAAGGGCTATTTCGACAGCCGCGTGGTGTTCGTCGACGAGACCGGCGTCGAAGGAACGCCGCGTCAAGCGGCTGGCGCTGATGGACCAGGACGGCGCCAATGTGCGCTATCTGACCAAGGGCTCCGATCTGGTGCTGACGCCGCGGTTCTCGCCGTCGACCCAGGAAATCACCTACATGGAGTTCGGCCAGGGCGACCCGCGCGTCTATCTGTTCAACATCGAGACCGGGCAGCGCGAGATCGTCGGCAATTTCCCCGGCATGTCGTTCTCGCCGCGCTTCTCGCCGGACGGCCAGCGCGTCATCATGAGCCTGCAGCAGGGCGGCAATTCGAACCTGTTCGTGATGGATCTGCGCTCGAAGTCGACCACGCGGCTGACCGACACGCCGGCGATCGACACCTCGCCGTCCTATTCGCCCGACGGCGCGCGCATCTGTTTCGAATCCGATCGCGGCGGCAAGCCGCAGATCTATGTGATGCCGGCGACCGGCGGAGCGCGCGCAGCGCATCTCGTTCGGCGAAGGCAGCTACTCGACGCCGGTGTGGTCGCCGCGCGGCGACTACATCGCCTTTACCAAACAGGGCGGCGGGCAGTTCGCCATCGGCATCATGAAGACCGACGGCTCGGGCGAGCGCATCCTGACCTCGGGCTTCCACAATGAAGGGCCGACCTTTGCGCCGAACGGCCGCGTGGTGATGTTCTTCCGCGATGCCCGGCGGCAACGGCGGGCCGTCGCTGTTCACCGTCGACATTTCCGGACGCAACGAACTGCGGGTTCCGACGCCCGGATTCGCGTCCGATCCGGCATGGTCGCCGCTGCTGTCGTGAGCGCTCACACGCTCGCGTGACCAGGCGGGGCCGTTAATCGGCAAACATTGCCTAGCTTGCTGATTTATCGGGCAGATTTCCACAACCGCGAAATGCATGGCAACGTCTTGGTAACGATGTTCCCTCAGAAAGACTTCATCTGCGGAGGGTAAGACTACGCTTCCGAACAGGACGGCGTACACACCAGATGCAGCTCGCAAACCAGAGCGGAGAACCCGGTCAGAAGATGTCGCCGTCGATTTACGCGGCGCTGATCGATTCGCTTTTCACCGACCCCGGACCGATGTTTGCCGGTGCGCTTTGTGCTGCCGTCGCCGCGCTCATGACCGCGCTGAAGACCGGTAACGTGTGGCTGTGGCCGTGCGTCGCGCTGCTCGTCGTCACCGGCGCGCTGCGCGCGCTCGACACGCGGCAGTACCAGAAGCTGCGCGACAACCTGTCGCCCGAGGAAGTGGCGCGCTGGGAAGTGCGCTACCAGTTCGGCGCGATGCTTTATGCGGCAGCGCTCGGGCTCTGGTGCCTGGTCACGCTGATGGGCAGCGACGATGCCGTGGCCCACATGATCGCGACCTCGGTCACGCTCTGCTACATCGCGGCCGGCGGCGGCCGCACCTACGGACGCCCGTGGATCTTCCACTTGCAGATGCTGCTGGCCTGCGGTCCGCTGACGGTGGCGCTGGCCGCGCACGGCAGTCCCTATTACATCGGAATGGCGCTGTTGAACGTGCTGTTCTTCTTCGCGCTGAAGCACATCTCCTCCAGCCTGCAGAAGATCTTCGTGCGCGCGCTGTTTGCGCGCGAACGCGAGGCGGCGCTGGCGAGCCAGTTCGACACCGCGCTGAACAACATGCCGCACGGCCTGTGCGATGTTCCGCGCCGACGGGCGTCTGGCCGTGATGAACCATCGCTTCAGCGAGATGATGAACCTGTCCGACGATTTCGTGCAGCAGGGCGCCGAAGTGTCGGACATCTGCTCGCGCCTGCGTGCGTCGCCGGATCGATCTCGGCGTCGAGCGGCAGGCTGATCCTGCGCGAAGTCGAGAATTCGCAGGCCAGCGAGATCATCACCACCGATCCCGACATCAACAAGAACCGGTCGCTGTCCTGGACCTTCCAGCCGATGGTCGGCGGCGGCACGGTCGTGCTGGTGGAAGACATCACCGAGCGCAAGGATGCGGAAGCCCGGATCAGCCATCTGGCGCGCTACGACGAACTCACCGAACTGCCCAACCGGGTCAATTTCCGCGACGAGATCGGCCGCCTGCTGGCGATCCAGCAGGGCGCCGACCGGCTGTCGGCGCTGTTGTTCGTCGACCTCGACCAGTTCAAGCAGGTCAACGACACGCTCGGCCATCCCTGCGGCGACCAGTTGCTGTGCGCGGTCGCCGACCGCCTGCGCGAGATGCTGCGGCCGGAGGATTTCGTGGCGCGGTTCGGCGGCGACGAATTCGTCGTGTTCCAGCAGAACATCAATTCCGCACGAGGACGCGGCCGGCCTCGCGCGGCGCATCGTCGACCGCTTGAGCGAGCGCTACAAGATCGACAATCATCTGGTCGAGATCGGCGCCAGCGTCGGCATCGCCATGACGTCCGCCGGCGTCAGCGCCGATACGCTGCTCGAAGAACGCCGACATGGCGCTGTACCGCGCCAAGGCCGACGGCCGCGGCACCTTCTGCTTCTTCCGCGACGAGATGGCGCAAACCGTCGAGGCGCGCCGCATCCTGGAGCTCGACCTGCGCAAGGCGCTGGCGAACGAGGAGTTCGAGCTGTTCTACCAGCCGCTGGTCAATCTCAAGTCCGGCAAGATCGCGACCTGCGAGGCGCTGCTGCGCTGGAATCATCCGGTCCGCGGCACGGTGTCCCCGATCGATATCATTCCGGTCGCCGAGGACATGGGCCTGATCGTCGATCTCGGCCGCTGGATCCTGCGCAAGGCCTGCATGGAATGCATGAAGTGGCCCGAAGCCGTCAGCGTCGCGGTCAACTTCTCGCCGCAGCAGTTCCACCAGCGCGACGTGCTGAGCGAAGTCCGTTACGCGCTCGAGGTCTCCGGCCTGCCCGCGCGACCGCCTCGAGATCGAGATCACCGAATCCTCGCTGTTGCGCAACACGCAGCTGACGCACGATGTGCTGTCGCAGCTGCATTCGCTCGGCGTGCGGATCTCGCTCGACGATTTCGGCACCGGCTATTCGAGCCTGAGCTATCTGCACAACTTCCCGTTGCAGAAAGTGAAGATCGACCGCTCGTTCCTCGAGGGCATCGATTCCGATCGTCCGCTGACGCTGCTGCGCGGCGTGGCGCGGCTGTCGGCCGATCTCGGCATGTCGGTCGTGGTCGAGGGCATCGAAACCAACGAGCAGCTCGAACTGATCAGCGCCGATGGCGCGGTGACCGAGGCGCAGGGCTATCTGTTCAGCCGCCCGGTTCCCGCGGTCCGCGATGCGCCAGCTGCTGAACGCCTCCCACGGCCGCCGCTCGGACGAGCCGCTGGTCGCGGTTCCCTCCCGATCCATCGCCTGAAAGTTCCGTAAAAGTGCGGGTGCACGGTCATCAAAGCCTGGTCGCCCAGTTAACCCTAACGTCTCGATTGCTTTGCAAAAACGTTAAGAAGCTGTTAATAATTTAGGGTGCCCGCAGAGGTTGTTCGGCGGTGCAAGGAGTAATTGATGAGAGCCGCCGCTGAAGTAACCGCCTTGTTTCCCGAACGCAGCGCGGATCCCCTGGAACATGTAGATTATCGCCTCGCCGAGACGCCCGAGGAAAAGGACGAGATCTATCGTCTGCGCTATCGCGCCTACCTGCGCGAGGGAGCGATCCTGCCCTCGGAATCCGAGCGCGTCACCGATCGCTACGACGACGAACCGAACAATTTCACGTTCGGCGTCTACTATCGCGGTGAACTCTACAGCTCGATCCGCGTCAGCGTTCTCTGCGGCAAGTGGCGGGGCTCCCCGTCATCCGAAATGTTCAGCGACATGCTGCATCCCGTATCTGGACCGGGGCAAAACCATCATCGACCCGACGCGCTTTGTGGCCGATCCCGACAAGGCGAAGATCTTTCCGGAACTGCCTTACGTCACCGTGCGGCTTGGCTATGTCGCATGCGGCCATTTCAACGCCGATATCGGGCTTGCCAATGTCCGCCCCGAGCACCGGGCGTTCTACAAGAAGGTGTTCCTGCAGACCCCGATGGGCGAACCGAAGTTGTTCCCTGGCCTGATCAAGCCGGTCGGACTGATGGCCGCCAATTATCACGATATTCGTGACCGGGTGTTCCAGCGCTTCCCGTTCATGCGCTCAAGCGCGTTCGAACGGCGGATGCTGTTCCAGCGCACCGGCGAGCGTCCGTGGACGCCGCATGACGTCGTGACCACGCTTGAGCGCACCTCGATCGTTCCGAACGGCTGAACGGCCGGGCCCCGATCCGGCCCCTGAACGCTCCGCAGCAACGGTTGACCGCCTTCCGGCCTGACAAATCAGCGCCGGAACCGGCGTTTTCGGCGCTGTCCACGCTTGCCTTCACCGTCGCGCCACATTTACAAATCATTAACCATCGCGGTCGCTTTTCGCGGTTCGTCGGCATTTGACTGGGTTTGGCAACACCCCATCAAGGTTGACGGAACGTTCGCTTAACCATCGCCCTGTAGACCGGATGACAGTGGAATAACGTGAGCGTGGAGGCTCCGGAATGAAATATCAGATGCGTATCCTCCAGGGATTGAAGCTGGCCGCGGTGCTCGCGGTGGCGCTGTCGATGGGCGCCTGCGCCAACAAGAACGTCGGCGCCGAGGGCGCGATGGCGAGTGCGGCGACCCCGGGCAGCCAGCAGGATTTCGTGGTTAATGTCGGCGACCGCGTGTTCTTCGAGAGCGACCAGACCGAACTTAGCCCGCAGGCGATCGCGACCCTGGAAAAGCAGGCGCAGTGGCTGCAGACCTACAACCGCTATTCCTTCACCATCGAAGGACACGCGGACGAGCGCGGCACCCGCGAATACAACATCGCGCTCGGTGCGCGGCGCGCCCAGTCGGTGCGGAGCTATCTCGCCTCGCGCGGCATCGACGCCAACCGGATGCGCACGATCTCCTACGGCAAGGAACGCCCGGTGGCGGTGTGTAACGACATCTCCTGCTGGTCGCAGAACCGCCGCGCGGTGACGGTGCTGAACGCCGGCGCCTGAGCTTCACGGCGCTTCGCTGAATTCGAAACCGGCGCCTTCGGGCGCCGGTTTTATTTTGATTTCGAGGATGAAGCCGCGGATCGCAGCCAGCGTCTGCTCGGGCGCATCCTGCATGCAGGCGTGGCGGCAGTCGGCGAACCGTTCGAACCGCACCAGATGCGGACGGGAGCGCGGCTGCGATATCGGCCTGGCTCTCGATCGGGTGAATCGGATCGTCCTCGCCGCCAAGCACCAGCGTCGGGCACTGGATGCGATGCAGATCCGGGAAGAAGTTGAAGTTGCGGCTCTCGCCGCCAGGCCGCGTGAACCATTGCAGCACCTCGCGCCCGGCTGACGGCGCGCCGCGCCATGTCCGGGTCGCGCGGGACGCGCGTGTAGTGCGGCATGGCAAGCCGCACCCAGTCGGACACCGAGGCCTGGTCCGGATGGCCCTGTTCCTCCAGAAAACGCCGCCGCGCCAGCGCGCCGACTTCCGCGCCGCCGAAGCGCTCGAACAGCGCCACCCGCCGCTCGGGGTAGGAGCCGCCGGCGGCTTCGGTGCTGATCAGGATCAGGCGGGAAGGGTGGGCCGGATGGCGCGTGGCATAGGCCAGCGCGACCATGCCGCCGAACGAGGCGCCCAGCACGATCGGATCGACGATGCCCAGCGCCTCGCAGAACGCGTGCACGTCGTCGCCCCACTGCGTCAGATTCCAGCCCTCCCGCGGGCCGTCCTCGCTGCGGCCGTTGCCGCGGTGGTCGAGATAGACGATCTGGGCGATGTCGGCCAAAGCCGAATAGGCCGGCCGGTAGATCGAGTGGTCGAAGCCGGGCCCGCCGTGAAGCATCAGCAGCACCGGCTTTTCCCGCATCATGGGGCCGTCGGGGACGAATTTCGCGCCCTCGACGTCAAAGAACAGCCGCACCCCGTTCACGGACACGTGCATGGTCCGGTCCCCCCTCGCTGGATGAACGGCAGGTCCGACCATGCCGCTTGCTTGTTTCGAAGCTGATACTAAACCATAGCGAAATCCAGCGTCCGGATTCGGAAACGCCAGTCACAATTCCGGCGTACTCCCTCTCTCAATGTGGCGGGCTTTCGATGTCACGCCGATTTTCGTCGTCAGGGCAAAATGTCATCCAGGTTTCTTAATGCTACCGGCGCCGCCGCGATCGCAGCGATGCTGGCTTTCACCTCGCAGGCGTCAGCGCAATCCGACGATGCCGACCTCGAGATGCGGATCCAGCGGCTTGAAAACCAGCTGCGGCAAGTGACCGGCCAGAACGAGGAACTGCAATATCGCAACCGCCAGCTCGAGGAGCGGCTGAGGCAACTCGGCGGCGGTGCGGCCGCAAGTCCTGCAGGCCAGCCTCCGGTGGCCCAGCCCAGCGTTGCCGCGGCACCGCCGCTACCGCCTCCGGTTCAGCCCAATCCGATGCCAAGGCAGCCCCAGGCGCAGCCGGGATACCCGCAGGCACAGCCGACCTACGAGCAGCCGCAGATCGCAGCGCCCGCGCCGATCGTGCAGGAACAGGCGGCGGCCCCGGCCCTTGGCCGCCGCCGCGGCGATGCCTTCGATCCCAGCCAGAACCCGAACGCACCCGGCGCGCCGCGCGCGCTCGGCGGCGGCCAGTTGCCGATCGCCAATGACGCCGCCGTCGGCGCGCCCGGCGGACGCGGGCCCGGCGAGCCGCTCGACCTCGGCGCGACCAGCCCGCGCGATCCCGGTGGCGCGCTGCCGCCTGCGCGGCCTCCCGGCGCCAGTGCGGCGCTGACCACGCTGCCGCCGTCGGCGACGCCAAAGGACGAATTCGATCTCGGCATCGGCTACATGCAGCGCAAGGACTATGCGCTGGCCGAAGAGACCATGAAGAATTTTGCGCAGAAATATCCGAGCGATCCCTTGATCGCGGATTCGCAATACTGGCTCGGCGAGAGCTACTTCCAGCGCCAGCAATATCGCGACGCCGCGGAAACCTTTCTCGGCGTCACCACCAAGTTCGACAAATCGGCCAAGGCACCCGACTCGCTGCTGCGGCTCGGCCAGTCGCTGGCGGCGCTGAAGGAAAAGGAAGCCGCCTGCGCCGCCCTTGGCGAAGTGACGCGGAAATATCCGCGCGCGTCGGCCGGCGTCAAAGCGGCCGTCGACCGTGAGCAGAAGCGGGTCAAGTGCTGAGCCTTCATCTGCCAGGGCTTAATTTGCCAAGGCTTAGGCTCTATGCTCGGGCCCATGCGCGATGACGAGCATTCTGCAATCACGGCAAGCCAGGCGAAGAGCCTGTTCGCAGACTTGAAGTCTGCGCCCGCGATCGTCCTCGCGGTCTCCGGCGGTCCGGATTCCATCGCCCTGATGTGGCTTGCGGCGCGCTGGCGCCGGACGCTTTCGCGCGGGCCGCGGCTGATCGCGGTTACCGTCGATCATGGATTGCGGCGTGGAGGCCGCGCGCGAGGCGCGTGACGTCAAGCGTCTCGCCAGGCGGCTCGATCTGCCCCATCGCACGCTGCGCTGGCGCGGCGCCAAACCGAAGACGGGCGTGCCGGCGGCGGCCCGGGCGGCGCGCTATCGCCTGCTGGCGGAGATGGCGCGGGCGAACGGGGCGACGCATATCCTCACCGCGCACACCCGCGACGATCAGGCCGAGACATTGCTGATGCGGATGCTGCGCGGCAGCGGCATTGCCGGTCTGGCGGCGATGGCGCGGCAGTCGGAGCGCGAAGGCGTATGGCTGGCGCGGCCGCTATTGGATGTCCCGAAATCGCAACTGGTCGCGACGCTGAACAAGGCCAAAATTGCCTTTGCCGACGATCCGACCAACCGCGATACCAGCTACACGCGGCCTCGCTTGCGCGCGCTGATGCCGAAGCTCGCCGAAGAGGGCGGCGATGCCAGGAATCTGGTGCGGCTGGCGGCGCGGCTGGCGCGCGCCAATGCCGCGCTGGAAGTGCTGGTCGACGGCGCCGAGCGCTATCTCGCACTGAGCGATCGCGACGACGCCGCGCGTTTTGGTTTCGACGCGCAGGCCTTTGCCGGCCTGCCCGAGGAAATCCGTCTTCGGCTGTTGATGCGCGCCATCGACCGCACCGGCCACGAGGGACCGGCGGAACTCGGCAAGGCCGAGGCCCTGCTGGCGGCGCTGGATCGGGCGATCGCAGAAGGCAAGGGCCGGCTGAAACAGACGCTTGCGGGCGCTGTGATCAGCCTGGCTGGCGGCCGAATTCACGTCGAGCCGGCACCCCCGCGCCGCGCCAGAAAGCGTTAATCGCGACCCTTTGCCGGGATATCCGTCATAAACCGGCGGGGAGTCTTAACCACCCCCGAAAAACACCGGATTTGGCGTCATTATTTGACCGGGAATCGCGCTAGGATGCGTTAAATAGTCCTGCGTGGTTCCCTTGGCATCGACCCGGGCGCCACCTAGATTGTATGCAGTCGACCGGGGATTCCCTGCCTGACTACCCAAGGACTTGCTGCCAAGGGTTTACTGCCAAGGACATAAGGCCGCGATCCGCGCGACCACGAAGGAAGATCGATGAACGCCAATCTGCGCAATTTCGCCCTCTGGGTCATCATTGTTCTATTGCTGTTGGCACTGTTCACGCTTTTCCAGAATCCGGGTCAGCGCGCGTCCTCGCAGGACATCACGTTTTCGCAGCTGTTGAGCGAGGTCGATCAGAACAAGGTTCGCGACGTCGTCATCCAGGGGCCGGAGATTCACGGCACCTTCACCAACGGCTCCAGCTTCCAGACCTACGCGCCGAGCGATCCGACGCTGGTGAAGCGCCTCTATGACGGCAAGGTCTCGATCACCGCAAAGCCGCCCGGCGACAACGTGCCGTGGTTCGTGTCGCTGCTGGTCTCCTGGCTGCCCTTCATCGCGCTGATCGGCGTCTGGATCTTCCTGTCGCGCCAGATGCAGGGCGGCGCCGGCAAGGCGATGGGCTTCGGCAAGTCGCGCGCCAAGATGCTGACGGAAGCGCATGGCCGCGTCACCTTCGAGGACGTCGCCGGCGTCGACGAGGCCAAGCAGGATCTGCAGGAGATCGTCGAATTCCTGCGCGATCCCGGAAAATTCCAGCGCCTCGGCGGACGGATTCCGCGCGGCGTGCTGCTGGTCGGCCCTCCCGGCACCGGCAAGACCCTGATCGCGCGCGCGGTCGCGGGCGAAGCCAACGTGCCGTTCTTCACGATCTCGGGCTCCGACTTCGTCGAAATGTTCGTCGGCGTCGGCGCCAGCCGCGTCCGCGACATGTTCGAGCAGGCCAAGAAGAACGCGCCCTGCATCATCTTCATCGACGAAATCGACGCGGTCGGCCGCCATCGCGGCGCCGGCCTCGGCGGCGGCAATGACGAGCGCGAACAGACGCTCAACCAGTTGCTGGTCGAGATGGACGGCTTCGAAGCCAATGAAGGCGTGATCCTGATCGCGGCGACCAACCGGCCCGACGTGCTCGATCCGGCGCTGCTGCGCCCGGGCCGTTTCGACCGCCAGGTGGTGGTGCCGAACCCGGACGTCGTCGGCCGCGAGCAGATCCTCAAGGTTCACGTCCGCAAGGTGCCGCTGGCGCCGGATATCAACCTGAAGACCATCGCGCGCGGCACGCCGGGCTTCTCCGGCGCCGACCTGATGAACCTCGTCAACGAGGCGGCGCTGACCGCCGCGCGCCGCAACAAGCGCATGGTGACGCAGGCCGAGTTCGAAGAAGCCAAAGACAAGGTGATGATGGGCGCCGAGCGCAAGTCGCTGGTCATGACCGAGGAAGAGAAGTTGCTGACGGCCTATCACGAGGGCGGCCACGCCATCGTCGGGCTCAACGTCGTCGCCACCGATCCGATCCACAAGGCCACGATCATTCCGCGCGGCCGCGCGCTCGGCATGGTGATGCAGCTGCCGGAGCGCGACAAGCTGTCGATGTCGCTCGAGCAGATGACGTCGCGCCTTGCGATCATGATGGGCGGCCGCGTCGCCGAAGAGCTGATCTTCGGCCGCGAAAAGGTCACCTCGGGCGCGTCGTCCGACATCGAGCAGGCAACGCGCCTCGCGCGCATGATGGTGACGCGCTGGGGCTTGTCCGAGGCGCTCGGCACCGTGTCCTATGGCGAGAACCAGGACGAGGTTTTCCTCGGCATGTCGGTGTCGCGCACCCAGAACGCGTCGGAGGCGACGGTTCAGAAGATCGACACCGAGATCCGGCGTTTTGTCGAAGAGGGCTACAACGAAGCGACGCGCATTCTGACCGAAAAGCGCGCCGATCTCGAAGCGCTGGCAAAGGGGCTGCTCGAATTCGAGACGCTTTCCGGCGACGAGATTCAGGATCTGCTCAATGGCAAGAAGCCGAACCGCGAGTCGGTGCTGGAGCCGACCACGCCGCGCGCCTCGGCGGTGCCGCCGGCCGGCAAGTCACGTCCGCGCTCCGACCCGGATGCCGGCCTGGAGCCGCAGCCGCAGGCCTGACGCACGGCGAGCTAACGGATTGAACTTTCGAACGGGCGCATCGAGCGCCCGTTCTGCTATGTGTCGCCCGCTTGGCTGGAGTTCGGCATGCACGTGATCGAATGCGACGTACCGACCAGCAGCGTGCTGAGCCGGGATATGATCCGGTCAGCCTATTTTCACGATTCATACCGCGTGCCGCTGGCCCGTCCGGGCCTTTCCATCATTGAAATCTTCTTTGCGCTGTTCGGCCATACGCCGCTCTGGATGAAGGCCTTGCTGATCATCCGCAACGCCATTGCGCGATGCTTCGGACTGGAGGCGCCGACACCTGCTGAAATCCTTCGCCCCGCGGTGCACGCGACCTACAGCGTCGGCGACAAGATCGGCCCCTGGCCGATCTACTTCGTAGGCGACAACGAGATCGTCGCGGGTCGCAACAACAAGCACCTCGACTTCCGGCTGTCGGTCCTCCGGGTGAGGGATGACAATGCCGGGAGCGTCGTCGTCTCGACGATCTGCTCGGTACATAATGTCTTCGGCAAGATCTATCTGTTCTTCATCGTGCCGTTCCACCGGACCGGCGTTAAGTCGCTGATGTCCAATGCGGTGGCGGCGAAGCGGTTGTGAGATGCCCGGTGTGATATTGCGGCTCCCCGCCGTGATTGGCATTGGCCTCGATGCGCCATCATGCCATGTTCCCGTCCCAGCCGGAGCCAATACCGGCCACTAACGACAAAGGGGAGGGATGCCGATGCGTTTCGTCACTTCGTTTGGCGCGCTGGGCGCAGTTGCCTGTCTGATGCTGCCCTGGGCCGCGGAATCGGCCGAAATGCGCGGCGTCACCGCAACCGAAATCAGGGTCGGCCAGACGATGCCCTATAGCGGGCCGGTCTCCGCCTTCGGCGCGCTCGGCAAGGGCGAGGTCGGCTATTTCAAGATGGTCAACGAGCGCGGCGGCATCAACGGCCGCAAGATCAACCTGATCTCGCTCGACGACAGCTACGCGCCGCCGAAGACGGTGGAGCAGACGCGGCGGCTCGTCGAAAGCGACGAGGTCGCGCTGATCTTCTCCTCGATCGGCACCGCGCACAACACCGCGATCGCGAAATACCTGCAGAGCAAGAACATCCCGCAATTGTTCATCGGCTCCGGCGCTTCGAAATTTTCCGATATCGCGCAATACCCGCAGGCCACGATGGGCGTTCAGGCACCGTTCCGCTACGAGGCGCGGCTTTATGCGCGCTATGCGCTGGCGAAGAATCCGAACGCCAAATTCGCCGTCATTTCGCAGAACGACGATTACGGCCGCGACTATCTGCTGGGCCTGAAGGACGTCCTCGGCGAGAAATACGATGCGCTGGTCACGGGGGCGACCTACGAGATTTCCGATCCGACCATCGATTCCCAGATCGTGAAGCTGAAGGCCTCCGGCGCCGACGTATTCGTGATCGCGGCGACGCCGAAATTCGCCGCGCAATCGATCCGCAAGGCATTCGAGATCGGCTGGCGGCCGATGACCTTCCTCTCCAACGTCGCGGTCTGGATCTCGACCGTGATGGAGCCGGCCGGCGTCGAGGCCGGCACCGGCATCCTCTCCACCGCCTACGTCAAGGACCCCGACGATCCGGCCTGGAAGGACGATCCCGGCGTCAAGGGCTGGCGCGAGTTCATGATCAAATACGTGCCCGACGGCGATCTGCACGACACCAACTACGTCAACTCCTACAACAGCGCGATGGCGCTGGAAGCGGTGCTGAAGGCCTGCGGCGACGACCTGTCGACCGAGAACATCCTCAGGCAGGCCTATGCGATCAAAGACCTCGAATTGCCGATGCTGCTGCCGGGCATCAAGGTCAATACGTCACCGACCGACCATGTGCCGGTCGACCAGATGCAATTCATGCGTTTCAACGGCAAGACCTGGGAGCGGTTCGGGGAGTTGCTGACGGGGAATTGATAGTTTGTCATTCCGGGCTCGCGCTACGCGCGCCCCGGAATGACTATGGGGCTGCTTCCCCGCACTCCCGCAGCAGCTTCCGCAACGCGCGGATCGGCGGAAATACTTCCTGGTTCCAGTCGGCGCCCTGCGCGTCGTGGGCGGCCTGTTCCATCTCGACGATTTCGCGATCCTCGGTAAAGACGCGGTTGGTGAACCAGGCGAGCACCGGCCAGGCCAGGTCGAGAACGCCGGGAATCTTGGGCCGGCGCACCGACAGCACGACAAAGGTCCGGTTGCTTCGCTGCGCGGCGTCGATCGGCGTGTAGCCGAGCCACACGCTCAGCACCGGCTCGTCGCCCGACGTCCACATCCGCAGCGTCTGATAGGGATATTCGGTGCGCATCGTCATCAGGTCGCGCGCCGTGCCGGCGCGGCCGCGAAAATTCCCGACGATCACGGCCTCTCCGATCGGCGGCGTCTCGCCGGGCCGGCGCAAAGCTGTAGTCGACTTCCATCCAGCCGCTCGCCGGCGCGGCTGCCGAGATAGCGCGGAACGCACTTTGCCCGTCGTGCGGCGGTGCAGGAACTGATGGTTCATGTCCATCAGGTTCTCATGCATGAACGTGTAGTGGCAGGCGACCTCCCTGCCGAACCGCCGCGTCTTGTAGCCGGTCGTCCGCAGCGGCACCGATGCGCGCCGGCGGCGCGGTCGGCGGGCGCCGTGCCGGGCCAGACGAAGATCAGCCCGTCGCGCTCGAAACAGGGATAGCGGCGGACGCCGTTCGGCAGCTTGCCCTTGCCGAGATAGGGGACGTCGACGCAGCGCCTGACGCGTCGTAGCGCCAGCCGTGATAGCCGCAGCGGATCGTGCAGCCATCGACGGCGCCTTTCGACAGCGGCACCTGACGGTGCGCGCAGCGGTCTTCCAGCGCGAACACAGCCCCGGCGCTTCGGCCGCACCAGCACGATCGGCTCGCCCGCGAACCGTGCGGCGCAGGTCTGGCCGGGCTTCACCTCGTGCGACCATGCGACCGGATACCAGTAATCCGGGTGCGCGCCGATCTTGCGAAGGTCGCCTGTTGCTTCCGACCAGGCGGTATCCGGCCTCATTGTCATTGTCTGGTCATACCTTCGCGAGCGGGCCGAGATGCAGCGCCATGATCTGCTCGGGCGTTTCGACAACCTCAAGACGCTCGGCATGGCCGCCGACGAAGGCGAGCACGGTGCGCTCGCCGTCGCGCCACATGCTGCCGACCAGTGCGATATTGATGTGCGTGGCCTGCCCCGTCTCAAACCGCGTGCATTCGATCCAGAAGCGCATGGCGTATCCTTTCAAACCTGTGCGATGGGAAGACGGGGCAGGTGGATGGCCTACGCCAGCGCCCGCAATTCGCGGGCGGCGGCGACCATGTTGACCAGCGCAGGCCGCACCTCTTCCCATTTCCGGGTTTTCAATCCGCAATCGGGATTGATCCAGAGCTGGGCGTCGGAGAGGCGCTGCCGCGCCAGCTTGAGCAGGTCGGTCATCTCGTCGATCTCGGGGACGCGCGGCGAATGGATGTCGTAGACGCCGGGGCCGATCTCGTTCGGATAGCGGTAGTTCTTGAAGGCGTCGAGCAGCTCCATCTTCGAGCGCGACGTCTCGATCGAGATCACGTCGGCGTCCATCGCGCCGATCGCATCGATGATGTCGTTGAACTCGGAGTAGCACATGTGCGTGTGGATCTGGGTCTCGTCGCGTACGCCGGACGAGCAGATGCGGAACGCGTTCGACCGCCCAGTCGAGATAGGTCTTCCATTCCGACTTGCCGCAGCGGCAGTCCTTCGCGCAGCGCGGCCTCGTCGATCTGGATCATCCCGGCGCCGGCGGCTTCGAGGTCGGCCACCTCGTCGCGGATCGCCAGCGCGATCTGGCGGCAGGCTTCGCTGCGCGGGAATGTCGTCGCGGACGAACGACCAGTTGAGGATGGTCACCGGCCCGGTCAGCATCGCCTTCATCGGCTTGCTCGGTCAGCGATTGCGCGTATTGCCACCATTCGACCGTCATCGGCTTCGGCCGCGACACGTCGCCGAACAGGATCGGCGGCCGGACGTAGCGCGAGCCGTAGGACTGCACCCAGCCATGCTCGGTGAAGGCGAAGCCTGCGAGCTGCTCGCCGAAATACTGCACCATGTCGTTGCGCTCGAACTCGCCATGCACGAGCACGTCGAGCCCGATATTCTTCCTGCCAGCGCACCGCGCGCGCGGTCTGGTTCTGCAGAAACAGTTTGTAGGCGGCGTCGCTCAGGGCGCCCCTGGCGTGCGCGGCGCGGGCGTTGCGGACATCGGCCGTCTGCGGGAACGAGCCGATGGTCGTGGTCGGGAAGGCCGGCAGGTTGAAGCGCCGGTGCTGCACGCCGGCGCGGCCGGTGAAGGCGCTGGCGCGGCGGCGCATCGCGTCGTCGATGCCGGCGAGGCGCGCCGCCACCCTGGCGTCGTGAATGCGGGGCGAGGCCTTGCGGGCTGCGGCCGCCTCATCGGAGGCTTTCAGGATCGTCCCGGCGTGGTCGCGGCCCTGCGCCAGCGCGGTGCCGAGCGCCGCCAGTTCCTCGATCTTCTGCACCGAGAAGGCCAGCCAGCTCTTCACGTCGGGATCGAGGCTGGTCTCCAGCGCCGAGATCGATCGGGACATGCAACAGCGAGCAGGACGGCGCGAGCTGCACGCGGTCGCCGCCCAGTCTGGCGACGACGGGTTCCAGCCGGTCGAGGATCCGGCTGAGATCGGCGCGCCAGATGTTGCGGCCGTCGATGACGCCGAGCGACAGCACGCGGTCCTTCGGCAGGCTGCCGAGCCCGTCGAGTTGCTCGGGCGCGCGCACGAGGTCGAGATGCAGCCCGGCGACCGGCAGCGCCAGCGCGGTGTCGCGGTTGGCGCCAAGGCCGCCGAAATAGGTCGCCAGCATGATCTTGATCTGCGGCACCGCCTTGGCGATTTCCGTGTAGGCGTGGTGCAGCGCCTGCTGTGCGACGATATCGAGGTCGAGCACGAGGCACGGTTCGTCGATCTGGACCCAGTCCGCGCCGGCCTTGGCGAGTTCGCGCAGGACTTCGATGTAGACCGGCAGCAGCCGGTCGAGCAGCACGAGCGTGTTGAAGCCCGTGTCCTTGCATCTTGGCGAGCTTCAGGAAGGTAACCGGACCGACCAGCACCGGACGGGTCTGATAACCGAGCGCCTTGGCCTCAAGGTATTCCTCGATCGGCTTGCGCGAGGCGAGGGAGAATGTCTGGTCCTTGTCCAGCTCAGGCACCATGTAGTGGTAATTGGTGTCGAACCATTTCGTCATTTCCAGCGCCGCTACGCCGTGCCCGTGATGGGCATGGCCGCAGGCCGTCGCCATCCGCATCGCCTTGTGCGCCGCGCGCCATCGCGAAGTAGGTGGACAGCGGGACCTGGCCGCCATTCCAGCCGTAGCCTTCTGGAATCGCGCCGACCATCGCGCAGGTGTCGAGCACCTGGTCGTAGAACGAGAAATCGTTCGACGGAATGATGCTGACGCCGAGCTTCTTCTGCCGCGCCCAGTTGGCGGCGCGAAGCCCGATGCCGGTCTCGATCAGGGTGTTTTCGTCGGACGTACCCGACCAGAAACTCTCCAGCGCGAGTTTCAACTCGCGGCGCGGACCGATGCGCGGCGTGCCGAGGGAGGCGACGGCAAGTGAGGACGTATTCGTGGAGGCAGACTTGGTAGAAGCAGTCATTGGCTTAACCCCAAAAGTTGGGGGCAAAGGCCGAAGTGACACGTCTGGATTCCGCCCGGCGCAAGGCGCGCACGGAATCGCAACCGCACCACCGGGACACCCCGCCCGTGGACGTCTATGTTGTCGAGGCAGGTCTCCTGGCTCGCGGGTCAATGCTGCTGTCCGGTCTTCCCAAAACCCTTGCGGGCTTCAGTGACATGGTGGACAGCGGCTCGTCGCTTACAGTTGCGGGGGCAGCTCCGGCTTTGCACCGGCTTCCCTCTTGGCCTCGGAAAAACGCATTCCGAAGAACCTCGACGACTCCAGTTAGGCCCAACGGCAATGGCGGTCAATATGAGCGCGGATGGGAAGCTACCCATCGCTCTCGGTGGATACCGTTGGGCAAGACAGTGAAAAATTCAGCTCTGCGGCATTCCATCGGGAATTATGGTTCTGGCGATGGAATGATCGAGTGCCTCGTAGTCATGCAGCCCGATCGTGTCGTAGAGCTCGGCGCGGGTCTGCATCGCCTCGACCATGTTGTGCGTGCCGCCGTCGCGGGCGATCGCGGCGTAGAGTTGCTGCTGCGCCTTGTTGGCGACGCGCAGCGACGACACCGGCCAGATCACCATCGCGTAACCCATCTGCTCGAACTCGGTCGCGGTGAAGAACGGCGTCTTGCCGAATTCGGTCATGTTGGCGAGCAGCGGCACGCCCGGCATCCGTTGGGCGAAGGCGCGGAACATCTCGGCGGTGTTGAGCGCCTCGGGGAAGATCGCGTCGGCGCCGGCCTCCACGTACAATTTCGCGCGCGCGACCGCGCCATCGAGGCCCTCGCTGGCGGCGGCATCGGTGCGGGCGATCACGACGAGGTCGCGGCGCGCCTTCACCGCCGCGGCCACCTTGGCGGCCATGTCGTGGGCGTCGGCGAGCTTCTTGTCGTTGAGATGACCGCATTTCTTCGGCAGCAGCTGGTCCTCGATATGAACCGCACCGGCGCCGGCTTCCTCGAACACGCGGACCATGTGCATGACGTTGAGCGCTTCGCCGTAACCGGTGTCGCCATCGACCAGCAACGGCAGGCCGGCCGCACGGACGATCTGGCGCACGAAGAACGCGACCTCGTCGACCGTGATGATGCCGAGGTCCGGCAGCCCCATCGAGGCCGTCATCGCCGCGCCCGACAGATACAGGCCCTCGAAGCCGGCGGCCCTGGCCTGCAGCGCCGCCATGCCGTTATGCGCGCCGGGCAGGCGCAATATGCCCGGTCGCTGCAGCAGAGCGCGAAAGCGGCGGCCGGCGCTTTCATGCGGCAGGTCGGATGCGACGAGATAGGGCATCGATGCCTCCTTATGCCGCGCGCACGGATGAGGGCGGTCGATCGCGCGCTTCGAGCGGGATGAAGGCGCGATTTTCCGGGCCGATATAGTTGGCCGCGGGGCGGATGATCTTGCTGTCGATCCGCTGCTCGATCACGTGCGCGGCCCAGCCCGAGGTGCGCGAGATCACGAACAACGGCGTGAACATCGCCGTCGGCACGCCCATCGCGTGATAGGAAACCGCGCTGAACCAGTCCAGATTGGCGAACATCTTTTTGGCCTCCCACATCACCGCCTCGATGCGGTCGGCGATCTCGAACATGCGCAGGTCGCCGCCCTCGGCGCTGAGCTGACGGGCGACCTGCTTGATCACCTTGTTGCGGGGATCGGCGATCGTATAGACCGGGATGACCGAAACCGATCACGACTTCCTTTGCCGCGATCCGGCGGCGGATGTCGGCTTCGGCCTCGTCGGGGTCGGCGTAGCGCTTCTGCACCTCGAACGCGACCTCGTTGGCGCCGCCATGCTTCGGCCCGCGCAGCGCGCCGATCGCGCCGGTGATCGCCGAATAGATGTCGGCGCCGGTGCCGGCGATCGCGCGCGCGGTAAAGGTCGAGGCGTTGAACTCGTGCTCGGCATAGAGATTGAGCGAGGTATGCATCGCGCGCTCATGGGACGCCGAAGGCGGCTTGCCGTGCAGCAGGTGCAGGAAATGCGCCGCCGATCGAGTCGTCGTCGGTCTCGACCTCGATGCGGCGGCCGTGATGGGCAAAGTGGTGCCAGTACAGCAGCATGGAGCCGAGCGAGGCCATCAGCCGGTCGGCGATGTCGCGGGCGCCGGGCGTATTGTGGTCGTGGCCTTCCGGCAGCACGCAGCCGAGCGCCGAGACGCCGGAGCGCATCACGTCCATCGGATGCGCCGCCGCCGGCAATTGTTCGAGCGTGTTCAGGACCGCCCGCGGCAGCCCGCGCAGCGATTTCAGCTTCGCCTTGTAGTTGGCAAGCTCGGTGCGGGTCGGCAGGCTGCCGTGCACCAGAAGATGCGCGATCTCCTCGAATTCGCAGGTGCCGGCGACGTCGAGGATGTCGTAGCCGCGGTAATGCAGGTCGTTGCCGCTGCGGCCGACGCTGCAGAGCGCGGTGTTGCCGGCGACGACGCCCGAAAGCGCGACGGATTTCTTGGGCGCGGGTTTTATCTCGGTCATCGCTTCCTCCCTACGACCCTGCCACGCGACGCGCGGAGGTCTGCGTATCAAGCTGCCAGTCGAAGATGCCGCGGGCGGCAGCAGCGCCCAGCCGCGAGGGATCGACCGCAAATGTCAGTTCCGACAGCTCGCCAGGGCGCAACGACGGCAGCCGTTCGACGGCCGCGAGGAAGCGGTCCTGCTCCGGCGGGGCGATGATGCCTTCCGCCAGGGTGCGGAATTTGCGGATGTAATCCGGCCGCGTGAAGGGCCGCGCGCCGAGCGGATGGGCGTCGGCCACCGCGATTTCGTCGCTGACGGTCGAGCCGCCCTTAAGCGTGACGACGACGCGGCCGCCAAAGGCTTTTTGCTTGGCGTCGTGGCTGTGATAGCGGCGGGTCCATTCCGGATCCTCGACCGTCGATATCTTGCGCCAGAGCTCGATCGTCGCGGGGCGGCGCTGCGCGTTCGGGCGCGTAGGATTTTTCGTGATGCCAGCCGCCGTCCTCGAGCGCGACGGCGAAGATGTACATGATGGAGTGATCGAGCGTCTCGCGGCTCGCCTTCGGGTCCATCTTCTGCGGATCGTTGGCGCCGGTGCCGATCACGTAATGGGTGTGATGGCTGGTGTGGATGACGATGCGCTCGATCTTCGTGAGATCGCCGATCTTCGGCCCCATCCGGCGCGCCAGATCGATCAGCGCCTGGCTCTGATATTCCGCCGAATGTTCCTTGGTGTAGGTATCGAGGATGGCGCGCTTGGGTTCGCCCTTTTCCGGCAGCGGCACGGTGTACTCCGCTTCGGCCCGCCGAGCAGCCAGGCGATGAAACCGTCTTCGCCTTCATAGGCCGGCGACGGCGCGCCTTCGCCGCGCATCACGCGGTCGACGGCTTCGATCGCCATCTTGCCGGCAAAGGCCGGCGCATAGGCCTTCCAGCTCGAAATCTCGCCCTTGCGCGATTGCCGCGTGGTGGTGGTGACGTGAAGCGCCTGCTGCACCGCCTGGTAGATCGTCTCGGTCGGCAGGTCGAGCAATGCGCCGATGCCGGCGGCCGCCGACGGGCCGAGATGGGCGATGTGATCGATCTTGTGTTCGTGCAGGCAAATGCCCTTCACCAGATCGACCTGGATTTCGTAGGCCGCGGCCAGTCCGCGCAGCAGCTCCGCGCCCGAGGCGCCGCAATGCTGCGCCACCGCCAGCACCGGCGGGATGTTGTCGCCGGGGTGCGAATAGTCGGCGGCGAGAAACGTGTCGTGGAAATCGAGTTCGCGGACGGCGACGCCGTTGGCCCAGGCCGCCCATTCCGGCTGATAACGCTGGCCGCTCGGCAGGCCGAAGACCGTCGCGCGCGTGCGCCTGCGGATGGGCCTGCGCCTGCGCCCGCGCGGTCGCGACCGGATGCCGCGCGATCGAGGCGGCGGCGACCGCGGCGTTGTCGATGATGCGGTTGCCGATCATCTCGGCGACGTCGTCCTCGACGCGGACCGGGTCCGCGGCGACGGTCGCGATCTTCCAGGCGAGCTGATCGGCGCGATCGAGCCGTTCGGCGGATTTGTAGGTGCGGACCTTGTGGTGTTTCACGGAACGGCTTCCTCCGGAATTTCGCGATGGTCTTGAGATTCAAGGACAGGGGCGGGCCGTCCGTTGGCGTCCACGGCAACCATTTCAAACGTGCCACGCACCGCCGACCGGCGTAACCCGCTCAAGCTGTCCTCATGGATGAGGTCGACTGCCACCGTCATCGACGAGCGGCCGACGCGCGCGACGCTGGCGACGCATTCGATCAACTCGCCGACGCGAACCGGTTCGTCGAAAATCATGTTGTCGGCGGACGCCATCACCACATGTTGGCGCGCCTGGCGCGTGGCCGCAATGAACGCGGCCTTGCCCATCAGTTGCAGGGCGTTACCGCCGAACAGCGTGCCGTAATGATTGGCGCGGTCGGGAAACACCACATCGACGAGCCGGATTTCTCCGCAAGGGTTGGCGCTGGCACACATCGGCAGGCTCCGGACGGCTTGAATTTCCGTCAGAAGTTCGCAATATACGCAAACGGTATCGCTTGGAAATGACTGAAAAAGTGTAGTTCTGCGAAGATTTTTCATCCATTTGCAAAGTTTGCAAAGTCGGAGGCCGAAATGAAGAAAGCTTTCATGGGGCTGCGGCTGAAGCGCCTGCGCGAGGAGCAGCGGCTGACCCAGGCTGCATTGGCGCAGCGGCTCGGCATTTCCCTGAGCTATCTCAACCAGCTCGAGAATAACCAGCGGCCGTTGACCGTGCAGGTGCTGCTGGCGCTCAACACCGCGTTCGGGCTCGACCTCCAGGTGTTCTCCGAGGACGACGAGGCGCGGCTGATCGCGGATCTGCGCGAGGCGCTGTCGGATGCGGCGTTCGGCGAAACCATCGCCGCGGTCGAGCTTCGGGAACTCGCGATGAACATGCCGGCGGTCGGGCGCGCGCTGGTCACGATCCATCGCAAATATCGCCAGTCGATCGAGCAGGCGGGCTTGCTGGCGGCGCGGCTCGGCGAGGACCGGCAATCGGCGGTGCCGGCTGCTGCCCTCGACGCCATTCGAGGAAGTCCGCGACTTCTTCTATCTGCGGCACAATTACATCGCCGAACTCGACGAGGCCGCCGAGACCATCGCGCAGGCGATGAATTTTCCGATCGGGCAGATGGATACGGCGCTGGCCGCCTATCTCGCCGACAAACATGACGTCAAACTGGTGTTCGAGACGGTCGACGATCTGGCCTCCGGCAACGAACGGAAATTCGATTCGCGAACCAGGACGCTCTATCTCGCCCCCGGCTTGCGGCCCGGGCAGCGCGCCTTTCAGATCGGAACCCAGATCGCGATGCTGGCGTTCGACCGCGAATTGAACGATCTGGTCGATGGCGCCGGCCTGACCAGCCAGGAGGCGCGCGGGCTGGCGCGGATCGGGCTTGCGAACTACTTCGCCGGCGCGCTGATCATGCCCTATGGGCGGTTCCTGGCGGCGGCGGAGGCGCGGCGCTACGACATCGAACTGCTGGGATACGAATTCGCCGTCGGCTTCGAGACCATCTGTCATCGCCTCAGCACGCTGCAGCGGAACGGCGCGCGCGGCGTGCCGTTCTTCTTCATCCGGGTCGACCGCGCCGGAAACATTTCAAAACGCCAGTCGGCAACCGATTTTCATTTCTCGCGGGTCGGCGGCACCTGTCCGCTCTGGAATGTCTATGAGGCCTTTGCCAGCCCCGGCCGCATCCTGACGCAGCTGGCGCGAATGCCGGACGAACGAACCTATCTGTGGATCGCCCGCACGGTGTCGCAGGGCCGCGGCCAATACGGCGCGCCGACCAAGAATTTTGCGGTAGCTCTCGGCTGCGACGTGCGCCACGCCGAGCGCGTGGTGTATTCCGAAGGGATCAACCTCAAGGCCGCCAACGCAACCCCGATCGGAATGGGCTGCAAGGTCTGCGAGCGTCCGGATTGCGCGCAGCGCGCCTTTCCACCGATCGGCCGCGCACTGCGAATCGACGAGACAAGGTCCCGCTTCGCGCCCTATGCCACGTCATGATCGGGGAGGGGCGGCGGGCCACCGTCGGAAAATATCTTTCAAGCGTCCGAAGAATCAGGTCCTTCTGGTTTTTCTCGGGCCTGCTGCAAATTTTTCTTGGAATAGCGGGCATTGCTGTTAACGCCCCATTGACACTCTCACGCGAATATCACCACATATAGATGTCACGGTTCCACTGGATCGCAAGATTTGGTGGCTAAGAGGGAAGCCGGTGAATTGCGCTCTGCGCGAGATTCCGGCGCTGCCCCCGCAACTGTAAGCAGTGAGTTGCTCCCGATTCCACGTCACTGACGCGCCTCGCGCGTTGGGAAGACAGGGTGAGACGACGACCTGCGAGCCAGGAGACCTGCCGCGACATCGAAAAAACGTCCACGGGCGGGGTGTCCCGGCGGTCGCTTGCAGAGTCCATGCCGGCATTTGCTGCCGCGCGTTCGATGCAGCGTCGCCCAAGACATCCAGCCTCAACAAAACCACCACGGGGTCTGCCGATGTCAATCTTTGTCTCTCGATCGCGAACGGCGAAAGCCGCTCCAGTCATTCCAGTTGCGTCCCGAATCGCTCGCCGCGCCGGAAGAAGGCCTCACCATGCAGGTGATCCGCCGCAACGGCACGGTTTCGAAATTCGACGCCAGCAAGATTTCGGTGGCGATGACCAAGGCGTTTCTCGCCGTCGAGGGTCACACCGCGGCCGCCTCGCGCCGCGTGCATGAAGTCGTCGAAGCGTTGACCGCCGAAGTCGTCGGCGCGCTGGCGCGGCGGATGAGCGAAGGCCGCACCTTCCACATCGAAGACGTGCAGGACCAGGTCGAACTGGCGCTGATGCGCAGCGAGCACCACAAGGTGGCGCGCGCCTATGTGCTGTATCGCGACGAGCGGACCCGGCAGCGCGCCGAGCAGGAAGCCGCCAAATCGGCCAAACAACCCGCCGGCGCCTCAGTTGCATGTGACGCTGGCGAACGGCGCCAAGGTGCCGCTCGATACCGCGCGGCTGGCGCTGATCGTGGGCGAGGCCTGTGCCGGCCTCGACGGCGTCGATGCGGCGCCGGTGATCGCGGAAACCCAGCGCAATATCTATGACGGCATCGGCGAGGGCGAACTGGCGCTCGCCTCCGTGATGGCCGCGCGCACGCTGGTGGAGCAGGAACCCAACTACGCCTATGTCAGCGCACGGCTGCTGCTCGACAAGCTGCGCACCGAAGTGCTGTCCTACGTGCATGGCGTGCCGACCAACGCCTCGCAGGCCGATATGGCCAGCCGTTACGGCGAATATTTCCCGGCCTATATCAAGACCGGCATCAAGGCCGAACTGCTCGATCCCGATCTCGCCCGTTTCGACCTGAAGAAAATCGCCGCGGCGCTGAAGCCGGAGCGCGATCTGGCGTTCCAGTTCCTCGGCCTGCAGACGCTGTACGACCGCTACTTCCTGCATGAAGGCGGCAACCGCATCGAACTGCCGCAGGCGTTCTTCATGCGCGTCGCGATGGGGCTGGCGGTGCGCGAGATCGACCGCGAGGCGCGCGCGATCGAGTTCTACGATCTGCTGTCGTCGTTCGACTTCATGGCCTCGACGCCGACGCTGTTCAATTCGGGCACGCTGCGGCCGCAATTGTCGTCCTGCTTCCTCACCACCATCGCCGACGACCTCGACGGCATCTTCAAGTCGGTCAAGGACAACGCGCTGCTGGCGAAATATTCCGGCGGCCTCGGCAACGACTGGACCCGCGTGCGCGGGCTCGGCGCCCACATCAAGGGCACCAACGGCGAAAGCCAGGGCGTGGTGCCGTTCCTGAAAGTCGCCAACGACACCGCGATCGCCGTCAACCAGGGCGGCAAACGCAAGGGCGCGGTCTGCGCCTATCTCGAGACCTGGCACATCGACATCGAGGAATTCCTCGACCTGCGCAAGAACACCGGCGACGACCGCCGCCGCACCCATGACATGAACACCGCGAACTGGGTGCCTGACCTGTTCATGCAGCGCGTCGAGGCCGACGGCGAATGGACGCTGTTCTCGCCGGACGAGACGCCCGATCTGCACGATCTCTACGGCCAGAAATTCGCCGAACGCTACGCGGCCTATGAGGCCAAGGCGGCGCGCGGCGAAATCCGCGTCTTCAAGCAGGTCCGCGCCACGGATCTGTGGCGCAAGATGCTGACCATGCTGTTCGAGACCGGGCATCCCTGGATCACGTTCAAGGACCCCTGCAATCTGCGCTCGCCGCAGCGCCATGCCGGCGTCATTCACTCCTCCAACCTCTGCACCGAGATCACGCTCAACACCTCCGACGACGAGACCGCGGTCTGCAATCTCGGCTCGATCAATTTGCTCAATCACGTCGAGGGCGGCCGGCTGAACGAGGCGCGGCTGAAGAAGAGCGTGACGATTGCGATGCGGATGCTCGACAACGTCATCGACATCAATTTCTACACCATTCCGGAGGCGCGCCGCTCCAACCTGCGGCACCGCCCGGTCGGCCTCGGATTGATGGGCTTCCAGGATGCGCTGCAGGCGATGCGAATCGCGATCGCGTCCGATGCGGCCGTCGCCTTCGCCGACACCAGCATGGAGGCGATTTCGTATTATGCGATCTCGGCTTCCGTCGATCTCGCGGCCGAGCGCGGCCGCTATCCGTCGTTCGACGGCTCGCTGTGGAGCCAGGGCATCCTGCCGATCGATTCGATCGAGCTATTGGCGGAAGCGCGCGGCGGCGTCGCGATGGACCGCTCCATGACACTCGACTGGGGCACCTTGCGCGAGCGGGTCAGATCGACCGGCATGCGCAACTCCAACGTGATGGCGATCGCGCCGACGGCGACGATCTCCAACATCTGCGGCGTCGCGCAGTCGATCGAGCCCGGCTACCAGAACCTCTACGTCAAATCCAACATGTCCGGCGATTTCACCGTCGTGAACGAATTCCTGGTGCGCGACCTCAAGGCGCGCGGGCTGTGGGACGAGGTGATGGTCAACGACCTCAAATATTTCGACGGCAGCGTCGGCTCGATCGACCGGATTCCCGACGACCTCAAGGCGCTGTATGCCACCGCCTTCGAGATCGACAGCGCCTGGCTGATCGAGGCCGCGGCGCGGCGGCAGAAGTGGATCGACCAGTCGCAGTCGCTCAACCTCTATATCGCCAACCCCAGCGGCAAGAAGCTCGATGCGCTCTATCGGTTGGCGTGGACGCGCGGCTTGAAGACCACCTACTACCTGCGCTCGCGCAGCGCGACCCATGTCGAGAAATCGACGCTCAAGGGCACCGACGGCAAGCTCAACAGCGTCTCTTCCGTGACGATGATGTCGGCAGCCCCGATCGTGGTCCGGTCCACGGAGACGGCGCCTGATCTCTCCGGCGCGGTGGCCTGCTCGATCGATAACCCCGAATGCGAAGCCTGCCAGTAAGCAGCAAGAAAAAAGGAAGCAACCCGATGCTTGACTGGTCCGAAACTTCCGCGTCCGCGCGTCCCATGCCGCCGGTATTGGCGGCGCAACCCCTGACGGAGCCCGATCAAACCGGGCTCGGCGCCATCGATCGCCGCGGCGGCCGGGTGTCGGTCGACGACAAGCGGATGATCAATTGCCGCGCCGACGTCAATCAGTTGCTGCCGCTGAAATACAAATGGGCGTGGGAGAAGTATCTCGCCGGCTGCAACAATCACTGGATGCCGACCGAAGTCTCGATGCAGGCCGACATCGCGCTGTGGAAGTCGCGCGACGGCCTGACCGAGGACGAGCGCCGCGCCATCAAGCGCAACCTCGGCTTCTTCGCCGCTTCCGAAAGCCTCGTCGCCAACAACATCGTGCTGGCGATCTACCGCCATCTGACCAATCCGGAGTGCCGGCAGTACCTGCTGCGGCAGTCCTTCGAGGAGGCCGTGCATACCCACACCTTCCAGTACATCGTCGAAAGTCTCGGTCTGGACGAGGGCGAGCTGTTCAACATGTACCGCGAGGTGCCCTCGATCACCGACAAGGCGGCATGGGCGCTGAAGCACACCCAGCATCTCGACGATCCCGATTTCAAGACCGGAACGCCGGAGGCCGACCAGGCGTTCCTGCGCGACCTCGTCGCTTTCTATGTGATCTTCGAAGGCATGTGGTTCTACACGGGATTTGCGCAGATCCTCTCGCTCGGCCGCCGCAACAAGATGGTGGGGATCGCCGAGCAGTACCAGTACATCCTGCGCGACGAGTCGATTCACCTGAATTTCGGCATCGACGTCATCAACCAGATCAAGATCGAGAACCCGCAGCTGTGGACCAGGGCGTTCCAGGACGAGGTCCGCGACATGGTGCGCACCGCCGCCGAACTGGAAGCGGCCTATGGAAGGGACACCATGCCGCGCGGCTTCCTTGGGCTGAATGCTGCGCTGTGCGAAACCTACATGCACTTCATCGCCAACCGCCGCTGCGCGCAGCTCGGGCTGGCGCGGGTGTTCGACGAGACCGAAAACCCGTTTCCTTGGATGTCGGAGGCGATGGACCTGAAGAAGGAGAAGAACTTCTTCGAGACCCGCGTGATCGAATACCAGAACGGCGGCGCGCTGACCTGGGAATAAGCGGTCCTTTTGCGGGCCCGTGCATGAGGTGCGGCCGGTCCTCCCGACGCCGGCCTATCTGGCCGTCTGGCAAACTCCGGGGTCGGGAGCTTGAGATGCCAAGGCCGGGATGAATGCCTTGGCCTGAATGCCGGCGACCATCGCCTGAATTGCATCAGCGGAAACGCCCGGGCAATTCTTGATCGTGATGATTGCGTTCGGTTTGGCTTTGCCGACAAGGAATGCCACTACGTCCTTTGCCGCCATCGGCCTTGCACCTACGAGCGCCTTCTCCGTCGTGAGCAATGTCACGGCGTCATCACCCCATTGAGCGCCGGAGTGGGTTGGCGTCAGCAACGCCAGGATCGCTGCGCAATACAACGCACGCATGTGATGCTTCTCCTATTTCTTCAGCTTGTCTGCGAGCAATTGTGCCCGCTGTTGAATGGTCGATGCTTCGTCCTCTCGCCCCTGCGCCTTCACAACGGAAACGAGGTGGTCCAGCAGCAACACGGCCAGATTTGATTCCGGTCCTGCTGATTTCTCCGCGATGGCAATGGCGCGTCGGAGGCTTGCCTCGGATTCGCTGTACCTTTTCTGGAGAAAGTTTGTTTGGGCAAGCCAGTCGAGGCTGATGGCGACGGAGTAGTGTTCCGCACCAAACAGTTTTTCGGTTGCACCGAGACCCCTCGCGTACAACAGCCCCGCGTCGTCATACTTGCCGGCGGCCAGGTAAACTGCGGCCAGATTATTGATTACTGTCGCGGTTAATCGGTGGTTGTCGCCGTAGGATTGCCCATAGATCGCGAGCGCACGGCGAAAAAGATCGGCAGCTTCCAGGTACCGGCGCTGTCCCCGATAGAATTGGCCGAAATTGTTGAGGCTGCCTGCAAGCAAGGGGTCGTTCGGAAGAGCTTCCTCGACAACGGTGAGGGACCGCTTGTAGAGAAGTCTCGGCTTCGGCGGCGCGGCCTTGCGATGCCAGCGAGGCTGCCTGCACCTCCAATTGGAGTGCCTGGGCCACCTCTTTGGTAACGGGCTGGCTCTGGATCGGCTGAGCAAAAGCGGAGGCCTGCCAAAGCAACAGAGTTCCACCAACAATCAGGCACATGATCCGGGATTTGGTCGCGAGACCATCAGCCATCGTTGGGTCCTTGACCTGCAGTTGATTGCGGCCCGGAGGATGCCGTCGCGGGATCATTGACGACTTCCGTCAGCGTGCCGGTGTCGATGTCATAGAAATAACCAAGGACATTCACGTGCTTCGGAGTGCCCGCATGAGCGCGAATGAGCGCGGTGTCGCGCCTCAATGAGGCCTCATAGTCCTCTATGCAAATGCTGCCGCGGTCGTAAAGGGTAGAGATGTCTGCCTGGTGTTCGTGTTTGTGAGTTTCAATAATGCCCGAGGCAGTGAAGGTCGTGGCACCGCAGTACGAGTGGTGAACCACGACAATATTCTGAATCCCGAATAAGTGCTGCGCGACGGTGATCGACCGAAGCGCATCGATCGCGCGGCCGCCGGCAACGACGACCGGGAAAATAGTCGTCGTGGATGCGACGCGATTGCCGGAGCCGTCGACGATCACGCGTCCCGGGTACTCTTCGTTTCCGAGCAGGCGCGCCACCGCATTCGGGATCTCCGCGGCCCTCGGATCATAGCAATAGATGACCAGCGTTTTCAGGGGGACAGCCTTGGAGAAGGCCACGCGGGTTTGGGCTTCGTCGAACTCCGGGTTCGCGCTGAATGCAAAACGATCGAACTTGCTCATCTGTCTTCCTTCCTTCTTCTATGTCGTGCATATGCACTAAATTGATCGCGATCCGGCCAGTCGGAGTGCAACCGCCGACCTCAAACTAGGATTCTATGGACTGGTCCTCTGCCAGAATGGCCATGGCGCCTTGTACTGCAGGCCACCGATGCCGCCCTACGCGACCCCTGAGCTTGCGTTGTGCTGTTTCCCACAGCGGAAAGGCTTGCAACAACGCAGCGCGACCTGCCGGAGTAAGCGTAAGAACACGGCTTCGGTATCGTCCCTCGGGTGCGAGCCCGACATACCCCTTCACCTCCAAGGGGCGAAGATTTCGCGTTAGCGTCGAGCGATCCATGAGCATTGTATCGGCCAGCGACTTGATCGAGAGCGCGCCGCGAGCGCCGACGGCCGCCAGCACGGAAATTTGTGTCGCACGAAGCCCTGTCGGCCGAAGCGCATCGTCATAAGCTCGCGTAACAACACGCGCGGCCATGCGCGCCTTGTGACACATGCATGTGTCGAGCAGCATCTGTGGAAGGGCCGTGCCGACTGATTTCCCGGTCATGTAGTGCATATGCACGACATGATGATCACTGTCAAGCGGCCGGTCCTGCCAAGGTCCGAACCGTGCGCGGGTGTTCGACGAAACGGAAAACCCGTTTCCATGGATGTCGGAGGCGATGGACCACGGGAGAGGCGAAGGCCGCCTTGACTTTATCGCTCGGGCCCGGTGCCGCGGCTTGCAAACTTCAGGTTAACAGGCGTCAGCGGTCTGGAAGGCTTCGGACCGTCACCCTCGTACCGCGATGCCAGGTCCAGAAGGCGCCCCTTGGTGAAGGGATCGGTGGCTTTCGCTGCCAGATCCCGCACCATTCGGGCGCGTTGCTTCCTGAATTCTTCGTCCAGCATGACTGATCGTGAACGCTACTGAAACCGGGGCTGCTTAGTCATGCGGTAAATACAACGCCATTTCGTCGGGCTGCAGGCGAAGGCGGCACCGGTCCCGTTCGGGAGCCTTCGTGACGCAGGCCTTGGCCATTCCTTCCTTCGTATTTTGCAGGGGCGATTCTATTTGTTGCATTTTTTCAGCTGTGGGAATTTTGACCTGGCTGTTTTCGCAGCCTGTTAGTAGCAAAATAGCAAAAAACGTTATTCTTACCGTTGGCACTGTCTTTCTCCGCAATCTCCGCAAAGTCCCCCTTTCTACGCATGCAACATGCACCTTGTTGGCCCTGAAGACTTTTAGGCGAATTCGATTTATGGTCTAGGTTTGCTTGAGATGCGCTTCAGAAGCTCGTTAGCGCAGAGTTCGCAGTTCCAAGGCATCAGGCGAACAGACCGGCGCCGGGCTGAAAGTCGTTAACTCTATTGCAGCGTCAATGCCGACGGACCGTTGAGGTAGAAGATTTCGAAGGAGACGCCATTGCCTGGAGTGGTCATTTTCCAAGCTGCGGTCGTGCTGATGCTTTGGTGCGTCGTGCCTGCGCTGATGACGGATGCGCGGGCTGCACCTCTGGAGCGCGTAGAGTTTGAAAGCGCCTCGCAACGTCGCATGGACACGCTCGTTCCGGGCGACCGCATCCAGGGCGATTTGGCCAGGCCCGATGGCGCAGGCCCGTTTCCCGCCGTCGTCGGGCTGCACGGCTGTGCCGGAATGCATGACACGACAAAGCAAAAATTGGCCGATGACCTCGTCGCCCGGGGCTATGTCGTCCTGCTCGTCGACAGCTATGCAACGCGTGGTATCAAGCACGCCTGCACATCCGACGCGTATCTCACCTTCTTCAAGCGCAGGCCGGATGCCTATGGGGCGTTGGTCTTCCTGGCGGGCCAAACCTTCGTCGATCCACGCCGTGTGGCCGTGGTCGGCTTCTCGGCAGGCGCCTGGGTTACCCTCTCTGTGGCGGCGCCCAATTCGTTCGAACACTTCGCCCCAGGCAACTTGCGGTTCCGGGCGGCGGCTGCGTTCTATCCGCCATGTTGGGGGCTGGCGGCGCGTCCAGGGATACCGACGCTCATCTTCATCGGGGCCCTCGACGATTGGACGCCGGCGGCAGAGTGCACCAGTAAAGTCGCCGGCTGGCGCAGCGACGGGTCGCCCGTCGAACTCGTTGTCTATCCCGGCGCCTATCATGGGTTCTATTACCGGCACCTCCAGCCCGGCATCACCCTGTTTGATCACTGGCTGGAATACAACGGCGCGGCCGCAGACAATGCAGATCACCGCCTGCGCGAGTTTCTCGATCGCCACCTCAAGGCCGATAGCGGCAACGGAAATTGACTTCTTTTGCGGGTCAAAATCGGACGTCCGGCACACAACTGCGAAGTCCGCTTTGTTCTCAAGACCAGGCAATGGTTGGCCGCGCCTGACAGGTCCGAAAAGTGCCACACCGGAAGTCAAGCAGACCTTATTCGATCACCTCATCGGCGCGGGCGAGCAACGCCGGGGATACCGAAAGGCCGAGTTCTTTAGCCGTTTTCAAGTTTATGATGAGTTCGAACTTGGTTGGCCGTTCGACAGGAAGATCCGCCGGGTTTGCGCCTTTCAGAATCTTGTCAACATAAACCGCTGCACGGCGATAGTTCTCCGAAATATTGGGTCCATAGGACACCAGGCCACCAGCTTCGGCAAACACCCGGTTAAAGTAGATGGCCGGCAACTGCGCCTTTGCGGCTAAATCGATTATTCGGATTCTGCTCGCGTTGAAGGTCGCGTCCGGTGGAACAAGAATCGCCTCGACTTTCTGTTCAGCGAAACTGGAAAAAGCCCGTTCGAAATCTTCAATGGCATGATAGTCAAAGCGCACAACCGTGAGCGAGGCATCGATCGCGGCACTCTGTGTTTCCTGCCATTGAGGCACGTGCAGCGGATTTGTGACGTTCACGAGGACACCCAGACGTGTAGCGCTTGGTAGAAGTTCTCGCATCACGTCAAGCTGTTTTGACGCGAGTGCCTCGGCGAAGTTGGTGAGCCCGGTAATATTGCCGCCCGGACGAGACAAGCTTTGAACCAGACCAAAACCGACGGGATCGGCACCTGTCGCCATCACAATCGGAATCTTGGAAGTGGCTTGCAGCATCGCAATGTTCGCGGGCAGCGGCGCCGACACGATGACGTTCGGGTTAAGTCGGACGAGTTCTCCGGCTAGAACCGGAAGACGATCGAGGACACCGTCAGCAAATCGGTATTCGAGCCGGATGTTGCGCCCTTCGACGTACCCCAGTTGACGCAGACCGTCTCGAAATGCGTCGTGGTTCACCTTTATCGACACGGCCGATGAGGCCTCCAGCACGCCGATCAGCGGTGGCGGGGATTGCTGAGCCCATGCGGTTGATTTTGACCCCGCCAAAGCAATGAGCGACGCAATGAACTCGCGCCGCCGCATCGGTCTTTGTTCTCGCTAAATCATCCAGGATCACCCAGGCGATCTTGCACCAGCATAGCGCGAGGCAGTGACGTCAGCTATGGGTCATTCGCGGCCGGGGGGCCATCCCGTCCAAGCTGCTACCGGCGCAATTCCGGCAGGATGGATTCAGCGGTTGTCGGCTCGCGGACGTGGACGACGGCGATGTCGTCCGCGTAGAGCCGCTTCCACCCCGCGAGGTGATCCATCACCTTGGTCGCGGGCAGGCCAGGCGTCAGCAGGGTGGCGTCGATCCGATAGGTGTCGAATATCCGCAGCAGGGTGTCGACGTCCTTGGCGGTGACCGCGTCGAAGTAATCGATGACGAATTGTTCGCCGTACAATTCGGCGCGGCCGTCGATGAAGGCCTTGATGTCGCGCGATACCAGATAGCCGCCGAACGGCGACGTGCTGAAGATCCGCTGGGCCTGCCGCTTCTGCAGCGCGTCGACGGCCGCGACCGGCGTCTGCGATGTCATGAACCTGAATGGCGGATGATGGGCCACGAGCGCCCTGGTGGAAGTCCATCCCGCAACCGTGATCGCCAGCGCGGCAAGAATAACCAGATGCGGCCGCGGCCGGCCTTCGCGAGCGGGAGCCGTGCCGGTCAGCAGCGTTCCCAGTTGCTCGGCAAACGGCTTGGCCAGGACCAGCGGAACGATAAAGGCGAAGATCTCCTGGTTTCTGGCATGTGCCAGCGCCATGTCGATCAACCCCAGCACGAGGATGATCCGCGGCACCGACAATTTCAGGCCGCGCAGGAAGGCGAGGCCGATCAGTCCGAGCAGGGAATATTCGAAGAAGGTCCAGGTGCCGAAATTGGTCGGCATCCATTCCCAGATCAGCGTCAGCAGCTTGCCCAGGCTGAGAATTTTCGATGCGCCCGCCAGGGTGTCCCAGCCATAGGGCGTGCAGCAGCACGCCGCCAGCGCGGCGAGGCCGAACAGCGCCCAGCGCACGGCAAGCGCCACGCGGTCCTTGGCCTCGCTGGTCCAGAGCGCTTCGAGCCCGATCGGTCCGATCAGCGCCAACCCAAGCACGAAGCCGCCGTGCAGATTGGCCCATATCGCCAGCACCGGCAGCAGCAGCCATGACGGCGCCGTGCGGCGGTCGGCCGCCGCCATCAGTCCGCCGAGAAACGCCACCATGAACGGGAACGCCAGCATGTGCGGGCGTGCCAAAAAGTGGGTCGCCGAGATCAGCACCGCCAGCGTGACGAGAAAGACCGAGCGTGCCGGATCGACATGCTCGTCGAGCAGATACATGAAGATCGCAACGGTCGCGCCGATCGCGAGCGAGGTCAGGATCACCGGCCCGGTCCAGCCCAGCCACGCATGGGACAACGCATAGAGCACCTGCGACAGCCAGGAACTCGACATCCACGGCTCGCCGAAACGGGTGAACGTATGGACGTCGGTGTAGGGCATGGCGCCGTTCTCGACGATCCATTGCCCGATCCTGATCTGCCAGAGCGTGTCCGAATCCCGCAGCAGGATTTCGCCGATCGACAGGAAGATCAGATAGGCGGCAGCACCGGCCAACAGCGGCACCATGGCGCGCACAAGGCTGCGGATACTGGTGCCATTGGCGATCGGGTGGGCGACGGAAATGGACATCTGCACCTTGTTGGACGGATAGGCGAAGGGATGGCTTCGCTACTGCACCATGGCCGCTCTACACTTCGGTAAATCGCGCGCTTTCCACGCCCGAGTATGACGATGTTTGGCGAAGAAGCCGTTAACCAGATCTGGAGCGTTTTCAAGCGAAGTGGACACCGGTTCGCGTAAAGAAAACGCGTCAAAACAAAAGATAGAGCCTCGTTCCGATTCAATCGGAACGGAAAAGGCTCTAGTCCAGCACCGGCACCAGCGCCGCGGCCGGCTGCGCCGCCTGTGTCGCCGATGCGGGCGCCACGGCGTCGAGGAAGTACTTGCCGAGCAGGATCGAGATCGCGGCGAGTGCAACGCCGCCGAAGACGTCGATCATGTAATGCGCGCCGATCACCGGCGTCGACGCGATCATCAACAGATTGAGCGCGGCGGCGAGGGGGCCTACGAAACGCACCGGCCATAGCGCCCACATGTAGAGAACGGCGGACGCCGCGTGGAAGCTCGGAAACGATACGATGCCGGTGAGCTTGAACATTTCGAGATGGCGCAGCGAGCCGTCGCGCAGACCCAGTATGTCGCGCAGCTGCGCCGTGTACAGCGAACTGTCCAGCGCGGCGAATTGCGACGGCGCGATGTCGAGGCCGTACCAGGTCCCGACCGCGGGAACGAACGTCGAAATCGCCACCGTGATGATGAGCGCGATCGAGAACGCAAAGACGAACACCTGCAGCCGCACCAGCCGCAATGTCAGCGTGAGCGCAACGGGGACGGCGAGCAGCATGATCTTGATCAGGCCGTAGCCGCGCAGCAGCAACCCCGAAAGCCAGTCGTGATCGTTGACGTATCGCGCGACCACCTCCGGATCCATTCCCATCGCGCGGTCGATCGCCAGCAGGGCGTGATCCTGCAGCGGCCAGTTGGCCACGCCGGTGACGTAAGTCAGCGGTCCCATGATGATGACGACGAAAAACAGTTGCGAAATCGCGCCCAGCGAAAAAATCAGCTTGGGGTCCGCGCGGTCGGCTTTTGCGAAAGCATAGAGATAGACGATCAGCGCCAGCGCCGCCGCGATCGCCGTGGGAATGAGCGCCGCGACCGGTTCGAACGAGAAGCCGCAGAGGATAACCCCAAACAGCAGCACGCCGCCCATGGCGGCAATGGGGATCCAGTTCAGATGAAACAGCCGCCAGGCAATGCGCGCGCTTGAATTGACCATGCCGCACCGGATGAGTTGTGCCGCACAGTCGCGCCTCATCGCTTAACATCCGGTTATCGCCGGCCCACCTACGTACCGCTGCCGGCAATGGCGGCGACCGGCTCCCGAATCGTCATATTTGCGTCTTGTCATCTGTCCTGAATAGTTGTTCAGTTCTTCAAAGCGATCGGGGACGATCGTTCAAAACAATGAAGACGTTGCGCGTTCTTGGCCGAACCCGTTGGGGGAGGAGGCTGGCGCGCCGGGGACGGGAAACGCGCCATGGTCTATCGGCGGACCCATCAGGTGGTGAAGCGGCTGGCGGCGCGGCGCAGCGCCATTCTGGCCGCCGCGCGGGATGCCGCGGCCGAGGGCGGCATGGCCGCGGTGCAGATCGCGCCTGTGGCGGTCCGCGCCAATGTCGCCGCCGGCACTGTCTACCGCTATTTCCCCTCCAAGGCCGAACTGATCTCCGAGCTGATCGCCGAGGTCTCGCGCGACGAACTGGCCGCGATCCGCCGCGCGGCCGAGGCCGCGCCCGGGCCGTCATCGGCGCTGGCGGCCGCGGTGACGACGGTCGCCGTCCACGTGCTGTCGCAGCGCAGGCTCGCCTGGGGCATCCTGGCGGAGCCGGTCGATGTCGATGTGTCGGCGTCGCGGTTGGCCAGCCGCCGCGAAATATCCGGCGAGATCGCGGCAAGGATCGATGCCGCCGTGCGCGCAGGCCATCTGCCGGCGCAGGATACGGCGCTCGCCTCCACCGCGCTGCTCGGCGCGCTGCACGAGGCGCTGGTCGGCCCGCTGGCGCCGGACAATATGGACGATCCAGGCCAAGCTGCGCGACGCCGTGCAGACCGTGACGCTGCTGGCATTACGCGCGGTCGGCGTGATGGACGCCCGCGCCCGCGGCCTCGTGGTGCAGGCCGTGCTGCCGGCGAAGGCGCTGGTGGGGGCGTAAGGCGCGGCGGGCGCGGATGCCAATCACGCGCCGAACCGGAACAGCATAGGGAAGCGCGATGAAAGCGGCATTGCTGGTCGTTGATGTTCAGAAAAGCTTCTCACCTCCGAAATGGCTCATCGATCGCATCGAAATCTTGCTTCCGACCATGATGTCGGTGGCGACCGTCGAGCGCCATGATAAATCGGTGGTGCCTTTTCAAAAACAGCTCGGTTGGGTTCCGGGCGACGGTGACGACTGCCTTGTTGAAACCGATCACCTGTTCATCAAACACGGCTATTTGCCGCCGCCGCAGCTCTTGACCTGCCTGAGAGCTCACGCCGTCGAACGTGTTTTTGTTTGCGGTCTTCAGGCCGAGACCTGCGTCTTGGCGGCAGGCTTTACGTTGTTTGACGCCGGACTTCAGCCGACCATCGTCGCCGATATGGTGGTGGGGTCATCGCTGGACCCCAGTGGCGCGCTAGGTGTTCGGCTCTGGCGGCATCACTTTGGCAGCGTCACGGAAGATCATCGACAACTTCTGTCAATAGCTAGCTGCCAGGGATGATCACCGGCAATTGACATCGCTCTGACGCAACCATCGGCCAGATTGGGCGTGATCGGTCATTGACCGGCGAAGGAGCATCCCATGACGACGACATCAGGTTCGGCCAAGTGGCAGGGCGGCATCAAGGACGGCAAGGGCGCGATCTCGACCAAGAGTGGCGCGCTGACAGATTATCCCTACGGCTTCGCCAGCCGCTTCGAGGGCAAGCCGGGATCGAACCCGGAAGAACTGATCGGCGCCGCGCACGCCGCCTGTTTCACCATGGCGCTGTCGCTGATCCTCGGTGAAGCCAAGCTGACCGCCGAGCAGATGGAAACCAAGGCCGACGTCACCCTCGAAAAACAGGGCGACGGCTTTGCGATCACATCCGTGCATCTCGCGTTGACCGCGAAAATCCCCGGCGCCGACAACGCAAAATTCCAGGAGCTCGCCGGCATGGCGAAGGCCGGCTGCCCGGTGTCGAAGCTGCTGAACACGAAGATCACGCTCGACGCGACGCTTGCCTGAAGCGGGATGAGATCAGGTTTGGAGGTAATATAATACCTGAGTACTGCGCGAGTCGAGCCCCACTTCTACTTTGCATGGGGTTGTTTTCGATATTTTGTGTTTGGGCGCCGGGAATGACGGCCAGCCGTCACTTCTTTGAGCCGCCCTCGGGGCCGACATAGGCGATGCGCACCATGTTGGTGGTGCCGGCGATGCCGAGCGGCACGCCGGCGACGATGATCACGCGCTGGCCGGCCTTGGCGAAGCCGTCGCGGAAGGCAATGGAGCCGGCGCGGTCGACCATGTCGTCCTGGTCGTGCGCGTCCTCGGCGACCACGCAATGCACGCCCCACACCACGGACAATTTGCGCCCCGTCACGAGGTTCGGCGTGATCGCCACCACCGGCGGCTTCGGCCGTTCGCGCGCGACGCGGATCGCGGTCGAGCCCGAACTGGTCCAGCAGATGATGGCGGAGAGTTCGAGCGTCTCGGCGATCTGCCGCGCGGCGTCCGCGATGGCGTCGCCGACGGTCGCCTCCGGCTCCGGCCGCTGCGCCGTCAATACCGACGCGATAGGTCGGGTCGCGCTCCACTTCCTCGCCGATGCGGTTCATGGTCGAGACCGCCTCGACCGGGAATTTGCCGGCGGCCGATTCCGCCGACAGCATGATGGCGTCGGCGCCTTCATAGACGGCGGTGGCGACGTCGGAGACTTCGGCGCGGGTCGGCACCGGCGACTGGATCATCGATTCCAGCATCTGGGTCGCGACCACCACCGGCTTGCCGGCGCGGCGCGCCATCCGCGTCATCTGCTTCTGCAGGCTCGGCACCCGCTCCAGCGGCAGTTCGACGCCGAGATCGCCGCGCGCCACCATCAGCGCGTCGGAGGCTTCGATGATCTCGCCGAGCCGGTCGATCGCCTGCGGCTTTTCGATCTTGGCCATCACGGCGGCGCGGCCGCGGATCAGCCGCTTGGCCTCGTTGACGTCCTCGGCGCGCTGCACGAAGGACAGCGCGATCCAGTCGATCGCCGGTCACGAGCGCCGCTTCGAGATCGGCGCGATCCTTCGGCGTCATCGCCGAGACCGGCAGGTCGGTGTCGGGCAGGCTGACGCCCTTGCGGTCCGACATCTTGCCGCCGATCACGACCCGCGTCACGGCGCGGTCGGGCGAGGTTTCCTCGGCGATCAGCCGCACCTTGCCGTCGTCGAGCAGCAGCGCGTGACCCGGCCGCAGCGCCGCCAGGATTTCCGGATGCGGAAGCTGGACGCGGCTGTTGTCGCCCGGCGTCTTGTCGGAATCGAGCATGAAGCTCTGGCCGTTCTTGAGCTGGGTCGCGCCTTCGGCGAACGCGCCGAGCCGCAGCTTCGGTCCCTGCAGATCGACCAGGATGCCGATCGGCCGGCCGTAGCTGCTCTCGACATTGCGGATGGTCTTGACCAGCTCGCGCATCTTGTCGTGCGAGGTGTGGCTCATGTTGATGCGGAACACGTCGGCGCCGGCCTCGAACAGCTTGCGGATCATCGCGCTGTCGGATGACGCCGGGCCGAGGGTGGCGAGGATCTTGATACGACGCAGCCGTCTCATTGCTTCGGCGCCGCGGCTGGCGGCAGACCGGGTCCGGCCGGAGGCGTTGCGCCGGGCGGCAGGCCGGGCACCCCGCCGGGGCCCGGCCGACCGTTCCCGGAATTCCCGGCACGCGCTGCTGCGAGGGCTGTTCGTTGGCTTCGGTCAGTTGCACGGTCCAGGCTCGCTGTTCGCCGGTGTCGACCTCGAAGAAGCCGGTGCGGTCGAAACCGCGCGCCAGGCAATTCTCGGTGCCCTTGATGGTGAATTCCTTGTCGCGCGAACACATGAAGGCCTGCCCCGACCATTCGCCGCCGCGGTCGTAGTCGAGCGCGTAGATGTAATAGAACCGCGCGACAAGGGTTCCGCGCAGCAGCGTTTCGCAGCTCCGCGAGGACACGTTCCACCAGCCTTCGGTGGTCCAGCCCTCGGCGTCCTTGTAGCCGAGCGCAATGCCGACCCGGCTCGAGGTGTTGTTGCAGAGACGAAAATCGGCCGCCGCCGGACTGTTCCACAGGCCCATCACCACAAACGCCAGCACCGGTACGAGGCCGGCGGTGAGGCGAGCGGAGAGGGGGGTGGACGGCAGAGAATCTGTTGCGGTCATGCGGCCAAGCTATATCAAATCATTGACGATTTCGCGTAGCCCGGTCCGGCCTGTCAACGCCCGGGAAGCGCGTTTCCCGCCATGTGGGATGCGGGCTTCAACCTCGATCCTGCCCTGTTTTGCGCGCCGATATGGCAAAATCTGTGACAATTCCCACCTGATATCAATATGCTGGGGAACAACCTTGCGGGATCACGGCCATGAGCATTGACGACAAAACCAGAACGGAACTGGAAGCCGCGGTTTTCCGGCGCCTGGTCGAGCATCTGCGCGCCCGCACCGACGTCCAGAACATCGACCTGATGAATCTGGCCGGCTTCTGCCGCAACTGCCTGTCGAACTGGATGAAGGAAGAGGCCGACGCCAAGGGCGTGGCGATCAGCAAGGACGAGAGCCGCGAGGCGGTCTACGGCATGCCCTATGAGACCTGGAAAGCGAAGTTTCAGGGCACCGCCAGCCCCGAGCAGCTCGAGGCGATGAAGAAGTCCCATAGCGGGCATTGAGAGTCTTTCGCCTCTCGCCTTGTCGGGAGGGCGCTGACGCGCGCGCCGTCGCACGGTGATGTCTCCGCGATAGAGCCCCTCATCGGCGCTTCGCGACCAGCCCACAGGGAGACGGGATAGCGCAGCATTCCTTTCTCCTGTGGGCGCGCTGTGGATGAGCGCGATGTTGCCTTGACGCAGGCCGCCGCACTCTTGAGGGTCAATCCAAGAAAAAGCGCCGCGCGGTGAAGCGTGCGGCGCTTGATCTTTCAGCCGCAACATTCAGTTCCATTCAGGAGTACCCGATGGCCACCTCCGCCGCCGCCGTCCAGGAAGAGCCCGCGACGAAATTCGCCAAAGACCAGCTCAAGGCCATCATCGAGCGCATCGAACGGCTGGAAGAAGAAAAGAAGACGATCTCGGACGATATCCGCGACGTCTATGCCGAAGCCAAGGGCAACGGCTTCGACGTCAAGGCGCTGCGCACCATCGTGCGCCTGCGCAAGCAGGACGCCAACGAGCGCGCCGAGCAGGAAACCATCCTGGAGACCTACATGCAGGCGCTGGGGATGCTGTGAGGAGCGTCATACCGCGGCCAGCTTGGCCCGCGTATCCATCGATCATGCGAAGCGGATGGATTGCCGGTCAAGAGCGGAAGACGTGCTGCTTAGCGCAGCGACGCGGTGCGCAGCACGAAGGACTGCGTCGCGAGCTTCGCGGTCGCCGATCCGCTGAAGCGGTCGGTGGTCATGCCCATCATCGGATCGTCCGAGAAGGTCATCGCGATCGCGGCCTGCGGCTTGACGAAATAGCTGCGCATCAGCGTCATGTCGGTGTCGCCGAGCACGGTCGTCGACATCGCGTTGCTCGCGCTCGGCGCCAGCATCACGACCCGCATCCAGATATCGTTGCCCTTGGCGGCGGCAAGCCGCGTCGAGGTCGAGATCACGCTGCTCTGACCCTGCGGTCCCTTGGCGACGACGGTGTTGATTTCGGTCGCGGGCACCGCGGCATTGCGCGTCGGGCGGACCGCTCGCGGGATCGGCGCGGAGGCGGCGACGATGTTGGCGCGATCGACCGGCGAGGATGCGGCGGGCGCGTAGGCGAGCGCCTTGTTGAAGGCCTCGGAAACGCTGGCGGTCGACTGCGGATCGGCGGCGCCGACGGCCTGGCGCGCCCTGAGGGCTGCGACCTGCACCGGCGTCGCCTGGTTGGCCGTCGTCGGCGCGTCGCCCCAGAAGCCGCGGGCGTTGATGATATCGGCCGGCGTCTGCGGCTTCGGCTCAGCCTTGTCGGCGGCGGCGCGGAGCCGGCTTCGCTTTCGGCGCCGGCACGATCTGCGCGTCGGCCGAGGCCAGTTGCAGCGTCGCTGCGGCCAGCGGCTTCGCGCGCGGCGTCGGCACGGCTTCGGCGACCTTGGTATCGGCGGATTTCGTATCGCTGGATTTCGCAGACGCTGCGGCCATCACAGCAGGCGCAGCGGGCTTCTCGCTCCTGACGGGAGCGCTGCCCTCATCATCCTCGTCGCTGGACTTGCCGCCCCTGAACAGCGAGGCGAACAGGCCGGGCTTCTTGCCGACGGTCGCGGCATCGTCGCCATTGCCGCGCTTCTCGATGTCGGCGCGGGCGAGCTCATAGCCCTTCAGCGGACCGCCGTTCGAGGGCAGGTGCACGGTGCGGCCGTCAGGGAATACCCGGGCCAGCTGGTCGTGGGTCATGCGCGGCCAGTGACGGATGCTGCCGGTATCGAGATGAACGAACGGCGATCCCGAGGTCGGATAGAAGCCGACGCCGCCGCGCTGCAGGCGAAGTCCGGCGAAGCGGATCTGCTCGAGCGGAACGTCCGGAATGTAGAAATCCATCGCGTGGCCGAGCATGTGCTGGCTGAAGCGGGCCACGCCGGAGGAGCGGCGGCGGAGCATGGCGTTGGTGGCGGGGGAGCGGTAGGAGGAGATGATCTGGATCGGCTTCTTGCCGTCGACGTCGCGGTAGACTTCCCAGAGGATGTCGAACAGGTGACGATCCATCGTGGTCTGGTCCTGGCTGCGCCAGTCGCGGAGGAAGTGATTGAGCTTCTTCAGCGCTTCTTCGTCGTAGCGGCCGTCGCGCTTGAAGGTGACGGTGAGGTCTTCGTCGGAATGGGTGTGGTGGAAGGAAAGGGTGCGGGTTTCGTTCAGCGCGGTCGCGTCATGCACCGAGCCGGCTCCGGCGAGGAGCAACAGCGAGGTCAAGCCGATTCGATATCCGGCCTTCGGTAGCGACAGCGGATTGAATTGGCGCGCGAAACCAGCCAGCACGTATGAGCCCACCCAGTCGACGAGCGATCATGAATCTCTTTCGCAAAAACCCCGGCGAAAGAGGGTGAACGCTTTATTAAAGCGGGAGGGTTAACCGAAGTTTACCGTCCCGCCCCCAAGTTAGGCTTAACCTAACCCGTCGACTGTGGCGAAAAAGTGCCCGGTGTCAAATCCGCGATGGATAATGGTTAACGTAAACGGTCTCGCCCGAGGGACGAGACCGTTGATTTCGCTTCAAAATTTCGACAGATGCCGGAAGCAGCAGCTTAACGGGTGATCACCCGCTGCGGCCTCTGCTGTTGCGGCTTCCGGCCGACCGGCGCGGGCGGCGTGGTCGCGGACCGCCGAACAGCCGTTCGAAGAACGAGGGGCCGGAATAGGTGTTGTCACTGGCGAAGTTGACGCCGGCCGGCAGGCTCGATCCCGGCGGACGGGTGTAGCTCGGCTGCGCATGCGCGACCATGTTTTCCAGATCCCTGGTCCGGCCGCCCTTCAGGAGCGACAGCATGGCGGCGTCGCGGCCGTAGACGTCCTTGCGGATCTGCAGCTTGCCGGCATCGTCCACGAACGCGGTCTGGTAGGTGATGTTGACCGGGATCGGCGTCGGGAATTTGAGGTCGATCTCGCTGTGGCCGTACATGCTGCGGATTTTCTCCGGCGTGTAGCTGTCGTTCGGCATCACGATGTTGAGCAGCGTCGAGGCGTACTGATCCGGATTCTGCACCCGCATGCAGCCATGGCTGAAGGCGCGCTCGTCCTTGGCGAACAGGTTCTTGTCCGGGGTGTCGTGCTGATAGACCAGGAACTTGTTCGGGAAGTTGAAGCGGATGCGGCCGAGCGCATTGGCCTCGCCCGGCGGCTGCGAGATGTGGATCGAGCCGTCGCGGGCGCGCTCGAGCTTCAGGCCCATGCGCGACAGCACGGTCGGATCCTGCTGCAGGGCCGGCAGGTATTCGTTGTAGATGATCGACGGCGGCACGTTCCAGGTCGGATTGACGGTGATGAACTTCATCGTTTCCGTCAGAAGCGGCGTGGCGTGATTTCCCGGCTTTCCGGTCACCACGCGGGTGGTCCAGACCTGGGCGCCGTTCTGCATCACCTTGAGCGTGAAGTCGGGGATGTTGAGGATGACATAGGCGTTGCCGAGCGAGGCCGCGCCGAGCTGGCGCGGCAGCCAGCGCCAGCGCTCCATGTTGACGAGGACGGTGTCGATCTGCCGGTCGCGCTTCGGGCTGTTGATGGCCTTGACGGTGCGGTCGTCGAGCACGCCGGTGGCCTTGAGCTCGGCGCTCTCCTGGAACTTGCGCACGGCCTCGGCGACCTTGGCGTCGTAGTGGGTGTCGTCGGCATTCTCCGAGACGCCGAGCTTGGCGCGCAGTTGCGGCACGCGCGGATCTTCGGGAGCAACCGCCGGCAGCTTCTTGGTGCCGGCCTTGAACGCCAGCACCGGGCCTTCCGCGATCTGGACCACCGGTCCGTCGCCCTGGCCGCGCAATTCGGCGAGCTTGGCTTTCAATTCGCGATAGAGCTTGTGCGGCGGGTTGTAACCGTCGAGCGCGGCGGACGCGTCCTTGGCGGTCGAGATGTTGGTCAGCACCTCGGCCGGATCGGTCGGATGCTCGGGATAGAGGATGTCGGCCGAGACCTGCGACCAGTGCATCCGGCCGCTCTGCGCCTGGCGTGCATAGTCGAGCATGCTGGCGGTCAGTTTCAGTTCGGCATCGGCGAGCTGGTCGGGCGAGGTGGCCGCGGCAAAATCCGGCACCGGATAGTCGGCGGGATTGAGGCCTTCGGCGGCGGCATCCTTCAGGCGCTTGACGACACCCTTGGCGCTGTCGGTCAATTGGCCCGCTTGCGTCCATTGCGGCGCATATTCGCGCGCGCTGTAGAACTTCTCGACCGCGGCGCGCTCGCCCTTGCGGTCGAAAACGCGCAGCGACTTGCCGCCGAGCATTTCGCGCAATTTATCGGCGACCGGCTGATCGGCTGCGGGCACGTTGCTCGCGGCCTTCACCGGCTCTTGGCAGGCCGGGCGCTGTGGCGGTCGCGGGTGCAGGCGTTGCCGGCGTCGTGGTCGCGGTGTCGCTCTTCGTTTCGGCTGGTTTGGATTCGGGTGCGGTGACGATTTCGGCGGGCTTTGGATCCGGCGCTTTGGCTGTCGTGCTCGGCGCCGCCGCCCTGGCGGCATCGGGCGTCGCGGCGGTGGTGTCCATCTTGAAATCGCTGGCGGTCGGCGGCGGAACGTTGGCCGGTTCGGGACGCGGGACTGCCGCATCGATCGCGAGTTCTGCGGGACTTGTCCGGGGCCCATCGCTTTGAGCCAGTGCAGAGGTCGCGGACACCGCGAGGAAGGTTGCCGCGACGGCCATCAGCACGCGGTCAAATCCAGCACGGTTGGTCGAACAGTCACGCATCGTCACACCCCCTTGGGCGGAACTGCCCCGACATGGAACAGCCCTTTAGATTTCGTTCGTCACAGCTTGCGCGAAAGCGCCGGCCTCAATCGCATCAGTCGGTACGCCTGCACGCAACGATTCAAACGCAGACGATACATGTGCCCCTTTCATGCAGCCAGCGCCATGCGGGACAACTCACGACAAACTGACCTCGAACGACCCATTTGCATTCGGGTCGCGCGGTTTTGCCACGCCCCCTGGCGTTTGTCTGTCACCGACAAGCCACGGTTCAAAGGTTCCCGAATCACTTTGCGCTCAGGTCACCGCCACCGGAGCGCCACAATCGCAGTCGGATGGAATCCGGGATTTATCGTCAACGGGTGTCTTGCGCACCGTCAGCCGGATCATTGGCGGCGGCCTCATCGAGCTTGCGATAGAGGGTCGAGCGGCCGATCTTCAACCGGCGCGCGACTTCCGACATCTGGCCGCGATAATGCGAAATCGCAAAGCGGATGATCTCGTTTTCCATCTCTTCGAGCGGCCTGACCTCACCGGCCGCTGGTCAGCATCGAGAGGCTGCCGGCATTGCCGACGGGCGCAATAGGTATCTCGTTACCTGATACCATTGCCGGGCGCCGTCGAGGGTCCGACCACCAGCGGTTCGCTGTGCAGGGCGCTCGCGTCCGGCGCGGCATGGGCGGCGGCCTTGCGGGAAATCATGCAGGCCAAGCTGGTCGCTCTCGCTCAGGACCACGGCGCGGTACACCGTGTTTTCGAGCTGGCGGATGTTGCCGGGCCAGTCGAGCTGCGAAAGATGCGCCATGGCCTCGCCGCTGATGCCGGTGATGGTGCGGTTCTCTTCGGCGCTGAACCGCGCCAGGAAGTGGCGCAAGAGATGCGGGATGTCTTCGCGCCGCAGCCGCAACGGCGGGATCGTCAGCGGCAACACGTGCAGGCGATAGAACAGGTCTTCGCGGAACGCGCCGCCCTTCACGAGGTCGAGCAGTTTGCGGTTGGTCGCTGAAATGATGCGGACGTCGACCTTGATCGGCTTGCGGCCGCCGACGGCTTCGACGGTGCCTTCCTGCAGCGCGCGCAGCAGTTTCACTTGCGCTGCCAGCGGCAACTCGCCGACCTCGTCGAGAAACAGCGTGCCGCCGGAGGCTTCGACGAACTTGCCCATGTGACGTTCGGTGGCGCCGGTGAAGGCACCCTTCTCGTGACCGAACAGGATCGATTCCACGAGATTGTCGGGGATCGCGCCGCAATTGACCGCGACGAACGGTTTGGCCTTGCGCTCGCTGCTGCCGTGGATGGCGCGCGCGAACAACTCCTTGCCGACGCCGGATTCGCCCTCGATCAGCACCGGAATTCCTGATGCGGCGGCCTTCTGCGCGGTGCGCAGCACGCCCGCCATGGTTTCGCTGCGCGTGATGATGTCGGCAAAGGTCAGCCGGCCTTCGCGGCTGTGCCGGATACGCTGCAATTCGCCCTTCAACGCCTGCGTGTTGAGCGCATTGCGCAGCGACACCTGCAGCCGTTCGAAGCCGGCCGGCTTGACCACGAAATCCTGCGCGCCGGCACGCATCGCCGACACCACATTGTCGATGCCACCATGGGCGGTCTGCACAATGACGGGGACGGTCAGCCCCGCTTCACGAATTTTTGCGAGGACGCCTAGTCCGTCGAGGCCCGGCATCACGAGATCGAGAACCACGGCATCGATCGGCGGCGCATCGGGGGCGGTCAGCACGGCCACCGCGGCGTCGCCGCTGTCGACCACGAGGGGCTCATAGCCGCACTTCTGCACCATGTTTTCAACCAGACGGCGCTGTACGGCGTCGTCGTCGGCAATCAAAATGGTGGCAGCCATGGTTTTCCCCACACGTTACAACTATCTGTCTCGAATCGGGGCACTCTCGCCGATGCCGATTAACGCACTCTTAAACGTTGCCGTTCTGCCAGACCTCCTCTAACCCGCGGTAGCACATGTCGAATGCTACATAGAGGATGATCACCAGGCCGACATAGGCGATCCAGCGATGCTTCTGCAGCAAGTTTGCGATGAAGCTGGCGGCGAACCCCATCAAGGCAATGGATAGTCCCAAACCGAATATCAGGATAGCCGGAGTCTCGCGGGCAGCACCCGCGACTGCCAATACGTTGTCGAGCGACATCGACACATCTGCAATCGTGATTTGCCATATGGCCTCGCCGAGCGTCTTGCGAGGCCGCTCGCAAGTCTTGCTTCCAGCATTGATATCTCCATCGTCCGACATCACTTCGGCAATTTTTTGATGATGTTCGGGCGATGTGCGCAGCTCGCGCCACATCTTCCAGCAAACCCAGAGCAGGAGAATGCCGCCGGCCAGCAGCAGGCCGATGACCTGTAGCAATTGCACCGTGATGCTGGCGAAAACAATTCGAAGGATGGTAGCGGCGGCGATGCCGGCCAGAATCGCCTTGCTGCGCTGATCGGCAGGCAGACCGGCTGCTGCCAGTCCGATGACGATTGCGTTGTCACCGGCAAGCACCAGATCGATCATCACGACCTGGAACAGGGCGGTCAGATTTTGCGGAGAAAATATCTCGGTCATGCGGCCCACTCCGTTAAGCGTCCAATCCGACATCGCAGTTCGCTTGAACTGCCAGAGGGGCCCGGTCTTGGACGTGCTTGCTCAGAAACGACGCAGTCAGACTGCGAAATATCGGTTCGGTTAGTCAGGTTGCTCCGAGAGGGTCAAGAGCCGGACGATTTGGTCCGGCTCGATCAGCACGGAAACGGCGACGCCGACGAAAGTCAGCGAGCCGGCGATGTCGAGCCACAGCATGCGAGGTTGGTTACGCCTGCAAAGCAATCCCAATCCCGCCGTCACCGCGCCCAGCACGAACAGCAGCGTCGTGATCGCGGGCGCCAAGTCTTCGGTGGGCAAGATCGAGCGCAATCCCAGGGTCGCGATCAGCGCGCCCAGCAGGATGCCGGCAAACAATTCCCCGGCTCGATCGGTCGCTCCCTGACCGTCCCTGTTAAAACCCCAGCTGCGATCTGAGAGGGCCATTGCTTTCTCATCGTCCTCGCTGAAATTCGCGGAACTCGCAGAAGCAGATTATGATAGGGCGGTTGCTCTATCCTGAAATTCGTAACTGATAGTTTAGTAATCATGAAACGTGGAAAAAATCAAGAGATTTCCGGCGGGAAGCCTCAGCGCGAGGCTGAGCCGGATGCCAGGCGGCTGCGGAAACAGGCGGGGGATTGGCTGAAGCAGCGCAGGGCGGATGCCGGATTGTCGCAGATGGATCTCGCCATGCGACTTGGTCTCAAATATTACACGTTCATTTCGCAGGTTGAGAACGGATTTAGCCGCGTTCCCACGGAAGCCATGGCGGCATGGGCCACCGAACTGGGTCTTGAACCCGCGGCCTTCGCCAAGCATCTATTGCTGTACTATGAGCCGGAATTGCACCGGCTGCTGTTCGGAAGAAAAGTATGAGTGTGGTTGCATTCGCGCACAAACGGACCACGGGTTTTTGGGACGAAGTAGAACTCAATACCATCGTCACGGCGCTGAGCGTCGCGGGCAGCGGCAGGGAATGGGAAACCGGCATGACGGAAAATGGTGACCCGCAGTTCTATCTGCTGGGCCCGCTTCCGGATCAGGCCTGCGAGCTCAGTGTATCACGCATCGGTGGACGCTACATTCTGGAGGACGGGTCGGGCCGACTCCTGTTCGAGCATCAAAGCCTCGCTATTGTCGCGTTGCACGCCAAGGCTGCCGCAGCCCGGTCCGTGCCGTGGTGGTTTGTCGCGCATGTCGTGCTGTTGTGGTGTACGGTTCGGCAGATCGTCCACGAGAAGGTGGAGCCCTGGCTCGCCGAGAGCGAAGAATTGCTCGTCGAACTGGCACCGCAGCTTGTAACGTTTGCGTGATTGCCACGCCAGTTTGAAAGTGTTCATGACGACAAGATCTGCGACGTCTCTCGCCAGCAAGAAATCCCGCAAACCCGCATCGACCAGGGGAGCCGCCGCCAAGGCAGACCGCAAATCCCCGGCCAAATCCAGGGCCGGCAAATTGCCGGAATGGAATCTGTCCGATCTTTATTCCGGCATCGACGCGCCCGAAGTGATCCGTGATTTGCAAAAGATGGATGCAGAATGCGTCGCGTTTGAGACGGACTACAAAGGCAAGCTCGCCGAACATGTTGCCGGGGAAGACGGCGGGCAATGGCTCGCCGAGGCGGTGAAGCGCTACGAGGCGATCGACGATCTCGCCGGCCGCCTCGGCTCCTATGCCGGCCTCGTGCACGCCGGCGACAGCGTCGACCCCGCGATTTCCAAATTCTACGGCGACGTTTCCGAACGGCTGACGGCCGCTTCCGTGCATCTGCTGTTCTTCGGGCTCGAACTCAATCGCGTTGACGATGTCGTGATCGAACGCGCGCTGCAGACGCCCGCGCTCGGGTATTACCGCCCGTGGATCGAGGATCTGCGCAAGGACAAGCCGTATCAGCTCGAGGATCGCGTCGAGCAGTTGTTTCACGAAAAATCCCAGAGCGGTTACGCCGCCTGGAACCGGCTGTTCGACCAGACCATCTCCGGCCTGCGCTTCAAGGTCGGGGCTAAGGAGCTGGCGATCGAGCCGACGCTCAATTTCCTGCAGGACCGCGCGCCGGAAAAGCGCAAGGCCGCAGGCCAGGCGCTGGCAAAGACCTTCAAGGACAATGAGCGGACCTTTGCGCTCATCACCAACACGCTCGCCAAGGACAAGGAGATTTCCGATCGCTGGCGCGGCTTTGCGGACGTCGCCGATTCCCGGCATCTGAACAACCGCGTCGAGCGCGAGGTGGTCGATGCGCTGGTCGGATCGGTCCGCGCGGCCTATCCGCGGCTGTCGCATCGTTATTACGCACTGAAGGCCGGCTGGTTCAAAAAGAAGAAGCTGGCGCATTGGGATCGCAACGCGCCGCTGCCGTTTGCGGCGACCGGCACCATCGCCTGGCCCGAGGCGCGCAACATGGTGCTGACGGCGTATCGCGGCTTCTCGGGCGAGATGGCCGATATCGCCGAGCGGTTCTTCACCGACCGCTGGATCGACGCGCCGGTGCGGCCGGGCAAGGCGCCCGGTGCGTTCTCGCATCCGACGACGCCGTCGGCGCATCCTTACGTGCTGATGAACTATCAGGGCAAGCCGCGCGACGTGATGACGCTGGCGCATGAACTCGGTCACGGCGTGCATCAGGTGCTGGCGGCCAAGAACGGCGCGCTGATGGCGCCGACGCCGCTGACGCTTGCCGAAACCGCCAGCGTGTTCGGCGAAATGCTGACCTTCAAGCGGCTGTTGGCGCGAGACCAAGAACGCCAAACAGCGCCAGGCGCTGCTCGCCGGCAAGGTCGAGGACATGATCAACACCGTGGTGCGGCAGATCGCGTTCTATTCGTTCGAGCGCGCGATCCACACCGAGCGCAAGAACGGCGAGTTGACCGCCCAGCGGATCGGCGAGCTCTGGCTCAGCGTGCAGGGCGAGAGCCTTGGGCCGGCGATCGACATCCGGCCGGGTTACGAGAATTTCTGGATGTACATCCCGCACTTCATCCATTCGCCGTTCTACGTCTACGCCTACGCGTTCGGCGATTGCCTGGTGAACTCGCTCTATGCGGTCTACGAGAACGCATCCGACGGATTTGCCGAGCGCTATCTTGCGATGCTCGCGGCCGGCGGCACCAAGCATTATTCCGAACTGCTCAAGCCGTTCGGGCTCGACGCCAGGGATCCCAAATTCTGGGATGGCGGGCTGTCCGTCATCGCGGGCATGATCGACGAGCTCGAAGCGATGTCCTGACGCGGCCGCCTGCGCGCGTCGCGACAAAGTTCGGCCGCCGTCACGGTCCATGATGACGGCGACGCCAGCAATGGGAGCGGCCCATGATCGACACGCCGACGCGACGCAGCGTGCTTGGAGCGGGAGCCTTCGTGGCAGGCTCGCTGGTTGGGATCGAGCTTGGCGCAGCCGAGGGGCCGCTTCCGGCAACACCGGCCTGCCACGACGGCGACGAAGCGACGCAGCAGCAGACCGAAGGGCCGTACTTCAAGCCATCCTCGCCCGAGCGGATTGAACTGTTTGAAGAGGGCATGTCGGGGCAACCGATCGAACTGGTCGGACTCGTGCTCTCCCGCGCTTGCAAGCCATGGCCCGGGGCGTTGCTGGATTTCTGGCAGGCCGACGCCAAAGGCCAATATGACAATTCCGGTTTCCGGCTGCGCGGTCATCAGTTCACCGATGCGGAAGGGCGTTACCGTTTGCGCAGCGTCGTGCCCGGCGTCTATCCCGGCCGCACCCGCCACATCCATGTAAAGGTGCAGCCGCCCGGCGGCCGTCTGCTGACCACCCAGCTCTATTTCCCCGGCGAGTCGAAGAACCGTTCCGACGGCCTGTTTCGCAAGGAGTTGCTGGTGCGCACCGCCAAGAACGCCGGATGGCTCGCCGGGCGGTTCGACTTCGTGGTCGATTAGGTCTTTCGCGCCAGCCCAGACATTTCCACAGTGGCAGGCTCTGTAAAACATTTGTTGAACGGACTGAAATGTCGTGTTATACATTCTGTATAACGGAGCCTGCGCCATGACCAAAACCCCTCGCGGCATGAACGAAGCCGCTCGCGACTACAAGCTCGAGGACACCGCCCTTCAAATCAGGAAGATCGGCAATTCGGTCGGCGTGATCCTGCCGAAAGAGCTCCTCGCACGGCTCAATCTCAAGGAGGGCGACAAGTTCTATCCGGTGGAGCAGCCGGATGGCAGCCTGCGGCTTTCGCCTTTCAATCCCAAGCATGCCCGGACGATGGAAATCGCGCGCAAGATCATGCACGAATATCGCGATACGTTTGCCGCGCTTGCAAAATGAGCGAGCCAATCTGGCTCGACGTCGATGAAGTCGTCGACATGCACGCCGAGCAACTGGCGATATTCGGCGGACCGGAAGGCATTCGGGATCATGGCCTTCTGGAATCGGCGGTTTTGCGGCCAGTCAACCAATGGCACTACGGACAGACCGATATGGCTGCGCTCGCCGCCGCCTATGCGTTCGGTCTTGCCCGCAACCACGCCTTTGTCGACGGCAACAAGCGCACCGCGTTCCACGCCATGATGGTCTTCTTGCGCGGCAACGACATACCCTTTGCGCCCGATCCGGCGCACGCCACGGCCATCATCCTCTCCCTCGCCGCCGGCGAGGTCGGCGAAGAGGGCCTGACCCGCTGGATCCGGGATAATTGGCCTTCCGAATGACCCGATCAGGTTTGTGCCGTTGCCCTCCCTACCGCTTTGCGGTAATTGCACGCCAGATCGACGATTGACTGGGGATACCGATGGCAGACCATAGCGAAGTGGCCTACACGACCGCTGACGGCAACGATTATCCGGCCCATGAGCAGACCTATGAAGGGTTCATCATGCTGGTAAAATACGGCACCGCCGCCGTCGTCTTGATCGTCGCCCTGATGGGCTACTTCCTGACCTGATGCATCGTCGGCTGCGCCGCCAACGGCGGCGGTGGGCCAGAGAAATTTGCGGAAATTTGCACGTCGTCCGGTTGCGAAACCGGTATCCAACTAAGCGGAAATAACGCTAGTTTGCTTGCGCGCGCGCTTCCCGCGCCGCCGGAGGCCCCATGAAGATTGCCGTTGCCAAGGAAATCGATCCGTCCGAACCGCGGGTCGCCGCTTCCCCCGACACCGTGAAGAAGTTCAAGGCGCTCGGCGTCGATGTCGCGGTCGAGCCGGGCGCCGGCATCAAGTCGGGCCTGCCGGATTCCGAATTCACCGCGGCCGGCGCCACCGTCAGCGCCGACGCGCTGAAGGACGCCGACATCATCATCAAGGTGAAGCGGCCGGAGGCCTCCGAGCTTTCCAAATACAAGCGCGGCGCGCTGGTGATCGCCATCATGGACCCCTACGGCAACGAGGCGGCGCTGAAGACGATGGCGGATGCCGGCGTCGCGGCGTTCGCGATGGAATTGATGCCGCGCATCACCCGCGCGCAGGTGATGGACGTGTTGTCGTCGCAGGCCAACCTCGCCGGCTACCGCGCGGTGATCGAGGCCGCCGAAGCCTTCGGCCGCGCCTTCCCGATGATGATGACCGCGGCGGGCACGGTTCCGGCCGCGAAAGTGTTCGTGATGGGCGTCGGCGTCGCCGGCCTGCAGGCGATCGCGACCGCGCGCCGGCTTGGCGCCGTCGTCACCGCGACCGACGTGCGGCCCGCCACCAAGGAGCAGGTCGAAAGTCTCGGCGCCAAATTCCTCGCGGTCGAGGACGAGGAATTCAAGAACGCCCAGACCGCCGGCGGCTACGCCAAGGAAATGTCGAAAGAGTACCAGGCCAAGCAGGCCGCGCTCACCGCCGAACACATCAAGAAGCAGGACATCGTCATCACCACCGCGCTGATCCCGGGCCGTCCGGCGCCGAGCCTGGTCACGACCGAGATGGTGAAGTCGATGAAGCCGGGCTCGGTGCTGATCGATCTGGCGATCGAGCGCGGCGGCAATGTCGAGGGCGCCAGGGCCGACGAGGTCGTCGACGTCGATGGCGTCAAGATCGTCGGCTACACCAACGTCGCCGGCCGCGTCGCGCAGTCCGCCTCGAGCCTCTATGCGCGCAATCTGTTCAACTTCATCGAGACCATGGTCGACAAGACGACCAAGGCGCTCGCGGTGAACTGGGACGACGAACTGGTGAAGGCCACCGCGCTGACCAAAGACGGCGCCGTCATCCATCCGAACTTCCAGCCGAAAGACTTAAGGAGAGCCGCCATGGATCATATCGCGCAGGCCGTCGATCCCTTCGTCTTCCGGCTGTCGATTTTCGTGCTCGCCGTGTTCGTCGGCTATTTCGTGGTGTGGTCGGTGACCCCGGCGCTGCATACGCCGCTGATGTCGGTGACCAATGCGATCTCCTCGGTGATCGTGGTCGGCGCGCTGCTCGCGGTCGGCGTCGCCGATGATCTCGAGCGGCTCGGGCTGGGCGCGCGGCTTCGGCTTCATCGCGCTGATCTTCGCCTGCGTGAATATCTTCGGCGGCTTCCTTGTCACCCAGCGCATGCTGGCGATGTACAAGAAGAAAGCCAAGTGAGCGGCGTGCACCTCGCGGTGACGAAGGCAAATGGGGACCTGAGATGAACGCCAATCTGGCTGCAGTTCTGTATCTCGTGGCGGGTGTGCTGTTCATCCTGTCGCTGCGCGGGCTGTCCAGTCCCGCGACATCCCGCCAGGGCAATTTCTTCGGCATGATCGGCATGGCGATCGCGGTCGCGACCACGCTCGCCAGCCATCCGCCGGCGGACGGCCTCGCCTGGCTGCTGGTCATCCTCGGCATCGCCATCGGCGGCAGCATCGGCGCGGTCATCGCCCGCCGGGTGCCGATGACCTCGATGCCGGAACTGGTCGCCGCCTTCCACTCGCTGGTCGGCATGGCCGCGGTGCTGGTCGCGGCCGGCGCGTTCTACGCGCCCGAAGCCTTCGACATCGGCACGCCCGGCCACATCCACGCGCCGAGCCTGATCGAAATGTCGCTCGGCGTCGCCATCGGCGCGCTGACCTTCACCGGCTCGGTGATCGCGTTCCTGAAACTGTCGGCACGCATGAGCGGCGCGCCGATCATCCTGCCGGCGCGCCACTTCATCAACATCGCGCTCGCGCGTGGCGCTGGTGTTCTTCATCGTCGGCCTCGTGATGTCGGGCAGCGCGCTCGACTTCTGGCTGATCACCATCATCGCGCTGGTGCTCGGCGTGCTCATGATCATCCCGATCGGCGGCGCCGACATGCCGGTCGTGATCTCGATGCTGAACTCCTATTCCGGCTGGGCCGCCGCCGGCATCGGCTTCACGCTCGGCAATTCGGCGCTGATCATCACCGGCGCGCTGGTCGGCTCTTCCGGCGCGATCCTGTCCTACATCATGTGCCACGCGATGAACCGTTCCTTCATCTCGGTCATCCTCGGCGGCTTCGGCGGCGAGACCGCCGCGGCCGGCGGTGGCGGCGGCGAGCAGAAGCCCGTCAAACTCGGCTCGGCCGACGATGCCGCCTTCATCATGAAGAACGCGCAGAAGGTCATCATCGTGCCCGGCTACGGCATGGCGGTGGCGCAGGCCCAGCATGCGCTGCGCGAAATGGCCGACACTCCTGAAGAAGGAAGGCGTCGAGGTGAAGTACGCCATCCACCCGGTCGCGGGCCGCATGCCCGGCCACATGAACGTGCTGCTGGCCGAAGCCAACGTGCCCTATGACGAGGTGTTCGAACTCGAGGACATCAACTCCGAATTCGCCCAGGCCGACGTCGCCTTCGTGATCGGCGCCAACGACGTCACCAACCCGGCGGCCGAGGACGACAAGACCTCGCCGATCTACGGCATGCCGGTGCTGCAGGTCTGGAAGGCCGGCACCGTGATGTTCATCAAGCGCTCGCTGGCGTCGGGCTATGCCGGCATCGACAATCCGTTGTTCTATCGCGACAACACCATGATGCTGCTCGGCGACGCCAAGAAGATGACCGAGAACATCGTCAAGGGGATGTAATCCCGCACGCGGAAAGTCATGACCGTCCTGAAATGGCTCCTGATCGTCGTTTCGGTCGGCTTATGCCTGCGCGGCTCGCCGTGCTGTTTTTCGTGCAGCGCTCGTTCCTGTTTCCGATTCCCACCGACCGCGCGCACGCCGCCGCAGGCGGCCGGCTTTCCGGAAGCCGAAGAGCATGTGCTGACCACGGCGGACGGCGAGAAGGTCATCGTCTGGCACGTGCCGGCCAAGCCGGGCCATCCCGTCGTTCTCTATTTCCACGGCAACGGCGATTTTCTCGCCGGCTTCTTCGGCCGCTTTCGCGACCTGATCGCCGACGGCACCGGGGTCGTCGCGCTGTCCTATCGCGGCTATGCCGGCTCGAGCGGGCAGCCGAGCGAGCACGGGCTGTTGCAGGATGCCGCGGCGGCCTATGCCTTCACGACGGCGCGATACAGCGCGGACCGGATCGTCGTCTGGGGCTTTTCGCTCGGCACCGGCGTTGCGGTGGCGCTGGCGGCCGAACAGCCGGTCGGCAAACTGATCCTGGAAGCGCCCTATACGTCGACTCGCGGATGTCGCCGCGTCGGCATTCCCGATCTTGCCGGTCCGTCTGGTGATGCGGGATCAGTTCCATTCCGACCAGCGCATCGCGCGGGTGAAGGCGCCGCTGCTGGTCATGCATGGCGCCCGCGACGCCACGATTCCGATCGCCTTTGGCGAGCGCCTGTTTGCGCTGGCCCATGAGCCGAAGCAGTTCGTCCGGTTTCCCGGACGGCGGCCACGACGATCTCGATGAATTATGGCGCGATCGAAACGGCGCGACAATTCATCAACGCCGCAAAGGGCTGACGGCTGCTATGGTTTGAGCGCATCGTCGTTCGCGGGATTTCGAGGATGATCAGCATGAGCGCACACGGCCCGATGCCGAGATCGTCGTGGATTTTTCCCGCGCTGGCGGTGGTGCTGTTCGCGGTCGCCACCGCGCTCGGGCTGACGTTCACGCCGTCGGCCGGCGGGCTGGTGTTCGCCGCGGTGCTGCTGGCGATCCTGTTCGGCACCGTGTTCGCGGCCGTGCATCATGCCGAGGTGATCGCCGAGCGGATCGGCGAGCCCTACGGCACGCTGCTGCTGACGCTGGCGGTCACCATCATCGAGGTCGCGCTGATCGCGACCATCATGCTCGGCGACAAGCCGGTGCCGACGCTGGCGCGCGACACCGTGTTCGCGGTCGTGATGATCGTCTGCAACGGCCTCGTCGGCCTCTGCATCTTCATCGGCGGGCTGCGCTACCGCGAGCAGGATTTTCAGGTCTCCGGCGCCAACCTCTATCTCAGCGTGCTGTTCGTGATGGCGACCATCACGCTGATCATGCCGAATTACACGCTGACCACGCCGGGGCCGATCTATTCGGCGGCCCAGCTCGGCTTCGTCAGCGTCGTCACGCTCCTTCTCTACGGCGTGTTTCTCTACACCCAGACCATCCGGCATCGCGATTATTTCATCAGCGAGAGCCGACGGCGGCGCGGCCGACGGGTCGCTGCTGTCGAACCGGATGCTGGCGCTCGAGCATCGCGCTGCTGCTGGTTTCGCTGCTGGCGGTGGTGCTGCTGGCCAAGAAATTCTCGCTGGTGGTCGATATCGCGATCGCCAGCATCGGCGCGCCGCCGGCCTTCGCCGGCGTGCTGGTGGCGCTGTTGATCCTGCTGCCGGAGAGCGTCGCCGCCATCTCCGCCGCGCGCAAGAACGACCTGCAGAAGAGCATCAATCTGGCGCTCGGCTCGTCGCTTGCGACCATCGGCCTGACGATTCCGGCGGTGGCGGTCGCCGCCTATGCGCTCGACAAGCAACTGGTGCTCGGGCTCAGCACGCAGGACATGGTGCTGCTGGTGCTGACCTTCGTCCTCAGCATGCTCACCTTCGGCACCGGCCGCACCAACATCCTGTTCGGGCTGGTGCATATGGTGGTGTTTGCCGTATTCGTGTTCATGGTATTCGTGCCGTAACCTTCCGGAGTGAATCCAAAATGCTCAGCGCCAAGTCAGACGTTCAGGTCGACACCCCGGAAGTCCGCGTCACCGAGTGGCGGCTGGCGCCGGGCAGCGCCACCGGCCATCACACCCACGAGATGGATTACGTGATCGTGCCGGTGACATCGGGCGAAATGACCATCGTGGCGCCGAACGGCGAACGCTCCAAGGCGCAGCTCGGCGTCGGAAAATCCTATTTCCGCAAGGCCGGCGTCGAGCACGACGTGCTCAACGAGACGGCAAGCGAGATCGTGTTCCTGGAAGTCGAACTGAAACCCTGACCATCCCAAGCCTGGCGGAACTCATTTTCGGCCTTGGCGAGCTGACAGGCGCGCTAAGCGGAATGAACATGGTTGGTGGCCGCACGCGAGATGCGCGGCCTCTTTCTCATGCGCGAAGGCCACTAGGTCTAGTGTTCTGGGAAAGTACGGGGCCCAAATTCTACTTTGCATGGGGTTGTTTTCGCAATTTTGGATCCCGGCTCGGAGACGCAACGCGTCCGCCGTCAGAGCTTCGCGTCAAGGCGAGGCCGGTTGAGCCGTGCGACACGAAACGTTGCCGGGATCAGCCAATTGCCACCGATCCGTCGCAGTTGATCCCTCAATGTGCCTCAAAGTTCCCGCATCAAATTGCCGCGGGGAGTGGCCGGCTATGCTGAATTACCTGAAGAAATTTGCGATGGACATCCTGCCCTCGGTGGCTGCGACCATCATCGGGGCCTACATCGTCAACCATTACATCGCGACCAAGCCCGGCGGCGATGCCCCGGTCGCGGCTGCGGTATCGACGGCCGCCCCAAAAGCTGCCGACGCCAAGCCCGCCCAGTTGTTGCGAACCTGCCCGCGGCCGGCGTCAAGGCGAAGGGCATCTCCGAAAAAGCCATGATGGAGAAGACCGCCTCCGAGCGGCCGACCGTGGTCGAAAAGGCCCAGGAAAAATCTGGCACTGAGGCAAAATCTGAAGCAAAATCCGACGCAAAGCGGACGTGAAACCCGCCGAAGCGCCGGCCGAGACCGCGAGCATTCCCGCCCGTCATGCGCCGGCGCCGCGCGAAAAGGTGAGGGTCATCCTGCCGTCTCCGGTGCAGGCGGTTACGCCGACCGTGGCGCCCGCCGTTGCGGCCGCGCCTGTGCCGGCGCCGCCGGTTGAGACCGCTTCGCTGCCGGATGAGCGCCGCGACGCCAACGATCTCGCGCGTGCCGCGATCGAGCGCCTGCGCGGCGGCGACAATGCGCCGCGTCCGCAGGAAGCCGCACGCAGTCCAGAGACCTCCGAAGTCGAAACTCCCGAAATCGAGACTCCCCGGGTCGCGACCGCGCCGGCGCTGCGCCCGCTGCCGCCGCCGATCACGGTTTCGACGCCGGCCGCAGAGCCGCTCGATCAGGGTTCGCAAGCGCGGCCGCCTTACGCCGCCAACGCGGGAAGCGATCCGCGCCGTCCGACGCCGCCGGCCGACATCCCGGTCACCCGTCCGCTCGATCTGCGTGCCGAGGTGATGCCGCCGCCCGCGCGCGAGCACACGTCGGTCGCCGAAGACATGCTGTCGGCGGCGAAGTCGATGTTCCACGCCGTGCTGCCGAAGTAAGCCGTCTTTTCGAAAACGATCGGCCGGGCTTGCTAGCCTGCTTTGCCGCCGACGCGGGCAAGGCCGCTGCGCGCGGCGTCGTCTTCGGGCGGATGTTGAGCGCGCGGCCGTAGGATTCGGCCGCCTTGGCCTTGTCGCCGAGCCGCTCGTAGGCCTGGCCGCGGGCTGACCAGGCATTTGCGCTGTTGGGATCGGCCTGCACGGCCTCGTCGAGATCGGCCGCCGCTTCCTTGGCCTTGTCGAGCGCGAGGTAGCTGGTGGCGCGGCCGAGCAACGGCTCGACCTTTTGCGGCGACAGGCCGTTGGCCGCGGTGAAATCCGCGATCGCCTGCTGGTGTTGCTTCTCGCCCTGATAGATCAGGCGCGCGGCCGTAGAGGGCCTGCACATTGTAGGGATCGAGCGCGAGCGCGCGATCGAATTCGGCGAGCGCCTCTTCGGTCTTGCCGGACTTGGCGAGCACCTGGCCGCGGGTGGCGTAGCCCTGGGAATCGTTGACGCTGCGGGCGCTGATATTGTCGGTCGGCTTCTCGGCGACAGGCTGCGGCTTTTCCTTGTCCGCTCCCCACGATCCCAGATCGAACGAGCAGCCGCCGAGCGGGATCGCGAGCAGCACGACAGCGCACCGAAAGGCACGCGGCACGGGCGAATGAACCGGAAGCCGGAATGGCCAGATTGCGGAATGTTCGCGCGTCCATGCCGCATAGGTAGCCCGGCACGCCGCAAAATGCATCGGTCAAAATGGTAGCAGCCCGTCAGGTAGGGCTGGCGCCGAACCGGCCAACGAAAAACGCGGGCCAGCGGCCCGCGTTTCGAACTCGGATCTAACGGTAAATGTTCAGCGCGGTCCGCGCGGACCTGCACCCGGGCCACCACGACCGCCGCCGCCCGGACCACCACGGTCGCCACCGGGACCGGCGCCGAACACCGGCTTCGGCTTCATCGGCAGCAGGCCTTCGCGCTGCAGCTTCTTGCGGGCCAGCTTGCGCGCGCGGCGCACGGCTTCGGCCTTTTCACGGGCCTTCTTCTCGGAGGGCTTTTCGTAATGGCCGCGGAGCTTCATCTCGCGGAAAATACCCTCGCGCTGCATCTTCTTCTTCAGCGCCTTGAGGGCTTGATCGACATTGTTATCGCGGACGAGAACCTGCACGCGGCATCCTCTTTCAATTGATCGGATTGGAATTCTGGTAAAGCGAAGGGCTGGCGAAAGGCCTGGCCCTTAACCCTGAGCGCGCGCATGTATCAGACAAAACCGGGAATGTCCACCTGCGAAGCCGGTGTCCGGGCCAAGTAAAGCCATGAAATGCGGCGAAACTGGCGCTGTTCGGCCCTGATTTGGGAAGTTGGGCGCCTGGACCAGGGCTGTTCCCGGAGTTTTGAGCGACCCGGCAACAAATCAGGGGAGACGCCATATGGACGCGAAAAAATATGCCGCCGAGGCCATCGGCACGTTCTGGCTGACTTTTGCCGGATGCGGCAGCGCCGTGATCGCCGCCGGTTTTCCGCAGGTGGGTATTGGACTGGTCGGCGTGTCGCTGGCGTTCGGGCTGAGCGTCGTCACCATGGCCTATGCGATCGGCCATGTATCCGGCTGCCATCTCAATCCGGCCGTCACAGTGGGGCTTGCCGCGGGCGGGCGTTTTCCGGCCGGCCAGATCCTGCCCTACGTGATCGCGCAGGTCGTCGGCGCGATCGTCGCCGCCGCGCTGCTCTATGTGATCGCAAGCGGCGCTGCCGGCTTCGACGTCGCCAAGGGCTTTGCGTCGAACGGCTATGACGCGCATTCGCCCGGCCAATACAGCCTGGTCGCATGCTTCATCATGGAAGTGGTGATGACCATGATGTTCCTGTTCATCATCATGGGCGCGACCCATGGCAAGGCGCCGGCGGGCTTCGCGCCGCTGGCGATCGGACTGGCGCTGGTGATGATCCATCTCGTCAGCATTCCCGTGACCAACACGTCGGTGAATCCGGCGCGCAGCACCGGTCCGGCGCTGTTCGTCGGCGGATGGGCGCTGGCGCAGCTCTGGCTGTTCTGGGTCGCGCCGCTGATCGGCGGCGTGCTGGGCGGGGTGATCTATCGCTGGCTCAGCGCGGAGCCGACCGGCGTCGTCGCGGGCCGCACGCTAGCGCGGCGGCTATTTCTTGCGCGGCGAGACTTCGGTGACATGGCCCATCTTGCGGCCGGGGCGCGGCGGGCCCTTGCCGTAGAGATGCACGGTGGCGCCGGGCACCGTCAGCCATTGCTCGTAGCTGAGGATGTCGTCGCCGATCAGATTGGTCATGGTGACCTCGCCATGGCGGACCGGCTTGCCGAGCGGCCAGCCGGCGATGGCGCGGATGTGCTGCTCGAACTGCGAGATCGAGGCGCCGTCCAGCGTCCAGTGTCCGGAATTGTGCACCCGCGGCGCGATCTCGTTGACCAGCACGTGCGGTCCGCCGTTCCCGGCCACCACGAACATCTCGACCGCGAGCACGCCGACATAGTCGAGCGCGTTGGCGATCTTTTCGGCGATGCCGCGCGCCTGCGCCGCCAGCGCGTCCGATATCGCGGCCGGCGCGCGCGAGATTTTCAGGATGTGGTCGCGGTGCTCGTTTTCGGTGACGTCGAAACATTCGACATGGCCGTCGGCCGAGCGCGCGGCGATCACCGAGATCTCGCGCTCGAACGGAATGAAGGCCTCGAGGATCGCGGATTTGGTGCCGAGGTCTTCCCAGACCTGATCGGGATCGTCGCCCTCGCGGATGATCGCCTGGCCCTTGCCGTCATAGCCGAAGCGGCGGGTCTTGATCACGGCGGGAAGGCCGATGCGCGCGATCGCCGCGCGCAGCGATTCCGCCGACGAGACGTCGGCATAATCGGCGGTGCCGATGCCGAGCCGCTTGACGAAATCCTTTTCGATCAGCCGGTCCTGCGTGGTCTCGAGGATCTTTTGCGCAGGCAGCACCGGGCGGCGCGCGGCCAGCACCATGGCGGTCGCGGCCGGCACGTTCTCGAATTCGTAGGTGATGACGTCGACATCGTTGGCGAACAGTTCCAGCGCCTCGACGTCGGCATATTCGGCGCAGGTCGCGTTCAGCACGACGTCGAAGGCCGGCGAATCCGGATCCGGCGAAAACACCTGGCAGCGCAGGCCGAGGCGCGCCGCCGCCATCGCCAGCATCCGGCCCAATTGTCCGCCGCCGAGAATTCCGATGGTGTCGCCCGGCTTCAGCTTCACCTGACGCGAAGCCGTCACGCCGATCCCTCCGGGCGCTCGTTGACCGCATCGGTCTGCGCCTTGCGCCAGGCGGCGAGCCGCTTGGCCAGCGCCGGATCGTTCAGCGCCAGCACGCTGGCGGCGAGCAGCGCGGCGTTGATGGCGCCGGCCTTGCCGATCGCCAGCGTGCCGACCGGAACGCCGGCCGGCATCTGCACGATCGAATAGAGCGAATCGACGCCGGACAGCGCCTTGGATTCGACGGGAACGCCGAACACCGGAAGTTCCGTCAGCGACGCCGCCATGCCCGGCAGATGCGCCGCACCGCCGGCGCCGGCGATGATGATCTTGAAGCCGGCGGCCTTGGCGCCCTTGGCGAAAGCGAACAGCCGGTCCGGGGTGCGGTGGGCCGAGACGATGCGCTTTTCGCAGTCGACCCCGAGCGCGGCCAGCGTCTCGGCGGCATGGCGCATGGTCTCCCAGTCCGACTGGCTTCCCATGATGATGGCGATGGGTGCGGTCATCTCGTCAATTCTGTTCGGGAATCCAGAAACATAGGCCGGATTATAGGGTCGGCCCGGGCATCATCCAAGGCGTGGCAAGGGATCAGGAATGGACTATCCTGTCTTGGTGAATCCCGGCAAGCCTTCATACGCACGCCTGCACAGAGAAGGCCATGAAGAAGAAAACCAGGGCGGCCGCAACGTTCGGCCGCAAAACGCCGCAAAACGGCCCCGCGAGGGCGAAAAATCGCGCCGCGCGGGACCCGCACGACCGGAACCGCGGCGCCGGCCGCCTCCCATGACGCCAAATCGACGATTCGCCGGCTCAAGACGCAATTGGCCCGGGCGCATGGCGCGAATCGAGGAACTGCAGGCCTCCGCCGATACCGACTTCCTGCTGGATATTCCGAACCGGCGCGGCTTCGAGCGCGAGCTCCATCGCGCGATCGCCTACATCAAGCGCTACCACGCCAGCGGCGCCCTGATCGTGCTCGACGTCGATCGCTTGAAGCCGATCAACGATGCCTTTGGCCACGCCGCGGGCGATCAGGTGCTCAAGGCCATCGTCAAGGCGCTGCTTCGCCAGGTGCGCGCATCCGACGTGATCGGCCGGCTCGGCGGCGACGAGTTCGCGCTGCTGTTGTGGAATCTCAGCGAGACCGATGCCAAGGCCAAGGCGGCGGCGCTGGAGGAGGCGATCGATCGCCTCACCTTCGTGTTTCGCGGCCGCACCATCACCGCGGGCGCCTCCGCCGGCGTCGCGATCCTCGGCCCGCATGCGGAAGTGGGCCGCGCGCTGGAAGAGGCCGACAGCGCGATGTATGTGCGCAAGGCGCAGCGGCGGCATGAGGCATAGCGCTTCAAGCAAAGCGCAGAAAACGCGTCAAAATGAAAAAGCGGTCACAGCCCGCTCAGATCGTCCGGCACGTTGCCGAATTTCCGCAGCAATTTCGCGTCGCCGAATTCGCCGATCATGGGATCGCCGGTGCGGCTGAACGCGACCGCGCCGATGCTGCCGGCGGATCGCGACAGCACCTCGGCGCGCCGCAGCGCGGTCGTCGGAGTCTGGCATTCCTCGGCGGCGCCCGCGACCGGCGAGCCGTCATCGTCCTGCAGGAATGGCAATGCAACGTAATAGGTGACATCGGCCATGGCGGTCGCTCCAGGTTTCGCCGTTCAGGCGGCGTTGCTGCCCGTGCGCGAGGGATGAGCCGGCACGCAGCCGGCGGAAATCGCCGCCTGCAATTCCTCCAGTTCGGTTTCCAGATATTCGTTCGCCATGATCAGCGCCTTGATGGTCGAGCGCAGATTGCCGTCGCACATCGCGATCGCCTGATCGCAGGCCTGCTCGTAGCGGCTGTTGTCGGACAGGGACGGTGGTGCGGACATGGCGGAACTCCCTTGGCTGGCGGCAGGGCTGTATGTTCCTCTTTTGTTCTATGGGAGTCAAGATGGGTTTTCCGGCCAGTGCACGGTCGTCCGGCGCAAAGTCGTGGACTGCCGCCGGCGCTTTTGTGGCGTCGAACAAAACGCTAGCGCACGCCAACGGCCAAGTCGAGAACTTCGGGCCGCGGAACGAAAACGACATCCGGCGCTTAACGCCGATTGCAGGGAGGTCGACGCGCATGGGTCCAGTCGGCGTCCAGGAGGCCCGTGGTGCTGATCGTCGAGGACGAGCTGCTGTTGCGGATGGACGCGGTCGAGATGATCAGCTCGGCGGGCTTCGAGGTCGTCGAGGCGGCCAATGCCGATGACGCGATCGAGATCCTGGAAGTCCGCCGCGACATCACGGTGGTGTTCACCGATATCCAGATGCCGGGTTCGATGGACGGGTTGAAGCTCGCCCGTGCGGTCAGGGGCCGCTGGCCGCCGATCAAGATCGTCGCGACCTCGGGCCTTGTGGATGTCGGGGAAAAGGATTTGCCGGAGGGCGGACGGTTTCTGGCAAAACCCTACAGCCCCGACGAACTCGCCGGTGTGCTGCGCGAATCTGATCGACGCAAGGCAGGTTTGAGGGCTGGCGATCGTGCGCAGCGCTGCGGTGCGCGTCGCGACGATCCGCGCAATTCAGGCAATGATGTCAGGCGTGATCTGGTCTTCGATGAAGGCGATGCGGTCGCGCAGTTGCAGCTTGCGTTTCTTCAGCCGCTGCAGCCGCAGCAGATCCGGCGCCGGCGACTGATGCAGCGCGTCGATCGCCGCATCGAGATCGCGATGCTCCTGCTGCAGCCGGGCGAGCTCGTTTTCGAGCTCGCGCTCATCTTCGTCGGTCATGGTGTACGCTAACTGCAAAGCACGATGAGGTTGTTAACGGCTGCGCCAGCCGCCGGTGAAATATCGTCCCTGCGGGCCCGGTCCGCAAGCTGACCGGGTTCCATAGTCACGATTGGTTACAGATAAATCCGAAAATATGAGCGGCCCGATTCTGGATAGCCATCGACAGATTCGGCGGCTGGTGTACACTCCCTCGTCCGGATCGAATCTGAGGTTTCACCCACCGAGGAGATTTCGTATGGCACTACAGGCGCATCTTGTTGAACTTGAACGTAAACACAAGATTCTCGAAAATGAATTGCACGAAGCGCTCGTGCACCTTTCCACAGACGACCTGCAAATTGTCGAGTTGAAGCGCCGCAAGTTGATGGTCAAGGACGAGATCGAGCGGTTGAAGCATACCGCCATCGACACGGTCCACTAGCCGGTTCCCAGCAGAGTAGCACGACGCCAGTTCGCCGCCGGATGGGCGCTGACGCGCTCATCCGCCTGAGCAGCGTTTGCGGGCTATCGTTTGCAAAATCGGCGGCTCACCGCTCCGCCAATCCCCCGACATGATCCGCGATCGCCAGGGACGACGTCAGTCCCGGCGACTCGATGCCGAACAGGTTGATCAGTCCGGCGACGCCGTGGTCGCGCGGTCCCTGGATCAGGAAATCCTGCGTGGCGACCGCCGGCGGCACGATCTTCGGCCGGATTCCGGAATAGCTCGGCATCAGCGCGCCGTCCGGCAGCGTCGGCCAGTAGCGCCGGATCGCGGGATAGAACCGCTCGGCGCGGGCCGGATCGACGGCGTAGTCGATGGTCTCGACCCATTCCACGTCGGGACCGAACCGCGCCTGTCCGGCCATGTCGAGGGTGAGGTGCACGCCAAGCCCGCCGGGCTCCGGCACCGGATAGATCAGCCGCGAAAACGGCGCCCGCGCGCTGCAGCTGAAATAATTGCCCTTGGCGAGATACGCCGACGGGATCAGCGTCGATCGGCATGCCCTCGATGCTGCGCGCAACCGAAGGCGCGCCCAATCCCGCCGCGTTGACCAGCAGGTTGCATTCCAGCGTCATCGGCGCGTCGCCGCCGGCCTCGATTTCGATCCGGCCCGCGGCCGCCCTGGCCCGCAGCAGCGGCGTGTGGAAGGCGCAGGCGGCACCGGCTTCCTCGGCGTCGCCCTGCAGCGCCAGCATGTAGGCGTGGCTGTCGATGATGCCGGTGGACGGCGACAGCAGCGCCGCGTCGCAATTCAGCGCCGGCTCCAGCGCGCGCGCCGCTTCGCCGTCAAGCAAGCTGCATGTCGTCGACGCCATTGGCTTCGGCATGGCTGCGGATCGATTGCAGTTTTTCGGTTTCCTTAGGCGTCGTGGCGACGATCAGCTTGCCGCAATTGCGATGCGGGATGCCGTGCTCGCGGCAATAGTGGTAGAGCGCGCGTTTGCCGGTGACGCACATCTGCGCCATCAGGCTGCCGGCGCGGTAGTAGATGCCGGCGTGGATCACCTCGCTGTTGCGCGAGGAGGTCACGGTGCCGATGCCCTCGGCTGCCTCCAGCACGATCACTTCGCGGCCGGCCTGGGCCAGCCGCCGCGCGATCGCAAGCCCGATCACCCCGGCTCCAATGACGACGCAATCTACCTTGTCCATGTACGCTTCAAGTCCGGAAATCTGGCGCGCGTTGAGGTGCTCCGTCGCGCTTCGTTCATTATCGTTTCGTTCAGGAGTTACGCCCGAACAACCCCTTGGATTGTCTCGACATACGCCGCTGACGGCAGCTCCGTTAGTGAAGCATTAATCATGTCAGGGCAATTGCCGTAATTTGAGTCACATTTTCCGGTTGCATGGGTAGGCGTTTACCCGATCCAAACCCGTGAAGCCAGACACTCCGCCCGGAAATCCGCGGGTGATTGATGGCTGGCAAGAATTGGCAGGCAGGCGGGAAGGATTCGATTCCGGCGCAGGCCCTCGTGTGCCTGCTCGCCACCGCTGCGTCATGCGGATCGGTGTGGGCCGCGCCACCCGTCGTCGGGCGGCTTTGCGCCCTCGAGCTATGTCGGCGACCTCGATCCCAACGTGATCTGGGAACTCCTGATCGGCGGCATTGTGGCCGTGTCCTTTCTGGCCGCGGTCGGGCTGTGGGTGCTGACGGCGTTGCGCCGGGTCAAGCGTTCGCAACTCCGGCGCAGCGCCTTCGTCAGCTCCGCGCTGAACAATCTCAGCCAGGGCGTGGTGATGACCGATGCGCGCCAGCGCATCATCTTCTGCAACGACCGCTATCTCGAAATCTACGGCCTGATCCGCTCGGATGTTCCCCGCAACATGACCGGGCCGGAACTGCTGGAGATGCGGCGCAAGCGCGGCGTGCTGGATGTCAGCATCGATGAGTTCTACGCCCAGGCCGCCACCGCGGACGGCCTGGTCACCGAACTGCCCAACGGCAGATCGGTTCTGGTCAAATATTTCCGGCTGCCGAACGGCGGGTCGGTCGCGACCCATGAGGATTGCACCGAGCAGCGCAAGCTGTCGCGCAAGCTCGCCTCGACCACGCAGTTCCTGGAATCGGTGCTCGACAACGTTCCGGTCTGCGTCGCCGCCAAGAACATCGAGGACGGCCGCTATATCTTCGCCAACCGCGCGTTCGAGCGTTTCTCGCGTTTCTCGCGCGATCACATCGTCGGCAAGCGCGCCGACGAGATCTTCCGTCCCGATACCGCGGCCAGCATCGAAGCCGCCGACCAGTCGGCGCTGAAGGCGCCGGAAGGCTATCATCGCAATGAATTCGTGGTCGAGCGCGGCTCCGAGAAGCGTGTTCTCGCCTCCAACCGCGTGATCGCGCGCAATGAAAACAACGAGCCCGAATTCCTGATCGCGCTGTTCGACGACGTCACCGACCGCCGCTCGCTGTCGCGCGAACTGGAGAACACCAAGAAGTTCCTCGAACTCGTGGTCGACAACATCCCGGTGTCGCTGATCGTCGAGCGCGTCAGCGACGGACGTTATCTGCTCGCCAACCGCAGCGCCGAGACCATCCTCAACCGCCGCCGCGAGGATGCCACCGGATTGACGGCCGCCGATATCTTCAACCCGCGCGAAGCCAAGCTGATCATCGCGCGCGACGAGGCGGCGATCAAGAAGCGCGGCCTGCTCACCGAGGAGCATCCGATCTCGACCAAGGACGGCCTGCGGCTGTTCCTGACCCGGCGCATGACGGTGCTCGATGATTCCGGCGAGCCGCAATATCTGATCAAGACCCACGAGGATGTCACCGACCGCCGTCAGACCGAGTCGCGCATGGCGCACATGGCCTATCATGACGGCCTGACCGATCTGCCGAACCGCGCGGCCTTCCTGCAGGCGCTGGCCCAGATGATCGAGGCCTGCGCCGGCACCGACGAGGAGTTCGCGGTGCTGTGCATCGACCTCGACGGGTTGAAGGAAATCAACGACGTGTTCGGCCATGCGATGGGCGACAAGGTCCTGATCGAGGTCGCCCGCCGGCTGCAGGACTCCGCGCGTGGCGGCGTGGTGGCCCGCCTCTCCGGCGACGAGTTCGGGTTGATCATCGACGGCAAGCAGCCTGCCGCCGGCATCGCGCTGGCCGAACAGGTCGCGGTTGCGCTCGCCCAGGAATTCCAGGTCGACGGCAAGTCGGTCCGCACCGGCTGCACCACCGGCATCTCGGTATTCCCGCACAACGGTTCGGACGCGGCGGCATTGCTCGCCAATGCCGGCGCGGCGCTGTTCCGGGCGAAAGCAAAATCGCGCGGCTCGATCAGCGTGTTCGAGCCCGAGATGGACCAGCAGATCCGCGATCGCCGCGTGCTGCACCAGGATCTCTCGGTCGCGATCAAGAACGGCGAATTGTCGCTGCACTACCAGCCGCAGGCGACATCGGGCCCGACGGTCGCCACCAGCGAGGTGATCGGCTTCGAGGCGCTGGCGCGCTGGCTGCATCCGGTGCGCGGCTTCGTTTCGCCGGGCGATTTCATTCCGCTCGCGGAAGAAAGCGGCCTGATCGTCGAAATGGGCGAATGGATCCTGCGCGAAGCCTGCCGGGAGGCCGCTTCCTGGCCGGTGCCGCTGCAGATCGCCGTCAATCTGTCGCCGGCGCAGTTCATGCACGGCGACGTGGTCAGCCTGGTGCATTCGATCCTGCTGGAGACCGGGCTCGCGCCGGACCGGCTCGAGCTCGAAATCACCGAAGGCGTGCTGATCGAGGATTTCGACCGCGGTCTGGCGCTGCTGCGGCGGCTGAAGGCGCTCGGCGTGCGCATCTCGATGGACGATTTCGGCAGCGGCTATTCCTCGCTGAGCTATCTGCAGGCGTTCCCGTTCGACAAGATCAAGATCGACCGCGCCTTTGTCATGAATCTCGGGCGCAACCCGCAATCGGCCGCGATCGTCCGCGCCGTCATCGACCTCGGCCACGGCCTCGAAATGTCGATCGTCGCCGAGGGCGTCGAGACCCAGGAACAACTCGGCTTCCTGTCGGAAGAGGGCTGCGACGCCGTGCAGGGCTATTTCATCGGCAAGCCCGCACCGATCGGGCAATATGCCGCGCTGGTCGGCCGCAGCGTCACCATCGGCATGGAGACCGCGCGCAAGACCGGGTAGGTGTGGTGAACCTCGGTTCTCTGCAGTAACAATTGCGCATGGCGGATTACGATCTTGCGATCATCGGCGGCGGGTTGAACGGCGTCAGCATCGCGCGCGACGCCGCCGGCCGGGGCCTGCGCGTGATCCTGCTGGAGCAGGGCGATCTCGGCGCGGGCGCCTCCTCAGGCACCCCACGGCTGATCCATGGCGATCTGGCGGGGCTGGAGCGGCGCCACTTCCTTCGCGTCCACACCGCGCTCGCCGAGCGCGACATCTGGCTCCGGATCGCGCCGCATCTGGTGCGTCCGATGCGCTTCGCCATCCCCGCCCATTCCGACGAGCGGCCGGCCTGGCAGTTGCGGTCGTGGCTGTTGCTGTATGACCGGCTGGCCTCGCGCGCGCAGCTGCCGCGTTCCGCGACCGTCGACGTCACCCACCACCCGATCGGCAATCCGCTGAAGCGGCCGTTCGGCACTGCGTTCGAATATTCCGACTGTGTCGTCGACGATTCCCGCCTGGTGGTGCTGACTGCCGTCGATGCGGCGGCGCGTGGCGCCGTCATCCGCACCGGCGCGCGCTGCACCCGCGCCGAGCGGGGCGAGATCTGGCGGCTGGTGACGATCGACCGCGGCCATCGTCAGGTCGTGACCGCACGCGCGCTCGTCAACGCCACCGGGGCATGGACTCCGATCGTCGCCGAGACCGTGTTGCGCCAGCCACCGCCGAAGGACGCTGCCGCAAGGTTCGGCACCATGCAGATGAGCCAGATCATCGTGCGCCGCCTGTTCGACACCGACCACGTCTTTGTGTTCCAGCACAGCGACCAGCGCCTGATTTTCGCCAGCCCCTATGAGCGCGATTTCACCCTGATCGGCACGGTCGGCCATGCCTTCAAGGGCGATCCCGCCATCGTCGCGATGTCGGCAACCGACGTCGCCTATCTCTGCGACGCGGCGAACCGGTATTTTCGCAAGCGGATCGAGGCCTTCGACGTGGTGCGTACGGTTTCGGGCGCCAACATGGTGATGAACCCGGCGAGCAAGCGGGCGCCTGCCGACGGCGCGATGAATTTCGACCATGGGCGCGGCAAGGCGCCGCTGATCACGATCTTCGGCGGCGACGTCACCACCTCGCGCCTGCGCGCGGAGAAGGCCGTCTCGCGGCTGACGCCGTTTTATCCGATGTCACGGCGCTGGACCGCGAAGGCGCCGTTGCCCGGCGGCGATTTTGCCTGGAGCCGTTTCGAGACCGAAATCGACGAGGCGCGCGCGCGCTGGAAGTTTCTCGACGAGGATCAGGCGCGGCGCCTGGTCTCGGCCTATGGATCGAACGTCAAGGCGATCCTCGGCGACGCCAAGGCACGCGGCGATCTCGGCCCCGCCTTCGGGCCAGAATTGACGGGGGCGGAAGTGCGCTATCTCATGAACGACGAATGGGCGCGCTTCCCGGATGATATCCTGTGGCGGCGCACCAAGCTTGGCCTGACGATGCCGCCTGCGGATCGCGATGCGCTGGCGGCGTTCATGGCGACGGCGGCGTAATGAACGGATCGCATATGTATCGCCCTGACATCCCGACCATCGTCGTCGCCGTGTGCGGTATGATGTTCGGAATGATCCTTCGCTACCTCGTCGACACGCCATTGGAAGCAAGTGTGGCGAACTATCTGCGAAGCGGCCTTCATGGCATGGGTGTTGCACTTGGCCGGCTGGGCGACCCATCTTTACTTTGCTTCGCGGCGAAGTGAATGGATCAGCAGGTGGCCACTGCTGATGGATCTGACGGTGCGTTCAGCGACCATGGCCGTCGTCGTGGCGTCAGCGGTTCTGATTCTGGAGCCCCTGCTATATTGGCACGGGATCGAAGCCTTCTGGTTGGGTGAACAATTTCCCCGGATCGTCGCGGCTGCGTTTTTCGGGGCCCTGCTCACCGGGGTGGTTTTTGAACTCACCCGGCTGGTCGGCAGCCGCGTGCTGTTCAACGTCGCGCTCGGGCGATATCGCGTCCCGGTGCGGGAACAGCGCGTGCTGATGTTTCTCGATCTCGCCGGCTCCACCTCGCTTGCCGAGGCGATGGGCGAATTGCGCGTGCAAAATCTGCTCACGCGTTTCTTCTACGACATCGACGACGCGATCACAGCCCATGGCGGCGAAGTGCATGCCTATGTCGGCGACGAGGTCATCGTCACCTGGCCGCTCGACGAGCGAATGTCGGGCGGACGCTGTATCGATTGCTTCTTCGCGATCGCCGACACCATTGCGGAAAAAGCGGATTCATACCGCCGGGAATTCGGCATGGTGCCAAGTTTTCGCGCCGGCCTGCATGCCGGTGCCGTGGTCATCAGCGAATGCGGCAGCTCGCGGCGGCAGCTGGCTTATTTCGGCGATACCGTCAACGTGACGGCGCGGCTGCAGGAATATTGCAAGGAGGCCGGCCGCAGCCTGCTGGTCTCGGCGGATTTGCTTTCGCATATGCGGCCCAATCCGGAGCTTCTTCGTCGAGCCGCTGGGGCCGGCTCAATTGCGAGGGCGCGCGGCTGCGATCGAAGTGTTCGCCGTTCAGCGTCGCGACTGAATTTCCCGCGACCAGGCGACATCGCGTGCCGACGGCCTGCGCTCGAGCCGGGTGGAAATCAGGCCGGCTGCCTTGCTCGGCGTGTCCGCCGCGCAGATACGCCACGATCAGGGTATCCTCCCACAATTCGCGCTGGGCGTGGCTGCCGCCGATCCGCACCACCTCGGCCATCACGGGTTCGAGCAGGCGGATCGCGCCGTCATTGTCGCCGTCGGCGAACGCCTTGATGCCGCGGCAGATGTCGATCGCCGAGCGGCCCGGCGCCAGCTTGCCGTCGGCGGCGCGGGCTTCCAGTTGCGCCAATCGCGCATCCAGCGCATCGCCGCCGATCGCGGCCGCGGCCAGGGCGTGATGGACGTCGGCGAAATGCGCGCCGGCCTGCGGGAAATATTGATCGCCGTAGGCCGCGACGTCGCGCCAATGCGGCTCCAGACCGTCCTTGCCGGCAAGCCGCAGCCGCCACAGCAGCGAGGCGCCGTCGGTGAAAATATTGAGCGGCGGATAGGGCCGGTCCGCCGGCCTGATCTGCTGTTCGTAGATCGCCAGCGCGGTATCGAGGTCGTCCTCGTCGAGCGCCGACAGCGCGGTGTGCCACCATAGATGGCCATGCAGGAAGCTCTTGCGGTCATGCGCCGGCAGCCATTGCATGAGAAATTTCCGGCCCTCGACCATGTCGCCCTGCTCGAACATCGCATGCGACAGGCCATGCGCGGCATTGGCGTTTGCCGATCGCAACGCCATCGCGCGTTCGCTCAAGGCGCGGCCGGTGCCGAGATTCCCGGCTTCGGTATGCGACCAGCCGAGATAGCTCGTGAACCACCAGTCCTCGCCATAATGGCTGGCGACACGTTCGCAGACCGCGAGCTTGGCGGCGTCGTGGTCGGGGCGCCCGGAGAAAGCATAGAGGCCGAACGCGCCGAGCAGCATCGACAGCACCAGCGCATCGCGGGGATATTCGTCGAGATGCGCTTCGGCTGATGTCACGGCGAGTTTCGGTTTGCTCTCGATCACGGCGGCCATGATCTCGACATGCCGGCGTTCGCGCGAGGTAGCCGCAGCCGCCAATTGCCGGGCATGCGCGGCCATGGCGCGCGCCTCGGCTCCCTGCATGTTGAGCTGGTGCAGGCGGGCGCGCGCGATATGCGCCAGCGCAAAGCCTTCGTCTTCGCGGATCGCCCGGTCGAAGGCGTCCTCGGCGCCGTGCCAGGCCGACAACATGCAATCCACGCCCTCGCGATAATGCGCGGCGGCGCGTTCGGAGGCGGTCGTCAGCGGCAGATCATATCTGTCCCGGTTCATCTTTTCTTTCCATGACGCGAACGGTGAATGGCAAGCCTAGCAGAGACGTGACCGGCGATTGCTATAATATTGTGGCTGTGCGTTGCGAAGCGGTTGAGCGGATGCCGATCCGCCGCTAGCGTGAGGCATCGGGGGCTGGCAGGGGACATGACCGAGGAATCGCCTGAAATCGAGACGCCGAAAGCCGAAGCGGCCGCCGAGCGCCCGTGCCGCCGGCTGAAGCGGCCGTGGAGCCCGCCAGGCCGCAAGCCGAGCCCGTCGTCGACATGCCGCTGCTGCGGATCGAGGGGGTCGGCAAGAGGTTCGGCAATTTCCGCGCGGTGGACCGGCTGTCGCTCGACATCAGGGCAGGCGAGTTTTTCGCGCTGCTCGGCCCGAGCGGCTGCGGCAAGACCACGCTGTTGCGCATGCTCGCCGGCTTCGAGACCCCGGACGAAGGCCGCATCCTGCTCGACGGCAAGGACATCGCGCAGGTGCCGCCGCATCTGCGCCCGGTCAACATGATGTTCCAGAACTACGCGCTGTTTCCGCATCTCTCGGTGCGCGACAACATCGCCTTCGGCCTGAAGCGCGCCGGCATGGCGCGCGACAGGATCGCCACCCGCGTCGCCGAGATGGTGTCGCTGGTCAAGCTCGACGGCATGGAGAAGCGCAAGCCCGATCAGCTCTCCGGCGGCCAGAAGCAGCGCGTGGCGCTGGCGCGGTCGCTGGCCCGCCGGCCGCAGGTCCTGCTGCTCGACGAGCCGCTCGCCGCGCTGGACAAAAAGCTGCGCGAGAGCACGCAGCTCGAACTGATGGACCTGCAGCGCCGCCTCGGCATGACCTTCATCATCGTCACCCACGACCAGGAGGAGGCGATGACGATGGCGAACCGGATCGGCGTGATGGACGCCGGCCGGCTCGAACAGGTCGCGACCCCGCGCGAGCTCTATGAGGCGCCGCGTTCGCGCTGGGTCGCCGAGTTCGTCGGCGACGTCAATTTGTTCGACGGCGAGGTCACCGCCCGCGAACATAACCGCCTGATGATTGCGACCAGGGACGGCGGCACGCTGTCGGTCGCCGAACCGCGCGATCCGGTCACCAAAACGGTGGTCAGCGTCGCGATCCGGCCCGAGAAGGTCAAGCTGTCGCGCCGCGGCCCGGCGTCGGACGCGGCCAATGCGCATGCGATCAACCGGCTCGAGGGCGTGGTCACCGATGTCAGCTATCTCGGCGGACTGACCGTCTACAAGGTCAAGCTCGAACTCCGGCGCGGTGGTGCGCTCGTCGATGGCCAATACCGCGCGGCTCGATATCGATGCCTACGCTGCCGGCCAGCGCGTGGTGGCGTGGTTCACGCCCGACGATTGCGTGGTGCTGGAGCAATGAGCGCGCGCAGCATCTTCGCCCGCCCGGCGCGGCTTGCCGCGATCGCGCCTTATGTCTGGATGGTGCTGTTCTTCCTGGTGCCGTTCGGTTTCGTGCTCAAGATCAGCCTGTCGCAGACCGCGATCGCGCAGCCGCCTTATGTGCCGCTGTTCGACATCACGGAAGGTTGGGCGATCGATCAAGGCGGCGTTCGCGCAACTGTCGCTGGACAATTTCCGCCTGCTGATCTCGGACAGTCTCTACATCTCTTCCTATCTGCGCAGCGTCTTCGTCGCGGTCACCTCGACCGTCATCCTGCTCCTGATCGGCTATCCCATCGCCTACGGCATGGCGCGGCTGCCGCAGCGCTGGCAACCGATCGCGATGATGCTGGTGATCGTGCCGTTCTGGACCTCGTTCCTGATCCGCATCTATGCCTGGATCAACATCCTGCAGCATGACGGCCTGCTCAACAAAATCCTGCTGGCGCTGCATATCGTCTCGGCGCCGGTGGTGTGGCTGTCGACCGACAGCGCGATGTATCTCGGCATCGTCTATTCCTATCTGCCGTTCATGATCCTGCCGCTCTATGCGACGCTGGCGAAAATGGACGGTTCGCTGCTCGAGGCGGCGAGCGATCTCGGCGCCTCGCCGCGCGAGGCGTTCTGGCTGGTGACGTTCCCGCTGTCGCTGCCGGGTGTCGGCGCCGGCGCGCTGTTGTGCTTCATCCCGATCGTCGGCGAGTTCGTGATCCCTGATCTCCTGGCCGGCTCCGGTTCGATGATGATCGGGCAGACGCTGTGGCTCGAATTCTTCACCAACAAGGACTGGCCGGTGGCGTCCGCCGCCGCGGTCGCGCTGCTGCTGCTGCTGGTGCCGCCGCTGTTGCTGTACGACCGGCTGCAGCGCCGCACGCTCGGAGGGAGCGGGCTGATGGCGCACCAGGTCAACAGGATCTCGCGGTTCAACGTCACCTCGCTGGCGCTGGGGCTGGCGTTTTTGTACCTGCCGATCGTCATCCTCGTCATCTACTCCTTCAACGCCTCGCGGCTGGTGACGGTGTGGGGCGGCTGGTCGCTGCGCTGGTACACCGAATTCTTCAACGACCGCGCCATGCTGGATGCGGCCTGGATGAGCCTTCGCGTCGCCGCCGTCTCGGCGACGGTGGCGACGCTGCTCGGCACGCTCGCCGCCGATCGGTCTGGCGCGCGGCGAGCGCTTTCGGGGCCGTTCGCTGTTTTCCGGCATGCTGTATTCGCCGCTGGTGATGCCCGAGGTGATCTCGGGGCTGTCGCTGCTGTTGCTGTTCGTGGCGCTCAACGCCGAGCGCGGCTTCTGGACCGTGACGATCGCGCACACCACGCTGACGATGTGCTTCGTCACCGTCGTGGTGCAGTCGCGGCTCGCCTCGCTCGACCGCAGCCTCGAGGAAGCCGCGATGGATCTCGGCTGCGATCCGGTGCAGGCGTTTCTCTCCGTGACGCTGCCGCTGATCATTCCCGCGATCGCCGCGGGCTGGATGCTGGCGTTCACGCTGTCGCTCGACGACGTCGTGATCGCAAGCTTCACCACCGGCCCGGGCTCGGCGACGCTGCCGATCCGGATCTATTCGGAGGTGCGGCTCGGCGTGAAGCCTGAGATCAACGCGATCTGCACGATGGTGATCGCGCTGATCGCGGTGGTGATCGTGATGCGTCGTTTGCGTCGAAGCTATCGAGTTCGCAAGGCAAGAGCGCCGCGCCGCTCTAATGCGCACGACTTCACCGCACCCGCCGTCAGCCCGCCCACCATGTAGCGCTTGAACGCGTAGTAGATCGCGGCCGGCGGCAGCGCGTAGATGAAGCCGGTGGTCATCAGCAATTCCCACGGCAAATCGTCGGCCGCAAGGAAGTTGCCGAGCGCGACGGGGAGCGTGATTTCGGTGTCCTTGGAGAGCAGCAGGAAGGCGTAGAGATATTCGTTCCAGGCGAGCAGGATCGCGTAGGTGCCGATCGCGACCAGCGACGGCATCATCAGCGGTACATAGACCAGCCGGAACAGCTGCGGGATGGTCGCGCCGTCCATGACAGCGGCCTCGTCGAGTTCGACCGGCAGTTTGTCGGAGGCTTGTTTCAGCACCCAGATCGCGTAGGGCGAGGCGATCGTCACCATGGCCAGAATCAGCGACCAGTGATTGTTGAGCAGGCCGTAATTGCCCATGGTGCGGTACATCGGCACGGCGAGAAACGCCGCCGGAATGAAATAGGTGAACAGCGCCAGATTCATCACCCAGCGGCCGCCGGGCACCTTGAGCCGCGAGATCGCAAACGCCGCGGCGGTTGCGATCACCAGCGTCAGCGCGCCGGCCGCCACCGCGATCACGATCGAATTCCAGAACTGGATCCAGAAATCGCGCAGGAAGTAATGCTCCTGATGGAACACGATGCGGAAATTGTTCAGCGTCGGATGCGTCGGCCACAGCTTGCCGGAGAACGCGTCTTCCTTCGGCGAGATCGCGAACAGGAACATGTGGTAGATCGGAATCATGGTCCACAGGAACACGGGAATTCCGATCAGCAATAGCCGCGCTTCGATGCCGACTTCGCGCTAGTGTTGGCAGCTTCATCGCGACAACCGTTTCATCATGAAGTAGATCAGCGGCAGCACGAACGGCAGCGCGCAGACGATGGAGGCCATCGCCAGGCTGAGCTGGTCGAGCCTGAGATAGCGAATGCCGAGGGTGGCCAGCACGTGGGTGAGATCGGCAGGCCCGCCGCCGGTCAACAGATAGACGCTGTTGAAGTCGCCCAGCGTCCAGATCATCGAAAGCAGCGTGCAGGTGAGATAGAGCGCCTGCATCGACGGCCAGGTGATGAAGCGGAATTTCTGCCACCAGCTGGCGCCGTCGACGTCGGCGGCCTCGAACAGGTCGTGCGGCGATCGCGAGCCGTCCGGTCATCAGGATCAGCGTCCAGAACGGCAGCGATTTCCAGATGTGCACGCCGATCGCCATGGTCAGCGCCACGGTTGGATCGTTGAGCCAGTTCGGGCCGTCCTCGCCGGTGAACTTGAAGATCAGCGTGTTGACGACGCCCCATTCGGGATTGAACATGAAGCGCACGGAAAGAATGGTCGGGATCGAGGGCACCGCCCAGGGCAGGATGAACAGTACCGACAGCCATTTGATCCAGGGGCGCGACTGCGCGAAGAAGCCGGACAGGAACAGCGCAATCATCATCTTGATATTGATGCCGATCACCAGGAAGATCAGCGTATTGACCGCGGCGCGGGCGAAGATCGGGTCGTGATAGAGCGCGACGTAGCTCGCCGGGTGGCGCGCCAGCCACAGCCCGTAGCAGACCGGGTAGACCACGAAGGCCAGGAACACCAGGAAATAGGGCGTTAGCAGCAGGATGCCCCAGACCTGCGGCGTGGTGAACCGCGCCGACAACGGCGGGCCGGGTATTGCGTGATCGGAACTAAGCGTGATCGCCATATTGCCTTACTCGTAAAGGAGATGCCGGCCGCTGGGTGCGGCCGGCATTATTGCATTATTAAGTTCAGCCCGCGACTGCCTTGAGACGGGCGATCAGTTCGTCGACGGCCTTGTCGACCGGAACCTTCTCGCTCACCACCCGGTTCATCGCCTTGGCCCACACGTTCTCGTTGTTGAGGATCGTGAACTTCCAGTTCTTGGTGAAGTCGAACGGCGTGGTGCCGCCGGTGAACTGGGTCCAGACCGCCTTCCGGTGCCGGTCGGCCTGCCAGAACGGGCTGGCCTGGCTTGCTGTCGTCACCGGGAACCAGCGGCCGAGCGCGCCTTCGATGTAGGGCCGCAGGTTCTCTTCCTGCAGCAGGAATTTGACGAATTCCTTGCCCTCGGCCTTGTTCTTGGCGTTGGTGAAGATCAGCCCGGTCTTGACGTCCGAGCGGTACTTGATCGGCGTGCCGTCCGGCTTGTTGGGGAACGAGGCGGTGATGATGACGTCGTCATAGTTCTTCTTGCCGAGCGCACGCTGTTCCGGGGTCAATGCCGGATTGTTGGCGTCGTCGAGCCATTTCGCCGCGATCGAGATCGTGAAGTTATGGGTCATCACGGTGGACTTGTTGTGGAAGGCGACGTTGTTGTCCGGGTCCTTCCAGGTGGTGGAGGACGGCGGCGAGCAACCGCGGGTATAGGTGTCGGTGTAGTCCTTCAGCGCCTTGATCAGATTATCGCGCACCTTGGGATCATCGACCAGAAGCTTGCCGTCGTCGTCGACCAGCTTGACGTTGTAGGCGTCCATGAAGGTGTAGAACGACTGGAAGGAGTCGGTGGATTCGACGCCCATCGGCTGGCCGACGGCGTAGATACGCTGACCGGTGGCCTTGCGGCTGGCGGCCTGCACCTTGTCGCACCAGAACGACCAGTAGTCTTCCCACTTGGTCGGGATGTCGCTCGGCTTGAAGCCGGCCTGCTCCAGCATGTCGCCCCAGATCTGGACGTGCATGCTCTGCTGCTTCATCGGCCAGCCGTAATAGGCTTTCTTCTTGGCGACGTCATTGTAGAGCAGCACGGTCTCGAGCGTGTTCGGCGCGAACGCCGATTTCATCGGCGTGAGGATGTCGCCGAGGTCCTCGAGCTTGCCCTCGAAGGCCCATTTGCCCTGCACCTGCACGTCGTAGGTGTCGGCATAGGCGACGTCCGGCACGGTGCCGGAATCCAGCGCCGCCACCGTCTTCGGGATCATGTCCTGGATGGCGTACTGCGACAACTCGACCTTGATGCCGGTCTTGGCTTCAAACTTCTTGATCGCCTCGAGCAGCGCGTCGTCCTCGGACTTGTAGAAGCCCTTGCCGAACCACACGGTGATGGTCTTCTGCTGGGCCATCGCGGGCGCGGTGGCGTAAAACAGCCCGACCGCAGCGACCGCGAGTGAAATTGCACCTAATCTCTTGGATATCACGTTGTTCTCCCTGGATACGCCGGCTTTTAACCGGTTGGATAAAAGACTAGCCCATGGCGGCGGCCTGATCCAGATGGATCGTCTATGCCTTGCGTATTAGATGCAAGGGGAGGGGTATCGCGGTGTGACCGGGCGTTGCTGTGTCGTCGGCAAGGCGTAGCAACGGTTTGTCTCGAGCCGTCATCCTGAGGTGCGCAGCGCTGGCGCGCCTCGCAAGGACGACGGCGCCGTCTGTAGGCCGAATGTCATCTTCGAGGCTCGCGTGCGTCTCGCGCCTCCAGCGACAACGGCTCTGCCCGTTGCGCGGGCGATGACAGGTAGATACGTGTTCGCGTTCTCGCGGCACGATGCGCCCGAGGTTTGCTGGAAACTCTTCGCCCTCGCTAAATCAGAGGGCGCAGGGAATGCCGGGTGCGCGCTGCACCCGCGGTCTCATGTGCAATGGGTAGAAGAAGTGCGCACATGAGCATACAGGGCAGCGGAGAGCATCCGACATTCCCTGCGCAATGGCTTTACGGCTTATAACGTGCTCTCCCCGGAGAACGGCTCTTTTGCCTCCGTTGCGCCCTGAGAAGCAGTTGCCTCCAGGTGCATTGACGCCAGCACCGCGACGTCAGGACCACACGTCTTTGCCGTACGCTCTCATGCCGTTCGCTATCGGCACTGCCAGCGTCCACCGCGACCCGCCCCACGATCGTGGCGATCATGATACGCCCCTCTGGTCGGGACGGGATGGGTGTGATGTAGCGGTGATTTGGGGTTCTGGAAAACAGAAATATTTTCGATTTCGCGAATTTTCGCTTGACACGATTTCCGATAATCGGAAGTGATTTGCCCGTCGAGCGGATCGGGTTGATTTGGTTCAGGAAATTCGGCTATGCGCAGCGAAGCAGGCGCGGTCGCTTCCCAGACGGGAGACGGATGCGCCGCGAATGTTGTAACGTCGACGCAACCGCCACCAAGGAAAATACCATGTCCGCCGCTACCGAAGCTGAGATCACCGAATGGATCGCGTCGCAGAAGCAAGCGATGATCGATCTGTTGCGCGACGCCGTGAATATCGATTCCGGCTCCTACGACAAGCCGGGCGTCGATGCGGTGGGCGCGCGGTTCGAGCAGCACTTTGCGGCGCACGGCATCGAGGCGTGGCGCGAGCCGCATGATGTGTTCGGCGATGCGCTCCACGCGCTGGTGGCGAAGCCCGGCAGCAACGAAAAGCCTGTCTTGCTGATGGGCCATCGCGACACGGTGTTTCCCAAGGGCGAGGTGGCGCGCCGGCCGTTCACCATCGAGGGCGGCCGCGCCTATGGGCCGGGGGTCGCCGACATGAAGGCGGGTCTCGTCATCAACGCCTTTGTCGCCGCGGCCTTCCAGAAGTTCGGCAGCGCGCCATGCCCGATCAAGCTCTTGATCACCGCCGACGAGGAGATCGCCTCGCCGTCGTCGCGCCCGGTGATCGAACGCGAAGCCCGCACGGCGCGCGCGGTGTACAATTCCGAACCCGGCCGGCCGACCGGCAACGTCGTCACCAGCCGCAAGGGCGGCGTGTTCATGCGCTTCGAGATATCAGGCAAGGCGGCGCATTCCGGCGGCAATTTTGCCCAAGGCATCAGCGCGATCGGCGAACTCGCGCACAAGATCGTGCAGATCCATGCGTTGACCGATCTTGCCAAGGGCATCACCCTCAATGTCGGGCTGGTCTCCGGCGGCCAGTCGGTCAACACGACCGCGCCGTATGCCGAGGGCCAGATCGACATGCGCTACATCGAACCCGCCGACCGCGCCAGGACGCTGGCGGCGATCGAGAAAATCATCGCCACGCCGACGGTGCCGGGCACGATGGCGAAGCTGCATGTCAACGGCGAATTCCTGCCGGTGGTGCAGAATCCGACGTCAAAAATCATGTTCGATGCCTATCGCGCGGCGGCCAGGGATGCGGGCCTGCCCAACGTCGAGGGCGAATTCGCCGGCGGCTGCGCCGATTCCGGCTTCACGGCGAGCGTCGGCACGCCGACGATTTGCGGCGTCGGCCCGGTCGGCGGCAATGCCCATACCGAGCAGGAATATCTCGAACTCGACAGCATCGTCCCGCGCGCCCAGACGCTCGCGCTCGCGATCCTCAGGACGGGCGTGGATTGATCCCACCTGAACCAGATACCGCTTCGGACCCGAAAGCGGACATCCGACGATGTGGCTCGATGTCCGCTTTCAAATCTGCGGCACCGCCAGCGCAAGTTGATATCAGCACTTTAGATGAGCAGCCTGGTGCTAATTTAGACATCGGACGCCGTCAGTTTGTGCAGGTGCAGCGGGTGCGCCGTTTGCTCCACGCGGGAACTCTCACCTAACATTGTCCCGTGCCGATTTTGGCATTCAAAATGGGGGCGTCCATGCGAACGATATTTCTTTTGTCCTTTTCTGTTCTAATCGCGGCTTCACTTCCCGCTCAGGCGAAGGAACTGCCGGAGCATACGGTGTTGGCATTCAACCTGCCCGCCTGTCCCAAGGGTTGGGCGGAATTCACTCCCGCCGCGGGGAAGGTACCGGGACTTATCTTCTGCGAGAAAGCCCTCGGTCGACGATAGAAATTCGGCAGGTTCAGAACCCCTGCACAACTCGTTCAACGCTGGTCGTAAAGCCCAGCGTTGGACTTCATACCAGGCTCGGAATAACGCGTGGCCGACCGATGTTCGCTCTCGGTCATCCCATTGTCCTGATAGTCGCTATCACTTTCCGATCCCGAATCCACTTTTGCCGCCCGTGCCTGCCAAGGGCCATTAATTAGCGGAAATGAACGGGCTTATTTGATCACTGTCTGCAAAAGGCGGCGGGCCGATATGGCCAGCATGGTTCCTGCTTCCCGTGTTGCGGGCTCGAAAGCTCGCTGCTTGGGTTTTCGTGATAAACCAGCAGGAGTGCATTGAGACTACGGACAGGAGAATGCCATGCCCAGGACAAAGCTATCCGTCCCTGATGTAGCCGAGGCCGGCCCGGCTCTATGGTCAAACGCCATACGCGCAGGCGACACGCTGTTCATCTCCGGCCAGGTGGCACGCCCGTTCGAAGGCGGCACCGGGTTGGTCGGCAAGGATGAGTACGAACAGAGCAAGCAAATATTTTCGCGCATTGACCGCATCATCAAAGCGGCCGGTGGAACAATGGACAATCTGGTGAAGATGACGATCTACGTCGTCGACATCAGGAACAACACCGAGGTCTGGCGGGCACGCCGCGAGTTCTTCACGGGAGACTTTCCCGCTTCCACGCTTGTTGAAGTGCGATCCCTTGCGAAGCCGGAAGTGCTGGTGGAGATAGAAGCCGTCGCCTATCTGGGCAGGGGTTGAGGCCGGCTTCGAGCCACAGCCGGTCAACACTTCCCGATCCCGAGCGACTTGCTTCGGAACCTGTCTATCAGCCGACGCGTGTGTGCAGGCCGCCGTCGACGGGCATGACCGCTTCCGTGAGACAGGAAGCCTCGCTCCTCAGGACGGGCGTGGATTGATCCGCTACAGCGATTAAAGGATTGACGGCGCTGCATTGATCCAGCTTGCTCTCGCTGACAGGACCTGGAGCAGGGCGTCAATTAAGGGGAAGAGATCGATGGGGGGAGTTCTGGAGGGCGTGCGCGTGCTGGATTTCGGGCGCTATATCGCCGGACCGTATTGCGCGACGCTGCTGGCCGAGTTCGGCGCCGAGGTCATTCGCGTGGAAAAACGCGACGGCAGCGAAGATCGCTTCGTGGCGCCGGTCGGCGAAGGCGGCGAAGGCGCGTTGTTTCTGCAGATCAACCGAAACAAAAAATGCATCACGCTCAATCCGATGAAGCCGGAGGGGCAGGAGGTGATGCGTCGGCTGGTTATGACCGCGGACGTGGTCGTCGCCAATCTGCCGCCGCAGACCCTGCGCGCGATGAATCTCGATTATGAATTGCTGAAGGCGATCAAGCCCGACATTATTCTAACGACGGCAACGGCATTCGGCGGGCCGGGGCCCTGGTCCGACCGTGTCGGCTTCGACGGCGTCGGGCAGGTCATGTCGGGTTCGGTGTACATGACCGGCGCCGGCGATCCGCCTTACCGGGCCGCGGTGAACTGGGTTGATTTCGGAACCGCGCTGCACTGCGCGTTCGGGACGCTCGCCGCCCTGATCGAGCGCGGCAAATCCGGCCGCGGGCAGATCGTCGAGGGTGCGTTGCTTGCAACCGCATTGTCTTTCACCAACGCAACGTTGATCGAGCAGGCATTGATCAAGGTCAATCGCGTTCCGACCGGCAATCTCGGTCAGACCGCCGCACCGGCCGACATCTACCGCACCAAGGACGGCTGGGTGCTGTGCCAGGTCACAGGTCATCCGCTGTTCATTCGCTGGGCCAGATTGATGGGCGAGGAGGAGCAATGGCTGAGCGATCCGCGCTTTGCGGACGATATCAAGCGCGGCGACAACGGCCCCGTCATCAGCGCGCGGATGGCGCGCTGGTGCGCCGAGCGCACCACGCAGGAGGCCGTCGACACGCTGGGGGGTGCGATGATTCCGGCCGGACCGGTGCTCAGCCCGCAACAGGCGCTGGATCATCCGCATATTCGCGCTGCCGGATTCATGCAGGATGTCGATTATCCGGGCTTGCCGATACCCGCGCCGGTCGTGCGCGCTGCCGTCCGGCTGTCGGAAACGCCAGGTGAAATCGTGTCGCGTCCGCCGATGCTTGGCGAACATACCGATCTTGTCCTGGCCGAACTCGGCTACGACACGGCTGCGATCGCCGCACTTCGGCAAGGCGGCATCATCTAGGCTTGCCGCCAGTCTAAGACGCGACTTGCGCCAGCCCGTTCCAGTCGAAGGTGATGCCATGGCCGGGCCGCGCCGGCGCCAAGGCCATGCCGTGTTCGAGCACGAGCGGCTGCTCGATATAGCGGTCGAGCCCGAAGCCGTGCGCCTCCAGATAGGAGCGGTTCGGGCAGGCCGCGAGCAGGTGCACCGTAATGTCATGCGCGCCATGGCTGGTCACCGGGAGATTGAACGCTTCGGCGAGCCTTGCGATCTTCATGAAGACGGTGACGCCGCCGCAATTGGTGACATCGGGCTCGGGATACGACACGGCGCCGGCCGCGACATAATTCTTGAACTCCCAGAGCGAGTGCAGGTTTTCGCCGGCCGCGATCGGGACGCCGCCGGCGGCCATGATGCGGGCGTGACCGGCGATATCGTCGGGTATGATCGGCTCCTCGAGCCAGGTCAGGTCGAAGGGTTGCAGGGCGCGCGCGGCGCGGATGGCTTCCTCGACCGTCCATTTCATGTTGGCGTCCGCCATGAGCGGAAAGCCGTCGCCAAGATGCTTGCGCATCGCCTGCACGCGCGTGACATCGGAGGCGAGGTCGGGCCGGCCGACCTTCATCTTGATGGCGCGAAAGCCCTTGGCGAGATTGCCGTCGGTCTGCTTGAGAAGCGCCTCGACGGAGAGATCGAGGTCGATCCCGCCGGCGTAGCAGGGCACGCGGGCGTCGAAGCCGCCGAGCAGGCGAAACAGCGGCAGATCGGCGCGGCGCGCCTTCAGGTCCCACAGGGCGATATCGAGGGCGGAAAGCGCGAACACCGGCGTTCCGCCGCGGCCACCATAGTGCAAAGCCCACCACACCTGTTGCCAGATGGCTTCGGTATCATCCGCTTCACGGCCCTCGATCAGCCCGGGAATCTCCCGCCGGAGCGCGTCGGCAATCGCGCCGCCATTGCGGCCGACCGTGTAGGTATAGCCGACACCTTCGGCCCCGTCGGCATCGCGGATACGGCAAGTTATCAATTCGAAGGCGTTGATCTCGCCATGCGTACTGTCAGAGAGGCTGACGGTCAGCGGGATCCGATAGTGTCCGGTGTCGATGGTCTTGATGCGCGCCATATGGTCTCCGCCTGAGTGGGCCTAAGGTTTCAGGATTTCAAACGCCTTCCAGTCCCTGATGGCCGAGACGCAGCGATCGGTCATGGCCTTGGCCAGGGCAACGCCGCGCGCATTGGCAACATCGCCAAGGCCGCCCCCGATCACCGGGTAACAAAGACAAAACATCAGGGTCCAGCGATAGTCGTCGATGCAGTCGCCGAAGGAATAGTTCCTGACGCCAAGTTCGACGAGCCGGTCATGATAGGCGCGCAGAAGGTCGAGCTCGATCTCGCGCCTGAGGGATGGCGGCACGCTCTGGCTCACGAAGTAACCGATATCGTAGGTGCCGATCGATCGAACGGCAATTTGCCAGTCGACGACGGTGAGGACGGGGTGTTCCGGCCGGGCGCCGAAGAAAAAATTGTCGAGCCGATAGTCACCGTGGCAGAGGGTGCGGGGCCGGTCCCTGGCACGATCGAGCATGCCAGCGATCTGGTCGGAAAGCCGCTCGCCGATCCGGCGCATATCATCCGGCAGGTCGGCCCCAAACTGTTGGAGAAACAGCGGCCAGGCGATGGAATAGAGGAAAAGTCCGCCCTTGTTCAGCTCGCTTTCTCCCAGCGGCACCCAATCGATCGTCTCAAGCTTCGGACTGTCCCACCATTCGGCATGAAATGACGCGAGCTCGCGGACCGCCGCGAAGGCGTCCTCAGCCGGGCAGCCCTTCAGCTGGTCCCCGAGCCGGCGGTCACCCAGATCTTCCAGCAGCAGCAGGAAATCATCGCTTTGAGGTTCGTGAGAGGCGTGGAGGCAACGGGGACTCGGCAAGGAAACGTCCTTGGCGAGGTGCTTGTAGAAATTGATCTCGCGTTCATAGAATTTGAACTGCCGGGCCAGACCGCGCGTCTGCTCAATCGCTGCGGGGAATTTGGCGACGACCGATTTCGGGCCTTGCACGCCTTCGCGGTACGCCAACCTCACGCGCGCCACCTGACAGAGAATTCCAACGCCTTGTCCGATCAGCTCGGTTTCGACCGAGGCGATGCTTGACGGATCAATGGAAAGCGCTCGACCCAGACTGGAAGCCGTGAGATCTGCTGGACTTCGCGGATACATGCAATTCCCCCTCAATCAGGAATCCAAACTAAGCGTCAACCAAGTCGAACGAATCCTTCCAGCGCACCACGCGCGCGGTCGACGGCGACGGAAAGTGCGCCGTGCACATCAGCGTCGACGTGTCGCAGAAGCGGCCGAACAATTCCCGCCGCGACACCCCTGCCTGCGCGGAATCGTAATCCGCCATCATGCCGAGTTCAGGATATCGGGCTTGCAGCGGCGAGTGGATCATGTCGCCGGTAATCACGGCGTCCGCGCCAGGCTTGCCGACCTGCACCGAATAATGGTCGATGGTGTGGCCGGGCGTCGGGATCAGGGTCACGAGGTCGTTGAATGCGTGCGCGCTCTTGACGATGTCGACGCGATTGGCGGCCACGATCGGGAGCACGGAATTGGTGATCCACGGGCATGCAGCCGGATCGTCCTTGTGACGGCTGGTCCAGTAGGCAAGCTCGCGGTCGGCGAATATGTAGCGGGCCTTCGGGAAGGTCGGCACCCACCGGCCGTTCTCGAGCCGCGTGTTCCATCCGACATGGTCGGTGTGCAAATGCGTGCACATGACAAAATCGATATCGTTCACGCCAAATCCGGCTGCCGCGAGGTTCTTTTCGTAGCGATCGGAATTCATCATGTTCCAGAAGCTTCGCGTCGGCCGCGGCTTGTGGTTGCCGACGCAGCTGTCGATCATGATGGTGTGGTGAGGCGTCTTCACAATGTAGCTCTGAATACAGAGCATCAACTGATCGCCGGCATCGAGGAACCTGGGCTGTAGCCAGCCGCGGTTCTCGTCGAGAAGCTCTCCGGTAATGTCCGGGAAAAATTTCGTCGCCTCGAAGAACGGTCCCTCCTGCTCCACGATCCGATGGATCGTGGTGGCAGCCAATTTCGATTCCGGTGGGCAAGATGGACCTCCGTCTCCCTGTGAATCCGGCTAACGATAACACCGGATCGAATATCCAATACCATCTCCGCGCGTCTTTTTGAGGTCATATTCCAAGGACGGGTGGCAATGGATGCTGCCGTCTGCCCGGAGAACGCGAGCGCGCGTTATTGCGGTGCGGTGAATTTTAACTCCAAAAAGCGGTCGACCCGGCGTTTTCGTTTTGAGAACGGCCGGATTTCCTATTAGCTCTCACCCGACAGGGAGGAAAACAAAATGAGCAGGAACTCAATCACTCGCAGATCCCTCATGGGAGCGGCCGCGGCAACGGCCTTTGCGCCCTATGTGAAGCGCGCGTACGCGGCCGGGCCGATCCGCGTCATCAGCCATCGCCAGCCGGCTTTGGAATACTATACCGAGCAGATGAAGAAGGCGCTTCCGGACGGCCAGGTCTCGGTCGAACTGATGCCGATCGACAAGGAAATCGAACTGGCTTCGATCACGATGTCGTCCGGCTCCGACGCCATCGATGTCGCCTATCTCAATGACGCCACCCTGCAGAAATTCGCGGCCAGCGGCTGGCTGGAGCCGCTGGACGATCTCTGGGCGAAACACAAGGATGAATTCAAGCTCGACGACTTTCCCAAGTCCGTCATCGACGCGGTCAGCTACAAGGGTCACATCTACTCGATGCCGATCCTGACCAACACGGAGATGTTTTTCTACCGTGAGGATCTGTTCAAGGAGAGCGGCCTGGCGCTGCCAAAGACGATACCGGAGTATTTTGAAGCTGCGAAGAAGCTCCACCAGGGGCGGGTCTCCGGAACGATCATGACCTTGAAGCCCGTCGACGGCTGCCTGAACGAGTCGCACTGGTACCTCAATGCGATGGGAGAAGGCTGGTTCGACAAGAACTGGAAGCCGATCTTCAATCAGCCGGCCGGCGTCAACGCCATCACCATGATGAAGCAGATGACGGCCTTCGCGCCGCGCGGCTTCACTTCCGCCGCCAACGACGAATCGACCATCAACCTGCAGCAGGGACTGGCGGCGATGGGGCTGCAATGGTTCACGCGTGCGGCTTCCATGGATGACGAGAAGAAGTCGCGCTTTGTCGGCAAGATCAACTGGGTCGCGCCTCCCGGCGGCGGTCAGCGCATCGCCAATGATGGATATGCCATTTCCAAATATTCGTCGAAGGACAAGGATGCGATCTTCCGGATGATCGCAACGGCAGCCAGCCAGAAGAGCATGCAAAAGGGCGCGGAGCTGGCGATGCCGCCACGCCTTTCCGTGCTTGGCGACCCGGAGCTTGCCAGCAAATATCGCTGGTATCCGGCCGCCCGCGCCTCGCTCGAGGTCGGGAAGGCATTTCCCCCGATGTCCGATTTTCTCGACGTCGGGGCCATCGTGACGCGACACATCCTGCAGGCCGTGACCAACGAAAAGGAAGTCAAGGCCGCGCTCGATCAGGCGGCGCAGGAAACCACCGAACTGCTGCAGTCCCGGGGCTATTACAAATAATTCGCGCGACGGGGTTCGGCGGGCGCGAACGCCCGCCGCTCAACCCTCAAGCCCGCCTCAAGAGAATCTCCCGTCATGCGTTGGCAGCGCGGCCTTTGGCTGTTCCTGGTTCCGAGCTTTGGGCTAATGACGGTCGTGCTGCTGTGGCCGCTGGCATATGCGGCCTATCTGAGCACCTTCGATTACTATCTCGGCTCCCGGGAGATGCGCTTTGTAGGCCTTGCGAACTACGCGCAGCTGCTCGGTGAAGCCCGTCTCTGGCAATCGCTGTGGACCACCATCGTTATTGCGTTCGGATCCGTCGGCGTCGAATTTGTGTTGGGTTTTACCCTCGCGTTCGCGCTTTACCGGCTGACGTTCAGCGTGCGCGCATTCATGATCCTGCTGTTCCTGCCGCACATCATCACGCCTGTCGTGGCGACCCTGTTCCTGAAATGGATTCTGACATCGAACTGGGGCCTGATCGACGCCACGCTATTGACCTTCAACATCAATCCGCCGGACTGGCTCGGCAATCCCGTCTGGGCGAAGATTTGCGTGATCCTCGCCGACGCCTGGATCTTTACGCCGTTTGTCATGCTGGTGCTCTATGCCGCCCTGCAGACGCTGGACCAGGCGCAACTGGAAGCGGCGAGCATCGACGGGGCCGATAGCTGGCGCCTCATTCGCCACATCATCCTGCCGTCCCTGGTGCCGGTGATCGTTTTCACCGTATCGGTCCGGCTGATGGACGTTTTCCGGTTCTTCGACGCCATCTACGTCCTGACCGGCGGCGGTCCGGGGACCGCCACCGAAACGGTAACGATGTACACCTACCAGCTCGGCTTTCAGCTGCTGCAGGTCGGAAAAGCCTCCGCGCTCGGAATCATCACGCTCATCATCGTCGCCGCGATCATCGCGACGTTCAGCCGCATCCTGCACCGCGGCTACGGGAGAAGCGGATGAAGACCCGTCGAATGACGCGTGTGCGCAACCAGACCCTGCTGTTTGTCGCGCTGGCGATCTTCACCTTCATGAATCTCGTCCCGCTGATCTGGGCCGCCCTGACGTCGGTCAAGAATCCCGCGGACGCGTTCACGGTTCCGCCGACCATTTTTTTCGAGCCGACGTTCGAGTTCCATCGCAAGGTCTGGCTCGATCGCGGCTTCGCTCACTACCTGATCAACAGCCTGATCGTCTCGGCGGGCACCGTGCTCGTCTCGGTTCCGATCGGCACCCTTGCCGCCTATGGGCTGTCGCGCATGCCGCAGCGCCGCGCTGCCCCGATCCTGTTCGGACTGTTCACGATCCGCATGTTTCCCCACATGCTGCTGGCTATACCCTTCTTCGTCATGGGCAGCTTCCTCAACATGATCGACACCTATCCGCTTCTGATCCTGGCGCTGGTGGCGATCAACCAGCCATTCACGATCTGGCTGATGTACAGCTTCTTCCTGGACATTCCTCGCGACCTCGACGAGGCGGCCGCCATCGACGGTTGCAATCTGTGGCAGACATTCGGGATCGTGATCCTGCCGCTGGCGCGCCCCGGCCTGACGGTCGCGGCCCTGTTCAGCCTGCTGCTTTCCTACAACGAGTTTCTGTTCGCGCTGGTGCTGACCGGCATCAAGACGAAGACCCTCCCGGTTGCGATTGCCGCCTTCGGAGGCGAGGACGTCAGCGATTGGTCGATTTCAGCCGCAGGCGCCATCGGCATCATGCTGCCCATCGTGCTGATCATGATTTTCGTCCAACGTCATCTCGTGCGTGGGCTCACCATCGGCGCGGTCAAAGGCTGAACCATCCATATTCTCAAATCCAACAGGACGATCCATGACGGAAGCTGTCATTGTTCTCGATCCCGCATTCGCAGTGGGAAAGACCGACCCGCGTCTGTTCGGCAGTTTCGTCGAGCATCTTGGGCGTTGCGTCTATGGCGGGATCTTCGAGCCTGGCCACCCGAGCGCCGACGAGAACGGCTTTCGTCAGGATGTACTGGAACTGGTCCGCGAACTCGGGGTCACCGTCATCAGGTATCCCGGCGGGAATTTCGTGTCCGGCTACAACTGGGAAGACGGTGTCGGTCCGCTCGACAAGCGGCCGCGACGCCGGGAGCTGGCCTGGTTCAGCACCGAGACCAATGCGTTCGGCACCAACGAATTCATGGCCTGGTGCGCCAAGGCCGGCCTGGAACCGATGATGGCCGTGAATCTCGGGACGCGAGGCGCCGACGAGGCCCGGGCGCTGCTGGAATATTGCAACGTCGAAAGCGGCACGGCGCTCAGCGACCTCAGGCATCAACACTGGCTATCCGGCACCCCATGACGTCAGGCTTTGGTGCCTGGGCAATGAAATGGATGCGCCGTGGCAGATCGGCGCCAAGACCGCCCTCGAATACGGCGCACTGGCACGTGAATCCGCCAAGCTGATGCGCTGGCTCGATCCCGGCATCGAGCTGGTCGCCTGCGGCTCCTCCAGCCGCAGCATGGCAACTTTCGCCGAATGGGAAAGGATCGTCCTGGAAGAGACGTTCGACGTGGTGGAGTACATCTCGCTCCACGGCTATTTCTCCAAACACGGCGACCGATCGCGCGACTTCATGGCTGAGGCCGATCTGGTCGGACGCTACATCGACGAGATCGTCGCGGTCGCCGATGGGGTGGCCGCCCGGCGGCGGTCGCCGAAGCGGATCATGCTGTCGTTCGACGAATGGAATGTCTGGTATCGCACCCGTGACCGCGCCACGCGCACGAAGCCGGGTTGGCCCGAAGCGCCGGCCATTCTGGAGGAGATTTACACGATGGAGGACGCCCTGGTGTTCGGCGCCGCCCTCCTGACCCTGATCAACCGGTGCGACCGGGTAAAGGCTGCGTGCGTGGCGCAACTCGTCAACGTCATCGGGCTCATCATGACCGAGACGGGAGGGCGGGCGTGGCGGCAGCCGATCTTCCATCCGTTCCAGCATGCCGCGCGTTGGGCGCGGGGAACGGTCCTCGACATGCGGCTGACTTGCGGGACTTTCGCGGCAAGCAATGGCGAACGGTTCCCCGATATCGTCAGCGCTGCCGTACTGGCCGAGGGTGGCGAGAGCCTTGCGCTTTTCTGCGTCAACCGGAATTTCGAGCAGGCGATCGACGTCGCGATCAACCTGCGCGGTTTCGAATTCAGCGATTTCCTCGAAAGCCGCGTCATGACGTCGGATGACCTGAACGCGACCAACACCGCGGACGATCCGGAACGCGTACGGGCAGAAGACGGCCCGGCGGCGACGGTCCGTGAAGGTGTCTGGCACCTGACCGTCCCGCCCGCATCGTGGAGCGTGTTCCGCTTCGGATGCCGGGGCGCGAAAGTCTGATCCGGGCCCGCGGCGATTGCCAGGGCCCGGATCGATGATGGAAAACCAGAGACGAAGCGGCGGATCAGCGCTTGGTGATGATCACTTCGAGATACTTGCTCGGCACCACCATGCTGCCGTTGGTAGCGCGGTTCATGCTCACGATCAGCGCATTCAGGTCGTTGTGCAGCTCTTGCTGCTTGGCCGGGTCCAGCGCGGCGAACGCCTTCAGCACCGGACCATAGAAGGTCTTGAACACGTCAAGGAAATGAGCCGCCGAGCGGTAGCGGAAATTGAAGTGGCGCTCCTCGGCTTCGATCGAAGCCGCGCCTGCGCCGAACATCTCGTCGAGCCGCGCGTGCGTGCCCCACAGCGCCGGCGATTTCGCACCGGCGGGCGGCGGCAGGTATTTGCCGAGCGTCTTGAACACCTGACCGATAAAGCCGTCCGGCGTCCAGTTGGCGAGGCCGATTTTTCCATTCGGGCGGCACACCCGCAGCAGTTCGGCGGCTGCCTTGTCCTGGTTCGGCGTGAACATCACGCCGAAGGTCGAGAGCACCACGTCAAAGCTGTTGGCGTCGAACGGCAGGTTTTCGGCATCAGCCTCCCTGAATTCGATCGCCATGCCTTCGGCCGCCGCGCGGGCGCGGCCGCGTTCCAGCAGCGCCGGCACGTAGTCGGTGGACATGACGTCGCACCAGCGCCGTGCGGCGGCGAGGCTTGCCATGCCGTTGCCGGCGGCGACGTCGAGTACCTTTGAGCCGGCCTTGAGGTCCATCGCCTCGCACAAATCCTCGCCGACGATCTGCAGCGTGGAACCGACAATGGCGTAATCGCCCGATGACCAGGCGGCCTGCTGCTTCGTTTTGATGGCGACAAGATCGGGGGCGGCGGCAGCGGCGGGGATTGCGGTTGCCGTCATTGGGTTGGCCATGCAATTTCCTTTCGGGGTCATGCAGCCGCGTCAGGCGGCTGCGGTGAGCCATACATGGCCTCCCGCGGACCTAAAGGCTGTGACGCGGGACTGACTTTGCCTTGAGGACACCCTGATTTTTCCGTGAGGTGTCCCGGGGCTGTTCCAGTCGCGTGAGTCTATTTCAGGCCGGCAAGCTTGAACCCGTGCAAATAATGCTGGCGATCCTCATCCCGTTCGAACGGCATCCGACGCTCAATCCATCCGAGCGAGATATTGGGTTGCACGACGCGAAGATCCTGCAGCGCGGCTTTCGCGACGTCGCGCCGGCCGGCCATTGCTGCGGCCGCGGTCAGTACCCGGTGGGCGCCGACGAAATCGCTTCGCTCGCGCAGCGCTTCGCGACAGAGGCGGATCGCCTCGTCGTAGTTGCTTGCCGACATACTGGCAATAGGCGGCGACGCCGCAATAGATCGCCGCAAAGGGATCGCGCGGGGACAGGCGCAGCGCCTCGCGCGCCGCGCGGTCGCCTTCTTGCCAGCGCCCGCGATAGGACAATGCCAAGCCATAGAGCCCGCGCGCCGGCGAGAAATTCGGGTTGAGCTGTAGCGCCAGCTCGAATTCGGCGATCGAATCCTCGAACCGGCGGTCGAACAGATAGACGCTGGCGAGCGCATAATGCGCCCACGCATCCTCACTGTCGGCGCGGATCGCCGCCAGCGCGGCGTGCTCCGCTATCGGAACCATCGTCGGCATTTCCTGCCAGCCCATATGGGCCGAAAACGTATGGCAGGCCGCCAGCAGGCTGAGCGCCTGGCCATAGCCGGGATCGACCGCGATGGCCTTTTCCAGCAGCGCCTGCGCCACCAGATTGTCCTGCCGGGTCACGCGCCAGTAGTGCTGCAGCGCGCGCATCACCAGGTCCCAGGCGTCCATATTGTCGGGTGTCTTGCGCTCGCTGCGGAAACTCTCGGCCGCATAGAGCTGCGGCTCGATCGCCGCCACCACGGCCTGCGCGATCTCGTCCTGTACGGCGAAGACATCCGCCAGGTCGCGGTCGTAGCGCTCGGCCCACAGGTGACTGCCGGTGGCGACATCGATCAGTTGGGCGGCGATGCGGACATGGTTGCCATCCTTGCGCACGCGAGCCCTCGACGACATAGCCGACGCCGAGTTCCGCGCCGATCTGCCTCAGGTGCACCGACTTGTTCTTGTAGACGAAGGAGGAGTTGCGGGCGACGACATAGAACCAGCGCAGCTTCGACAGCGCGGTGATGATGTCTTCGCTGATGCCTTCGGAGAAATATTCCTGCTCGGATTCGCCGGAGTTGTTGACGAAGGGCAGTACGGCGATCACGGGACGATCGAGCGGGCGGTGCGTGGCGTCGCGCTCGGCGGTGACTTGCGAGAGGATAGGCGTTCAGCTGGCGTGCCTGCGCGCTGACGCAAGAGAGCCGCCGGCGTCGTGGACGTCGCTCACGAAGCGAAAGCCCTTGCGCGCGATGGTGCGGATCACGGCCTGATCCTTTCCGCTATCGCCCACCGCCGTTCGCGCGGCGTTGATGCGGCTGGTCAATGTCGATTCGGAGACGATGCGGCCGTTCCAGATGGTTTCGATCAGGTCGTCCTTGGTGACGACGCGGTTCCGGTTTTCGACCAGATAGGTCAGCAGATCGAATACCTGCGGCTCGACGGCGATATTTTCGCCACCCCGCGTCAGTTCACGCAGGTCCACATCAAGCACATGATCGGAAAAGTGAAATTGCGTATGATTTCCCATAGGATCCGCAATACTTTTGAGAGTGAAAACAGGAATCTGCTCGTTCAAAGCCACAGCAGCCTGGAGGGTGTCACTTGCAACATCCACCAGGGTAAGGCAAATTTGTTGTTCGTATCATTTTGATAAGGAAAACTTTGATGCGCGGCCTGAACCTCGACCAGTTGCGCGCCCTCCTTGAAGTGGTCGAGCACGGGAGCTTCTCTGCGGCGGCGCGCCGGCTGCATTTGACGCAACCGGCGGTCAGCCTGCAGATCCGGGAGCTTGAGCGCCGGTTCGGCTTGCAGCTGATCGAGCGTCTGGGCAAGCAGGCGCACGCTACGGTGCCGGGCCGCGAACTCGTCGAAGCGGCGCAGCGAATCTTCCGCGAGTGCGATCAAGTCGATGCGACGATGCGCCGGTTTCGCGAGGGCTGGATCGGCCGCGTACGCCTCAGCATGACGCTGACGTCAATGGTGTACAGATTGCCGCCGATCCTCCGCAAAATAAGACTTGATCATCCCGGCATCGACCTGACCATCACCAATACGCCGACGCCGACCAGCGTCGACAACATCATTCATAACAGGATCGATCTTGCGCTGGTGAATCTGCCGGTCCAGAAAAAGCAACTCAGGACGACGACGCTTTGCGACGAAGAAATGGTGGCGATATTTCCCGCCGGTACGCGGAACATTCCCAACGAAATCACGCCCAGTGATGTCGGGCGGTACAATCTGCTGGTGGAGCAGCAAACCAGCGCAGCCTACGCTCTCGTCCTGGGGTGGCTTTCGGGACCCGGGGCGCGGACGCCGCGAACCTGGGAGCCCATGCCGCTCGGGACAGTCGAGGCATTGAAGAGCGCCGTTGCATCGAACCTCGGCATGGCGATCGTGCCGGAGGTGGCGATCGCTACCCACAAGTCTGATTTCATCGTGCGACCATTGAAGCCCGCGCTGTCGCGTACACTCGCACTCATCGAGCACCGCAACAAGCCGAGCGATCCGGCACTTGAAATCGTGCGGAATGCATTGCTCGGAATGCGAACAGTCGCTGCAATCGAGCCGAAGACGGCCCGGCGGCGACGGGCCGTGAAGGTGTCCGGCGCCTGAGCGTGCCGCCCGCATCGTGGAGCGTGTACCGCTTTGGATGCGGGCCCACTTGACAGCGTCGGGACGGTCGGCCGCAATGGCCCGCCCAGTTTGAGGTGGCGCATGGACATCCATAGCAGTCAGGACCCGGTCGCCCGCGCCCGCGAGCTCGGACCGGAGATCGCAGCCGCAGCCGACGAGATCGAGCGCACGCGGCGCATCCCCGAGGCGTTGCTGGGGCGGCTCCATGACTCGCGGCTGTTCCGCATGCTGCTGCCGCGTTCCGCTGATGGCGGCGAGACGGCGCCGGCGCTCTACGTGGCGGCGGTCGAAGAGCTCGCCCGGCATGACGCCTCGGTCGCGTGGAACGTATTCGTCGCCAACAGTTCCGCGCTGATTGCCGCCTATCTGGAGCCCGCGGCCAATCACGCCGTCTTTGCCGATCCGCGCAGCATCGTGGCCTGGGGACCCCCGAACGCTTCGCGCGCGACTGCGGTCGACGGCGGCTATCGCCTGACCGGCAAGTGGGATTTCGCCAGCGGCTGCCGGCAGGCCCGCTGGATGGGCGCGCACTGCCATGTGCTCGAAGCGGACGGCACGCTGCGGCTCAACCGCTTCGGCCGGCCCACGGTCCGCACGCTGCTGTTTCCGGCCCATGACGCGACCCTGCTCGACACCTGGCGGACGATCGGGCTGCGCGGGACGGCGTCGGACTCCTATGAAGTCAACGATCTGTTCGTGTCCGAGGCCTTCAGCACCACGCGCGAGGACCCGGCGCTGCGCCACGCGCGCGGCCCGCTCTATGCCTTTACCATGCAGGGCCTCTACGCGACCGGGGTCGCCGCGGTGGGGTTTGGCATCGCGCGCGCGATGCTGTCCGAGTTCATCGCGCTGGCGTCCCGCAAGGCGCCGCGCGGCCTCTCCCGGCTCGCCGACAACGCGGTCGTGCAGGCCGACGTGGCGCGCGCCGAGGCCCGGCTCGGTTCGGCTCGCGCCTATCTGATCGAGACGCTGTCGGCGATCTACGTGGATGCCGACGATGTGGCGCCGATCACGGTCGCCGATCGGGCCCGCGTGCGGCTCGCCTGCACCAACGCGATCCAGGCGGCGGCCGAAGTGGTGGATTTCGCCTACAAGGGCGCGGGCGTCGACGCGATCTTCCCGGGCAGCCCGTTCGAGCGCCGCTTCCGCGACATGCACACGCTCTCCCAGCAGATCCAGGCCCGCGGGGCGCATTTCGAACTGGTCGGGCAGATCCTGCTCGGCGTGCCGCCCGAGGATTTTCTTTGAGGGCTGGCGAAGGCCCGCCCGGCACCGGTGTCAGCTCGGGGTGGGCCGTGATCAATGATCCCGGGAATCGCGCTCCGGACCTTGCAGCGTGACACCGCCATCGACCACCAGCACCTGGCCGGTGATATAGCGGGCGTAATCGCTGAGCAGGAATTTCACGGCGTGGCCGACGTCCCAGCCGGTGCCTTCGGTCTTCAGCACCGAGGCGTTGGCGCGCTGGGCGCGCGCCGCCTCGCTCATGCCGTTGCCGCGGGCGTAGACCATCGGCGTGTACATCGGGCCCGGGCAGATGCAGTTGACCCGGATGTTGTCGCGGCCGTGATCGACCGCCATCGCCTGCGTCAGTCCGATCACCGCGGCCTTCGAGGTCGTGTAGGTGGTCAATCCGCGCGGCCGCAGCGCCGAGATCGACGAGATGTTGACGATCGCGCCGCCTTTGGCGGTCCTGATCATGGCGGGAATGGCGTACTTGGAAAGCAGGAACATGGTCTCGACATTGACCTGCATCACGCGGCGATATTCCTCGGGCTTCTCGTCGACGACGCTGCCGCGGCTGCCGATGCCGACATTGTTGTCGAGGAAGTCGAGCCGGCCCCAGCGGTCGATGGCGGCCTCGACCAGCCGTTTGCATTCGGCCTCTACGGTAACGTCGCAGCCCACCGCCGCGGCGCTGCCACCCTCGGCCTCGATCATTTCGACCGTGCGCCCGGCAAGCGCTGGATCGAGATCGGCCACCACCACCCTGGCGCCGGCGCGCGCCAGCAGGATCGCGGCAGCCCGGCCGTTGCCGATACCGTCGCCTGCGGCGCCGCCGCCGCTGATGATCGCAACCTTGCCGGCCAAACCGGTATCGTCTTCGCGATCTTTCATGAGCGCTTCTGAATGCCCTGGAACGTCAGCCCAATTCATCAAAGCACGGCTGGCTGATGTTGGGCTAGGGCAAAAATCCCCGGCGATGGGATCGACCGGCTTCAACGCCGAACCGTAAGCAGTTTCGCTGGACCGTGCACCCAGATTTGAATCGCCTCCCGACAGCCCGCCGTCTAGGGTGGGCTTATGTCGCGCCAAATGTTTCTGTCGATTGCCATCGTCCTGTCGCTGCTGCCGGCCGTCGCATCGGCTGCACCGGCCCATAAACGGCCGGCGCCACGCTGGCAGGGCTACGGCTTCCTGCCGGGCTACCATCAGCCGCCGAACAACAGCCTGCCGGCTTACCGCCAGAGAGCCTCGGTTTCGCGCACGGCGCGTCAAAACCGGCGTCCCTGGTATATCGATCCCGTCCCGGATTATTACGGCTACGATGGCGACTGGCACTATTTCGGCCGGCCTGGCTTTTACGGCGGTCGCTACAATGGCGGCAGTTTTGGTCCTTGCTGGACGCGGACGCCGATCGGGCCGATCTGGAACTGCGGCTGATTCTATCGCCCGAGGACCGCGTTCGCCGACGCCTGACGGCGGACCACGGCGCCCCCAACGCGCGCAAGCAGAAGTGAAGCGGGCGCCGTTGACGCCGTCGGGCGGAGACACGACATATCCCGTGCCTCGATCGAGGTCACTGCTCGGGAACACGATATGAACGCACCGCCAAGCATCGGTTCCGTCACCGCGCATCCTGACGGCGACGTTTTGCACTGGCTGACGAACGACACCCAGGGTGAGCGCTTCATCGACAATATCTTCGCCGAGCTCTGTGTCCGGCTTCAGCAGGCCGGCATTCCGGTCAAGCGGGCGTCGCTTCACATGCTGATCCATCATCCGCAGTGGCTTGGCGCCCGGATCATGTGGGCCGACGGGATGCGCGAGGCCGAAATTGCGCGGGTCGACCACGATGTCAGGGAGCGGGCCGAATATATCGGCAGTCCCGCCAACGAAATCCATGACGGCGCCACCGAGATACGCGAGAATTTCGAGCGCGATGCGTCTTCGGGCCGCAAGCACGCCGTTTATGCCGAGATGCGGGCGAAAGGCCTGACCGACTATGTGGCGTGGCCGCTGTACCATACGCTCGGCAAGCGGCATATGGTGACGTTCGCAACCGACCGGCGCGGGGGTTTCGACGACGCGCATATCGCGGCCCTCTTGAAACTGCTGCCGGCGCTGGCGCTGGTCAGCGAAATCCGGGTCAAGAACCGGCTGGCGCGAACGCTGCTCGAAACCTATGTCGGCTCACATGCCGGCGAGCTGATTCTGGCCGGCGCCACAAGGCGCGGAACCGGAACCACGGTGCGCGCCGCCATCCTGATCTGCGATCTGCGCGATTTCACGGCGATCTCCGACAACTGGCCGCGCGATGACGTCATCGATCTCCTGAACGGCTATTTCGACGCGATGTCGGAGCCGATTGCGAAACATGGCGGGGAGATCCTGAAATTCATCGGCGATGGCCTGCTCGCGATTTTTCCGCTCAGCGAGCCAAACGCCTGCGTAAATCTGCTGCATGCGGTGTCTGAGGCCCGTCAGGCCATGGTTGCCCTGAACGAAAAGAACAATGAGACCGGCCGTGCGCCGCTGAATTACGGCATCGGCGTCCACGTCGGCGACGTCATGTACGGCAATATCGGGTCGCGCAGCCGGCTCGACTTCACCGTGATCGGTCCGGCGGTCAACATGGCGTCGCGTCTCGAAGCCCTCACCAAGCAATTGGGGCGACCCGTGCTGCTGTCCCGCGCGTTCGCCGACCTGGTCGAAGGCGATTTCGATCTCGAACGCGTCGGCGAACATCCGGTGCGCGGCTTCAACGAGCCGATCGAGCTGTTTGCGTTTCGCGGCTGAATGCCGATCTGTCGCCGGGTGCCGGCGTGCTTCGTTTTGACTCAGCGCAACCGACCGCCGTTCCGATCGGCACGGCTATTCAGGTTCGATACCGAGTTCCTGAATGACCTTGCCGGTGGCCGCAAGCTGTTCGCCAAGAAACAGCTTTGCGCCAGCGGGCGTGACCGCGTCGCCGACGCCGACATCAAAGCCGAGGGTAGGGGCCCGCTCCTGCACTTCAGGGGAATTCAGGGCGCGTGCAATCTCGGAGCTGAGTTTCTGGATGATGTCGGCGGGCGTGCCGGCCGGCGCCATCAACATGAACCAGCCTTGCAGGTCCACGCTTTTCAACGTTTCCGAGATCGCCGGCACGTTCGGCAACGAGCCGATCCGCTTGCTGCCGGCAACGGCGACGGTCGAAGCGTACCTGCCGCGATGAAGGACTCCGCAATCGATGCGGCTTGTATCGTCACCTGGACGCGTCCGGTCATGCTGTCCTGTACCGCGTTCGTGGTCGTATTGTAGGGAACCAGGACGAAACCGGTTCCGGCCTGCTTGTTGATGGATTGTGCGATCAGGCCCGAGAGATTACGCGGGCCGTCGACAGCCATGCTCAGCGAGCCCGGCGCCGACTTTTCGAGCGCGATCAATTCCACCAGCGTCTTCGCCTTGACCTCGGGGTTGACCAGAACGACGTGGTTGCTTCGAGCCACCATGGCGACCGGCGTGAAATCCTTGATCGGATCGTAGGCAAGCTTCTTGAACGTATAGGGGTTCATGACGAGCGCGGCCGACGTGGCAAACAGGAAGGTATATCCATCGGGAGCTGCGCGCGCGACCGCCTGCGTGCCGACGAGGTTGGCGGCGCCGGCCTTGTTCTCGACGACGAACTGCTGCCCGAGGGCTCGGGAGAGTTTGTCGGCGATGACACGACACAGCACATCCGGGCTGTTGCCGGCCGGCTGCGGCACCACGATCGATACCGGCCGTTGCGGCCATGATTGTGCGACAGCCGGATTCGAGAGGCAGAGCGCAATGCCGGTCAACAGAGCCCTACGGGAAAGGTTTCGCATGGTGATCCTCCTTGAATTGTTCGCCGGCGACTTCTGATCGCTTGAAGTGGCGTCCTCTGGTAGGCCCTCGTTTCCTTAGCCGTGCCACGTTGAACTATTGAAGCCGAATCGCAAGGTCGGAGAGCATGGTGACGAGCGCGCGGGCGTCGCTGGCGACCCCGAAGACGTAATGGTCCGGCCGGACGATCGCGGCCTGGCAACCATGGTGGTCGAACCAGGCGGCGAGAATGCCGTCTTCTTCGATCACCGTGTCGAGCCCGGCTTGATCCGCCTCGGCTGGTGCGATGCGGATCGGTCGCATGCCAAGCCGCGCCAGCAGCGCGTGGACATCGGCGGTCAGCTCCACTGCGTATCGCCCGTCCAGCACCAGCCGCCATCCGGTCCCGGCGACACCGTCGAGAAGGCGCCGCCCGTCGCTGGTCCTGATCCAGGGCTGCGGAAACAGCGTGCCGTGCGCCGGATGCAGCGGGAACGCCAGCAGACCTTTCTGCAGCGGCGGGACGATCTCCTGGCGGGTGACGGTGCGGGGAAGTCCGCCGCCTTCGGCCAAAATGCGCGCATCGCGCGCCTCGGCCGCGACGGGATCGCGCTCGCAGATAACGTGACCGATCGCCTTGATCCGGGTGGTGAGTTGGCGCACATGCTCAATTCGTTCCTCGCCATAGGTGTCGAGGAGCCCGGCGCCGGATTGCCCGTTCAGAACCCGGTCGAGCTTCCAGACAAGGTTTCCGACGTCGCGAATGCCCTGGCACATGCCCTGGCCGATAAAAGGCGGCTGCTGATGCGCGGCGTCGCCGGCCAGGAATACGCGACCTCGTCGCCATTCCCGGGCGACGAGCGCATGAAACCGGTAGCTCGCGGCACGCCACAGCACAGCGTCATCAGGTGTGATCCATCTGGCGAGAAGCCGCCAGACCTGAGTTGGGTGCTCCATCTGCCGGGGATCCTCGCCCGGCAGCAGCATGATCTCGAAGCGGCGATGATTGCCGGGGCCGACGATGAAAGACGTCGGCCGGGACGGATCGCAGAATTGCGCCGCCGTCTCCGGCAGCTTTCCGAGCGCTGCACCGTTGACCCTGAGGTCGACGACAAGCCAGGGCTCATCGAACACGAGGTCTTCGAAGGGGATGCCAAGCGCTTGCCGTGTTCCGCTGGAGGCGCCGTCGCACGCGATCATGTAGTCGGCCGTGACGGAACGCGTCGCGCCCTTGTCGTCGCGCAGATGCAACGTCACATGATCAGGCGATTGATCGAAACCAACGAGTTCGGTTCCCAGTTCGATTTCGACGCTGTCATAGGCCGCCGCGTGCGCGCGCAGGGCCGCCTCGACCGGCGGCTGCGTGAAGACCATGCTCGGCGTGTAACCAAGCGGATAGGGCTCGCCAACCATGTCGATCCGACGGATCAACTGGCCCCGCGCGCCAAAATGCTGAGAGGCAGGAAACGGCGCGATATAGGGCTTTACGCGCTCCGCGGCGCCGATGTTGTCCAGCAGGCGAAGGATCTCATGGTCGATCGCGATCGCGCGCGGCTTGTCGTAGACATCGCGCTGACGGTCGATCGCAAGGGTACGGATATTCCTGTCGCCGAGCAGGCCGGCCGCGATGACGCCTGTCGGGCCGTGGCCGACCACGACCACCCCAAAGTCGCTGCGATGTCGCTCAGGCATCGGCGTAGGGCACCGCTATCTGGGCCGCCTTGACATGATCGGCCTTGGGAGGGGCGATGCCCCAATGATCCGTCCGGCCCGGCGGCCAGACCCATTCCGACGGCCCGCGCACCACATAATTGTCGTCAACCTGCAGAACCTCGGCGGTGTACTCGATGACGGTGCCGACGGGATCGATGAAATAGGCGAAGACGTTGTCGCCCGGGCCGTGGCGGCCGACGCCCCAGGCGATCGGAAAACCTTCGTCGACCATGCGGCCCGAGCCGCGCATGACGGCTTCGAGGTCCGGCATCAGGAAGGCGACGTGATTGAGGCCGTTGACGGGAGCATCGGCGATGACGATCGCATGGTGGTCGCTGTTGCAGCGGACGAAGGCCATGATTTTGGTGCGATCCGTCAGACGAAATCCGAGCGCGCGTTCATAGAACGCGGCCGCGCCGTCGACATCTCTGGCGTTCAGATTGACGTGAGCCAATCTCGTCGGCCGGTTTGCGGATGGAAGAGCCGCGGCATGCCGCGCGTCCTGGCAAACAAAGCGCAGCACGCCGCCGCCTGGAGCGCGAATAGCCATCACCGTCCCGCCATCGGGTCCCCGATTTGGAATGGGTGCGGAGAGCAGCGTCGCACCATGCTGTTGTGATGCCCCGGCAATCGCCTCGAATTCCGCATCCGAATGGAGCCGGAACGTGACCGACTTGAGTGCCGGGCGCTCGCCCTGCCGCAAGGCAACCACATGATGATCGGTGCCGGTTGCCCGCAAGTAAGTGACGCCCTCGTAGCGCGTCACCAGATCGAGCCCCCAGACCGACGTATAGAATTGTTCCGAACGGCCGACGTCGGGCGTTTCGAGATCGACGCTGCGCAACGCCGTGACGGGAAAATGCGTCATTGCGGAAGGCGCTCCAAGGCCGGCGGAAATTTGCCCGCGGGCAGCGCGGCGCAATGGTCGTAGATGGCCGACGGCCGTGTGAACCACACCTTGTCCTTCTCCGGATGGTTGGCGATATGCTGTAACGCCTCGCGGAGCATGCGGAGCCGGTAGGGCTGACCCACGATCATCGTGTGCAGGGCGATGCCGCATACCAGCGGCTGTTTGGCCGACTGGCGCAGCAGCTCCTCGAATTGTCCGATGATGAAGTCGCGGAATTGTTCCGGCGAGTGATGCCGCACCAGAATCTGCGGGCTGTCGTTGATCTCGATCGGGTAGGGCACGCTCATGATCGGACCGGCGCGCGTCTTCATCCACAGCGGCTGGTCGTCGGCCGGCCAGTCCATCAGGAAATCGAAGCCTACCTCCTTCAGCAGGTCGGGCGTGTGGTGGGTGGAGGCCATCCATGGCGCCATCCAGCCGCGCGGTGGTTTTCCGGATGCGCGCGCGATCGCGTCGTAAATCTCCTGCAGGAATCGCCGCTCGTCGGCTTCCCACATGTGGCTGTGGCGCTCCGCGTTGGTGCGGCCATGCCCGATGAATTCATCGCCGCGCGCTTTCAATGCGTCGACGATGCGGGGCGCATAGTCGAAAACCGCCGTGTTGATCAGGTGAGCCGCCGGCAGGTTCAATTCATCGAACAGTTCGAGGCAGCGCCAGACGCCGACCCTGTTGCCGTAATCGCGCCAGGCGAAGGTCCGGGGGTCGGGAGCCGCGCCGGCCACCGTCAGGAGATGACCTTCGCCCGCGCCGAACGCGAAGTGTTCGATGTTGAGGCCGAGATAGACCGCCAGCCGCTTTCCGTCCGGCCAGGAATAGTCCGGACGGTCGACGATCGGCGAATAAGCATAGCGATCATGATAGGGAAGCTGCATGTCGGTATTCCTGCTGAGCCTGGATCTGCGCGGCGGGTCATTGCCGGAGGCGCCCCGTGACGGCCAAAGACCCAATGACGGTTGGTGCCACCACAGTATTCGTCGCGATGGACATAGCCAAGATTGAGAAAGCACCGGCGAAGCCCACGCATTATGGCGCGATGCAACATGTAGAGCAGACCCTACATGGATGCGGGTGGTGAAATCCCGTGTGGCCTGTAAAAAGGATCCGCCAACCGGATTTCCTTACCCGATGCTGCAATTCCATTCAGACTCCGTCGAGACCAGGGCCTCCTGGGCCGTCGCCTCGGCAGCGCTCGCCATCCTCGGAATGTCGTTCGGCGCGGCCTGGATCACCGCGGTCGCGCTCAAGGACATCGCCGCCGAAGTGGGTGGGGCGCGTTCCATCCCGGCACTCGCCAGCTCGCTCGCCTGGCTCGGCTCCGGCGTCGGCGGCATCATCATGTCGCGGGTCGCCGATCGGGTCGGCACGCGCTGGACGGTGATATCGGGCTCGCTGATGATCGGCCTTGGGCTCGCGATTTCGACCTTCGGGCCGCCCTGGCCGCTGTGGATCGGCCACGGGCTGTTTATCGGCCTGATCGGGATCGGCGGCATCAATGCTCCCCTGTACATTTATGTCAGCCGCTGGTTCGACCGAAGGCGCGGTTCGGCGCTGGCGCTGATCTCGAGCGGCACCTATCTCGCCGGCGCGATGTGGCCGCCGGTATTCGAGCAGGCGATCGCCAATTTCGGCTGGCGGCAGGCCATGCTGTGGTACGCGTGCGCCGAGATCATCGTCGTCGTGCCGCTTGCCGCGATCTATTTCCGGGAGCCGCCCGAAGTGATTCATCCGCCTGAAGCATCCGGGACCGGCCTGGTCAAAGCGCATGTCCTCGGCTGGCCGCCCAATGCCGTGTTCGCGTTGATGTGCGCCGCCGGCGTGATGTGTTGCATTCCGATGGCCATGCCGCAGGGCCACCTCATTGCCTTCTGCAGCGATCTCGGCATCAGCCGGTCGATGGGAGCCTTGATGTTGTCGGTGCTGCTCGGCACCGCGTTCCTGAGCCGGCAGATCTGGGGTGTGATCTCCGATCGTATCGGCGGTCTCGCCACCATCATGATCGGCTCGGCCTGGATGGCCGCATCGATGACGGCCCTTCTGCTGACGCAGAATGAAGCCGGCCTGTTCACCGTGGCCGCCGCTTTCGGGCTCGGCTTTTCCGGCATCATCCCGGCCTATGTGCTGGCGGTGCGCGAACTGTTTCCGGCATCGGAAGCCTACTGGCGAATTCCGACACTGTTGCTGTTCAGCGGGAGCGGCATGGCCGTCGGCGGCTGGCTCGCCGGCCTGCTCTACGACCGTCTCGGATTTTACGGGCCCGCGTTCGCCGTCGGCATCGGCGCCAACCTGCTCAATCTGCTGATCATCAGTGTACTGGTCGGGCGAACGCGACAACGCGCGCCCCAGGCGGATGCGCGCGGACTGGCTGTCTAGGCGAAGCGTGTCGCCTTACCACCACTTATGTCACGCGTACCAGATAGCTCTGGAACACGCCGACATGGACCAGCGCCTTGTCCGCTGAATTCGGCCACAAATCCTCGGTGCGAAAGGCTACGTCATAGGTCGGTTCATCGGCCGCCTCCACGCCGTGCGCATGCGCATCGGGAAATGGATATCGCGGGGACTCGCTCACCACCACGCCGGGCTTTCCGCGGATGTAGCCGGGCATGCGGACGTGCCCGGCAAAGAAATCGTTCTTCACGCGGACGCGATCGCCGGCCTGAAACGTTTCGCGGTCCGGCAGGTTCGAACGACCGGGCGCGCTCGGCTCGGACAGGGGGAAGGCCCCTTGCGCCAGTTTCTCCAGTTCTTCACGGGCGACGATCCCCTTCTCGACGCAGAGGGTCGCGAGGCTGGTCAGCGATCTCTCATAGTAGCTGGCCGAAAGATAATAACGCGCAGGCATGCGCTCGATCGCGTGCCGGTATTCGTCCATGTTGAAGATGCCGCGCCTGACCGCCATGCCATAGAGCGCATTGACCCGCTTTTCCCACGCCGCATGGAAAACCGGCGCGCCTGCGGCGTAGCGGATCGGCCCAAAACCCTGCCGGCCGCCGAGATCGTGAATGCCATCCATCGTTTCACCTCGTCCGGAAATGCGCGTCGCCTGCTAGAGGCGTGCGACGCCGATCATCGATTCCTTGGTGACAATGTCCACCAGCTTTTCTTCCGGCCAGCCAATGGTCGAGGGTGGCTGCACGGGAAGCACCATGTAACGGGTATCCGCCGTTGTGTCCCACACCCTGATCTCGATCTCGGGCGGCAAGTCGAGCCCCATCTCGCGCAGCACGGTGCGGGATTCGCGCACCGCGCGGGCGCGGTAGTCGAGATCCTTGTACCAGTCCGGCGGCAACCCGATGATGGTGAAGGCCGTGCAGGAACACAGCGTGCAAACGATGACGTTGTGAACCGTCGGCGTATTCTCCAGCGCGACCAGATGGCGATGATGCGGCGGCATCGTCAGACCCAGTTCAGCAACGGCGCTTTTCCCGTTCGCCAGCAGCCGTTGACGGAAGGCAGGGTCCGTCCACGCCTTGGCGACAACCCGGGCGCCATTCCTTGGAACCCATTCCTCTTCGGCGGTGTGGACGGCCGATTCGATAAAGGGCTTGGGCTCCATCCCCCGCGCTTCGAATACCGCTTCGATCGCGGCGACCCGGCGCTCGACCGGCGCGATTTGAGATGAACCGGAATGACTGGAATCCATGATTGATGCCTCCTGAACGACTGGCCCAGTGTTACACAAACAAGACGGTCATTCCAGTCACGGCCAATTGAGCCGCGGCCACCCAATGATCCTTTCAGTGCAATCGGAGCAATCTGAAAACGTCACCCTAAAACGTCACCCTAAACGTCATCCGCTCGCGAAACCGTGATGCCTCCACCTGCGCGTCCCGCGCCGCTACTCGCCGCGCGCGCGCCGATTGAACGTTGCCAGCGTGGCCTGAAGTTCCTGTTCGGAAGTTTGCCCCTCCTGCGGTTGTCCGGCCTGCCTGGCGCACGAGGAATGGCTTTCCATTTCGCTCTTGTAGACCAGCATCTGCTTTCGGCATCGATCATAATCGGCGGCGGTTGGAAACGCACCGCCTTGAACCGCGCAGGCAGGGATATCGGGTTTGCTGCAGGCGGCGTATGCCGGTCCCGCGAGCAAAAAGCCGGCGGCGACATATGTGAAAGCTGCAATTCGCATGGATCCGGTTTCCTCGTTGTCATCTCCCTGGTGAACCCTACCGCCAAAACCGGCAAAGCGGAAAGGGCGCAACGGGTCGCGGCAAATGCGAGAAAAGACAATTGTGGATCGAACCGCCGGAAGTGGCTAGTTTCGCTCCGATTGCCGGGCCGTGATCCGACCGGGACGATCGTATATGAGTGCCAGCCATACAGCACAGGAAGCCGAAGATGCTGACCCCTGACATGAAGCGCCTGATCGAAGAACAACTCCTCGGGTTTGTTGCAACCGCGGCTGCCGACGGCATGCCCAATCTGTCGCCAAAGGGCGCTTTCTTCGTGGTCGACGACAATACGATTGCGTTCGGCGAAGTCCGCTCGCCCGGGACGGTCCGGAATTTGCGAGCCAACCCGCGCATCGAGGTCAACTTCGTCGATCCTTTCGTGCGCAAGGGTTATCGGTTTGCCGGCACGGCTGTCGTGGTCGAGCGCGGGACTGATGCCTTCGAGACGCTGCTTGGCCATTACCACGGCGCGCTCAGGCCGCGACTGCGCGCGATCGTGGCGATCACGGTGACCAGGGCGCTTCCCCTGACATCGCCGGTTTATGACGACGGCGCCGCGCAAGAGGCGGATGTCAGACGGGGGTGGACGACCCGGTTCCGCAAGCTTCAGCCGAACCAGCGATTTGCGGAATGACGATTGTGGGGTGGCGATTGTGGGGTGATTTGCCCAACCGCGCCGGCGCCTCGGAATCAGGCGTGCCAGCCTCCGTGATCAGACCTTTTTCGCAGCCATCTGATCGGCGCCGAACCGGATGGTCCATTGCGCCACCGACAGCAACAGACTTTCAAATATGGCCTGAGCCTGCTCGAACTCCCGCTGGGCTGCGGGCGGGCAACCGGGCCGGTTGCGGATGATCATGGTCGTTGCCGACCAGCTCAGCTTGGCGGCCTTGCAGGCCACGATCAGTCCGTACAGCCGGTCGCTTTCGATCAGTGGCTCAATGGCCTCTATCTTGACGTCGGTCTTCAATGAGAGTGCGGCAACCACATTGGTGTATTCGCCCCTTACCGCAAACCGGTTCACGATCGAGTTGGTGAGCTTGCCCGCACGATTGAGCGCGAGAACGTCGCTCTGCGCCTTCGTGTAGTCGATCTTCGGGCGGGCGGGACGGGTTTGTTCAGCGGCAGCCCCACGAGACACTTGCGCCTTCCGCTGCACGGGTCGTGGCGCCGTCAGGAAGCGCGCCAGCACGATGTCGGCAGCCTTTGAAAGAATTTCCCGGAGCAAATTCGCCGGAAGATCCAGTCGAAGGCCGAGCTTCTCGGTGAGGCTTTCGTCACGCTCCGCCCTTCCGACAAGCGTCGCATAACCGCATTCGGAGAACTTCGCTCCGGCATTGCGGGCAAGTGCGTTGGAAACGTTGACATCGCCGCGCCGCATCAGCGCATCGGTAAGGGTTTCGTTGAGGGTGCGTCTGCCGGCGATGGCCAACAAATGCTGCTGGCTATGGGTTTTGGCGATTTCAACGAGGTCGCTATCCGACAGGCGGGCGGAATTCCGCAGGACCGGCGCGGCCGCCAGGGCGTCGTTGTGGAACGCGAGCTTGCGGATCGTCTTGCCCGGCGCGAGGTCGATTGTGGACAGGGCCTCGCTGAGCTGGACCAGGCCGCCTGCCTCGGTCCGATCGATCAGGGGAACGAGCAGTTCGTCGAATGCGCTGATCTGGGATTCGCGGAGGCGCTCGACATTGGACAGGAACAGGTCCGTCACCTGTTTCAGAATCTGGACATCCCGCTGCGGCAGGCCGCCATCGACGGCGGTCCCCATGTCCCTGACTGCATCCGGCGATGCTGCGGCAACCATGGCTAGCGTGTCTCCATGTCGATCTTCCGCTTCATGCCTTCAGCGCCACGTTCTGGAAGGCCTTCACGAGGGATCGTTCCAGCTTTCCATCCATGGCGCACAGGATCTTGTAGGCATCCGACCGCGCCATGGCCGGCCGGTACGGCCTCTGCTCGATCAGCGCAGCGAAGATATCGGAGATCGTCAGCAATCGCACGAGGTCGGAAATCTCCGGCGCCGTCAGCGCATCGGGATAGCCGGAGCCGTCCAGATATTCGTGGTGGTGCCTCACGCCATCGAGGATCTCCGGGCTGATTTCCGGGAGCGCCTTCAACAGTTCATATCCGATCACCGGATGGCGCTTCATGATCTCCTCTTCGCCCGGGTCGAGGCGTCCGGGCTTGTCGAGAATGGACAGGGAAATGCGGGCCTTGCCGATATCGTGCAGGGTTGCCGCCAATCCGAGCCGCCCGACGTCCGCAGGCGGAAACTTGATATCCAGGGCGAAGCCGACCGCCACTCCCGTCACCAGCAGGCAGTGCTGGAACGTTCCCTGGTGATAGCGGCGTACGTCATCGAGCCAGGTACCGAGCCCTTTTTGCTCGATGCTGCTGATGATCTCGGAGGTGGCGTTGTCGGCATCCGAAAGCTCGAATGGTTTGCCTTCCCTGGCCGCGGTGAATATCGAGGCAAAGGCCACGGCGCCCTTGACGATGTCCGGCGCGTCGCCGGCAGCGCCGGATTTTGCCGCCCGCTGCGCCGCTTCGATCTTCTGGAGCTTCGGTATGACTTCCCTTGAACGGGAAACCACGGCGGTCGCGCCGAGCGCAAAGGCCTGCGCGACCATGTGGTGCAGGTGGCTTTGCACGACGAACAGCTTCTCGGAAACGCAATTCAGATCCTGCAGGACAAGTTTGAGGTGTTCTACCGGAACCGCCTTGCGCAGGTCGGCGTCGACCATCAATACACCGTCGGAGCTGATGCCGGCGTTGCCGGCTCCCAGAAGCTGAGGCGCAACGTCGTGTTCTGGCTCCAGCATCGCGCGGATGGCCGGTATCTTCGCGGGTTCATCGGTAACGAAATGAACGAGCATTTGAGCGCCAAATCAGGGAAAACGGTTCCACCTTAACGAAACGTAAACAACGATGCGCCGTGGGGGCAACAACTGGCGATCGTACCCAATCTTCCCTACCGGGGAGTTGCTGCCAAATCGGCTTTCCATGTATATTTACGGTTGCGCCATGCGATCAACCGCCCGCTCAAGCCTGGCCTGGGGCCGCTGGATAGATTGAGCTGCGGTTCGGCGGCAGGCCTCGGGCATTCGAAAGTGATTGTCGATGGCAATCCGTTGCCCCATCCGCCTGGTGGTTGGCGCACTTTCGGTCTGCGCGGTTCATCCCGTCGTGCATGCGGCGGAGCCGGACAGGGTGTCGCTCAGCGAAGAGACGGTAACCTGGAGCACGGTCAAGTACGCGACGGACGCGGAGAATGGACTGGTTAGCGGTTCGCTCGACAACACCGCCATTGTCGACCGCACTTTCAAAGCCCGCGTGCTCGAGAACCGCTATCTGAAGGTCACGCTGGTGCCCGAATTCGGCGGGCGCATCCTTTCCATCATCTACAAGCCGACCGGCCATGAACAGCTTTACCGCACCGAGGTAGGCGTGCCCTACGGCATCAAGGGCGGCACGTTCTATTACGACTGGCTGATGGTGTATGGCGGCATCTTTCCGACCTTCCCTGACGCCGAGCACGGCAAGACCTGGCTGAAGCCGTGGGATTTTGCGGTGGTGAAGGCGAGCGAAGGCGAGGTGACGGTGTCGATGTCGTTCAAGGACGATTTCGATTTTTCGGCGGCGCCGGCAAAGTTCGGGCGATCGACCGGCATCGAGGCGACTTACTACGTGACGCTGAAAGCGGGCCGCGCCGCGCTCGATGCGCGTGTGGTGCTGAAGAACCCGAGCGACAACAGGCTCCGGTACGAGTACTGGACCTGCACGACGCTGGCGCCGGGATCGGACCCGAAACATCCCAAAGCCACCGGTGGCGCCGAAATCATCGCGCCGATCGCGGCCTACCGTACGCCCACCTGGTCGGCCAATCTGGCCGAGGGCGACGAGAGCGCGGGACCGGGCCGGAGCCGCTTCGAAAAACTGCGCTACTTCCGGAACTGGCCGACGATGGGCATCGCCTATGCCGCGCCCGACATGGGCGGCGGTAATTTCTGGGGCGTGATCAACCACGACAACGAAGAGGGGATCATCCGCATCGCCGACAACAGGGTGACCCGGGGCCTGAAGATGTGGACGTGGGGATTCTCCTCGTTCACCGGCGAAACCGACCCGCGCAAGGACCCGAACCCGCAGCGGCCCTATGTCGAATTGTGGGCGGGGGTGTCGGACGAGTTTTTCCACAGCGCCGGGTTTCCCGCGCGGGGTGAGGTGTCGATACCTGAAACCTACAGCCCGACCGTCGGCATGCGCAACGTGACGCATGCGAACGCCAGCATGCTGGTCAATCTGGCGGCCGGAGGGGCAAGCGTGAACCTGCAGTTCTTCAGTATCGAACCGGACACGCCGTTGCGCGTGACGTTGAAACGCGGCGACACCGTCTTGTTCGACGCCGCCGTGCCGGCCGACCCGAAACACGGAAATCGCATTTCCGCGCCTGTTCCTGCGGGCAGCAGCGGCAAGCAGGTCCGGCTGACGATCCGGACCGCGGAAGGCAGAGAGCTGATCGCGGCCGAGACAAAAGTAAAATAGAGCGGTCACCCGCCGCCCCGTCGACAAGCCGCTTTCCCCGTTGAATAATGCCGCCGCAACGAGCCCGTGAGAGGCTCCCATTCTGGAAGGAAATCGCAATGTTGACGGGCAGGCCGGCGCTGGCGCTGGTGACAATTTCATTTTCGGCGCTGATCAACTCCGCAGGCGTTGCCGAGATCGCGGTTTCCGCCAACGACGGCAAGGTGGTGCTGGAAAACGGCGTCACGCTGGTGCGCAAGGAGCCGTTGCCGGACACGATATCGGTGATCGAAATGTCGGGCGCTTCGCCGCGCATCATTGCCGAGATTCCGGTTCCGGCGAGCGTGGTCGGGCCGCCGCCGAGCGTCGCGGTCGCGCCCGACGAAAGTTTCGCGCTGGTCACGGGCGCGATGAAAGTGGACCCCGCCGACCCGACCAAGATGGCCGCCGACGACAAACTGACCGTCATCGACCTGAAGTCGTCGCCGCCAAAGGTCGTGGCGACGTTGCAGGCGGGGCTAGGCGCCGCCGGCGTTTCGATCAACCGTGCGGCGACCCTGGCGCTGGTGGCCAACCGCAACGAAGGCACCGTCTCGGTCTTTACGATCAGCGGCAACACATTGACGCCGTCGGGCAAGATAGCGCTGGGCGACGCCAAGTCCGGCCCGAGCCATGCGATCTTCTCCCGCGACGGCGCAACGGCGCTGGTGACGCGCGACGGCGACAGCAAGATCTCCGTCCTCGCGGTCGACGGCGGCAAGGTCGAGTACACCAAAAACGACCTGGTCGGCGGTTTGCGTCCGTATCAGGTCGATATTGCCGGCAGCGGCGATGTGGCCGTGGTCGGCAACGTCGGCGCCGGCGCCGGTGGCGATTCCGTCAGCGTGATCGACATGCGCGCAAAGCCGATCCGGGTGGCCGGCACGACGCCCGTCGGCCCGACGCCCGAGGGCCTGAAGGTTTCGCCTGACGGCGCCTATCTGGCCGTGACCGTGATGAACGGATCGAGCCGGGCCAGGACGGCGCCGGAATTCAACGATTTCGGCCTGCTGAAGATCTACCGGATCACCGGCACCGAGATCGCGCCGGTCACCGAAGCCAAGATCGGCCACTGGTGTCAGGGCATTGCGTGGTCGAAGGATTCGAAGACGATCCTGGCCCAGTGCATGGTGGAGAATGAAATCGCCACCTTCACCTTTGACGGCAAGACGCTGACAAAGACGGCGCCGATCGCCATGAAGGCCAGCCCGGCGGGGATCCGCACCGCCGAGCCGTAGCGATTGCTTGTCCCTCAATGCGCGCCGCCGGCCACAGCCTTCGCCTTGCGCGTCAGCAGCACCGCGAGCGCGGCCAGTACCAGGACTGTGCCGATCACCGCAAAGGTATCGCTGAAGCCCATCACCAGCGCCTGATGCTTCACCGCCTTGCCAAGCGCGATGATCGCCTGCTGGTGCGCGGCGGCGGGGTCGGAGACGCCGTGGGCAAGGAAATAGTCTGTGGTCTGCGCGATCCGGTTGCGCACCTCCTCGCGGCCGAGGTTGATCGACTGGCCGATGATGTTGGAATGAAACTGCTCGCGCTTGGTGATCACGGTTGCCAGTACGGCGGTGCCGATCGCGCCGCCGAGATTGCGCAGCATGTTGCTGATGCCGGAGGCTGCGGCCACGTCCTCGGGCGCGGTGTCGGCCGTCGACACCGATGTCAGCGGCGTCAGCACCATGGCCTGGCCGACGGCGCGCACGATGTTGGGAATGAAGAGCTGGTCGCCGGCATAGTCCGGCGACATCGCAATGTTCATGAAGCAGCTATAGGCGAAGATCATCAGGCCGGTGAAGGCGACGTAGCGCACGTCGAAGCGCTGCATCAGTTTCGGCACCAGCGGAATCAGCAGCAGTTGCGGTAGACCCGTCCAGGCCAGAACGCTGCCGATCTGTTCGGCATTGTAGCCCTGGGCCTGGCCGAGATAAGCCGGCAGGATGTAGACCGAGCCGAACAGCGCGAAGCCGACCAACGTCAGCGCGACGGTGCCGAAGCCGAAATTGCGCCGCTTCAGCAGCCGCAACCGGATCAGCGGCTTTTCGACGGTGAGTTCGATCCAGATGAACAGCGCCAGGCTGACAAAGGCGATCACGGCGAGGCGTTGGATGAAGGGCGAGGCGAACCAGTCGTCCTTGTTGCCTTCCTCGAGCACGGTCTGCAGCGCCGACAGGCCGATCGCCATCGTCAATATGCCGGCCCAGTCGCCTTCCTTCAAAAGCTTGAGCTGCATCGGCTGCCGCTCCAGTGTCAGATAGAGCGCGCTGACCATGACCACGGTCGGGATCACGTTGATGAAGAAGATGGTGCGCCAGCCGTAATTCTCGGTCAGATAGCCGCCGATGGTCGGCCCGATCGCGGGCGCGAAGGTGACGGAGAGCGCGAAGATCGCTAACCCCACCGGCTGCTGCGGCTTCGGCAGCTTGGTCAAGACCAGCGTGAACGCCATCGGGATCAGCACGCCGCCGGCAAAGCCCTGCAATCCGCGCATCGCGATCATCGAGGGCAAATCATGGGTGAATGCGCAGGCGACCGAGAATGCCGCGAACAAGGCGGCGCTCGCGATCATGTAGCGGCGGAATGAGAACACGCGGCTGAGCCAGTCGGTGAGCGGGATCACCACGATCTCGCCGATCAGATAGGAGGTCGAAATCCAGGAACCGTTGTCGACCCCGGTGCCGATGCCGCCCTCGATGTTGAGCAGCGAGGCGTTGGTGATCTGGATGTTCAGGATCGCCATGAACGAGCCGATCATGGCGGCGACAACGGCAACCCAGGTCGTGACGCTGGCGCGGTTCGGCGTGGCGGCCGCACTAGATGCTGCGGGCGAGATCGGAAGCCGGGATATCGAGGCTGAAGGGCTGTGATTTGACATGGCACGATGCTCCGGAATTGGTCTTGTGGACGCTGGCGGTCACCGCCGCCGCGCGGGGCGCGTTCGACGAACGCGTCGCGATGGTCGGAATCACCGACATGCCCGGCCGCAGTTCGATGCGCGCGTTGCTGTCGCTGTCGAGTGCGATCCGCACCGGGATGCGCTGCACCACCTTGGTGAAATTGCCGGTGGCGTTGTCCGGCGGCAGCAGCGCGAATTCCTGGCCGCTGGCGGGAGCGATGCTGTCGACATGGCCGTGCACGACCTGGCCCGGAAACATATCTACTTCGATATCGACCGCCTGGCCTTCGTGCACGTCGGTGAGTTGGGTTTCCTTGTAGTTCGCCACCACATAGGCACCGTGGGCCGGCACCACCGACATCAATTGCGTGCCGGCCTGGACATATTGCCCGACGCGCAGCGTGCGGTTGCCGACCACGCCGTCGATCGGGGCTGATATCGTGGTGTAGCCGAGATTGAGCTCGGCCTGGCGCTGCAACGCTTCGGTGCGGGCGAGCGCTGCATTGGCCTGCACGATCTCGGCCTGGAGCAGATCGATCTGCTTGTTCGCCGACACGAGGTTGGCGCTGTCGCGCGCCAGCGAGGCTTGCGCGCTTGCAATCCGCGCCTGCGCCTGCTGCGCATTCTGCACGCTGCCCGAGCCGCTCGCGGCCAGATCGGCATAGCGCTTGTTCTCCTGGGCGGCGAAGGTCGCCACGGCCTGATCGACATCGATTGTGGCTTGCGCCGCCTTGATCACCGCCTGCTGGACGTCGAGCTGGGCCTGCTTGCTCGCGATCGTGGCGCGTGCCGATGCCACATCCGCTTTGGCCTGATCGAGCGCGACCTTGAAGTCGCGGTCGTCGATCCGCGCCAGCACCTGGCCGGTGGCGACGCGCTCATTGTCCTTCACCAGCACGTGAAGCAGATATCCGGTGACTTTCGGCGCGATGGTGGTGCTGTCGGCCCTCACATAGGCGTCGTCGGTCGACACCAGGTACCGGCCGACGGTCCAGTAGTCCCAGCCATACCAGGCCGCGCCCGCCAGCGCGGCGATCGCCGCGCCGGCAAGCAACAGCTTGCGCAGATTGAGTTTTTTTGCAGCGAGCACGGGAGGCGCTGTCGCGGCGGGGGGCAGCAGGGCCTCGGCCACCACGGCGGCGGCGACCTTCTGATCGGTCGGGAAGGCGGTTGAATGGACGGTCATGGCGGTTCTCCGCTCGTATTTAGGAAACTTGACAATTTCCAAAATAAACCCGATATCGGAACTGTCAATGGAATGACAGGCATCATGTGAGAACATGGCTAGAGCAAAATCTTCTCTCCTGCGCCGCGACCGCGGGCGTCCGCAACTCCGCCCCGACGACGAGACCCGTCAAATCATCTACGAGGCCGCGCGGCACGAATTTGCCGCCAATGGCTATGCCGCGACCAGCACCGAAACCGTGGCCCGCCGCGCCCGAATCTCCACCAAGACGCTGTATCGCCTGGTGCCGAACAAGTCGGCGCTGTTCGAGGGCATGGTGTCCGACCGGCTCGAGCGATTCCTGTCCGACTTCAGCCTGCAGGTTACCGAGGATGCCGACATCGAAACCGGGCTCAACGCCGCATTGATGGCGTGCGCAGACATTGCGCTCGATCCGGATATCGTCGCCCTTCAACGCATTATCCTGCAGGAGGCCAGCCAGTTCCCCGATCTCGCGGCGACGTTCTACAACAAAGGCATTGCCCGCACGGCGGCCGCGCTGTCGAGCTGGCTGCGCCTGCAGGCGAGGGGCGGGTTGATCGAGCTCGACAATGTCGAGGAAGCGGCGGGCATGTTGATCGGAATGGTCGCTTCCGCTCCGCAGCGCGCCGCGATCTATGGCGGCATGAAGCTGCCCTCCCGCGCGCAGATCAGCGCGCGGGTGCGCGATGCGTCGCGCTGTTTCTTCGGGGCTGCGAAGCGAAGGGGCGGGCGCGATGAATGCGGGTGGCGTCGACCTTCACCGCGATGGTCAGCTTGATCTCCAACGATCGCCATCGACAGCGTCCATAACGTGGTATGATCGTCGTTCTCTAACGGGTGGAGTGAGGTGGCGATGTCGTCCGACGTTCGAGCCTTGCTGCCTGCATACGTGCCAAGGGTGCTGTTGGCATGACCGCGCTTTGGTGGCAGGCGGGTGTGATCTATCAAATCTATCCGCGGTCCTTTCAGGACACTAACAACGACGGCATCGGCGACCTCAGAGGGATAGAGCGGCGGCTCGATTATCTTGCCGGCCTTGGGATCGATGCGATCTGGATCTCGCCCATTTACCCGTCGCCGATGGTTGATTTCGGCTATGACGTTGCCGACTATTGCGACATCGATCCACGTTTCGGCAACGCTGGCTGACTTCGACGACCTGCTGATGCAGGCCCATCGGCGAGGGCTGAAGGTTCTGCTCGACTTCGTGCCGAACCACACCTCCGACCAGCATCGCTGGTTTGTCGAGAGCCGCGCTTCGCGGGCAAACCATAAAAGAGACTGGTACATCTGGCGCGATGCTGCCGCCGATGGCGGACCACCCAACAACTGGATCAGCGATTTCGGCGGCTCAGCCTGGGAGTGGGACGAGACAACCGGGCAATACTACTACCACGCCTTCCTGAAGGAGCAGCCGGACCTCAACTGGCGTCATCCGGCGGTGCAGGCGGCGATGTATGACGTGATGCGCTTCTGGTTCGACCGTGGCGTCGATGGCTTCCGCATCGACGTGCTGTGGCACCTCGTGAAGGCGGCGGACTTCCCGGACAATCCACCCAACCCGGCCTATCAGCCCGGAATGGGTGAAATGCATCGCCTGCTCCAGCGTCATTCGACCGATCAGCCCGAGGTGCACGGGATCGCCGCCGAGATGCGCGAAATCGCCGACAGCTATGGCGCCAGAGGACTGGGCGAGCGGGTTCTGATCGGCGAGATCTATTTGCCGGTCGACCGGCTGATGCACTATTACGGCGGGGAACGTCCGGGCGTGCATCTGCCGTTCAATTTCCAGCTCATCGATACGCCGTGGGAGGCGCGTTCCCTTGCGGCGCTCATCACCGCCTATGAGGCCGCGCTGCCGTCGGGGGGCTGGCCAAACTGGGTGCTCGGCAACCACGACCGGCCGCGCGTCGCCACCCGGCGGGGTCAGGCTCAGGCCCGCGTCGCGGCGGTATTGCTGCTGACGCTACGCGGCACGCCCACGCTCTATTATGGCGACGAACTGGGCCTGAGCGATGTCGCGATCGAAGCGTCGGACGTGCGGGACCCGCGCGAGTTGCGCGAGCCCGGTCTGGCGTTGGGCCGCGACCCCGTGCGCACGCCGATGCCGTGGGACGCGCGCGCAAATGCCGGGTTCACCACCGGCAAGCCGTGGCTGCCGCTCAATGCCGACTGGCCGACGCGCAACGTGGCGCGGATGACGGAAGATCCTCACTCGAGCCTGGCACTTTATCGCCGGTTGCTTGTTCTCAGGCGCGATTGCCTCGCCTTGTCGGTCGGTGATTTCGTGCTGCTGGACGTGGACGACGAGATACTCGCTTACGCGCGCCGGCACGGCGAGGAGCGGCTGATTGTGGCGCTCAATCTCGGGCAACAGCCGCACCGGCTGCAGTTGCCGCAATGGGCGCGCGGAAGCCGGCTGCTGTTGTCCACGCTCGACGATGCGGCGCTGGTCGAAGGCGGTGCCATCCTGCTACGGTCGAACGAGGGTGTCGTCCTCAAGGCTGGATAGCACCGAGACAGGGAAGGATGGTCGTTTGCGCATTGCCATGCTGGCGCCGATCTCCTGGCGTACACCGCCGCGCCACTACGGCCCCTGGGAGCAGGTGACGAGCCTCCTGACCGAGGCGCTGGTGGCGCGCGGCGTCGACGTCACCCTGTTCGCGACATTGGACAGCATCACGGCAGGCAGGCTGGATGGCGTTTGCCCTGCGCCCTATTCCGAAGATCCCGCGATCGATGCAAAGGTGTGGGAGATGCTCCACGTCGCCCATGTCTTCGAGCAGGCCGGTGAGTTCGACCTTATTCACAACCAGGCCGATTTCGTGCCGCTCGCTTTCTCGCGGCTGGTCGGGACCCCGATGGTGACAACGATCCACGGTTTCTCGTCGATGCGCATTCTGCCCGCCTTCAAGCAATACGAAAATCGTGTCCACTATGTCGCCATCAGCCAGGCCGATCGCCATCCGGACCTGCGTTATGCCGCAACGATCCACCACGGCATTCCGCTGCAGGACTTTCCCTTCGATCCGCATGGCAGCGAGGATCTGCTGTTCTTCGGCCGCATTCATCCGGACAAGGGCGCCGCGGAAGCGATCACGGCGGCACGTCGCTCGGGGCGGAAATTGATCATGGCCGGCATCGTCCAGGACCAGAATTATCACAATGAGCAGGTCGTACCCGCAGTCGACGACCGGTCCGTGGTCTATCTCGGCCCGGTCGGCGGCGCGGCGCGCGCCAAGACCCTCGGGTCCGCGCGTGCGCTGCTCCATCTCATCAATTTCGATGAGCCGTTCGGCCTGTCGGTGGTGGAAGCGCTGGCCTGCGGAACGCCGGTCATTGCCTGCAACCGGGGATCGATGCCCGAACTGATCGAGGATGGCGTGACCGGATTTCTGGTCGACGGCGTCGACGCAGCGGTAGCTGCGATCGGGCGTATCGGCGAAATCGATCGCGCGGCCTGCCGTGCCGCGGTATCCGCGCGCTTCACGGTAGACCTCATGGCCGATCGATATCTGGATCTGTACCGGTCGATCCTGGGCTAACGCCGGGAATTAGCTTGCCTCTCACGCGTCGTCCTCGGACGCGTCCGGAAGTTCGGCGAGCCGGGGCATCAGCCGGACTTCGATGCCGGCTTCCTTGAGCATCTGGCCGGCGATCGAAAAATCCTCGTGCCAGTTCGAGTTCGGCTGGTCGGGCGCGTAGGCGACGAGTTCCGTGAGGCCCGACTGGATGATGGCCTTGGTGCACTCGACGCAGGGAAACCAGGGCACGTAGATCGTGCAACCCTTCAGCGCCACGCCGACGCGCGCCGCATTGAAGATGGCGTTCTGCTCGGCGTGGCAGCTCCAGATATATTTGGCGCCGGTGACGCGGGAATGGCGTTCCTCGAGGTCATCGCGAACGCCGCGCGGCAGTCCGTTGAAGCCGGTCGAGCGGACTTCATTGTCCGGCCCGACGATGACGGCGCCGACGCGCCGGCCTTTCTCGATGCTCCAGTTCGCCAGATGATGCGCCAGCAGCATGAAGCGCTCATCCCATTTTTGATCTCGCAATGTCGCTTCCTCAAAATAATCAAATGTGGTCCACGGGACCGCCCCGGATTCGGGCGTCCCGATCATAGCGAAACGGAGAGAGCATCAACAGACGGCTGGCCGCGGGAATTCAGTTCGGCTTTGCCGGGCCATCGGCGGCGCGCGGGCGCTGCCGGCCGCGCGCCGCCGGTAAAGCGCTCGATCACCGAGCGCACGGCGTCGCGGGTCTTGCGGTCCTTGACCGCGTCGAGCAGCGGCGCTGCGCCCGGCGAGCGGCGGATCAGGCTTTCCGGATCGGGAAAGATCAGGGGATCGTCCCACGGGCCCTGCACCACGAACGGCAGGTCGAAGCCGGGCGGCGGCGTTCGGCGCCGAGGTCAGGCTGGCGACGCCCTTCAGGTCGTATTCGCGCGTCGGCACCGAGGCGGTGCCGGTCAGCGTCAGGCGCGTCGCCGGGCCTTCGACGCGGACGTCCTCGGCGGTGGCGATGCCGTCGTTGAATTTCACCGCGACGGTCAGCGTGTCGTAGGGCGTCGAGCCGGAGCGGAAATTGCCGCCGCCGGACAGCGGCCGGCGCTCCAGCCGCTTCAGCAGTTGCTCGACATTGAAGCCCGCGATCGCGCCGTCATGGCCGGTCAGCGTCGCGGTGCCGTCGAGCGAGTAGGCGAGCCCGAACGGGCTCGAGCCCGAGGCCACCAGCGAGACGTTGAGATTGCCGCGGCCGGACAGCTTGTTGATGCCGAACAATTCGATGGCGCAGGCCTGCAGGTCGACGTCGGTGAACTGGAACTGCGCCTTGACGTCGGCGACCGCGTCCGAGCGCGCGATGCCGAACGAGCCCTTGGCGATGCCGCCATAGATCTGCGCCTCGCCGACGGAGAGCGCCAGCGCGCCGCCGCGCAGATTGGCGCCGAACGCGGTGCGGCCGAGCTTGGTCGGGCCGACCGTCACCTTCGCCGCCGACAGCCGCATGTCGAGATCGGTGGTCGACAGCGAGTTCAGGTCGAACAATTGCCGGTTCCAGTCGCGCGCGCCGCTGGCGAGCAGGCGGAAGGTGGAGATATAGGGCGTGAAGTCGAGCGCGCCGGCGGCGAGCGTCGCCTGCAGCGTCTGGCGGCCGTTATTGGCGTAGGTCATCACGCCTTCGGCGACGTTGCCGTCGAGTTCGACATTGACGTTGGTCAGCGCGATCGAGGCGCCGACGACATTGGCGCGCGCCTTCAGCGCGAAGCGGCCGAAGCCGCCGCCGCCGGGCGGCGCCTGTCCGATCCAGCGCAGCGCGTTGCGCAGCGACAGGCTGTCGATCGTCAGCGTGCCTTCCATCATCATGCTGGTGCGGTTGGCGACGGTGCCGTCGAAGGCGAGTTTCAGCGGCGCGCTGGCGAGCCGCGCCTTCAGGCCGGAGCGGTCGCCCGACAAGGCCGCGACGAAGTCGCTGGCGCTGATCGAGCCGTCGACGCGCTCGCCGCGCCAGTCGAACTGCCCGGTCGCGGCAAACGAGCGCGAGATCGACGGCCAGGCCAGCGACAGGTCGATATCGCCGAGCGTCTCGGAGACGTGGTTGGTCGGCGTCCTCATAGTTGAGCACGCCGTCCTGGATCCGGATTTCCGAGAACGACACCTGGTTGTCGGCGCCGGGCTTCATGGTGCGCGCGATGGTCTCGATGAACGGCGTCCAGTTGCTCTCGCCATTGCCGTCCCGGACGACGCGGATATGCGGCCGCAGCATCATGACGTCGGCGATCTCGAACCGCCGCAGCAACAGCGGCAGCAGCCGCAAATTCGCGGTCAGCACGTCGACCTGCAGCGCCGGGTCGGCGGTGCCGCCGCCCTTCAGCCCGACGTCATGGAACGAGACATAGCTGCCGGGAAACACCGAGACGTCGATCGCGCCGTTGACGACGAGGTCGAGCCCGGTGACGGCGCGGATCTGCGCCTCCACCGCCTGGCGCAGCGCGTCCCGGTTGAGGAACCAGGACGTCGCGATCAGGCCGATCAGCGCCACGCCGAGAAACGCCGCAATCGGCATCCCCAGGCGCTTCATTCCTTGGGCCATCGTCAATGACATATCCGGGTCGGGTTGAAGTCGCCAGGTTCTGGTTGAACAGAGGCGGGCGGCGCACGCGGTAGCCCGTGCCAACCCACACAACTTGAAGGGTTTTCTTGACGCTTTCAAGGCCATCCTGGCGTGCCGTGCCGCGGCCGATGGTCCAAATGCCCCGTCATTGACGCATTGCGAAGATTTCGCCTAATAATCCCTGATAATGCCGGCCGCAAGCGCGCTTCCTCCATCAGGTCACATTTCCATGAACAAGGTCTACCCCGACGCCAAATCGGCACTCGACGGCATCCTCAAGGACGGCATGATGATCATGTCCGGCGGCTTCGGCCTGTGCGGCATCGCCGAGACCCTGTCGGACGCGATCCGCGACTCCGGCGTCAAGAACCTCACCGTGATCTCCAACAATGCCGGCGTCGACGGCATCGGGCTGAGCCGGCTGCTGGAGACGCGGCAGATCAAGAAGATGATCTCGTCCTATGTCGGCGAGAACAAGCTGTTCGCGCAGCAATATCTCGCCGGCGAACTGGAACTCGAATTCAATCCGCAGGGCACGCTGGCCGAGCGCATCCGCGCCGGCGGCGCCGGCATTCCGGCCTTCTACACCAAGACCGGCGTCGGCACGCTGATCGCCGAAGGCAAGGAAGTGAAGGAATTCGACGGCGAGAAATACATCATGGAGCGCGGCCTGTTCGCCGATCTCGCCATCGTCCACGCCTGGAAGGGCGATACCGCCGGCAATCTCGTCTATCGCAAGACCGCGCGCAATTTCAATCCGATGATGGCGACCGCCGCGAAGGTCACCATCGCCGAGGTCGAGCATCTGGTGCCGGCCGGCGAGATCGATCCCGACCACATCCACACGCCCGGCATTTTCGTCAAGCGCATCGATCGAGGTCGGCACCGGCAAGAAGCGCATCGAGTTCCGCAACACCCGCCCGCGCCCCGCGGCGTGATAGCAACCCGTTAGCAGGAGAGCCCCATGGCCTGGACCCGCGAACAGATGGCCGCGCGCGCCGCCAAGGAATTGCGCGACGGCTATTACGTCAATCTCGGCATCGGCATTCCGACGCTGGTCTCGAACTACATCCCCGACGGCATCGACGTCAGCCTGCAGAGCGAGAACGGCATGCTCGGCATGGGCCCGTTCCCCTACGAGGGCGAGGAAGACGCCGACCTGATCAACGCCGGCAAGCAGACGGTCAGCGAACTGCCGACGACCAGCTATTTCTCCTCCGCCGATTCCTTCGGCATGGTGCGCGGCGGCCATATCGATCTGTCGATCCTCGGCGCGATGCAGGTGGCGCAGAACGGCGACCTCGCCAACTGGATGATCCCCGGCAAGATGGTCAAGGGCATGGGCGGCGCGATGGATCTCGTCGCCGGCGTCAAGCGCGTCGTCGTGGTGATGGAGCATTCCGCCAAGGACGGCGCGAAGCTCCTGAAGAAGTGCAACCTGCCGCTGACCGGCGAGAAGGTCGTCGACATGGTGGTGACGGATCTCGCGGTCTTCACCATCGACAAGCACGGCAAGGACGGCATGGCGCTGATCGAACTCGCCGACGGCGTCACGCTCGACGAGGTGAAGTCGAAGACCGAAGCCGAGTTCCGCGTCGCGCTGAAGAACGCCTGAGGCGACGCGCGGTTCTCGAGAAGTGTCGCTACGCCGGCCCTGACGGCATGTCGGAAAACCGCGTCAGCCAGGCCACCGGGCCGATGCTGGCGGCGACGATCAGAAGTGCGGCGAGCGCGCCGTCTTCAAAACTGCCGCGGCTGGCGAACTGGTAGATGGCGGTCGCCAGCGTGTCGACATTGAGCGGCCGCAGCAGCAGCGTCGCCGGCAATTCCTTCAGGCAGTCCACGAACACGATAATGACGGCGCCGAGCATCGCCGGCCGCAGCAGCGGCAGATGGATCAGCCGCATCGTGGTGGCCTGGCCGGCGCCGGCGGCGCGCGCGCTGTCGTCATAGTCGTGCGGAATCCGCTCGAACCCGGCCTTGATCAGCCCGGTCGGCACCGCCAGGAAGCGGATCACATAGGCGATCACGACGGCGGCGCCGGAGCCGATCAGGATCAATCCCGGCAGCGATCGTCCAAGCCATCCGGCAAGTGCGTTCAGGCCGTTGTCGATCGCGAGCACCGGGGTCAGAAGCCCGAGCGCCAGCACCAGGCCGGGCAGCGCGTAGCCGGTTTGCGAGATGTTCATCGCAACAAGCCGCACCGGGCTGGGTCGCCAGCGCCAGGCCAGAATGGTGGCGAAGCCCAGCCCGAGCGCGATCAGCGTCGCCAGCGTTGCGAAGGCGACCGAGTTGAAGGCATCGCGCCCCAGCGTGATGTCGAAATTTGTCAGCAACCCGCGCTTGAAACTCTGCTGCAGCAGAAACAGCACCGGCACGAAAAACCCGAGCAACACCGGCAGCAGGCAGGCGGCGAACGCCCACCAGCCCTTGATGCCGAGAAGCTGCGTGCGCGCCGTCAGCCGCGGGCTTTCGGCGGAAAACTCCGTCGCGACGTTGCGGCGGCCGTAACGTTCGATCGCAATCAGGCCGGCCACGATCGCCAGCATGAAGCAGGACAACTGCGCGGCACCGGCAAGGCTGCCGCGGTTGAGCCAGGTCGTGAAGATCGACACGGTCAGCGTACGAACACCGAGATATTCGCTGGCGCCGATGTCGTTCAACGTTTCCAGCGACACCAGCGCCAGGCCGACCGCCAGCGCCGGCCGCGCCATCGGCAGCGAGACACGCAGGAATATCTGCAGGCGGTTGGCGCCGAGCGTTCGCGCGGCCTCGGCGAATTCGGCGCTCTGGAATTGGAACATCGTCCGCGCCGAGAGATAGACGTAAGGATAGAGCACGAGGCCGATGACAATCATCGCGCCCGGCATCGAGCGCAGATTGGGAAGGACGGCCACGGTGTCGCGTAACGGAAACCAGATCGCGAGTGCGCGATGGATCAGGCCGAGCGGCTCGAACAGGTCGGCATAGACGTAAGCCGCGATGTAGGTCGGGATCGCCAGCGGCAGCGGCATCAGCCACAATAGCAGCGAGCGGCCAGGAAAATCATGCAGCGAGATCAGCCATGCGGTGCCGGCGCCGATCAAAAGCGCCAGCGCGCCGACGCCGAACAGCAGCAGCGCGGTATCGAGCATCGCCCGCGGCAGCACATAGGCGATCAGATCGCGCCACAGATCGGGCGCCGGACTCATCGCTAGCGCAATGATCGCGAGCACGGGCGCGGCAACCGCGGCCGCGGTGATGACCGCGATCGCCGTTGCGATCCGTCCGGCGGGCGCGGAACGGTTCACGTCAGGCCGCGCCGGCTTGACGTCAGTGATGAATGTTGACGGTTCTCCCTCCCGTCAGCGGGGAGGGAGACACGCAGGTCGGTCGAAGAGATCAATTATCAAAGCCGACCTTGTCCACCAGCGCCGAGGCCGCCTTGCGGTTGGCGGCGACTTGCGACATCGGCAGCGGATCGGCATTGAGCTTGCCATAGCCGGCGATCGTGGGGTTGATGGCGACGCCGGCGCGCACCGGATATTCGTAATTCTGGTCGGCGTACATCTGCTGCGCCTTTTCACCGACGAGCCACTCGATCAGCTTGACGGCATTGGCCTTGTTGGGCGCGTGCTTGGCCAGCAGCACGCCAGACAAATTGACGTGGGTGCCGCCGCCCTGGAACGTCGGCAGGATCACCTTGGTGGCTTCAGCCCACGGCTTCTTTTCGGGATCGTTGTTCATCATCAGCGCCCAGTAATAGGTGTTGCCGATGCCGATGTCGCATTTGCCGGCGGCGACGTCGCGCGCAGCTTCGCGATCTCCGCCCGACGGCTTCTGCGCCAGATTGGCTTTCACGCCCCGCAGCCATTCCTCGGCCTTGGCCTCACCGTACTTCGCGGTATAGGCCGCGAACAGGCCGTTGTTATAGATGTGCTGGCCGGAGCGGATGCAGATCTTGCCCTTCCACTTGGGATCGGCGAGCTCTTCATAGGTGATGGCGTCCTGCTTGACGCGGTCCTTCGAGGCGTAGATCACGCGCGCGCGCATCGAAATGCCGGCCCAATGTCCATCGGGATCGCGATATTGCGCCGGCACGATCTTGTCGATCGCCTCCGAGTTGATCGGCTGGGTCACGCCGGCCGCGACGGCCTCGTCGATACGGCCGATATCGACCGTCAGCAGCACGTCGGCCGGGCTGTTGGTGCCCTCGGCCTTCATGCGCTGCTCGAGTCCCGAACTGGCCGAGACGACGTTGACCTTGATGCCGGTGTCCTTGGTGAAGGCATCGAACAGCGGCTGGATCAGCTTGGTTTCGCGATAGGTGTAAACGTTGACTTCGCCGTTCTCGGCGGAGGCCGTCGTGACGGCGGACATGGCGAAACAGAGCAACGCCGCGGTTGCGGTGAAAACGCGAAACTTCTTCATGAGAACGGCTCCGGCGAGGGTGGTGAGCGATGCCGGTTTCACTAGCGCAGTGGATGCCGCAACCGCCGCGGCGCAATGTCGCGAAAGCGTTCTTTTAGAGCGATTCCACGCTATAGTTTAGAAGCATTCCAAGGATGCTCCCCGCTTTACGCGTCGATCGCGTCCTTGATCCGCTTTCGCGTCAGCGGCAGGTCGCGCAGCCGCTTGCCGGTGGCATCGGCGATCGCATTGGCGATCGAGGCGGCCGCGGGGCCCTGACCGGTTTCGCCGCTGCCGAGGAACGGCTGGCCGGGCCGGTTGATGATGTGCACGTCGACGCGCTCGGGCACCGCGTCGAAGCGCAGGATCGGATAGGTCTGCCAGTCGATGCTGGTGATCCTGCGCGTCGTCGAAGGTGACGCTTTCGTACAGCGTCCAGCTCATCGACTGCAGGATCGCGCCTTCGATCTGGTTGATCAGTCCGTCGGGATTGACCACCTGGCCGCTGTCGACGGCGGCGATGGCGCGCACCAGGCGCGGACGGCCGCTCTGCCGGTTCACCTCGACCTCGCTGGCAATGGCGCAATAGGCGGCGAGATTCTTGTAGCGCGCGAAGGCAAAGCCATAGCCGCGATCCGGGCGGCGGCTTTTGGCCCTTCTGCCATCCGAACGCCTGCGCCGCCTTTTCGATCACGTCGCGCCCGCGGGCGTCGTCGAGATGCTTGAGGCGGAATTCAACCGGATCGGCGCCGGCCGCGACCGCGAGTTCGTCCATGAAACTCTCGATCGAAAACACGTTGTGATAGGCGCCGAGCGCGCGCATCGCCGAAATCCGCAGCGGCATCTCGGGGATGAAATGATGCACCACCTTGGCGTTCGGGAATTTGTAGATCGGAATGGCGTTGCGGTCGCCGCCGCCTTCCGGCAGCGGCAGCGGCCGCGGCGCCGGCAGCGCGAATGGTTGCGCCATCTGCTGGGCCGCCAGCATCGACCCGGCGCCGCCCGGCCGCATCGAATGGGTGTTGCTCCAGACCTCGAAATTCCAGTCGGCGATGGCGCCGTTGCCGTCGAGCGAGGCCTTCAGTCTGGTCACCATCGCGGGACCGAACGGCTCCCAGGCGTGCTCCTGCTCGCGCATCCACTGCACGCGAACCGGCACGCCGGGCAGCGCTCGCGCGATCAGGGCGGCGTCGGCCGCGGCATCGTCGGCGCCGTTATGGCCGTAACATCCGGATCCCTCGACATGGATCAGCCGGACGCTCGCAGGCGGCACGCGCAACATTTCCGCGATGGCCTGGCGATCCGGATAGACGCCTTGGGTGTGGGTCCAGACCGTCATGGCGCCGTTGACCGATTGCGCCACGGCGCAGGAGGGCCCGATCGAGCCGTGCGCCTGATAGGGCCGCGTATACGTCGCCTCGATCGTCCGTGCGCCTGTCGCGGACGGATTGCTCTGCTGGAAGATGGTTTCGTCCCGCGACGGCAGGCCGGTCAATACTTCCGGCAGATTGTCCTGCTTCGGCAGCCGCGCGGTCTCCCGCCATTTCGCCGATGACGACAGCGCCCGCATCGCCTTGACCGCCTGGTATTCCTTGGCCGCGACGACGGCGAGGAAGTTGCCGTCGCGCACGACCTTGACGACGCCAGGCATCTTCTCGACCGCGGCGGAATCGTACGCGGTCAATTCCGCGCCGTAGCCCGGCGGCCGAACCACCCGGGCATGCACCATCCCGGGCAGGCGCATGTCCTGAACATAGGCGGCTCCGCCGGTGACTTTTGCGGGAATATCCACGCGCTGAAACGGCTGACCCATGATCCGGTAGTCGGCCGGATCCTTCAGCTTCGATTTGGCCTCCGCCTGCACATGCAGCATCTCGCCGGCAACGAGATCGCCATAGCCGAGCCGCCGTCCGTCGGGCGCGATCACCGCGCCATTGTCGGTCTTGAGGCTTTCGGCCGGCAGTTCGAGCCGCCGCGCCGCCTCCGCGATCAGCAGCGCGCGCACCTGCGCGGCGGCGTGCTGGACCGCGGTGCCGCTGTCCTTCATCGAATTGCTGCCGGAGGTGTAGCCCTCATTGGCGGTGCGGCTGGTATCGGCCGTGACCAGCTTCAGCGACGCAAAGGGAACATCGAGTTCTTCCGCGGCGATCTGCTGACAGGCGGTCTTGAAACCCTGGCCGAGTTCGGCCTTGCCGGTGAATACCGTGATGCTGCCGTCGGCATCGATGCGGATCCAGGAATCGAGATAGGGCGCGCCCTTCAGGCTGCCGGGCGGAGGACTTGGCGGCGGCTGGCGGCGGCGCGGCCGGCGCGGCCTGGTCCTGCGCGAAGGCGGCGCCCAGCGAGAAGCTGACGATCAGGGCGCCGCCGCCCGCGAGCATGCGGCGGCGACTTGAGATGACGGAGGCGCTCATGGTGTGCTCCTCCGGGCGGGTGAGGCGTCGGCGGTCTGCATCAACTGGCCGGCGCGGTGCACGGCGCGCAGGATCCGCATATGCGTGCCGCAGCGGCACAGATTGAGCTCGAGCTCGGCGCGGATCTGCGCGTCGGTCGGCTTGGAATTCCGCTGCAGCAGGGCCTGCGCCCGCATCATCATGCCGGCGATGCAATAGCCGCATTGCGCCGCCTGCTCCTCGATGAAGGCGCGCTGGATCGGCGCCGGCGCCTCGATCGTGCCGAGGCCTTCAAGGGTGGTGACTTTCTTGCCCTCCAGCAGCACCAGCGGCGTGACGCAGGACAGCACGGCCTTGCCGTCGACGATCACCGTGCAGGCGCCGCACTGACCGAGGCCGCAGCCGAATTTGGCGGCGTTGAGCTTGAGATCGTCGCGCAGCACATAGAGCAGCGGCGTATCGGGATCCGCGTCGACCTGATGGTCCTGACCATTGACCTTCAATGTCATCATGGCTTGTCTCGCTTGGTTGCGTCGGCCGGGGCGTTGGCGGGCGCGGACGAATTCTGCAAAAGGGCGGTCTGGGTCCGCCTGGCATTCCCGCACGATATCGGCGGTGTTGGTCCATGGCGGCTGGTTGCTGAAGCGCGCGCGCAAATAGTCGAGCAGCGCGGCGATCTGGTCGTCGCTCATGCTGTCGGCAAAGCCGGCATGATCGGACTGCGCTCGCCTGCCACGGGACGGATGCCGGAAAGCACGATGTTGGCGGCGTTGCGCGCGTCGGGACCGTTGATGGTCGTGCTGAGCGCGAGGTTGATCCCGCCAAAGGGCGGCGCCCGGTCGCTGGCATGGCAGGTCGCGCAGGCCGCGGCATAGACCGACGCGCCGCGCGGCGTTGCCGTTCGACGCCTGCGGCGCTTGCGCCGGCCGGGAAGCGGCCTGCGCCAGCACATCGTCGCCGCGGCGCTTGCGATCCGGCGTCGGCGCGCCGAACACGTCGGCCATGTAGGTCGCGATCGCGCGGACATCGCTCTCGGGCACCTCAGACAGATTGCCGACCACCTGCGCCATCGGGCCGCGCGCGACGCCGTGGTCGGGATGCCAGCCCTGGCGCAGATATCCGAACAGCGCGTCCGCATCCCATGGCACCGGCGCCGGCGACTGGCTGTTGATCGCATAGGCGTGCCAGTTGTCGACGTCGCCGCCGGCAAACGCATCGCGCGCCTTTTCCGCGCCGAGCGCATTGCGCGGCGTATGGCAGGCGCCGCAATGGGCCAGTCCCTCGACCAGATAGGCGCCGCGATTCCATTCCGCGCTCTTCGTGGCTGTCGGGCTGATAGGTGCCATGGCGCAGGAACAGCAGCTTCCAGCCCGCGACCACGGCGCGCTGATCGAACGGAAACGACAAGCTGGTTGTCGCGGGCAGGCGCGTGAACCGGCCGCCGCGTCATCAGATAGGCATAGAGCGCGCGGTCGTCTTCGTCGGAAACATGGGTGAAGTGATCATAGGGAAAGGTCGGATAGAGATGCTGACCGTCGCGGTCGACGCCGGACTGCATGGCGCGGCGGAACGCGGCTTCCGACCAGCGGCCGATCCCGGTCTCGGCATCGGGCGTGATGTTCGAGGAATAGATGGTGCCGAACGGCGTCGGCACCGCAAGGCCGCCGGCAAAATCCTTGGCCGCCGCGCACGGTGTGACAGTCGTTGCAATTGCCGATCGCGGCAAGATCGCGGCCGCGCTTGACCAGCGCGCTGTCAAACGATTGCGGCGCCGGCGGCTCGATGGCCGCAATCGCCGGCCGCCACACGATCGCTGCGACCGCAATCGCTACCGGCGATCGCGGCTATGGCAATGATGCTTCCGATCATCCGCGGCGATGCTTTTGTCATTCGCACCTTCTCTTGAGCCGCTTCGGCGCCCGCGTTCTACCACGGGCGTCAATGCCGTTGCTTCACTAAGTCGATATCGCGCTGCCCGGTTCCCGCCGCGCTTCACGCCTTCGCGGTGGCGACCTCCTCCAGCCCGCGGTTGCGCGGCTCGACGCCCCAGGCCCACACCACCACGATCTGAACGACCACAAGGCCGATCATCAGCCAGACCACGCCGGGCAACTGGTAGGACGCCATCAGCGCGCCGACGATGAAGGGCGAGACCACGGTGGCGCCGCGTCCGAGCGTGTTGCAGATGCCGTTGGCGCGCAGCCTGATCTCGGTCGGGAACAGTTCCGGCGTGTAGACGCCGAACAGGATCGCGGTCTGCACATAGATCGCGACGATCAGCACGAAGCCGACGCTGAGCACGATCGCCGGATCGGACGCCGCGTTGAAGCGGGCATAGATGTAGCCGGTGACGATGGTGACGATCGACGCGCCGATGATGCTCCAGCGCCGTCCGATGGCGTCGGACAGATAGGCGCCGAGCGCGCAGCCGACCAGCGAAGCGACCGACAGCACCAGCGTATAGGCCAGCGAATTGGCGATGGTCAGCCCCTGGCGCAGGAAGAACTGCGGCAGGAAGATCACGAAGCCGAAGATCAGCGTATTGATCGTGATCAGCACCCAGCAGCCGACGATCATGCGCTGCAGCAGCGGCGGCTTCAGCATGTCGGAGGCGGCGACCTGCGGCACCGGCGCCGGCACCACCACCGGCGGCAGCGTGCCTGCCGGCGGCGGCTTCCTTTTCGATCGCCTGCATCAGCGCTTCGGCTTCCTCGGTGCGGCCCTGCGATTCGAGCCAGCGCGGCGATTCCGGCAGGTTCTTGCGCAGATACCAGACGATCAGCGAGCCGATGCCGGCGATGACGAACATCGGCCGCCAGCCAAAGGCCGGGATGATGAGATAGCCGAGCAGGGCGGTGACCGGAAATCCGGCCACCACGATGAACGCCATCATCGACAGCCAGCGCCCGCGCGTCTTCGGCGGAACGAATTCGGTCAGCGTCGAATAGCCGACCACGATTTCGGCGCCGAGGCCGAGGCCCTGCACGAAGCGGCAGGCGATCAGCTGGGTCATGTCCTGCGCGAAGGCCGCCGCCAGCGACGCCAGCCCGAAGATCAGGAGGTTGATCTGATAGGTGAAGCGCCGGCCCATCCTGTCGCCGACAAATCCGGTGATCAGCGCGCCCAGCGTCATGCCGACGAAGGTCAGCGAAATGAATTGCAGGTTTTGCGGAACGGTCGAGAATTTGGTCTGCACCGCGGACGCCAGCACGCCGCCGGCGATATAGAGATCGTAGCCGTCGAAGAACATGCCGGCGCCGACCAGCCCGAAGATCCGGTAGTGAAACGACGAGATCGGGAGCCGGTCGAGACGCGCGCCGGCGTTTACTGCATGAGCCATGTGAAATTCCCCCCTTTGATACGGCGCCGGTCTTCTTGCGGACGCGTGTCGCCGTTGCCTGTTCAGTTCCTGTTCGTTCAGTTCAATCGTCGTTGGTTGGCCGTGTCGCGGTACCAGTCGAACGGCGCGTCATGGGTCGCGACCATCACGCTCTTGGTGTTGAAATGATCGTCGAAACTTTCGGTGCCGCATTCGCGGCCGATGCCGGAATCGTCGACGCCGCCCCAGGGCGATGCCGGGTCGAGCCGGTGATGATCGTTGATCCAGACGATGCCGGCCTTGACGGCGGCCGCCACGCGATGCGCGCGGCCGACGTCGCGGGTGCGGATCGCGGCCGCGAGCCCGAACGGTGAATCATTGGCGAGCCGCAAGGCGTCGGCTTCGTCCTTGAACGGCGTCACCGAGGTGAAGGGGCCGAACACTTCCTCCTGGAAGATGCGCATGTCGGACTTCACGTCGGCAAACACCGTCGGTTCGACGAAATAGCCGTTGTCATGGCCGGGCACTTTTGCCGCGACGCCGCCGGTGACGAGCCGCGCGCCGTCTTCGCGGCCGAACCGCGAATAGGACAGCACGCGGTCGCGCTGCCGCGCCGAGATCACCGGACCGAGCTGGGTCTTGGGATCGAAGGGATCGCCGATCCGGATCGTTTCCGTCTTCGCCTTCAGCTTCTCGACGAATTCGTCATAGATCGAGGCCTGCACGATATGGCGCGAGGCGCAGACGCAGGTCTGGCCGGCGCCGATGAAGGCGCCGAACGCGGCGTAGTTGACCGCGCGATCGACGTCGAAATCGTCGAACACCATCACCGGCGTCTTGCCGCCGAGCTCCATGGTCTGGTGCGCGAACACTTTCGCCGCGGCACTGCCGGCGATGCGGCCGGCCTCGGTGCCGCCGGTCAGCACCAGCTTGTTGATGTCGCCATGTTCGGCGAGCATCTTGCCGGCGCTCTGGCCGAGGCCGAGCACGATGTTGAAGACGCCGGGCGGCAGGCCGGCCTCGGTGAAGATCTGCGCCAGCTTCAGCGTCGTCAGCGGCGTGTATTCCGACGGCTTGACCACGGTGACGCAGCCGCTCGCCAGCACCGCGGCGAGCGATTTGCACAGGATCATCAGCGGATGGTTGAACGGCGTGCAATTGGCGACGATGCCGATCGGCGTGCGCAGGGTGTAGTTGAGGTAGGCGCCTTCGACCGGGAATCACGGCGTCGCGCCGCGACAGCGCCAGCCCGGCGAAGTAGCGAAAGAAGTCCGGCAGCCGCGACAGCTGCGCGCGGGTCTCGTTGACGGGCCGGCCGTTGTTGAGCGTCTCCAGCCGGTACAGCGGTTCGAGATTGGCCTCGAAGGCGTCGGCCAGCCGATTGACCAGCCGCGCGCGGGCGCGGATGTCCATGCCGCCCCATGCCTTGCCTTCGAAGGCCGCGCGCGCGCTCTTCATGGCGCGGTCGATATCTTCAGCGGTCGAATTCGGAATTTTCGCGATCACGTCGCCGGTGGCGGGATTGCGGACGTCGAGCATCGCGCCGCTGCCGGCCTCGATCTCGCGGCCGTCGACGAAATTGCCGTGGATTTCGACATCGACCGCGGCGGGTTTCGAGGAGATGTTCATGCTTCCCTCCCTTCGACGATGACGGCGTTGCGCTTCAGCGCCGGCAGCACGCGCTTTTCGGTCTGCGCGATGTGCGCCTTGATGATGCGCGCGGCGGCGCGGCCGTCGCGCCGCTGCATCGCCTCGATCAGGGCGACGTGCTCGGCGACCAGCCGCGTCGGGTCGTGGCCTTTCAGATTGGCGACGCTGACGCGCACCAGGCGATCGGCCTGTCCGATCAGGTCGCACAGCGCGGCCGCCATGCGGCGGTTGCCGGAGGCGTGCGCCAGCGCGGAGTGGAAGGCGCGGTTATAGGCGATGAAGTCTTCGTGGTTGCCGGAGAAGCGGCGGAATTCATTGAGCCGTTTCAGCACGTCGTCGCTCGCGTTCTCGATCGCTTCGGCGACGCAGGCCGGCTCCAGCGCGAGGCGAAACCGCAGCAGGTCGCGCGCGTCCGCCAGCGAGATCGGATTGACGCGATAGCCCTGGCGCGGCTGCACGGTGACGAGATGCTCGCGCTCGAGCCGCAGCAGCGCCTCGCGCACCGGCTGGCGGCTCACCGCATAGCGCTCGGCGAGCTCCTGCTCGCGCATATCATCGCCGGGCGCAAGCCGGCATGTCAGAATATCAGAGCGCAGGCTTTCGTAGACATTGTCGCGCAAAAGCATCGAAATTCCTTCGTTTGTGCCCACTATCTTGCAGTCGTGAAATATCACGTCAAGAGGTGAAGGCTTGAAATGTTGCGGATTTTGATCTATCAATCGGCGGACTGGCGCGCCGATCGACGCGCGCCGGCGCATTTGAAAGAGAGACCGGGATGGATCGGCTTTTCGCAGACGGCACCGTCAACGCCGCGCAGTCGGGCGAGGGACCGCCGCTGTTCCTGTTTCACTCGCTGCTGTCGGACCGCGCCAGTTTCGACGCCATCGCGCCGGAGCTTGCAAAATCGTTCTCGCGTGATCGTTCCGGAATTGCCGGGCTTCGGCCGCTCGCAGGCCGTGAGCGGCGGTCTTGCCGCCGTCGCCGACCGGATGGCGGAGGCGGTGAAGGACGCCGCGCGCGGCGAGGAGGCGATCGTGCTCGGCAACGGCTATGGCGGCTTCGTCGCGCTGCAGATGGCGATCCGCCATCCCGGCATCGCGGCGCAGGTTCATTCTCGCCGATTGCGGCGCGGCGTTTTCGGAAGCCGGGCCGCGAGGCCTTTCGCAACATGGCGGCGGCATCCAAGGCCAAGGGCCTTGCCGCGATCACCGATGTCGCGATGCGCCGGCTGTTCGCGCCGGAATTCCAGGCGAAGCATCCGGACCTGATGGCCGATCGCCGCGCGGCGTTCCTGCAAGACCGATCCGGAGGTGTTTCGCGCCGCCTGCGAGGCGCTGGCCGACCTCGATCTCCGGCCGGAACTTGCCCAGGTGAAAGTGCCGGTGCTGGTCGTGGTCGGCGAACATGACGAGGCGACGCCGCCGCCGATGTCGCATGAACTGGCCGCGCTGTTGCCGCAGGCGCATCTGAAAATCATTCCGGGCTGCGCCCATGTCCCGCAGTTGCAGTCGCCGAGGCTGTTCCTGGATGCGATCGGCGATTTCCTGCGGACCGCAGCATTCGGCGCAGGGCTGACCGTTGGCTTGATCGGCTGGAAACGCCGGAAATGGCCCAACTAGAGACTGCAAGCTACTCATCCGCTCTTTTCACGGTGCCGAACTTGGAAGCGGGTGCGGCGGCGGGAATTCATCGCATGACAGGTTTCGCGCGCCTGCCGTCGCTGCTAAGGAATTGCTTAAGCCACGGGTCGTCGTGGCGTCGTCTATGGCGATCCCTCCGGCCCGTGAAACGTTTCCTGACCTGCCGCTGGTTTTTACTGGTGTTGCTGACGACCCCATCTCGCTGGGTCTCGTCCAAAGCTATGTGCGGCCGGGTGGCATGTTGACGGGAAACGTGATGAACGCGGTCGGTGGCGAGGAGACCATGACCCAAAAGCGCGTCGGTTACTTCAAGGAACTTGTTCCGGGTTTGACACGACTTGGCATGATAGCGCGCAGCCCCCTGCCCAATAACTCCGTGCTCAACGGATTGCCGACGCAGGAGGAGAATGCATTGCGAAAAGTGGGTGCTCAGTTCGGCTTTGAGTTCACGCGCTACAATTCCGGTACGCCCGACGAGCTGGACAGCACTTTTGCGTCGGCCCTTCGCGATAACGTCAGCGCGTTATACATCTCGGGCGCACCGGGATTGTTCGCCAATATGTCGCGAGTTATTTCTTTGGTGACGGCGTCAGGAAAACCCAGTTTCGGCCCATACCCGGACTGGGGACGCGCTGGCCTTCTGTTGTCCTATTCAAGCGACCTTGTGGACGGCTTTCGACAGGCGGGCATCTACGCCGGAAAAATCCTGAATGGCGCCAAGCCCGGCGATCTCCCGATCCTGCAGGCCGACAAGTTTACTTTGGTGATCAATATGAAGACGGCAAAATCGCTCGGCATCGTCGTGCCTTCGACCTTGCTGGCAGTCGCCGACGAAGTGATCGAGTAAGTCCGCTCACTTCTGTTGGTGGCACCATGGCAGCTACAGCTCGCTCGAAATGAACTGCTTGAATTCGGCCGTCTGCGGCCGGGCGAACAGCTCCGCTGTCGGCCCGCCTTCCCAGATCTTTCCCTGGTGCATGAAAACGAGCTGATTGGCGACCTTGCGCGCGAAGCCCATCTCGTGCGTGACGGTGATCATCGTCATGCCGCGTGTCGCGAGATCTTCCATGACGGCCAGCACTTCTGCGGTCAGCTCGGGATCAAGCGCCGAAGTCACCTCGTCGAACAGCATGACCTGGGGGGACAGAGCGAGCGAACGTGCAATGGCGACCCGCTGCTGTTGTCCGCCGGACAATTGCTCGGGATATGAGCTGATCTTGTCGGTCAGCCCGACGAGGCGCAGCACCTCGGCAGCCTTCTCCTGCGCTGCGTCCCTTGTCTGCTTTTTCACCAGGGTCAGGGCCAACGTGATGTTCCGTTCGACCGTGAGGTGCGGGAACAGGTTGTAGCCCTGAAAAACCATGCCGACATCGTGGCGCAACTGGGCGCGCGCGGCCTTGCCGGGCCTGCCGACTTCGTGGCCGCAAACTTCGATCTTGCCGGCCTGGATCGTCTCGAGCCCCGCGATGCAACGCAGCAGCGTGCTCTTGCCGGATCCGCTCCGGCCGACGATGGCCACGGTCTGGCCACGCACCACGTCGAGGCTCACGCCGTCCAGAACCCGCAACGTCCCGAACTCTTTCACCACACCCGTAACCTGCACGACGGTGGCGCTAGTGGCTGGCGCGGCCTGCATTGGCTCTCCTTTCCAGGAAACGGCTGGCCAGCGACAGCGGGTAGCACATCGCAAAATAGATCGCGGCCACGATACAGAAGATGATGAAGGGCTCGAAGGTCGAGTTGTTGACGATCTGGCCGGCGCGCGCAAGCTCGACAAAGCCGACCACCGAAGCCAGCGATGTGTTCTTCACGATCTGGACCATGAAGCCCACCGTCGGCGGAATCGCCATTTTGAAGGCTTGCGGCAATATCACGTAGGCATATTGCTGGAAGCGATCGAGACCGAGACAATCGGAAGCTTCCCACTGCGTGCGCGGCACCGCCTCGATGCAGCCACGCCAGATCTCACCAAGGAAGGCGGCGGCATACAATGTCAGCGCCAGGCCGGCCGCGACCAGTGGCGCCAGCTTGTAGCCGAGAATGCCGAGGCCGAAATAGGTCAGGAACAGCAGGATCAGAAGCGGCGTACCCTGGATGAGCTGGATGTACCCGCTGGCGATGATGCGCAGCGCGTTATTCGGCGAAACCCGCATCAGCGCGATCGGCAGGCCGATGAGGGCGCCACCCGCGAACGCAATCAGTGACAGCAGCACCGTCCATTGCGCCGCCATGATGAGATACCAGACGTGGTTGGCGCTGAGCTGGATCATAGCGCGGTGCCCAGCCGCCGCCGGCGCGCGAAGATGATGAGGCCGATGGCCTTGAATGCCAGCCTGTAAAGGAGGGAGAGCGCCAGATAGATCGCCGCGACGATGATGTAGACCTCGAAGCTGCGATAGGTATCGGACTGCACGTTGTTGGCAACCGCAGTCAACTCCTCGGCCGAGATCTGCGACGTGATCGATGATGCCAGCATGAGAAGTACAAACTGGCTGGAAAGTGCGGGATAGACCCGCTCGATGGCCGGTAACAGAACGACGTGCAGGATCGTCTGAACCCGCGTCAGGCCCAGGCAATCTGCCGCCTCGAGCTGGGTATGGTGGATGGACTGGATGCCCGCCCGCATGATCTCCGTCGTGTAGGCGCCCATATTCACCACGAGCGCAATGACGGCAGATGTTTCGGCCGAGAGTTTGAGACCCAGGCTCGACAGGCCGAAATAGACGATGAAAATCTGCACGAGCAGGGGGGTGTTGCGGATCAGCTCCACATAGAAGCCGATCAGCAGCCGCAACGGTCGCCCGCCGTAAACCCGGGCGACCGCGCACAGCGTGCCAACCACGAAGCCAAGGCTGATCGAGAGTACCGTGAGCTGGATCGTCAGCCAGGCTCCATTGAGGAAGTCTGGCCATCTCTCCAGCAGGAACGAGAAGTCGAACTTGTAGAGCATCGCCGCGCGGTCCCGCCGCTCAGTTGCCCGCCTTCAGCAACTGTTCCACCGGAATATCGACTCCATGATGCTTCTTGTAAATTGCGCCGAGCTTCCCGTTCTGAAGATTGGTCTTCACCCAGCCGTTCACCCACTCCTTCAGCGCGAGCTCATCCTTGCGCATGCCGACGGCAAGATAGAACGTCTGCATTGTGATGCGCGACTCTGCCGTGCGTGCCGGGTTTTTCTTGCTGATCGCCGGCAGCAGCGAACGCGCCGTCGCGAGGATGTCCACCTGGCCCGACGCGAAGGCAAGCGCCATTGTGGCGTCGTCTTCGTAGCGCACGAGCTGGGCGTCCTTCGCCTGCCTGGTAAGATCGGCGTCTTGTGTCGTGCCGCGCACGACGGCAACCTTCTTGCCGGCGAGCTCGGCCATCTCCTTGAGCGGGACGGTGTTCAGCGACGCCACGACCGAGGGATGATCGGCATAGGGGATCGAGAAGTCGATCACCTTGGCGCGATCGGGCGTAATCGACAGCGTGGAGACGACTAGGTCAGTCTTGTCGGTCTGCAGCATCGGAATGCGCGTCGGGCCCGTCGTGGCTACGATTTCCAGGGAGACTCCGAGATCCCTGGCGAGAAGCTGCGCCGTATCGACGTCCGATCCAGCCGGCTGCAGCTTGTCATCGGTCATGCCAAACGGGGGGATGGCCGTGTCGATGGCGATCCGGACCTTGCCCGCCTTCTTGATGTTATCGAGCGTGTCGGCTTGTGCCGGCGCAAACGATAGCGACAGGGTTGCGACCGCCAGACCTGCGACCAGGCGGCGAGAGATCATGCTGGTCATGGCCGGCCCTATTGCTTCAGGATCAGTTCGGGCAGGTCGCTGCCGAAGTATTTCTTGTTCAGCTCGTTGAGCCGGCCATTCTTGAGATTGGCCGATATCCAGGTATTGACCTCGTCCACGAGGCGCTTCTCGTCCTTCTTCACGCCGACGGCGAGCTTGAAATTATCGAGCACGAATTTCAGCTCCACCTGCCGCGCCGGGTTCTTCTTGTCGATCTGCGGGACAAGCATCTCCGCCGTTGAGAAGATGTCGGCCTGACCGCTAAGGAAGGCCTGCGCCTCGGTGGCGTCGTCCTCATAGCGAACCAGCTTCATGCCTTTCGGGCCTTCCTTGGTCAGCTGCGTGTCGTGGGTGGTGCCACGCACGGTCGCAACCGTCTTCCCGTCGAGATCGGCCATTGACTTGAGGGCGACGGATTTTGGAGCGGCGATGACCGTTCGCAGCACGGCATAGCCTAGCGAGAAATCGATGACTTTCGCACGCTCCGCCGTGTAAGAAAGGCTCGAAATCACGAGGTCGGCCTTGCTGGTCTGAAGTGCGGGAATCCGCGAGGCGCCTGTGGTCGGCACGTGCTCGAATTCAAGGCCCAAATCCTTGGCGAGCAGCTTTGCCACCTCGACGTCGAGGCCGGCCGGCTGCATCTTGTCATCCGTCATGCCATAGGGCGGCACGCCGAGATCGATGGCGATGCGGATTTTGCCGGCTTTCTTGATATCGTCCAGCGCGTCCGCGTGCGCGAGGGACATGACGGCTACCAGCGCGGTGATGGCGAGTGCCATCGAAGTTACAATCTTTTTCAACACAGCTTCCTCCCGTTTGTCTTGTTTCTTAGCGTTCGGCATCCATGATCGCGAGCTTGGCCACCCGACGCCGGAATTCCTCGGCGGTGGAGAACGTCGCGCCCAGGTAGGCCGCGATCAGATCCTTGGCGAGCCAGGGACCCACAATCTGCGCTCCGATACACATGACGTTGACGTCGTCGTGCTCGACGCACTGGTGTGCGGAGTGGACATCATGGCACACGGCAGCCCGAATTCCCTTCATCTTGTTCGCGCCGATCGAGGCGCCGACGCCGGTGCCGCACACCATCAGGCCGCGCTCTACCTGGCCCGCAGTGATGGCCGCTGCGACCTTGCGTGCGATATCCGGGAAGTCGACCGGAGCGGGATCGAAGCTGCCGACATCCAGCACCTCGTGCCCGCTCTCCTTCAAAAAGGCCAGCACCTCCGCCTTCATGGGAAAGCCCGCGTGGTCCGAACCTACGACAATCTTCATGTGATCTTCCTGCTGTTCGCTCGTCTTTTTGTTTGTAGGTTTGCCGTCAGCGCGAGGCCGTGGTGCTGTCGATTTCGCCGACGACGGCGCGCCTTCGGTATTCGTTGCCGATCTGAAAATGCTTTCGCAGCGTCGCATCGGCGTGATCCGGGCCGCGGGCGACGATCGCGTCGAAGATGCGCTTGTGATCGTCGATCAGATACGTCTTCATCGAGGGGAAGGCCTGCACGAGTTCGCGGCGGTTGCGATGCACATGCGTCAGCAGGCCCGTCATCGAATTATGCAGAACAGCCAGCGTCTCCGAATGAGACGCCAGCACGATGGTGCGATGGAATTCGAAATCGGCCATGCCGCCGGCGTCTGCCTCGTCGATCGTTTCCGCGATCTTCGCCAGGGCTGCCTGAAGACGTTCGAAATCGGCGATGCCTGCGCGCTCGCAGGCGAGCCTGATTGCCTGACATTCGATCGCGACGCGCGCCTGCATCACGTCTTCGGGCATGTCCGCCTGCTGGGCGAGCGCGAAGGTGAAGAAGTCATTCAGAACCGAGACATTCGGTCGCGTCACGACGGTACCGATGCGATCCCGGATCTCGACGATGCCGAGCATCGTGAGCGCCCGCAGCGCTTCGCGGACGAGCGGCCGGCTTACACCTAACTGGATTGCCAGATCGCGCTCGGAGATCAGGCGATCGCCGGGTTTGAGCGAGCCGGCGACCAGGCGGTCGCGCAAGAAGGTGAACACCTTCTCGAATCCCTTCTCGCCCTCGTCCGCTCGCTTCAGTTCCACCCCGTATTTTCCTTGCTTGATCTTACCTTGGTAAGACCAGTAAGCAGACCAGATGACGTCGTCAAGCTCTTGATTCTGGTGTCAGGGCCCGGCTGCTTCGGGCTGTGATTGGCGATTTCTTGTGGGATATGCGGCGGGCGATGCCCAGAATTTGAGCAGCTATCGGGCGGTATCCGTTCGACCTTGGCACACTCCCTGCCTAATCTTGGCGAACGTCCTGGCGAAAGCGGAGGTGGGGCCGATGCGCGACATCCTTGAATATTGCATCGGCGGCACCAGGCGGAACGTCGCCGCCGGCACGGAAGTGCTCCATGAGGGCGGCCGGACCGGTCATCTCTATGTCCTGATCGAAGGACGTCTCGACGTGGTCAAGGGTGACACCGTCGTTGCCACCCTGACCGAGCCAGGTGCTGTGCTCGGCGAAATGTCGGTGCTGCTGGACCAGCCGCACACGGCGACGGTGCGCGCGGCACAGGATTCGGTGATTTACGAGATCGACGATGCCGCATCGTTCCTGCGCCAGCAGCCGGCGGTGGCGCTCGTCATCGCGCGCATGCTGGCGCAGCGGCTCAATGTCGCCAACACCTATCTCGCCGATCTCAAGCGGCAATATGCCGGCCACGGCAACCATCTCGCGATGGTCGGCGATCTCCTGCAGAGCATGATCAACCTGCCGCCGACGCAGGTTTCGCCAGGCTCGGATCGGCAATCTGATCCAAGAATGTGAGCCAGGCCGGCGCCACCGTGATGGGCGTCGCCGGCCGCGTCAGCGGCGCCCTGAGATCGATCGATTGCGCAGCGCCCGCCGAAAGCCAGAACGCCGATCCCTCGTCGATATCGAGCACGATGTAGACCGGCGGGCGGCCGGGCTGCAGGCCGGTGTTGAACACCCAGGTGTCGCCGAGCCGGTCGAACCACGAACCATCGGGGATGAAGGGCGACTGGTGCACGTGGCCGGAGATCACCATCGAAGGCTGGTAGCGCGCGATCCACTGCACCAGTTCGACGTCGCCGAAGAACCGCTTGCCGCCCCAGCTGGTCGGCGAGTTCGCCGGCGGCGCGTGATGCACCCAGATCCAGCGCGGCGGCCGTGCCGCGGCCGCTGTTTGCAATTGGGTCTCAAGGCGCTGCTTGACCAATGGTCCGTCCCACCACGGGCAGACCGTAAAGAGCGTGTCGCCAACGGTCAGGCTATCGCCGTCGCAGGCGATGCCGAGTTCGCGGACCTCGCCGATCCAGCGCGAAATTTTTTCGCCTTCCACGCTGCGCTCGTCGAGGTCGTGATTGCCCGAGCAGAGGATCACGCGGGTGATGCCGGACAATAGCGACAGATATTTTTTCACGACCACGATCTGGGCACGGAAGTCGACGAATGAGCCGATATCGAGCGCGTCGCCGGCGAAAATCACCAGATCGAACTGCGGTGCGGCGGCGAGCAGCCAGTCGAACTGCGGCAATGAATAATGTAAATCCGCGACCACGAGGCAGCGCATAATTGGCCATCCAAATTGCCTGAGAAATAGGCGTTTCCGTGCGGATGCATTCAGGCATGCTGGATTCGAGCAAAAATTGTGCCGTGCTGTGGCGACGGGACGCGACAGATGCTCGCATGGATTCCGTCGGGTGATGCACTCACAGACGCTTTAGAGCGTCGTCACGAGGGCCGCGCCTTCATCCAGCATGGGCAAAATCGCGTCTCGGGGCTTGGGCGGAAGCATCAGGACGACCCGATCAACGCCGGCGTCCCGGTAGCGTTTTAGCACCTCCAGGTCTCGGGGCGCCCCGAAGATGTTGAAGGAGAGCGATGCGGGATCGCGGCCGGCGTCCTTTGCCATTTGACGGAATTGCGGCAGCACCTCGAGCGGATCCAGCGCGCGCCCGCCGATCGGAATCCAGCCGTCGCCGTAGGCGATCGCCCGTTTTGCTGCCTGGGGGAATGCGCCCCCAACAACGATGGGCGGGTAAGGTTTTTGAACCGGTTTGGGCCACTGCATCATGGGTTCGAACTTGACGAGTTCGCCGTCGAATGCCGCCGTCGACTGCGTCCAGATTTGCTTCATCGCCTCGATCCGCTCACGCATCAGCTTGAAGCGGGTTGCAAACGCGGTGCCGTGATTGGCCATCTCCTCCTCGTTCCAACCCCCGCCGATGCCGAAAATGAACCGGCCCGAGGAGAGCTGGTCGACGGTCGATACCTCCTTGGCGGTGTGGATTGGATCACGCTCGACGACAAGACAGATCCCCGTCGCAAGCTTGATGGTTTTCGTCGCCGCGGCCGCAGCGGCCAGGGAGAGGAACGGATCGTAGGTATCGTAATAGTACTTCGGCAGCTCGGCGCCGCCGGGCCATGGCGATTTGCGACTGGTGGGAATGTGACTGTGCTCCGGCAACCACAACGACTCGTAACCTCGCGCCTCTGCCGCCACGGCAAGGTCGTGCGGTGGAATTGCGTAATCCGTCGGAAACATCGTGAGCCCGACATGCATGTTCAGTGCTCCTCTGTTGCGGCCAGGCTCCATCACACGCGACCGCTCGTGATGGATTAGGGGCGCGAACCAATGTCCTGTTCAACTGTATCAGAGAAATGAGCGGACGTACCGCCGTTTGTCGTAACGCTGGCCCTCATCGCCGCGGCGGCTTGTCGAGCATCGCGCATCGGGCGGGATTACAGGATCTCGGAGTGCGACGACCGGGACTTACGCCATTACGGTCGCAGCAGCCTCTAGGCTTGACCATCACAATCGGCCTCGTCCGCGCCCACGGACAGGTCGCCCCAGCTCGTCACCCGCTCCAGGCGGACCGCGATGACGGGCCGTTCGGCAATCTGCATCGCCGCCAACTGGTGGTACCGGGAGCGTAGCAGCGCCTGCGCGCGATCGTGCTCCGCTCCGGCGCGCAGGATCTCAGCCCGTCCACGCAACATCACCCAGCCAAGCCGCGTCCAGTCTTCGTCGTACCGATCAACCACGATCGCGACCATCGGATTGCGTTCGATGTTGCGGACGCGCTTGAGTGCCGGTCCAGCCTCGCGCTTCGGCTTCTCGTCGATGGTGATGTAAAGGGTGCCTTGCGAAATCGTAAAGCACACCGGCACGACGTGGGGAATAGCCTGGCTATCGGCCGTGGCAAGATGCCCGACCCGTCGCGTCAACAGGAACCTGGCTTCGTGGTCTGACAGCACGTGACGGTCCTCCTGCCCTGAAGCGTGAGGGTCCATGATTAGCACGTGCCCTAGCCGAAATTGACCGCGGTGGTGTTGCCGCCGCTGATGACGACCGCGACGCGTTCGCCCGCCGCCGGCCGGTACGCGCCTGACGTGATGGCGGAAAATGCGCAGGCGCCACCGGGCTCCGCCACGATGCGCAAGGCGCGCCATAGCGTTTTCTGCGCTTCGGCGATCGCCTCGTCGGACACCAAAACCGTGCGCGGCGCAAATTTCTGCGCGATCGGGAAAACACGCTCGCCGATGCGGCGGGGCGCCAGCGAATCCGCGGCGAGCCCGCCGGCTTCCGCATCGACGGGATGTCCGGCTTCGAGCGCTTTGGTCAGGGTCGGCGCCGTCGTCGGCTCGACACCGATCACCTTGACGCGGCCGGCGTACCAGGCGGCGACGCCCGCCACCAGCCCGCCGCCGCCCACCGAAACCAGCACCGTGTCGATGTCGGGCGCCTGCTGCTCGAGTTCGATCGCGAGCGTTCCCTGACCCATGATGGTCTCGTTCTGGTCGAACGCATGGACCGGCAGCGCGCCGGTTTGCTGCACCCAGGCCTCGCTGGCGGCGAGCGCCTCGGCATAGAGGTTGCCGCCGACGTGCAGGTCGGCGCCATAGTCGCGGATGCGGGCGATCTTGGCCGGCGACGAAACGCTGGGGACGAAAATACTGGCCGGCTTCTTGAGCCGCATGGCGGCATAGGCGACGGCCGCGCCGTGATTGCCGCCGGAGGCAGCTACGACGCCCGCCTTCGGGATCTCGCGGGTCAGAAGATTGGTGAAGGCGCCGCGGGCCTTGAACGAGCCGGAGTGTTGCAGCAGTTCGAGCTTGAGCGTGAGCGGGCCTGCGGGCAGGTCAAGTTCGCTGCGGTCGAGCGTCATCACGGGCGTGCGCCTGATATAGGGCCGGATCAGCCGCTCGCATCGCTCGATCGCTTGCGGCGTTACCGCCTTGTCAGGCCCGCTCATGGCACTCTCTCTCCATCGAAACATACCACATCATGGGCCGGCGCCGCGGGCCTGGCCCAAATTGTTCTTTGCATGGGGTTGTTTTCGCAATTTTGTTCGGCGCGGTCGCCCTCGTCAGGCCTTCACGCCGGCATGTGCGAACACCACCTCGATCAGCGTGCCGGAGCGGGCGCCGGTCTTGATCTGGAACCTGGCGCGGTTGGCTTCGACCAGCGCCTTGGTCAGCGACAGGCTGACGCCGGCGCCCTCGCTGGCCTGGTCCGACGGTGCTGCCGTGCGGAACGGCTCGAGGGCAGCGGCGACTTCATTGTCGTTGAGACCGTGGCCGGTGTCGCGGACCCGCAGCATCACCTCGCCGTAGTCCGACAGCGCGGTGGAGACGATCACCTGGCCGCCGGCATTGGTGAGTTGGATCGAATTGCCGATCAGGTTCAGCGTGATCTGGCGCAGCGCGCGGGCGTCGGCGATGACCGGCGGCAGCATATGCGCCAGCGAGGTGCGGATGATGATGCGCTCGCGGTTGGCCTGCGGCTGCATCACAGCGACGCAGCTCTCGACCATCTCGTTGAGGTTCTGGTTGGTGAAGGCAAGATCGAGCTTGCCGGTCTCGATCCGCGACAGATCGAGCAGGTCGTTGATGATGGAGAGCACCCGTTCGCCGGAGGCGCGAATGTCCTTCATGTATTCGGCGTAGCGCTCGTTGCCGAGCGCGCCAAAACGTTCGCCGATCATGACTTCGGCGAAGCCGATAATGGCGTTCAGCGGCGTGCGCACCTCGTGGCTGATGCGGGCCAGCACGTCGGCCTTGGCGCTGGCCGCGCGATCGGCGAGCCGCCGCGCTTCCCGCAACTCGCTCTCGCTGTTCTTGGCCTGCGACAGGTCGCGGAACACCGCGAAGAAATTCGGACCCTCCGGGCGCGTCCGTCCCATCGTCATCGACAGCGGAATGAGCCCGCCCTTGCTCTCGCGGGCCAGCGTCTCGCGGCCGTGGTCGAGCAGGCTTTCGACGCCGGAGGATTTGACGCTGGCGAGATAGTCGAACACGCCGTGCTGGCTTTCCGGCGCGAACAGATCCGCCAGATTGCGCCGCGCCATTTCCTCGCCGTCATAGCCGAACAGCGCTTCCGCGCTGCGATTGCACGAGCTGATATTGCCCTCGGCGTCGAACATCACGATGCCTTCGGCCGTGGTGTCGAGGATGGCGCCGAGTTCTTCCGCATCGGCATGGCCCGCCGGCAGCGGTTCGGCGAGCAGCGGTTCTTCGACCGGCGCCGGCTCCGCGATCGCGGCTGCCACGGCGGCGCCCTCGGTGCGCGTGCTTGAGAAGATCAAGGCGAGCGCGGAATCGCCGTCCCAGGAAATCGTGTAGAGGCGGGCGTCGGTCGCCGCGGGAGCCGGCGCGTGGGCATCCGCATCCTGCGGCTGGCTTGCGGAAATCGTCACCGGCGTGCCGGTGTCCGAAGTGCTGGAGGCGTTCGATACGCCCGGCTCGACATAGAGCGCGTCGAGACCGCCGGCATCCTCCAGCGCATGCAGGCTCGGATAACCCATCTGCGTCAGGAAAGCCGGGTTGGCGTAAAGCAGCCGGTCGAGCCGGTAGATGAGAACGCCGACCGGCAAGAGATCGAGCAGCGCCTTGTCGCGCCGGCCTTCACCGCGCGCCGGCGGCTCCGTCGGCGGCGCCAGCCATTCGGCCTCGGGGGTGGATGGGGGCTCGCTCGCGGCTTCGTACACGTTGGCAGCGTCTGCATCCGCTGACGTGGCTTCCTCGACGACGGTTTCATCGATGCCGGTGACGGAGGACGCGGACTCCGGGCCCATCTCGGTCTCGAGCCGCGCGGACAATTGCCGCGCCAGTTCGTTGAAGGCGCTGTTTTCGACCGGCGTCAGCGACGGCGGTTTGGAATCGCCGGGCGGACGGAACGGCAAAACGTTCTTCGACGTTTCCGGCGGCGCTTCCGTCGGAATTTCCTGCGGAACTTCCTTCAGAGTTTCCTGGGGTGGTTCCACGGCTTTATCCAAATCGGTTGGGTGTGAAGTCAGGTGAGCGGTCGGCTCAGGCAATTCCGCAGGCGACGCGACGCTGGTTTCGATGACGAAATCCGCATGGGCGGGATCTTCCGCGGTCAGGCTCTCTTGCGATGGCTTTTCTTGAGGCGCGCCTGCCGCGGACGGGTCTTCAACGAACGGTTCTTCAGGCAACTCGGCACTGAGCGAATCCGGGGCAGGCCCTGCCTGGACGATATCAGCCGCCAGCGGTTCCGGCGCTGCCGGTGCGGCTGCTCCACCGAAGAATTCATGGCGGCGCAGGGCGGCGAGGCGCGCCAGGCCCTCGAGATCGCGGCAAACGCCGAAACCCCGATAGCCGGCAAAGTTCCGTGCGCGATCGAAGATCGGCAGGCCCGACAATTCGACCGGCAACGCGCCGCCGCCGTCGACCGGCCAGTTCAGCGTGATGCCGCTCCAGGTCTGGCGCGTGGCAAACGCCTTCATCACGCGGCCATCGGGATCGAGGGCGAAGGCCTGCGCGATCTCGCTCCACAGCCGGCCGAAGCCGGCCGCGGTGCGCGGGCCGATCAGGCGGGCGAACTCGTCGGCGCCGAGCGAGAAGCGGCCTTCATGATCCATCTGCCACATGAAGCGCAGCGGCAGCCGCCGTGTGGGCGGCGGCTCGTCGAACCAGACCGGCGCCTTGATGGCCTGAGCGGCCGGCGCCGCCGGGTTTTCGGCTGATGGCGCGGGCGGTTCATCAGCGATCGCTTCGACATGAGGTGTGGAATCAGGCGGCAACGTCAATTGGGGTTCGCTTTCGGACGATGCGCTTGCGGCGACGGCTTCAGTTGCAGGCGGCTCCGCCAATGCGTCGAACAGCGAAATTTCAGCCGGGGCCTCATCTGTCGGCGGCGGCTCAAGGTGATGGGGTGCAGATGCTTCGGTGACGGCGACGACCGGTGGTGCAGCTTCCGGCGATTTCTGTTCCGGCTGCCATGCGGCGACCGGTGCCGGGCGCACGGCGTGCGCGGCATCGGGCACGAGCAATGCGACGAGGGCGATGTCCGCACCCGTGCCGACGCGTTGCAGCACCACGCGTCCCATATCGATGGATGTTGCGACCGCGCCCTGCTTCAGCGCGTCGTTGCGCGCCTCGTCGAGACCGGCTTCGAGAAAGCCGAGCAGGGGACGCGCCGCATCGCTGCTGCCGACCAACTGGCCGTCGGCGGTAAAGGCCGCGACCGGCAGGCCGAGGCCGTCGACCAGCCGTTGCAGCCGTTCGACCAGCGGCATGACGCGGCCGGCGGTGTTGCCCGCGGCGAGCAGAATGCCATGGCTGCCATCGGGAAAATCGAGCCGCGAGCAGCCGCAGGTCGCAAGCCCGCCGGGGGCTGCGCCAAAGCCCTGCAACCGCTCCAGCCGGACCGCGCCGTTCGCCAGCAGGCGGCCGGCGAGGCGTGCGACCTGCCGCCGATGCGGTTCGGCCGGTCCGAACGTTTTTTTGGCGAGCGCGCTGCTGCTTTCCGCGCCGAATACGCGTGCGCCGACCGGATTGGCCCACAGGATCCGCGTGCCGTCGGTCGACCACAGCCATGCGGGCAAGCGGCTCGTCGCGTGCGCCGCCAGACGCGGATCGCCGAGTGCCTGCAACTGGAGTTCCGCATTATTCATCGCGAACGACAACACCGCATGATTGAGCGCTTAGGCTCGAGGAATGACCTCGGGAATCAGGCTGTGAAACGCTGACAAACCAAGGGGTCGTCAGTATCGCAAGCGCCGCGCGGCAGGTCCACGGTCCGCCGAAGCGGGCGGTATCCAAAGAAGCGATAACCTTAATCGGACTGAACCCGAACGGCCCTGCGGCGTTGAGCTTGTTGCAAACGGGCAGCTGGGGTCCACGATGTGGCCCGAGGTCCACGATGTGGCCCCGAGGTCCCACGCGTGTGGACCAGGGTCCACGATGTGGAACTGACCACGTTCTCGTCATACCGGTGACTATCCCTGCCAACGCAACAGGAGTGGGACCATGAGCGACGACCGTTTCGATATCCCCAAGGAAGTGCGATCGATGGCGGAAGCAAGCTTCGAGCAGGCCCGCAAGACCTTCGACAAGTTCCTCACCTCGGCGCAACAGGCCGCAGGCTCGTTCGAGGTGCGCGGCGCCGATGCGCGCGCCAGCGCCAGGGACGTCAGCACCAAGGCGATCGCCTATGCCGAAAAGAACGTGCAGGCTTCGCTCGATTACGCGCAGTCGCTGCTGAAAGCCGGGGATCTGACCGAAGTGATGCGGCTGCACAGCGAATATGTGCAGGGCCAGATGCGCTCGCTGGCGGCGCAGGCCAGCGAAATGGGCCAGATCGTCAGCCGCGCCGCGATGGAAGCTGCCAAGCCGAAATTGTAAGAGATTTTCAGGCTGCGACAGGGCGGTCCCTTAAGGCATTGCAACCATTGGATTGCTGCGCTGGAACCTGCACCCACGTCGGGTCTTATATGTGGCGTTGCACACAAATTTGCTTTGCGTTGCACAAAATCGACATGATAAGGGTGTTTATTGGCCTTGCCCGTGGATGGGCACCCCGTTGGATTAGAGCATAATCGGGAAAAGTGCGTACCCGGTTTCCCGACCAATCGTGCTCGAACAAGACCAGAACCGCGTGATCCAGTACGGCGCTACCGGCGATTTCGCCGATCGGCGTGCGCGAGCGGTCACACACTTATCACCCCGTTGCGAAGGAAGCATGTGAATGACCAATTCGACCGATCCCTTCTCTGCCTCTATCATTCCCTTCGAAGTCCCCGAGCAGATGCGTGCGTTTGCCGAAAAGGGCGTTTCGCAGGCCCGCGACAGCTACGCCAAGTTCAAGGATGCCGCCGAGACCCATAACGGCACCATCGAGGCCGTCTTCACCTCGGCCAGCAAGGGCGCCAGCGCCTACTCCGCCAAGATGCTCGAATTCTTCAAGGCCAACACCACGGCCTCGCTCGATTTCGCGCAAGAGCTGTTCGGCGTGAAGACGCCGGCGGCCGCGATGGAGTTGTGGACCTCGCACGCCCGCAAGCAGTTCGAGACGTTCTCGACCCAGGCCAAGGAGCTCACCGAGCTTGGCCAGAAGGTCGCGACCGAAACCGTCGAACCGATCAAGGCCTCGGCTGCGAAGTTCTACAAGCCGGCCGCCTGATCGATCGGCCTGAAGGTTAGAGAAGCCCGGGCAGCGAGCCCGGGCTTCTTGTTTTTCAGGGGTGTTTGCCCGCGCCGCCGGACTGGCCTTCAATCCCTTCGCGGAAAAGGCAAATGAACTTCGCGGGCCCTCAAAACGACTATAAACGGGTGCTCCGCGGCCTTGCCAAAGCGGGGCGTTGCACCTAGTTTCCGGCCCATTCGCGACCCCCTTTTTCGGGGGCTTTCGTGCAGGATGCAGTTGTAGCTCAGTTGGTTAGAGCGCCTGTCTGTGGAACAGGAGGTCGGTGGTTCGAGCCCACCCAACTGTACCAAAAAAATCAAATACTTAGCTAACATCCCCATCCCCGCAATTGCTTCGGGGTAAACAGGGGGGTAAACAATTCGGTGAGGCCGCTATCTGGCCGCCGTATGCCGACTAACCCGTGGCCGCTGGTGAGTTATTTCCAATCGAAGACTTCAGGCACCTGCACGGCTTCCTACGCGATCGATCATTTCGCGCCGGCGCCCAGGGCTTTATTCGATGTGATTCGAATTCCTAGTGGGGACGGCACCGCGAAGTGAACCGGCGGCGGTCCGGTACCGGCAGACGGAAGTCTGGGCGCGTGCGGAGCAGGACCCGAACGATTCGCTTCGACGGCTGATTGGCACGTGGTCTACAATGACAGCTATTCCAAGTTCGGGGGTGCCCGCTCCGGATCTGTTGGGACGCAACGTGCTGGAAGCATGGCCTGAGGTCGCCGACGCTGATGACGTTCGGCACCGGTTGGTCCAAGACGTGGGACACGCCAACGCGCTGATCATCCGCTATCTGGCCTCGCGCAACCATGATGCGTGGGCACAGTGTGGCGGTGATATGAAGGCGGCGCTGGCGAAGATTCAGGCGAAGGTGTTGCTATTGACCAGCCAAACTGATCGCACGATCCCGGCCTATCTTTCGCGCGAACTCTATGCCGGCGTCAGAACGCCCAGTATATAGAGATTTCGACCATCCGCGGCCATCTCGGCGGCGCCGCGTCGGCCAAGGTTCGGCTGAGGAGGCCTAGATCACGAAGTCACAGTCGTCCGTTCCTCGACGAACTGTGAGCGACAGCGCGATACGTTCGCAAGCGAGCGCCGGGATCGAACAATCGATCCGGGCCATTTCCAGCCCGGTCGAAACCGTATCCCCCGCGTGATGCCCGGGGTGCCAGGGTTCGAGCGGCGGAGAGAACGAGTGAAGACAACGAAGAATTGACGGAGGAGACGAATGGATTTCGGTATCGCCCTGCCAACGGCCGCAAGATTCCTGGAAGGTCACCAAGGAAGCCGAGGAGCTCGGCTTCACCCATGCTTGGTTCTACGACACACGGATGTCTGAGCGCCGATTGTTTCGTCGCCCTGGGCGCGGCGGCCGTGAACACCAAGCGCATCCGCCTCGGCACCGGCGTGCTGGTGCCGTCGAACCGCATTGCCCCGGTTGCCGCCAATGCGCTGGCGACGCTGAACCAGCTCGCGCCGGGCCGCATCGACTTCGGCGTCGGCACGGGGTTCACCGCGCGGCGGGCGATGGGCTTTGGCGCCATCAAGGTAAAGGACATGGAGACCTACATCCACCAGGTCTATGGCCTGCTGGGCCGTGAGACGGTCGAGTTCGAGATGGAAGGGCAGAAGAGGAAGATACGTTTCCTGAATCCCGAGCTGCCTCTGTTCAACACCAAAGATCCGATCGCGCTCCATCTCTCGGCCTTCGGGCCGCGCACCCAGGCGCTGACAGCCAAGCTCAAGGCGGGCTGGATCTACTTCGTCGGCAATGTCGAGAACGGCATCAAGGAAGTCGAGGCCATGCGGGACGCGTGGTCGAGAGCCGGCCATGCGATGGGCGATCTTCAGGCGACGGCCTTTGCGTTAGGCTGCGTGCTGAAAGACGGTGAACCCGCAAACTCGGAACGCGCGATGGCACAAGCGGGCCCGCGCGCCGCGGTTATGCTGCATCGCGCGGCGGATGAGGCGCTGGCCGGACTGGCGCCAGGTGCGACGATGGTGTCGAGGACCAGGCCCGAGGTGCAAGGCTATATCAACCTGGCGCGCGACTTCGAGAAGGATGCGCCCTACCTGCAGAACCATCGCGGGCACTTGATGTTCGTGAAGCCCGAGGAGAAGCGCTTTGTCAGCGCCGAGTTAATCAGCGCCACCTCTTTCACGGCAAGCGAGGCCGAGATCAAGCAGCGCATCGAGGCGCTGCGCAGCGCGGGCTACACGCAGTTCACCATCCAGCTCGTGCCCGGACACGAACACGCGCTGGCTGACTGGGCCCGCATCCGAAAGCGTTCGCCTAAAGTACCTAAAGCCCGAGGGGGCGAAAGGCTTCATTACGGTTTGGCGAAGCGCTCGAGCCCTCTTGAAGGTTCGGCAACCACCGCGGTCTCGTGCAATTCGAGACCGAGCGCAGCGCGGATGAGGTCGGTAACGAACGGACAGGTTTATGACAGAGCGAAACCTTCGTAGTCGTGCGCCACCACATCCTGACAGATCTCGCGATAGCGGACCAAGCCGCCAGCATACGGCATGAACACCCGCGGCTTGCCCGGAATATTCGCCCCGAGATACCAAGAATGCTTTGCCAGCGGCAGTAGCGTCCGGGCGGCAGCCTCATTGACCTCCGTCACCCACTTCTCGACGGCCTCGACCCGTGCCTCGATCCGTTCCAGCCCGTTAGCCCGCATGTGATCGATGCAATCGGTTATCCAGTCGACATGTTGCTCGATGGCCACCGGCATGTTGCACAGAACGGATGGACTGCCGGGCCCCGTGATGGTGAACAGGTTCGGAAAACCAGCGACCTGCAGGCCCAGATAATTGCGCGGTCCTGCCTCCCAGACATCCTTCAGCGCGATGCCGCCCCGTCCGCGAATGTCCATCCTGAGCAGCGGTCCGGTCATCGCATCGAACCCTGTCGCGAAAACAATGATGTCGACGGGATACTCCGCCTCCTCCGTGCGGATTCCATCTCCGAGATCTGCCGGATTGGCGCAGCCTTCACGTCGACGAGCGTGACGTTCAGCCGATTGTAGGTCTCGAAATAGTTGGTATCGATCGGCGGCCGCTTGGCCGCGTAGGGATGATCAATGTCCGACAGGACTGCCGAGGTCTTGGGATCCTTCACAATCGAGCGGAGCTTGCTCTTGATGAAGTCGGCAGCAGTATCGTTCGCTTCCTTGGAAATTAGCATGTCCTGAAACGATGCGCGGAACTGCAGCCCGCCGCGCTCCCACGCCGCCTCATAAATCCTCTCGCGCTCCTCTGGCGGAGTGTCGACCGCTTTGCGTTCCTGGACCTTGAATCCCATGCCATTGTAGGTTTGATGCGTTGTCGCACGTATTTCGCTGGCATTGTCCTTGACGTATTGCTTGAAGTCCGCCGTCAGCGGGACATTGCGTGCCGGTACGGAATAGTTCGCAGTACGCTGAAACACGGTCAGGTGCTTGGCTTGGGCGGCAATCACCGGAGCAGCCTGGATACCCGTCGATCCGGTACCGATCATGCCGACGCGCTTGCCTGCAAAGTCGACGCCCTCATGCGGCCACTGCCCTGTATGGTACCAATAACCCTTGAACATCTCCAGCCCCGGAATGGCGGGCACGTTGGCAGTGGACAGGCAGCCGACGGCGGTGACGAGATATTTTGCGATGAAGGTCTCGCCCGTGTCTGTACGGACGTGCCAGCGATTGGCCGCTTCGTCGTAGTGCGCCGACGTAACGCGGGTCCTGAAAATCGAATGTCGCGTTTCAGGTCGAACTTGTCGGCCACGAAATTCAGATAGCGCAGAATTTCGGCTTGGCCCGGATAGCGTTCGGACCACTCCCATTCTCGCATCAACTCGAGGGAAAATGTATACCAATAGACATGACTTTCAGAGTCGCACCGTGCACCG
>CAVUNH010000002.1:0-175166 GCA_963742665.1 uncultured Alphaproteobacteria bacterium
GCAGATGACCGCCAACCAACTGCCTGATGGTCAGTGGATCCGCTTCGCCCTGATGGGCGAGCAACCCGGCAAGGCGCACGCGCTGACCGGCGGGCTGATCCTGAAACCCTCACCTTTCGATCATCCCGATGCGGCAGGCGAACTCTATTGGGGCGGCCTGGCGGGCACGCAATGGTGGATCTCGCCGAAGCGCAACATGGCGGGCATAATGATGGCGCAACGCCACATGTCGTTCGTCCATCCGTTCTCGTTCGAATTCAAGCGGCTGGCGTATGAAGCGGTGAAGCGCGGGCGGTAGCTCTCACCGCGCAGCGAATACAGTACAACAATACCGTGCGCCGGGGCCCATTCTACTTTGGATGGGGTTGTTTTCGCGATTTTGTTTCCGGGCGCTACGCCGCCGCGGAAACCACCACGCGGTTGCGGCCGTCATGCTTGGCGCGGTACAGCGCGGTATCGGCGCGCTTGAGCACGTCGCCGACCGCCTCGCCCTTGCGTTCCAGCGTCGACAGCCCGATCGAGATCGTGACCTCGATGCGCTTTGTGCCCTTGTTGACGGCAAACGTTTCGCCCGCGATCGAACGGCGCAGCCGCTCGGCGACCATGCCGGCGACGTGCAGGTCCGTTTCCGGCATCACGATGACGAATTCCTCGCCGCCGTAACGGCAGGCGAGATCGATGCCGCGGATCGACTTGCGGATGCGCACGGCGAACTCGCGCAGCACGTCGTCGCCGGCGTCGTGGCCGTAATTGTCGTTGATGGCCTTGAAGAAATCGATGTCGAGGATCATCAGCGCCAGCGGCTTGCCGCGACTCGAGGCCTGTTCGGCGAGCGTCGCCAGATGGCTTTCCATGTAGCGGCGGTTATGCAGGCCCGTCAGCACGTCGGTGATCGCCATTTCGATCGAGTTCTGCACGTTGTCGCGCAGATGATCGGTATAGCGCCGCTTGCGGATCTGGGTGCGCGCGCGCGCCAGCAATTCGTTCTTGTCGACCGGGCGCAACAGATAGTCGTTGACGCCGATTTCGAGTCCGCGCAGCAGCCGCGCGTTGTTGTCGGCATCCGAGATCGCCAGTATCGGCACCTGGCGGGTTCGCTCGAGCGAGCGCGCCTGGCTGCACAGCCGCAAGCCATCGAAGTTTTCGAGGCTGAGCGAGACGATCAGCAGGTCGTAATTGCCTTCGGCGGCGTGGAACAGCGCTTCGGACGGATTGGACTCGACATCGACGGTGTGTTCGGCGGAGAGGATCGGCGCCAGCCGCTCGTAGGAGGACGGGCGGTCGTCGACCAGAAGGATACGTCCGCCGAAGCCCTTGTCGGCCACCGCGGTGCGTTCAGGCGCTTCCATGCCGATTTCGAGCGAGGTGATAGCGCGCATGCGCAGCTCATCGGTCATCATCTTCAGCCGCGTCAGCGAACGGACGCGGGCGATCAGCACGACGTCGGAGACCGGCTTGGTCAGGAAGTCGTCGGCGCCGGCCTCGAGCCCGCGCACACGGTCGGCCGGGCTGTCGAGCGCGGTGATGATCACGACCGGAATGAAATGGGTGGCCGGATTGGATTTCAGGCGCCGGCAGACCTCAAAACCGTCCATGTCGGGCATCATGACGTCGAGCAGGATGATGTCGCATTCGGCGCGCGAACAGATATCCAGCGCCTCGGCGCCGTTGGTCGCGGTCAGCACATCGAAATACTCCGCCGACAGGCGGGCTTCCAGGAGCTTGACGTTGGCCGGAACGTCATCGACGACCAGAATACGCGCAGACATCGAAACTCACTCCTACCCGATAAAACGACGCACCGTTTCAATGAACTTTCCGACCGAAATTGGCTTGGACAAATACGCCTCGCAGCCGCCTTCGCGGATGCGTTCCTCGTCGCCCTTCATGGCGAAAGCCGTGACCGCGACCACCGGGATCGCGCGCAGCTCCGGATCATCCTTGATCCAGCGCGTGACCTCGAGCCCGGAGACCTGCGGCAGCTGGATATCCATCAGGATCAGATCGGGCCGCAGCTTGCGGACGAGATCGAGCGCCTCGAAACCATTGCTGGTGCCGGAGGTCTGATAGCCATGCGCTTCCAACAGGTCGCGAAAGAGCTTCATATTGAGCTCGTTGTCCTCCACGATCAGGACGGTTTTGGCCATCCCGTCCCTCCCTTGTCCCAAGAACTGGTTTCACGCACTCATTTCGAGAAACAGGCCCGGTCTTGCGGTGCATCGGCACCCGCCTCCGGACTTGTCGAAAAGTGAAATCAAACTAGCGTCAGATTCGCTCTAACCCGTTAAATCCAGGTGCCGTTTTTCTGCAAACAGCTGCCATCTTTTCGCGAAGCGGTTTCCACTTGCTTGAACACATTCCGCAGACTCGGGCATGATGGTCTCAAACTAGAGACCATAAGTTAACGGAAAGGCAAACCCATCTGTTGAAAAAGCCTGTTCACAACCCCCGGGAAGTCGCTGAAATCGTTGCGATTCAGGCGCTGTCCTTCATTGCCGCCGAGCCTGAGCGGCTGGGCCTGTTTCTGGCCGAAAGCGGAATCGGCCCGGAGACGCTGCGCACGGCCGCCGCCGACCCGCAATTTCTGGCTCATGTGCTCGATTTCGTCATGCGCGATGACGCAACCGTGAAGGCGTTTGCGGCGGCGTCCGAGCTGCATCCGACCAACATCGCCGCCGCCCGGCAAGCGCTGGGCGACCCGCATTGGGAGCGCGACGTGCCGTGAGCGCGCTGGCGCAGGCAAGTGACGGGCCGCGCTGTTTTTGCCGGGATTGCCTCGGCGACCTCGACATCAAGGCCAGACGGTGCAGCGAATGCGGCTCCCCTCGCCTGGTTCGCCACCATGCGCTGCCGCACTGTCGCTGGCGCATATCGACTGCGACGCGTTCTACGCCACCGTCGAGAAGCGCGACAATCCGGAACTCGCCGACAAGCCGGTGATTATCGGCGGCGGCAAGCGCGGCGTGGTGTCGGCCGCCTGCTACATCTCGCGGACCTATGGCGTGCGCTCGGCGATGCCGATGTTCAAGGCCCTGGCGCTCTGCCCCTCGGCGATCGTGATCTCGACCGGACATGGCCAAATATGTCCGGGTCGGCCGCGAGGTGCGCCAGGCCATGCAGACGCTGACGCCGCTGGTCGAGCCGCTGTCGATCGACGAGGCGTTTCTCGATCTTTCCGGCACCCAGCGCGTCCACGGCATGATCCCCGCAAAAGTGCTGGCGCGCTTTGCCCGCGACGTCGAGCGCGACATCGGCATCACGGTGTCGGTCGGCCTGTCCTGCAACAAATTCCTCGCCAAGATCGCCTCCGATCTCGACAAGCCCCGCGGCTTTGCCGCGCTCGACCAGGACGAAGCGCGCGAAATGCTGGCGGACAGGCCGGTCGGGTTCATCTATGGCGTCGGACCGGCGACCCAGGAAAAACTGCTGCAGCGCGGCTTCCGCACCATTGCGGATCTGCAGCGCGCCGACGAAGTCGACCTGATGAAGCAGTTCGCCACCGAAGGCCGCAGGCTGTGGCGGCTGGCGCGCGGCATCGACGACCGCACGTGGTGCCCGATCGCGGCGCCAAGACGATTTCCAGCGAGACCACGTTCGAGAAAGACATCCGCGATTTCGCGACGCTGGAAAAGATCCTGTGGCGACAGTCGGAGAAGGTCTCGTCGCGGCTGAAGAACGGCAGCCTTGCCGGCTGCACCATCACGCTGAAGCTGAAGACCGCGGATTTCCGCCAGCGCACCCGCTCGCAATCGATTCCTGCGCCGACGCAACTGGCGGCGAAGATTTTTGCAGTGTCCCGCGAGATGCTGGCGAAGGAAATCGACGGCACCGCGTTTCGCCTGATGGGCACCGGCGTCAGCGCGCTGCGCGCGGGATCGCAAGCCGACGACAGCGACATGCTCGATCGCCGCTCCGCCCACGCCGAACGCGCGATCGATGATTTGCGCAAGAAATTCGGCAATGCCGCCGTCATCAGGGGCATTGCGTATGAGGGGCCGGAGAAGGACGAGGAGGAAGAGGAATAGCCGGCGCCTCCTCTTCGCCCCGGCATTGACGAGCCAGCGCAATCCACGCCGCGACGGCCTCGATCTCGATCAGCCATTCAGGAGCTGCCAGCGCCGAGACGCCGACGAGCGTGCTCGCCGGCGGCTCGATACCTTCAAAGAAGGCGGAACGCGCCTTGCCGATGATGGGGCGAAGCTCCGGTTTGTAGCCAACGACGAAGGTGGTGATCTTGACGATATCGGCATAGGTCGCGCCGGCGGCTTTCAGCGCCAGGCCGATATTGTGCATCACCTGTGTGGTCTGCGCAGCCAGATCGCCCTCGCCGACCAGCCGTCCCTCCTCATCGGTGGAGACTTGTCCGGCAAGATATATCGTTCGCGCGCCCGAAGCCCTGACGACGTGGGAATAGGCCGGATTGTTGTGCAGTCCGCTTGGCCGAAGTTTCTCGATCTTGCTCATATCCGCGTCTCCCTGACGTGTTTGGTTGGCGACAGGTTATCCGGGTACGGCGCTCTCGACCAGAGTGGTCGGACGGTGAGAAAGGCGTAATCTGCCTTTCTCAGACGTCGCCGTTGTATTATAGAAATCTCCGCCCGTCAATCATACACATGACGATCATCCGATATCGTGCGCAGCAAAACACACGAACGGCGCATTGCGCCTTCGGCTCGCGCCATGTCCGCTTTGTGCCAAAAGCCGACGCCTCAAAATTCTCGCTGAAAATTCCAAAGCAGATGGTCGGCTTGCGCCGCGAACGTCGACTATTGGAACAGGGTGCTGTAGTGCGCAGCCGGTTTTGAGTTCTGTCGTCCCCGTTCGCCCCATTGGTTGGCTGGCGGTCTTATGCGGCTCGCCAGGGCGTGAGCCGCGGAATCCAGCGCGGGACGTTGGCCCGGAAATCCTCGTACTCCGTTCCGAACCTGCTGAACGAGCACCGGCTCCTCGTACCCCACGACAAACGCGTGGAAGGCGAGCCACACCAACACACCGTACGCAAGAAGGCGCTGGTCGCCGAACAAGGCCGCTTGGCCCAGAATGACGGCGACAAGGGCAACGTAAATAGGATTGCGCACGTAGCGATAAAGACCCGTCACCACGAGGTTCTGCGTCGGTGCGATCGGCGCCGGCGTGCCCAATCCTTGCAGCGCAAAGCGCGCAAACGAGTCGACAAGCCCGGGCAGACCGGCGACGATCAACAGGATCCCGACGGCGCGCGTCGCGTCGAGATCGAAGAAGGGCGGCCGAAACTCCCAACGCGTAATCCACCAGGGAACGAGCCCCGCCACTGTGCTGGGCGCAACCGCAAAGAAGAGGGCGGAGCCCAATATCGCGATCGTTTTCGGCACGGTACCTCCTTCCCGTCCTGTCGCAAGGTTAGTGCAGCCATGTCCGGTCAGCGCGTTCAACGGAAGTAGGCGGTGGCTCCATCCAAAATCCGGGGTGATCATCGTAGCAGTATCGGCGGCTCACGAACACCCCGGGGCACCAGTCGTGCAAAATTGAACGTTGCATCATAGCGTCACGGCGAGGCAGTATTGCCCATCTTCATCGACCGTGCCGCGCCAGCCCCGACATCGAGGCGCCGGCTCACGCACGCCAACAACTATCTGATCGTTGAATCGCGACGGCCTTGCGAAAGCGTCTCGACCAAGCCCACAGTCCAGCACATCGGGCATCCGCGTAGCGCGACGAGGGCGGCAACGCCCGCGCCCAAGGATAGCCAAGGGTGCGCGGTCTGGTGGACGATGGCCCAAGCGAGTAGCGCCGCCGCAGCTGCGCCGCGCATCAGGTGCGCGCCGAGGAAGGCGCTCCCGAACATGCCGACTCCACGAAAGTAATTCATGTGCTCTCTCGTCCGCTGTCCTTTGTGCCGAGCAGGTATTCGCGCACCAATGTGCGGGCGCGGCGCAGGCGGCTTTTGGCCGCTTCGCGCGTCACGCCGAGCCGCCCGGCGATTTCCCCAATCGTCAGATCTTCGAGATCTCGCAGCAGCAGCACTTCGCGATGGGACGGCGAAAGCGACTTGATCGCATTGACCAAGTCCATGCGTAACTCGTCCGGCGGGACCTTTGCGAGCTCGCGTGACTCTTCCAGGCTGGCGAGCTCCTCGACTCCGCGCATCAGCATCAGCGCCGGCAGCATGCAAAGGCGCGCGATGACGGTCACCAGCCAGCCGGCGAGTGCGGCTGGACTGCGGATCGTGCCCACGCGCCGGTACACGACGATGAGTGCTTCTTGCACCACATCTTCGATGACCGAGGTGCGGTGGCAATGGCGCCGGGCGTAGCGTCGAATGTCCGGCTGCAGCGCCACCAATAGCTGTGTCAGCGCGTGCCGGTCACCCGACTGTGCCGCGAGCAAGAGATCGTCTGATACGCGCGCCAAGGCGGTCACCCCTTCAGTGGCTCGCGCCCGGCGATGGCGCAGGCAGGGCAATAGCCGAACACGCCGGTGACCAGCGTCACGACACCCGCGCCGCTGAGCAGTAGCCCGAGCGGCGAAGCGTGCAGCGCAACCACGCCGCAGATGAGCATCAAGCCCCCGCCGATCAGCCTGGCCGCGCGCTCCCACCCGCCAACGTTCTTCCTATACCACATGGTTCTGTGCTCCGGTTGGTGACGCGCCGCTATGGCGCATTCACCCAGACAAGAGGGCGCAAACCCGGCGCCGGGGTCGCGGCACAAAAAATAATTTGAGGGGGTGGCAGCTTCAGCAGGCTGGCGTGGGCGTCGGGCGCGGGCCTGGGCCGCTGAGGAACGCCGGCATCGGGTCGCCGGCCAGCAGCCATCATTGCACGACGCCAAAGTGGTTGCCCAATTCCGATCGACCATTTGGCGACCGCCCAATGACAATCACGATGGATCCAATTGCGCGATTGGTCGATAGGTCCGCTATGGGGGTCAAAAAGCGACTTCCGGCTCTGAAAAACAACTTCCGCTGGCTAGCGCTCAGCATGTCCGTTTTGAACCACAAGCACATCGGCACCCGGTCGATCACCCCCTGAGCGACAATTCCTAAATCGCGAAGTTGAGACCCCACTCGGGCCGAGGGTGCGGCAGCACCCCACTCAACGGAATTTACTGGTTCGCCTGTCCGGCGGCGGCGGTGGCCATGTATTTCGAATAAAATTCAGCAACCCGCGCGCGCCACATTCCGACGAACGCCTCCGATGTCAGCTTGTCGACCGATTTCCACGCGCGTTTGATGGTGGGAAGGGTATTCCGCCAGATCGCGCGTTTGCACCACTTTTCGCCTTTCGCTCTGCCTTCGCTAGTGGCGCACATGGATTTCCAAGCGATGCGATCAGGCTGGCTGATGTGCTCGGCGGCGCCTTCCCAGCCTTGTTGATAAATCAAGTAAAGATCGCTCAAGCTCGGCTTCCGGCGCGTCACCCACTCGAACAGGATGCCTTCGGTAATGACCTTGTAGGCCGCCGCAACGGCATTGTCGCGGGAACTACAAATCTGCCCGGAGCCGAATTTGCTGAACTCATATTCGCTCAGTTGGAACAGGCCGATATACGATCCGGTGCGTTGCTGGGGATCGAAACCGGACTCGATCTTGGCAACCGCTTTCATGAAATTGAAATCCAGACCGAAAGCTTCGGAAGCGCGCTTGATCTCGTCGACCGGCGTTCCGACCGGGGTGTCCTTGAGTGAAGTTAAGACGATAGCCGCCGGCTTCTCGGCAGGCGGCAGTTCGGACCAGACGTAATAGATGAGATACCGGAAATCCTGCGTCACCGGGGCCGGGTTGGAGGTATCGTTTGACGCATCGCGCGTTGACTGCGCCGGTCGGGCGGCGTCATGGTGGCCCAAGTCCACCGATTTTGTCTCGATAGAATCGTCTTGGGCCATCAACGATGGTCCGGAAACCGACACCGGCACCGAGCCAAGCTCTGCTCCAAGCGCTGTTCCACGTCCGGCAGATGCCTCCGGCACGGCGGCGGAGCGTGCAGCCGCACCGGGCGTCTCGGCGCTCACAGCCACTTCCGGCATCGCGTTCAGTACGGTCGCGCCTGGCGTGTTTCCGCTAACCATCCCCGTGAATGTTATGGCACCCACGATGCAGGTGGCCTGCAAGGCTTTCATTGCCCCAACTCCGCGGCACGGTCCCCGAAAGAACGCTACACGCACGTTTTTAGTGGAATGTCCCAAGCGAGGCGACGGGCAAGATCTGGATGGGTCAGATTTACCGGAGTTGTTGCCTAAATGCGACTGCCCTTGGCCTCGACATCCCGCCCACGATGCTCACACTCGCGGATGAAGTCATCCAGTAACCGCCACTTCGCCTTTGGGCAAAAGCTGCCCTGACGATCCCAAAGTCTGACTTCCGGCTTTACACCGCGAAAGCGACTCAAGACGGACGTCGGGCTATCTCGGTTTCGTGCCAACAAGCGAACACACTAAAACGGCCGCTAACCCGACGGGCAAATCACGAGTTCCGATTTTCGGAATTCGTGTCAAGCCCCGAAATAAAAAATATTTCGCTTTATCCGAACCCCAAATCACCGCTACATCACATCCCATCCCGTCCCGACCAGAGGGGCGTATCATGATCGCCACGATCGTGGGGCGGGTCGCGGTGGACGCTGGCAATGCCGATAGCGAACGGCATGAGAGCGTACGGCAAAGACGTGTGGTCCTGACGTCGCGGTGCTGGCGTCAATGCACCTGGAGGCAACTGCTTCTCAGGGCGCAACGGAGGCAAAAGAGCCGTTCTCCGGGGAGAGCACGTTATAAGCCGTAAAGCCATTGCGCAGGGAATGTCGGATGCTCTCCGCTGCCCTGTATGCTCATGTGCGCACTTCTTCTACCCATTGCACATGAGACCGCGGGTGCAGCGCGCACCCGGCATTCCCTGCGCCCTCTGTTTGAAGAGGGCGAAGCGAATTTGAAAACCTCGGGCGAAACGAGCCGCGAGAATGCAAAAGTATGTCTTGTTGTTGGCCAGAGCGCTTGCCGCCGTAGCACGAAGAGCGAAGGCGTACGTCTCGAAGGATGCGCGGAAAGAACTCGGACCGTCGCCCTTCGAGACGCGCGCAAGTGCGCGCTCCTCAGGGTGACGGATCACGTGGTGGGCGCCCTCGCCGCTCACTTACACGGCTTGGAATCCTTGACGTCGAACTTGCCCATCGCGCCCGAAATCACAAAGTCGTTGTAGTCCAGCACCAGCGCGCGGGAGACGCCGTTCTCGAACAATTCGAACGACATCGCATAAACCGGCGTCTGCTCGCCGTCTTTGGCCTTGGCGTCGCGGTCGTAATAGCTGACCGTGACCGGCCAGCGCGTCAGCGATTTCATCTGGTCGTTGGCGGTGGAGGGATCGGGCGAGGCGATGGTCTTGTCGCCCGGGATCGGTCGCCCGATCACCGACAGCGTGTTGTAGACCTTCTCGCCATTGTCCGAGCCGTCATACACCATCAGCTCCAGCACCGGTTTGCCTTCGCGGGCGGCGGCGATGATGTGCTGGATCTGCTCGGTCGGGAACACGATATTGCCGTCGAGATTGAAGGTCTTCGCCACCGGCTGCTTCAGCTTGACCGTGATGTGATCGCCGGTCCGCTCGGCGGTGCCATCGACCGGCGTGGAATCGCTGTCGTTCATCCGCGCGTCGATCTTGAAGCGATAGCTTTTGCCGGCGGCGTCCTCCCACGACGACGAGCGCAAATCGCTGAGCGTGAGCTTGCCCTCGCCGCTGTCGAGTTCCGATACCTGGCGGAACTCGGAGGTGTAACCCTCGCAGGCGCTGCCGGAAAAATTGTAGAGGATGCGGCCGCGCGCGCCGCTGATGGCGTTGGAGCCGCGCGACTTGACCAGTCTCAACTCATAGAGCGCCTGATGGGAAAGAAACGGCCCGCTCGCCGCCGCCATCGCTGGTCCGTTCTGGAAAACAGGTCCTGTTGCAACGGCTGCGATGGTCAGCATCAAAGCACGGGACACAATCCGGAACGGTCGAGCCATGGGTTCTCCTTGAGCGGATGAAGATTCGATACATTACTGTCGGCCCTATTGCGTCGCAACTAGGGCAGCGTCACGAAAACATAGGAATTTGACGCCCGAATGCCATGCTTTTCGGCGTCTTTCGGCAGAATTTGTGTCGGACCGCGACGCCCGACGCCGATCCGCTCTCGCTTGCAACCTTGCGCGTGATGCGCGAAACAATGCCGGCCTGAGAATGTTCAGGCATTTGGTCAATTCAGACGGGGACGGAACATGGCGGGTACGGTCGAACAAAAGCTGGCGGCACAAGGCGTGGCCCTGCCTGAACCCCGTGCCGCCATGGCAAATTATGTCGGCTTCGTGCGCACCGGAAACCTGCTGTTCGTCTCCGGCCAGGTTTGCGCCAATGCCGAAGGCAAGCTGGTCGCCAAGGGCAAGCTCGGCGCCGGCGTCTCAACCGAACAGGGCTACGAGGCGGCCAAGACCTGCGCGGTCAATCTGCTGGCTCAGATCAAGGCAGCCCTCGGCGATCTCGACAAGGTGGTCCGCGTGGTGCGGCTCGGCGGCTTCGTCAATTCGGCGCCGGATTATCTCGATGGGCCCAAGGTGCTCAACGGCGCGTCCGACCTGATGGTCGCAGCTTTCGGCGACAAGGGCCGCCATGCCCGAACCACCGTCGGCGTCGCTTCCCTGCCTGCCGATGCGTCGGTCGAGGTCGAAGGCGTGTTCGAGGTCTCCTGACAACATGCGTGCGCCTGATTGGCTGACCGCGCGGCCGGTCGCGCATCGCGGCCTGCACGACGCCGCACGCGGCGTCCTGGAGAACATGCCGGCGGCGGCGCAAGCAGCCATCGATGGCAATTTCGCCATCGAATGCGACATTCAACTGACCGCCGATGGCGAGGCCATGGTGCATCACGACAATGCGCTCGGACGCCTCACCGAGGGCTCCGGCGCGTTGCTGGGCAAGACCGCGGCCGAACTGAAGGCGGTCAAATTCCATAATACGGCCGAGCGAATGATGACGCTCGGCGACCTCTGCGCCCTCGTCGCCGGCCGCGTGCCACTGGTGATCGAGGTAAAGAGCCATTTTGACGGCGACCGCAAACTGGTGTCGCGGATGGCGGAGGTGCTCGCCGCCTATTCGGGACCCGCGGTCGGCATGTCGTTCGATCCCGACCAGGTGATCGCGCTGCGCGAACTGATCCCACAGCGTCCCCGCGGCATCGTCGCCGAGCGTGAATATACCGCGGACGAGTGGCCGGAAGCTTCAGTGGCGCAGCGCCAGGGCATGACGCATTTGCGCCACGCCTTCCGCACCCGGCCGCATTTCGTCGCCTATTGGGTCAATGAACTGCCGGCGGTGGCACCCTGGGTCGCCCGTCATATTTTCGGCCTGCCACTGCTGACCTGGACCGTCCGGACCCCGGATCAGCGCGCCCGCGCCGCACGCCACGCCGACCAGATGATCTTCGAGGGCTTTACTCCCTGAGGTTTGCCGCCGGGAACCTGACCCGCGCCGCACGGTCTTGAAGTAGCGCGGGCAATGCACGATCTTTGGTGGCGCTGGTCACCATCGCGATGGCTGATCGCAATGAGGGACCGGTCCGAATTCATAGATGGCGTCATCCGAAATCACCCTCGAAGCCGTCTCCTCCGCAACCGACATTCCGGCTGCGGAATGGGACGCCTGTGCCAATTCGAGGCCCAATCCGGACAGCCTCGAAAACCTCGACACGCTGGCCTCAGCCGCCGTCACAGGCGATTCGTGTCAGGATTCAACAGTCGGCTATAACCCCTTTGTTTCCCATGCATTTTTTGCCGCGGCCGAAGCTTCCGGGTCGGCCTGCGCACGCACCGGCTGGGGCCCGCGGCACCTCGTGGCCCGGCTCGACGGCAAGATCGCAGGCCTCGTGCCCTGCTATCTGAAATCGCATTCGCAAGGCGAATACGTCTTCGACCGCGGCTGGGCGGACGCCTATGAGCGCGCCGGCGGCCGCTATTACCCGAAGCTGCAGGCCTCGGTGCCGTTTACGCCCGCCACCGGGCCGCGGCTGTTGATCCGCGGCGACGTCGACCGCGAGCGGATCGGGACTGCACTTGCAAGCGGGCTGATGGCGCTCTGCAACGCCACCAACGCCTCCTCCGTGCACGTGACGTTTGCGCGCGAAGCGGAGGCAAAGTTTCTGGGCGCCCAGGGATTCCTGCAGCGCAATGACCAGCAGTTTCACTGGCGCAACGACGGCTACAAGACCTTCGAGGATTTCCTGGGCTCGCTGAATTCGCGCCACCGCAAGGCGATCAGGCGCGAGCGGCGCGAAGCCGTCTCCGCAGGCATTACCATCCATCGCCTGACCGGAGCCGATATCACCGAGGACGCCTGGGACGCCTTCTTCGCGTTCTACATGGAGACCGGCTCGCGCAAATGGGGCCGGCCGTATCTGACCCGAAAATTCTTCTCGCTGATCGGCGAGAGCATGAGCCGTGACGTGATGCTTGTCATGGCCCGCCGCAACGGCCGCTGGATCGCCGGCGCGATCAATTTCGTAGGTTCGGATACGCTGTTCGGCCGCAACTGGGGCGCGGTCGAGCACCATCCGTTCCTGCATTTCGAGGTCTGCTACTATCAGGCGATCGACTTTGCGATCGAGCGCGGCCTGAAAACGGTAGAGGCCGGCGCGCAAGGCGAGCACAAGCTGGCGCGCGGGTACCTGCCGCAGACGACCTATTCGGCGCACTACATCGCCGATCCGGATCTGCGCCGGGCGATCGCGGATTATCTGAAGCGCGAGCGCGCCTATGTCGCGGAAGTCGGACGGGAACTCACCGAGGCCGGGCCGTTCCGCAAAAGCGTCGACGAGGCTTGACCGAAAACGTGCCGAGTTAAGATTTGGACGAACCCGAGGAAGCCACCATGTCCACCTATGACACCAACAACATCTTCGCAAAGATCCTGCGCGGCGAATTCCCCTGCTACAAGGTCTACGAGGACGACCACGTGCTGGCCTTCCTCGACATCATGCCGCGCGCGCCCGGCCATACGCTGGTCATCCCAAAGGCCCCTGCCCGCAACATCCTCGACATCAAGCCCGACGACTACGCCCATGTCGCCCGCGGCGCGCACAAGATCGCAGCCGCTGCGATGAAAGCCTTCAAGGCCGACGGCATCACCATCCAGCAATTCAACGAAGCCGCCGGCGGACAGGTCGTGTTCCACCTGCACATGCACGTGCTGCCGCGCCACGACGGCGTCGCCATGCTGCCGCCGGCGAGCCGCAAGGAAGACGTCAAGGTGCTGGAAGACAATGCGACGAAACTGATCGCGGCGCTGGGGTAGCGGAGCTGCAAGAGCGGGCCCGGCGAACCCAACGGCCCTCACTGCACCCGCGCATCAAGTCTCATTAGGCCATCCGCAGTAAACAGTTGCAGCCGGGAGCCGCTTGCGACAACGGAGAAGCATGCCTCGCGCGTGTTGGGCTCGCTCAGCGTTCGACAGAGGCGATCGCCGTCGACGCGCCATGAACCCGTGAAGCGTTCCCGCTGCTCGGCGCCCGCCAGGATCGAAAGCGTCCCATCGGCGCGCAATTGCCATAGATACGGGCCGCCGCTCAGCATCTCGCCGACCGCAAAAGTTGCTCCGGTCAGTTTCGCCTTGATTTCCTCGCCTGCGAGACGATCGCCTGTCGCGCGAGCCAGACTGACATCCGGTCCGACATCCCCGTCGCCTGCCGCCGACAGAATGAGCCACAGCAGCCGCGCAAGTTGCGGGGTCGTCGGTTCGGGCTTGCGCTGGCCCGGTAGCGGCCCGATCGGGACATCGCTGTTGATGCGATGAACGACGACGAGATCGTGGGCCGGTATCACGAAGGCATACTGCCCCTCAGCACCCATGGCGGCGAAGGTGCCGGGTGGGGCCTTGACCAGCGGTGCGCCGTTGTTATCGGGAAATCCGATCCACCACAGATATCCGTAACCGTACCCCCGCCCCTGGTCGGGAAACGCATCGGAATAGGACTGCGTACTTTCGCGAACCCATGCGCTCGGAATGATCTGCCGGCCGTTCCACCGTCCCTCGTGCAGATACAGCAACGCAAACCGGGCCAGGTCGCGCGCGCTCATGCGGATGGGATAGGCGGGATGCTCGGAGGCCTTGCCCTTGAAATATTCGCCGTCGCCCGGCTGATAGTCCTCCATCCCGATCGGCTGTGCGATCCGGCCCTGCAAGGCTGTGAAGATCCCATCTCCAGTGGCGCGCTCATAGATCGTCCCGAGCGCGTTGAAATCCCAGTTGTTGTAGTACCAGAAGGTTCCGGGCGGATGACTGCCGCGCGCGGGGCGTCGCCGGGCCATCCCCGGCGTTTCGTACAGCGCCGCGTGGTAGATGCCCGACCGCGACTTCAGGAGGTCGCCGACGGTCGCAGTTTTTTCGGTCGGGGTCAGGCCCGGCGTATTGTCGTCTATACCGAGGCTTTCCATGGTCGCGCCGAGACGGATCTTGTGCTCGTCGACGGCAATACCGATCAGCGCGCTCAGCAAGCTCTTGCGAACCGAATGCAGATTGGACTTGATCGCAACGTCGCCCCATTGGGCAACAACGAGGCCATGCTGAACGATCATGACAGCGGCGGACGGCGCAATCTGCTGCGACCAGGATTTTGCTTCCGCCAATTTTTCGGCGGACCAACCCGCAGCCTCCGGCGTCGTGGACTCAAAGGCTTTGCCGGGATAGTGCTCCACGATCGGAGGCGACTCCGCCCGCACCGCCGCACTTGCGGCGAGGCCGAATAGCATGACCGCGGTGAAAAGCCTCAGGCCTGTCCGCTTCATGGAGCATCACTCCGTCTCGAAATTGCCTGCCTGCGGCGGCGCCAGCGGGGGTGAATTCGCAGCGATCGGGCTTGATACAGAGCAGCGGGGTCAGAGACAAGGTCAAACCCGCCGCACCATCGCCGGCGTCAGGTCCTTCAGCGACGGCGCGCCGAGTTGCTGCATGGCGGTGCGGGTCTCGTTGCGCAAGATGCCGAGCACGCGCTCGACGCCGGGCTGGCCGAAGGCGCCGAGCCCCCACAGATACGGCCTTCCGATACAGACCGCGCGCGCCCCGATCGCGAGCGCCTTGACGATATCGCTGCCGCGACGAAAACCGCTGTCGACCAGCACCGGCATCCGGCCGCCGACGGCCTCGACGATTTCGGGCAGCACGGTGATGGTGCCTGACACGCCGTCCTCGGTGCGTCCGCCATGGTTGGAGACGACGATTCCGTCAATACCTGCATCAGCGGCGAGCCTGGCGTCCTCGGCGGTCAGGATGCCCTTCAGCACCAGCTTGACCTTGACCCTGTCACGCAGGCGTTTGACCGTGTCCCAGGTCAGGTTGGTGACGGCGGTGCCGCTGACGCCGCCGAGCGATGATATCGGAGAAATTCGGCTTGCGGCTCAGATAATCCGACAGCCCGTGGCAGCTGCCGCATTCGCGCGTGTCGGTGCGGCGCAAGCGGGTAAAAGTCTCCCACTTCGCCGACGATCGCACATCGAGCGTCACGGCAATGGCCGGTGCGCCCGCGCCCTCGGCGCGCTTGATCAGCGCTTCGGCGACCTCCCATTTCTGCGTGGTATAGAGCTGGAACCAGACCGGCGCCCCGCGCGCGGCGATCGCATCCTCGATCGAAGTCGTGGCGACCGTCGAGAGTATTTGCAGATGGTTGCCGAGCTTGCTGCCTTGGCGACGGCGATCTCCGCGTCGGGGTGAAAGGCCCGGTTGCTGCCGGTCGGCGCGATCACGATCGGACTGTCGAATTTCGCACCGAAAATCTCGAGGCTCATGTCGATCTTGCTGACATCGACCAGCCGCCGCGGCCGCAACTCGAACTTCTGGAAGCCGTCCCGGTTGGCCCGCAGCGTCAGTTCGTCGTCGACGCCGGTCGCCATGTAGCCGAAATGCGCGGGCGGCACATTCGCCTTCATGACAGGCTCGAAATCGAAAACGTTGAGGGCTTGCGTGGGATCGGCAATCAGCTTGCCGGGGTCGTGCGGCGCCCACTCCATCGGATCGGGCCATCGCAGCCCTTCCGCCAACGCGGTGTTTGCGAGCAACGGGCTGGCCGCCAGAAACCTCAGAAAATTGCGGCGATCGGCGGCGTATGACATCGTCAGCCCCTCTCCATCACGGAAGCGAAATCACTCCGTCTCGAAATCGCCGGCCTGCGGCGGCGCCAGCGGCGTGAACTCGCAGCGGTCGGGCTTGAGGTCGATCAGCGGCGTCTCGTCGAGGCAGTCGAGGCCGCGCACCAGCACGACGTTGCCCTCGACGCCGACCAGCTTGACGATCGAGGTGCCGATCGGATTGGGCCGCACCGGCGAGCGCAGCGAAAAGGTGCCGCGCGTGTTGCCGTTGTTCTTCGGGCTTTGCAGCACGAGGTCGCGGCGCGACAGATGCAGCCAGTAGATCACTTCGAGATTTGTGTAGAAATCGACGCCCTTGATCGCGGGCACCCACGGCTCGAAGATCTCCAGCCGGCAGACCGGGCCGTCGTGACGGCCCTGCCGCGGCGTCATCAGGCGCGACGTCCAGGGCGTGCGGATGCGGCCGATGAAGACGAGGCCGGCGTCACGGGCCGGCGGCATATCGACAGTGAGTTCACCGTCGCGGATTTCACTTTCCCGAACCATTTCCTGATGCTCTTTTGTTTGACGCAAATCGGTACCCACTTCGCTCGAAAAACGCTAGTCCAGCGAGATGTTGAGGGCCTTGATCACCGCCGCCCAGCGCGCACGGTCGGCAGCAACGAATTGATCGATCTCGGCCTGGCTGCGCGAGCGCTGCGGCGGGAATCCGACCTTGGTCAACGAAGCGCGGAACACCTCGTCATCCAGCGCGCGGTTGAAGCTTGCGCGGATCGTATCCGCGATCTGAACCGATACGCCGGCGGGCGCCGCAGCACCATACCAGACGGTGGCGCGGTAGTCGGGATAACCGCTCTCGGCGATGGTCGGCAAATCAGGCAAATCGCTGATGCGCCCCGGCGCGGTTACGCCGAGCGGCCGCACCAGTCCCGCCTTGATCGGCGGCAGCGCAGTACCCAACGTTTCGAATGTCGCCTGGATGTGACCCGCGATAAGGTCGGCCAGCGCGGGGCCTGCACCCTTGTAGGGCACGTGGGTCATCGTCGATGCCGGCCATGAGCTTGAACATCTCGCCGGAAAGATGCCCGACACCGCCGGTGCCGGCTGAACCAAAATTCAGCTTGCCGGGATTCTGCCTGGCATGGGCGACGAATTCGGCAACCGACTTCGCCGGAACCGAAGGATGAACGATCATGACCGCCGGCGTGTCGGTAACGATCGCCAGCACCCGAAGCTCACGGTCGGGATCGTAGGAAAGCTTCTTGTAGAGCATCGGATTGAGCTCAAGAACCGACGACGCCGTGAACAGCAGGGTGTAGCCGTCAGCCTCGGCATGCGCGACAGCCTCGGCGCCGATCGCCCCTTGCGCGCCGCCCTTGTTCTCGATCACGACCGACTGCTTCAGGTCGCGGCTGAGATATTCGCCGACCATGCGGCCCAGCACGTCGGTCGGGCCGCCTGCCGGATAGGGCACGACGAGCTTGATCGAACGGGCCGGATATTCGGCCGCCTCGGCCTTGCGGCGCGGCCACAACGAGGCCGCAAACCAAAGCCGCCGCCAATGCGCGCCAGTTCATGCCTGTCCCCCCGCTTTTCCGCGTTGCCGGACACTAAAGCCGTTTCCGTTCCAATGGAATCGGAACGACACTCCAGATTGTTGTTTTGACACATTTTCTTCGCGCCAACCGGTCTACCCCGCATGCAGTGCGGGGCAGGCTTTCACCCGAAAGCGCTAATCCAGCGAGATGTTGAGCGCCTTGATGACGCGCGCCCAGCGTGCGCCGTCGGCGGCGACGAACTGGTCGATCTCAGGCAGGCTCTTCGGGCGCAGCGGCGTGAACCCGACCTTGTCGAGGGAGGCGCGAAACACGTCATCGCTCAAGGCGCGGTCGAGGCTGGCCTTGAGCTTTTGCATGACATCGTCAGGCACTTTCGACGGCGCAGCAATGCCGTACCAGGTACTGGTTACGTAATCGGGATAGCCGCTCTCGGCGATGGTCGGCAAGTCAGGGAGCTGGTCGATGCGCTTCGCCGAACCGACCGCGAGCGGCCGCAACAATCCGGCATTGATCGGCGGCAACGCCGTGCCAAGCGAATCGAACAACACCTGGATATTACCGGAGAGCAGATCCGTCAGCGCCGGAGCCATACCCTTATAGGGCACATGCACCATATCGATGCCGGCCATCTGCCTGAACATCTCGCCGGCGAGATGCGCGCTGCCGCCGGTGCCGGCCGATCCGAAATTCAGTTTGCCGGGGTTCTGTTTGGCGTAGGCCACCAACTCCGCCACCGTCCTGGCGGGCACCGACGGGTTGATCTCCATGATCGACGGCTGGTCCGTGACCACTGCCAGCACGCGGAAATCCTTCGCGGGGTCGTAAGACAGTTTTTTGTAAAGCAGCGGATTGAGCACGAACACCGATGCCGCCGAGAAAAACAGCGTATAGCCGTCAGGATCGGATCGCGCCGCCGCTTCGGCACCGATGGCGCCCTGCGCACCGGCCTTGTTCTCGATTATGACATTTTGCTTCAGGTCGCGGCCGAGATACTCGCCAACCATACGCGCCTGAACGTCGGACGGGCCGCCCGCGGCGTAGGGTACGATGAGCCTGATCGCACGGGTCGGATATTCGGCCGCATTACCATGCGGCGCGGCCAGAACGAGAGCGCCAATCAGGACCGCCGCCAGCCGCCAATTCATGCCGTTTCCCCACATCTGCGCGTTTTGCGGACACTACCGGATTATGCGGCCGCTGCAATCAACCGAGCCACCATTTTCCGGCCACCAGCGCGACCTCGCCGCAGACCACACCGGCGAAGATCGAGCGCCGCGTCAGCATGAACGCCGCAAAGCCTGCGGCGACCGCGCCGTAGCGCAACCAGTCCGGAACGCTCGCCAGCGCCCCTGGCGGCTGCACCAGGATTTGCGCGATGACGCCGGCGAGGATGGCGGTCGCCACCGCCCTCACCCAGATCAGCACTTCCGAGCCCTCGTCGACGCCGCCGCCGAACCAGAGCCCGAGCATGCGCCAGACCTCGTTGGGCAGGAAACCCGCGATGACCAGCACCAGCAGCGCCTGGGGGTCGCCCAAGAAGTTACTGAGCCAGTCGCTCATGCGCGCTCCCGCCACCAGTGCACGCCATAAGCGATCGTGCCGGCCGCAATGCCGCAGATCAGGATGTCGACGCCGGTGTGAAGCCTGGAGGCGAGCGGATAGAGCGCGAGCCCGAGCACCAGCGCCAGCACGTCCGAGAGCTGACGGCTGTTGCGCGCGGTGGAGAGCAGGAACGCCAGCGGCGTCAGCAGCAGGATCGCCGCCGCGAACAGTTGCGGCAGATTGGCGGCAAGGCCGTAGCCGATCGTGGTTGCGACGAGGCATACGCGTGAGCAGGCCGCAGCCAAGCCCGTGCGTGAACACGATGCGGCGCTCGCGCGGCACCTGCGGCAACAGCCGGTAGCACTCGACCCACAGCGTGACGGCGATGAAATGCGCCGCGAGCACGAGATGACGGCGTTTGGTCTCGGGCGTGCGCATCAGCGGCAGCACCGACACCACCATCGGAAACAGCCGGATCGCGCTGACGGCCACCGCGATCGCCGCCTGCACCACCGTGGCGCCGGAGCCCAGCGTCGAAATCAGGATGATCTGCGCCGGGCCCGCCCAGACCAGGATCGTGCTGCCGAGCACCCAGCCGAGGCTGAAATGGCTGTCATGGGCGAGCGCGCCGATGCCGAGATAGGTCGCGAACAGCACCAGCGCCAGAACGGTCGGTCGTGACCGAGCGCAGTCCCCATGCGAACGCGCGCAAGGGGCTTTGCCAGTTCGGAGAATCGAGCGGAGGTAGCGCCACGTGCAACCGGATCAGTTTGAAGTCGTCGCCAGCATAGGGCTGGCGAACGCGACCTGCGTCAAGCAAGCAAGCCTCAGGGCAGTCATGCAAGCCGGACATCGCGGCGTATTGCGAGCCGAACGATGCGCCAGGACTCGTCGCGCCATGGCGATTCTGGTCACCCCCGCACGCCCATGTTCCGCAGCACGAAGCAGGCCCCGCCGGCGCGGCGGATGCGGTTGCAGAGATCATCGGCCGCGGGTCGCGTGTCGGCGCCGATCCGCACCTGGTAGAACGAGACGCGTGCCGCGCGTTCGCATCACCGAACTGAGCAGGCTCGGGTCCTGATCGCCGATCACGGCGCTGAGCCGCTTCATCGCGCGCGCATACATCGCCAGCGCCTTGTCGCGGTTGAAGCCGGCCGCAAGCTGCACGCCCCACAATTTCGCAGCCGCCAGCGTGATGTGCTGTTCGAGACCCGTCACGAAGGGATTGGGCGCGCGCTTCAGCAAGCGCCATCAGCTCGCGGCAACTCGACGCCGGCGCCCGTTCCGGCATCTTGCCGTTCCGCCCCGCATTGGCCCACTCCTCGACCGTGGAGCCGGTGATGGCGGACACGTAGTTGCGGGTTTCCTGCGGCATGTAGCCGGTGCCGGCGAGCCATTCCTGCACCCGGCGCGGGCCGGCATTGTAGGCCGCCGCCGCAAGCCCCAGATTGCCGAACTGATCGCGCAATTCGCCGAGGAACTCGGCGGATTTCGGCAGCGCCTGCACGGGATCGAAGGGATCGAGCAGCCGCCGCTCGCTGGCGGTTCCCGGCATGAATTGCGCAATGCCCTGCGCGCGCTGGCCGCTCCGCGTCACCGGCCCGACCGCATCGGTCTGAAAGCGGCTCTCCTGCCAGATCACGCGCGCGAAGAATTCCAGCGGCAGGTCGGCCGCCCTCGCCGCCGATTCAACCATCAGGCACATCGCCTCACGGGTCTCGCTCTCGCGCGCCGCCTCTGCGGGCTTTGGCTGCGGGTATCGCGAGTTCCTCGACGCTCGGCCGCGCGACGTCCGGACGTTGCAGTTGTCGCGTCCTGAGCCAAGGCCTGCACAAGCAAGGCCAGCATCGCCAACATACTTAACCCGGCACGGAGACCCAGAGGTGTTCGCATGGCCGTTTCATTTCCCAGACTGCGCTTGATAACGGGATGGCGGTGACCACGCCAGAGCGCGCGTAACCATATTTCGGCGCTCCGAAAACCCCGAAATCCGCGCCATCGCGGCCGATGTTGATTTACGTTAACGCCGCATTTTGCTCAGCCTGGCCTTTCGTGCGCAAAAAAGCGGCGTAAAAGTCTCCTTCTTTATCGGGAGATTATCGATGCGGGATCGACGCCAGAGCGCGCGCGACAAGGTGATTTACGGCGGCGTCGCTGAGATCGACGAACATGGCGCGACGCGCGAGTGCATCGTCCGCAACATCTCCGACAAGGGCGCCAGCGTCGAATTCAGCAACGTCGTCAACCTCCCCAGGGAACAGATGTCGCTGCGCATCGCGCGCAAGGGCCGCTCCTTCCTCGCCAAGGTGGTGTGGTGGCGCGACAATTTCGTCGGCCTCGCCTTCAGCGCCGAGACCCCGTCCGAGCCGGTATCCGATCTGGAAGAACGGCTGCGCAAGAGCGAGATCAAGAAGCGGCAGCTTCAGCGCCGGATCAAGGAACTGCTCGGCGAGCGCTGACGATCTGCCGCCGCCCGTCCCTTGCCGCATTATTCCGCGGCAAGCTTCGCCGCCGGCGGCGGTGACCATGCAACGATGCGATTGCGGCCCTGATCCTTGGCTTGATACAGCGCCTGATCGGCGGCGTTCAGCAACGCCTCGAACCCCGGACATGCTCGACGGTCGCCGCGGCAAAGCCGACGCTGGCCGTCACGCTGAAACGGATCCCGTCAGCCGTCACCGCGCTCGCAGCAACGCCCTTGCAAATCCGGTCGGCCACGATCCGGGCCTGATAGAGATCGGTTTCCGGCAACAGCATCGCAAATTCCTCGCCGCCGAGCCGGCCAACGATATCGGACGAGCGCTTGCCTTCCAAGACAGGCGTTGGCGACCGGCGATCAGCGCCTGGTCGCCGATGGCGTGTCCGTAGCGGTCGTTGACCGACTTGAAGTGATCGACGTCGATCATCAGCACGGACAGCGGCCGGTAGTAACGCTGGAACCGGCTCCACTCGACGGCCGCGAGCGTCATGAAATGCCGGCGGTTGGCAAGCCCGGTCAGCGGATCGGTCGTCGCCAGCGCTTCCATCTGCTTGTGCGTTGTGGATGAGATCGGTGACGGCGCAGTAGGTGAGCATCCGGCCGCCGTTCTCCAGCGCCGTGCAATAAGCCCGCATGTGACGGCCATCGGTGGTTCGCAGATCGCGTCACCGCCTCGTGGCATCCCTGACGGCAGCGACCCGGCCGGCGTAATAGGCCTTCAACTCATCGGGCGTCATGCCGAGCTCGTTCGCGTTCGGCGTATTCTCGATAAGCGACGCGTAAGAGGGATGGCTGGCGGCCCGCTCGTCGGTCACACCCCAATACTGCCGCATCTTGCGGTTCAGAAACTGCGCATTGAGATCGCGGTCGAGCATGACGATCGCCTTCCGACACGTTGTCGAGGGCGCTGCGCAACACTTCCAGCTCGTCCATGTGGCGAACGATGTCGGTCACGTAGGTGTAGCTCAGCATCCTGCCGCCGTTCGGCAGGTTCGCGCACTGCATCCGCACCACGGCGCCGTTGGTCTGGCGCAGGTCGAGCGTTCTGGTGTCGCCTTCCCTGACCATGCGGACGCGTTCGGCGACGTAGGCGTCGACATCGGCGGACGCGATCTCGTACGCCTGGTATCGCGGCCGTGATACATCAGCGCCACGAAAGCCGGATTTCGGTCGGCGACCGCGTCGGGCAGCGCCCACATGCGGCGGAAGGCGCGGTTGATGAATTGCGATTTCATGTTGGCGTCGAGCAGGACGACGCCGACGTCGATGACGTCGAGCGCGGCGCGCAGCGCCAGCATCTGGCCGCGCACGATCTGATCGGCCCCCCTTGCCTCGTCGGAACCGGCGTGGCGGTCCGTCTCGCCCTCCTCCGCGGTTTCGAAGACGAGGCCGATCTGTTTCTCGGACTGCCACGAACGCCGGCACGGCTGCGGCTCGCCCTCACCGGGAATCAGCAGATGAAAGTGTTCGGGAACGCCGAGCACGCTTTCCACCTCGATCACGGCGCCGGTATCGGAGATCCGGCGGACGGTGCAATCGATCGTCGACTGGCCGTAGTTGGAGATGACCTTGCCGGCCAGGAAGGTCCGGCCGCGAGGCATGGGTTTCTGTTCGGACATGACAGGGTTTCCGGTGTGCCTCGCCCGATTATGCAAAGCGGATGGTCTAGATGGGCTTAATCAGCATAGTACCGTCGCACGCCGGCGGAGGCTGGTTTTGGCCCTAGCGCTAACAAGCGGTTAAGGCGCCGCGGGCGACAACGCGGCCTTTGCAACCGGCATCGCCGGATTTGGTCCAGCAAAAAGCCGGCGGTCTTTCGACACGCCGGCTTTTTCAAATCGTGAAGTCGGGCCCGCTCAGACCTTGACCAGCGGCCCCCGCGAGGCCGGCCCCTTGGAGCCGCCACCGCCATTGGGACCGCCCGATTTCGGCTTCCGCGGCGCAGTGCTGCGCTTGCGCGCGCCGGGCAGCTTTTCGGGCTTGGGCGTCACCGGCCCTTCGACGAACTCGAAGCCGATCTTGCCCTTGTCTTCCGCGTCCGCCTCGTCCTTGACCAGCACGACGCGGACATGGCCGCCACCCTTCAAATGGCCGAACAGCACCTCATCCGCCAGCGGCTTCTTGATGTGCTCCTGGATGATGCGCGCCATCGGCCGCGCACCCATCTGCTCGTCGTAACCATGTTCGATCAGCCAGGCCTTGGCGGGGTCCGACAATTCGATGGTGACGTCGCGATCGGCCAGCTGCGCCTCGAGCTGAAGCACGAACTTCTCGACCACCATGCCGATGACGTCGGCATTGAGATGGGCAAACGAGACGATCGCATCCAGACGGTTGCGGAATTCCGGCGCGAACTGCCGGTTGATCGCTTCGTGGTCGTCGCCTTCCCGCTTGTTGCGGGTGAAGCCGAAGGCCTGACGCGCGAGGTCGGCGGCGCCGGCGTTGGTGGTCATGATCAGGATCACGTTGCGGAAATTGACCTGCTTGCCGTTGTGATCGGTGAGCCGGCCGTGATCCATGATCTGCAGCAGCACGTTGTAGAGATCGGGATGCGCCTTCTCGATTTCATCGAGCAGCACCACGCAATGCGGATGCTGATCGACGCCATCGGTCAACAGGCCGCCCTGGTCGAAGCCGACATAGCCGGGAGGCGCGCCGATCAGGCGCGACACCGTGTGCCGCTCCATATATTCGGACATGTCGAAGCGGATCAGTTCGACGCCGAGCGAGGCCGCGAGCTGTTTTGCGACTTCGGTCTTGCCGACGCCGGTCGGGCCGGAGAACAGATAGGAGCCGATCGGCTTTTCCGGTTCGCGCAGGCCGGCGCGCGCCAGCTTGATCGACGCCGACAGCGCGTCGATCGCCTTGTCCTGGCCGAACACCACGCGCTTCAGGGTCTGCTCGAGATGCTTGAGCACCTCGGCATCGTCCTTCGACACGCTCTTGGGCGGAATCCGCGCCATGGTCGCGATCGTGGTCTCGATTTCCTTGATGCCGATGGTCTTCTTGCGCTTGTTCTCGGCCACCAGCATCTGCGCCGCGCCCGAACTCGTCGATCACGTCGATCGCCTTGTCCGGCAGCTTGCGGTCGTGGATATAGCGCGACGACAATTGCACCGCGGCCTCGATCGCCTCGTTGGTGTATTTCAGCCGATGGTAATCCTCGAAATAGGGTTTCAGGCCCTTGAGGATCGCGATCGCGTCTTCCACCGTCGGCTCGTTGATGTCGATCTTCTGGAACCGGCGCACCAGCGCGCGGTCCTTTTCGAAATGCTGGCGGTATTCCTTGTAGGTGGTCGAGCCCATGCAGCGGATCGTGCCCGACGCCAGCGCGGGCTTCAGCAGGTTCGAGGCGTCCATCGCGCCGCCGGAGGTGGCGCCGGCGCCGATCACGGTGTGGATCTCGTCGATGAACAGGATGGCGTTCGGATGCGCCTCCAGTTCCTTCAGCACCTGCTTCAGCCGCTCCTCGAAATCGCCGCGATAGCGCGTGCCGGCGAGCAGCGTGCCCATGTCGAGCGAGAACACGGTGGCGGCCGCCAGCACTTCCGGCACTTCGCAGTCGACGATGCGCTTGGCAAGCCCCTCCGCGATCGCGGTCTTGCCGACGCCGGCCTCGCCCACGAACAGCGGATTGTTCTTCTGCCGGCGGCACAGCACCTGGATCGCGCGGTTGATCTCGGAATTGCGTCCGATCACCGGATCGATCTTGCCGTCGCGCGCCTTCTTGTTGAGGTTGACGCAATAGGTCTCGAGCGCCTCGCCCTTCTTCTTGGAATCCTCGTTGCCCTTGGTCTCGGTCTCCTCGTCGACGCCGCGCACCGGACGCGCTTCGGAGACGCCGGGCCGCTTGGCGATGCCATGGCTGATGTAGTTGACGGCGTCGTACCGCGTCATGTCCTGCTCCTGCAGGAAATAGGCGGCGTGGCTTTCGCGCTCCGCGAAGATCGCGATCAGCACGTTGGCGCCGGTCACTTCTTCGCGACCGGACGACTGGACGTGAATCACCGCGCGCTGGATCACGCGCTGGAATCCGGCGGTCGGCTTGGCGTCGTCGCCGCCGTCCGTCACCAGATTTTCGAATTCGGTCTCGAGATAGTTGACGAGACTGGTGCGCAGCTTGTCGAGATCGACGCTGCAGGCCCGCATCACCGCCGCCGCATCCGAGTCATCGATCAGCGACAGCAGAAGGTGTTCGAGCGTCGCATATTGATGATGACGCTCGTTTGCAATCGCCAGCGCACGATGCAGGGATTGTTCAAGGCTTTGGGAAAAAGTTGGCATTCGCGTCCTCTATGGCCCCCGATCATCATGATCGCCATTACCCGGTCAGGCAACAACAACCTTCGTCATCCCCTGTCATATAGTTACGCAAGATCATGGCGAAAGACCGGTTCCGCAATGTGGTTTTCCTCTAAATTCACGCGCCACTGCGACCTGCTGCCACCCCCGAAAAACTACTGGGAGCGCCGTCCGCATCCGTCGGCACAAAGCGATGCAAGACCCGTTCCTGTTTTGGCCGGGCCAACAAGGCCATGCGCGGCTATTTCTTTTCCATCACGCATTGCAGGGGGTGCTGGTGCTTGCGCGCAAAATCCATCACCTGCGTCACCTTGGTCTCGGCGATTTCATAGGTGAACACGCCGCACTCGCCGATCCCGTGGTGATGGACGTGAAGCATGATCTTGGTGGCGGCTTCGGCGTCCTTCTGGAAGAACTTCTCCAGCACGTGAACCACGAACTCCATCGGCGTGTAGTCGTCGTTGAGGATCAGCACGCGATAGAGGTTCGGACGCTTGGTCTTCGGCTTGACCTTGGTGATGACCGAGGTCGACGGACCGCCGGTCCCTGCATTGCGGTTCTCGTCATTGCTCATTCGGGGAGCAGAAACGGCAAACATTGCCGGCGCGGACGAACAAGCTTTGGAAGTTAACTGCAGCATGGCTCAGGCGTTTGAAATTCCGGTCGAAAATTCCTATGGGAAACCGGACAGCGCGACAGGACCTGTTGCGACAGCCCAAAGCCGGCCATCGTCAGGTGCCAAGCAACGCTTTCCAGATCGCCGCTCCCGGTCCGATCCAGCGGCGGATCGGCAACTGGAATATGGGTTCGGTTTCGGACCGCCGCAAGCGCATCAACGCCGCCCTGCCGCGCCCCGTCACCGGCCCGATTCCCGGTTCGGCAATCCGGGCAAGGTTAATCGTTTCTGGCGGATTTGACAAAGGAACGCGATTGCCCGTTTAGCGCTCATTGAGCATAGGCGTGGCTTTTTGGCGATGATTCGCCTTTGCATGGGGTTTGACCGGTCTTTTGCGGAACCGGTTTACCACCTGTTTAGCCGCCCGAGCCGAAATGGCCTGCAGAAACTACATTATTTTGGTGAGGGCCATGCTCAACACAGCCATTTTCAGTCGCGTTCGCGCCGCCGCCGGGCATTTTGCCGGCGCCGACCGGGGCAACATCGCGGTGCTGTTTGCCATCGCGCTGGTGCCGATCCTCAGCTTCGTCGGCGCGGCGATCGACTATACCCGCGCCAACGCCGCCCGCACCTCGATGCAGGCAGCCCTCGACTCCACGGCCTTGATGCTGGCCAAGGATCTGGCCGACGGCACCATCAAGACATCGGAAATCAATACCAAGGCGCAGGCCTACTTCACCGCGCTCTTTAACAACAAAGAGGCCAAATCAGTCGCGGTCACCGCGACCTATACGGCCAGCACCTCCCAGGGCTCGACCATCGTGATGACCGGAAACGGAAAAATCACGACCGACTTCATGAAGGTCGCGGGCTTCCCGGACATCAGCTTCAACACCGGTTCCACCGCGGCCTGGGGCAACGTGCGGATGCGCGTTGCCATGGTGCTCGACAACACCGGATCGATGGCCGACGACGGCAAGATGCCGGCGATGCAGAACGCCGCCAAGAGCCTGGTCGATCAGTTGAGCGCGCTCAGCAAGAATCCCGGCGACATGTATATCTCGGTCGTTCCGTTTTCCCGCGACGTCAATGTCGGCTCCAGCAACTACAGCCAGTCCTGGATCGACTGGAGTGTCTGGGACGCGGACACCAACACCAATACTTTCGGAACCTGCAGCAAGTCGGGCATCACGACCAGAAGCTCCTGCACCAATAGCACGAACAAGGGCACCTGGACCCCGGACCGTTCCAAGTGGACCGGCTGCGTGACGGACCGCACGCAGGACTACGACACCAAGAACACGACGCCGAGCGCGGGGAATGCCCCGACACTGTTCCCGGCCGACGAATTCATCTCGGGCAGTGAAAAGTACTGCAAGACCGGCAACGACCCCTATCTGCAGCCGGTCGTGCCCCTCACCGACACCTGGGCCACGGTCAAGAACTCGATCACCAACATGAAGCCAACCGGCAACACCAATCAGGGAATCGGCCTGGCATGGGGCTGGATGACGCTTAGCGCCGGCCTGCCGTTCAATCCGCCGGCCAAGGATGCGAACTATACCAACAAGGATGTCGTCGTCCTGCTGTCGGACGGCTTGAACACGCAGAACCGCTGGTACACCAACGCGGGCCAGATCGACGCGCGGCAGAAGATCCTGTGCGACAACGCCAAGGCCGCCAACATCACGATCTACACGGTGCAGGTCAACACCGGCGGCGATGCGACCTCGGCCGTGCTGCAATATTGCGCGAGCGGCGCGGACAAGTTCTATCTGGTCACCTCGGCCAGCCAGACCATGACCGTGTTCAACTCGATCGGCACCTCGCTCTCGAAGCTGCGCGTCGCGAAATAATCGCGGCCGACATCGGCGCAAAAAAAGCGCCCAAAAAACGGCAAGTGAACTGCAAAGAAAAAGCCCGGCCGCAATGGCCGGGCTTTTTGTTTTCGGCAGACGGCCGGGCGATTAGTGCGCGGCCGGAGTGAACTTCGCGACCAGGCCTTCGTAGGGCTTGAAGGTCTGCTTGGCGAGATCGGTGTAGAGACCGGCAATCTTCTGCGACTCGGCAACAAAGGTCTCATAGGCCGAACGCGCGAATTCGGTCTGCGCTTCGACCGCCTTGTCCAGCGACTTCACGCCGGAGAGCTTTTCAACAAACGACTTGGTGTCTTCGAACGACTTCTTGGCGTAGTCGCCATAAGCCGTTGCGATCGCCTGAACACCGCTCTGCAGGTTGCTCGCGGAAGCGGCGACCGACTCGAGATGCTCTTTTCCGTAGTTCTGAATGTCTTCAACCTTGACCATGATGGCGTCCTTTCCCAGACTGCACGTGCAAATTGCCGGGAGGTCCCGGCCCCCTGACATGGCTTCTCTATAGTGCACCGCACAACGAAGTCAAGGAATTTTGTGCGACGCACAAATATGGCGATTAGCGGTAAACACCGGAGGATTACGCAACGGTTCATTAAGCTTTTGGAAACTCGCTCCGCCTAACCTGATTCCCGGACTTGTTCGCCTTCCGACAGGCAGCCTGAAAGCTGTTTGTGAACAGCACCCTAGCTAGAATAGCGACCTGATCGGCCAGCCGGGCCGGAATTGCAGCCTGGTCGAGCGGTTTCGAGCAGGGAAACATCCCCGGGCCGATGGGCACAATTTTGCCTCACGAACCGGTGATCAAGATAGAAATTGGGACGGGGAAGTAAATGCTTCGTACAACCTTGGCTTCCTCGCGCAATTTGCGAGCTTGCGTTCTCGGGCTGGTCACCTTCACCACTGCGATCATCATCACCAGCGACAGCGCGGAAGCGCGCCGCTATCGCCACCGCCACTATGCGCGGCACCACGTCACCCACCACGTGGCGCGCGAGAGCTACAGCCCGCAATTCGCCTCGATCATCGTCGACGGCAATTCCGGCGCGACGCTGTCCTCCAACAACCCCGACGGCATCCGCCATCCCGCCTCGCTCACCAAGATCATGACGCTTTATCTGCTGTTCGAGCGTCTCGACGCCGGCAAGATGAAGCTCGATACCGAAATGGACGTGTCCGAGCACGCCTCCGAACAGGCGCCGACCAAGCTCGGCCTCCGCCCGGGCCAGACCATCAGGGTCGAAGACGCCATCAAGGGCCTGGTGACGCGCTCGGCCAACGACGCCGCCGTCGTCATCGCCGAAGCCATCGCCGGCGATGAAGACGATTTCGCCAAGCTGATGACGCGCAAGGCGCGCGCGCTCGGCATGACCAAGACGGTCTATCGCAACGCCAACGGCCTGCCCAACGACGAACAGGTCACCACCGCGCGCGACCAGGCCACGCTCGGCCGCGCGATCCAGGATCGCTTCCCGCGCTACTACCGGTATTTCTCGACCACCGCGTTCAACTATCGCGGCCAGTCGATCCGCAATCACAATCGCCTGCTCGGCAATGTCGAAGGCGTCGACGGCATCAAGACCGGTTACACCCGCGCTTCCGGCTTCAACCTCGTGACCTCGATGCGCCGCGGCAACCGCCATCTGGTCGGCGTGGTGCTCGGCGGCCGCAGCGGCGGCTCGCGCGACGCCATCATGCGCAACCTGCTCGCCGAAAACCTCGACAAGGGCGCCACCACGCGCACGGTCGCCGCGATCACCGAACGCAATTCCGCCGATGCCGACACCGATGTCGCTGAAGCCGACACCCGCGTCCCGCCCGGCCGAGCCGGTTCAGGTCGCATCCGCCGAGCCGGCGCCGGCCCAGACCACGCGCTCGATCGCCCCGGCCAAGCCCTCGCTGATGGCGGCGGCCGCTGCAGCCCTGCCCCCGCCGCAAGCCAAGTCGGAACAGTCGAGGTTCGAAGCCGCAGGCCAAGCCCGAACCCGCGCCGCTGACCAGCGGTGTGATCCAGACCCAGGCCATATCGGCAATCCCGGGCTCGGCCGAGCCGATGAAGCCGGTCAAGGTCCGGACCGTCCAGGTCAAGGCCGGTCAGATGAAGCTGGCCTCGGCCGGCCCGTCACAGCCGGCCCCGCCCGTCACCAGCACGATCCCGCCCGCCCGCGCGGAAGTCGCGGAGACCTCCAGCGCCGTGGTGGCAAGGGCCGAAACCAAGCCTGAAGCGACCCGAACTGAAGTGACTCGGGCCGAGTTGCCGCCGCAGCCGGCCCACCACGGCACCGGACATGGCGTGCTCGGCGTCCTGCCCGCCTCCAGCGTGGCCGCCCCGCCCTCACAGGCGCTCGCCTATGCCGATCCGGCGCCCCGTCCGCAGCCGACCCAGCAGAACGGCGCGATCAAGCCCGCTGCGGCCGCCGCCGCCCACACCGGCTGGATCATCCAGGTCGGCGCGCTGGAAAGCGAAAGCGAAGCCCGCGCCCGGATCGAACTCGCGCGCAACCAGGCCCGCGGCCTGCTCGGCAAGGCCGATTCCTTCACCGAGCCGGTCGTTGCCAAGGACAATCGCAAGCTGTTCCGCGCCCGCTTCGCCGGCCTCGAGCGGGATCAGGCCGAAGCCATCTGCAAGACGCTGAAACGCGCCGACATCTCCTGCATCACCGTTCGCAACTGATCCTTCAAGCCTTGATTTGACGCGTTTTCTTTACGCGAACCGGTACCCACTTCGCTCGAAAACGCTTTGGGTTTGAACCAAAAAAGCCGGCGCCAAGCGCCGGCTTTTTCGTTTCGGGCGCCTGTTGTTTCAAAGGCACACAAGGCAACCCCGTTTGGCCGATGGCGGTTATTCGGGCCTTCGAAAACTTCTCGTCAAGAATTTACGGTTAAGTTTTCCGGAATGAAGGATCGACCACGCCGGTCAACGGCGGGCGACACGGGGCATCAACCGGAGAACAAGGCAGCGGCAGCTTTCGGTCTGTAGCGTTTGGTAGCGTAGCCGGAGTTAGCTGAGATGCGCGCGAAGCAGAGTATCCTTGGCCTCGTTTACACGGGCGGCGAGATACGTCGAACCCCCCTGGTCGGGATGCAGTTTCTTCATCAGGGCGCGGTGCGCCCGGCTGATGTCGTCGCGCCCCGCCCCCGGCTGCAGGCCAAGGATCTGATAGGCCTCCTCGTCCGTCATTTTGCCGCTCGGCGTCGCGCGGCGTTGCCCCCCTGCCGCGTCGCCCTCCGCGTTCTGACGCCAGGCGGGAAACCGGCGGTCCAGATAGCTTTCAAGTAACGAGACGCTCTCGGCGTCGAAGGTAGCGATCATCGCCGTCAGCTGCGACAGGTCGAACTCGTCAAGCGAGCGGCCGGCATGGGGCCCGTCCACGATCTGGCCCGACAATTCGCCGCAGTCGTGATCGAGGCTCATATCGAGATATTGCGAGCGCACGCGCGAGGCCTGTCCCGGCGAGCGCTGCGTGCGGCCGCCGAATAGACCCGCCGATACTGCTGAAGCCGGATGGGCCGAACGGCGACCAGCCGAGCAGGCCCGCGCCGAAGATGCCGAGCGGGATCGCCACCGCCAGTTCGCCCCGTAGCCCGGTAAAGGCCGCGACCGCAAGCGCTACCACGCCGCCGCCGATCTTGATCGCGCGCGCGAGCACGACCGGATTGGCCGCACGAAACATCTGCAGCAGCGAGTAGAGCAGGACAACGGCGACGACGCCGGCAATCAGGGTTGGCATGTGCCCAATATAGTCGCCCCGGCGGCAAAATGCATGGCGATCCCTGCGTGAAGAGGCGCGGTTGCGATCACTTCATCTGGCCGATCAGCCTGGCGGCGCCGCTCCGGTTTTCGACAGCCGCAGCAGCGCCTCGCGTCCGCCGGCGGCATAGGCCGCGGCGGCGCGCAACAGCTCGCGCAACTGCGCCGCGGCGCCCGGATCGAACCGGCACCAGGCGCCGCCGGTGAGGCGCGCGATCTCGCGGAACGCCTGCTCGGCCGCGGAGTCATGTCCTTCCTGGAACATGAACACGGGCACCTTGAGCAGGCCGAGTTCGCCGGCCCTGGCGCAGAGGTCGTCGACCGCCTCCTCCATCGCGTCGCCGACGAACACCACGGCGCGCACGGCGGACGCCACCGCCTCGCGGCGCGCCTCCGACAGCACCTTTCCGATCTGGGTGTTGCCGCCCTGGCAATCGATCTTGCTCATCAGTTTGGCGAGTTGCGCCGAGTCGGAAATCCACCCGGTGGCGCGACATTCGTTGAGGCCGCGGTAATAGACCAGGCGGATGTCGAGACTGCCGAGCGAGGCCGCCTCGCGAAACATGTCGGCCTGCAGCGCGCAGGCCATGTCCCAGGTCGGTTGCCGGCTCATGGTGGCGTCGAGCGCGAACACCAGCCGTCCCTTGGCGCCTGCCCGGTGCGGCGACATCGCGCGGGCCTTGGCGACAAAGGCGGCGATGTCGTCGGCGGCCGACGGCCGCGCTTCCGGCAACGGCGATGTCTTGCGGGCTTCGGGCTTTTGCGCCGAAGAAACCTCGCCTGCAGATTTGGGTTTGATGGGTCGCCGGCCATGAGCGCTCGCAATTTTGCAGCAAGCTCTATGTGGGACGGAGAATACCGAGCGTCAATGCGCCATCTCGCGATCCGGCAGGGATCATCCGGCGGCGAAGCTGGCTAGTTGGTCACCGACTTCTTGTTGCTCGCAAGCGGGACCGGACCGGGATTGGATCAGCGGATCCGGCACCTTGGTCGGCACCGGCGCCAGCGCGCTGTTGTCGCTATCCTCGAGGAATTTGTTCAGCATGGTCTCGATCGACGACTTCGCCACGTCGGGGCCGGTGTCGCGCATATCGTTGTGCTGGAAGCCGGTGTTCACCACCGTGATGCCCGCCTTCTCGCACTCTTCGGTATCAGGCACGACGCCCGGGTCCGGCTTGAATTGCGTATCCTTCGAGCGGAACGACAGGATCTTGAACTTGCCGTCGGTCAGGAACGGCACGCGCAGATTGTCCAGCGTCACGACCTTCTTGATCTCTTCGGGATATTCCTTGGCGAAGTACATCGAGATGTCGCCGCCCATCGAATGCCCGACCATGGTCACCCTGGTATAGTCGGCGTTGGGCTGGAGCTTCTTCATTTCCTCGATGGCGAAATGGATGTTGGCCACGCCGCGCTGGATCTGCGGCAGGCGGCCGACATAGAGTTCGCCGGGCTTGGTCACCATCGGCGGATCGGTCGGCAGGTCATGCTGCGGGCTGATCGACAGGTAACCGCGCATCGCGAAAACGTTGGCGAGGAACGAGTACTCGGTGTGCTTGACGGTGTTGCCGTGATTGAGGATCGCAACCGGCAGCGTGATCATGCCGGCGTTGGCCTGCATTTCCTTGTCGCGCCGAACGGCGACATCGACCGCGACCAGGCGATTGTTGCGCGCCGGATCATGGAAGGCGATGGTCTCATGCTTGATCGCCCACTTGCTCGCGGTGAAGTAAGCGACCGCAAGCAGTACGGTGAGTGAAAGCAGAACGAAAATTCCACGTTTCATCGGCGTCCTCGGCGCCCCCTAACAGGGCCATTTTGACCATCGAGACTCTTCGGCCTCGTTCTTGATGATATATGTCACAGGGGAGTGACATAAAGTCCAAATGTTGTGAATTGACCGCCTGATCGTTGTGCGGCGCACCTATCCGTTGTGCAACTGCTCACTCCCCGGCAAATCGCCTCATATTCCCCTATTCGACGGCCCTTGCCGCGCTTCGGTTCAGCCGGTCGATAAACCTCTGGGTGAAAACGGTATTCGGGGCCGTTCGTTCCGTCCCTCTCGGGGGCCGCCGTACCCCGCCAATCCCCGGAAAAACACGGGGTTTTGGACGGCGGTGTAAATAATGCCCGCCTCACCGACCGCGCCGGTCAGGCGCCGAGGATGTCGTGGACTTCGAGCGGCTTGTCGAGCTGGGTGAACCATTCGGCGCGGTTGGCGGCGCGCCTGCGGCCGCGCTCGTCGAGCGGCAACTTCAACTGCCGCAGCAGGCTTGTCACTTCCTCGCGCGCCGTCACATGGCCCATGCTCGGCCGCGTGCCGAGCGTTGCCTCGTCGATGTCGTCGAGCGCGGTCAGGCCGCGCGGGAAGAATTCGCGGTAGACCACCCGCTCGGCAAAGCCGTCGATGGACCGGAAGCCCAGCCGCAGCGACAGATCCTTCAGGCCGTCGGCGACGAGCTGCTTGTTGCGCGAACCGATCATCGACAACCGGTTGCGCACCACGATCCAGTCGCACGAGGCGCCGTCGAGCTGGCGGCGCTTGCGCCGGACGTCGCGCACCATCTCCGCATAATGGCTTTCGCCGGTCACCGAATAGGTGGCGGGATCGACGGTGCCCAGCACGTCGAAATCGAGGAAGCTGTCGTTGATCGGCGTCACCAGCGTGTCGGCCATCGAATGCGCGAGCCGCATCAGATAGGAGTCCGACCCCGGCGTGTCGATGACGATGAAATCAAAGGCGCGCTCGACCGTGCTCACCGCTTCCATGAACTGCTGGAATTCGGAGTTCTCATTCTCGGCGATCTGCATCGTCTCGCCGAGCTTGATGCAGAAATGCACGGGGATTTCGAGACCGAGGCCGGTGCGGCGCGCCCACGCCTTGCGGTTGCCGATGTAGCGGGTGAAGCTCTGCTGACGGCAGTCGAGATCGATGGTGGCGACGCGCTGGCCGGCTTTCATCAGGGCGACAGCGACATGCAGGGCGGTGGTGGACTTGCCCGAACCGCCCTTCTCGTTGCCCAGCACGACCACGTGCGCCGAGCCGGATTGACCCTGACTAGCCTGCAGCAACATGATTCAACCCCCGCCGATATCTTCAAATCACGCGCGTCTGCGGTCAAGTGAAATGCGCGGCAAGGCTTTCAAATCGCAGCCGGTCTGCCTTAATCATGAATCCGCCCGGTTGACGGGCCCGACAAGCCGGTGGCGCAGGCGCCAACCATGGAGCGCACCATGACAGCCAGTTCCATGACAGTCATGTGTTGCGGCTAGCGGTTCGCCGGGCGAGTTGAATCCGGACCGAGACAACGCGCAACTTCCGCGCAACCTCGGCTTGCGCGACATCATCTCCAGATGAAATATACCCGCAAGGCATATTCCCAAGGGAGCGCCGGCATGGGCGTCTTGTCGATACGCACTGCCATTCTCATTGGCCTGATGAGCCTCGGCGCGGCCGGACCAGCCCAGGCGCAGACGCCGCAGCGGCCAGCGATCGGCGGCCTCGGTTCGCCGCCCGACGCCATGATCTTCTATGTCGCGCGCGGCGCGGCCGGCGCTTGCGGACCCAACTGCTCGGAATGGATCGCCGCCGAAGGCACCGTGCAATGGGATACCCACAAGCGGCTGATCAACATTCTCGACCGCCAGGCCGGACGCAGGCTTCCGGTCGTCATCCACAGCTGGGGCGAGTCCAATCTCAATGTCGCGACCAGCCTCGGCCGGATCCTGCGCGCCCGCGGTATCGATGCGACGATGGGCCCGACCGAAGTCGAAGCTTGCCAGGGCAAGCCCGACGCCGAATGTTTTGCGCTCAAGCGGCCGGGCGGGCCGCTCGATGCGAAGATCAAGCGGCCGGACGACCCTTGCGATCTCACCTGCGTGCTGATCCTGGCCGGCGGCGTCCATCGCAGCCTGCCGGCCGGCGCCCGGGTGATGCTGACCGGCATCGCTATCCACAACCGGCTGGCGCCCAACGTCTCCAAAGACGAACGGGCCGGCGCGACGGCGCGATTTGACGAACTGTTCCGCATCTACCTGCGCGACATGGGCGTCGAGACCGAGTTGCTCGACATCGTCGACAAGACCTCCGACGTCCGCCGCCGCATCGAATTGCCGCCTGCCGAATGGACGCGGCTGCGGATCGTCACCGAGACGGCGCTTTAGAGCAGACCCAAATCGCGCAGTTCGCGCCGCATCGGCTCCGGCATCGCGGCGACGCTGGCGGCGCCTGATCGGGTGAGATCGGGCGGCGCGGAATCCTCGGTGAAATAGCGCCAGCCCTGGAACGGGCGCATCGGCCGCGGCGACACCGCGATCACTTTGGGCTGCATCACCAGGCGGCATCGGCCGATGCCGTCCTTGTCGCGGAACGGCTCGATCGCAACCAGCCTTTCGCGCGCGGCGATTTCGCCCTTGATCACCCAGTACAGCGAACCGCCGGCGAGGATCTCCTCGTCGCGTTTCGGCGTCATCCGCGTGACGTGGATGTGACGGAGCGGCAGGCCTTTTTTCTTCGCGGTCGCCATCCGTTCGGCAACCCAGCCCTTGAGTTCTTTGACGGACTCGCAGCCAACGGCGAGCTTGATGAGATGTAGCGGCATGATCGTTACGGTTTAGCGGGCCGCAAGCGTCTTGAAAACGATCATTCGCTCGCCGCCGCCGGCGCTGTGGATGACGTGGTCGGCGCCGGCGCGATCTGGACCGGCGCGGACACGGCCGGCGCCCGTTTCGGCGCCGGCGGCTTCTTGGCGGCCGCCAGCGTCGGGGATGCCGCCGCTGCGGGGCGCGGCGCCGGCACCGGCGCGGCCGTGGCGGCCGCCGGTGCTGCGGCACGGGCCGCCGATGGCGCCGGCGCGCTGCCAGGCTCAGGCGTCATGATGTTGACCGGCGGGGTGGAAGCGGCGGAGGGGAAGTCGGCATTGGTGGGCTTGCCTGATGGCATCGACCCCGGCAGCGCCGCGACCGCTCCAGGTGCTGCGGCCGCCAGCGGCGGCGCGTTCCATGACGGCGAGTAGCGCGTGATCAGGTTCTCATAGACGCGCTCGTCCATGTTGGCCACGATCTGATGATTGTCGGACAGCGAGCGGAACGCGGCGCAGGATGACGGCGTGCAACGGTCGCGGGCCATCAGCACATAGGCCATCAGCCCATAGCGGTCGCGCTCGACCGCACGGCGGAGCGCAAGCAGTTCGAAACTGGGGTTTTTTCCGACCGCATCGCCAAAACCGGTCAGCCGGGTGATCTGGGAGGCCGCATAGGCGACCGCCGACGCGGTCGACTCGGCGGAACCGAACAGCGTCTTCTCGCAGGCGCTCAGCACCGCCTCGCCGGCAAGGTCGTCGATGCAGGAGAGTTGCGGTAACGCCGCGCTCGCCCCGGCTACCGGCTGGCCTTCAGCGGATCCGGCCGGCTCGAAGCTGCGGATGGTGGCTACGCCGGCGACGCCGATCGAAAGCAGCGTGATGACCGTCAGCGCGCCGTTGGCGACGGATTTCTCCGCGCGCAGCAGCGTGATCAGAACGATCAGCCCGAAAAATCCCGCCGCGGCCAGCGTCAGCCACATCGGAAAGGTCGGCGAGCGCCAGATGTGATCCAGCGAAGAAACCCAGGCCCAGTTCATGCGCGGTGTCCCTCAACGCAGCATCAAACGCGATCAGCGAAGCGAATGCGTTTTCCCGCCTTCGCTCGTTGCAGAATGTTTCCGCGAACCGGGCCTTTTGACGGCGAGCGAAACGGAACCGCGTCAGCCGCCTGCCTGCGCACAACTCTTTCAGGAGATTGCGAGCTGGCTTTCCTTGGCGACCCGTTCGAAGGCCTCGGTCGTGCTTTTGATGCGATACTGACAATCGTCACCGTCGGTCGGAAGCAGCCGGAGCACCTCGTAGGTGCCGCTGGCGGCCGGTCGGGCAACGTTACTGGCAGTAAAATAGACAGTCTCTCCAACGGAGTACTTATGCTTCAACGCCCTCTCCATTACGCAAGATATCGGCCGGGCTAGTCGTCCCGCGAGCATCGGCCGGCTTTGAGAACCCCGCGTCAACCTAGCACACCGGATGCCCAAAATACCAGCAACATTGAGGCATGGCATACCTGCGGATTTCGCTTAGTTTTCAGCGCTGTAAGGGCGAATTCGCGGCCTCCTGGGGAACTCGCATAGCCGCTATTCCAGGCCCGGTTCCCACGCTCAGGCGGCATCCGGCAGCCGGGGAGCTTTGCGCCGGCAAGCTGGCCGGCCGGCGTTCAGAGCGCCTCGACCCGCTCGATGAGCAGCGTTTCGGCCAGCCCATCGCGGGTCCATTCCGCAAACGCCGGCAGCGACTGCATCGCATCGTAATAATGCCGCGCATCGCCTTCGACCGGGATCGCATAGGTGCGGAAGCGATGCACCACGGGGGCGAACATCGCGTCCGCGCCGCCGAAGGCGCCGAACAGGAACGGCCCGGCCGTGCCGTAGCGCTGATGGCACTCCGCCCAGATCGCCTGGACGCGCGCCACGTCGTTGCGCGCATCGTCCGACAGCGCGACGGCGCGGATCGGGCGATGCAGGTTCATGCTGGCATTCGTTGCGCAGCGCCATGAAAGCCCGAATGCATCTCCGCCGAGATCGACCGCGCATGGGCGCGCGCGGCGCGATCTTCCGGCCACAGCCTGGTTTGCGGGAATTTTTCGGCGAGATATTCGATGATCGAAAGCGAATCCCACACCGTGACGTCGCCATCGACCAGCGTCGGCACCTTGCCGGCGCGGCTGACGCTCAGGATGCGGTCCTTGTCGGCCTGGCCGGTGTAGAGCGGAATGAAGACTTCCTCGAACGGGATGTTGTTGGCGCGCAGCGCCAGCCACGGCCGCATCGACCATGACGAATAGTTCTTGTTGCCGATGACGAGTTTCAACATGTTGCGGGGATCCTGTTGGGATCGGCATGTTGCCATAATGAGCCGCTGCCGTTCAACCTGCAGATCGGCATGAGAGGGTCATGCAAAAAACCTGAGCCTATTCGATGACCTTGTCCGCGCGGAGGAGAAATGCCTCCGGGATATCAAGGCCCAACGTTTTGGCCGTCTTCAAATTGACGAACAGCTCGAACCGTGTCGGTTGCTGCACCGGAAGATTGCCGGGATTGGCGCCTTTGAGCACCGCGTCAAGATAGTGCGACGCCTGGCGGATCATTTCCGGCACATTGGGTCCATAGGAGATCAAGGCGCCGGCCTGGACCCATGCACCCCAGCCAGCCACCAGCGGTAGACGATGCCGGTTGGCGAACTCGACGATGCGGGGCGCGTTGTTATCCGTATGCCGCGACGATACGACATAGAGACTGTCGATGCCGGCCTTGTTCGCTGTCTCAAGTGTCCGGTCGAGTTCGGAAGGATCGCGGATTTCGACGGGCAGCAGCTCGAGCTTCAAGGCCTTTGCCGCGCGCTCAGCTATCGGAAGTTCGTTGTCGGCATGGCCGGGATCGCGGACGACCGCAACCCGCGCAATGCGGGGAGCCGCCTCCTTGAATGTTTCGAGCCGCTTGGCCGCGAGTTGGTCCGACAAAAACGTGACGCCGGTCGCATTGCCTTCGGGCACTGCCAGGCTCTTCGCAATGCCGAGTTGAACGGGATCGGCACTCATGGCGTAGATAATCGGGATTGACTGCGTCGCCTTCACGACATGTGGCGTAACATCGCCACCGATGGCAAAAATCACAACGGGATTGCTCTGAACCAGGTCCGCGGCGAGTTCGGGAAGCCGCTCCGGCCGACCCTGAGCATACCGGTATTCGATAGTGAGGTTCTGGCCGTCGACATAGCCAAGTTCGCGAAAGCCTTCCAGAAGCGTTTGCGTGCTTGGATTGCGTTCCGGGGACCCGTAGATCAGGACGCCGATGCGCGTGCGGCGCGTCGCCGACTGCGCATGCGCACGCAACGGCCGGGCCGATAACGCAACCGTGGCCGCTCCTGCGATGAATTCTCTCCGCAGCATACCGAGCCTCCGTCCACATCTGAACCTGTCAGCCTATCACGTTGCTGCCGCGGACCGGATGCCAAAAGGCCGCGGTCAATTTCCGATCCGCCGCCCGGCCTTAATTCACCATCGCGCCGTAGACGAGATTTTTCATCAGAGCGGCGGATTAAAGAGAATCCGCCCTACGCGCTATATTGACCAGTCTACATCAGCCGGTCAGCGTCACCGCCATAGCACGGGAGAATCAGATGCCGGACCGGGTCGCCTATCGCCTGCACCAAAGAGGCAAAATCACTGTGCCGAGCCGCTAGTCGCCGGGCCCATGGACAAGCCCTATCGTATCCGACGCCTGACGCTCGACGAGGCCATCGCCGCCGCGCCCGCCTTGGGCGAGGTGCTGTTCGACTGCACGATGGGCGGCGCATCGACGGGCTTCATGGCCGACCTGACGCTGGACCAGGCCGTCGACTTCTGGCGCGGCGAGGCGAAAGCCAGCGACGGGCGTGCCATCCTGGCCGCCGAGGACGACGGGGGTATATTCGGCGTCGTCCAACTGATCCCGGCCTGGCAGCCCAACCAGCCGCATCGGGCCGATGTCGCGAAGATGCTTGTACACCGGCGCGCGCGGCGGCTGGGCGCGGCGCGGGCGCTGATGGTCGAGGTGGAGGTTCAGGCCCGCGCCATGGGCCGCTGGCTGTTGGTGCTGAACGCGGTGACGGACGGGGCGGCGGCAAGGCTCTACGCCAGCCTGGGCTGGGAGGCGGTGGGCGAGTTCGTCGACTTCGCCCTGATGCCTGACGGTGCGTTCTGCCGGCGCACCTTCTTCCGGCGGGACGTGCGCCGCTAGTGGCGCCAGCGCAGTGATTTTGACTCTTTCAAATCCGACACCGGTAGGTCCGAGAGAGCCACACGCGACGACGATCAACCCGTCAAAATCTCCGTGCAAGAACACTAGCCGACCTGTGTCGCCGCGAGCATCACCGCGAGTTCATCGGCCGTCGTCACGATTGCGGCGCCGCTGCGCTCGACTTTGGATTGGATGAGCGCCCCTTGCAGCGCCGAGACGCAGAGCACGGCCAGCCGCTCGGCGCGGGCCGGCGAGAAACCGTCAGCGATCAGCCTGTCCCGCAGGACGCGAAGCCGGACCGCATAGGCCTTCCGGCCGGCCTCGGACACGCCCCTGTGCCCGGGCGCCAGTTCCAGCAGGACCGCGGTGATCGGGCATCCGTCGCGAAAGCCCGACTTTCGCATCCATCCCGCCAACAGCCCGGCATGGGCGCGCAGCAGATCGCCGGTCGAGCGGCTTTCACGCGCCAGCTTCATCATCGTCTCCGCCACGCGACGGCCCGCCTCCTCGACGGCGGCGATGGCGATCGAGGCCTTTCCCTCCGGGAAGTAGTGATAGAGCGAGCCCTTGGGCGCGCCGCTGGCGTCGACGATGTCGTTCAGCCCCGTGCCCCCATAGCCCTGCCGCCGGAACAGCATGACGGCCGCGTCGATGATCGGCGCGCGATGTTTGGGGACGGCCGGCACGAGCGGATTCCAAGGGCGATTTCGAAGGCGAGCTATATTGACCAGCCTACATCAGCCGGTCAACGTCACCGCCACAGCGATCTGAATGCGGCTCATCCCCGCGTGATGACCAAGTGCAGCGCGACACCTTCTCGCTGCGATGGCTGCTCGCCGCAGCCGGGCTCGTGCTTCTCAACAACTTTCTGCTGAACCGAGGCTACGGCCTCCTTCCGCATCTGATCCCACCCAGCCAATGGAACTGGCAGGGCAAGCTCCTGGCCCTCGCCGCCACCCTGGCGATCGCCTCGCTGCCAGCCTTCGGCTGGAAGCGCTCAGGCCTGACCCTTGCCCAGGCGGCGGGCAGCCTGAAGAGCGCAGCTTGGAGACCATCCGCGCAACGCCAGGCCTCTGAAGGGCTTGGGCGGAGTTGGAAATTGGCGATAACTTTGACGGCGAAACCTACCGCGCCGTCTACACGGTTCGCTTCGAGGGCGTCCTGTACGTCCTGTCTCGCCTGGAGCGGCGGATTAAAGAGAATCCGCCCTACGGCCCTAATTCACCATCGCGCCGTAGACGAGATTTTTCATCAGCATGCGCGTGTCATTGCGCTTCGATGGCGCCTGCGACATCAGGATGCCGACCAGTCCCTCCTTGGGATCGACCCAGAAGCTGGTGCCCCAGGCCCCCGCCCACATCGCATCGCCCTTGGAGCCCGGCGCGTAGCCCATCCCCTCGTCGAGCCGCACGCCCCAGCCCAGGCCAAACCCGTATCCGGGACCGGTCGTCGCAATCGTCGTGCCTCCCATTCCAGCCGTATGGTTCGAGAGCATGAATTCGACGGTCTTCTTCGACAGGTACCGTCGCCCGTTCAACTCGCCGCCATTGACGATCATCTGCGCGAATTTGAGATAGTCTTCGGCCGTACCGATCAGTCCGGCGCCGCCGCGGAAATAACTCTTGGCGCCCGGGTTGAAGTGGATGGCGTAGGACTTGCGCATGCCGGGCGCGAGCGGATCGCTGGCCAGTGCGTCGGCCACCCGGTCTGCCTTGTCAGGCGGAAGCCGGAAGCTCGTGTCCTTCATGCCGAGCGGATCGAACAGCATTTCCTTCAGGATCTGGTCGAGCGGCTTTTTGGCCACCCGTTCCATCAGCAGGCCCAGCACGTCGACCGTGATCGCATACTCCCAGAACGTGCCCGGCTGGTGCGCAAGCGGGATTGTTCCAAGCGCCTTCAACATCTCGTCGCCTGATATCTCGCTGTCGCGCGCCTCGATGTTGGCTTTCTCGTACATTTCCTTGATGCGCGGCGACTTCGCGGAGCCGCTATAGACGAAACCCGCGGTGTGACGAAGCAGGTCGTGCACGAGGATCGGCCGGACAGGTGCTATGTCCTCGACCGTCTCCTTGCCGTCCTTGTCGGTCTTCCGCGTCTCGACCTTGACGTCCTTGAGTTCGGGCAACCAGAGCGAGACCGGATCGTGCAACTTCATGTCGCCGCGCTCGATCATCATCACTGCCGCAACCGAGACGATCGGCTTGGTCATGGATGCTAGGCGAAACAAGGCGTCCTTCGGCATCGGCTTCGATTTGGCCTCATCGAGGAAGCCGTGCGCCTCGAAGTGGAGAAGCTGGCCGTTCCGCGCGACCATGGTCACGGCGCCCGGAAATATGCCCTTGTCGACCTGGGCTTTCATGGCCGGCGCGATGCGGGCGAGCCGCTCGCTCGACATCCCCTGCACTTCGCCTTCATTGGGTTGGCTATTCGCTGCCTTTGCGGGCTGCTGCGCAATCGCCGGCGGCGTTGCAATCAAAACGCTTCCAAGGGCCAGAGCAGCCATCAGCTTCAAATTGGTCACAGCGCTTCCTCCGCAGGGTTTTTATAAATCGATCCTAGGAGAACGAAACCGTTCTGGATAGGGCCGATATGCAGCGCGACGCGTAGCAACCATCAATAACCAAGCGGCTTTTTCAGTCCACGGTGTACCGCGCTGGACGACGGTGTTGGCGTATATCGGGAGGTTTCGGGCGCAGGCAATGAGGGCTGCTTCATGGGATTTTCCCGCCGCGGACATTGAGTCGCAACCAGCCGGGGCGGGTTATTAGTCATGACTGCTTGCCGCCCAGTCGTAGCCTGTTAGGCTTGCACGTTGAAGCTCAGTCCTTGCGGGGGCATATGCATCGACGCAAATTTATCGCGCTCGCTGGCGGCGTGGCGGCCGCGTGGCCATTGTCGGCGCGTGGGCAGTCAACCAAAAAGATGCCCAAGATCGGAGTGCTTTGGCACGCGGGTAACGCCGAGCAGGAAGCACCGTATTTCGGTTCGCTGCTGGAAGGCTTCAAGAACCTCGGCTACGTCGATGGAACAAACATCAGGTTTGAGCATCGCTTCCCCGATGAGATCCCGGATCGGTTCAAGAGCATGGGAGCCGAACTCGTATCGTTGGAAATCGATGTGTTGGTGGTCGTAGGAAACAATGCGGCGCCATATGCGATCAGTTTGACCAAAGCTATTCCGGTCGTTTTTATTCTTGTTGGCGACCCGATCGGCATGAATTTGGTCGCTAGCCTTGCACGACCCGGCGGAAACGTAACTGGGATATCAAACTTTGCCGCCGAACTAATCCCAAAGCGTTTGGAGCTTCTCAAGGATATTGTCCCAGGGATTTCCCGTCTCGCGCTGCTGGCCAACATGAACGCCAAAATCACGGGCATGTACATAAACCTGTGCCAAGCCGCTGCGGCCCAACTCGACTTGACAATTCAAACGTTTGGGGTCCGCTCGTCGGACGAATTGGAACCAGCATTGGACGCAATGGTGAACGCAGGTATGCAAGCGTTGATCACCAACGCTGACGGATTGGGATTTACCCACCGAGCTGTCATCGCAAAACTTGCTCTGGCACGTCGTCTTCCGTTGGCCGCATTCGGCAGGGAACCGTTAGAGAAAGGCGCACTCATTTCCTATGGAGTTGACAATGCTGCGATCTGCCGCCGCACCGCCGTCTACGTTGACAGGATACTAAAGGGCGCCAAGCCCTCTGAAATTCCTGTCGAGCAGCCGACAAAGTTCGAGTTCCTGATCAATCTCAAGACCGCTAACGCCCTCGGCATCACAATTCCGCCAACGCTTCTCAACCGCGCTGACGAGGTGATCGAATAACGATCCTGTTTGCTGCGGTGCATGAGTGGCGATTTGGCGGGTAAGCACTCCCGCGCGCTCGATGAACATTCACGCGCGCTCGCGCGGCAATCAAGTGCACTGTCACCGCAATACCAATGTCGAGGATCGTGCCCATCGTCCTCAGGCGAGATGCTTCTTGAAGAAAGCGATCGTCCGCTCCCAGGCGAGCTTGGCCGCCGCCTCCTGGTAGCGTGGCGTCGAGTTGTTGTGGAAGCCGTGCTGCGTGCCGGGATACATGTGCATCTCGTACTGGACCCCGCTCGCCTTCAGCGCCGCCTCGATAGGCCGGCCACATCGCGTTGATGCGCTCGTCGTTCTCGGCGTACTGGATCAGCAGGGGCGCCTTGATGGCCGGCACGGCCGCGGTCTCGGCCGCCGCACCATAGAACGGGACGGCTGCTTTCAGATCGGCGCCGAGCGTGACGGCGAGGAAGTTGGTGGTGCTGCCGCCCCAGCAGAAGCCCGTTGACCCCGAGCTTGCCGGTCGACAGCGCATGCGCTTTCAGGAAGCGCGCGCTGTTGAGCATGTCCGTGCGCAGCTTGCCTTGGTCGAGGCCGGCCTGGAGGGTACGGCCGTCGTCGTCGTTGCCGGGGTATCCGCCGACGGGAAACAATCCGTCGGGCGCCAGCGCCAAAAACCCCTCGGTCGCGGCGCGGCGGGCCACGTCCTCGATGTAGGGATTGAGCCCGCGGTTCTCGTGGATCACGAGGACAGCGGGGAACGGCCCCGCTCCGCTCGGCTGCACCAGATATCCCCGCATGGTGCCGGAGGTGCCGCCCGGCGACGGGTAGGTCACGTAGCGGCCCTTGATGCGCTCGTCGGTGAAGGAGATCGTCTGGGCCTGCACGTAGCGCGGCAGCAGCGCCTGCGCCATGGCGAGGCCACCGACCGTCACGGCGGCGGCCCGCAGCAGGAATTCGCGGCGGTCGATGTGCCCGTGGCAGTATTCGTCATAGAGATCGAACACGCGCTGGTCGATCTCGATCTGGGTCAACGGCTGGGTCAACGCTTGCGGCATGTCAGACGCAACGGTTGACGGTTCTGCATTCCGCTGTACGGCCATCGCTGGGGCTCCTCCGCTGAAGCCGGCACTCTAGCACGTGGGACGGATTGGGCCAGACGGGGTCCGCGCCGATGCGCGGCCCGATGGCAGGCTCTGGCGCAATCCGGAATTACGAGGTGTCGATCATCTGGACAGCGGCATCATGGGTAGCGGCATGTACGTCTATGATGCGGCACCGGGCGCTTTGGGGCAAAGCGAACATCGACGGGCCGACAAATCTCCGCGGAATCGGTCAAAAATGACCCTTCCCGACACGGCTCGCTCCTTCATAATAACCTCGAAAGTACAATGGAGGTAAAAAGATGAAGTGCCTGCGCATCTTCGCTACGCCTGATGGCGAATCCCATTTTGGGGAAGTTGATATCCCCACGACACTAACACGATCGTTTCCGAATGGAGCGCCCGCCGCTAACTACGAATCCTCGCGTTCCGCTTTCTACGAAGCCTCGCGAGTTCGTTTTGTTCATATCCCTTCAGGGGCGCGCGAAGCGGACTTTCATAACCCACCGGGTCGACTCCTTGCCATTTGGTTGGATGGCGAGGTCGAGTTTGAAACGAGCGACGGAGCGATGAGACGTGTCTCCGCTGGAAAGGCGGTTCTAGTCGAGGATACGCATGGGAAAGGACATATCTCGCGCCATCCACCGGAAGGGCAAAATGTTATACAGGTTTTACTGCCGCACGGCCTTGACGCGCCTTCTGCGTAGTCGGTTGTTGGCCCATCGCATCACTTCGCGGTGACGTGGCAATTCACTCGCTGTCGGATCGAAGCGTCATTCGGCGAAGCAGCTCGGCCCTGCCCGATGATCGTCACTTCGGGCTTTGACGCCGAATTCTTTCTGCTTCGCGGTCGCCTCAACTTCCGATGACGCCGACCAGACGAGGGCGGCGGTGGTTTGCGAGCGCCTTCTCGGCCGGCAGGGCGCGCAGCCATTCGCGGAAGCTGACGACCTCGGGGCAATCCGCGGTGCCTTCAGGCGCAATCAGCCAATCACCCAAACCGGATCCCTCATTGACCCGGTCGCAGCGATAGCCCGGATGGTGGCCAAGACCGCGGGCTATCAGCAGGTCGACCTTGCCCTCGACCAACTCGTGCAAGCCGGCGGGCTGCAGCACCCGCAAACCGATTTCCGCATGCGCGCTGCGAAACTCCGCCAGCTCGAGGCGGCGCAGGTCGAAGCTGCCATGGACGCCCAATTGCAGCAGCACCGCACCTGCCGGTTTCAATTGCGAGGTCGCGTCCGCAATGCGACGAAAACCATCGGATACCCCGGGCAGATAGGCCTGACCGGCCGCGGTCAGGATGAGCTGCTTATGCAGCCGCTCGAACAGGCGTACGCCGAGGCGCGCCTCCAGCGCTTTCACCTGCTGCCCCACGGCGGCGGGCGTCACGTGCAGCTCGTGCGCGGCCAGCTTGAAACTGAGATGCCGCGCGGCGGCTTCGAATGCGCGGAGCGCGTTGAGGGGTGGAAGGGTGTAGGTCATCGCGATCAGCAGTTTGACACGGACAGGCCGTGGTCTTGCAATAGATTTTCTTGTGCTCTGGCGCAAGGAACTATGCTTTGCGCAGGGTTGATGCCCGCGGATACGGTCGGTTCGCAGCATCCGCCCCGTCGCAAGGTCTAGTGCTTGAATTCGTCCAACAGGAGACAATCTGCGATGGCTCACCTCGTCCGTCATAACCCCGCAATCCGTCCATGCCCCCTCCAGCGGCTACAGCATGGGGCTGGAGGTCGGCCAGCATCGGCGGCTGCTGTTCGTCAGCGGCCAGGTGCCGGAAAAATCAGACGGCCGCGTACCCGAGGGGTTCGAGGCGCAATGCGAGCAAGCCTGGCGCAACGTGATCGCGGTGCTGACATCGGCCGGCCTCGGCGTCGAGCACTTGGTCAAGATCAACACGTTCCTGACAGACAAGAGCCAGGTGGCGTCCAACCGCGCCATTCGCCGCAAGATGCTCGGGGGACACGAACCCGCATCGACGGCGATGATCGCCGAGACCGTCGACGGCAAATGGCTGCTGGAGATCGAGGCGATCGCCGCCGAGTGAAACGCGGATGCCGCGCCAGGATTTGATTGGAGAGGTGTCCAATGGCTGAGACGATCCATCCCTTTTACGAGTCGCATCGCGGTGCAATGGAGGCCGCCATGCGCCATCGCCTCGACCTTGCCGAAGCGATGTTGCGCGAGCGCGCGCATCTCACCAATATTGATGGCATCAGGCAGGAGGTGATGGACGAATTCGAAATCGTGCTCACCCAGATGCCCTATGTCGGCGGCGCGGCAAGTCGCATGAGCGATTTCTTCATGCGTCTGATCGGCTTTATGGCCATCAGCCGCGTGCTCCGGCGACACGGCGTGCCGCTGTCCGTGATCGGCGAAATCGAGCGGGAAACCTACAAGGCGCAATTGCTCACCGTGCCCGAAGCGGAACGTCTCGCCTCGGGGCGTCAATTCATGTCGTCGGAGAATCAGGCTTTGCTGCGCGAGCAGGCGATAAAAAGCCTTCAGAAGGAGTTTCCGGAAGATTTCGTCTACGATTTCGTCGAGCCGGGCCCGGGTGACAACTTTGAATTCGGCATCAACTACAAGGGTTGCGGCTTTTGCAAATTCGCGGCTCGCCATGGAGATAAGGAAATCCTGCCGAACATTTGCGGGCTTGATTTCGACGCCTATGCAACGCAAGGCATCCACCTGGAAAGGACGCAAACGCTGGCCGGCGGCGCGAGCCACTGCAATTTCCGGTTCTCGCGGCTCCCGTCGGACCAGCCGTAGGGCGGGTTTTCTTTAACCCGCCATCTCGCCGGCATCAGGACTAGGAAAAATCCTGCGGCGTGAAGCTCAAGTCGAGCACCTTCCATTCGCCGTAGCGATCGACCGGCAGCATGCCATAGGGCTGGCAGGCTTGCAGCGCGCTGATCGCGCTCTGCATCAGCAGCGGACCCTTTGCCGATGCGGTGGCCTCGATCAGGATCGGCTCCGCCGCGAGCTTGCCTTGCGTGGTCATCATCACCCGCAGCTTGACTTTGACGTCGTCGGCGGCCGTGAGCGAGGCCGGCAGTTTCGAGCAGGTCCTTAAGTGACGGCGGAAATCCGCAACCACACTGGAGGCGACATCGGCGGCCTTGGTCGCGGCCGCGTCGAAATTGTCGCCCTTCTTGTCGCCGGCCGGCGGCGGGGCTGGCGAGAGATCCGGCGGCAACCCGAGCAGCACATTGTATTTGAGGGTGATATCAGGCTCGGGCTGCGTATAGGCCGGCGCTGCAGCAGCCGCTTGCGGTGGCGGAGCCGGCTGTGGCGGGCTGCGCGGCAGGGCGTGTTGCGGTCAATGCGGCCTGCTTCTGTGGCCGCGCCGGCTTCGGCGCAGGCGCGGTGTTGTTGTCGAGTGATGGTTGCGGCAAAGGCGGGATCGCGACCGGCTCGGACGCCTTCTCGATCTCGGCTTTTTCCGGTGCGACCTGTTCGGCAATGTCCTGCGATGCCACGATATCGACGGCGATCGGCTCAGCCGTCACCGCGCCGAACGGATGCACTTCGGAAAACAAAAACACCAGCGCCAGCAGCGACAGATGGGCCAGCGCCGATGCCGTCATGTCCGTTGGTATGATCCACCGCAGCTTCATCGCGCCAAAGCAGGTTTTGATGTCGCCCCCGGCACGAACATACCGCCCGCAACAGCGGTAACTCAATCCCATTTCGGCGCAAAACCGTAATCGGTGAGCCGGCCGCCGGTCGCCATTCCGGAAATCTCGCGCATGTCCTCGTCGGAGAGTTCGAAGTCGAAGATCTCGATATTCTCCGAGAGCCGTTCGAGCCTGGAGGTGCGCGGGATCGCCGCGACGTTCTGTTGCACCAGCCAGCGCAGGCACACTTGGGCGGCGCTCTTGCGGTAGCGGTCGCCGATCCGCAACAGCGCCCGGTCGTTCTTGACCCGGCCCTTGGCGACCGGGCTATACGCCACCAGCGCCATGCCGTGCCGCGCGCAGGCTTCCCTCACCTTGGTCTGGTCGAGATAGGGATGATATTCGACCTGGTCGCACACCAGCGGCTCCGGGCACGCCGCCACCGCCTCCTCGATCAGCGCCACGGTGAAATTCGACACGCCGATATGGCGCGCGAGGCCGGCCTGCCTGACCCGCGCCAGCGCGCCCAGCGTCTCCGCCAGCGGCACCTGCGAACTTGGGCCAGTGCAGCAGCAGCAGGTCGATTTCGGTCAGGCGCAGTCGCGCCAGGCTCTCCTTGGCCGATCGCTCGAGGTCCTTTGCCGCGAAATGCGTGGTCCAGATCTTGGTCGTGAGGAATATCTCGTCGCGCTTGACGCCGGAGGCGCGCAGGCCATCGCCGACCTCGCGCTCGTTCTCGTAAGCCTGCGCGGTGTCGATATGGCGATAGCCGAGCCGCAGCGCCTGCTCGACCAGCCGCGCGCAGGTTCGGCCGCGCAATTCCCAGGTGCCGAGCCCGATCGCGGGGATTCTGGCGCCGTTGGCCTCAATGAAGTTCATGACCGCATTATGGGCCGCCGGAGAAGCCGTGCCAACTCATTGCGTTATCGGACAATATGAAGAAAACCGGCGAGGGCCGGTTCTACTGTGCATGGGGTTGTTTTCGATATTTTTGTCCCAAAGCGTTTTCCAGCGAAGTGGACACCGGTTCGCGTCAAGAAAACGCGTCAAAACAAGAATCGAGAGCCCCGTTCCGATTCAATCGGAGCGGAAAAGGCTCTAGGCGGGCGCGGCTCGGTGGCCAGGGCCGCGAAAACCGTCTCCGGCGAATGGGCGATGACGGCGAGCAGCGCCCGCGCCGGTCCGCGCGGCGCGCGTTTGCCCTGCTCCCAGTTCCGGATGGTCTCGACCGGCACGCCAAGCCGTGCGGCGAATTCAAGCTGGGTCAGCCGCGCGCGCCGGCGCAGGTCGCGGACCGCCGGAAGCGGCGTGGTATCAGGGACCGCGAGACCGCCTTGGGGCGGCGCGGGCGCGAGCGGAAACTCCTGCCCGTCCCGCAGTTCCACGATCCGTCCGTCTGCTTTCAGCCGCAAGCGCTGCATGTTCGATTCCCGAGCAGCCGGAATCATCGGCGAAGCGCGTTAAGACCTGATTAACGATAACCGGCCGCCGCGCCACGCTCGCTCATTTCAGCCCGAACCACAGCGTGGCGATGCCCAGAAACGAGAAGAAGCCGACCACGTCGGTGATGGTCGTGACGAAGGTCCCGGAGGCCACCGCGGGATCGGCGCGGACCCGCTCCAGCACCATCGGGATCAAAATGCCGCCGAGGGCGCCGGCGATCAGGTTGCAGACGATCGCAAGCCCGATCACGACGCCGAGGCCCGGGATCTTGAACCAAGCCACCGCGGCGACGCCGGTGATCACGGCAAAGGCCAGCCCGTTGACGAGGCCGACCATCGCCTCGCGCATGATCACGCGAGACGCGTTGTTGGAATTGAGTTCGCGGGTCGCCAGCGCCCGCACCGCCACCGTCATGGTCTGGGTGGCGGCGTTGCCGCCCTGGCTCGCCACGATCGGCGCCAGCACCGCGAGCGCCACCATCTTTTCGAGCTGGCCTTCGAACAGGCCGAGCACGGAGGACGCCAGGAACGCGGTCGCGAGATTGACCAAGAGCCAGTTGAACCGCGCGCGCGCGATGGTCCAGACCGAGTCGGACAGTTCTTCGTCGCTGGTGACGCCGCCGAGCGCCTTCAAGTCTTCGTCCGCCTCTTCCTCGATCACGTCGACGACGTCGTCGATGGTGATGACGCCGACCAGGCGGTTGGTGGTATCGACCACGGGGGCTGCGACCAGATTGTACTTGCCGAACATGCGGGCGACCTCTTCCTGGTCGTCCAGCACCGAGACGCGGCGGCGGTCCTCCTCGATCAGATCGGCAAGCGGCACCGGGCGGCGGGCGCGCAGCAGCGTGTCGAGCGAGACCGCGCCCTGCCAATGCTTATCGGCGTCGACCGCATAGATCTCGTAGAACCGGTCCGGCAGGTCCGGGGTGTCGCGCATGTAGTCGATGGCCTGGCCGACCGTCCAGTCCGGCGGCACCGCGATGAACTCGGACTGCATCCGCCGCCCGGCGGAGTTTTCCGGATACAGCAGGCTGCGCTCCAGCGCGTCGCGCTCGGACGGCGGCAGTTTTTCCAGGATCTCTTCCTGGTCCTCCTCGTCGAGGCCTTCGAGCAGTTCGACGGCGTCGTCGGATTCCAGTTCGCGAACGCCCTCCGCGACCGTCTCCGGCTCCAGCTCCTCGAGGATTTCCTCGCGAACGGTGTCGTCGACCTCGTTGAGCGCCGAAAAGTCGAAATCAGCGCCGGTCAGTTCGACCAGCCGGACGCGGTCGTCGGGTTCGAGGGCTGCGATCAGGTCGCCGAGATCGGCCTCGTGCAGCTCGGCCACCACTTCGCGCAGCCGCGGCGCGTCCTCGGCCTGGATGGCGCGCGTGATCTCTTCGACAAACGCGTCACGGATTTGGCCCTCTTCATCCCGCATCGGGAGATCGAGCGCGGCGGTTGGGGCAACGTCGATATCCTCGGCCATGCCGCGCCTCCCCGGTTTGACAGAATGAGCGAACTCGTTTTGAGCTATCGCTGCACGCAATACCCAATCGGCAACGCCTAGCGCAATGCCAAAGATGTAAAACCGGAAATGACCCCAAAGTTCGCCAGGGCGATCGGCGCAGCCATTGCGCTTGCGATGGCCTGGACCGCGGCCGAGGCCGCCGAGTGCCCGCGCAAGGACGCGCTCGGCACCTCACGCACGCTCGTCGTCGATGCGGCCAGCTCGCCGCGCGTGGGGCTGAAGAGTTTTCCGCAGACCCTGCCGCTCGGAGACCACGAGGTGGTGCTGACCTTTGACGACGGGCCGTGGCCCGGCACCACGCCCAGGGTGCTGGCCGCGCTCGCCCACGAATGCGTGCTCGCCACATTCTTTGTGATCGGCAGGCACGCCGCGGCGCATCCGGAAATGGTGCGGAAGATTGCAGGCCTCGGCCACACCGTCGGCCACCATACCTTCGCCCATCCCAATATCAGGTATCTGAAGCCGGACGCGGCCGGCGCCGAGATCGACAAGGGCATCGCGGCGGTGGAAACGGCGCTTCATGGCACAGCCAGCACCACCCCGACCACGCCGTTCTTCCGCTTTCCCTACTTTGAATCCACGCCTGCCACGCTCGAGCTGCTGCAAAAGCGCGGCATCGTGGTGTTCGGCGCCGACCTCTGGGCCAGTGACTGGAATCCGATGACGCCGAAGGCGCAACTGAAGCTGCTGATCGAGCGGCTGCAAGCCGCCCGCAAGGGCATCATCCTGCTGCACGATCCGAAGGCGCAAACCACGGCCATGTTGCCGGCCTTCCTGCGCTATCTCCGTGACAACCGCTACCGCGTCGTCCATCTGGTTCCACGGGCGCCGGCAGCCGCCGCCGCGAGCCCCCAAAACGCGAAATAAGTGTGGAATTCCGATGATTAAGCCGGCATTCATGCCGCCACGTGTAATGATGCGCCTCACTTGAACAAAACGCCTCAAAACACGACTAACCCTCCGGCTCTTGTTTTTACTTGAACCAGAGTCGATGCGGAATGAACCGGGGTTCTATGATTTCCAGCGTTTATGTCGGGCTCGCAAGGCGGCCGCCGACCGCTCTGTGGGCCGCCTTCTTTTGTCTGCTGAGCTGCGCCGCCGCGCCGTCCGCGCGGGCAGCCGATTGCCCGGGCCATCCCGAGGCGATCGGCACATCGCGCACGCTCGTGGTCGATCCGCGCGAACATCACATCATCGGCACCATGCAATATGCCAAGACACTGCCGCTGGCGGACCATGAGGTGGTGCTGACCTTCGACGACGGTCCGTTGCCGAAATACAGCTACCAGATCCTCGACATCCTCGCCGCCCAATGCGTCAAGGCGACCTTCTTCCTGGTCGGACGCCAGGCCAACGCCAATCCGGAAGGCGTACGCAAGGTGCGCGATGCCGGCCACACGGTTGCGACCCATACCCAGAACCATCCCGGGAACATGAATCGGCTGCCGATCGATCGCGCCCAAAAGGAGATCGAGGACGGCATCGCCTCGGTGACCGCAGCGCTCGCCGACGGCACCGCGCCCGCGCCGTTCTTCCGCATTCCGGGCCTCGGCCGTTCCGACGTCATCGAGGAATATGCCGAAGCAAAAGGCATCCAGGTCTGGAGCGCCGATTTTCCGGCCGACGACTGGCGCCATGTCTCTTCCCAGCGCGTCTACGATCTCGCGATCCAGCGGCTCGAGGCCAAGGGCAAAGGCATATTGCTGCTGCACGACATTCAGGCCCGCACCGTCGCCGCCCTGCCGCGGATCCTGCATGAACTGAAGGCCCGCGGCTATCGCATCGTCCACGTGGTGCCGGCGACATCGGAGCGGCCGGCGAGCCCGACCGAACCGCAACAATGGCAATTAAATCCGGCAACCGAGATGGTGGCGACGTCGCGCTGGCCGAAGATTCCGAATTTTGCCTATGTGGCGGCCGCATCCCTTCCCGCGCCGTCGCTATCGAATATCGAGTGGAACGATACGGCCCCGAAGGACCGCGCGCAGCGTCGCGCCTGGCGGGACGCACATTGGTCGCGGCAGGTGACGCTGGTGCTGGACCACCCGGCGCTGCCGGTTCCGGCGGCAAACGTCTTCAAGCTCCCGGAATCCGTGCGCGTCACGATGCTGTATTCGCCGCCGTCCGCGCGACGGGTGGAACACACGGCCGAGGCCGCGCCTGTTGTGGAAGCCCCCGCCAAACGCGGCGCGCTCCGGGCCGGCAAGTCGCACCGTCAAATTCGCGCCGCGGCGCTACGGAAGCCGGCATCGGCGAGACAGGCGGCGCATCACCCCGCGCGCGCGGGCGGCGCCGGCAAAGGCGCCGCCAAACACGCGGTGCAAGCCAAGCCGGCCAAGAAGAATGCGCGCGCGGTGCGCGTGGCCGGCCTGAAGAAACGTTAAGCCGCCGATTTCTGACCCAGTAATCCGCGTTGTTCGGCGACAGCATGCGCCGCGTCGAGCGCGCCAGAGATCGCATCCATCAACTCGTCGATCTCAGCCGGCGTGATGATCAGCGGCGGGCACACGTAGACAGAATCGGGACCGGCGCGAACGATGACGCCGCGCTCCATCGCGCCCTGTTGGATCAGCGGGCCGATTCCTTCAGCCGGCGGCAGCGGTCGGCGCGTGGCCTTGTCGGCGACCAGTTGCAGCCCACCGATCAGCCCGACGCCGCGGGCCTCGCCGATCAGCGGGTGAGAGGCGAGCGCGCGAAGCCGCACCTGGAAATGCGGTGCGATCCGCTTCACCTGGGCGACGATGTCGCGCTCCTTGTAAATGCGCAGCGTCTCGAGGGCGACGGCGGCGGCGACGGGGTGACCGGCATAGGTGAAGCCATGGGCGAAGATGCCGAGCTTGCCGGAATGGCGGGCGATTGTGTCGGCGATCTTGTCGCTGACGATCGTGGCCGAGATCGGCATGTAGGCCGACGACAGCGCCTTGGCCACCGTCATGATGTCAGGCTCGATGCCGAAGGTGTCGCAGCCGAACATCTCGCCGGTGCGGCCGAAGCCGCAGATCACCTCGTCGGCGATCATCAGCACGTCGTGGCGGCGCAGCACCTCCTGAATGCGCGGAAAATAACCGGCCGGCGGCACGATGACGCCGCCTGCCCCGTTCACGGGCTCGGCGATGAAGGCGCCGATCGTATCCGGCCCCTCACGAACGATCATATCCTCGAGATTGGCGACGAGGCGGTCGACGAATTGCGCCTCGCTCTCGCCAGGCCGGCCGTACAAATAGTAGCTCGGGCAATCGGTTCGCAGCACACCGCCGACCGGCAAATCCCACTCGGTATGGTTGGCCGGCAGGCCCGTCATGCTGCCGGAAAACACGGTGACGCCGTGATAGCCACGCACGCGGCCGATGATGCGCTTCTTGCGCGGGCGGCCGAGCGCATTGTTGTAGAACCAGACGATCTTCGCGGCCTGGTCATTCGCCTCCGAGCCGGAATTGGCGAACAGCACCTTGCCGAGCCCCTTGGGAACGATTTTCAGAAGTTCTTCGGCGGCCTCGATGCTGGGCTCGGTCGAGCGGCTGTTGAACATGTGGTAGGTCGGCAACTGCTCCATCTGACGGCGCGCCGCCTCGACGAGGCGCTTCTCGCTGAAGCCGAGCGAGGTGCTCCACAGCCCGGCCATGCCTTCGAGATAGCGTTTGCCGGTTTCGTCATAGACATAGACCCCGTCGCCGCGCGCGATGACCATTGGACCGTCGGTCTTGTGCTTCTCGAGATTGGTATAGGGATGGATCAGGGAAGCGATGTCGCGCGCTGCCAGCGAGTTGGGTAGGCCCGTCATTGGGATCGTACTCCGGTTCTTTGTTGCCGGCCGACATTAAAGCACGAAAAAGCGGTTTCGAGTTTTCGAATTCCGCCGGGGCGGCATGTGCTGCCGGAACACCGGAAGCCGGAAAGGTCTATTCGACGTTTGGCTTGACCGCCGCGAAGCCCTCAGTTGGTCACGATTTTGGCGATGCACAGCAGGATGACGAGGGCGAGGAACAGCAGGTCGATATACGCCTTCATCTCGCCGGCATGGCGCAGTCCGCTGACCTCGCCGACGATCTGCTTGCGCGCGGATGCAGCGCTCGGCCCTTCGGCCGCGAGCGCGGCGAGGCGCCGCGCCTCCCCCTCCAGCCGCTCGATGCGCTGGAAGAAATAGAACGACCGCAGCGCGGACGCGGCGTGCATCCCGGCATAGATCAGCACCAGCACCGCGACCATGACGCGCTGCGGGTATTTTTCCAGGAAATTCAGGCTGAGATAGACCAGCGCCAGGAACACGAAGTTCGATACGAATCGATAGGCGTAGCTCAGAAACGTCATTCAGTGGCTCCGGGTGGCCTTGGAAGCGCCGAACTGCGGTCGTCGGGCCGAAAGCGCCGGCCCTGTTGGTTTACGCGAACGCTGTAACAGCAAGGCATCAACCGGGTTCCCGCCCCCGGGAATCCCGACCAGCATGCCGCCACATCGCCATCGGCATTGCGGACACGCAGACACGCACCACAAATCGATCGGGTTACGCCCGGCGGCTCTGATATCGCCTGTGCCGTTTATTCGCAAGGCCGTGGCAATCGCGATTCCGGGACGGACTTCCTCCTCAGACGCAGTGGAGCAAGTTGGATGGTTGCGGCCATGTCCCCACGTTCGACGACCCGGATGGGGTCGTGCGTGTCATTCTCGGCACGACGGCCGTGGACGCCTGACGAGCAACGGCGAGAGATAAAGTCGCGACTCCGGGAATCTCCTGACGCAGAACGGCCCGCCGGGCAATCGGCAGGCCGTTCCGATGGATCGACGTTAGCTCGGTATCTGTTCAGAACACGCCGGGCAGCAACATGGCAACCCGTTCGCGATACTTCCGGTATTCTTCACCGAAGAAGGCGACAAGGTCCCGCTCTTCAAGCCAGATGCCAACGAAGATGTAAGCCGTCGTCACCGCCGCGAACAGCAGGTGCCCGACCGTCATCAGCGGCGTTGACCAGAAGGCGATGATGAAGCCGAGATAGATCGGATGCCGGATCAGGCGATAGAGCCCCGGCGTCTTGAACTTGACGGGCGCCACCACGCGTCCGGCGAAGTGCGTCACTACCTGCGTCAATCCGAACAGTTCGAAATGGCTGATCAGGAATGTGCTGTAGAGCACGATGAGCCAGCCGATCAAGCCGCCTGCGGTCGCAGCCCCGGCGAAGACCGGACCTTCGATGTTCCAGATCACGGTGGGCATCGGCTGCCACTGCCAGAACAGCAGGATCAGGCTGAGGCTCGCCAGCAGGACGAAGGTGCTGCGTTCGATCGCCGGAGCGGCGAAGCGCGCAAACAGTTTCTTGAAGCCCTGCCGGGCCATGACGCTGTGCTGCACGGCGAAGATCGACATCAGCACGAGATCGATCAGCCAAGGCCGTTGGCCACGACGATGCCGGGCCGGTGTCGATGGTCTTCGGCACGACAAATCGCGAGACGAATCCGATCGCGTAGAGGAACGTGCCGAGGAAGATAAGGTAGGCGATGCCGCCGTAACCGAGGGCGAGCAGCCTCATCGCAAGGGAAGGCGTGCCGGCCTGCGCCGTCGCGCCATTCGAGCCGGATTGTATCGTCATCGACATGTTGGTCTCCTCTGGTTTCAATTGGCTGTTGTCTGGCAATGAATTCGTTCAGCCGGCTCAGGCGGCTCGTTTGCGGAACCACGCCACCGCCCAGGCGAGGAGCAGATCGATCGGGCCGCGATAAATCCGCATCCTGTCGAGCTGGCAAATGATCGGGCTGTTGCTGCGCGAACAACGAAGCCTGCTGCGCATGGTGCGCGATCGCGGCCGCGACCCGGCTATTGAGTGAATCGCCGCAGGCGCGCGACCACCACGAGGATCCTCTTCAGCAGGGTTAGCCTCGTTCCGGACCGAAAGGACGCCAGCGCCCGCAATGAACCTGTCGGCGCGTGCCGTGCGACAACGGGCCATCTGGCGGAATAGCCGTACGGGTGGAAATCAGGTGAGCCGATCATGTGGCATCTCCGGTTGAATGACGCTTGACCGGTCTGTAAATCGAGGTGATCCCTCACGCTTGGCGGAATTCTTCAGGAGACGTTTGTTTTTCCTTTGCTGGAGGTTGTTTCGTTCAGGCGTCAGGGAGAACTCCGTGAGGTGGTAATGAAATACCGATTTTCCGATTTCGAAATCGACCTCGGCCAGCAGGAGCTGCGACGCGAGGGCGTATCCGTCCACATCGAGCCCAAAGTCTTCGATCTCATCGTCCATTTGGTGCGCAACCACGATCGGGTCGTCAGCAAGGATGAGCTGATCGACACGGTCTGGAACGGCCGGATCATCTCGGAGGCCGCGTTCTCCAGTCGGATCAACGGCGCCCGGCGCGTGCTGGGCGACAACGGAACCGATCAGCTATTCATTCGAACCCTGCATCGGCGCGGCTTCCGGTTCGTCGGCGATGTACAGGCGGTCGACGCGGATCGGACGCCGACGGCGATTCGGCTTGCGCCGGACGACACCGCTGCGGCGAGCGACGCTTCCCGCAAGTGCCTCGATTTCCACCGAGTTGTCTCACCTCGACGACATCGTCACGGAAGCCGTGAAGGCAGAAGCCATCACGCGACCGTCGATCGCGGTGCTTCCGTTCGAGAACAGATCGAACGATCCGGAGAACGACTATTTCAGCTATGGCTTGACCGAAGACATCATTCGGCTCCTCGCCCGCAATCGTTGGCTTTCCGTCATCTCGCGCCATTCGACGATCGGGTTCCAGGGCCGCGCGGTCGATGCCCGCGAAGTCGGAGCGCAACTCGGCGCGAGTTACGTGATGTCCGGCAGCGTTCGCAAGAGCGAGGACACGGTACGCATCACGGCGGAGCTCGCCAGGTCCGCGGACGGAAAGCAGCTTTGGTCCGACAAATACGAGCTTCAGCTCGAGAACATCTTCGATATCCAGGAAGAGATGGCACGGCAGATCGCCGCCACGATCGAACCGGAGCTGTCGAAGGTGGAGCAGCAGCTCGCTGCCCGCAAGGCGCCCGAAAACCTGGACGCCTGGGACTGCTACCAGCGCGGGTTGTGGAATCTATGGCGCTTTACCACGCCGGGGTTCGACTCGGCTGAAAACTATTTTCAGCGCGCGATCGCAGCGGATCCGGCTTTTGCGCGTGGCCATGGCGCGCTCAGCTACGTCAATATTCAACGCTCGCTGTATGACGATCCAAGGGATCGCCCGGCGCGGCTGGAAACGGCATTGCGCCAGGCCCGCGTCGCCGTGGCGCTCGACGAACTCGATTGTTTTTGCCACTGCGCGCTGGGACGAATCCTGTGCCTGACACGCCAGAATGACGAAGCGCTGGCGGCCATCGACCTGTCGATTGAACTCAATCCAAGCTTCGCGCAAGGGTATTTTGCACAAGGCTTCAATCTGTTGTGGTACGGGCGGGAGATCGAAGCGGAAACGCTGCTCGATCGGGCGACTATGCTCAGTCCGCGCGACAGCCATCTGTGGAGTTTTCACCACACGCGCTCCTGGACTCATTTCTCCCTTGGTGAGTATGACATCGCCGCCGAATTTGCCCGAAGGGCGACCCGGCAACCCAATGTGACGTACCGGGCCTTTGCAACGCTGGCGGCTTCGCTCGGCCGTCTCGGCGACAAGGCGCAGGCGGAGGCTGCTGGCCGCCGAACTGCTGCGGCGCAAGGCGGACTACACGAACAGCTACCGCACGACAGGAGCTTTTCTTCTGCAACGATCAAACTTTCGTCGATCGTTACACCGATGGGCTGCGGCTAGCCGGAATATCCGGCGGTTAGGGTTTGCCGCTCGATACGCGCTCAGCAAACCGTCGCGCGCTATCGGCGGACGGCATGAACAAGCTGTCGAAGACCGAAACGGAAAAGTCTGCTCCCGCACCCGGTGGCAAAGGCGCGGGCCGCGGCGCCGAAAACCCAACAATAACAAAGCTGTTTTTTGAGGTGGTGCGCTCGGAGGGACTCGAACCCCCACGATTTTACTCACTGCCACCTCAAGGCAGCGCGTCTACCAATTCCGCCACGAGCGCTTGGGATACCGGCTGGAAGGATCTTGGGCCTGCCGGATCAACGGCGCCGATGTAACAAATCAGGGATGGAGGGACAAGGCGGTTTTGCGACCGAATTAACTACCTAACATCCGGCAATTTCGGCAGCATTTGCTTGACTTCGACCGCGATCCGGTTGCGATCCACCAGCACCACGCCGCTCGCCACGGGAAGGTTATTGGCGAGGATCTTGACCTCGTCGGCCTCGGTGGCGTCCAGTTCGATGATGGCGCCGCGGGACAGCCGCATGACCTGATGGATGGGCATGGTGGTGGTGCCGAGCACCACCATGAGATCGACACTGACTTTATCGAGGGTGGTCACTGCGAAACCGCCAAACCGGGACTAACTAAATTGTCTGGTTCCACCTGACCACGTTATGGTTAGCCAATGGTTAATGACCGCCAAAGCCTTGATTTGACGACGTTCGCGCTGGCCCGCCGGCGGCGGCGGCGTCGAATGGCGGATTTCGCCCGCCCCGGTGCCCTACCCCGAGGCGGTGGCCGAGATGGAAGCCCGGGTGGCCGCTATCGCGGCCCGAGCAGGCCAGCGAACTGGTGTGGCTGCTGGAGCATCCCGCCGCTCTACACGTCCGGCACCAGCGGCAAGACCGAGCGACCTGCTCGACCCGCGCTTTCCGATGTTCGAGACCGGACGCGGCGGCCAGCTCACCTATCACGGCCCCGGCCAGCGGGTCGCCTATGCGATGCTCGACCTGAAGCGGCGGCGGCCCGATGTCCGCGCCTATGTCGCCAGCCTCGAGGAATGGATCATCCGCACGCTGGCCGCCTTCAACGTGCGCGGCGAGCGCCGCGAGGATCGCGTCGGCGTCTGGGTGGCGCGGCCCGACAAGGGGCCCGGCCATGAAGACAAGATCGCGGCGATCGGCGTGCGGCTGCGGCGCTGGGTGTCGTTTCACGGCATCGCCATCAATGTCGAGCCGGAGCTATCGCATTTCTCCGCGATCATCCCCTGCGGCGTCGCCGATGCGAGATACGGCGTCACCTCGCTGGTCGACCTCGGCCTGCCCGTGACGATGGAAGACGTCGACGTCGCGCTCCGGCAGGCATTCGAGGAAGTGTTCGGTTCCACGAAGGCTCGCCTGCCGGAAGCGACGATCTAAGGGCAGTTACGCCGCGGCGCGTTGCGGCGCGACCTCGAGTTGGCCGGCGATGTAGCGGCGCTCCTGCGTCAGGCCGCCAAAGCCGTACGAATCGCCCTTCACCTCGTCGACATGCGCATAGCTTTCTTCGTGCAGCGGCCCGAGCAGCTCGCCCATGCGCTTGAACAGCGCGGCGAGATAGGCGGCCTTCTCGTCCTTGGTGTTGGTGCCTTCGCTGACATGGACGTCGAGCCAGAAACTGGCGAGGCTCTGCTCCGCCAGCGACTTGCCGCCGGCGAACCAGTCCGCGGCGTCGACCGATTTCACGATGATGGCGGTGACCTTCGGATCCTTGCGCAGGATTCGCGCGGTGAGATCGCCGACGGCGGAGGCGATTTCGGCCTTGAGCGACGGCGGCTTGCGGAAGCTCGAATAGGTGACGGTGATGAGCGGCATGATCGGTCTCCTTGAAGGGTCTTGCGCGGTGATATTGCGTCCCCCATAGCTAGACTTGTCCGCATCATATTGGTATCTTATCTCACTTCATAACAGTGATAACCGATAGTGATGATGTCATGGGCACGCTGGATATCGATACCGTGCAGGCCTTCCTGCTGGTCGCCGAACTGCAGAGCTTTACCCGCGCCGCCGAGGCGCTGGGCACGACGCAGGCCGCCGTCAGCCTGAAGCTGCAGCGGCTGGAGAGCGTGCTCGGCAAGCGGCTGGTCGAGCGCTCGCCGCGCGCGGTGGGCCTGACCGCCGATGGCACCGCGTTTCCTGCACCATGCGCGCGTGCTGATGGACGCGCATGACCGCGCGCTGTCCGGCGAAGCCGCCGGCGCGGCAGCAATTGTCGCTCGGCATCAGCGATCACGCGGCGGGACCGGAACTGGTGCCGCTGCTCGAGCGGCTGCATGCGATGTCGTCGCAATTGTCGCTTGCGGTGACGATCGGCTTTTCGCGCGCGATGCTCGACGCCTACGATGCCGGCGAACTCGATGCCGTGGTGGTGCGGCAGGAAGGCAGCCGCCGCGGCGGCGAGAAACTGACCGAGGACGAATTCGGCTGGTTCGCCGCAAAGCGCTTCGTCTGGCCACGCGGCGATGCGCTGCAACTGGCGACGCTGGCGCCGCCCTGCGGCGTGCGCGCGATCGCCGTCCGCGCGCTCGACAGGGCCGGCATCCCCTGGAGCGAAGCCTTTGTCGGCGGCGGCGTCACCGCGGTGACGGCGGCGGCGCTGGCAGGACTGGCGGTCGCGCCGCTCGCCCGCCGGATCGCGCCGCCCGGGCTGATCGATATCGGCGCGGCGCACAAACTGCCAAAGCTTGGTTCGGCAAAGGTGATGCTGCATTCGAAGGTCAGCGATCCCGCCAAACTGGCGGCGCTGCGGACGCTGGCGGCGACGTTTCGCAGTGTGGTCGGGACGACCTGACTATTTCCCAAGCGTCGGCGCGATCCGCATCTTCCACAGGTTCCAGACGCGATCGAGGACGACGAAATTGATCGCGTCGGCTTTCGCGCCCTCCTCCGGCGTCAGGTAATTGACCTCGCCTCCCAGCGCGACGGCTTGCGACTGCAGCCTGGCGTTGACGTCGGTATAATAGGCGCGGAACACCGCGACCTTGACGGATGGCCCCACCGTCACGTCGCCGTGGCCGCGCATCAGCACCACCGATTTGTCGCCAAGCGTATCGGCCAGCGATTTGCCGCGCGCGGTATCGCGCACCAGCATGTCGGTCTCGCCAAAATCCTTCCTGATCTCCCACACCGGCACGCCGGCGCCAAGGAACGCCGCGTTGTGAAACAGCGGTCGCAGCGACATTTTGCTCACGGTGAAGGGAATGACGCCGGGCGAATGGGTGTGAACCACCGCCATCACGTCCGGCCGCGCCTTGTAGATTTCGCCGTGGATGAAGCGTTCCAGAAACAGCGCCCGTCCGTTCGCATCGATGGCATTGCCGTCGAGATCGAATTCCATGACGTCGGCGGCGGCGACCAGCGCCGGCGCCAGCGACCGCGACATCAGAAAGCGATTTGGGTTGGCCGGATGACGCGCGCTGACATGGCCGAAGGCGTCGACCACGCCGAGGTCGGCGAGAATGCGGCTGCCGGCCACGATATCGTCGATCAGCGCGGGCTCGACGCCGGCAATTGTGTGGAGTTTGGGACTAGCGTTGGCGTCAAACCTGACAGGATCGCAAGTACCGCGCCGGCGGCAAACCGCACGAGCCGATAGCGCATGATCATGGTCCCCTCCTCACACCGACAAGCATCGGCACCAAACTTATCCGAAGCATGGCGAGCCGAAAGCGCTATCTCACAAGATCGCCTCGAACGCGCTGCGCAGCGTTTCGTGGCGGAACACGAATCCGTTGCTGAGCGCCTTGTTCGGCAGCACGCGCTGGCCGCCGAGCAACAAGTTCATTGGCGAAATCGCCGCCGACGCGGCGCAGCAGTGCGGCGGGAATACGAAACACCGCGGGCCGGTGCAGCCGCCGGCCCAACTCTTCGGTGAATTTCAGATTGGTGACCGGGATCGGCGCCGTCGCATTGATGGGACCGGATATGTCGGATTTGGCGATGACATGCGCGATCAGGCGGACGAGGTCGTCGCGCTCGATCCAGGACATCCATTGCTTGCCGGATCCGAGCGGCCCGCCGAGGCCGAATTCGAACGGCGTCAGCATCCGCGTGATGAAGCCGCCGTCGGTCCCGATCACGAGACCGATCCGCAAGTTCACGACCCGCACGCCAAATTCCGCCGCCGGACGCGCCGCGTTCTCCCAGGCGTCGCACAATTCGTGGCTGAAGCAGGCATGGGATTTCGCGGACTCGGTCAGCACCTGATCCTGCCACAGCCCGTACCAGCCGATCGCGGAGCCGGAGACCAGCACCGCCGGCTTGTGGTCGAGGCGCGCAATCAGCCTGATAATTCCGGTCGTCATCTGAATCCGTGAATCCAGGATCCGGCGGCGCTTGGCATCCGTCCACAATCCGTTGCCGATCGGCTCACCCGCCAGGTTCACGATAGCTGTCGATCCTGGTGTCGGCCGGGATCTGATCGAGGCTGGTGATCAGCGTGATCGGCGGCGCCAGTTCTGCTTTCGCAGGATTGCGCACCAGCGCGATGACCTGATGACCGGCACCGGTCAGCCCCGCGACCAGACGGCTGCCGATGAAGCCGGTGGCGCCGGTCACCAGCACGGTCTGGCGATCAGGCAATTTCTCGACAAGGCCGGTCGCGGGCCGGCAGATCATTCGTCCCGAGCCGCCGCGACGCCGTAAGATCCCGCAAACCACACAGCCCGGCGCCGACGGCCGCCGCCGCAGCGACGATGCTGAGCAGCCCGGTATAGGCCGACTCTGATTCCGGTCGGCTGCATCGCCCATGCGATCAGGACCGGCAGCAACAGCACCAGAATGGCGCCGTAGTTGATCGCAAGCAGCGTGTGGTTGATGCGCTCGCTCGCCGGCAGTTTCCGGCTCATGTCCTCCTCGACGAAATCCATCAGCGTGATGACGATCTCGGCGACCAGCACCGCGATGATGACCATCGCCAACACGCCGTAGACTTCCAGCCAGCCCAGCACCAGGAACAGCAATGCGTACATCATGTTGCGCACGCCATGCAGTTGCAGCTCGTAGCGCTGCGAGGGACGCCAGGCCAGCCGCTCGGTCAGTTCATGGTGATAGAACGTGTCGAACACGCCCATCACGATCTGAATGGCGATCAGGGTCCATAAGAGCGACGTCATGACGCGGCCTCCCGGAACACGGCGGACTGACGAATGAGCCTGCCGAAGCGCGGATGAATGATCTCGAGCGTGAAGCGGAACGTGCCGCCGCCGAGGTCGGAATGGGTCACGGTCAGATCGCCCGGCGTCAGCCACGACGGCAGCACCATCCGCAGCCGCCCGACCTGCAGGGAATAATGGACACTGCGAAACACCAGCGCCTCGCGCTCGACCGAAATCCGCAGCGCCATGCTGATGCCGTAGCCGACATATTCCTCCAGGCCGGTCGGCCCGGCGAAGCGTTTCGAGGAGTGGATGACCTGCGGAAATCCTTTCGAGCGGGCGCAGATGCGGGTCCAGATCTGGCCGCCGCTCGCCGGCGTCCTCCGTCACCGTCACGATCATGGGCACGCCGGTCTCGGTTCCGGTCGGCAGCGGCCCGCCGATCAGGCGCGCGAGCTGCGCCAGCCACCAGCCGATCCGGCTAAAGAATGATTCGTCGATCTCGCCGACATAGACGACGGTCTTGCCGTCGGCATGCCGCTTGGAGAACCGCCGCCAGATCGCCAGCGGCAAACGCCCCCAATCCGCATCCGACAGCAGCGCGTGGAAGCGATGATCGTCGAGCAGGATGTCGCTGGAAGGTTTGGGCGCTGGAAATCTCTGGATCCTGCTTGCTGACGCCATCGAACACTCCCGCGACTTCCCGTCCCTATTTGGTTTTTCCCATCGGGAGGAAACTGACGATCTTCTCGCCAAGCTTGATCAGCGCGACCAATCTCGGCCGCGGCACGCCCAGCATCTGCACGTACCAGCGGTCGACCAGTTCGGTGAACGCCAGCATTTCCTTCAGCCGCTTGCTCGCGACCGGGCTGATGGACGGATCGTCGGCGGCGTCCGAGACGCAGGCGCGCAGCGCATCGACGGCGGGGTCGAGTCTCGCGTTCCTTGCGGCGGGCGGCGATCCGCGCCGCCACTTCCCAGATGTCGGTCTCCGCCTCGTAGTGGTCGCGGCGATCGCCGAGGATCGGCACCCGCCGGATCAGGTTCCAGGACAGCAGTTCCTTGATCGAATTGGAGACGTTGGATCGCGCCATGCCGAGCGTCTCGGCGATGTCCTCGGCCGTCATCGGCGCCTCGGCGAGATACAGCAGGCCGTGGATCTGGCTGACCGAGCGGTTGACGCCCCACTCGTCCCCCATGTCACCCCAGTGCAGGATGAACCGTTCGACCACGGCGGGGAGTTTCTTCTTGTCGGTTGTTTCTGTCATGACAGAAATATCTGACGGAACAGGCAGGATGTCAAGGCCGGTCGTCCGCGGGCGGCGTGTTTCGCGGCAATGGCCCTCTCACCGGCACCGGAGCACCATCAGACACGGCGAGGCTGCCGGCTTCGGGGAAAATACGCCTAGAACCTGTCAGGCTGTTGGAACCAACCACCTTGGCGCGCGTTCGGCCATCATCTAGGGGTCTCGGGGTTCGAATGTTCGGAAAAGACAAGCAAAATCAGAGGATTCTGTTCGAGAGCGAACGCAGTTTCCGTCTTCTTGTCGAGAATGTCGCCGACTACGCGCTTGTACATGCTCGATCCGACCGGGATCGTCACCAGCTGGAATATCGGCGGCCAACGCATCAAGGGCTATTCGCCCGAGGAGATCGTGGGCCGGCATTTCTCCACCTTCTACACCGAGACCGACCGCGCCAACGGCAAACCCGCCCGCGCCCTGCGCATCGCGGAAGAAACCGGCCGCTATGAAGAAGAGGGCTGGCGCGTCCGCAAGGACGGCACGTTCTTCTGGGCCAGCGTCGTGATCGATCCTATCCGGGAGGACGGCGAACTCGTCGGCTTTGCCAAGATCACCCGCGACATTACCGAACGCCGCGAGGCCCAGCTCAAGCTCGAGCGGATGCAGCAGCAACTGGCGGAATCGCAGAAGCTCGACGCGCTCGGCCAATTGACCGGCGGCGTCGCGCACGATTTCAACAATCTCCTGATGATCATCAGCGGCAGCCTTCACACGCTCAGGAAAGGCGTCGACGATGACGATCCGAGGCTGCAGCGCGCGCTATCGGCGATCGAGGCGGCAACGCGGCGCGGCGCGGCACTGACCAGCCAGTTGCTGACATTCGCGCGGCGACAGAGCGTCAATCCGCAGGCGGTCGACGTCACCGAAAGAATCAATGCGGTGCGCGACGTTCTCAACACCGGCGTCGGCGGCACGGTAAGGCTGCAGTTCGATGTCGAGCGAAGCGTCTGGCCGGTCATGGTCGACGTCGCCGAACTCGAGACCGCGCTGGTCAATCTCGTGATCAACGCGCGCGACGCGATGCCGGACGGCGGAACCATTACGGTTGCCGCCGATAACGCGACGCTCAGCGACGAGGCCAATGCCGGCGAATACGTCGCGATCTCGGTTTCCGATACCGGCACCGGCATCGCGCCCGACGTGCTGAGCAAGATATTCGACCCCTTCTTCACCACCAAACCGATCGGCAAGGGCACCGGATTGGGCCTCTCGCAGGTCCACGGTTTCGCGCATCAGGCCGGCGGAACGGTCAAGGTGAGCAGCGAACTCGGCAAGGGAACCACGATCACGATCCTGCTGCCGCGAAAGGATTCGCGCCTGGCCGTCGATGCCGTCGATGCCGTCGAGACCGGCGGCAGCGGAACCGTGCTGCTGGTCGACGACAATCCGGAAGTCGCCGCGGTCAGCACCAACCTGCTCGAGCAACTCGGCTACACCGTCCGCAGGGTCGATAACGCCGAGGCCGCCTTGCGCGAAATCGAGCGCAACGGAATCGATTTTGTGTTCTCCGATATCGTGATGCCGGGCAAAATGGACGGCCTCGGCCTGGCGCGCCACCTCAAGGCGCTGCGGCCACAACTGCCGATCCTGCTGGCGACCGGCTACAGCGAAGCCGCCCTGAACGTGCGCGGCGATTTTCCGATTCTGCGCAAACCCTACGAGATCCATCAGCTCAGCCAGGCGATCGCGAAATTGCCGCGCTGAGCGGCGCGTATCCGGCAAGGCCGGGAACCATTCGCCAAGCGCGGTTCCCCGTTGTTTTCCTGACCGGTTTATTAACCGCATCGCCACCTATTGGCCGCTAAATTCCGGCACTACATTCAGCATGCCGGTCAGAATGACTTGGCGCTCCCCATCAAGGCGGAAGATGCCCGATCGACACCTCTCATCAGGCCAAACTGGCTTCCTCCGGCGCATCACGCCCGGGGTGATCGTGATCTTCTTTGCGCTGGTCATGACGGCCTGCATCCTCGGCGTCGTGATCTGGAAGGCGCTCGAAGCCAAGTCCGCGGCGCTGGATCGCGGCGGCACCGACATCCAGAACCTCGCGCACTCGCTGGCCGAGCATGCCGCGCACACCATCCAGTCGGCCGATATCGCGATGACCGGCATGGTCGACCTGCTGATGTACCAGAGCCCGCTGCCGGAACGGTTCAACAAATATCTGGCCGAGACCGCGGTCGCGCTGCCGCAGATTCGCGAGATCGGCGTACTCGATACCGATGGCAACTGGCGGTACTCGTCATTGCCGGAAACACCGCGCCACAGCAACGCCGATCGGGCTTACTTCATCCATCACCGCGACACCGCGGGAAAGCAGCTGCGCATCAGTGAGCCGCTGCAATCGCGCCTCACCGGGCGGACCACGATCCTGCTCTCGAAGCGCATCAGCAAGCAGGACGGCAGTTTTGGCGGCGTGCTGACCGCCGCGATCGACAGCGACTATTTCAACGACTTCTACCGGACATTCCAGCTCGGCCCGGATGGAGCCATCAGCCTGCTGCGCAACGACGGCGCCGTTCTCATTCGCTGGCCGATATCGGACAGGAGCTCCGATCTTTCCAAAACGGACCTGTTTACCAGGCATCTCAAGCTCAGCTCCGTCGGATATTACAAGATCGTCTCGCCGTTCGACGGCATCGTGAAATACATCGGTTACGAGGAAACGTCGCAGTATCCGCTGGTCGTGACGGTGGCGATGTCCGAGGACTGGCTGCTGTCGAGCTGGTTGATGGCGCTGCGCACCGACGCCGTCGTGGCGGGTGTGCTTGCTGTGCATGATCATCCTGCTCGCCGCCCTGCTCTCGTCGCAGTTCAACTTTCGCATCAAGACCGAGCGGGCGCTGCGGGAACGCGAGGCGCACTACCGCCTGCTCGCCAACAACATCGCCGACGTCATCATCCTGATCGATGCCCGCGGCATCGCTGCGCTTCGTCTCGCATTCGGTCGAGCCGATGCTGGGATTGCGCGCGCACGACCTGGTCGGAAAATCATGCTTCGACCTGGTTCACGCCGAGGACAAGGAAAGCGTGATGGCCGCGAGCGCGCGGCTGAGCGCGCCGGGCGCCGTCAGCACGGTCGTGTTCAGGATCTACCGGCTCGACGGTACGATGGCGTGGGTCGAAATCAACTTCAAGCAGGCGTCGGAAGGCAACGATCGCGGGCGAGGCGGAATTCGTCGGCGTGCTGCGCGACGTCACGGAACGCAAGCGGATGGAGGACGAGCTGAACCTGCTCAACCGCCGCCTCACCCAGCTCGCCGCCACCGACGGGCTGACGGGCTTGACCAACCGGCGCAGCTTCGACGGCTTCCTGGCGCGCGAATACGCAGGCCTGCGACGAGATTTCGGTGCTGCTGTTCGATATCGACAATTTCAAGGGTTACAACGACACCTACGGGCACCAGGCCGGCGACCGCTGCCTGCAGGCCGTCGCCAAGGTGATCGGCGACGCGACCTCGAACACGTCTGGCCTGTCCGCGCGCTATGGCGGCGAGGAATTCGCCGTCGTGCTGCCGAACGTTTCCGAAGACGACGCCTTGAAAGTCGCCGAGGCGATCAGGCTGACCGTCCGCGCGCTCGGCCTGCCCAACACCGCCGCCACCCGCGGCTACGTCACCGTCAGCGCCGGCGTTGCAACGCGGACCCGTTCGACGCTCGGCGAGGCCGCGCTGGTCGGCGAGGCCGACGTCGCGCTCTACGAGGCCAAGCGTCTCGGCCGCAACCGCAGCATGGTCTATTCTGCGCTCGAGCTGCGATATGTCGAGGCCGGCTCGATCCAGCACGATCCGGAACTCGCGTCCGCCGAACGCGACCGGACGCATTAGCGCCCGATTTCTGCCGGGCGGCGACCTTCCCGCCAATGACGGCCTAACGTGAGACGGCTCACATTCGTGCGGCGTCGTTTGACGCTATCCAAAGGTGCACAGGCAGGGCTTACGGATGGAGGTCGCAAATGACTGCTATCGCACGCGCGCTGTCACGCGCATTCATCACGATCAATGAAGTGGACGTTCTCAAGCAGCTGGTGCTGTTTGCCGCGGCAGGCCTGTTCGTATCCCTGCTGATGCTGACCTACGGGATCGATCTGAGCCCTGGCTTTTTCTGAGCCCGACTACCGCGCGGTCGGCCGCCACGACAGGTCGTCGGACCAGACATAGATCGCGATCGCGGCGAGGCACATCACGACGCCGACCCAGAACATCGGCGAGTGATGGATCCGCCTCCAGTCGCGTTCAGGGGCTGGCGGTTTCATTCGATCACCTCGTTCGGCACGATCAGACCGTCGGCAGCACCGAAAACCGCTCCCCTGCCCGCCGCAGCTTTAACGCGTCGGGATGGCCGTCTTCTTCCTGTACCGCGTCGACCCGCGCCATCGACGGCCCGCGCCGGCATGCCGCGATCATCGCCGCAACGACGTCCGCAGGTCCCGCGAGCAACGCCTCGACGCTGCCGTCGCGACAATTGCGCACCCAGCCTTCGAGACTGCGCGCGTCGGCCTCGTCCGCGACAAAGGCGCGATAGCCGACGCCCTGCACCCGGCCCCGCACCGTGACGTGGCGGATCACGCCGCTCATCTATTTTTTCAGCCCGAGCAAATCGCGTTGCGCGCGCCTTCACGTCCGCCTCGCGCATGGCCCGGCCGGTCAGCTCGGATGACGCCAGCCCCTTGAGGTTCTTCGGCGAAGTTCCCTCGCGCAACGCCTTCAGCGTCTCGTAGACGGCCTGCGTCGCCGCGGCGAACGGCGCGTGGCCCTGCAGCGCGATCCGCACGCGTTGACTATTGAGATAATCCAGCGCGGTCATCTCTTCGGGCGCGCCACCGAGCACGATCGGCAGGCGCGTTGCCGCCGACCAGCGCTTCGAGCTCGTCGCGGTTCTTGATGCCGGTGAAGAACAGCGCATCGACGCCGGTGGCCTCATAGGCCTTGGCGCGCGCAATCGCGTCGTCGAGATCGGTGATCGACACGGCGCCGGTGCGGCCCATGACGACCAGCGAGGGATCGCTGCGCCCGTCGAGCGCGGCCTTCATCTTGCCGACGCCTTCGTCGAGCGAGATCAATTGCGGCTTCGCTTGTCCGAAGGCCTGCGGCAGCAGCGTGTCCTCGATCGTCAGCCCGGCGGCGCCGGCCGCTTCGAGTTCCTGCACGGTGCGGCGGACATTGAGCGCGTTGCCATAGCCGTGATCGGCATCGACCAGCACCGGCAAGCGCGGACGCACGCGACATCCGGCGCATCTGTTCGCAGAGCTCCGTCAGCGTGATCAGGGCAATGTCGGGATCGCCGAGCACCGCGAGCGACGCCACCGAACCGCCGAACATGCCGACCTCGAAGCCGAGGTCCTCGGCGATGCGGATCGAGGTGGCGTCATAGACCGAGCCCGGCCGGATGCAGGTTGAGCCGTTGAGGATCGAACGCAATTTTTCGCGGCGTTGGCGGAAGGCCATCGGGAGTTCCCTCCGTATCTCCGTCATTGCGAGGAGCGAAGCGACGAAGCAATCCATTCTTGCTTGGTGGTTCTATGGATTGCTTCGCTTCGCTCGCAATGACGGTTGTGGTGATGCGTTACGCAAATTCCAGAATCAGCGCGTCGACCGCGAGCGTGGCGCCGGCGGCGGCGTGGATCTTTTTCACGGTGCCGTCGCGCTCGGCGCGCAGCACGTTCTGCATCTTCATGGCCTCGACCACGGCGAGCGTCTCGCCGGCCTTGACCTCCTGGCCTTCGTTGACGGCGATCGACACCACGAGCCCGGGCATCGGACACAGCAATTTCTTGCCGGTATCGGCCGCCGACGTCACCGGCATCAGCCGCGCCGCGGCCGCCTCGCTTTCGGTGAAGACATTGACCGGGACTTCGTACCCCTGATGCGCCAGCCGAATGCCGTTCGGAATCGCGCGCACCTGCATCGCCACGAAATGGCCGTCGATGGTGCCCTGCCAGACCGGCTCGCCCGGCTTCCAGTCCGAGACCAGCTGATGCGGATTGCCCGGCAGATCGTCGGCTGCCGATGAAACGCACCGCGATGCCATCGGCCTCGCGCGCGACGTCGAGCGCGATCTCCTCGCGGTCGAGCCACACCGCGCGGCGGCGCTCGCGCTGCACCAGCCGGCCGTTCATCTGGCCGGAAATCTGCCGCTTGCGTTCGCCGAGCACGTGATCGATCGCGGCGCCCACGGCCGCCAGCCGCCGCGCGATCTCGCCTTCCGGCGGCCGCGCCGCAAAGCCCTTCGGAAATTCCTCGGCGATGAAGCCGGTCGACAGCTTGCCCTCGCGCCAGCGCGGATGGTTCATCAGCGCCGACAGGAACGGAATGTTGTGGCGGATGCCGTCGATATAGAACGAATCCAGCGCCGCCGACTGCGCCTCGATCGCAGCCGCGCGCGACGGCGCGTGCGTCACGAGCTTGGCGATCATCGGATCGTAATGGATCGAGATCTCGCCGCCTTCCTGCACGCCGGTGTCGTTGCGGACCGTGATGCCGTCCTGGCTCGATTCCGCCGGCGGGCGGTATTTCACCAGACGGCCGATCGAGGGCAGGAAATTGCGGAACGGGTCTTCGGCATAGACGCGCGATTCCACCGCCCAGCCGGTCAGCGTGACGTCCTTTTGCGCGATCGAAAGCTTTTCGCCGGCGGCGGAGCGGATCATCTGCTCGACGAGGTCGATGCCGGTGATCAGTTCGGTGACGGGATGCTCGACCTGCAGGCGGGTATTCATTTCCAGGAAGTAGAAGCTCTTGTCCTGGCCTGCGACGAATTCGACGGTGCCGGCGGAATCATAATTCACGGCCTTCGCCAGCGAGACCGCCTGCTCGCCCATCTTGCGGCGGGTGGTCTCGTCGAGCAGCGGCGACGGCGCCTCCTCGATGACCTTCTGGTTGCGGCGCTGGATCGAACATTCGCGCTCGCCGAGATAGATCACGTTGCCATGCTTGTCGCCCAGCACCTGGATTTCGATGTGGCGGGGATCGACGATGAATTTTTCGATGAAGACGCGGTCGTCGCCGAACGAGGACTTGGCCTCGGCCTTGGCGAGATTGAAGCCTTCGGCGACTTCGGATTTCGAATGCGCGATCCGCATGCCCTTGCCGCCGCCGCCGGCGGAGGCCTTGATCATCACGGGATAGCCGATCTCGTCGGCGATCTTCACCGCATGCTTTTCGTCCTCGATGACGCCGAGATGGCCCGGCACGGTCGAGACGTTGGCCTTGGCGGCGGCCTTCTTGGATTCGATCTTGTCGCCCATCGCGGCGATGGCGCCCGGGTTGGGGCCGATGAAGACGACGCCGGCTTCGCCAGCGCGCGCGGAAAGGCTTCGCGCTCGGACAGGAAGCCGTAGCCGGGATGCACGGCCTCCGCGCCGGTCTTGCGGCAGGCGTCGACGATCTTCTCGATCAACAGATAGCTTTCGGAGGCAGCCGGCGGGCCGATCAGCACGGCGTCATCGGCCATTTCGACATGGAGCGCGTCGCGGTCGGCCTCGGAATACACCGCTACCGTCTCGATCCCCATGCGGCGCGCAGTCTTGATGACCCGGCAGGCGATCTCGCCGCGATTTGCGATCAGAATTCGTTTGAACATGTTCTTCTTGCTTGGGCTTTGGGCAGGATCCTCACCCGCAATGTGACATGCGGGGACGCGGCTAACAAACCCGTCGTACAGCAAAAATCGAGGGAGGCAACGGTCTCTTGCCAGGCCACAGGACCGGGCGGCCCCAGCTTCGACCCGATCAGCCGGAATAGCTCTGAAATCGGCCGCGCGCATAGGCGTGAGAGACCGCCTTCATCAGTTCGCTGACCTCGGACTCCAGATAGTCGTTGGCCACGATCAGCGCGCGGATGGTCGCGCGCAGATCGCCGCCGCAGGCCGAAATCGCCTGGTCGATGGCGGCCTCCAGCCCGTCATCCGGTTCGGTCTCGGGCTGGGAGGAAGGCGACATGGCATTGATCCGATCGGCGGCGGCAGGAAATGTTCCTATTTTGTTCTCATGAAGTCAATAGACGCCGATCGCGCCCGCAACAAATGTTCACTTTGTAACACTTGGGTCAGGAACGAATCGCTTCCAGAGGCTTGGTAGAGAGGCCGCAAATGATCCGGCCTGGTCGGGGGAGCCGCGTGGACGAATTGCCAGTCATCCTTGTGATTGAGGACGAATATCCCGTGCAGGGAATGGTCGAGGAATGGCTGGCCGAAGGCGGCTTTGGCGCCGACATTCTCTCGTCGGGCGAAGAGGCGCTGACCCTGTTCAAGAGCGGCCTCAAAAACTACAAGGCGCTCGTCACCGACGTCAGCCTGAAAGGCAGGCTGAGCGGCTGGGATATTGCGAGACGGATCAGGGAGATCGACCCAGCTTTTCCAACCGTCTACATGACCGGCGCTGCGGGATCCGAATGGGCATCGCAGGGCGTTCCCAACAGCATTCTTCTCACCAAGCCGTTCGCCCCGGCGCAGCTCATCACCGCCGTGTCCCAGCTTCTCAATGCAGCGGCGCCGCCTGCCCCGCCATGAAGCCCTTCTTTGCAGGGGCAAAATAAAAGGCCGCTGAGTGATGTCAGCGGCCGTGTTTCAAATTTGTTGGTGCTCAAATTCCAGCCCCGGCAATTGAATACCTCACAACGCGGCGCTTGAGGATTCCGGGCAAATACGGATGGCCCGTTTTGTTCCGGCGGGGCGATCCGTATTGGACTTTCTAATCCGCCCAACAGGAATCCAAATTCCAAAAGAACGATCGAATGGATGCACTTTGTCCTGCGACGACAGACCGGAGCCTGCGGATATTGAAGTTCTGCTTGAGGCCATGAGCGCCCGGGGCATCGACGTGACGGAGCGTCGCCGCCGCTCCCCATTTGGCTTGGGGATGCCGACCTGTGCTAGAAAGTCTCCGGGCTGATAAAATGCATTTGAAGTGAGACACATGCGGTCACGAGTTCTCCTGTTTGTTGCGCTGACGTTTCTCGCCGCTTCTCCCGTTTGGGCCGCCACGCCAACCGTCAAGGATGGCGGCACGCTGCAATTGGGCAATGTCACCTACCGGCTCGACGGGATCGATGCTCCCCGCCTTCGATCAGATCTGCATCGACGAGCACGCCGACAGCTGGACCTGCGGCATCGACGCCCGCGATCAGCTGACCAAACTGATCGGCGGCCGCCAGGTCCGATGCGATGATCTCGGCGTCGACCCCACCTTCAAGAAGCGGCATCTCGGCGTCTGCAAGGTCGAGGGCGAGACGACCAGCCTCAGCCAGTTGCTGGTCCGCCAGGGTTTCGCCCTCAATGTCGAACCCTCCGCAACCGGACGCTTCAAGCCCGACGAGGCCCGCGCCAGGGAAGATCGCCAGGGGCTGTGGAAGGGTTGTTTCGTTGCCCCGCACGAGTTCCGCGTCGGCCGCAAGGACGGCGCGCTGCTCGGCGGATCATGCCGGACCGACCGCGACCGCCAGATCCGCGAGGTGCTGTTTCCCGACGATCTCGTGATGCCGCCCGGCTGCAGCATCAAGGGCAAGTTCGCGGTCCGCGCCCGCGTCACCGGCAATCTCGGCATCTATCACCTGCAGGCCTGCCGCTCCTATCCGGGGCTGGGCAATCCGGATCACTGGTTTTGTTCCGAGGAAGACGCGCAGGCCGCCGGGTTCCGCAAAGCCTATAATTGCCGGTCGCCCGGCAAGGGCAAATGACGCTGGCAAAGCCCTGCCCTCTCATGTGAAACTACCCGCGAGGCTGCAGGCGCGCGCATGACCCCTCCCGATCGTTCCGACATTCTGCCCGAGACGGAAGCGGCCGAAAGGCTGCGGCAACATCTCGAGGAGATCGCGCGCGAACGCGACAGGGCCCATCGCGCGCTGCAGGAACGCGAGGCGGAGCTGGCGCGGATCCAGCGCATGGCCCGCGTCGGCGGCCTCGAAATCGATTTCCGCGACGGCGTCAGGAACCACCGCTCCCCCGAATATCTTCTCGTTCACGGGCTGCCGCCGGAGGCCGCAAACGAGACCTATGAGGATTGGGTCAACCGAATCCATCCCGACGACCGTGAGCGGACGGTCAAGGATCTGTTCGACATACTGAAGAGCGAGCGTACGGACTATTCGGCCGAATACCGCATCATCCGGCGCGATGACGGCGAGACGAGGTGGATCCGCGTCGTCGCCAGGATCGAGCGCGACCGCGACGGCCGCGCGCTGCGCCTGGTCGGCGCCGATCTCGATGTCACCGATCAAATGCTGGCGCAGGCCACGTTGCGGGAAAGCGAGGAGCGCTTCCGGCTGATCGCCGACAGCACCCCCGTCCCGATCTGGGTCACCAAGCTCGACCGCACGCGGTCCTTCGCCAACCAGGCCTATCTCGATTTCCTCGGCCTGCCGTTCGAGCACGCGATCGTGTTCGACTGGCGCAAGGTGCTGCATCCGGAGGACCAGCCGCGCATCGTGCAGGAATCGATCGCGGGCGAAGCCTGCGCTGAAACCGTTCGTGCTGGAAGCGCGCTACAAGAACGCCAACGGCGAATGGCGCTGGCTGCGCTCGGAATCCCAGCCGCGCTGGGACCCGACCGGCAAGCACATCGGCTTCATCGGCGTCGCCCATGACATCACCGCCGCCAAAGCAGGCGGAGATCGAGCTGCGCCGGCTGAACGAGACGCTGGAACTGCGCATCTCCGAGCGAACCGCGCAGCTCGAATCCAACGAAGCGCAGATGCGCGCGATCTTCGAGACCAGCCACCAGTATCAGGGGTTGCTCAACCATCACGGCGACGTGCTCTATGCCAACAAGACGGCGCTGGCGGGCATTCGCGCCGAGGCCCGTGACGTCATCGGCAAGCCGTTCTGGGAGACGCCCTGGTTCTCCGCCACCGACGGCATGCGCGACACCGTTCGCGATGCCTTCATCGCCGTCATGCGGGGCGAAGAGGTGAAGACCGAGATGCGGCTGCATCTGCCGGTCGGCGAGCGCTATTTCGACTTCGCGATGCGCCCGCTGCGCGATCAGCATGGCGCCGTCATCGGCGCGGTGCCGGAAGCCGATCGACATCACCGAGCGCCGCAAGGGCGAGGAAGCGCTGCGCCAGTCGCAGAAGATGGAGGCGGTCGGCCAGTTGACCGGCGGCGTCGCGCACGATTTCAACAACCTGCTGACCATCATCCGCTCCGCCACCGACTTCCTTCGCCGCCGCGACCTGCCGGACGAGCGGCGCCGCCGTTACATCGACGCGATCTCCGATACCGTCGAGCGGGCCTCCAAGCTGACCGCCCAATTGCTGGCGTTTGCCCGGCGGCAACCGCTGAAACCCCAGGTGTTCGATGTCGGCGCCCAGGTCGAGGCGGTCGCCCAGCTGGTTCGTCCGCTGGTCGGACGCCCGGATCAGGATCGAGGTCGACATATCGGACACCGATTGCTTTGCGGTCGCCGATATCGCGCAATTCGAGACCGCCCTGATCAATCTCGCGGTCAATGCCCGCGACGCCATGAACGACGAGGGCCGGCTCGCGATCCGCGTCCGCAAGGTTCACGCGATCCCGGCGCTACGCGCCCAATCCGCGCGCAACGGAAGCTTCGTCGCCATCGTCATGGCCGACACCGGCGCCGGAATCGCCGCCGACCATATCGAGGCGATCTTCGAGCCGTTCTTCACCACCAAGGAAGTCGGCAAGGGAACCGGGCTCGGCCTCAGCCAGGCCTTCGGCTTCGCCAAGCAATCCGGCGGCGACATCGCGGTCGAAAGCGCGACCGGACAGGGTGCGACCTTCACCATCTACCTGCCGCAGGCCGCGATGCCGGTGAAGGCTGCGGAAACCGCCGCGGCCAGCCAGCGAACCCGCCGCGCGGGGGCGCGGCTACCGCGTCCTCGTGGTCGAGGACAATGACGATGTCGGCCAGTTCTCCACCGAACTGCTGGAGGATCTCGGGTATACGGTGCGCCGCGCCGACAATGCCGACGCCGCGCTGGCAATCCTCGCCGAAGACGAGTTCGCCGCCGATCTGGTCTTCTCCGACGTCATCATGCCCGGCATGAACGGCGTCGAGCTCGCCGGCGTCATTCGCGAGCGCTTTCCCGGCCTGCCCGTCGTGCTCACCAGCGGCTACAGCAACGTGCTGGCGGAAAACGCCCATCGCGGCTTCGAGCTGATCCAGAAGCCCTATTCGGTCGAGGCGCTGTCGCGCATTTTGCGGAAGGCGATTTCGCGACGCGCGGCTCTAAGACCAGCTCGCTGTCTATTCGACCACGACCTTGACGACGCCGGCGCCCATCATTCCGAGCGCCCGCGCCGCGCTGATCGAGACATCGATGATCCGGCCGCGTATGAACGGGCCCCGGTCATTGACGCGGCACTCGATCGTGGTCTTGCCGTGGGAAACCCGCAGCCTGCTCCCGAACGGCCTGCTGCGGTGCGCGCACGTCATTTCGCCGCTTTTGCCGATGCCATGATAATATGACGCCAAGCCCGGTCTCGGCATGCGCGAGCGAGCTGCCGAGCAACAGCAGGGCCGCACAAAGATACGCAATTCGCATTGATTGCCTGCATGGGTCGGCCCCGGCAGGAGAACGCGTTGCTATCGGGAGAGTTCCGGCCCGGGAACGCCTTTATGCGGCGTCCTCGACGCTGACCGGGCACGAGGCCAGCAGCGCGCGGATTTCATGGGCCGGCCGCGCCGCGCTGAACAGATAGCCCTGCATCTGGGTGCAGCCGAGATTCTGCACGGTCTCGCGCTGCTGCAGGGTCTCGACCCCTTCGGCGGTCGTGATCATGTTGCGGTCGGCGGCGATGCTCACCACCGCCCTGATGATGGAGGCCGAGCTGGAATTGCGGGTGACTTCCTTGACGAAGCTGCGGTCGATCTTGATCTTGTCGAACGGGAACCGCTGCAGATATTGCAGCGAGGAATAGCCGGTGCCGAAATCGTCGAGCGCGATGTGGACGCCCAGCGCGCGCAATTGATTGAGCGCCACCAGCGCCGCGTCGTCGTCCGCGATCAGCACGGCTTCGGTGATCTCGAGCTCGAGCCGGCGCGGATCGAGCCCGGTCTCGGCAAGCGCCGCCGCCACTTTAAGCGATAGTGTTTGCGAGCGGAACTGGACCGGCGAGACGTTGACGGCGATGCGAATGTGGGCCGGCCAGGTGGCCGCTTCCGCGCACGCGGTCCGCAACACCCACTGCCCGATCTCCTCGATCAGGCCGGTCTCCTCGGCCACCGGAATGAAGTCGGCCGGCGAAACCATGCCGCGCAGCGGATGCCGCCAGCGCAGCAGCGCCTCGCAGCCGGTGACGTCGTCGTTGCGCAGATCGACCAGCGGCTGGTATTGGAGTTCAAGCCCGCCCTCCTCCAGCGCCATCCGCAAATCGCTTTCGAGCTCGCGGCGAAGGTTGGCCTGCTTTTCCATGGTCGGTTCGAAGAAGCGGTAGGTCCGGCGCCCCGCCGCCTTGGCGGCATACATCGCCAGATCGGCGCTCTTCAACAGCCCGAGCAGATCGGAACCATGGCGCGGCGAGATCGCCACCCCGATGCTGGCGTCGCTCGACAGGCGATGCCCGTTGCAATCGAACGGCGTCCGCAGCGAATCATAGATCCGCGCCAACAGCGCATTGACGTCGTCGTCGCCGGCGACGTTGCGCTGCACGATGGCGAATTCGTCGCCGCCGAGGCGGGCGATGAAGTCATCGGGCCCGACCGACTGCCGCAGCCGGTCCGCGACGCCCTTGAGGAATTCGTCGCCGATCAGATGGCCCAGCGAATCGTTGATGCGCTTGAACTCGTCGATGTCGATGTAGAGGATCGCGAATTGCGCGTTCCGGGCGTCAAGCAGCAGCGCTTCCGCGTGCCGCTGGAACAGGCGTCCGGTTCGGCAGATTGGTCAGGGCGTCGTAATGGGCGAGATGCTCGATCCTGCGCCTGGACGCGCCGCGCTTCGGTCACGTCCTCCAGCGTCGTGGCCCAGCCGCCGTCCGGCGAGCGCTGGTAGATCAGCCGGATCGTGCGCCCGTCAGGCGTCGTCGTCTCGGTGTTGCGGACGCTGTCGTCCTGCGGGTCGAGAAATCTTGCGCAATAGGCGTCGACGTCGCCGACAAAAGTGCCCTGCTGCTGGCGGTGCAGGATCAGGTCGCGCAGATGGCAGCCAGGTTTGACGATGTCGGGCGAGACGCCGAACATGTCGATATATTGCTGATTGCAGATCACCAGCCGGCCCGAGGCGTCGAACAGCAGCAAGCCCTGCGGCATGTTGTTGATGGCGGTGTCGAGATGCTGGGATTTTTCCGACAGCTTGCGCTGGGCGGCCGCGTGCTGGCGCCGTAACTGGCGCACGATCAGGAAGATCATGACGACGACGACGACGATCGCGAGCGCGGCCGCGCAAAGCTGCAGCTTGGTCTGCGCCCGCCAGTCGCCAAGCGCGGTCGAGGTCTTGGTGGTGGCGACGATCAGGATCGGGAAATGCGTCAGCGACCTGACGGCACCGACCCTCTCTTCTCCGCTGCTCGAGCTCTTGAAGCGTCCCGAGATGTTGCCGTCCATGGGCCAGCGCCCGCTGAAACGCCCGCGAGCCTGAGACGTTCTGGCCGACCAGCTTTGCTTCCTTCGGATAGCGGGCGATGATGGTGCCGTCGCGATGGATCATCGAAATCGCGGTGTCGTTGCTCAGCGCCAGCGACGCGACGAAATCCTCGAAATGCGAAGGCTCGACGCCGCGGCTGGCGAAGCCGATGATCTCGCCATCGCGGCCGACGATCTTGCGCGCGAACACCGTGGTCCAGACTTTCGTGACCTTGCTGACCACCGGCTCGACGATCACGTCGGGCGTCGGCTTGCCCGACGTGAATTCCTGGAAGTAGTGCCGGTCGGTAATGGTGAGGTCCGGCTACCGGCCACATCTCTGAGGAATTGATCAGCCAGCCCTTCGCGCTCGAACAGGTTGAGACGCGCCGACATGCGGCAACGCCGCCAGCTTCGAGCGCAGCATCTCGTGCGCGCTCAAGGTCGACATCTTCTGTTCGAATTCGTCCGATGTGTCGACCCCGTCTGCCCGCATGAAGGAGACGACGTCGTCGTGCACATGCTGGAGATCGCTGAGCTGCTGGTCGAAATGGCGCGACAGCAGCAGCGCGGTGTTGTTGAGCTCGCGCTCGGCGACCTCGAGCGCCCGCTCGCGGAACTGCAGGGCGAAGTAGCCGGTGCCGAGCATGATCGCGATCACGAGCCCGGCGGCGCACAGGATCAGCCACTGGACCGCGCCGAACTTCAGCCGCGACAGCGCGCCGGCGATCGACCGCCACCGCCTCCCCGTGACCATGCTGTCAGATGCACTATCCGGCATTTTTCCCTGCCCCCACAGGGGCTTGTTGTAAGGGGACACAACCCAAAGGGGCGTTAGCAAAGTCAGTTATCGCGAAGTTAAAGGGTGCGGCGAGATCAGGCCGTTTCGATCGTTTCGGACGCTTCCGCTTCCTTCAGGCTGCACTCGATCAAGGCGCCCTCGATCGTGAATTTCGAGAACGGCGACAGCGGCGTCGCGGCCTGCAGCGCCGCGAAGAATTGCGAATCGCCGGGGCTCTTCAGGAAGAAGCGGATGTGGCCCGCCGACAGGCTGTCCCGCGACAGCCATACGATGCCGGAGAACAGCGCCACCATGATCTGGGCGTATTGGCCGGCATCGGCCACCCCCAGTTCGTAGATCGGAGACACGCTGATGAAGCGCGCTCGAAGGATCGGGGTCGGAAATTTGCTCATCATCAGGCGGCTGACCTGGCAGGCCGCATGGACCTTCTCGCCGTCCGAAAGGCAGTAAAGGGTCGGGTGGTCGCCGTCCTTGGTCAGGGCGTCGAAGGCGGCGTAGCTTCCCATCGAAAACGTCGAAAAATCCTCGCCGACGCTTTCAGCGTCCTTCTTCCATTGCGCCTTGACGGCACGCCAAGACTTATCCGCGTCTTTCATCGGCACGAGGCGCATGATTAACCGGTGGTTAATGCAGGAAGTGATTACCGCCATTTTATAGGCCGCGGCTAAACGTTTGCTTACGGCCCGACCCGCCGGCAAATAATTGCAGCGGCTCGCATTTCTGCTACCTGAGAATGCGTCTTGTACCTGACGCTTCCTGCAAGGTGCCGACCGGGCTGGTGCACCGCTGCCGCGCGACCGAAAGGGCGCGGCTGGGCACCCAGCCCGATCGGAGGCCGGCCCGGCTTTTGCTAGGATAGGATTTTGTCGACGAGGTATTGCCATGAAACATTTGATACTTGCAGCCCTGTTTTCGGTCGCGACCGCTTTCCCTGCGCCCGCACAGAAACTGGTCGATCCGGCCAGCGTTGCGCCGGAATTTCGCGAGGCGGCCGAGAAGCGCCGCGCCGAGCAGATCAAGCACGGGACTGCGCGAGAAGGCTGACAGGAAAAAATCATCCGCGCGAACGCACCACGTTCCTGATTCATTGCCTCGAATCGGCCGAAGCGAAATAGAAAGGTCGCTGGGCGACCTCTGTTTCACTAGGCCGGGATGAACGATTTCACACACTCCGTCGCCGCGGCCCTTGCGCTGATCGGCAGCCTCGATCCCGAGCTGCTCGGCATCGTCTTGCTGTCGCTGCGCGTCAGCCTGTCGGCAAGCCTGATTGCGCTCGCGATCGGCGCGCCGCTCGGCGTGCTGCTGGCGATCACCCGGTTTCGCGGGCGGCAGGTTCTGATCGTGCTGGCCAATGCGCTGCTCGGCCTGCCGCCTGTCGTGGCGGGGCTTGTGATCTACCTGCTGCTCTCGCGCTCGGGCCCGCTCGGCTTTGCCGGCTTGCTGTTCACGCCCTCGGCCATGATCATCGCCCAGGTGGTGCTCACCACGCCGATCGTGGTTTCGCTGGTGCATCGCCCGGCGTCGCTGCTGTGGGCCGAATATGCCGATCTCGCCCGGACCGACGGGCTTTCCCATCTGCGCAGCATGGCGCTGTTGTTTTCGCTCGGCCGCGCTTCGCTGCTGACGGCGTTTCTCGCCGCCTTCGGACGCGCGATCGCCGAGGTCGGCGCGATCATCATCGTCGGCGGCAATATTCGCGGCTACACGCGGACCATGACCACCACGATCGCGCTCGAAACCAGCAAGGGCGAATTGTCGCTCGCGCTCGGGCTCGGGCTGATCCTGGTGGCGCTCAGCGTCACCATCAGCACCGTGGCGTTCCTGCTAGTTGGTCGCGTTGGTAAAAAATAGCTGCTCGCCGCCGACCTTGTAGTCGGCAATGGTCTTTTGTCCCTCGGACGAAATCAGCCAGTCGACGAAGGCCTGCCCGTCCTTGGCCTTTACGCCCGCGTGCTTGGCGGGATTGACCAGCATCACGCCATACTGGTTGAACAGCCGCCGGTCGCCTTCGGTCAGGATCGCAAGGTCGCCGCGATTCTTGAACGCCAGCCAGGTGCCGCGGTCCGAGATCAGGTAGGCATTGGAGGACGACGCCATGTTGAGCGCGGCCCCCATGCCCTGCCCGATTTCGCGATACCAGTCGCCCTTGACGGCGGCGAGATCGACGCCCGCCACTTTCCAGAGCCGCAGCTCCGCCTCATGGGTGCCGGAGCGGTCGCCGCGCGAGACGAAGGCGGCCTTGACGGCGGCGATTTTCCGCAAGGCCTCGGCGACGTCCTTGCCGCCGGCAATGTGCGCCGGATCGGCCTTCGGCCCGATCACCACGAAATCATTGTACATCACGTCAAACCGCTTCACGCCAAAACCCTCGGCGAGGAATTTTTCTTCCGCGACCTTGTCATGCACGAACACCACGTCGGCATCGCCGCGCCGGCCGATATCGAGCGCCTGCCCGGTGCCGACGGCGACGACCTTGACGCCGATCCCGGTGCTTGCGGTGAAGCGCGGCAGGAGATAGCCGAACAGCCCGGATTGCTCCGTCGATGTCGTCGAGGCGACGGTGATGGTGCGCTCCTGCGCGAGCGCGGCGCCGGAAAATGCGAGGCATGCAACTACGAAGGCTTGCAAAACCCGACCGAGAATTCGTTTCAACATTTCCCCTCGTCGCGTTCGAAGCCAGGCCATCGCGCCCGCGACGTTTATGCTTCAGTTCAATCCGATAGCACCATGCGACTTTTGGGCGCTCTCAGCGGTCCGCCTAACCTTTTGCCGGGGATCGCCGCCGCGATCGACCCGGCGACATGCTGGGCGCGCGCCTTGTCCTTCGGCTGTTCCTGGCCACGCTCGTCGCGCCGATACCCGATCCGTGTCCTGATTGCCGGCGCCTTCTTCGGCATGATGCAGTTCCTGGCCTTCCCGGACCAGCAACTCGTCGCATCATCTGTCTGCTGCGCCTCGGCTTTTTCCCTGAACTTGCTCATGACGGCCTCCTGTCAGGGAGAACGCCGGACGCAATGTTTCCGGTCCCGTCTCAAAGATCGACGTTTTCGCGGGTTCCGCCCACTTGTGACGGCTCGCGACCAATGTAACAATTCTGTCGCAGACCAAAACTAAACGGGGGCAACGGCGCTTCGCCGGAATTGCTTCTCACGGGGAGAACTTGATGCGCCGCACCATTGGAATGCTGTCCGCCAGCCTGATCATTTTGACCGCGACTGCGGCGTCAGCGCAAAACGCCACCCAGCGCAACCTGATCCTGTTCGTGCCGGACGGCATGCGCGGGCGCATCATCACGCCGCAGACCGCACCCGCCATGGCCGAGGTGCGCGACAAGGGCGTCAATTTCAAGAACTCGCATTCGCTGTTTCCGACCTTCACCATGGCGAACGCTTCGGCGATGGCGACCGGCCATTATCTCGGCGATACCGGCGACCTTCAGCAACACGATCTACACCGGCTATCCCGTCGAGCACGGCCAACGACACCGTGACGCCCCTTCATCGAGAACGATCGCGGTGACTCGTCGATGTCGACGAACATTTCGGCGGCGACTATCCTGAACGAGGAAACCATCCTGAAGATGGCGCGCGCGCAAGGGCTACTCGACCGCGGCGATCGGCAAGCTCGGCCCGACCCTGCTGTTCGACCATACCGACCGCGGCAGGAACATTCGATCGTGATCGACGACGCCACCGGCGGCAAGAACGGCGTTCCCTTGTCCGACGAGATGAAGGACGCGCTGACCAAGGCCGATCTTCCGCTGGCGACACGCCCCGCGCGGCGAAAACGGCAAGGCCGGCGACGCCAAGACGCCGGGCACCACGTCCGCCAACGTCGCGCAGCAGGCCTATATGGCCGACGTCGCCAGCAAGGTGGTGCTGCCGATGTTCAAGGCGCGCAACAAGCCGTTCGTGCTGGTGTTCTGGTCGCGCGACCCCGACGGCAGCCAGCACAACACCGGCGACAGCCTCAACACCATCACGCCCGGGATCAACGGCCCGACCTCGATGGCCGGCATCAAGAACGCCGACAACAATCTGGCGCAGCTGCGCAAGGCGCTCGACGATCTCGGCCTCGCCGCCTCCACCAACATCATGATCTCCTCCGACCACGGCTTCTCGACGATCTCGAAGGAGAGCAAGACCAGCCCGTCGGCGAAAATATCCTACGACGACACGCCGAAGGATTTCCTCCCGATGGGCTTCGTCGCCATCGATCTGGCCAAGGCGCTGAACCTGCCGCTGTACGATCCCAACAACAAGAACGCACGCGTCGCCGACAACGCCCATCCCAAGGCCGGCAACGGCGTGCTCGGGCAGGATCCGGCCAAGCCCGATCTGATCGTTGCCACCAATGGCGGATCGGACCTGATCTATATTCCCGGCAAGGACCGCAAGCTCGTGGATCGCACCATCAAGGCGCTGCTGGAACAGGACTATGTCAGCGGCCTCTTCGTCGATGACGAACTCGGGCGCTTCCCGGGCACGCTGCCGATGTCGCAGCTCGGCCTGCAAGGGCAAGGCGGTGACGCCGCATCCCTCGATCGTGGTCAATTTCCGCTCCTGGTCGTCGGGTTGCGAGGTGCCGACCAATTGCTCGGTCGAAATCGCGGACACCGTGCTGCGCCAGGGCCAGGGCATGCATGGCAGCTTCTCCCGCGGCGACACGCTGAACTTCACCGCGGCGATCGGGCCGGACTTCAAGGCGGGCTATGTCGACGAACTCCCCGTCAGCAACGCCGATGTCGGCGCGACCGCGGCGAAGCTGATGGGGCTGACGCAAAAATCCAAGGGCACGCTGGTCGGCCGCGTCATGACCGAAGCCATGCCCAATGGCGCGACGCCGAAGGCCTATACCGGCACCGTGACGTCAAAACCGTCGGCCAATGGGCTTGCGCACCGTGTTGAATTTCCAGCGCGTCGGCACCCAGCGCTATTTCGACGCCGCCGGATTCCCCGGCCGCACGCTGGGGCTGGAAGTGGAAGGCGGCAAGCAGAAAACGGCGGGGAAATAGCCCGCCGCGATATCCGTCGATCGGTCGGATGCTGATTTCACCTGAGCAGTACCGACACATCAACAAGTCGCCCGCGCTGAACCCGCTCGAGCGTCGGGTGGGCGAGCGGAAGCTGCCCACCACACGCACGGCGGGATCGTCGGCCAGCGCCTTCGCCCACCCTCCGAATCTACCGGTTCGCCTCGCAATCAAATCGGCGCCTGCTTCCGCCTCAAACCGCTTCGCCGACGGCTTGCCGCAGCCATTTCAGCACCTCGCGCAGGCTGAAGGCGATCACCACCTCGTGGTGCCGCATCCCCTTGCCGCCCTTGACGAGGCCGAGGTCACGCACCAGGCAATAACGCCCGCTGCTCATGCGGGCCAGGCGACAGCCTTTGAACAATCCGAACATGTCGGGATGATGCACCGGCCAGCGATGCCGTCAATTCTTGACGGCGCCGCGAATCCTTCGCGCGCAGGGATTCGCCGTTGCGAACAAACGCAGCACGAATGAAACGATGCGAAATTCGGATTTTGCTGTCCTCGACCAGAACGGTCGCCGCAACCTGGCGGCTCAACCGATCTGCCATCGCCCTTTGTGAATATCGAATTTCACCAGGCCCTCGTCGCGCATTTTCAAAAGGAGCGATTGGCAGGCTTCCTCATTCGGGAGATTTGCGCGCTTCATGACTTCGTAGACCTTGAGCGGCTTCTCGCGAAGCGCATTCAGGATATTCTCGCGATCTTTCAGCATGACTATTCCCCTAAACCAGATCCCTGACGTTCACGTTGAAATGAGCCGCCTAATTCATGACGAGTTTGATCTCGCCATCTTCAGGGATTCCCGCCGCAAGCGCGTCGCGAGCCATCTTTTCGATGACCAGCCAGTTGGTGAGAAGGAATTTCTGAGCCAGCACCTTGGTTGGAAGGCCGGTTTGCAGAATGCAGCGCTGCCGCGTGTTCCCGTTCGCGATCTGAAAGGATACCGCTTGCGGCCCCTCGCTGATCTCCTGTTCGGTCGGTTTGGCAACTTTCCGCATCCGCTATTCCTGTGAAACCTTGAGAAGACCGAGCTATCGGGGTCGGCATCAATTGCCGTGACGGTGTTCGTTTCTCACCGGGACAGATGAGCGGCGGGCGACCAGCTAGGACTGATCGTTCTTGGCCTTTGCGGGACGTTTCGGCCCCTGGTCCGCGGAGGCTTGCGTGTTGCGGACGGCGTCGGTCAGCATCTGGCGCAGCTCCGCCTTCGTCTTCGGGGGTTGCCGCGCAATCGATGCCTGCCATTGAGCCATGATCCCTATATGGGGATGCATGAGCGGGAATTAAACCCCTGAAATCACACAATATGGCGCGCGCAAGACGATAACAGGCCGCCATTGAGGCGGCCTGTTCCCTGTAATCCCGTCAAAGCCCGGGGGCCGCCGTCTATTTGGTGAGGCGGGCCTTGATCCCGGCGAGGCCGGCTTCATAGACGCCGTTGAGGGCTTCGCTGGCATCCTTCTCCTTGCCGGAATCGGGCGTGTAGCTGCCGGTCCAGGTCACGACCGAACCGCCCTCGCCCTTGGCGGTGACCTTGATGGTCGAGGTGTAGTTGGTCACCGGCAGCGGGCTCGAGAGGAAGGTGTAGGAGTAGCTGTACTCCGCATCGCTGCGCGCGGTCTGCTTCTCGACGAACGCGGCCTTGCCGTCCTTGGTCACGAGCGTGCGGGTCGACGGCGTCTTGCCGTCCTCGATGCACATCCCGACCGGCGGCAGCCAGTCCTTGATGGCGCAGAACGCGCCGATCGCCGACCACACCGCCGCGGGCGGCGCACTGACCTCGATGGTGCGGGACAAATTGGCGGCAGCAGCGCCGAACGAGCCAAGGCACAGCGCGGTGGCGCCGAGCGCCGCGGAACGGACGAACGCAACGGATTTGGTGCCTGTCGGGGAAGCTTTTCATGGAAGGCCTTTTGCAATTTGAGGGACTGCAGGCGTGACCCACCGTGATTGGGGGGACACACGTAAGGCCACGCCTGCAGGCGAGCACTTGCTCGCATTGCCGGTCGAATAGCGGTCCCGGCCACAGCCGGCCAGTTCAGGAACTGAATCCACCCGATACAGAAACTGAACTAGATGCAGCCCTCTGTTCGGACGTAAGCTTTCCGGCGCGTTACCGAGCAGGAGGGTTACATGACGACAGGCAGCTACAAACAGTTCTGCCCGGTTGCGATGGCGGCAGAAATATTGTGCACGCGCTGGACCGTCGTGCTGCTCCGCGAACTCATCGCCGGATCGACGCGGTTCAACGACCTGCGGCGCGGCGTTCCGCGGATGTCCCCGGCCCTGCTCTCGCAGCGTCTGAAGGATCTCGAGGCCGCGGGAATCCTCGCGCGCGTGTCGTCGGCTTCCGATCGCGGCGCCTTTGAATACCAATTGACCGCGGCGGGACGCGAGCTCAGGCCGATCGTCGAGGCATTCGGGATATGGGGTCAGCGCCGCATCGAGGCGGAGCTGTCGCTGCAGCATCTGGATGTGCAGCTCCTGATGTGGGACATGCACCGCAACCTGAACACGAAGCCGATGCCGGAGCGGCGCAGCGTGGTGCAATTTGCCTATCCCAAGCTTCCCGCAGCGCAGCGATTGTGGTGGTTGCTCGTCGATCCGAAGGAAGGTGTCGATCTCTGCTCGGTCGATCCGGGCTTTGATGTCGATCTCTATGTATCCGTCGATCTGCGAACCATGACGGCGATCTGGATGGGGCTCGACACCGTTCGCGCGGCCGTGGCCAGTCGCCGGATGATGTTGACGGGAAGCAGGCAGTTGGCCACGGCCATGCAGAGCTGGCTCGGGCTCAGCCCCTTTGCGAAGGAACGCAAGCTCGCGAGCTGAGCTCGAGGCGATCTATTTCGCGGATGGCCGGTACAGTCGCTGTACCGGCCTGCTTCATTTTCTGAACTGGCACGGTGCGGCGTCGTTCTGGCAGATCGAGGGCAGACCTCCGTCGATCTTGGAGGCTCACATCGAACCAGGAGCAAATCCCGTGACGGCTTTTTTGATCGCAGACATCAAGGTGACCAACGACAAATGGATACCGGAATACGCCGCTTCGGTGCACGACATCGTGCACAAGCATGGCGGCAAGTATTTGTCGCGTAGCGGCAATGTGAAAACGCTGGAAGGCGGCCCCTCGGACACTTCCCTGATCGCGATCATGGCGTTTCCATCCACCAAGCACGCGGAGGCCTTCGTTGCCGATCCCGCATATGCGCCCTACGCCGCGGCGCGCCAGGGCGGTAGCGAAAGCCGGTTTCAGCTCATCGACGACAGCGATGCGGCGGGAACGATTTCTTACCTGACCAAGGCCTGAACGACAGCCGTGCGGTTGCCCGTCCACCTTCGACAGGGCAACCGCGCCAGCGTGGTCAACCGTATTTCAGTTTCATGAACAGGATCGCGCCGGCCAGCACCAGCGTGATGGCATTCGACGCGATCAGCGGCCCATCGCCGGAAAGCAGGCCATACAATAGCCAAAGCGCAACCCCGAGCACCAGGACGAGGAACATGCCGAGCGAAATGTCCTCCGTGGAGCGGGTTCGCCAGACTTTTACGAATTGCGGGGCGAAGGCAAGCGTCGTGCATGTTGCCGCCGCAAACCCCAGCAGCTTGATTGCAAGTGGTTCCATGCCGGCCTTATAGCATCGATTCGAATATGAAATTGAGCGCGCGGCAAACGGCTCGCCCCGCCAGGACACCGGCGCCTTCTGATCGACATGAATTTGACGAGGCAAGGCCATCTTGCATTGCACGCTTCAATTGAAAGCGGCTCGCCACCGGCCCCGGATCGGATTAGCCTGCACCCCGCTCGGCCGGATCAACCGGCCAGCGCTTACATTGGGAGGCAGTGATGACACGCGACGTGCAGCGCGATCCGGAGTCAACGATCTCACGACGAACCCTTGTCCAGGGCCTGGCGGCCGCCGCCGGCGCCACCATGGCCGGCGCCGGCGGCGCACTGGCCCAGCAGGCGGCCGCGCCCATGGCGCCGCCGAGTACGATCACCACCCCACCGCGCGATTTCAGCCCGCGGGGCGCCCCGACCACCTATTTCTGGGACCCCGACATCATCGCGGTCGATCCGTCGTTCAACAATCTCGCGCAGCCCAACGCATCGATCAAGCGCCTCTATACCGGGTTGGCGTGGGCAGAAGGCCCGGCCTGGAGCGCGCAGGGGCAATATTTCCTGTGGAGCGACATCCCCAACAACCGCCAGATGCGCTGGTCGGAGGACGACGGCCACGTCAGCGTGTTCCGTACGCCCTCCAATAACTCCAACGGCAACTCGTTCGACTTCCAGGGCCGCCAGCTCTCCTGCGAGCATCTGACCCGCCGGGTGGTGCGCTACGAGAACGACGGCACCTCGACGGTGCTTGCCGACAATTTCGGCGGCAAGAAACTCAACTCGCCGAACGATATCGTCGCCCACCCGGACGGCAGCTACTGGTTCACCGACCCTCCCTATGGCGGTCAGCTTTATGAAGGCGAGCCGGACGGCGGCGGCAAGCTCAATGCGCGGATCGGCCAGCCGGCCGGCTTCGTGCCGGGCAAACGCGAGCTTCCGACCAACTGCTACCGGATCGATCCCTCCGGCCGCGTTGACCTGGTGGTGACCGAGGAGCAGGTGCCGGATCCCAATGGCCTTTGCTTCTCGCCCGATTTCAAGAAGCTGTACGTCGCCAGCACCGGCAAGGGGCCGGGCGATACCGGTCCAGGTGGCAAGGGTGACATGTTCGTGTTCGACGTCGGCACCGACAACAAGCTCTCGAACGGCAAGCGGTTTTCCGACTTCATGGTCGATGGCGTCAAATGCGGACCGGACGGCGTGCGTTGCGACGTCAACGGCAACGTCTGGGCCGCGAGCAATGCCGGCCGCAACGTCGGCTATAGCGGCGTGACGATCTGGACGCCGGACGGCAAGCTGATCGGCCGGATCCGTCTGCCCGAAGTCTGCGGCAACGTCTGCTTCGGCGGCCCGAAGCGCAATCGCCTGTTCATGGCCGCGAGCCAGTCGATCTACGCCGTGTATACGGCAACGCAGGGTGCAGGACCGGGCTGAGACACTTCGTCACCGCGCGATGCAACAAGAGAGGCGCCGGCGTGATCCGCCGGCGCCTTTTTGTTCGGAAGCAATGCAAACAAACAAACGGGTAGCGCCGTCAACGCCCAGTTCTCCAAGTGTGCTAGGTTGAGCGAAGGCGATGAGTTGTCGTCCTGATCCCGGGGCCGAACGCAATGAGACGGCGCGATTTTACCAAGCTGGTTGCCGGGTCAGCCGTCTTGTGGCCGCTGGCCGCACGCGCCGAGCAGTCCGGACGGATCCGACGCATCGGCCTGTTAACGGGCCGCGCCGCAGATGCCGAGTCGCTCACATGGGTTGAGGCGTTCAGGCAACGTCTCAAGGAACTCGGTTGGAACGATGGCCGCAACATCCGCATCGACCTTCTTGCGGATGGCGACGTTCGGCAGTGGCAGGCCAACGCGCGCAAAATGGTGGCCTCTGCCCCTGACGTGATCATCGTGGTTGGAAACCCCGGCGTTGAGGCACTGCAGCGGGAAACGCCCACGATACCGATCGTATTCGTGCTGGTCGGCGATCCCGTTGGAAGCGGTTTCGTGGGCAGCCTTGCCCGCCCAGGGGGCAACATCACCGGCTTCATGCATTTCGAGCCGGCAATGGGCGCCAAATGGCTGGAGATTCTCAAGGCGATCGCGCCGCCGATAAGTCGCGCGCTTGTTCTCTATTTGCCCGAGGTAAAGGCCAACGTTGAATTCGTCCGCACCGCGCAAAATGCCGGGTCGATCTTCAACGTCGCGGTGAATTCGGCTGGCGTGCACAATCCGGATGAGATCGAGCAAGCCATAACGGCCTTCGCGGCCGAGCCAAACGGCGGCCTCATCATCTTGCCTAACCCGATTGCCGGCACCCATGGTGCGCTGGTCGCAGAACTGGCAATGCGCTATCGCCTGCCGGCCATTGCCGCTTTCCGCAACCTCGTCGCAAGCGGTGCCCTTGCTTCCTACGGCATCGACATTCCGGGCACCCATCGCCGCGCTGCCGAATATGCCGATCGCATCCTCAAGGGCGAAAAACCGTCCGACCTTCCGGTGCAAGCACCGACCAAGTACGAACTGATCATCAACCTCAACACCGCGCGTGGGATAGGTCTCGAAGTGCCGCCGGCGCTGCTCGCGCGCGCTGATGAGGTGATCGAATAGATCAGCCGTTGTCCGCCTTGCACCAATAGCGCGCCCGGAGTTCGCTCGCACCGGCGAAAAGCTCCGCAGCAGCGCCATCAGGGGTGCAGCACCGAGTCCTTCGGGTTGATCATGGTCTTCGCCATGAAGGCGGCGACCGCGGCGGAATACTCCTGCATTCCCTCGAAATCGTAATGCATGTCGTCGCTCCGCCAGTAGAACTTCTCGGGCTGCGACCCGAAGCGCGCTTTCAGCGTCGCGGTGGCGTTGAAGAACAGGAAGTTGTTGTCGGCGCTCATTTTCTGCACCGAGCCGCTGACGAGATCGTTCCACAGGCGACCCGAAGCATCGGGCTTCAAGTGCTGGATATGCGGATGAAAGACGAACAGCACCCGGCTGCCATCAGCGGTGTAGTCCTTCAGCACGTCGGCCAGTTCCTGCAGGTTCTGCCTGAAGGCCGAAAGCGGCTCGGCATATTTCCGTTCGAGATCGGCGTCATGATCCCGTGAATAGGAAAACAGGGTCAGGTCCGAACTGCGGTATTTCTCGATCACCGCCGGCATGTGCACATAGGCGTGCCAGAGCTTCGCCGCCAGCCGCATCACGTACAATGGATGCTCGCGCGCCTGCATCAGGCCTGCGCTGCATTCATGGCCGATGGGTGAAACCTTGACGCCGATATTCTGTCCGCGCGCGTTGCGGACGATCAGGTCACGATAGCGGGCAAAGTCGTCGTAGAGATCGGTCTCGTCGATATCCACAACGATATAGTCGGGGCGCACGATCGGCAGCAGTTTCTTCGCCTGCGGCACGAAGATGGCCGGCGAGTAGGAGGTGAAGCCGGCATTGTAGGTCTTCAGGCAAACGCCCCGCTCGGTCTTGAAATATTTCGCGACGTGATACGGCAGCGTGTTGCTCTCGTCGTAGCCTTCCATGAATGAATCGCCGAGGAACAGGACCGACGCCGGATTCCGGCATCCGGCCAGCAATTCCCTGTCGTCAATGATCCTGATGCCGTTGGCGTCGAACGACCGCTTGTAGCTGAAGCCGGTCAGGTCGCCGTAGATGCACAGGTTCTGGTTCTCCGGCGTCGGCTGATGGTTCACGACGTCGGATTCCCAGTTCAGATTGACGCTCGCCATTTCCAGATCGTACAGCGGACCGAAAACCTGCTGCACCCGAAACCCGATCTCGAAAATGACCAGCCAGCTGACAGCCAGCAGCGCCGCCTGACCGAGGAAATGAAGGAACCGCTTCATGCTGCCCTGCAGCGTGGCTGACGTTCGGCGACCGATTGTCTGAGATCAGTCAATGTCGACCCGGTCAATTTCCAACCCCCCGTCCCACGAAGGAAGCCACAACCTATCAGAGCATGGAGGGCCCTGTCGCCGCTAGGGCCAACATCGGCCAATGGCAAGGCGCAGGCGTCCCGGTCTCCCGCCCTTGGCCAAGGCTGGACCGGCGCCGCAGCGCTGCTATGGTCGGGCGAAATCATCGGCCACAGAAATAGTCCCCGCCCGAGAGGCCAACGAAGGGTCAATCCGATGTCGAGGTTACGCACCGCAGCACTTGGCGCGTCTTTGTTGTTTTCGCTCCCGGCGCAGGCGGAGGTGCTCCGCTTTGACGTGCAAAACAGCGGACCGGCCTTCGAGGGCCGAAGTTTCGGCAGCGTCGGCCCCTATCTGAAGATCACCGGCCGCGCCACGATCGTGGTCGATCCCGCCGACCCGCGCAATTCAGTCATTGCCGACATCGACAAGGCCCCGCGCGACGAACGCGGCCTGGTCGAGGCGACCGCCGATGTCGTGCTGCTGCGGCCTGCCGATCCGCTCCGCGCCAACGGCACCCTGCTGGTCGACATTCCCAACCGCGGCACCAAGCTCGCGCCGCAGCTGTTCGACGATGCAGCAAAGCCGGGCGGCAACAATGCCGAGAAGGCGGATGACGCGGGAACTGGTTTCCTGCATTCGCAGGGTTACACGATGGCATGGATCGGCTGGCAGGCCGACATTCCCTCAAAACCAGGCCAGCTGGCGCTCGCCGCACCCGTGCTGCGGGGCGTGACCGGCCCTGCCCGCGACGAGTTCCTGTTCGACCACACGCGCAGCCCGACGACGGCGAATCTGTCGTGGCCGATCGGGGATCCGTCGTCGCTTGCGGTGACCGTGCGGGCGAAATGGGATGCGCCACGCGAGAAGCCGGCAGGCCTTGCCATTCGGCGCCACCGGCGACCAGAGCGTCGAGATCATCCGGCCGGCTGATGGCTTCGACGCCGGTGCGCTGTACGAGGTTACCTACACCGCGCGCGACCCCGCCGTCCTCGGGCTCGGATTTGCGGCGACGCGCGACGTGGTTTCATTTCTTCGCCGCAGCAGCGATCCAGCCAATCCCCTCGCCGCCGGCGGCCGCCCGATGCAGCGCGCGATCGGCTTTGGCGTGTCGCAGTCCGGGCGATATTTGCGCGATTTCCTCTATCTCGGCTTCAACGAGGACCTCGCCGGCGGAATGGTGTTCGACGGGCTGATGCCGCATGTCACGGGCTCCCGTCGCATGGCGACCAATGTCCGCTTCGGCCTGCCCGGACGCAATCCGCGGCACCCGCAGGACCCGGCCTGGCAGGCGGACACGTTCCCGTTCACCTACCAGACCCTGTACGATCCCCTCAGCGGCCGGCGCGACGGGCTGATGCAGCGCTGCCGCCTCAATGCGACCTGCCCGCGCATCATCCAGACCGACAGCGAACATGAATGGTGGGCGTCGCGCGCCTCGCTGCTGGTCACGGACCTGGAGGGCAACCATCTCGACCTGCCCGGCGATGTGCGCGCCTACATGATCGCGGGCACGCCGCATTTTGCCGAAGCCGCAGACCGGATGCGAAGCGCGCCCACCATGGCGCTGCCGGTCAATCCGATGCACGCCGGCGCGCCGATGCGGGCGCTGCTCACCGCGATGCAGGCGTGGATCACCACCGGCGTCGAGCCGCCCGCGAGCCGCGTTCCCATGCGCGCCCATGGCACGCTGGTGGAAGCCTCCGGCGCCGTGCCGCGCAATATCCCTGCTCTGCCGTATGCGGCGATCCACACCGGCGCGGCCTTTACCGACGCGAGCCAGTTTCCGGCGAAGATCCTCGGCACCTATCCGGTGTTCGTACCGCGCGCAGACAGCGACGGCATGGCAATATCAGGCATCCGCATGTTGCCGCTCGCCGTGCCGCGCGCGACCTACACGGGGTGGAATCCCCGCGCCGCGGGTTTTGGCGCCGGCACGCTGTTTCCGCTGCAGGGATCGGTCGTTCCATTCGCCGCCACCCGCACTGAGCGCGAGGCGGCAGGCGATCCGCGCCTCTCCGTCGCCGAACGCTACGCGGACAACGCCGCCTATGTCGCCGCGGTCCGCGCCGCCGCCGCGCGGATGGTGGCCGAACGGTTGCTGCTGCCGCAGGACGCCGAGCGCGCCGCCGATCTTGCGGCGCAAGACAGACTGTCGCAATTGCACTGACGGGGGTGCGGCAAAGACCGGCATCGATTGGCCGGAGAGGGTTCGCAAATTCGGGCGGCAACGCGGCCGTCAGATCTCAACCACGTCGTCGGTCCATTTGCTCTTCACGACATCAGGCGCATGCTGATCCACCACGGCGCGTAATGAATATTGCGGATCGTGGTCCTTCGAGCGCATCAGGTCGGTATTGACGAAGCGGCCTTCGGTTGAAATCGACTTCAGTGAGGCGATCATCTGCCTGACGACGTTTGCCTCGCCGAAGGGCAGCAGCAGCCGCTCGTAGGCAACGACGTCATTGTGGACGTCGACCACGGTAAAGACGGAGTAGACCGGCATCGCCCGCAAAACGCAGTGATCGTAAAGCGGCTCGACGTGAGACCATATCGCGGGACTGAGAATATCCTGCAGGTCACGTCCGACAGCGTTGAAACCATAGGCTTCGATCAGGCGCTGGCCGGCAAAGGTCACGGGGTAACGGATATCATCGCGCGTGTGCACGATGCCGTAGTACATCAGCTCCGGCTTCTCGTCTTCGATGCGCGACGGCTCGAAATCGGCAAGCGACGGAAGCTGCCCGGTTTTGGTCAGCAGCCGAAACCAGACTTTCAGAAAGTCCTGTTGCCGTATCGATCGCACGGCCGAAGGGCTGACACTCTCAAAATGCATGAGACACCGGGTAATTCCGCGCGGACCTGGCTTTGACGATGTCAGAAACGGTTTAGCAATGATTAAAGCCGCCGCTCAGTAGGACTACGGAAAGGCCCCCCGTAGGTCCACGCCGGCGCGCCGCGCTCGGCCAAGTAGGGGCGCCCGCCCCTCCCCGGTTTGTTGACTGCTCCGCCGCCGGCGCAAAGCACGCCTGCCAGCCCGGCGATTTGCGCCGGTCGACACCCCTGTTCGGCGCTGCTAACTTTCGATCGTCGCTTCAACGGCAACAAAAAACGCGACACCACGACGCGCGGGCAATCAACGAAACAGGGAGAGACGCATGGCCAAGGCACCGCCTTCCGCCAAACGCGACCGTATCAAGGCGTTCACGCCTGCACTGGTCGATTACACCAACGACGTCATTTACGGCGACCTGTGGGAGCGCAAGGCTCTCTCCAAACGCGATCGGAGCCTTATCACGGTAGCAGCCCTGGTCGCGACCTACCGGCCAGAGCAGCTGGTGTCGCATCTGTCGCGCGCGATCGACAACGGCGTCACGCAGGAGGAGATCACCGAGGTCATTACCCACATGGCGTTCTATGCCGGCTGGCCCGCGGCGATGTCGGCCGCACAGGTCGCCTACACGGTGCTGGTCGAAGACGGCAAGGGAGCATGACAATGGCCAACGAAATCGTTGTCGGCTTCATCGGGCTCGGCACCATGGGTGGCAAGATGGCCACCAACCTTCAGAAGGCCGGCTACAAGGTCGTGGTGCACGATCTGCACCGGCAATCGGCCAGCCATCATTTGCAGGCGGGCGCTGAATGGGCGGATACGCCGCGCGCGCTGGCGGAAAAGTCCGACGTGATCTTCACCTCGCTGCCGGAACCGGCGGATGTCGAGCGCGTCGCGCTCGGGGCCGACGGGTTGATCGAAGGCGTGAAAAAGGGCGCGGCCTATTTCGATATGTCGACAAATGCCCAAAGCGTCGTGAAGAAATTCACGAGGCCTTTGCCGCCCGAGGCGCGCACATGCTCGATGCGCCGGTGAGCGGGGGACCGTCGGGCGCCGAGTCGCGCAAGATGGCGATCTGGGTTGGGGGCGACAAGGCCGCATTTGACAGGCACAAGGCCGTGCTCGACGCCATGGGCGATCGCGCGGCCTATATCGGGCCGATCGGCACCGCGACGGTCGCCAAACTGGTGCACAACATGTCGAGCTATGCGATCACCTGCGCGCTTGCCGAGACCTTCACCATGGGCGTGAAAGCCGGAATGGATCCGGTGACGCTGTGGGAAGCCGTGCGGCAGGGCGTCACCGGCCGCCGCCTGACGCTCGACGGCCTGCTCGATCAGTTTCTGCCGGGCAAATACGATCCGCCGAATTTTGCGCTCAAACTCGCCACCAAGGACGTAGCCCTCGCAACTGCGCTCGGACGCGAGCTCGGCGTGCCGATGCGGATATGCAATCTCGCCTACGCCGAGATGCGGGAAGCGTGCAACCGCGGCTGGGAAGGACGCGACTCCCGCGTGGTGATGCTGCTCGAGCAGGAACGCGCAGGCGTCGAGATCGCAGCCGATCCGGAGCGCGTGAAACAGGCGGCGGAACGCGCGAAGTCCGGCTGATGCGCGCGGCGGGGCCCTGCCCGAAGCCGGGCCCTCTCGCCTGCCCGTCGCGGCCGGGCCCTTCTCATGCGCCGATCGCCCGGATAGGGTGCGTCGGTTAGAGTTCAACAGAGACGAATCGCTTGACGAAAAGAAGTCGTGGCCGCGAAACGGTCCTTTCGATCGCAAGTATATTGGCCGTCACGCTTATGACCCTGGCTGCGCTGGAAATCTTCCTGCGCATTGCCGATTTCCGCGAGCTTCGCGAAACCCTAACGGAATCGTCGCTCGCCTACGATTTCGACGCCGAACTCGGTTGGGCGCCGGTGCCAGGTTCGACTGGAACCGTCGTGTCGTTTCGCACGACCCACTACAAGCACAACAGCCTCGGCTTGCGTGACGAGGAATTCACTCTCGACGCCAGGCCGACGATCGTATTCCTGGGAGACTCCTTTGTCTGGGGGGTCGATTCCGAGGCGGACGAACGCTTCAGCGACCTTCTGAAGCCCCGCATCCCCGACTACAAGATTCTGGCGGCCGGCATTTCGGGCTTCGGCACCGATCAGGAGCTGCTGCTGTTGCAGCGAATTTGGCCGAAGGTGAAGCCAGCCGTTGTGGTTCTGATCTTTTGCGGGCAGAACGATCGGCAGGACAATGTGAGGAATCTTTACTACTTCAACTACTACAAGCCCTATTTCGCGACCCAACCCGACGGATCGCTGCAGCTCATGGGGCAACCAGTGCCGCGATCTCATCTGCTGTATTTCAAGGATCACTGGCTGGTACGAAATCTCTGGCTGGCCCGGGTTGCCACCAATGTCTATTTGCGGCTCATGCATCCGAAGGTGACCGTGCCGGATCCGACTGAAAAGCTGATTGCAAAAATCCGCAACCAGGTCGAAGCGAACGGCGCCAGGTTCATGGTCGGCATCCAGTATCATGACGAAGCATTGGTCCGTTATCTGGAGGCGAACCGGATTCCTTTCGTCAAGCTGGAAGGCGCCGACTACATCAAGGAATTCAAGGAAAACGTCTGGGGCCCGCATTGGACGCCCGAGGGCCAGAAGGATGTCGCCGAGCGCATCTACGGCATGCTGATCGCCAATGGCGTGGTGCGCGCAAGGCCCGCCCCTCGCAATCAGGGCACGCGCTCAAGTCCGGGGTAGTTGCGCGCCGAGCGGCGCGGCATGTATTCACAATCGGTCTCTCTTGCTTGCGACAGGAAGAGAGCCCGAATGTGAAATCGCCGCGATCCGTGCCGCCCGTTCAGTTCGTCTTGTATTCGTCGGTCAGGATGGGCCCGAACATGACCCAGCGCGCGCCGTCGAAACGCATCATCTGGAATTGCTTGTTGATGCGCCAATCGTCCGGTGTGGTTGAGGTTGTCATGCCGGGTAACGCGAGGTCAGAAACGAAGTCCTTGATGTTGGTCGCCTGTTTCATGACATTTGCGCGCGTGAGATCGTCGCCGCATTGCTTGAGTATATGCACCAGCAGTGCTGCGGTTGAGTAGCCGTAAGTCCCAATGCCGCTGTTGGCGTCCTCGGCCGGAGCCCATTTCGCCATGAAGGCCTTGTAGCGCTTCATGCCCTCATCCTCGGCCCATTGCGGGTCGAGCGGGTCCTTGCCGTAATTGACCGAAATGATGCCCTTGGCGTTATCAAGACCCGCCGGAACCAGGGTCTGGCTGACCGGCGTGGCGTTGATGTCGAGAATGTGCACGGGCTTCCAGCCGAGTTCAGCGGCTTTCTTGATCGCCTGCGCGCCGAATTTCGGTGTCGTAATATTATAGAAAAGATCAGCGCCGGAAGTCTTGAGCGTCACCATCTGCAAGTCGACGGTCGGATCGGACAGCTCATAGGATGCTTCGGCGACGACCATGTTCGCCTTTGCCCCAAGCGCGTCCTTCAGCCCCTTGACGTAATCTTTTCCAAGGTCGTCGTTCTGATAGAGAATGCCGATCTTCGCGTTCGGATGGTTGGCCAGAATGTATTTGGCGTAGATATGCCCCTCCGACTGGTAGTTGGGGTTGAACGCGATCGTCCACGGGAAATTCTTCGGATCGGTGAAGCGCGTCGCGCCGGTCCCGGCCAGAAGCTGCGGCACTTTCTTGTCGTTGAGGTATTTCTGGACCGAGGCATTTGACGGCGTGCCGATGAGCTGGAAGGTGGTGAAAACCTCGTCGCTCTCGACGAGCTTGCGCACCTGCTCGACCGTCTTCGGCGGACTGTAGGCATCGTCGTACTGGATGAGGTTGACCTTGCGCCCGTTGATCCCGCCCTGCTCGTTGATCATGCGGAGATAGGCGGCCTGCACCTTGCCGATGCTGCCATAGGCCGAAGCCGGCCCGCTGAGGGGAATGGTCTGCCCGACCTTGATCTCGGTATCGTTGGCGCCGGTGTCGTATTTCTTCTGGGCGAGCGCGGACGTTGCGAACGTCGTGCCAAGTGCCAAAACGAGCGCAGCCGTTGACCTGAACAGAGCCATTCTTTCCTCCCGGGACGCGGTCGCGGTACTTCGCCGGACCGTCGTTGGTGAGCCTATACCAAACGAAAGCGCGATGAAAAGACCACTTCGCCCCTTCCTGCGGCGTCGGCCGGACGGTATCAAGAAGTTGCCCGGCGGTGCGTTGGCCGCCCCACAACACGAGGTCGCCAAATGGCATTTGAACTGTTTGCACTTACCGGAAAGCGCGCATTTATCACCGGCTCTTCGCAAGGTATCGGGTTCGCGCTGGCGCAGGGCCTTGCCGAACACGGCGCCGAAATCGTCCTGAACGGCCGCGATGCCGCCAAGCTCGACGCAGCCGCCGCGCGACTGGCGGCTGCCGGGCACAAGGTGTCGGTGGCCGGCTTTGACGTAACGCAGGCCGCAGGCTGCCAGGAACGGCGTCGATGCGATCGAGAAGAATTCCGGCGCGATCGATATTCTGATCAATAATGCCGGCATGACGTTCCGGGCGCCGCTGGAGGACTTTCCGGTCGAGAAATGGGATCTGTTGCTCGCCACCAATGTTTCGAGCGCGTTCTATGTCGGCCAGGCCGTCGCCCGTCACATGATCAAACGCGGCCGCGGCAAGATCATCAACATCGCCTCCGTGCAGAGCGAACTCGCGCGGCCGGGCATTGCGCCCTACACGGCGACAAAGGGCGCCATCAGGAACCTGACCCGCGGCATGTGCACCGATTGGGCCAAATACGGCCTTCAGGTCAATGCGATCGCGCCGGGTTATTTCAAGACCCCGCTCAACCAGGCGCTGGTCGACAATCCGGAATTCTCGAGCTGGCTCGAAAAGCGCACGCCGGCGGGCCGCTGGGGAAACGTCGACGAACTGGTCGGCGCCGCCGTGTTCCTGTCCGGAAACGCTTCTTCCTTCGTCAACGGCCATACGCTCTATGTCGATGGCGGGATCACCACCAGTCTCTAGGTTTGTCTCGCTTCGGAGACTTGAACTGCGCAAGCTCACTCGCCGCCCGATCACTTCATTCGTACCTGGAGCACAACCATGAAAGCCGTCGTCATTCATGCGGCCCGCGATCTCCGGGTCGAGGAACGCGAAGTTGAGACGCCCTCTGCCGGCCAGGTCGAGATATCCGTCGAGGCCGGCGGTATCTGCGGATCGGATCTGCATTATTTCAACCATGGCGGCTTCGGCACCGTGCGGGTGCGCGAGCCGATGATCCTCGGTCATGAGGTCGCCGGGACCGTCAAGGCGCTGGGAGCGTCGGTATCGGGGCTTGCGATCGGCGACCGCGTCGCGGTTTCACCGAGCCGGCCCTGTAACGCGTGCGACTATTGCCTGAAGGGCCAGCAGAACCACTGCCTGAACATGCGCTTCTATGGCAGCGCGATGCCGATGCCGCATATTCAGGGCGCCTTTCGCCAGCGTCTGGTCGCTGAACCCTGGCAATGCCACAAGGTCGCCGACGGCGTCTCCATCAACGAGGCTGCCTTTGCCGAACCCTTCGCCGTCGTCCTGCATGCCGTCAACCGCGCAGGCTCCCTGCTCGGCAAACGGGTTCTGGTGACGGGATGCGGCCCGATCGGCGCCTTGACGATCATGGCGGCGCGTCTGCATGGGGCCCGGGAAATCGTCGCAACCGACATTGCGGCCGCGGTCCTGGAGAAGGCCGGCCGGCTCGGTGCGGATCGAACCATCAATGTCGCTGAAAATCCCGACCAACTCGGCGCCTATTCGGCCAACAAGGGTTATTTCGACGTTCAGTTCGAAGCGTCGGGCAACGAACGGGCCGTTCGCTCCGGACTCGAGGCGCTCAAGCCGCGCGGTATCCTGGTTCAGCTCGGCCTCGGCGGCGATGTCTCGATCCCGCAGAACATGGTGGTGGCGAAGGAGATCGAGATGCGCGGGACTTTCCGCTTCCACGAGGAGTTCGCCCTCGCCGTCGATCTCATCAACCAGAGGCGCGTGGATTTGAAGCCGCTGTTGACCGGCGTCTTCGGACTGGACGAGGCCGTGCACGCCTTCGAGATCGCAGGCGATCGAAGTCAATCCATGAAGGTTCAATTGCGTTTCTGAAGACGGATCCGATCCTGGACTAGATCAGGCTGCCAATTCACCGCCCCTGCGAAGTGCGGCGCCGGGCGGCCAGCGCGTCACGCTCACGTTCGACCTGATCAGCTCAACTGACGTTCACGGCTATTCTTCCCGGGCCAATTCCGGAAGCACGCGGTAGCGGGCGATCTCATGTGGGAAATTGCCGCTGTTAGCCAGCAGGACGATACCGATTTTATGTGCCGGCACGAGGCCGACATAGGCTGATGCGTTATTAAGTCCGCCGGGTTTGTCGACAATGTCCACATCGTTCAGATGAACGGTTTCCCAGGCCATCGCCTGGCCGAACTTCTCGCTCACAACAAATGTCTCATGCTGCGTCATCTGCAAGGCGCGCCGCAACTGCGGATCGATCGCCGCGCCATCGATACAGGCGGCAAGGAACGTGGCCAGATCACGGGCCGAAGAAAACATCTGACCGGTCCCGGAAAAATCGTAGTAACTCTGCTGGTTTCCTGGCGGACCAATCGCCACGCCCGTATCACCGTAGCCCTGCACGACGCGTTTCAACAGCTCCGGAGCCATTATCGCGCGATTGTCCGGCCCGCGCTCGGGGAGGAACGTTTGGTTCATGGCAAGGGGTTTCAAGATACGATCTTCGATAAGCTCACCGATAGGTCGACCGTAGCGATGTTCGAGCGCGAGCTGCAGCAGCACATATCCCGCATGTGTATAAATGCGTTGCTTGCCCGGCTGCTCGCCTGACGGCGGCGTCCATGCGTTGAGCATGTTGAGGAATTGCTGCAGCGTAAACAAATCGTTCGGCCATGGCGGGTGATCGGTCGGCAGCAAGAGTCCGGAGGTATGCGTTGCCAGTTCGCCGATCGTCACGCGCTTGATGTAATCCCCGCGCAACCCGGGGACGTACCTGCTCACTGGATCATCCAGACTCAGTTCGCCACGAAGCGTACCCAGCGCGACCAGGATTGCCTCAAATGTTTTGCGCGCCGAGGCCAGGTTAAACAGCGTGTCTGGCGTGATCGGCCGCTTTGTCGATCCGCCGGCGAAGCCGTAGTTGAAAAACTGTGTGTGGCCCGCAGCGTAGACGGCCACAGCGAGACCGCCCGCTCTCCCCACCGTCTCCGGCGCCAGATCGGCCGTTACGATGCGCTCGACCCTGGCATCCATACCAATATCCGCAACCGACCCGCGCGTCAGTGCGAGTAGCAGAACGGGAAAAATCAACAGACCTGTCGATCGACGATACCGCCAACAGCGCGTAGAACCTGTCACCATACCGAGCCATCGTCACATTGAGGCCGAGCGACGGATTTATCTGCGCGAATTTGGCGCTTGTTGGGAAACGCCCGTCAATTTGCCGTGTAGTTGTCGAATTGCCGATCGCTTGCGTCATTCGCCCGTCAGCCAGTGCGGGCTCGCCCAACCGACACTGCTATCCCGGTGCCCGCCCGCTGACCGCATTCGCCCGCGCGACGTACTCAACGGAGCCGTCGGGGCGAAGAACCTTGGCCCGAACCGCCTCGATCAATCGGGTTCGGTCGTTCATCGCCAGCTCTGCAATCTTCCTTGCAATCGGATTGAAAGCTGGGGTCTGCGATATCCAAAAATCCTCAAAGTCGGAAAACCTGCTGGTAACGTCGATCGATCTGGTTGTTACGTCCTTCAGGCCTGCATGCTCAAACGACGTTTTCAGTGCAGAGAGCCTCGAGTTTTCAGCCCCCGGCGTCGGTGCGATCGCAACGCCGAGTTCGCGCAGTCCAAGGCGCATCGGCCAGGTCGGGGACAGCTCCGCTGCAAAATCCCAGACATAGGCGCCGACAATTGCGCCGCTGCGCGCGACCCGAACCATCTCCAGCAGGGCCAGTTCCGGATCCGGAACGAAGTTCAGCACGAGGGCGGAGGCAACGACGTCAAAGCTGCGACCGGCGAAAGGAAGTGCCTGGGCATCTCCTACCCGGAATTGAACCTGCTGACCCACGGGCCGATTGGACGCGTGATCGACCTGCGCCCGCTCCGGGTCAATGGCGGATACGGCGGAAGGCGCGCATCGATCGACGATCAGTTCGGTGAAACTGCCGGTGCCGCAACCGACATCGAGCCAACAGGCTCCCGGCGCCGGCGCCAGCCATTCCAGGAAGACCTCGCCGGCGCCACGGCTCCAGCGGCCCATGAAACGTTCGTAGGCTGCTCCATCGTCGAAGCGATACGCGGCGTCTCCCGCAGAGCCAGTCAAACAGCCCTCTCCTTCTGCCGAACGAGATCGGTCCGTCACTCGGCCTTGAGCCCGATGGCCTTGACGAGCTTGGCGTTGAGCGCAATTTCCTTTCGGACATAGGCATCGAATTCGGATGTCGTCATCGCCATCGGATCGACCCCGAGCGCCAGCAATTTGGAATTTACCTTGGCGCTTTGCAGCGCGGCGCCCATCTCGCCATGCAGCTTTTCGACGATGTTGCGCGACGTGTTCGCCGGCAGGAAAATCCCGATCCAGATCGGGTATTCGGCATCGACGAAGCCTGCTTCCTGCGTGGTCGGCACGTCCGGCAGTGCGGCCGATCGCGTGGCGCCGTTGAGCGTCAGCGGCGCAAGCTTGCCATCCCGAATGAGCGGCAGCACCAGGCCGACCGGTCCGAAGAAGAAATCTATCCGGCCCGCCATCACCTCCGTCATGGCTTCGGAGCCGCCCCGAAACGGGATGTGCAGGGCATCGATGCCGGCGCTGAGACGAAACCGCTCGGCGCTGAGGTGCGTGGCGCTGCCTACGCCGACCGATGAAAACGTCAGCGCTCCCGGCTTGGCCTTGGCCGCCTTCACGAGGTCGCCGGCGGTCTTGAAGCCCTTTTCCGGCGAAACCACCAGAACGCACGGCAAAGTCCCCACCGGGATCACCGCCGCAAAATCGCGTGCCGGGTCGTAGACGAGGTTCGGATAAAGCGACGGCGCGATAGTGTGGGCATTGGAGTTGACGAGCAGCGTATAACCGTCCGCATCAGCCTTGGCGACGAAAGCCGCACCAATCGTCCCTCCCGCTCCGCTGCGGTTCTCGACCACGACGGCCTGCCCGATTTGGACGGAGAGTTGCTCGAACACGACGCGCGGGATGATGTCGGTCGTGCTGCCCGCACCGAAGGGAACGATGGCGCGCACCGGCTTGGCCGGCCAGGTCTGAGCCTCGACAGCGGATGCCAACATCAGGCTGATTACTGCAACGAGTACGGGCGCAATGGGTTTCATGGACCCCTTCCAAGGCACGAGGCGGCGGCCGCGGCTTTTGGCGGGAACGGCCGCAACGAGACGAGAGGACATGGCGTCGCAAATATCCAGCCGCAAATCAATGTGCAAAGAGGTGGATCTTGCGGGGTAGGCCGCGCACCAGGGCTTCATTTGCCTCCGACGGAACAAATCACTTCTGTTTTTCGGAATTCGTGTCAAGCCCCAAAATAAAAAATATTTCGCTTTTCCAGAAATGCAAATCAGGACTATATTCACTGCCATCCCGTCCCGACCAGAGGGGCGTCGGCCATCGTCACGAACGAGGGACGGGGAGCGGTGGACGCGGAAGCTGCGATTGACGAGTCGCGGCTTAAGCGTACGGCAAAGACGTGTGGTCCTGACGTCGCGGTGCTGGCGTCAAGTTCTGAAGAAGCTAACGCTTCTGAGGGGCGACGGAGGCAAAAGAGCCGTTCTCCGGGGAGAGCACGTTATAAGCCGTAAAGCCATTGCGCAGGGAATGTCGGATGTTCTCCGCTGCCCTGTATGCTCATGCGCGCACTCTTCTGTGCACATTGCGCATGAGACCGCGGGTGCAGCGCGCATCCGGCATTCCCTGCGCCCTCTGACTTCGAGGGCGAAGAGTTTCCAGCAAACCTCGGGCGCAATGCGTCGCGAGAACGCGAAGGCATATCCACGTCATTGCGAGCGCAGCGACTTGTCCGCCGAAGCCTTGGCGAAGGCGGAAGCAATCCATGTTGCCGCGAAAGGGAAGAATGGATTGCTTCGCTTCGCTCGCAATGACGATTCCAGGAGCAGGCCCCTCCCCCGAACCCAACAAAAAACGGCGGAGAAATCCCCGCCGTTTCGAAACCGATCGTTCGAGAGATGAATTTACATCATCGTCAGGTCGAGCACGCCGGGCAGCTGGACCAGCGGCAGCGCGGCGGCGCCCACCAGGGTCGCGACCATCGTCGCCAGCGTCTGGTTGATGCGGCGCTTGCCGCGCAACCGGCTGGCGATCCATTCCAGCACCTGTGCGTCGATGTTCGTGGCCTGCGTCGGCGCCCAGCTTGCAATATCGGTGTCCGGCGAAAGGGCGACCGTGCGCGGCGGCACCGGCAGGCCCGACGCGGACGCCGCATGATGGGCGACCGCCTTGGCCAGCAAATCGTCGAAACGGCCATCGTCGCTGCGCTCGGCGGCGGCGTCACTGATTTCAAACAGCGCCGCGGCTTCGGCGCGGCTGACCGGCTGATGCTCGACGGCGGTCGCGGTCAGGATGCGCGCGCACCAGGCGGCGTCGTCGGCATCGAGCGCGCGGGAAAAATGGATGCGGCCCTTGGTGGTCGGGCCTTCGCCGGTGATGACGCCATCGCGCACGATGGTCAGAGCGTGGGCTGCGGTCTTGCGGCAGGAGGGCTGGAGCTGACTGAACGCTTCACCAACCTTGGAACTAGGGGCAGACATTGCTTGCACTTCTCAATTTCTTTTCTGGTCCAGCATTTCCATGCGGGGCGTAAACGAGTGGTTAACGAATTCGAAACTTGCGTTCCGACATTTCTAAATGGTTGCCAATTGGTCGCTCTGGCGATTGCGCCGGTTCACCCCCGGCCGTCCGGGCCCGGCGTGATGCGGCCCATAAACGGCAATATCGGGGCGGCGCGGGCTTTTATTCCAGGAATGGTTCTTTCGCCGCAGGGGCGCAGATCAAAAGAAGATGCTAGGAGTTCCACCTCGCGGAGAAGGATCCCGCCATTTTGGCCCGGCGGTTCACTTCCAGCCCCGCTAATGTGTATAGTCTGAACGAGAAATTCCCCTGTAACTTGAATGACATGAGGTCGAACCATGGCACTCCAGATAGGCGCACTCGCCCCTGACTTCGAAGCCCAGACCACCGAGGGCAAGGTCAAATTCCACGACTGGATCGGCTCCAGCTGGGCGCTGTTATTCTCGCATCCGAAGGATTTCACGCCCGTATGCACCACCGAACTCGGCGCTCTCGCGAAGTTGAAGGGCGAATTCGACAAGCGCGGCGTCAAGCTGATGGGGCTTTCCGTCGACCCCGTCGACAAGCATTCGAAGTGGTCGGAGGACATCCGGGAGACGCAGGGGGCGGCGCCGAACTACCCGATGATCGGCGACACCGATTACAACGTCTCCAAGCTCTACGACATGCTCCCCGCCTCGACGACCGGCGACGTGGCGACGCGCACCGCCGCCGACAACATGACCGTGCGTAACGTCTTCATCATCGGGCCCGACAAGAAGATCAAGCTGGTGCTGGTCTATCCGATGACGACGGGCCGCAATTTTGCGGAAATCCTGCGCGTGATCAATTCCCTGCAGATGACCGCAAAACATCGCGTCGCAACGCCGGCCGACTGGAAACAGGGCGAGGACGTCATCATCGCGGGCTCGGTCACCGACGACGAGGCCAAGACGATCTATCCGCAGGGCTGGAAATCGCCGAAGCCCTATATCCGGATCGTGCCGCAGCCGAAATGACTATTGCCGTCATTGCGAGCGAAGCGAAGCAATCCATCGCGCCGCAAAGCAAGTATGGATTGCTTCGTCGCTACGCTCCTCGCAATGACGAACTAAACTCTCGGCACCAGCCAGTTGGCAACGAGAAGGCCTGATGTCGATGAGACCGCCGTCACGATGGCGCCCCAGGAGATATCGACGATCGCGACCGGCCAGCTCCAGTGCCGCAGCAGCGACAGCGAGGTGAGGTCGAAGGTCGCGTAGCAAAACAGCCCGAACAGCGCGCCATAGAGCAGCGTCGATTGAACACTCGCATTCGAAGCGCCGCTGACGAAGATGATGATGCCAACGACATAAAGCAGATAAAACAGGACGGCCGGGACGAGCTTGATCTCGCCCAGCATGTTGCCGACCTGGGAAGTGAAGAAGCCCTTGGCGACGATGCCGAGAAACAGGAAATCCAGGGGAATGAGGACGAACAACGTCACCAGATAGAGCACGGCATATCGGTTCACGGCAGCCTCCAGCCCGCCGGATCCGGCGCAATCGTCGGCAGTATACCGCTACTTACGCTTTGGGGCGCTTCCGGTTTCACCGGAAGCCGACGGCGTTGAGGTCAGGCGGCCCGGACGCGGTCCAGGAACTTCTCGACCTCGGCCTTCAGATGCAGGCTTTCACCGGACAAGGCTTGCGCCGAAGCGAACATGCGGCTCGAGGTTTCGCCGGTCTCATTGGCGCCTTGCGCGGCGTGGCGCACGTTGACGGCGACGTCGGCGGTACCGCTGGCCGCGGCGCGGACGCTCTGGGCGATGTTCTGGGTCGCGCCGCGCTGTTGCTCGACCGCCGCCGAGATCGAGGTGGCGATATCGCTGATGCGCTCGATGGTCTGGCCGATCGCCTTGATCGCGCTGACCAACTCTTCGGTCGCGAGCTGCATGTTGCCGATCTGGCTCGAGATCTCCTCGGTTGCCTTCGCGGTCTGGCCGGCGAGGCTCTTGACCTCCTGCGCCACCACGGCAAAGCCGCGGCCGGCATCGCCCGCGCGCGCCGCCTCGATGGTGGCGTTGAGCGCCAGGAGGTTGGTCTGCTCGGCAATCGAGGTGATCAGCTTCACCACGTCGCCGATCCGCGCGCCGGCCTCCGACAGCTCGTTGATCCGCTGGTCGGTGGCGCTGGCCTGCTTGACGGCATCGGCTGCGATCTCGTTGAACTCCTGGACACGGCGGGTGATTTCGCCGATCGAGCTGGAGAGTTCATCGGAGGCCGTGGCCGCCGAGCGGACGTGCTCGGATGCGGTCTCGGATGCGCTCGCCGACTGGCCCGAAAGCCCGGCGGTGGTCCGCGCCGTCTCGGTGAGCTGTTTGGCGACGCGCTCGAATTCGCCGGAGGAGTTGAGCACCTTGTCGAGGATGCCGCCGACGCTGGTCTGGAATTCGTCGACGAAGCTGCGCAGTTCGGCCTTGCGCTGCTCGACGGCAGCGGCCGCCGCCGCGGTCTGTTCCTCGCGGAGCTTGCGGCGTTCGAGCGAGTTGTCCCTGAACACCGCAACGGTGCGGGCGATCTCGCCGATCTCGTCCATCCGCTCGTGGCAATCGATCTCGACGTCGCGCTTGCCTTCGGCGATCGCCGTGAGCGAAGCCGTCACCGAGGTCAGCGGCTTGGTGACGCGGCGCACGATCAGCATGGTCAGCATCATCACCAGCAGCCCGGCGACAGCGGCAGCAATCGCCATGTTCCGGATTGCCTCCGCCAGCATCGCCTCGAACTGTGCCATCGGAATGCCGACGTAGAGAACGCCGATCACCTTTCCGGCCGAATTCGACACGGGGTAATAGGCCGTCATGTACGACTTGCTGAACAGTACCGCCGGGCCCTTGTAGGCCTCTCCCCGACGCAGGAGCGCCTGCCCGGGATGATCAGGCGCCAACTGGGTGCCGACGGCACGGTCGCCGTTTTCCTTTTTCAGGTTGGTGGAACGGCGGACGAACTGGTTGCTGGCATCGTCATAGACGAACAGCGTGGCGTTGCCGCCGGCATAGCCGACCGCGCGATCGACGATGGCATGGTCCTTGAACTCGGGCATGCGCGGAATTTCGGCCTTGGCGACGACACCGTCCTTCAACGTGATCTTGGCGTCGGGAACCGTCTCGGAAAACGTCAGCGCCAGCGTGCGCAGATTGACCTCGATCTCGCGGAGCGCCCGGTCGCCGAACTCGGATGTCAGCGACCAATAGGCCGCCCCGACCACCAGTGCGGTGTTCACCGCGATCAGGAAGATGGCGCAAATGACTGCCTTGGTGCCGAGACGAAGCTTCAGCGACGGCAGGAACTTTCCAATCGACCGCGCAGACATGACGAGAGACCCCCGAAAAACATAAAAATTGAACGTTTTTGCTTACGATCGCATTAACGGTCACAACCCACGGCAAAGGCTGAGGAATTGAATGGAGCTGCCGCGCGCATGAGACCCCGCCCCTGCCTTGTCTGGTTTCGGGACGAACTTCGCCTTTCCGACCACCCGGCGCTGCACGCCGCCGCCCGATCCGGTGCGGCGGTGGTATGCCTTTATGTCCTGGATGAGGAAAGCCGCGGGCTTTCGCCGCTGGCCCGCCCGCCGGGTGGCGCGGCGCGCTGGTGGCTGGCGCAATCGCTGCGCGCCTTGGACGCAGGCCTGCGCGCCGTCGGCACGTCGCTGGTGCTGCGCAAGGGCGCGGCGGCCGAGGTCATTGCCGGGTTGGCGCGTGAGATCGGGGCCGGAGCAATATACTGGAATGAGATCGCGCACGCGCCGCATCGGGCCGTGGCCGATCAGGTCGCCAGCGGCGCTGGGCGAGATCGGTGTTGCCGCCGAGCGTCTGCCCGGCGATCTCCTGGTGGCGCCGGGCCAGATCCGCAACAAGGAGAACCGGGGGCTGCGCGTGTTCACGCCGTTCTGGCGGCGGGTGCAAGCGCTGGGCGATCCACCAAAACCGCTGCCCGCGCCCACGAAGCTGAACGGCGTCCCGGGCATCGCGAGCGATGCGCTCGAAGGCTGGAATCTCGAACCTTCGCGGCCCGACTGGGCCGGCGGCCTGCGCGAGAGCTGGAAGCCCGGCGAAGCATCGGCGCAGGCGCAGCTCAGGCAATTCCTGAAAACCGGGGTCGCCGGCTATTCCTTCGATCGCGACCGGCCGGATCGGGACGGTACCTCGCGATTGTCACCGCATCTTCGTTTCGGCGAGATCAGTCCGCGCCAGGTCTGGCACGCCGCACGCTTTGCCGCGGCTGAGCACCCTCGCCTCTCCGGTGATATCGAAAAATTCCTCAGCGAACTCGGCTGGCGCGAATTCTGCCGTCACCTGCTGTTCGACTTACCCGATCTCGCCACCCGCAATCTGCAGCCGACGTTCGACGCCTTTCCGTGGAAGCAGAACAACAAGGCGCTGCGTGCGTGGCAACGCGGCCAGACCGGCTACCCCATCGTCGATGCCGGCATGCGCGAACTCTGGCACACCGGCGTGATGCACAACCGCGTGCGGATGGTGGTGGCGTCGTTCCTGGTCAAGCATCTCCTGATCGACTGGCGCGAAGGCGAGCGCTGGTTCTGGGATACACTGGTCGATGCCGATGCCGGCAGCAACCCGGCCAACTGGCAGTGGGTCGCCGGCTGCGGCGCCGACGCCGCGCCCTACTTCCGGGTGTTCAACCCGATCCTGCAGGGCGAGAAGTTCGATCCCGACGGCGTCTACATCAGGCGCTGGGTGCCGGAGCTGACGCAATTGCCCAACGGACTGATCCACCAGCCCTGGACCGCGACGCCGCTCGAACTCGCAAGCGCCGGCATCGATCCCGGCAAGACCTATCCGGCGCCGATCGTCGAACACAAGATGGGGCGCGAACGCGCGCTCGCCGCCTATGCCAGCATCCGCAACGCCTGAGCGAACACCGTTGGCCGGGCAGCGCCGCTCTCTCCGTTCATTTCGAGCGTTTCTTCCTCGCCCGGATATGAAGCCCGCGGGGCTTGCGGAATTCGCTGCGATGACCTTTCCGGTCTTCCTGCGCAAAACGCTTGGCCTTGGCACGCGATCCGAATTTTTCCTTGATGCGGCCGTTTCGCTTGATGATCACATAGCCGCCCTTGCTCAGGCTGAACGGCTTCGTGAGTTTTCCAAGATGATCGAACTTGGTTCCGCGCGGATGCTTGAACGGCTCGAACCACGACGGATGCACGAAATTCGACATCTCGACGCCGTCGACCATGAACGTGTCCTCCTCGACCGGATCGCACATCTCGTAGCCGTATTGGGTCCGGCTCGTCGCCTCCGCCCAGAGATTGGCGATCGGATCGATCACCATCTCGAACAGTTCGTGCGAAGCCGTCACGCTGACCGGCACATTGTCCTCGAGCGAGGTCCTGACGAAGACTTTCGAGACCGGCTGACCGCGATGGGTCAGATCGTGATAGCCTTCCGCACCGGCCTCGTCGGCGTCGTCGAAATAGATGAACAGCCAGTCCGACGGTCTTGCCTTCTTGGTGTTGTACAGCTTGACCGGATAACCCCAGACCGGGAGAAAGTGCTCGTCGTAGCATTTCTGCAGCGCGGCGGTGAGCATCGGCAACGGAATGCCGAGGCTGGTCTTGGCTTTGTTGATGCAGGCAATCCTGACTGCATTGATGCGCATGGCCTGCGCCGCACGAACGACCTTCTTCATGAAAATCTCCGCTTGTGAAAAGGCTGGCGACAATATCAACATCCAGCATAGCACAAACAAATTAACACGCTAAGGGTGTATCGAGCAAAGAATGGCTTCAATCGCGACGATCGCCGCCATCAAGACCACCACTAGCGCCATCCGGATCGCGAGATAGGTCAAGGGGTCGGCATTGTGCACGACGTATTTGGTGGCGATGAAGCCGGTGCTCCACAGCACGACGAAAATTGCCGGCGCCGCACGCGCGGCAAGATTTTCAACAATCACGATTCATTTGCGGAAGCGCAGTGCCCGATCATATGCTATGCGGCAACGACTGATCGCGCGGGTCGCTCGCGCGCTTTGACATAACGGCATCGAAAGACCGAAAAACGAGGAATAGCCATGGATGTTCGCGCCGCTGTCGCCACCGCCGCAGGTCAACCGCTGGAAGTAACGACCGTTCAGCTCGAGGGGCCGCGCGAGGGCGAAGTGCTGGTCGAGATCAAGGCCACCGGCGTCTGCCATACCGATGAATTCACGCTATCGGGCGCCGATCCCGAAGGGCTGTTTCCGGCAATCCTCGGCCATGAGGGCGCGGGCATCGTGGTCGATGTCGGCCGCGGCGTCACCAGCGTGAAGAAGGGCGATCACGTCATTCCGCTGTATACGCCGGAATGCCGGCAGTGCCCGTCCTGCCTGTCGCGCAAGACCAACCTCTGTACCGCGATCCGCGCCACCCAGGGCCAGGGCCTGATGCCCGACGGCACCTCGCGGTTCTCGCTGGGCGGCAAGCCGATCCATCACTACATGGGCACCTCGACCTTTGCGAACTTCACCGTGCTGCCGGAGATCGCGGTCGCGAAAATCCGCGAGGACGCCCCCTTCGACAAGGTCTGCTACATCGGCTGCGGCGTCACTACCGGGATCGGCGCCGTCATCAACACTGCGAAGGTCGAGCAAGGCGCCAAGGCGATCGTGTTCGGCCTTGGCGGCATCGGGCTCAACGTGCTGCAGGGCCTGCGGCTTGCCGGCGCCGACATGATCATCGGGGTCGACATCAACAATGACCGCAAGGCGTGGGGCGAGCGCTTCGGCATGACCCACTTCGTCAATCCCAACGACCTCGGCAAGGAGCTGGTGCCGCACCTCGTCAACATGACGAAGTCGGGCGCCGACCAGATCGGCGGCGCCGATTACACGTTCGACTGTACCGGCAACGTCACCGTGATGCGGCAGGCGCTGGAAGCCTGCCATCGCGGCTGGGGGCAATCGATCGTGATCGGCGTGGCGCCTTCAGGCGCCGAGATTGCAACGCGGCCGTTCCAGCTCGTTACCGGCCGGGTCTGGAAAGGCACCGCCTTCGGCGGCGCGCGCGGCCGCACCGATGTACCGAAGATCGTCGACTGGTACATGCAGGGCAAGATCCAGATCGACCCGATGATCACGCATGTGATGCCGCTGAGCGAAATCAACAACGCGTTCGAACTGATGAAGCGCGGAGAAGTCGATCCGCGGCGTGGTGACGTTCTAGAGCGTTTTCGAGCGAAGTGGATCCCGGTTCGCGTGAAGAAAACGCGTCAAACAGAGAATCCAGCGCTTCGGTTCTGATTCAGAACCGAAGCTCTGGATGGAATTGCACTGAGGAGCATTTTTAGGCTGGATTGCTCCGAGTTTTTTCCGGCATCATTGCCATCCGACGGGTCGCGCACATGCGCGACCCGGCGTTGGTTCTGCAAGGCAATGCAAAGGCAAAATTGGAAAACTCATGCGCGTCAACTTCGTCACCATCGATGTCTTCACCACAACGCAATTCGCCGGCAATCCGCTCGGCGTCGTCCTCAACGCCGAGGGCTTGTCGTCAGCGCAGATGCAGACCATCGCCGCCGAATTCAACCTGGCGGAAACGACATTCGTGCTGCCGCCGAAGGACCCTGCGCATACCGCCGAAGTGCGTATCTTCACGCCGCGCCATGAAATGCCGTTCGCCGGACACCCCAATGTCGGCACCGCCTTCGCCCTTGCGCGTGAAGGCAAGAGCTATGGTCGCCCGGTGGGTGTCGATAATTTGGTCTTCGAGGAGAAAGCGGGCCTGGTGCCGATCAGGCTGCTCAAAGATGGCGCGACCATTTCCGGCGCACGGCTGGCGTCGCCGCAACTGCTGTCGGTGACCGACGAAGTCCCGCGTCGACCTCGTGGCGCGCGCCTGCTCGCTGTCGCCGGATGATATTCTGACGACAAACCACCGTCCCTGCATCGCATCCTGCGGCGCGCCGTTCATTATCGCCGAACTCAGGAACCGTGATGCGCTGACGCGCGCCAGCGGCCGCGCGGAGATTTTCACGCAGGAAGTTTCGCAGTATCCGGCAACCAGCACGCTGATTTATACGCAGGTCGACGAGGGTGATATCGATGTCCGCGCGCGCATGTTCGCGCCGCATCGTGGTATTCCCGAAGACCCCGCCACCGGCAGTGCCAATGTCGCGCTGATCGGTCTGCTGGCGAAGCTTCGTCCGGAGCAGACTTTGCATCTCTCCAAAACCATCGCGCAGGGCGTCGAGATGGGCCGGCCGAGCCTGCTGCATGGCGGAAGCGGAAAAGAAGAACGGCAGCGTCACCGCGACCTATATCGGCGGCCACTGCGCGCCGGTCATGTCGGGAACGATTGACGTGGCGTGAGTTGAGCGCCGGGCGACGACAACCCGGCGATCAAAACTCTTCGGGACAGGGGTCGACGATCTTCCAGAGGTCGTCGCCGTTCTTGATCTTCTTCATCTCGGTGGTGAGCCCGCCATTGCGGCGGATCCAGTCCTTCACGGTGTCCGGATAATAGGACATCAGATCGGATGTGCCGTCTGAACTCGTGACCTTGATGCCGAAGGTAAAGGCCTTGTCGTAATAGGCCTGGTGGAAGCCGAGGCTCGCCTTCGGCGTCACGCAGATCTTGTTCATCGGCACGATGCCGAACACCAGCGTGCAGGCCGAATTGCAGATGCCGTCGATGATGACGCGTTCCTTGCGGTCGCGGATGCGCTTGTACTTGGCCTTGTATTCCTCGACATAGCCGCCATGGTCGCGCTTGATATGCAGATCGGCGCGCGCAGGCGTTGCGACCAGGATCGAGAGGGACAACAGGGCAAGAGACGTGATGCGCATGGGGTCGATCGGGAGCCGGGTAGCCTTGTCAGATGCGGGAAGGTTGGTCCGCTAAAGTCCGGACCAGACCGTAGAACCTTGGCCGGACTGTGTTGGGATTTCGTTAAGCATCCCTTTGGAGCCAAAAATTGGCCCGGTGTGGCCTGTTTCCCGCACCTTTTCCCGGTTTTTCTTGCCGTTTCGCGTAAAAAAGCCCCCCAGACCGGCCAAAAATGTCTAGGTTTCCGTGAGACTTCCGGAGAATCCAGATGACCAAAGTAAGGTTTTTGATTGCCGCCGCCCTCCTCGCCACAGTGGCGCTGGCGCCCGGTTTGGCGGATGCGCGCCATTACCGGCACCACCACCGCCATAACTGGCCACTGCCCTACCCGATCAGCTACCTCCACAATTACGGGCCCGGCACTGCGCCCGGCACCTTTGCCTATTACGACGGCCCCTCGACCAATCACTGCTGGCAGTGCGCAGCTGCCTATATCGGGCAGGACCGCCGCCGGCACCCCTGCTATTGAGGTCCCGCTGCTGGCCCTGTCCGGCCAAGTCTGATAATCGAGCCCTCGCAGGCGCTCGTAGCTCAGCTGGATAGAGCATCGGATTTCGATTCCGAGGGTCGGGAGTTCAAATCTCTCCGAGCGCGCCATTTCGGCGCAGAGCGAGACGGCAAACCACGCATTCGAGAGCTGACTGACATGAGAAAGATGGTCTTGGCGCTGGCAATTCTGTATCCAGCCGCAGCGTTTGCCCAGGGTACGACCACCCCGGCCCCCGGCCCCGCCTCCGACGGTTGGCGGCAAGCCGCTGGTTGTGGTCGGCTCAAAGAAGCCGGCTGCGGGCAAGAAGTCGGAAAAGCCGGCCAAGCCCCAATCCGTCGCGCAGAAGCTTCAGGTGTGCCAGGACATCGACGACGGAACCAAGGACCGGCTGGCCTGCTACGACACGATCTTCAAGCCTGAGCCCAAAGCCAAGCCGGCGGCCGCCAAGGGTGTCAATGAATGCCGTTTCCTGAAGGAAGAGGACGAGCGGCTGAACTGCTACAACGGCTTTGCCGACAAAATCCCGAAGCTGCCGCGTTAGGTCTGGAGCCGGCTAGCCCCTACCAGGTGCTGTCCCTACCAGGTGTTGTTCCCGAAGAAGCCGAAGTGCTGCTGCTGGGCAAAGCGCAGCGGCTGGGCTGGACGGCTCTTGGCAATCTTGCGCTTGCGTGGGGCCTGTGGCTCGACCTGCTTCTCTAGCTTCTTGGCCTCGGCCGGGACGAACTGGGCGAAGGTGTCACGCACCCGCGCCTGCGCGGTAGCGTCAACGACGGGTACCGGCGGAACCGCGGCAATTTGGGTCTTCGCCGCCGGGGGAACAATCGTCGGCAGGCTGGTGTCGTAGACCACCCGTTCCGGCGGTTTCTGGTCGGAACGGATCCGCACCACGGTCTTGTCGATCGAGGGGGCGGCGTTGCTGGCCACAGCCACTTGCTGAGGGGCAAAAGCATCGAGCGCGACCAGCAGTGCGAGCAGCAGGCCGCCGACAAACAGGAAATAACGCGCTACGGGCATTGACGTCGCTCCCCCCGCGCCGGTTCGCGCGGTTCATTCGCCTAACTGGCGGTATAACGATTAGTTCCTGGGCCGCCCGCCAGGTTCAACGGCGGTGGTCACTTTTTCGGGTTCGGGGGTTAGGTTCGGCTAGCCGTCACCAGCGAGCATTTCGCCTTATTTGCGTTAACATTGACGAAGCCGACCAACATGCCGGAATAGGTCTTCCGGCTCCTCTTGTTCACGGTGTCGCGAAGCACCCGCCGGCGATCGGTCAAATGGCTGCCGTCGCGGCGGGCGAAGGCGCAGGCGATCTCGATGTCCTTCACCGCATAATCATTGGTGTTACGCAGCCTCAGCGTAACCAGCGCCTTCGAGCCCAGCCCGCCCCTTCGCCACGACTGCGAGGAAATCCGCAAGCCGTCGATCACCGGCTTCTCGGCCGCCGTCGTTTCGGGAAGCGGCGCGGCGGCTGGCGCGGTCGTCTCGGCAGGGGCCGCCGCGTCATCAACCAGCGATAGGTTGTGCGCGTAGAGAGGCTGGGATGACGTCGGCGCGGATTGGCTCTCCGCATCGCTTGGTCCGGAAAGCATCGACCATGCCGTGCATCCCGTGATCACGATGGCCGGCAGTACGAACAGGCGCGCCTTGGAACCTCGGAATGTCCACCCGGCGATCCGCATGGCCGCGCCCTCAACCGGCGGCGGCGGCTGCCGCACCGCGCATGAAAAAAGCCCCACGGGCGTTACACCGTACGGCTTCTGTCACGACTGCCGCTGTACGGTTCCGCCGATATCTAACCAATTACCCCCAGCGCGAATGGTTTCACCCAAGCTCGACAATATTGCGGCAGCGGGCTGTTCCGCAGGGGATGGAATTGCGGAGAACCGGCCGCTAGATTGGCGCCGCAACAACAACAATGCCGGGGAGACCAATATGCCGACAGTCACTTGGGACCATGTTCATTTGCGCAGTCCCGATCCCGAGGCGACCGCGGCCTGGCTGGCGGATATTCTGGGCGGCGAGATCATCCGTGGCGCCGGGCGCATCGACGTCAAACTCGGCGGCGCCAATGTGTTCATCGCACCGGTTGCGGCCGGCGACGGCGTCAACACGCCGCCGGTGACGCCCTATCAGGGCCTCGATCACTTCGGACTGACGGTGAAGGACATCGACGCCGTCGCGGCCGAGATCAAGGCCAAGGGCGTCGAGTTCACCAGGCCGCCGACCACGATCCGGCCGGGCGTGCGCATCTGCTTCATCCGCGGACCGCAGGGTATTTCCATCGAGCTCTTGGAGCGCGACAAGAAATATGCCTGACGCGCCGCCGCGCGCTACGACATGCTACCCGGCATGAAACAGCGGATCGTCAGCCCGCCATAGCCGCGGATCGGCCACACCATGGTTCGGCCGACGCGGTTGGGCTCGGTGATCACCGCCTCGTCGGGCACGTCGATCCACTCGCCTTCGATCCGCACGCGGTAATGTCCGTTGCCGGATTGCCAATCGACATCGCTGACCGCGCTGCCGTCGGCATCCGAACAACACGGCCCCTTCCCGCTTCGCAGCGTGTCGAACCACGCCTTGATCTCGGGGTTGGAACTGGCGAACTGGCCGCGATCGCGCGCATGCCCGAGTTGCGAAGCCAGCACCACCAGCAGCAGAGGCACTCCGTATTTCAACGGCGTCCTCAACCGCTCCATGCGTTGGCGACCCACGACCACCGGGCCGTCATTGTCCAGCTCTTTAGTTTGTAGACGCGGCGCAAGGCCGCCGGAATCGATCCAGTTGCTCACCTGTCTGTTGCTCCAGCACCCACCGGCCGGTGCAGGACAGACTATGCATTTCACGGGCCAACTTGATTCGGCCCGCGGCGCCCGTCATCTTCGCGTCATATTGTAACGGCGATGGTCGAGAGTTCCATTTCGGATGGGCATTAATCGGGCAACCTGCCGCGTTGACGCTGCGGGTTCCATTTTGGCATAAATGATTACCGGTTTCCGTGGGCGCGGCAGCCGGCTGTGGGACGTCATGAAGAACGGACTGTATTCGATCCACGTCACCCTGCTGGATGGGCGCACCGGCAAGGGCAGCGGCGTGATTATGTTCCGGGATGGTCAGATCCTCGGTGGCGACGCCTATCTGTTTTACACCGGCAGCTACACGGTGAAGGGCGACACCTTCAAGGGTGAGGTATTGGTGCAGCGTCACACGTCGAGCCTCGACGCCAACCCGCTGTTCGGCGGGCCAGCCCCGGTCGGCATCGGCGTATCCGGCACCTTTACCGATACCCGGGCGACCATGAACGGCACGGCGCTGGTCGGCAAAGCCAGCCAGATTTTCGGCGCGACGCTGCGCAAGCTGGCCGATACGAACTAGGTCCCGGATCGCCCCGGCTACTCCGCCGCCTGCTCCAGCGGCGCCGTGCGCGGCAGGATCATCTGGATTCGCGTGCCGCTGCCCGGTTCGGAATCGAGGTCGAGCCGCCCGCCGAGCCGATTGGTCACGATGCTGTAGACGATGTGCAGGCCAAGCCCGGTGCCGCCCTGGTCGCGCCGCGTCGTGAAGAACGGATCGAACGCGCGGCGGCGGACATCGAGGCTCATGCCGCATCCATTGTCGGAAAACAGGATCTCGACATTGTCCTTGCCGGACTCGCGCACCTGGATATCGACCGTGCCCGGCTTGCCGTCCGGGAAAGCGTGCGCCACCGAATTCAGGAACAGATTGGTGAGCACCTGTCCGTAGGGGCCGGGATAGCTGTTCATCATCAAATTCGGCTGGCAGTCGACGTTGAGCGTCAGATTGTGTTTGCGCAGGCCCGGCCGCAGGCTCATCACCACCTGCTCGGTGAGGTCGCCGAGATCGAAGCTGCGCTGGTCGGAATAGTTGCGATCGGCGGCCACCTGCTTGAACGACTGGATCAGTTCGGCGGCGCGGTTGAGATTGGCCACGAGCTGCGAGGACGCGTCGCGGCTGGTATCGAGAAAATCATTCAGGCTGGAGCGGCGCAGCTCGCCGCGCGCGACCTCGGCGGTGAAATTCGCGGTCTTGCGCTCCAGCGCGGAGGCGACCGTCAGGCTGATGCCGACGGGATTGTTGACCTCGTGCGCCACGCCCGCCACCAGCCGGCCGAGGGCTGCGAGCTTTTCCGCCTCGATCAGCGAATTCTGCGTTTCCCGCAGATTGCGCAACGCGCTTTCCGCGGCGTCCTTGGCCTTGCGCATTTCGAATTCGACGCGCTTGCGCTCGCCGATGTCGAGCGCGACGGTGACGATGTTCTCGATCTCGCCGGACCGCATCGAGGATCGGCAGCTTGTTGACCAGCCATTGCCGCATGTTGCCGGCGGAGTCGCGATATTCCTCCTCGTAGAAGCCGAGTTCCTTGCCGGCCGCCAGCACCCGCTTGTCGTTCTCGTCGGTCTTTTCCGCGCCATAGCGCGACATCAGGTCGGACGTGGTGCGGCCGATCGCATCTGTGGGCTCGATGCCGAAAATGCCGGCCATGTAGCGGTTCATCAGGACATAGCGAAGCTGCCTTGTCCTTGACGTTGATGACCGCGGGCACGGTGTCGATCACCATCTGCAGCAAGCGGCGGCCTTCGGCGATCGCGTCCTCGGCGCGCTTCTGGTCGGTGATGTCGCGCACCGTTCCCTCATAGCGGACCAGTTCGCCGTCCTCGTTGCGCACGGCACTGGCGCTGTCCGAGAGCCAGAGAATCGTGCCGTCGCGCGCCCGCACCTGGTACTCGAACTCGCGGACCATGCCGTCGCGTTCCATCAGCCGCTCATATTCCGCCCGCGCCTCGGGATGAACGTAGACGGTATCGGCGACGTGACCGAGGCCGTTGATCAGATCGTGCGGCGTGGCGTAGCCCATCATCCGCGCCAGCGCCGGGTTGGCGTTGAGCAGCGCGCCGCCGGGCGTCGTGACGTAGATCCCGTCGACCGAGGCCTCGAACAGTTTGCGATAGCTTTCCTCGGCAAGCCGCTGTTCGGCCAGCGCCCGCACCGCCGCCTCGCGCGCGGCGTCGGCGTCGACCAGCGTCTGCCGGAACACTTCGGCGGCGCGGGCGATATCGCCGATCTCGTTGTCGACGTCGGTTGCCGGGATCGAGGTGTTCGTCTCGCCGCCGGCCACCGCCCGGATCGAGGTTGCGATCGATGCCAGCGGACGCACGGTGCGCCGAACCACCAGAAGGGCTGCGAACAGTCCGATCAGCACGCCGGCGGTGCCGAGCACGATGCTCTGCCATTTCGCTTCCGTCAGCGTCCGGGCGAAGTCGCGCGACAGCACGTGGCCGCGGCGCGCGCTGACCTCGCGCAACAATTCGGTGACGCGCTGGATCAGGCGGCCCTCCGCACCCAGCACCTCCTTGTCGATATCGGAGATCTGCCGTTCGCGGATCGAGATGGCGATGATCGCATCGGCATAACCGTCGACGGCCGTGCGCAACCCGGGTTCCGGGATCGTCATCGAGCGCATGCTTTGCGCCGCCTGTTCGGCGGCGGACGGATTATGCGCCAGCAGCGCCGAGGCGATCCGGCTCTGGGTCTGCGACAAGGCCGACGCGATCAGCGGATCGGAGGTGTCGCCGATCGCGGCGTCGAATTTCTCGCGCAGCGGCGGCAGTGCCACGATCATTTCGGCGCGGCGGTTGATCAGCGCGGAAATGCGCTCGATGCCGCCGCGATAGGTCGACAGGCGCTCGGTGACGCCGTCGATCATGTCCTGCTGTTCGGGGGCAAGCTCCAGCCGGGTCTTCTTCAGGACCTCGCTGAGCGAGGTCGCGGCCTCCCCGACCTGGACCGACTGGGTGCCGGGATCGGTGACGAAATCCCGCGCCGCCAGCCGCAGTTCGTTCATGCGGCGGTCGATGTCCTCGGCGAGGTCGCCGACGCTCTGCAGCCGCTGCAGCTCGGCAAAGGTCGAATCGATGTGGCGGATGGCGATGACGCTGGCGGTGGAGGTGATGATGATCACCGCCAGCACCAGCAGGAAGCTGCCGAATGTCAGCTGGCCGATCGAAAGCGAGAACGATCGCGTCGTCGGCGAATTCGGCGGCAATTCAGAGGTCATGTTATTGAGGCCGGGCTCCAATCGGTCGTAATATACGACGTTATCAGGGCCATGGGGAACATGCTGAAATCGAGCGGAAACGGGCGGTTCCCGCGGCCGCGGGACCGCCGGCCCGCCGCAATTACGAGTACAGCGAGGCGATTCCTTCGGAAAAACCGACACAGCAACGGCCGAATTCAGCTTGATCGCCTCAATCGGCAGTGATGCCGGCCTCCTTGACCACCTTGGCCCACACCGCGACGTCGGCCTTGATGATATCGGCGAACGTCTGCAGCGGCGCGCTCTTCGGCTCGCAGCCGGCCACGTCGAGCCTTTGCTGGACGTCCGAGGTCGCCAGCGCCGCCTCCAGCGCCTTGCTGATGCGCGCCATGACCGGCTGCGGCGTGCCCGCGGGCACCACGACGCCGAACCACGGCGTCACCTGGGCCTCGGCAAAGCCCTGTTCGGCCATGGTCGGCACGTCAGGGAAATATTTGGAGCGGCCGTCGTTGATCGCGCCGATGATCCGGATCGCGCCGGTCTGCACCTGCGCCAGCGCCTGGTTGGCGGACAGGAAGGTCGAATTGATCAGGCCGCTCGCAATATCCGGCACCATCTGCGGATAGCCGCGATAGCCGATGCCGGTGACGTCGATCCCGGCCAGCCGCTTGAACAGTTCGAAGCCGAGATGCCCGGTCGAGCCCTTGCCGGGATGGCTGTAGTTCAGCGTGCCCGGCTTTGCCTTGGCGAGCGCGACATATTCGGCAACGGTTTTCACCGGCAGCGTCGAGGGCACGATGAAGAAATTCGGGGCGCGGCAGATCTGTCCGATCGGAATGAAATCGCGCACCGGGTCCCAGCGCAGCTTCGGATCGAGCGCCGGGCTCGAGGTGAAAAACGTCGTCACCAGGAGCCACGTGTAGCCATCGGGCGCGGCGCGCGCGACTTCCTCGGCGGCGATCGAGCCATTGGCGCCGGATTTGGATTCGACGACGATCGAGCCCTTCCACTGCTCCTGCATGTTCTGCGCAATGATGCGCGCGAACACGTCGGCGACGCTGCCCGGCGAATAGGGAATGACGATGCGGATCGGCCGGCTCGGAAAATCCTGCGCCTGCGCCGCAAACGACACGGCGAGATAACATGAACCACGCACCGAAGATCACGCCGATACGCCGAAATCTCATGGGACGTGCCCTGCCCTGATCGTTTCTCCCGCAGCGCCTGGAGCGCCCGGATTTGACCGGCAGGATGCCGGTAATCCCTGAGCGCAGCAAGGGCACGCATTTTCGTCAGGCGAACCGGGCTCCGCGGCGATGCCTCCCTCGTTCGAGACGCTACGCGGTCGCCGGTTTCTTCGTTCGCGACGGAATCGTCATCGCGGCGACACCGACGACAACGCAGGCAAGCCCGATCCACGCCGTGGGCGACAGGTGCTCGCCGAGGAACAGCACGCCGAGCGCTACGCCGATCGGCACCCGCAAGTAAGCCTGCGCCGTGGTGCCGACCGATCCCAGCGTCTGGATCAGGCGGAAGTAGATCACGAAGGCGGCTGCGGTGGAAAACACCGCGAGTCCCAGCAGCGCCAGCAGCGAATTGGTCGATGGCGTGATCGTCCAGGGCTGCTCGACCACGAGGCTGAGCGGGATCAGGACGACCGCGCCGCACAACAGCGAGCCCGCTGCCGGCGCCATCGGGTCGAGACCTTTGAAGCCGCGGCTGAAGATCGCGGCGCCGGCGTAGCAGATCGCGGCAGCCACGGTGACGATCTGCGCGGTCAACTGTTCGCCAAATCCCGCCAGCGCCTGCACGCCGACGATCAGGCAGATGCCGGCCATGCCGGCGACGACGCCGAACAATTTCCGCGAGGTCAGCGCCTCGTGCCGGCTGACGGCGAGCGTCAGGAAAAAGGTGAATATCGGCGAGGTCGAATTGAGGATGGTGGCAAGGCCAGCATCCAGCGTGCGCTCACCCCAGGCGATCATGGTCCAGGGGATGACGCTGTTGAGGCAGGCCTGGAACAGGAAGCGCCGCCAGGTCGCGGCATCCCGCGGCATCCGCACGCCGCGCCAGTGCATGATGACCAGCAGCAACACGCCCGCAATCGCGGTGCGTCCCGCGATCAGGGTGATCGGCGGGATGGTCGCGACCGCAACGCGGATGAAGGTGTAGGACGCGCCCCACAGCGTTGCGAGCACGAGCAGCAGCGCGAGCTCGACGGCCATATTGGACGGTCTTGGTTGGGCTTCCATGTCGTTGGTTCCGGCGATCGGTTGAATCGAGCCGCAACCTACATGGTGAAGGGACCAAAATACTTCGTCGCGTATCGAAGTGTGCTAGCCGACCGAGCCGACCTCGAACACGTCGCCGTCATAGCCGGCCTCGAGCGGAATCCGCAGCTGGCGACCGCCATTATTCCTGGTCATGATCGGCGTCACGGTGACGACCGATTTGCCCCTGGAGTCATCGAGCGCGGCTTTCACATTTGACTGCTTGCCGAGCTTGATCAGGTTGCGCGTGGTCGGGAACGGCAGCTTGAAGCGGCCGGTCTCGCCGCCTTCCAGCGCCTCGCGCGGCGACACCCAGATCGAATCGGTGGATTCCTTGCCGTCATGGGCGCCGACCTGTTCCGGCGGCGCGGCGGCCAGGAAGAACCAGGTGTCGAACCGCTTCGGCATGCCTTCCGGCGTGATCCAGTGCGCATAGGGCACGAGTTCGTCGAGCGCCAGCACCATGCCGTTGTCGGTCAGCACCTTGAGGAAGCTGATCTTGCTATCGCAGAGATCGGCGCGGTGCGCGGCTTCGATCGCGCTGGCGCGTTTCGCGTCGACCAGCGCTTTCGATCCCTTCGGCCGCGCCAGCAGGATGCCGCTCTCCTCGAAGGTCTCGCGGATCGCCGCGATCCGGAAGCTTAAAGTGGCCTCGTCGAGCCCCTCGCCGCCCGAATACAGATCAGGGGTGGCGATGATCTCCTTGTCGCCCTTGTCGACGCTGCCGCCGGGAAACACCAGCGCGCCGGAGTTGAAGTCGATCTCATAATGGCGAACCATCATGAAGACCTCGACCTCCTTCACCGCCGGAGCGTCGCGCAGCAGCAGGATGGTGGATGCGGGACGCGGGGCGACGATCTCGGCCATGTCGTTAACCCGCCGCGCTGGATTGCGGTTGCAGATTGGCGCGGCGGTCGACGCGCGCCACCCGCGACAGCAGATAGTCGACTTCGGCCTTTGCAGTCGCCGTGATGGTCGCGCCCGGCTTGCGCTGCGCGCTGCCGGCGATGATGCCGCGCTTTTGCAGCACGTATTTGCGCACCGAAAGGCCCGCGCCCGGCTGCTGCTCGTAGCGGATCAGCGGCAGATGCGCGTCGAACAGATCGTGCGCGGCGTCGCGCTTGCCGGCCTTCGAGAGTTTCACGACATCGATCAGCAGTTCCGGGAAGGCGTAGCCGGTCATGGCGCCGTCGGCGCCGCGCTCCATCTCGAAATCGAGGAACAGGCCGCCATTGCCGACCAGAATCGACATCGGCTTCAGCGAGCCGTCCTTCTGGAAGCCGCGCAGCGTGGAGATCTTTTCCAGCCCCGGCCAGTCCTCGTGCTTGAGCATCACGCAGGACGGCGAGTCCATCACGATCTTGCGGATCACCGCGGGCGTGAAGATGACGTTGAGCGTCAGCGGGTAATCCTGCAGCACCCAGGGAATGTCGTCGCCGATCGCTTCCTGCGCCTGCTTGAAATAGCCGGTGATCTGGTCGTCGGTGCGCAGATGCGGCGGCGGCGCGATCATGACGCCGGCAGCGCCCGCATCCATCGACGCCTTCGCCAGCGAGCGCATGGTGGCAAATCCCGGCGCCGAGACGCCGACGATGATCTGCATGGTCTTGGCGCGCTTGACGAAGCGGATCGCCACCTGTTCGGCTTCCGCCGCATCGAGCTTCGGCGCCTCGCCGAGGATGCCGAGCACGGTGACGCCCTCGCAGCCCACTTCGGCATAGAAATCGGTCAGCCGGTCGATCGATTTCTCGTCAATGCGGCCGTCGTCGTGGAACGGCGTCGGCGCGATCGCAAAGGTGCCTGCGGCCTCGGCGGTGAGTTTTGTCATGTGTGCCTCTATCTCTTCGTCATTCCGGGATGCGCCGTAGGCGCAGGCCCGGAATCGATACCACGATCGTGGCTATGGATTCCGGGCTCGCGCTTCGCGCGCCCCGGAATGACAGTTACTTAAATCTCCGCGCCGACTTCTTGATCTCCTCGTCGGAGAAGAAGATGTCCTTGGCGTGGGTGACGATATCCTCGGCCTTCCATCCCGTGAACGGCGGCGTCCAGCCTTCCATTTCCATCATCCGCAGCTCGCGGACGCCACGGGGGCCGGAGACGCCGAGCGTCTTGCCGGTCTGGTCGCCCGACAATTCGCTGACCATGTATAGCACGGCCGGCGCGATGCCGTCCGGGCCCAGGGCGGCGCCGGGGTTCTCCTTGTAGCGCGGCAGGTCGGCGGTCATGCGGGTCAGGGCGCCCGGGGCCAGCGTCCAGATCCGGATGTTGTATTTGCGGCCCTCGATCGCCAGCACGTTCGACAGTCCCCAGATACCGCCCTTGGCGGCGCCGTAATTGGTCTGGCCGAAATTGCCGATCAGGCCCGAGGTCGAGGACGTGTTGACGATCACGCCGCCGCCGTTTTCGCGCATCCATTTGAACACCGGCTGGGTGCAGCAGAAGGTGCCCTTGAGATGCACCCTGAGCACCTTGTCCCAGTTGGCTTCCTTGGCCTTGGCAAAGGTCTCGTCGAGCAGGATGCCGGCGTTGTTGACCAGGATATCGGCGCGGCCGAAATTCTTGATGGCGTCGTCGAACACCGATTGCCCGCCGGCGATGGTGGAAATGTCGGCGCCGTTGGCGACCGCGCGGCCGCCCTCTTCCTTGATCGCGTTGACCACCTTCTGCGCCATCGAGACGTCGGCGCCGGAGCCGTCGCGCGGACCGCCGAGGTCGTTGACCACGACCGCCGCGCCTTCGCGCGCGAACAATTTGGCGTAGCCCTCACCAAGCCCGCCGCCAGCACCCGTGATGATCGCAACCTTGCCGTCGAGTAATCCCATGGTGTTCTCCCTTTTTGTTCCTCCGTCATTCCGGGATGGTCCGAAGGACCAGACCCGGAATCTCGAGATCTCCGATGCGCAATCGCGCATCGTAGTTCGCTTCGCGCCCCGGAATGACGGGTAAATTAACCCAGCACCGTCTTGCCGCTCTTGATCACGGTGACGTTGCGCGATTTCACTTTGGCTTCGAATGAAACGACGTTGCCGTCCTTCCACAGTTCCATGGTCACGGTCTCGCCGGGATAGACCGGCGAGGAGAACCGCGCCGCGTGCTGCCTGAAGGCGGACGGATCGTAGTCGGCATAGGTCTGCAAGACGCCGCGGCAGGTGATGCCGTAGGTGCACATGCCGTGCAGGATCGGTTTCGGGAAACCGGCCTTCTTGGCGAATTCGGGATCGGAGTGCAGCGGATTGCGGTCGCCGCAGAGCCGGTAGACCAGCGCCTGGTCCGGACGCGTCGTGATATCGACGGTCTTGTCGGGCGCGCGCGCCGGCACCTTGTGCGGCTCGGGCTGGCCTTCGGACGGACCGCCGAACCCGCCATCGCCGCGTGCAAAGCGCGAGGCCACCAGCGTTGCCAGCTTCTCGCCCTTCTCGTCCTTGAGCACGGTCTGGTGCCGGATCACCGCGCCCTTGTCCTTGCCCTTGTCGAAGATGTCGAGCACGGTGGAATCGGCGGTGATGTTGGCGGCCGTCGCGAACGGCTTGTGGAAGGTGATGTCGCGCTCGCCATCCACCACCATCAGGCGGTTGATCTTCATGTCGCCGGGACCTGCGCCCCACGCCGCGACGGAAGCGAATGTCGGGACCACCTTCAGCGGACGCGGCGTCAGCACGCCCTCGTTGACGAAGGCCAGTTCCTTTTCGTCCATCGGGTCCGCGCCCATCCCGATCCCGTAGGCATAGAGCATCACCTCGCGGTCGGTGTAGGCGTATTTCTGCCCGAGATTTTTCAGGGCCATCAGCTCGTCATACACGATCGGCATTTTGCGCGATTCCTCCCGAATGTTCTTTTACGTCCGTGCACGCCCTGCCCGCGAAGGCGGGCATCCAGTAGTCACCGGCGTTTACTGGATCCCCGCTTTCGCGGGGATGACCACGTCCTGCGCTTCGGCGCTTCTCCGCGGCGCGAAGGTCTCGTCACGCCGGCGTGAAGAATGGCAGTGGCGCGCCGTCGGTCGGCTTCCACACCACTTTCACCTTCTGGCCGATCTTGAGCTTGTCCATGTCGCAGTCGACGATATTGGTCTGCAGCGACGGGCCTTCCTTCAGCGTCACGAACGCGATCGCGTAAGGCCCGCTTGCCGATTTGCGCATCAGGCTGAAGGTGTAGATCGTGGCCTCTCCCGAACTCTCCTCCCACACCGTCTTGTCGGAGAAGCAGAACGGGCAGATCGAGCGCGGGAAGTAATGCGGCTCGCCGCAGGCGGTGCAGCGCTTGATCATGAACTTGCCTTGCTTGGCAGCCTCCCAGAACGGCGCGCTTTCGGGATTGCCCTGCGGGGTCGGATATTTCTTTGCTGCGTCAGCCATCACACGCGCTCCAGGATGCAGGTTGAGGCGGCATGGCGCACGCCGAGAAGTCCGCCGGTGCCGTGGGCGACGGCGAGATCGCAGTTCGGCACCTGCACTTTCGGATGCGCTTCGCCGCGCAACTGACGCACCGCCTCGAGGATCTTGGTCATGCCGCCGCGGTTGACGGGATGGTTCGAGCAGAGGCCGCCGCCGTCGGTGTTGAACGGCAGCTTGCCGACGCCGGAAATCAGGTTGCCGTCGGCGACGAACTTGCCGCCCTCGCCTTTCTTGCAGAAGCCGAGGTCCTCGAGCTGCATCAGCACCGTGATGGTGAAGCTGTCATAGATCGAGGCGTATTTGATGTCCTTCGGCGTGACGCCCGCTTCCTCGAACGCGCGCGGGCCGGACCAGACGCCGGCGGAGTAAGTGAGGTCGAGATCCTTGCCGCCGCGCGGGCCCTTCATCGCCTCGCCATGGCCGATCAGGCGCACCAGCGGCTTCTTCAGGCTTTTGGCGATCTCCGGCGTGGTGACGATCATCGCGCCGCCGCCGTCGGTGACGACGCAGCAATCCATCCGGTGCAGCGGATCGGAGATCATCGGCGAGTTCAGCACGTCCTCGACGGTGACGACTTCCTTCAGCATCGCGTGCGGATTGTATTGCGCGTGATGGGAGGCCGCGACCTTGATCCAGGCGAGCTGCTCGCTGGTGGTGCCGTAGTCGTGCATGTGGCGCATGGCACACATACCGTAGACGTTATGGGTGGTCGCCCCATAGGCCGCTTCGAAATCGGCCTCGGCGCCGGAAGCGCGCGGCGGCATCGAGCCGGTGCGCGGCTTGCCGGCCAGCGTGACCAGCGCGATCGAGCATTTGCCGGCGGCGATCGCTTCGGCGGCATGGCCGAGATGGACCAGATAGGAGCAGCCGCCGGTGTCGGTGGAGTCGAAATGGCGGACCTTGAGGCCGAGGTAATCGACCATGTTCATCACGCCGCCGGGGGCGTCGCCGGCGCAGAAATAGCCGTCGATATCGGCCTTGGTGAGGCCCGGCGTCCTCGATCGCGCCCTTGGCGACCTCGGCATGCAGCTGGGCGGTGGATTTATCGGGTGCGTGCCGGGTCGGATGCTCGTAGATCCCGGCAATGTAGGCCTTGCCCTTGATGGTCAAATCGTTCTCCGCTGGCGTTTCTTGTTTCCCTCGTTTTTCTGGCCTGTCGGGAGGGCCTTGGCAAGCAAGGAAATATTCCGTCAGGCGAGACGGTAGCCCGTGGGGCCGGGTCGGGCCAAGTCGTCATGTCCGGGGCGTGCGAAGCATCGGAGCGCGCGGGAATCCATCGCCGCGGCAGCGTTGGTGGATCAATGGATTCCGGGCTCCGTCGCTTTGCGGCGCCCCGGAATGACGTGGGATAGATAAGGCTCGCATTCTCGCGACGCATTGCGCCCGAGGTTTGCTGGAAATTCTTCGCCCTCGATCAGTCAGAGGGCGCAGGGAATGCCGGATGCGCGCTGCACCCGCGGTCTCATGCGCAATGTGCACAAAGAGTGCGCGCATGAGCATACAGGGCAGCGGAGAACATCCGACATTCCCTGCGCAATGGCTTTACGGCTTATAACGTGATCTCCCCGGAGAACGGCTCTTTTGCCTCCGTTGCGCCCTGAGAAGCAATTGCCTCCAGGTGCGTTGACGCCAGCACCGCGACGTCAGGACCACACGCCTTCGCCGTACGCTTCAGCACCCTCGTCTCAGGCACTTCCGCGTCCACCGCATCCCCGTCCCTCGTTCGTGACGATGGCCAAACGCCCCTCTGGTCGGGACGGGATGTATGTGATGTAGCCCTGATTTGGCCTTCGGATAAAGCGAAATATTTTTTATTCTGGGCCTTGACACGTTTTCCGATAATCGGAATTGATTTGCCCGTCGGGCAATTTCTGCCGTCATTCCGGGGCGTGCGAAGCACGAACCCGGAATCCATGTCAGCGTAGAGTCCGTAGACCAATGGATTCCGGGCTCGCGCCAAGCGGCGCGCCCCGGAATGACGGAGGGAGGGTGAGAGGCTTTGGCCTCTAAAGTATGCTAGTCTGCACGTATCGGCCAATCCGAGTGAACCCCATGCATCAAGCTGACATTCTCCCCGAGGTCCGCGAGCGGGTTAAGCTCCGCCGTGGCGGCGTCGCCGTATTCAATTCGCTCAGCCCGCGCCAAACCGCGCATATCATTGTCGATCTGCAGAACGGCTTCATGGCCCCCGGCCAGGTTGCGGAAGTGCCGGTGGCACGTGCCATCGTTCCCAATGTCAACCGCATCAGCGCCGCCCTTCGCGCCGCAGGCGGGGCTGTGGTCTTTACGAAGCACACAGCAGATGCGGAGGCGATCCGCACCTGGTCGGTCTATTTTGAGCATTTCATGACACCTGAACGGCGTGCCCCCTTCATAGAGGCATTCACGCCCGGCAGCCCCGGGCACGCGCTTTGGCCGGAACTGGACGTGGTCCCGCAAGACCTGGTTATCCAAAAACGCCGCTTTGGTGCTTTCGTGCCGGGGTCCTCGGATCTGCACGCTCACTTGCAGGAGCGAGGGATCGACACGCTCATCATTTCCGGCACCGTGTCGCAAGTCTGCTGCGAATCGACGGCACGAGATGCAATGATGATGAACTACAAGGTGTTCTTTATCAGCGATGCCTGCGCGACGCTGACCGACGCGGAACAGGCCGGCACGCTAACTGCGATGGCACACGGATTTTGCGACGTCCGGGATACGCAATCCGTGCTGGGCCTGATTGCGGCGGCGTGATTGGCGGCCGGCGGCTGCGTAGGGCGGGTTCGCTTTAACCCGCCGCTTCATGGTGAGATGACGGGTTAAAGCGAACCCGCCCCACGCAAGGACGCCTTCAGCCCTTGCGCATCTTGGCGAGCAGGAAGTTGTCGTAATAATTTTCCGCGATCTGGGTGTAGAACAGCACTTCCTTCATGTAGGCGTCGTGGCTCTCTTTCGTCTTCTTGAAGAGCGGGCTCTTGTCGGCAAGTTCGCCGAGATGGTCTTGCGTCGCCTTGTAGCTGGCTTCCATGACCGCCGGCGGGAACGCGCGCAGTTCGGTCCCGTTGGCGATCAGCCGCTTGAGGGCGGCCGGATTGACGCTGTCGTATTTTTCGATCATCCACGCGCCCGCGGCCGAGCCGGCCTGGTTGAGGATCGCCTGGTATTGCTTCGGAAGCGAGCTCCACTTCTCCTCGTTAACGATCATGTGCAACATCGCACCGCCTTCCCACCAGCCGGGATAGTAGTAGTACTTCGCCACCTTGTAGAACCCGAGCTTCTCATCATCGTAGGGACCGACGAACTCGGCGGCATCGAGAGACCCCTTCTCGAGCGCCGAATAGACATCCCCGCCCGCGATCTGCTGCGGCACGATCCCGAGCTTTGCAAGCACATGGCCGCCCAGGCCGGCGATACGGAATTTTAAGCCGTTGAGATCGTCGACCGTCTTGATTTCCTTGCGGAACCAGCCGCCCATCTGCGTGCCGGAGTTGCCGCACAGGATGGCGTGCGCCTTGAACGGCTTCAGGGCTTCGTTGCAGAGGTCGTCGCCGCCGCCGAACGTCCACCAGGAATGCTGGTGGCGATGGTTCATGCCGAAGGGCACGCCGGTCGCGTACGCCAGCGCCGGCTCCTTGCCGATGTAGAAATAGAGCGGGGTCTGCGCCATCTCGACGGTCGCGGTGCTCACGGCATCGAGCGCCTGCAATCCCGGCACGATCTCGCCCGCCGCAAACGTCTGGATCTGAAACTTGCCGTCGGTGGCGTCGGCGACGTACTTCGCAAAGGTCTGCGCCGTGCCGAAGATGGTGTCGAGCGACTTCGGAAAGCTCGAGGTCAGGCGCCACTTGATCTCGGGCGCGGCTTGCGCGATCGCAGGCGCGGCAACCAGCGTCGAAGCGCCGGCGACGGCGCCGCCTGTGAGGAACGTACGGCGTTTCATCGTGTGTTTTTCTCCCTGAAATGCAGGTGCATCGGTGTCGGGCACTGCGCCTTCCATGACCTTTGACTGTCATGATAGCAAAATCCCGGTCAAGTGTAGAGGCGCGACCTCGCTGAGCCGATCCGTTTCCGTCATTCCGGGGCGTGCGAAGCACGAACCCGGAATCCATTTCGCCACGCAGCTTGCGGGTCAATGGATTCCGGGCTCGCGCCAAGAGGCGCGCCCCGGAATGACGGAGGGAGTGAGTTACACGGTAGGACCGCCCCTACTCCGCCGCGATCTGGCGCGGGGCCGGCGGCGGGTTGACGAGGTCGGCGGCGAGTTGCGCGTAGCGCGCTCTCGCGTCGTGCACCGCCTTCTCCTTCACCGGGCCATAGCCGCGGATGCGGTCCGGCAGCGACAGGATTTCGACTGAGGTGTCGTGCGTGACCGGCGACAACAGCCCGAGCACGGTTGCGACATCCTTCTCGTAGCCCGCGATCAGGTCGCGCTCGAGCTTGCGGTCGGCGGTCTGGCCGAACAGGTCGAACGCGGTGCCGCGCAGCCCTTTCATTTTTGCCAGTATCCGGAACAGCCGGCATCATCCACGGCGCCGAAGGCACGCTTGCCCGGCCGCCCCGATGCGTCGACGCCGCGCGCCAGGAACGGGGCCGCGAGGTTGAAAGAGAACTTGAAGTCGCCCTCGAACTGGTCGCGGAGCTGCTTTTCGAAGCGGCCGTCGGTAAAGAGCCGCGCCACCTCGTATTCGTCCTTGTAGGCCAGCAGTTTGGCGTAGTTGATCGCGACCGCGCGCGGCAAGGCGTCGCCGTAGCCGCCACTCGTCGCGGCGTCGCGGACCTGTGTCACCAGCGCGCGATAGCGCTCGGCGAGTTTTGCGTTCTGGTAGTCCGTCAGCAGCGCGCTGCGGTGGCTGATGATTTCGTCGAGCGACATCGCGTCCAGTGTCTTCGGCGCAACGGTCTCGTCGTGATCCTTCATCATGGCGATCAGTTTTGCCGGGTCGAACGCCGCCAGACGCCCCAACTGGAACGCCTGCAGGTTCAGCTTGACCGCGACGGCGTTGACCTCGATCGCCTGCTCGATGGCCTTGGCCGAGAGCGGCAGCAGACCCTTCTGATAGGCATAGCCCATCATCATCATGTTGGTGGCGATGGAATCGCCGAGCAGGACTTCGGCCGGCTTGGTGAAGTCGAAGAACGAAGAATCATTGCGCAGCGCGGTTTCCAGCACATGGTTGACCTTGCGCGCCTGGAAATTGAAATCGCGGTTGAGGATGAAGTCGGCGATCGGAATCAGGTGGGTGTTGATGACCCCGGTGGTGCGGCTGGATTCGCAGAGCGTGATCGTGTCCTTGGCGACGGCCACCACTTCGTCGGCGGCGAGCACGAGATCGGCGGTGCCGGTGACGATGCGCGAACAGGTGACGTCGGCGGTGTGTTCCGACAGACGCACATGGCTCAGCACCGCGCCGCCCTTTTGCGCCAGGCCGGACATGTCGAGGATCATGCTGGCCTTGCCCTCGATATGGGCGGCCATGCCGAGCAGCGCGCCGATCGTCAGCACGCCGGTGCCGCCGACGCCGCCGACCGCGACGTTATAGGGCGGTCCAGATTGGGCCGGGACGCGGGTTCCGGCAGTTCGCCGATATCGCCGACACCGGCCGGCACGCGGCGGCGCATCTTGCCGCCGTCGATGGTGACGAAGGACGGACAAAAGCCCTTTACGCAGGAATAGTCCTTGTTGCAGGTCGACTGGTTGATGGTGCGCTTGCGCCCGAGCTCGGTCTCCAGCGGCTCGACCGAAATGCAGTTCGACTGCACCGAGCAATCGCCGCAGCCTTCGCACACCGCCGGATTGATCATGACGCGGCGCGGCGGATCCTCCAGCAACCCACGTTTGCGGCGGCGGCGCTTTTCGGCCGCACAGGTCTGCACGAACACGATGGCGGAAGCGCCCTTGACCTTGCGGCAGGTCTTCTGCACGGCGTCGAGTTCGTCGCGATGCGCGGTCTTGACGCCCGGCGCGATGTCGGAGGCCGGATAGGCGTCGGGGGTTTCCGAGACCAGGTAGATTTCGCGGATGCCTTCGGCGTGAAGCTGGAAGGTGATCTGCTGCGGCGACAGATCGCCGTCGACATGCTGGCCGCCGGTCATCGCGGTCGCGTCGTTATAGAGGATCTTGTAGGTGATGTTGGCGCCGGAGGAGACCGCCTGGCGGATCGCGAGGCTGCCGGAATGGAAGTAGGTGCCGTCGCCGAGATTGGCGAACACGTGCTCTTCCTTGGTGAACGGCGCGACGCCGACCCAGGGCACGCCCTCGCCGCCCATATGCGTAAAGGTCTCGGTCGAGCGGTCCATCCACAGCGCCATGAAGTGGCAGCCGATGCCGGCAAAGGCGCGGCTGCCTTCCGGCACCTTGGTCGAGGTGTTGTGCGGACAGCCCGAACAGAAATACGGCGTGCGGGTGATCGGCGCCACCGCCTGCATTTGCGTCGCCTGCCGGCCGTTGAACCAGTCGGCCTTGGCGCGCAGCATGGCTGCGATTTCGGGGTTGAGGTTGAGTCGAAGCAGCCGCTCGGTCAGCGAGCTCGCCAGCGAGGCGACGCTGAGTTCTGCTGCAAATGTCAGGAAGCGCTTGTCGTGATCGTCCATCTTGCCGATGATGCGGGGACGGACATCGTCGCGCCAGTTGAACAGCTCCTGCTTGACCTGGTTCTCGACGATCTCGCGGCGCTCCTCGACGATGAAGATCTCTTCCAGACCGACCGCGAATTGCCTGACCCCTTCCGGCTCCAGCGGCCAGGGCATGCCGATCTTGTAAAGCCGAAGGCCGATCTTGGCGGCGACTTCCTCGGTGATGCCGAGTTCGCGCAGCGCCTGGCGGATATCCTCGTAGCTCTTGCCGGACGCCATGATGCCGTAGCGGGCGTTCGGCGAATCCATGGTGACGCGGTTGATCTTGTTGGCGCGGGCAAAGGCGATGGCGGCAAAGCCCTTGTAGTCCTGCAGGCGCAGGTCCTGCTGGTAGCGGTCGTCGGGCCAGCGCAGATTGAGGCCACCCTCGGGCATTTCGAAATCGGTCGGGATCACGAACGGCGTCATCTCGTCGGTGAGGTCGATCTCGGCGGTGGTCTCCACCGTCTCGGTGATCACCTTCATGCCGACCCAGCAGCCGGAGTAACGCGACATCGCGATACCCAAGCAGGCCCATCTCGATCATTTCGTGGATGCTGGAGGGATAGAGGTAGGGCATCAGCGCGGAGATAAAGGCGTGGTCCGACTGATGCGGCACGGTGGAGGACTTTGCGCCGTGGTCGTCGCCGGCGAGGCACAGCACGCCGCCGTTTTTGGCCGAGCCCGCCGTATTGCCGTGGCGGAAGACGTCGCCGCAGCGGTCGACGCCAGGGCCCTTGCCGTACCAGATGCCGACCACGCCATCATACTTGGCGCCGGGCGAGAGATTGAGCTGCTGCGAGCCCCAGATCGCGGTCGCCGCGAGATCCTCGTTCACGCCGGGCTGGAATTTGATGTTGTACTGTTCGAGATGCTTGCGGGCGGCGAACAGCTGCTGGTCGTAGCCGCCGAGCGGCGAGCCGCGATAGCCGGAGATGAAGCCCGCGGTGTTGAGGCCCTGCGGCGCGGTCGCGCCGGATCTGCGCCATCGGCAGCCGCACCAGCGCCTGAATGCCGGTCAGGAAGACGTGGCCGGAGCCTTGGGTGTATTTCTGATCGAGACTGATCGGACCCTGGTTGATTCCCATTTAGCCCTCTTTGCCACCCTCTTGAGCCTTGATCGCGGCGAGCTATTTTTCAGCTAGTCATTCGAGCTGGTTAGAACCAGTCTATGTCGGATTTTCCGCTCCACGCACTACAAATCTGGGCAATGGGCCATCGCTTTGAAAGATCGCAATTTCGTGCCGGGAATAACGCCAGCCCGTTTCGGTTTGTGTCGCCGGACCGGCCCGGCGCGAAATGGCGTGAGCTGCCGGCTTCGCGCGCTTTCGCGGTATAACGCCCGAAGAGGTCAAAAGGTGCAGGGACGACATCGGACCATGCGGGCGATTCTGGCCGGTGTTCTCTTGTGCGCTGCGTTCGTCGGCCGGCGAAGGTCGCGCCGAGCCCTCGGCCGAGGACATCGCCCGCGGCAAGGCGCTGACGGTGGCCGGCGATTGCGCAAGCTGCCACACCGCTGATCCCGCGAAACCGTTCGCCGGGGGCAAGCGTATCGATACGCCGTTCGGCGGCATCTATTCGCCCAATCTGACCCCCGACCGCGATACCGGGATCGGCGCCTGGAGCGACGATCATTTCTACCGCGCGCTGCGCTACGGCGTCGCACCTGATGGTTCGCGCTATTACCCGGCCTTCCCCTACCCGAATTTCTCGAAACTGACCCGCCAGGACATCCTGGCGATCCGGGCCTATCTGGCGACGCTGACGCCGGTCAGGAACACGCCACCGCCGCTGGAACTGCGCTGGCCCTTCAACTATCGAATCGTGATGCGCGGCTGGAACTGGCTGTTCTTCAAGCCGGGCATCCTGATGCCCGACCAGCAAAAGAGCGCGGAATGGAATCGCGGCCGCTATCTGGTCGAAGGCGCCGGCCATTGCGGCGCCTGCCATACGCCGAAGAATATTTTTGGCGCCGACAGACGCGGCCAGCCGTTTGGCGGCGGGCGGGTCCAGGGCATGTTCGCGCCGCGGCTCGACGCGGCCGCGCGCAGCGGCCTGAAATCGTGGAGCGTGGACGACATCGCCGAATATCTGCAGAGCGGCCGCAACGGCCGCAGCCACGCCGGCGAACTGATGTCGGAGGTCGTGGTCAATTCGACCTCCAAAATGAGCGACGCGGATATCAGGGCGATCGCCGTCTACCTGAAGGAGCTGCCGGCCGGCGCGCCGGAGCCCGCGGTCGCGGCCCCGCCGCCGGCGCAAATGTCCGACGGCGAAAAGCTTTACAGGGGCGCCTGCATCGCCTGCCACGAAGCCGACGGATCCGGCGCGCCGCGGATCTATCCGCCGCTGCCCGGCAACGCCAACCTGCAATCGGCCGACCCCTCCTCGACGCTTCGCGTGATCCTCGATGGCGCACAAACCGTGACGACGCCGCGCGCGCCCAATACCGGATCGATGCCGGCCTATGCCGGGAAAATGTCGGACCAGCAGATTGCCGATGTCACGACCTTCATCCGCAACGCCTGGGGCAATGCCGCGCCGGCGGTGAGCGCGGCGCGAGGTCGCGAAAGCGCGCCGGTCGAAATAGCGCGTGCTCGTCAGCGCGGATCGCCGCTGAAGACGAATTTCGGCATTTCCCATTTGTAGCGGATCGCGAGCAGGCGCAGCGTCAGCCCGAGCACGAAGGTCAGCGCGGTCCAGATTTCGTCATTCAGTTTCAGCCCGAAGGCGGTGGCGTAGAACAGCCCGGTGACGACGGAAACGCTGGCGTAGAGTTCGCTGCGGAACAACAGCGGCACGTCGTTGCAGAGGATATCGCGCAGCACGCCGCCGGCGCAGCCGGTGATCATGCCGGCCACGATCACGATCGGCAGCGACGCATTGACCTGCCAGGCGACGTCGCAGCCGGCCATGGTGAACACGACCAGCCCGATCGCATCGAGCACCAGGAACGCCAGATTGAGCCGGTGGACGTGGCGCGCGATCAGGATGGTCACGAAAGCCGCCACCGCCGTCATCGCCAGATAGGACGGGTGCTGCACCCAGACCAGCGGATAGTGCCCGAGCAGCACGTCGCGGATGGTGCCGCCACCGAGCGCGGTAATGCAACCAAGCATGCAGACGCCGACCCAATCCATGCTGCGCCGGCCCGCCGCCAATGCCGCGGTCATCGCTCCCGCGGCCAACGCCACATAGGACAGCAGATGCAGGACGGTATCGCTGGGCGGCAGGCTCCACATGGCAACCTCATGATTAGGGAACCCGGCGGTAGCGGGTTCCATCGCGAACATAGCCGAAAATGCCGGTGGGCAAGCGGCTCTCGCCGGGAACCTCCACAGCCGCCATCGGTTGTTATGGGACCAACGGAGGAACCGATCCATGGCCTACCAATTCAACCCGAACGATCCGTATCGCGCCAATCTCACCGACGACGAAATCCGCCGTCAGGCGCGGCTGAACAGCCTCGACAATGAGATCCAGCCCGACCCGGAACTCGCCGAGGGTCCCGCCAGCGGCGCCAAGATCGCGATGTTCGCTGTCGCCATCGCGTTGGTGATGGGCGCCCTGTTCTATGGCTTGAACAATACCAGCGTGAACGAGGCCGGCACCACGCCGACCAGCCAGACCGCGCAGACGCAGCCGGCGCACCCCCGCGGCGCCTCCGGGCATGCGTGACGTGACGCCCCGCAGCTAACGCGCAGCCCGGCACGACCACCGGCGCCGCGGCGCCGCGCCCGGCGAACCCGGCCGTCCGGCATAAGCCGGCTGAGCCGGCCAACCCGGCCAGCAAGTAACGGCTGAGGCTTGACTGATCCAACAAGAGCGCAGCGGGCATTTGTCCGCTGCGCTTTTTGTTGGTTGTTCAGCTGAACATCTTGTTGAGTTCGCCGCCGGGATAGCCGTTGGCCAGCTCGGTGAACGTGCCCTGCTCCGCCATTTCCTTTGACGCCTTCATGAAGCCGGTCCACGCCGTTCGCGCCAGCCCACCGCCGACGCTGATGCGGCGGACACCGAGATCGCCGGCAATTTTCAGCGACGGGCCGGCCGCGCCGACCAGGAGATTGACGGGTCTTGGCGCGACCGCCTTCACCACGGTCGAAATTTCCTCCGCCGTCGAAATGCCGGGCGCATAAAGGCAATCGGCGCCGGCCTCGGCATAGGCCGTGAGCCGGTCGATCACGAGCTTCATATCCTTCACCCCGCGCAGGAATGCCTCGCAGCGGCCGGTGAGCAGCACGCCGCTGTTGTCGGCATCGATCGCCTTGCGCGCCGCCCTGATGCGATCGATGGCAAGCGCGCGATCGAACAGCGGCTTGGCGTTGTCGCCGGTGAAATCCTCGATCGAAAGGCCGGCGACGCCGGTCTTGACGGCGCGGGCGACGTTGACGCCGACCTTGTCCGCCTCATGCGCAAAACCGTCCTCGAAATCGGCATTGACGGGAATGTCCACCGCCGCGCAGATCGCGGTCGAGATGATCGCAGACGTCGTCGACGGTGACGCGGTTGTCGGCCTTGCCGATGGTCCAGGCAAAGCCGGCGCTGGTGGAAGCGAGCGCCTTGAAGCCGAGATGCTGCAACGCCTTCGCGCTGCCGACATCGAACGGATTGGGGATGATGAAGCAGCCGCTTTCGTGCAGTTTCCTGAATGTGGCGCGCTTGTCAGCAGTTGTCAGCATGGTCACTCCCCAAATTGTTTGTTTGCGCCGCCTACATAGGTGCGCAACGCCTGCTCTGCCAGACGCTTCACGCCACGACCTGTCGCAAAAACGTCCGCTCTTCCGCCAGGATCAACTTGTTCTCCTCGGCGAAATTGAAATTGGCCATGCCTTCGCTGTCGGCGCGCAGCCGCGCCCGATAGCTTTCGTAGGCCGCCAGACTGTCGAAGGAAATCAGCGCGAAGGCGATGTTGTTGGTGCCCTCATGCGGCATCCAGTAGCCGATCAGTTCGCCGCCGCATTTGGGAATGATGGTCAGCCAGTTCTTCGAATATTGCTCGAACATCGCCCGCTTGAACGGATCGAGCTGGTAGCGGATGAAAACGGTGATGGTCATGGGGACCTCCGGTGTTGTTATCGTCATTGCGAGGAGCCATAGCGACGAAGCAATCCATGCCGCCGCAAGTGGAACGATGGATTGCTTCGCTTCGCTCGCAATGACGGGGGCGAATGACTTCGAGCCTCACAATAGCCGCTTGATTGTCGGCGATGCTTCGGCTATCATCGAACTATGAAAGCAGGTCCCGATATCGCAATGGTCGCCTCGCTGGTCGGCGATCCCGCGCGCGCCAACATGCTCACCGCGCTGATGACCGGCCGCGCGCTGACCGCGAGCGAGCTGGCGCACCAGGCCGGCATCACGCCGCAGACCGCGAGTTCGCATCTCGCCAAGCTCGAGGCCGGCGGCCTGATCGAGCCGGAAAAACAGGGCCGTCACCGCTATTACCGCCTCACCGATCCCGATGTCGCCGGCGTGCTCGAGGGGCTTGCCGGGCTCGCCGCCCGCGCCGGCCACATGCGCGTGCGCACCGGGCCGAAGGATCCGGCGCTGCGCCGCGCGCGGATTTGCTACGATCACCTCGCCGGCGATCTCGGCGTGCAGATGCTCGACAGCATGCGGAAGCAGCGGCTGGTCCGGCAAAACAAGCAGACGATCGAACTCACCAATGAGGGCAAGCGCTTCATGGCGAGCGCGCTGCAGATCGATGCCGGGACGCTGGCCCATCCGCGCCGGCCGGTGTGCAAGGCCTGCCTCGACTGGAGCGAGCGGCGGCATCATCTCGCGGGCACGCTCGGCGCTGCCGTGATGAGCCGCTTCACCGAATTGAACTGGGCCGCGCGCGATCCCGCGCCCGGCAGCCGCGTCGTCAATTTCACCCGCACCGGCGAAAAGAAATTTGCCGCGCTGTTCGGTGTTAGCGACGACGTCGACGAGCGGCCAATGTTTACAAATTTGCCGCAAATAAGGCGTGACGAAATAGAACCAATACAAATTCGATCGCCGATTCTTGGCGTTGCCGCCGCAAACACCAATCAACAACATTCACTTTCCGTTCAGCTCTCCGCAATTATGGTCGCGGCCGTGCCGCCCTTGCGGCCACTAACGGGAGAAAACATGAAGTACCTTTTCGCAGCAGTTTTGGTCGCGGGCTCATTTGCGAGTTTCGGCGCGGCGAATGCCGCGGGCGGATGCGGCCCCGGCTGGCATCGCGGCCCCTATGGCGGATGCGTCGCCAATCGCGGCGTTGTCGTGGTTCGAGCGCCCGCCGGTTGTGGTGGTGCGGCCCGGCCCGCGCGTCTGCCCCTATCGGCATCGTCTGGGCCTACGGCCGCTGCCGTCCGATCTGAGCCCGACGATATCGGATACTGAAAGCCCCGCCTCGGCGGGGCTTTTTGTTTAGCCGCGCCTGGGCAAAACGCGCCTTGCCTCGAGCCTGTCCTACTTGCAGCTCTCGCTTCCGCTGACGAACTCGAGCGCCTTGCCGCCGGTCGGACGCAGGCAGACGTACCAACCTTTGGCGCCCGGTGGAATCTGCTGCGAGCAGGAAATCGTCACCGGCCCGTCCGCGGCCTTGAACGTGCAGTCGACCTTGCAGGTCACGCTGCGATCGGACGCGTTGTCGGTCTTGACGATCACGGAATCCTTTGCCGGCGACATCGCGCAGGAATAGGCAAAGGCCGGCAACGGCGTCAGTGCGGCAGCGGCGACCAACAATATCCCGATCGAACGACGCATCGCCTCTCTCCCGAAACGGATCGCGACGCGCATCAAAACCGGAATGGACAGGGATGGCAAACGCTATCCCTGTCCCCGCAATACTGGGGCCACCGTTTCTCAGGCCTTACCAGTAGCGGCGGCGCCAGTAGCGACGGCGCCAGCCCCAATGGCGGCGGCGCCAACCCCAGTGGCGGCGACGCCAGCCCCAGTGCCGACGACGGCGGCGCCAGCCCCAGTGACGATGGCCCCAGCCACGATGGCGGCCCCAGCCGCGATGATGGCCACGGCCCCAGCGCACTTCTTCCGGCTTGAGCCGATCGACCTCTTCGCCCGAGGTGACGGCGGGATGGGCATCCGGATTGGCGGGCACGCCGCCTTCGACCAGCGGCTGCGGCATCAGGGGCGCGGCCTGCGCGGTCGCAGCGAGCGCCATGCCGCCTGCCGCAAATCCAAAGGCGAGTTTCAGAAAGTGCCGGCGTTCCATGACATCTCCTCCTCTGCGCTTGGTTCAAGTGAGGCGAAGAGTTTCGGCGCGTGGATGATGAATGTTCGCTGAACTGCGCGTTCAGGTTTCTCCGTCGATTCCGCCGCAAAGCAGCAGCCTGCACGCCTCGGCGACACCGTCGGAAACAGAAGATAACCACGAGCCCGCACGACAATTTCTGCCGGTGGTTATGGGTCCCGGCGTTCGCCGCGACGACGGAAATTATTTCGCAAACTCCTCCGCCAGCACCAGCAGTTCGCGCGTGCGCGTCACCTCGGGCCAGTCGCGGTTGAAATCGGCGACCAGGCGGCTGATGTTTTCGCCCTTGGTCGCGCGATCGAGCGCGGCCTCGTCGGCAAACTGGTACATCGCGTGATGCAGCGCGGGATCGGTGAGGCTCCAGTAGCGCCACGCCTTCTCGGCGCCGAACGATTTCACCGCATCCGGCAGATGCTCGCGCGAATACCAGGCGTCGAACGCCGCACGTTTGGAAGCATCCGTCACCGTGGCGCGGACGACGAAGAGAGCCTTTGGCATTTTATTTCCTCCACACGATGTGCTCGACCTACACCCACCCGCCGCAGGCTCCCGACGCCGAGCGAACTGTAGATAAAAGCAAAACCGGCGCAAGCCCACACGCAGACGTCACAATGTCATGGTGATATCCTCTTTCGCGCCGTCATCCCCGAGGTCTCCGTTCATGCCTGCCAGACGCCTTCTCGCCCTGTTTTTCGCGCTTGCGCTCCCCACTGCCCCCGCCGTGGCGCAAAGCGTGCCCCTGCCCCACGAGGCCCAGATCGGCCCGCGCCCGTTCTACCTCGTCGACAAGATGAAGGACGGGCCGCTGAAGGAGAAGCTCAGCCAGTGCACCGGACCGTTCCACAAGACCGATTTTTCCATCGGCCATCGCGGCGCGGCGCTGATGTTTCCCGAGCACAGCAAGGAAGCCTATACGGCCGCAGCCCGCATGGGCGCCGGCATCATCGAATGCGACGTGACATTTACAAAGGACCGCCAGCTGGTCTGCCGGCATTCGCAATGCGATTTGCACACCACGACCAACGTCCTCGCGGTGCCGGCGCTCGCCGCGAAATGCTCGCAAGGTTTCAGCCCGGCCGATCCCGCCACCGGCAAGAAGGCGTCGGCAAAGTGCTGCACCAGCGACTTTACGCTCGCCGAGTTCAAGCAGCTGACCGCCAAGATGGACGGCGCCAATACCGGACGCCACCAATGTCGCCGACTACATCAACGGCACGCCGCGCTGGCGCACCGATCTCTACGCCAATTCCGGCACGCTGATGACGCATGACGAAAGCATCGCGCTGATCAAGAGCCTCGGCGCCAAATTCACGCCGGAACTGAAGTCGCCGGAAGTGCCGATGCCGTTCGACGGCGACTACACCCAGGAGAAATACGCCAGCCAGATGCTCGCCGCCTACAAGGCCGCCGGGCATTCCCGCCAGCGACGTGTTCGCGCAGAGTTTTAATCTCGCCGACATTCTGTACTGGGTGAAGACCGAGCCGGCGTTCGCGGCGCAGGCGGTCTATCTCGAGGAACGCTACGAGAAACAGGGCCTCGATCCCAACAAGCCCGAGACCTGGAAGCCTTCGATGGCCGAGCTGAAGGCGTCCGGCGTCAAGATCCTGGGACCGCCGATCTGGACCATGCTGACGCTGAACGACAAAAAGGAAATCGTGCCGTCCGAATACGCCAAGGCCGCGAAGGCCGCCGGCCTCGATCTGATCGGCTGGTCGCTGGAGCGCGACGGCCCGCTCAACAAGGGCGGCGGCTTCTATCATCGATCCGTCAAGGCCGCGATCGACCGCGACGGCGATACGCTGACCGTGCTGGATGTGCTGGCCAAACAGGTCGGCGTCCGCGGCATGTTCTCGGACTGGCCGGCGACCACGACGTTCTATGCGAGCTGCATGGGGATGAAGTGAGGGCCAACAGTCCATCGCCGTCATTGCGAGCGAAGCGAAGCAATCCATTTCACCGCATAAAGAAAACATGGATTGCTTCGTCGCTCTGCTCCTCGCAATGACGGCAAGCCCAGCGCGGCAGTCACCCCCTTCAGCGAAAACCCGCGGCAAGTCCTACGACCTGGCCGTCGAGACCGTTGAAGCCGTGATGGCCGCCGGCTTCGCAGGGGTCGCCCTTGCTGGACGCCACCGCTCAACCAGGCGACGCGCGCGCGCCCGCCCGCCCATTTGATGAAGGGGTCGACGCCGGCCGGCAAGGTCGCGCGGCAGGTATCGGCCTGATGATGAATCACCAGCGTGCGCGGCAGCGCCGCCGGCGAACCCAGGATCGCCATCACGTTTTCGCCGGCTCCGGATTCCCGGCTGAGAAAGCCTGACGTCAGCACCAGCGCGTCCGGCCGCGCGCCGCGCGCGATGCCCTGGGCGGCGCGCAAGGTGCCGCGGCTGGTGCCGATCACCGTCACCGGCCGTTTGATCGCAGCCATGTATTGCACGGCGCTGGCAAGATCGGTCGACGCATCCGTGATCATCACCGCGAGCCCGCGGGCGGCATAGGCATGGCGGGTGCGAACCAGTTGATTGTAATTGAGCCCGCGAATTCCACCCTGATCGTCGGCGCGAATGGCGCCGTTGCCGCCCGGCATCAGGATCACGCTGCCGCGCGGCGCCTTCGGCTTGATCAGGACCACGCGCGAGCCGCCGACATCGACGGTTTCATCGGCGCGCGCAGGTGCACCGGCGAGACCAACCAGGATTGCGGCAAGTCCCAAACTACAAATCAAACGAAGTTTCTTCATGATGCACACTATCCAGACGGTATTGGTCCATGTTTTGGTCCGGACCTGATACAGGGCGACGCGATCACGAAACAGTCACCACCGCTTCACAACGGCGTGTCTGTGGCGCTTGCTGGACAGCTAATTTGCAAGGGGTAGCGCGTGGCGTGTGGTGCGCTCGGAATCGCAGGGTGGGTTAAGCGAAGCGTAACTCACCCTGACGCGAAAACGAAGATGGTCGGTTACGCTGCCCTGACCCATCTGCGCGCCGGTCTGCGGTAGATCAAACAATCACAACGGCAAATTGTCGTGCTTCTTCGCCGGCATCTCGACCTTCTTGTCCCTCAGCATCGCCAGCGCCCGCGCGATCCGCTTCCGCGTCGAGTGCGGCATGATGACGTCGTCGATATAGCCGCGCTCGGCGGCGATGAAGGGCGACAGGAAGCGGTCTTCGTATTCCTTCGTGCGCGCGGCGATCTTGTCGGCGTCGCCGATGTCGCTGCGGAAGATGATTTCGACCGCGCCCTTGGCGCCCATCACGGCGATCTGCGCGGTCGGCCAGGCGTAGTTCATGTCGGCGCCGATTTCCTTCGACGCCATCACGTCGAACGCGCCGCCATAGGCCTTGCGGGTGATGACGGTCACCAGCGGCACCGTGCATTGCGAATAGGCGAACAGCAGTTTGGCGCCGTGCTTGATCAGGCCGCCATATTCCTGCGCGGTGCCCGGCAGGAAGCCCGGCACGTCCACGAAGGTCACGATCGGGATGTTGAAGGCATCGCAGAAACGGACGAAGCGCGCGGCCTTGCGCGAGGCGTCGGAGTCGAGCACGCCCGCCAGCACCATCGGCTGGTTGGCGACGAAGCCGACCGTGCGGCCGGCGATGCGGCCGAAGCCGGTGACGATGTTTTTGGCAAAGGTCTCCGAGATTTCGAAGAAGTCGCCCTCGTCCACGACCTTCAGGATCAGTTCCTTCATGTCGTAGGGCTTGTTCGGATTGTCGGGGATCAGCGTGTCGAGCGACATGTCGAGCCGGTCGATGTCGTCAAAGCTCGGCCATTCCGGCACGCCGTCGGTGTTGTTGGACGGCAGGAAGTCGATCAGCCGGCGCATCTGCAACAGCGTCTCGACGTCGTTGTCGAACGCGCCGTCGGCGATCGAGGAGCGCGTGGCGTGCACCGAGGCGCCGCCGAGTTCTTCCGCCGTCACCACCTCGTTGGTGACGGTCTTCACCACGTCGGGGCCGGTGACGAACATGTAGCTCGTGTTCTTCACCATGAAGATGAAGTCGGTCATGGCCGGCGAATAGACGTCGCCGCCGGCGCAGGGGCCCATGATGACGGAGATCTGCGGGATCACGCCTGAGGCAATGACGTTGCGGCGGAACACGTAGGAATAGCCCGCGAGCGCGGCGACGCCTTCCTGGATGCGCGCGCCGCCGGCGTCATAGAGCCCGATGATCGGCGCCCTCGCCTTCATCGCCATGTCCTGGATTTTCACGATTTTTTGCGCGTGGGTTTCCGACAGCGAGCCGCCGAACACGGTAAAATCCTTGGCGAAGACAAACGTCTTGCGGCCGTTGACGGTGCCCCAGCCGGTGACGACGCCGTCGCCCGGCACCTTGGTCTTTTCCATGCCGAATTCGACCGAGCGGTGCTCGACGAACATGTCGAATTCCTCGAACGAGCCCTTGTCGAGCAGCAGTTCGATGCGCTCGCGCGCGGTCAGTTTGCCGCGGGCGTGCTGCGCCTCGATGCGCTTCTCGCCGCCGCCGAGCTTGGCGCCGGCGCGCCGTTCCTCGAGGGTATCCAGGATGTCTTTCATTGGCGCCCCGCCCGTCATTGGTCCCGATTTGAGTCGCCTTCTAACACGGCCTTTTCCGAACCGGAAACACCCCCGAGAGCCCTGTCAGCCTCTGGTACCGCCGCCGAAGGCGCATATATCCGCACCCTCACGCATAGGGGATGCAATGACCGATACGACTGGCGCAGCGCCCACCGGCGCCGTTACCGGGGGCCTGCGAACGATGCTCCGGCTCGAAGGGCTCGGGCTGTTTCTGGGGATGACGCTGCTCTATGGGGTCTGGGACGGATCGTGGTGGATCTATGCCGCGCTGTTCCTGGCGCCCGATCTGAGCTTTGCGGGCTATCTGGGCGGACCGCGCACGGCGCCCTCGTCTACAACGCCGCCCACAGCTACATGATGCCGATGGCGCTGATGACGGCGGGATTTGTCGATCGCCTCGCCGCTGGTGCTGTCGATCGCGATGATCTGGCTCGCCCATATCGGCTTCGACCGCGCGCTCGGCTACGGCTTGAAATATGCCAGCGGTTTTGGCTTCACCCATCTCGGCCGGATCGGGAAGAAACCGGACCGGAGGTAGCACGCGGCATTGCCACCTCATTGAGGGCGAAGGCGGCGTGTTGATGAACGCCGACACCAAGGCGCCGTTCTCCTACAAGGACGCCTGCATCGAACTCAACCCGCATGTCGGCGGCAATCCCGCCACCGCGATGGAAGCCCGCAAGGCGGTGAGCGATTTCCTGCAGGCGCTGTTCAAGCTGGGGTGAGACCTATCAACGTCAAGCTCGGGCCGATATCGGCGAGGCACGGCCAGATCACCGTGATGACGATGGGAGCAGCAGCTAGCGGATTCGCCCCGTCAGCCGAAGCACGAAAATCAACACTTCCGCGACCGCCTTGTAGAGCTCTTGCGGGATTTCGTCGCCGATCTCGACATGGGACAGCGCGCCCGCCAGCACCTCGTTTTCCTCGATCGGGATGTCGTGGGCCTTGGCGATTTCGATGATTTTTGCGCCGATCGACCCCTTGCCCTTGGCGACGACGCGGGGCGCGCCGGTCTTGTCATAATGCAGCGCGACCGCCAGCTGCCTTTTGACGTCCGCGTTCATAGCGCGCGATCCAGGAAATGCCCGGCCTTGGCAGGGACGGCGTGCGGCGGCGCGCCGTCACGGATCACGATGTCGCCGGGGTTCAATTCGGCGCGGCTGAGCGCCTGGCTCAATTGCGAGGCGCCGGCGCGCAGCTGGGCGGCGGTCGCAGGCCGCTCCGCCCACATCCGCACCGAGGTCTTTTCGTCCACGAGCGACACCAGCGCATGGATCGGCCCCGTCGGTTCGACATCCAGCGAGAACCGCGCCCGCCATACCCGCTTGGCGGCCTCGACGGCCTCACCGCCGCCATCGCGCGAAATCTCGAACTGCGCCATCGCCGTGCCCTGCGGCGTCACGAACGGAATTTCGAAATTCCAGCGCGGCGCCGTCGTGTCGATCTTCAGTCCCGAACTATCGATGCGGTCCGGCAGCGAGGCGACCTGCAGCAGGGTTTGCCGCGCAATCGCAGCGTCAGTGTCGTCAAGCAGATGATGCGCGGTCTCGGCAAGCGGCGCATGCGGCGCGATCGAGGGCGCTGCAACGGGTTGCGCTGCCGGCAACGCGCCGCGAAACGGCGGCGGCGGCGTATTGGTGTGAACGGTCACGTCGCCGGCGCGCGCATCCTTCGGCGTTACCGCGGCGCGTGCGGGATTGCCGAGCTCCTGCAACGCCTCCTGCAACAGGTTCAACGTAGCGCCCGCGCTCGGTCCGGAATCAAGTGCCCGCGCCAGCACACCTGGCGCACCGCCCCGCAATTGGACGATGTCTTCGGCGACGGGAAGCCGCGCCTGCGGCAGCAATATCTCCTGCACGTCGAGGTCGGTCGGTGCCGGCGCGACGCCTGGTACAAGGCCGGGCGCAGCGGCGGCGGCTTGCTCGACCGCCGGCACCGATTGCGCCGTGGTCTGGCCGCTCGCGCCGAGCGCCGATTGCAGCGTCTGACGCAACACGATCAGCGCGGCCTTGAGATCGGGAACACCGGAGGACGGCACCGTGCCCGTGGCCAGCGACGCCTCCAGGAAGATGCCGGATTTCTGGAAGGCGGTCTTGATGTCGTTGCCGCCAAGATTTTGATCGAGGCTCGTCTGCTGCGCCAGCACCTGCACAATCGCCTGCTGCAGTTTCGGCGGCAGGCTGCCGGTCGAGGCGGCCGCACCAAGATTGGCGAATAATGGCGCGAGGCTGTCCTGCTCGGTCGCCGCGGTCTGCGCCGCCACCGACACCGCCGCGCGCTCCACCGGCGTCAATACCGTCCTGGGTGGCGCGACAATCGTCGGACGATTGGCCACCACATCGACCAGCGCATCCGGCGACAACGTAACAGCGTCACCTGCCGTAGCGGCGTCACCGCCCTGCCCGACGACCACCGCAAGCCGGACGCCATCCCTGGTCTGCGACACCGCCAGCTGCAGGACCTGGCCTTCCTGCAACGGAATTTCAGAAACGACGTCGATCGAGAGGCTGGCGATCGCGATCCGCACCAGATCGGCGGAGAGGATTTTGAGAACTTGCGCGTTGACCACGCTGCCCGGCTGCAGCATGAGCTCGGGCGCCGCGCTGCCAATCTCTTGGGCGGCAAGCACCGGAAGCGCGGGATTGATGGAGATCGCCATGTCAGAGGTCTCGGCCAGGCCGGAAGGCTAACCCGGCCTCGTAAACCTCTCGTTAACGCAATCAGCTACGCGGCCGCGGTCACAATCGCGGTCTGTGGCGCTCGATCGTCTCTCGCTGACATCAGCCTTTCCTCGACGCGGTGCTGATATCCGAGACTACGGCGATATCGTTGTAGTGGCTTCTCAAGAACCAGGTAGCTGACCGTAGCCATGGCGATCGAAAAGCCCAGGACGAGCGGGCCGGTCTGGTACCAGGGATACAACTCTCTGAAATAAAGGGCTGCCGGATAGTGCCACAGATACATGCCGTAAGAGATGGCGCCAACGCCAACCAGGGGCTTGGCCGACAATATCGAACTGACCCATGAGTTCTGATTTGAGGCCGAGATGAGGAAGCCAAAGGCGGCCATATGTGCCAGATTTGTCATGATCACCAGCGACCAGGGGGCGTCCCAATAACCGATCGAGAGGCAGACGAGGAGCGCTGCCCACGCGAAGAGGCCTGCGGCGTTGGCTGCCTTTTCCGAGATCGGGCCCTTGTACTTAAGAGATATCGCCAGCAGCGCGCCGAAAACCAGTCCGCTGATCCGCGTGTCAAAGCGATAGTACGTCGCGTCCCATCCGATGTTTTCGTATTCGTATATGCGCCAGGCACTGGCCAGCAAGTAAATGATGAAGAGACCGGCCACACGCCAACGGAGTTCGAGGCGGGTCAGCAGCAGGATTACGAGCGGCCAGATGAGATAAAAGTGCTCTTCGACCGAGAGCGACCAGGTGTAAATCAGGACTTTCGGACTCTGCCAAAGGGCCTGCGAATAGTCGGACAGATAAAATCCCGCCAACGCTGCGTCGCGCATATGCAACAAGAAGCTGAACTGCGGCCAGAACAAGGGTGCAATCAGCACATACGCGGTCAGAAACAGCAGTAGCGGCGGCGCGAGACGGAGGAAGCGGCGAAGATAAAACCTCCCCAGGTCGACCCGACCCGTCGCGTCAATTTCGTCGACGAGGAGCCGGGTAATCAGAAAGCCGCTTAGAACGAAAAACAGATCGACGCCGAAATAACCCTGTTCGAATACAGGAACGCAGCAATGGTCTGAAATGACAAGCAACACCGCCATCGCCCGCAATCCATCCAGTGCGGGATTGTATCGTAACTCCGGTGCCAGCCGAGCCTCCCATTCCTGTCGCGTGGCGCTTGCGCCATGGTTGTTATTGCTGAAGCGCCGTGGACGTGGGGCATTGCGAGAGACCCAGAACAGTTGGCATTTCGATATCAGGGAAAGTACGGAGCAAACTTTACGAGCTTCTTAAATTTGCAACCAGCAATTGATTGTTCCCGCGACGCCGGCGATGGCCCCAACGGACTTGCCGCTTCTGACGAAGTCCGATAAGCGGGCTTTTTCAGACGGATAGCAGCAAACTCCGTCATCCGGCGGTATTGCCGAAGTTCTCGTTAACCGAGCAATCTGATTCAGGGTCGCAGCGCCCTCAGAATGGTCACCGCAGCGGTGAAATCGACCATCCGGGCGGCCCGGCGGGCCGCGACTTCCTCATCGAGGCCCCATTTTTCGATGTTCCAGTCCTCATCGACGTGGGCCGCGGCCCAGACCTCGTCGGCCTTACGCACGCCATGGTACAGCGCCAGCGCCAGCAGCGCCGATCCCGTCAGCGTCGTCACCACATGGAGCGCAGCGATCGACCAGGGGTCGGCCGGAAACGTCGCGCGCGCCGCCCGGATCGCGGGCTCCGGTTGGGCGACATGCACGATCCCCTCGGCGAGAATGAAATGCGCGCCGAGATCGTTCGCCGCCCAATACAGGATCGGGTCCCAATGTGCGGCTTCCCTGGCGACCAGCGCTTCGGGATGGCCGGCGCGATAGAACAACAAATCCGTGCCGAGATATTTCGCGACATCTTCGGCGACGGCGTCGACCCGGTCGACCACCGCTTCACCGACACTGTTGGCAAAGCGCGTCAGCGGCATGGTCAGGGGATTGATGGTCTCGACTTGTGCGTTCCATTCGGCCGCGATCGCTTCCGCGATCACACGGTTCGGGGCAACGACCTGGCGACCCGATGGCGTGCGGATCGGCTTGCCGTCCAGCGTGACGGCAAAACCGCCGTCCGCTTCGGCTGTGCCGGCCGCGGCATAAAATCGCTTGCGCTGGGGCACGCGGGTCGCGCGCCGCACCGCCTCTTCCGGATCGAACGGGGACTGTCCGGCGACTTCATCGAATAATTCACGCATCCGCGGTCTTATAGCGATTTTGGGCGGCGTGGACACCGGTTGGCGCGAGGAAAACGTCAGAAAAAGCGTCAATCGGCGCAGGATTTCCGGCTTTCGTTCGGCCTCATTTGTCTGCAAAATAGGCCTGGTTCAACGCAAAAAAAGCCGATGCAAGCCATCACACTCCTCGCCGCGATCGCGATCTGGATCGCGGGTTTCGCCGCCCTGCCCGCGCAAGCAGGTTTCCGCACGCCGGAATCCCTGATCCGCAACGTCTATGGCTTCTACGGCAAGGGTTCGGCGGAGCATTCGAAGGGGCTGCCGCACAACGCCGAGACGGCAGAGCAGTTTTTCGACCGCAGCCTGCGCAGCGCATGGGCTGCCCCGCGCAATCAGCCCTACGATTTCCTGGTGCAGAGCGAGAACTGGAAACTCGGTCCGGTCTCGATTGCCACCTCACGCAAGCAGTTCGACAAGACCTATGTCGACGGTCAACTTCGACAACAGCGGCCGCGCGGTGACCTTGAACTTCATCGTCGTCAAGGGCGCGGATGGCTGGGTGATCTCGGACATCGAGAGCCCGCACGATTCGCTCCGGCTTTTTCTCGCGCAGTTCAAGCGCTGAGGTACCTCACGGCTTGCGGTAGATCACCTGGCCGGCGCGAATGGTGTAGGCGACCTTGGCGAGGTTGCCGACGTCGGTCAGCGGGATCACCGTCGAGCACCGCGAGATCGGCGTCAAAGCCCTTTTCGACCCTGCCCTTCTTCGCCGCCTTGAAATACTGTGCCGGATTCGTCGTGAGCGAGGCGAGTATTTGCTTTTCCGAAAGCGCCCGGTGCATCAGTTCGTATTCGACCGAGGTGTCGTAGATCGTGATGAAGCCGACGTCGGTCCCGAACAGCACGGTGTCGCCATTGTCCGAAAACGCCTTGAGCTGCTTGACGCCGGACTCGGCGAGCCGCGCGCCGACGGCCGGTCCGCCGATGGTTTTCGCAAACAGCGAAAGCGTCGGGATCAATGCGGTGCCCTGCGATTTGAATCGCGCAAGCTGCTCGGGGCTGTAGCCCTGCTCGCCCGGAATGATGTGCGCCATCACGTCGACGCCGGCCGTGATCACCGTCTCCAGGCCGGTTTTGTTTTGCGGATGGGCGAACACCGGCTTGCCCTGCGCATGGGCCACGTCGACCGCGGCCTTGGCGATGGCGACATCCATGTTCACGACCGGCTTCTCACCCATGTAGACGCCGGTGAAAAGCTTGATGCCGTCGAGGCCAATTCCGAGATAGCTGCGCGACATTTGCGTCGCCTCGTCGGCCGTGGCGGCTTCGGGGAGTTGCAGCTCGGCCGGCAGATAGGCGGGATGTCCGCCCTTCGGGAAGATGTTGCCGGCAAACAGGATCTTGGGACCCAGGACTTCGCCGGAATTGACGCGCCGGCGCAGCGACAGCGAGTCGCGCGGATCGGAGCCGAGATCCCACACCGTGGTGAAACCCCATTTGGTCAGCATCGCCTGCATGTGTTCCTGAAGCGATGCCGCCGGCGCGCTGCCGGCGTTCTTCCACGCGCCCTCGGTGAAATGAACGTGGCTGTTCCAGAAGCCGGCAACGACGGTCTTGCCGGCGCAATCGATGACCCGCGCATCGGCGGGAATGCTGACTTCGCTGCGGCTGCCGATCGCGGTGATGACGCCGCCGGTCGCAATAACCACCGCATCGGAGAGCGGCGCGGCGTCGGGCGACGCATAGACACGGCCTCCGACAAGCGCGAGTGTCTGCGCGCTGGCGGCGGCGCCGAAGCCTGCAGACCCGCCGAGGGCGAAAGCAAAAAGCGCGGTGCGGAGCAGCTTTCCGATCATGCCCGGATCCTCTATTCACTGTGCTGACATGACAAGGTGAAGCGAGCGATAGCGGACCAGCGCGCCCTGGATTTGATCGTTATTGCGCTCGCAAAAATTTGATGGTGGCGCGTGCGGGCGCAAGCGCCGCCGCTATTCCTCCGGCGCGTTCTCGATCGGATCGAACCGGTCGGCCTCGAGCGCGAGCAGGTTCCAGGATTGCAGCATATGCGGCGGCAGCGGCGCGGTGGCGTCGATCACGCCGCCGCGCGGATGCGGGATCACGATCCGGCGCGCCAGCAGATGCAGGCGGTTCTGCAGGCCGCCCGGCAGTTCCCAGTTTTCCTTGTTGAAATATTTGGGATCGCCGACGATGGCGTGATCGATATGCGCCATATGCGCGCGCAATTGATGGGTGCGCCCGGTGACCGGCTTCAGCGAAACCCAGGCGAGCTTCTGCGCCGAGGTCTCGACCACGGCATAATAGGTCACGGCGTGGCTTGCGCCCTCGTCGCCATGCTTGGCGATCCGCATGATGGTGTCGTCCTCGCTCTCTTCCTTGGCGAGATAGGTCGAGATGCGGCCCTGCTTCGGCTTCGGCACGCCCGCCACCAGCGCCCAGTAAATCTTGCGCGCGGAACGGTGGCGGAACGAGCCGGTCAGCGCGGTCGCGGCAAAGCGCGTTTTCGCGATCAGCAGGCAGCCCGACGTTTCCCGGTCCAGCCGGTGCACCAGCCGCGGCTTCTGGCCCTTGGCGTCGCGCATCACTTCCAGCATGTCGTCGACATTGCGCGTGATGCCGGAGCCGCCCTGCACGGCGAGCCCTGCCGGCTTGTTCAGCACCATGACGTCGGCATCCTCGAACAGGATCATGTCCTTCAGCGCCTGCAGCGTCTTGGTCGCGGCTTCCGAGAGTTGCCCCGCCACCTTCGGCGTATCGAGCTTGAGCGGCGGAATGCGAATGCTCTGCCCCTCCTCGATCCGGTCCTTGCTGTCGGCGCGCTTGCCGTTGACGCGCAGCTCGCCCTTCCGGACGATGCGCTGGATGTGGGAGAACGACAGGCCGGGAAAACGCGCCTCGAGAAAGCGATCGACGCGCATGTTGTTCTCGTCCGCGGTCACGACCACGGTCTGGACCTTGGTCGGCAGCGGCGGCGGCTCGGCGACGATCTTCTCCGGCTCCGGAACGAAGCGGCTTCGGCACGCGCGGCGTCGCGGCCGAAAAGCGCGCCGGCGGCTTGCCGCCCGGACGATGCGCCGGCCGCTCGGCTTGCGAGCCCCGATAGGGACGCGCGCCCTTCGGGCGATCGCCCGCCGGGCGGAGAGGTTTCTTGACGCGACGGCTCATGGTGCTGCGGCTCCGGATGAGGCCGTTAGGTAGCCCATATGCACCAAATCGTCACGGCGAATCAGGCCGTTAAAGGCGATACCGGACGGGATTCCGGCCGATCTGGCCTCAATGCCCCCTGCAGCGGGCCTCGCGCCAGATCCGCTTGATGTCGGCATTCTCCCTGGCGGTGTCCTGAAACATCTCCGCCCGGTCGGCGGCCTGGCAGGCACCAGGCTGATTGCCGTTTTGCAGGCGCGCTGCGCCGAGATCCGCCCACGCAGCGCCCGATGTCGGCGTATCCTTCACCGCCTGCTCCAATATCGGCTCGGCATCGCGCGGCCGGTTCGCGGCCAGCAGCATGTGGCCGTAATCCGCATTCAGCGTTGCCAATGCGCCCGGCGCCTTGCGCGCGATCCGAAACAGTTCCTCGGCGAATTCCGGATCGTGGAAGCGCGCCAGCGCGATCATCGCAAAACCGTGAAAGATCTGGCTTTGTCCGGGCGAGAACAGCCAGGCCTGATTGAAGCGCGTGCCCGCCATCTCCAAATCGTTCGCAGCGATCGCCTCCCAGCCGCGCCGGGACAGCGCTTCAAACACGTTTGCGCGCGAACCATAAACCTCGACGGCGAGCGAAATGAAGACGTCGTCGGTCTTGCGAAGCGTCGGATCCTTGTCGACAAGGCCAAAGAACGGCGCTTCGCTGGCGGGCGCGGCAAAAGCTTTCCGGGTCACCTCGATGCCCGGCGCGACTTCCACGGCCTCGGCCCAGGCCGGATGGAGCGGCGGGCATGCGGCTGCGACGATGGCTGCGGCTGTCAGTGCAACAATGCGGCGGTTCATGGCGCTGCAGGCTAGGGAAAAGCTGCCCCGTTGCGCAATCATCAGGAAGTCCCATGGTTAAATCGGTATAAATTGGCCTCGGGATCGGCCATGTTGGGCCGAACACAGAAGAAACGACAGGGAGTATCGGGATGAAACTCAACCAGATCGGCCCTGGCCGCGATCGCGGCCATGTGGGCCGGCACAGCCTGCGCGCAGCAAACCCCGATGCCGGAAGACATCGCCTGGAAGCTGCTGGAAATCGGCCGCGTCATCGACGTGCCCAAGACCGCCGCGCTCTACGCGCCGCTGCAGCAGAAAGGAGCCGTATCCGGGCGTCAAGGTCGAGCGCGACGTCAAATACGGCCCGGCCGATCGAAACCTGCTCGACGTCTTCACGCCGGAGACCGGTTCATCGGCCCGGCCGGTGCTGATCTTCATCCATGGCGGCGGCTTTGTCGCCGGCAACAAGCGCAATCCCGGCAGCCCGTTCTACGACAACATCATGCTGTGGGCGGTGAAGAACGGCTTTGTCGGCGTCAACGCCACCTACCGGCTGGCGCCGCAATTCGACGTGGCCGGCCGGCCCGGAAGACCTCGCCGCCGTGGTGCAATGGGTCTCCGAGCAGATCGGCGCGCGCGGCGGCGATCCCGCGCGCATCTATCCTGATGGGACAATCCGCCGGCGCGATCCATGTCGCCGGCTACGTCTCGCATCCCGAGTTTCACAAGGTGAAGGGCGGCGGCCTTGCCGGCGCGGTGATGGTGTCGGGCCTCTACGATCTGACGGCGTCACCGGCCGGCGATGCCGAGATCGCCTATTTCGGCTCCGACCCCTCGCGCTACGCCGAACGGTCATCGCTGCAAGGCCTGCTGGCGATCAAAGATTCCGCTGATGGTCGTCAGCCGCCGAACTCGATCCGCCACGTTTCGTCGAGCAATTCGAACTCATCAAGCAGGCGAGTTGCAAGCGGCCGACCGGATGCGCGCGCGCGCTACATGCTGCCGCAGCACAGCCACATCTCGGAAGTGTATGCGATCAACACCGCGGATACGCGGCTGACGGACGAAATTCTGGAGTTCGTGAAGACGGGGAAGTAAGTCAGGCGCGTCAGCAACTACTCGATCATGCCCGGGCCTTGACCGGGCCATGACGATATAGACTACCCCCCACCCCGCTCCCGCCGCAGCTTGGCCCAGTAGTCCAGCCGCTTGCGGATTTCGCGCTCGAAGCCGCGATCGGGCGGGTCGTAGAAGGTCTGGCGGCCCAGCGCTTCCGGGAAATAGTCCTGGCCGGAGAAGGCATCCGGCGCGTCGTGGTCGTATTCGTAGCCGGCGCCGTAGCCTTCCGACTTCATCAGCTTGGTCGGCGAATTGAGGATGTGTTTCGGCGGCAGCAGCGAACCGCCCTCCTTCGCCGCGCGCATCGCCGCGCCAAACGCCTTGTAGGCGGCGTTCGATTTCGGCGCGGTGGCGAGATAGATCACGGCCTGCGCGATCGCGAGTTCGCCTTCGGGAGAGCCGAGGAAATCATAGGCGTCCTTGGCGGCGTTGCAGATCGCCAGCGCCTGCGGATCGGCGAGACCGATGTCCTCGACCGCCATCCGCACCACGCGCCGCGCCAGGAACAGCGGGTCCTCGCCGGCGTCCATCATGCGCGCGAGATAATACAGCGCCGCATCCGGATCGGAGCCGCGCACCGATTTATGCAGCGCCGAGATCAGATTGTAATGGCCGTCGGCGGATTTGTCGTAGATCGGCGCGCGGCGCTGCAGGATGTCCTGCAACTGCTCGGCGTTGAAGATCTCGTCCTTGCGCGCGGCGCGCCAGACCTCTTCGGCGAGCGTCAGCGCGGCGCGGCCGTCGCCGTCGGCCATCCGCACCAGCACGGCGCGCGCCTCGGCATCGAGCGGCAGTTTCTTGCCCTCGATCTTCTCGGCATGCGCATAGAGCTTTTCGATCGCGACCGGATCGAGCGAATGAAACACCAGCACGCGCGCCCGCGACAACAACGCGGCGTTGAGCTCGAACGACGGATTTTCGGTGGTGGCGCCGACCAGCACCACGGTGCCGTCTTCCATCACGGGCAGAAACGAATCCTGCTGCGCGCGGTTGAAGCGGTGCACCTCGTCGACGAACAGCAGCGTGCCCTTGCCCATCTCGCGGCGGGCGCGCGCGGCGTCGAACACCTTCTTCAGGTCGGCGACGCCGGAAAACACCGCCGAGATCTGCTCGAAATGCAGTTCGGTGGCGTCCGCCAGCAGCCGCGCCACCGTGGTCTTGCCGGTGCCGGGCGGTCCCCAGAACACCAGCGAGCCCAGCGTGCGCGTCGCCAGCATCCGCGTCAGCGCGCCGTCGGGGCCGAGGATGTGATCCTGGCCGACGACGTCGGCGAGCGCGCGCGGACGCAGCCGGTCCGGAAGCGGATGCGGCGCGTCCTGCTCCATCCCTGCCGCGGCAAAGAGGTTGGCTTCGCGCGGTCGCTTCGGGCTCATCCGCCGAGCGTCACGTTGATCTGCTGGCCGCCGCGCACCACGGTGATGCGCCAGATCCGCGACGCGGTCTTCGACGCCTTGTCGAGATCGCTGGTCTTGGCGATCTTCTGGTTGTTGACCGCCAGGATGATGTCGCCCTTCTGGAAGCCGACGCCGGCGGCGGTGGCGCCATCGGCGAGATCGATCACGACGACGCCTTCGGTCGAGGCGTCCAGATGCAGTTCGTCGGCGACCGCCGGCGAGATGTTGGCGACCTTGGCGCCCTGGAACGGCGAGCGCGCGGTCAGCACGATCTCGTCGCGGTTGGTGTCGGGCGCGGTTTCCAGCGGCACCGTCAGCTTCACGGTCTTGCCGGCGCGCTGCACGTCGATCTGCGCCGAACCGCCGAGCGGACGGGTGGCGAAGCGATAGTCGAAGGCGTTGGGATCGTCGATCGTCTGCCCGTCGATCGCGACGATCAGGTCGGACAGTTTCAGCCCGGCGCGCGCCGCCGGACTGTTCGGCGCGACATTGGCGACCAGCGCCCCGCTCGGCAGCTTCAGCCCCAGCGTCTCGGCGATCTCGGGCGTCACCGCCTGCAGCCTCGCGCCGAGCCACGGCCGCTTCACCGCCTTGCCGCCGCTCTTGGCGGAGGCCACGACGACGCGCACCATGTTGGCGGGGATCGCAAAGCCGATGCCCTGCGAGCCGCCGGAGCGCGAGAAGATCGCGGTGTTGATGCCGGCGAGCTTGCCGGTCATGTCGACCAGCGCGCCGCCGGAATTGCCGGGATTGATCGCGGCATCGGTCTGGATGAAGAACTGGTAGTCGGTGATGCCGACCTGCGTGCGCGCCAGCGCCGAGATGATGCCGTGCGTCACGGTCTGGCCGACGCCGAAGGGATTGCCGATCGCCAGCACGACGTCGCCGACCAGCAGTTCATCGGAATTGGCAAAATCGAGCGTCGGGAATTTCTCCTTGGTGTCCTTCAGGCGCAGCACCGCCAGATCGGTGCGGCTGTCCTTGAGCACGATCTCGGCCTCGAACTCGCGCTTGTCGGCGAGCGAGACCTTGACCTGATCGGCGCCCTCGATGACGTGGTTGTTGGTGACGACGAGGCCGGAGGCATCGACCATCACGCCCGAACCGAGCGAACGCTGCATCTGCTCCGGCTGCTGGCCGGGCACGCCGAAGAAGCGGCGGAAGATCGGATCGTCCAGCAGCGGGTTGCGGTTCTGCACGGTCTTGGCGGCATAGACGTTGACCACCGCCGGCTGCACCCGCTGCACGATCGGCGCATAGGACAGCCGCAGTTCGGCCGCCGACGCCGGCACGCGGCGGTCCTGGGCGCTTGCGCTCCAGGCCGAAAAGGTGACGAAAAGGGCAATGATCGCGGCGGCGACAGGCGGGAATCGAAACATGCAAATCCTCGGCTAAAGATCGGCGGAATATAGACTTTCAGCCGCGCCAATAGAAGGGCGGTCTGGCCTCTTTTGCGGACGAACCGGGCTTGCCGCGGCGGTCCGATTTCCGCGCGGGCATGCAGCTCGCCTTTGCGGCAATATGACGCTCGTCATCACACACGCGTGATCGGCCGCGCTTGTGGCTTCGATACAACATCCGCGAGTTCTCTTGGCGCTGCGAGCGCGCTGGCTATGGCCGCGTCGCCCAAGGGGCATAGATTGATGCCAGCATCGTCGACGATCTCGACGAGCCAACGTCGGCGACATCGCCGGAGTTTTTCCGATTGCACCACGGGCTCTCGCTGCAATCGGAAACGCCGGTCCTTCGCGCAAGACGGCGAACTAAATCCAGCGTGAAAGGGGATGCTCTCATGTCCAAAACAAAATCAGGGGTGGCGACGGCGGTCGGTCTGATCGGGCGCACTGTTGGCCTCGCAGGCCCAGGCGCAGTCGGCCGGCGGCAGTGATGCGGAAATCGCGCTGCTGCGGCAGCAGTTGCGCTTGCTGGAGCAGAAGCTCGACAAGTTGCAGACGCCAGACCAGCGCCAACACGGCCGCCGCCGCAAAAGCCAATGCCAAGGCGGAGGATGCCAAGGCCAGTGCCAAGGTCACCGTCGCCAACGCCAACGCGGCCATTCCGGTCAAGGGCCGGTCGTGCCGCCGGCCGGTGCGGTCGTGACGATGCCGGGCAACCGGCCGACCATCTGCACCGCCGACGGCCTGAACTGCGTCGCCATCACCGGCCGCATCCATTTCGACGGCGGCGGATACGACTATCACCCGAACACCGCGGCGACCGTTCCGCAGCGCCTCGATAACGGCGTCAACGTCCGCCGCGCCCGCATCGGCGTCGTCGGCAAGTTCATGGGCGACTGGAATTTCGCGCCTGATCTACGACTTCGGCGGCTCGTCGGACGGATTTGGCGGCACCGGCGAGCGTCGGCGGGACGGCCGTCGGCTTCCTGCCGGGCGGCGCCGTGTCGGGCATCGAGAACGCCTATCTCAGCTACACCGGCTTCAAGCCGTTCGGCGGCAAGCTCGCGATCGAAGGCGGCATCATGGATCTGCCCTACACGCTGGACGAAGCCACCAGTTCGAACGACATCATGTTCATGGAGCGCGCGTCCTCCGGCGTCATCGCGACCAATATCGCCGCCGGCGACTTCCGCTCCACCGTCGGCGCGCGCTGGTACAACGACAGGTTCTGGGCCGGCGCCTATGCGACGGGACCGACCACGGGCGCCATCCACTCCGCCTCCAGCATCAACCCCAACGGCACCACCGAGCAATTCGGCGCCGTCGCCCGCGCCGCGGCGCAGGTCGTCAGCGCCAAGGATTACACGCTCCACCTCGGCGGCGACGCCCAATGGCTGATCCGGCCGCCGCACAATCTCGTCACCGGCGCACAAACGCTGACGCTGAGCGACCGTCCGGAATTGCGCATCGATCCGACCACGCTGATCTCGACCGGCGCGATGGCCGGCGTATCCGGCGCGCAGGTCTACAGCGTCGAGGCCGCGGCCACGATCGGGTCGCTTTATCTGCAGGGCGAGTACTTCTGGTACAATGTCGAGCGCAAGGCGCTCGCCGGCCTGCCGGACGTCAAATTCCAGGGCGGCTATGCGCAGGCGGGCTACATCCTGACCGGCGAAACCCGCAAGTACAATCCGGGCAGCGCTTCCTATGGCGGCGTCAATCCGGCCCATCCGTTCTCGCTCGACGGCGGCGGCTGGGGCGCATGGGAAATCGCCGGCCGGTACAGCACCATGGATCTCAACGACCAGCTCGGCACCGCCAACGGCGTCGCCGGCGGGCGGCAGAACGTCTACACGCTGGCGCTGAACTGGTACGTCAATCGCAACGTGCGATTCATGTTCGACTATCTGCATGGCGACGTCAGCAAGCAGGTCAGCCCGACCAATTTCGGCGATGCCGGCTCGAAGTTCGATGCGTTCGCGATGCGCACGCAGGTGGCGTGGTAACGCAGACGCAACGCCGCTCGACAGGAGCAGCTCCGGCTGCTCCTGTTCGCGCCTCACTATCCTGATGGTTCTCACTCCAGCACGGGCCGATGGGCAAAATTCCCCGTTTCATGGAACCATTTCCCAATAGTATCCAAACAGGGACTAGGTCCCCAAATTTACAGTACTTGCCAATTCGGCGCGATCGCGACAGTTAGGCTGACATCGTTTTCAGCCAGGCAGGAGACACAGGCATGAAGGCCGTCGGATACAAGAAATCGCTTCCCGATCGAGGATGCGAATTCGCTGATCGATTTCGAGACCGCCAAGCCGGAGCCGAAGGGCCGCGACATCCGCGTCGCCGTGAAGGCGATCTCGGCCAATCCGGTCGACTACAAGGTCCGCAAGCGCGCCGCGCCGCCGGAGGGCGAAACCAAGATTCTGGGCTACGACGCCGCCGGCATCGTCGATGCGGTCGGCCCCGACGTCACGCTGTTCAAGCCGGGCGACGAGGTGTTCTACGCCGGCTCGATCCTGCGCCAGGGCACCAATTCGGAATTTCATCTGGTCGACGAGCGCATCGTCGGCCGCAAGCCGAAATCGCTGTCGTTCGCGCAGGCCGCAGCGCTGCCCCTCACCTCGATCACCGCCTGGGAATTGCTGTTCGACCGGCTCGGCGCGGTGCCCGGCAAAAGCGTCGATCCGCGCACGCTGTTGATCACCGGCGGCGCCGGCGGCGTCGGCTCGATCCTGATCCAGCTCGCGCGCCGCCTCACCGGGCTGACGGTGGTTGCCACCGCGACGCGGCCGGAATCGCAAAAATGGTGCCTCGATCTCGGCGCGCATGCCGTGATCGATCATGCCAAGCCGATGAAGGAGCAGATCGAGAAGCTGAAAGTGCCGCCGGTCGGCCTGGTCGCGAGCCTCACCTTCACCGACCAGCACTACAAGGCGATCGCCGAGTTCATGGCGCCGCAGGGCAAGTTCGGCCTGATCGACGATCCGCCGGAGTTCACCGTCAGCGCCTTCAAGGGCAAGGCGATCTCGGTGCACTGGGAATCGATGTTCACGCGCTCCTCGTTCCAGACGCCGGACATGATCGCGCAGCATCATCTGCTGAACGACGTCGCCGACCTCATCGACAAGGGCGTGCTGCGCACCACGCTCGACCAGACCTTTGGCACCATCAACGCCGCCAACCTCAAGCGCGCGCATGCGCTGCTGGAAGTCGGCAAGTCGCGCGGCAAGATCGTGCTGGAGGGGTGGTAGGCAGTTATTTCGTCGCGTCATTGCGAGCGAAGCGCAAGCAATCCATGCTCGCCAGCATAACGGATGGATGGATTGCTTCGTCGCTTCGCTCCTCGCAATGACGCTGCCGCATTGCGATATTCGCTTGCCACAACAAAAAAGCGGCGCCCGAAGGCGCCGCTTTTGAAACCTGAACCTGGAAGAAGCCTTACGCCGCTTCGGCGGCCTTTTCCTGCACCGGGCCGGAGTCCAGGCCCTTGGCGTCGACGTCGCGGTCGACGAATTCGATCACGGCCATCGGCGCGTTGTCGCCGTAGCGGAAGCCGGCCTTGATGATGCGGGTGTAGCCGCCCTGGCGGTCCTTGTAGCGGGTGGCCAGCGTGTCGAACAGCTTGCGGACCTGATCCTGGTCGCGCATTTCGGAGATCGCCTGGCGGCGCATGGCGAGACCGCCCTTCTTGCCGAGGGTGACGAGCTTCTCGACGATCGGGCGCAGTTCCTTGGCCTTCGGCAGCGTGGTGACGATCTGCTCGTGCTTGATCAGCGCCGCGCACATGTTGGCGAACATCGCCTTGCCGATGCTCGGCGGTGCGGTTGAGCTTCCGATGAACCTTGCCGTGACGCATGTTGAATTCCTCAATACTTGATCTGTCGCGACGGTTCGTCGGACATGTTGCTCAGGTGGGCCGCCTGCGTTCGCCCGGAAAGCGAGTAGCGAATAGTAAGTCGCGAATGGTTTCGCGTTCCATTCGCTATTCGCCACTCCCTATTCGACTCAGTAGTGGTCTTCGAAGCGCTTGGCCAGCTCGTCGATATTCTCCGGCGGCCAGCCCGGCACTTCCATGCCGAGATGCAGACCCATCTGGGCCAGCACTTCCTTGATCTCGTTCAGCGACTTGCGGCCGAAGTTCGGGGTACGGAGCATTTCCGCTTCCGACTTCTGCACGAGGTCGCCGATGTAGACGATGTTGTCGTTCTTCAGGCAGTTGGCCGAACGCACCGACAGTTCGAGTTCGTCGACCTTCTTGAGGAACGCCGGGTTGAAGGCGAGATCGGGGATGATCTCCTGCGCCACTTCCTTGCGCGGCTCTTCGAAGTTCACGAACACGTTGAGCTGGTCCTGCAGGATGCGCGCGGCATAGGCCACCGCGTCGTCCGGCGTGATCGCGCCGTTGGTCTCGATCGTCATGGTCAGCTTGTCGTAGTCGAGGATCTGGCCCTCGCGGGTGTTCTCGACCTTGTAGGAGACCTTGCGGACCGGCGAGAACAGGCTGTCGACCGGGATCAGGCCGATCGGCGCGTCTTCGGGACGGTTACGCTCGGCGGCGACGTAGCCCTTGCCGGAGGCGACGGTGAATTCCATGCGGATTTCCGCGCCCTCGTCCAGCGTGCAGATCTGCAGGTCGGGATTGAGCACCACGACGTCGCCGACGGTCTGGATGTCGCCGGCGGTGACGACGCCCGGGCCCTGCTTCTTCACGACCATGCGCTTGGGGCCTTCGCCCTGCATCTTGATCGAGATGTCCTTGATGTTGAGCACGATGTCGGTGACGTCCTCGCGAACGCCCGCGATCGAGGAGAACTCGTGCAGCACGCCGTCGATGTGCACCGACTGCACCGCGGCACCCTGCAGCGACGACAGCAGGATGCGGCGCAGCGCGTTGCCGAGCGTCTGGCCGAAGCCGCGCTCGAGCGGTTCGGCGACCACGGTCGCAAAGCGGGTCGCATCGGTGCCCGGCGTTACCTGCAGCTTGTTCGGTCGAATAAGTTCTTGCCAATTTTTCTGGATCGTCACTTTGTCACCCATGGGCCAGTCGACCTGCATCCGGTTACTGGCGTTGGAGATCGCGGATCAGTCCGCGGCTGTCATCATTCCAAAACAATCGCGGGCGGCGTACCGCCCGCGACCAAATATCAAACCCGCCGGCGCTTGCGCGGACGGCAGCCATTGTGCGGGATCGTCGTCACGTCGCGGATCGATGTGACGGTGAAGCCCGCCGCCTGCAGCGCGCGAAGCGCCGATTCACGGCCCGAACCGGGACCTGCAACTTCCACTTCCAGCGTGCGCATGCCGTGTTCCTGCGCCTTCTTGGAAACGTCTTCGGCCGCGACCTGCGCGGCATACGGGGTCGACTTGCGCGAGCCCTTGAAACCCATCGTGCCGGCCGACGACCAGGCAATGGTGTTGCCCTGCGCGTCGGTGATGGTGATGGTCGTGTTGTTGAACGACGAATTCACGTGCGCGATGCCGGAGGCGATGTTCTTGCGTTCGCGGCGGCGTACGCGGGTGGCTTCCTTGCCCATTCCAAAACCTTTCCTGTGATCTCAAACGCCGCCGTAGTGCCAGCGGCTACACCTAAAGGGCGAGTGGCGAATGGCGAGTAGCGAATAGAGACCTATTCGCCACTCCCTATTCGCTATTCGCCAACTTACTTCTTCTTGCCGGCGATCGACTTGGCCGGGCCCTTGCGCGTGCGCGCATTGGTGTGGGTACGCTGACCGCGCACCGGCAGACCGCGGCGATGACGCAGGCCGCGATAGCAGCCGAGGTCCATCAGACGCTTGATGTTGATGCCGACTTCACGACGAAGATCGCCCTCGACCAGATAGTCGCGGTCGATCACTTCGCGGATCTGCAGAACTTCCTGGTCGCTGAGCTGGCTGACGCGACGCTCGGCGGGAATCTTCACCTTCTCGATGATCTCGGCCGCGTTCTTCTGGCCGATGCCATGGATGTACTGGAGCGCGATCAGGACGCGCTTGTTGGTCGGGATATTCACACCGGCAATACGGGCCACGGACTTCTCTCCTGTCGCCGATCCCTCGCGGACCGGACCATGTTCTTGCTAACTCGGGCAGGTGTCCACAAACGCGAACACGACGCCCGTCCCCTCAGATTCCTCGGGGCCCGGCATCGTCTGAAACTATCCGACTTGGATGCGGGGCTTATTAAAGGATTCAACTCGGTTTCGTCAACCGTCTCTAACGTTTAGCTCGCTTTTTCGTGACCTTTTTCACGGCCTTTTTGGCGGCTTTTTTGGCGACCTTCCTGCTCGGCTTTCTGCTGGTTTTCGGCGCTTTTTGGCCTTTTTAGCCCCCTTGGAGGCCGCTTTCCCGGCCTTTGGAGCCGCTTTGGCGGGCTTCCTGGCGGTTTTGGCAGCCTTTTTGCCCGCCGGCCTGGCGGCCTTCCTGGCGGCCGTCCTGGCGGCGCGGTTTGGGCGCCGCCGCCTTGGGTTCCACGGCGCCGATGGCGGCCAGGATCCGGTTAATTTCGCGCGTGACGTGCTCGATGGTCATCATGCCATCGACGGTCAGCAGCTTCCGCCGCTCCGAATAATAGTGAATCAGGGGCTCGGTCAGGGTCCGGTAGCTCGCCAGCCGCTTCGAGAGCACCTCCGGGGTGTCGTCGATTCGCACTTCCTCGCCGCGCGCCCGCATCTCGGCGACCCGCGTCTCGACGCGGTTGAGCAGCGCGCTCTCGTTGACGCGCAGTTCGACCACGGCGTCGAGCTTGATGTGCTTCTTCTTCAGGAGTTCGTCGAGCGCCGCCGCCTGCGGCACGGTGCGCGGAAAGCCGTCGAGGATGAAGCCGTTCTTCATGTCCGGCTGGTCGAGGCGGTCGGAGATGATGCCGACCACGACTTCGTCCGGCACCAGCGCGCCGCTCGCCATGATGTCCTTGGCCTGCAGGCCGATCGGCGTCCCCGCCGCCACCGCCGCGCGCAGCATCTCGCCGGTCGAGAGCTGAACGATGTGGTGCTTGTGAACCAGCCGTTGCGCCTGGGTCCCCTTGCCCGCGCCCGGCGGTCCCAAAAGAATCAGTCTCATGCGTGTTCGCCCCCCGGCTCGGTGAGCGAACGCCGCACACCTGCGACTTTGATTTCAGACCGCTGCTTGCCGCAAATCCTAGCGGCGGCGGCCCCTGAGCTTGGATTTCCTGATCAGCCCTTCATACTGATGGGCGAGCAGATAGCCCTGCACCTGCGCCACCGTATCCATCGTCACGCTGACGACGATCAGAAGCGAGGTTCCGCCAAAGTAGAACGGCACCGAGGCGTAGGAAATCAGGATTTCCGGAATCAGGCAGACGATGGCGAGATAGATCGCGCCCAGCACCGTGACGCGCGACAGCACGTAGTCGATATATTCGGCGGTGCGCTCGCCCGGACGGATGCCGGGGATGAAGCCGCCATGCTTCTTCAGATTGTCGGCGGTCTCGGTCGGGTTGAACACGATCGCGGTGTAGAAGAACGCGAAGAACACGATCAGCGCGAGATACATGAACAGGAACAGCGGACGGCCGTGGCCGAGCTGGGTGGTGATCCACTGGAACCATTCCGGGCCCTTGCCGGCGTTGAAGTTCGCAACCGTGGTCGGCAGCAGCAGCAGCGACGAGGCGAAGATCGGCGGGATCACGCCCGAGGTGTTGAGCTTGAGCGGCAGATGCGAGGACTGGCCCTCGAACATCTTGTTGCCGACCTGGCGCTTCGGATACTGGATCAGAAGCCGGCGCTGCGCGCGCTCCATGAACACGATGAAGGCGATCACGGCGACCGCCATGATGATGACGATCAGGATCAGGCCGGTCGACAGCGCGCCCTGACGGCCGAGTTCCAGCATGTTGGCGAGCGCCGACGGCAGTTCGGCGACGATGCCGGACAGGATGATCAGCGAGATGCCGTTGCCGATGCCGCGCGAGGTGATCTGCTCGCCGAGCCACATCAGGAACATGGTGCCGCCGGTCAGCGTGATCGCGGTCGAGAGACGGAAGAACAGGCCGGGGTCGCTGACGACGTTGCCGGCGCCCTCGAGGCCGACGGCGATGCCGTAGGACTGGAACGCGGCGAGGATCACCGTGAGATAGCGGGTGTACTGGTTCAGCGTCTTGCGGCCGGACTCGCCTTCCTTCTTCAGCGCCTCGAGCTGCGGCGAAACGGTGGTCAGAAGCTGGATGATGATCGATGCCGAGATGTACGGCATGATGTTCAGCGCGAAGATCGCCATGCGGTGGATGCCGCCGCCGGCGAACATGTTGAACATGCCGAGGATGCCGCCGGCCTGGGACTTGAACACCTGTTCCCAGATCGCCGGGTCGATGCCGGGCAGCGGGATGTAGGTGCCGAGCCGATAAACAAGCAGCGCACCCAGGGTGAACCAGATGCGCTTCTTCAGTTCGTCGGCTTTGGCCAGCGCGCCGAAATTGAGGTTTGCTGCAAGTTGTTCCGCTGCTGAGACCATGTTCAGGCTTTCTCCCGCCGCCCCTCACGCCTCAAGCCCGTTGGGCTATCGGCAGACGCCGGACATTATTTGGTGCTCGGCTTCGATAAGTCCATCGTTCTATTGGCGGATCGCCCGCGATCGCGCGGGCAATGACGCAGATGTTACGCCGCCTCGCCTTCTTCCTTCTTGGCCGGAGCCAGGATCTTCACCGTGCCGCCGGCCTTTTCGACCGCCGCGATCGCGGATTTCGAGGCGCCGTGCACCTCGATGGTGAGCTTGGCCTTGAGTTCGCCGCGGCCGAGCAGCCGCAGGCCATCCTTGGCGCGGCGCAGCACGCCGGTCTTGACCAGCGATTCGGCGGTGACGGTTTCCTTGACGTCGACCAGCTTGGCGTCGATCGCCTGCTGCAGCCGGTCGAGATTGATCTCGGCGAAGTCGAGCTTGAAGATGTTGGTGAAGCCGCGCTTCGGCAGGCGCCGATGCAGCGGCATCTGGCCGCCCTCGAAGCCCTTGATGCGCACGCCCGAACGCGCGGTCTGGCCCTTGCCGCCGCGGCCCGCCTTCTTGCCCTTGCCTGAACCGATGCCACGGCCGACGCGCATGCGCTTCTTGCGCGAGCCGGCGTTGTCGGCGATATCGCTGAGCTTCATCGCGAAATTCCTCTTATCTTGGAGCATGATCTTGACCGAAAACCGGTCCCCACTTTTCGGGATCATGCGCCTCCTTGCCTATCTTACTTCTCGTCGACGACGCGGACGAGATGTTGAACCTTGGCGATCATGCCGCGAATCGCAGGGGTATCCTGCAGCTCGGTGACGCGACCGATCTTGTTGAGCTTGAGGCCGATCAGCGTCGCACGCTGCGAGTGGTGGCGGCGGATTGCGCTGCCGGTCTGCTCGACCTTGATCATCTTTGCGGCCTTGGCCATCGTCTTGAACTCCGAACGGCGCTGAGAAGATGCGCCTGGTTGTTTATTCAGCCACCACTTCGGCGTCGCCGCCGACGCGGCGCGACTGCAGCGTGGACACCTTGATGTTGCGGCGTGCCGCCACCGAACGCGGCGAATCCTGATGCTTCAGCGCGTCGAAGGTGGCGCGAACCATGTTGTAGGGGTTCGACGAGCCGATCGACTTCGCCACCACGTCCTGGATGCCGAGCGTCTCGAACACCGCGCGCATCGGACCGCCGGCGATGATGCCGGTACCGGCCGGCGCTGCACGCAGATAGACGCGGCCCGCACCGTGGCGGCCGGCGATATCGTGATGCAGCGTGCGGCCTTCGCGCAGCGCCACGCGCGTCAGGTTGCGCTTCGCCGATTCGGTCGCCTTGCGGATCGCCTCGGGAACTTCGCGCGCCTTGCCGTGACCGAATCCGACCCGGCCCTTCTGGTCGCCGATCACGACCAGCGCCGCAAAGCCGAAGCGCTTGCCGCCCTTGACGACCTTCGCCACACGATTGATGTGGACGAGCTTGTCGACGAACTCGCTGTCGCGCTCTTCGCGGCCGCCCCGTTCGCCGCCACCGCGTTCGCGTTCACCTGCCATGGTGTTTTCCAATCTCTGAGAGGCATGACGCCTCTGTCCTTCGTTCAAAACCAGTTGTTAGAAGCTCAATCCGCTTTCGCGCGCCGCATCCGCCAGCGCCTTGACGCGCCCGTGATAGAGATACTGGCCGCGATCGAACACCACTTCCTTGACGCCGTTCTTCACGGCGCGTTCCGCCAGCAGCTTGCCGACGGCCTTCGCCGCATCGATGTTGGCGCCCGTGTTGCCGCTCTCGCGCATCGCCTTCTCCAGCGACGAGGCCGAAGCCAGCGTCTCGCCCTTCAGGTCGTCGATGACCTGGGCGTAGATGTGCTTCGACGAGCGGAACACCGACAGACGCGGACGTCCATTGGCGGAGCGGCGCAGTGAGAGTTCTCACACGCTGCTTGCGCCGGGCATTTGTAACTTTCAGTGACATGACCGGCTCCGTTACTTCTTCTTGCCTTCCTTGCGGAAGATGAATTCGTTGGCGTACTTCACGCCCTTGCCCTTGTAGGGCTCCGGCGGACGATAGGCGCGGATCTCGGCCGCGACCTGACCGACGCGCTGGGAATCGTTGCCGGTGATCGTGATCTCGGTCGGCTTCGGCACCACGATGGTGATGCCTTCCGGGATCGCGTAGACGACGTCGTGGCTGTAGCCGAGCGCGAGCTGCAGGTTCTTGCCCTGCAGCGCGGCGCGGTAGCCGACGCCGGTGATTTCGAGCTTCTTCTCGAAACCCTTGGTGACGCCCTCGACCAGGTTTGCGACCTGCGCGCGCGCGGTGCCGTACATGGCCTGCGCGCGGTTGGTCTCGAGCCGCGGCGCGACCTTGACCGCGCCGTTCTCGAACTTCACCTCGACGTCGTCATGCACGACGAACTGAAGCTGGCCCTTCGGCCCCTTCATCTTGACGGTCTGCCCTTCGACGCTCGCCGTCACACCGGACGGGATCGTCACAGGCCGTTTGCCAACACGTGACATGGCTTCAATCCTTCCTCAGAACACCGTGAAGAGAATTTCGCCGCCCACGTTCGCGTCACGCGCTTCGTGGTCAGCCATGATTCCCTTCGGCGTCGACAATACCGAAATGCCGAGACCGTTGTTGACGCGCGGCAGGTTCTTCACCGAGGCGTAAACCCGACGGCCCGGCTTCGAGACCCGCTCGATTTCGCGAATGACGGGCTCGCCGTCGAAATATTTCAGCTCGATCTCGAGCTCGCTGCGGCCCGAGGCATGTTCGACGCTGGCATAGCCGCGGATGTAACCCTCGGACTTCAGCACTTCGAGCACGCTGGCGCGCATCTTCGAGCCCGGGGTCGAAACCTTGGACTTCGAACGCATCTGCGCGTTGCGGATGCGGGTGATGAGATCGCTGATCGGATCGTGCGTTGACATCTGACGACCCTCCTTACCAGCTCGACTTCACGAGCCCGGGAACCAGGCCCTTGGAGCCGAGTTCACGCAGCGCGATGCGGGAAAGCTTGTTCTTGCGATAGACCGAGCGCGGACGACCGGTCAGTTCGCAGCGATTGCGGATCCGCGTCGCCGACGAGTTGCGCGGCATCTCGGCAAGCTTCAGCGTCGCGGCGAACCGCTCTTCCATCGGCTTGGTCTTGTCGGCGATGATCGCCTTCAGCTTCGCGCGCTGGGGGGCGGCGTTCTTGGTCATCCGCTTGCGCCGGTTGTTCTTCTCGATCGAACTCTTCTTTGCCATGCTTGGCTCCTGGGTTTCCGCGTTTGAGAGGCTTTTAGCTGCGTCTCACTGCCGGAACGGGAAATTGAAAGCGGTCAACAAGGCACGCGCCTCGTCGTCGGTCTCGCGCCGTGGTGCAGACCGTGATGTCCATGCCCCATGTTTCCCCGGCCTTGTCGAAGTCGATTTCGGGGAAAATGATGTGCTCCTTGATGCCGAGCGAATAGTTGCCGCGGCCGTCGAAGCTCTTGGCGTTGAGGCCGCGGAAGTCGCGCACGCGCGGCAGCGCCACGTTCACCAGGCGGTCGATGAACTCGTACATCTTGGCCTTGCGCAGCGTGACCTTGCAGCCGATCGGCTGGTTTTCACGCAGCTTGAAGGTCGCGATCGCAACCCGCGAATAGGTCACGATCGCCTTCTGGCCGGCGATCAGCGACAGGTCGGCGGCGGCGGTCTCGGCCTTCTTGCGGTCGTTGACGGCCTCGCCGACGCCCATGTTGAGGACGACCTTGTCGAGGCGCGGCACCTGCATGACGTTGGCATAGCCGAACTGTTCGGTCAGCTTGCCGCGGATGCTCTTGTCGTACTCCGCGCGCAGGCGCGGCACGTAAGCGGTATCAGCCATCGATCTCTGCTCCCGAGCTCTTGGCAATGCGTACCTTCTTGCCATCGGCCTGAATCTTGAAACCCACGCGGGTCGGTTTGCCGTCCTTGCCGACATACGCGATGTTGGACAGGTGGATCGGCGCCTCCTTGGAGATGATGCCGCCTTCCTGCGCCTGGGTCTGCTTCTGGTGACGCTTCACCATGTTGACGCCGCGCACCAGCGCCTTGTTCTCGTCGGGGCGGACCTCGAATACTTCGCCGGTACGGCCCTTGTCGCGGCCGTTCAGCACGATGACCTTGTCACCCTTCCGGATCTTGGCAGCCATCACAGCACCTCCGGCGCAAGCGAAATGATCTTCATGTGGTTCTTGGCGCGCAGCTCGCGCGGCACCGGCCCGAAGATACGGGTGCCGACCGGCTCCGACTGGTTGTTGATCAGCACGGCGGCGTTGCGGTCGAAGCGGATGACCGAGCCGTCGGCGCGGCGGATGTCCTTGCGGACCCGCACCACGACAGCCTTCATCACGTCGCCCTTCTTCACCTTGCCGCGCGGAATCGCTTCCTTGATCGACACAACGATAACATCGCCCACGGTGGCATAGCGGCGCTTGGAGCCCCCGAGCACCTTGATGCACATGACACGGCGTGCGCCTGAATTATCGGCCACGTCGAGGTTGGTCTGCATCTGAATCATTGATGCACCTCGTCCTCTTTCTGATGCGCTGATTCGCGCTTAAAATTTCCCGAAACCAGCCTGGCAGAACCAGACCTGCTTCAGGCCGTTTTCTTCTGTTCGCCCCGGACCACGGTCCAGCGCTTCAACTTCGAGATCGGCTTGCTCTCCTCGATCCACACCATGTCGCCCGGCTTGAACTCGTTGTTCTCGTCGTGCGCGTGGTAGTTTTTCGAGCGGCGGATCGTCTTCTTGTAGATCGGATGGGTGAAGCGGCGATCGACCCGCACCACCACCGTCTTGGCTTGCTTGTCGCTCACGACCACGCCCTGAAGGGTTCGTTTCGGCATATCCGGCCTCTTACTTCTTCTTCGCGCGCGCTTGCGCGGCGATGGTCTTGATGCGGGCGATATCGCGGCGGGCTTCACGCAGCCGCGAGGTGTTTTCCAGCTGCCCGGTGGCGCGCTGGAAACGCAAATTGAAGCGTTCCTTCTTCAGGTTGAGGACGGCGTCCTCCCTCTGATCGTCGCTCATTGCTCTGATATCGGCGGTCTTCATCTCGGCCATGTCGATTACTCCGCAATGCGCGCGACGAAGCGCGTCTTGATCGGAAGCTTGGCGGCGGCGAGCGAGAGCGCTTCCTTTGCGGTCTGCACCGTGACGCCGTCGATCTCGAAAATCACGCGGCCAGGCTTGACGCGGGCCACCCACAATTCCGGCGTACCCTTGCCGGAGCCCATGCGGACTTCGGC
>CAVUNH010000003.1:0-228748 GCA_963742665.1 uncultured Alphaproteobacteria bacterium
GGCGTGTTCCTGCTGGCGCCACTGGTGTCGTGTGTGCTGGCGCTGGCGGCCTCGGCTGTCATCCCGATGGATCTCGGCTGGGTGATATCCGACATCAATGTCGGGGTGCTCTATATTTTTGCGATCTCGTCGCTGTCGATCTACGGCGTCATCATGGCCGGTTGGTCGTCCAATTCGAAATACCCGTTCCTCGCAGCGCTTCGCTCCGCGGCGCAGATGGTGTCCTACGAAGTCTCGATCGGCTTCGTCATCATCACGGTGCTGCTCTGCGCCGGCTCGCTGAACCTGTCGGCGGTGGTGGAAGCCCAGAACACCAAACTGGGGCTGCTCGGCTGGTACTGGCTGCCGCTGTTTCCGATGTTCGTGATCTTCTACGTCTCGGCGCTGGCGGAAACCAACCGGCCGCCGTTCGATCTGGTCGAAGCCGAATCCGAACTCGTGGCGGGCTTCATGACCGAATACGGCTCGACACCGTATTTGCTGTTCATGCTCGGCGAATACGTCGCCATTACCACGATGTGCGCGTTGGCCACGATCCTGTTCCTCGGCGGCTGGCTGCCGCCGGTTCCCTATGCGCCCTTCACCTGGGTGCCCGGGATCATCTGGTTCGTGCTGAAAGTGTTCTTCATGTTCTTCATGTTCGCGATGGCGAAGGCGATCGTGCCGCGCTACCGCTACGATCAACTGATGCGGCTTGGCTGGAAGGTGTTCCTGCCGCTGTCGCTGGCGATGGTGGTCATCGTCGCCGGAGTGCTGCAATTCGCGGGGCTCGCGCCGAAATGAGGTCGCTATGAGTATCAATATCAACGCAACCGCCCGCTCGCTTCTGCTCACCGAATTCGTATCGGCGTTCTTTCTCGCCATGCGTTATTTCTTCAAGCCGAAGCCGACGCTGAACTATCCGTTCGAGAAGGGACCGATTTCGCCGCGCTTCCGGGGCGAGCACGCGCTGCGCCGCTACCCGAACGGCGAAGAGCGCTGCATCGCCTGCAAGCTGTGCGAGGCGATCTGCCCGGCGCAGGCGATCACGATCGAGGCCGGCCCGCGCCGCAACGACGGCACAAGGCGCACCGTGCGCTACGACATCGACATGGTGAAATGCATCTATTGCGGCCTGTGCCAGGAAGCCTGCCCGGTCGACGCCATCGTCGAGGGACCGAATTTCGAATTCGCGACCGAGACCCGCGAGGAACTCTATTATGACAAGGCGAAATTGCTCGCCAATGGCGACCGCTGGGAGCGCGAGCTTGCGAAATCAATCGAACTCGACGCGCCGTACCGGTGAGGGGATGACATGATCCTTCCGCGCTGTTCTTCTATTTGTTCGCCGGCGTCTGCGTGGCGTCGGCGGCGATGGTGATTGTCTCGCGCAATCCCGTGCACTCGGTGCTGTATCTGATCCTCGCCTTCGTCAACGCCTCCGGCCTGTTCATCCTGATGGGCGCCGAATTCCTCGGGATGATGCTGATCGTGGTCTATGTCGGCGCGGTCGCGGTGCTGTTCCTGTTCGTGATCATGATGCTCGACGTCGATTTCGTCGAGCTGCGCGAGGGCTTCCTGCAATATTTGCCGATCGGGCTCGTGATCGGCGGCATCTTCGTGTTCGAGCTTCTGCTTGTTGTCGGCGGCTGGGCGATCAATCCGTCCGTGACCAAGACCATTACGGCGGCGATCCCGACCAATGTCAGCAACACCGAGGCGCTCGGGCTGGTGCTCTACACCAAGTACATCCACTACTTCCAGCTGGCCGGCATGGTGCTGCTGGTCGCCATGATCGGCGCGATCGTGCTGACGCTGCGCCACAAGGTGATGGTCAAGCGGCAGGACATCAACGTGCAGAACGCGCGGACGCCTGAGCTGGCGATGAGCGTGCGCAAGGTCGCGTCGGGGCAGGGCCTGCAGGACGCTGACGCGGCGGAGTGGGTGCGATGACGATCGGTCTTGGACACTATCTCTCGGTCGGCGCGATCCTGTTCACGCTCGGGATCCTCGGCATCTTCCTCAACCGCAAGAACATCATCGTCATCCTGATGTCGATCGAGCTGATCCTGCTCGCGGTGAACATCAATCTGGTGGCGTTCTCGACCTTCCTCGGCGACATCGTCGGTCAGGTGTTTGCGCTGCTGGTGCTGACGGTGGCGGCGGCGGAAGCCGCGATCGGTCTGGCGGTGCTGGTGGTGTATTTCCGCAACCGCGGCTCGATCGCGGTTGAAGACGTTAATTTGATGAAGGGCTAGGCGCAGCTATGATTCAGGCAATCGTCTTTCTGCCGCTGCTGGGCGCCATTCTCGCGGGGCTGATCTCCATTTTCGGCGCGCATGCGCGCAATCCGAGTGGCGATACCGTCGAGCATCATGACCACGCGCATGGCGACGCCCATGCGGCGGCGACGCATGACGATCATGCTCACGATGACCATGGTCACGACGACCATCACGTGTCCGAGCCGGCGGCGGCCGGCTCCCGCGCCGCCGAACTGATCACCACGGGCTTGCTGATGATTTCGGCCGGGCTTGTCCTGGATGACGCTGGTCGATGTCGGCTTCCTGCACCATGACGCCAGGATCGCGCTGTTCCCCTGGATCAATTCGGGCGACCTTCAGGTGGCGTGGTCGCTGCGCGTCGATACGCTGACCGCGGTCATGCTGGTCGTGGTCAACACCGTGTCCGCGCTCGTTCACCTCTATTCCATCGGCTACATGGACGAGGATCCGTACCGGCCGCGGTTCTTCAGCTATCTCAGCCTGTTCACCTTCGCGATGCTGATGCTGGTGACCTCGGACAATCTGGTGCAGATGTTCTTCGGCTGGGAGGGCGTCGGCCTCGCGAGCTATCTGTTGATCGGGTTCTGGTACCAGAAGCCGTCGGCCAATGCGGCGGCGATCAAGGCGTTCGTGGTCAACCGGGTCGGCGATTTCGGCTTCGCGCTCGGCATCTTCGCCGTCTTCATGCTGATGAAATCGACCGATTTCGAGACCATCTTCGCCGGCGCACCGGCAATGGCCGGCAAGACCATCGATTTCTTCGGCTGGCATGCGGACGCGATGACGCTGACCTGCCTGCTGCTGTTCATGGGCGCGATGGGCAAATCCGCCCAGTTCCTGCTCCACACCTGGTTGCCGGACGCGATGGAAGGCCCGACGCCGGTCTCGGCGCTGATCCATGCCGCGACCATGGTGACCGCCGGCGTGTTCATGGTGGCGCGGCTGTCGCCGCTGTTCGAACTGGCGCCGAACGCGCAGGCGGTCGTGATGTTCTTCGGCGCCACCACCGCGTTCTTTGCCGCAACCGTCGGCCTCGTGCAGAACGACATCAAGCGCATCGTGGCGTACTCGACCTGCTCGCAGCTCGGCTACATGTTCGTGGCGATGGGGGCAGGGGCCTATTCGGTCGGCATGTTCCATCTGTTCACGCACGCCTTCTTCAAGGCGCTGCTGTTTTTGGGCTCCGGCTCGGTGATCTACGCGATGCATCACGAGCAGGACATCCGCAACATGGGCGGGCTGTGGCGCAAGATCCCCTATACGTTCGCGGTGATGTGCGTGGGAACGCTGGCGCTGACCGGCTTTCCGATGTTCGCCGGCTATTTCTCCAAGGACGCGATCATCGAGTCCGCCTACGCCTCGCATAATCCGTTTGCGTTCTATGGTTTCCTGATGACCGTGTTCGCGGCGTTGCTGACCTCGTTCTATTCCTGGCGCCTGATCTTCAAGACCTTCTTCGGCGAACCGCACGACCAGGAGCATTACGAGGCGGCGCATGAAGCCCCGTTGTGGATGCTGGTCCCGATCGGCGTGCTCGCCGCCGGGTCGATCCTGTCCGGTTTCCCGTTCAAGGAACTGTTCGCCGGCCATGGCGTGGAGGAGTTCTTCCGCGACTTCGTGAAGATGCACCCGCATATCATCGAGGACATGCACCATATCCCCGAGGCGATCGCCTATCTTGCCGACCGTGATGATGGCGATCGGCGCCTACATCTCCTACGTCTTCTACATCCGCCGGCCGTATCTGCCGGTCGAGCTCGCCCGTCAGCAGCCGCTGCTCTACCAGTTCCTGCTCAACAAATGGTATTTCGACGAGCTGTATGACCTGATCTTCGTCCGTCCGGCGAAGTGGATCGGCTACCAGCTCTGGAAGAAGGGCGACGGCTTCGTCATCGACGGCTTCGGCCCGGACGGCGTATCGGCGCGGGTGCTCGACGTCACCCGCAACGTCGTGAAGATCCAGACCGGCTATCTCTATCACTACGCCTTTGCGATGCTGATCGGGGTTGCCGGATTGATCACCTGGTTCATGTTCGGCTTGGGAGGCCAGTGATGACAACCTGGCCCATTCTCTCGGTCGTCACCTTCCTGCCGGTCCTCGGCGCGCTGCTGGTCTATGCGCAGCCGCGGGGGACGACGAAGCCGCCAATCGCAATGCGCGCTGGATCGCGCTGTGGACCACGCTGGTCACCTTTGCGGTGTCGCTGATCCTGGTCTGGCGCTTCGATGCCGCCGAGCGCGGATTTCCAGTTCGTCGAAAAGGCCTCGTGGCTGGCGAGCGGCATCACCTACCACATGGGCGTCGACGGCATCTCGCTGCCGTTCGTGATCCTGACCACCGCGTTGATGCCGTTCTGCATCGTCGCGAGCTGGAAATCGATCACGATGCGGGTGCGCGAATACATGATGGCGTTCCTGCTGCTGGAAACGCTGATGGTCGGCACCTTCTCGGCGCTCGACCTCGTGCTGTTCTATCTGTTCTTCGAAGGCGGCCTGATCCCGATGTTCCTGATCATCGGCGTCTGGGGCGGCCCGCGCCGGGTCTACGCCTCCTTCAAGTTCTTCCTCTACACGCTGCTCGGCTCGGTCCTGATGCTGCTCGCCATCATGGCGCTGTACTGGAACGCCGGCACGACCGACATTCCGACCCTGATGCACACCGCCGTGCCGCGCTCCTTGCAGACCTGGGCGTGGCTGGCGTTCTTTGCCTCCTTCGCGGTGAAGATGCCGATGTGGCCGGTGCACACCTGGCTGCCGGACGCCCATGTCGAGGCGCCGACCGCGGGCTCGGTGATCCTGGCCGCGATCCTGCTGAAGATGGGCGGCTACGGCTTCCTGCGCTTCTCGCTGCCGATGTTCCCGCTGGCCTCGCACGACTTCGCGCTCGCTGATCTTCTCGCTGTCGGTGATCGCCATCATCTACACCTCGCTGGTGGCGCTTGATGCAGGAAGACATCAAGAAGCTGATCGCCTATTCGTCGGTGGCGCATATGGGCTTCGTCACCATGGGCATCTTCGCCGGCACCATGCAGGGCGTGGCCGGCGGCGTGTTCCAGATGATCTCGCACGGCATCGTCTCGGGCGCGCTGTTCCTCTGCGTCGGCATCGTCTACGACCGCATGCACACCCGCGAGATCGCGGCCTATGGCGGCCTGGTCAACCGGATGCCGCTCTACGCGCTGGTGTTCATGGTCTTCACCATGGCCAATGTCGGACTGCCCGGCACCTCCGGCTTCGTCGGCGAGTTCATGACGCTGATCGGCACCTTCAAGGTCTCGATCCCGACCGCGATCTTCGCCACGCTCGGCGTGATCCTGTCGGCGGCCTATGCGCTCTGGCTCTATCGCAAGGTGGTGTTCGGCACGCTGATCAAGCCGTCGCTGGCGAGCATCAAGGATCTGACGTTCCGCGAAGGCCTGACGCTGTTCCCGCTGGTGGCGCTGACCATCCTGTTCGGCGTCTATCCGAAGCCGGTGCTCGACATGTCGGCGGCCTCGGTCCAGCAACTCGTCAACAATTACAACACCGCCGTGACTGCCGTGAAGGCAGCCGCGCTGCTGCAAGTGAACGGACCGGTTCGCATGCCGAAGGATAAGCACCATGAGCTTCCAAAGTGCAGGTTATCAGTTGCTGCCGGTGTTGCCGGAGCTGGTGCTGGCCGCCGGCGCCATGGTGCTGCTGATGCTCGGCGCCTATCGCGGCGCAGGGGACGACGAAGCTCGTCACGGCGCTCGCGGTTTGCCTGCTGGTCGTGACCGGCGCGCTGGAGCTGATGCTGCCGGCCGGCAAGCTCATGACCTTCGGCGGCAGCTTCATCGTCGACGATTTCGCCCGCTTCCTGAAGATCCTGGCGCTGATCGGCTCGGCCGCGACCCTGATCCTGTCGACGGAATTCCTGTCCGACCCGTCGCGGCGGATCTTCGAATATTCGATCCTGGTGCTGCTCTCGACGCTCGGCATGATGGTGCTGATCTCGGCCGGCGACCTGATCATGCTCTATCTCGGGCTCGAGCTGATGCGCTCGCGCTCTACGTGGTCGCCGCCAGCAACCGCGACAACGCCAAATCGACCGAGGCCGGCCTGAAATATTTTGTGCTGGGCGCGCTGTCGTCGGGCATGCTGCTGTACGGCGCCTCGCTGATCTACGGCTTCACCGGCACCGTCAGCTTCGCCGGCATCGCGGCGGCCGCGAAAACCGGCAGCATCGGCATCGTGTTCGGCATCGTGTTCCTGCTCGCCGGCCTCTGCTTCAAGGTTTCGGCGGTGCCGTTCCACATGTGGACGCCCGACGTCTATGAGGGCGCGCCGACCCCGGTCACCGCGTTCTTTGCCTCCGCGCCGAAGGTCGCGGCGATGGCCGTGTTCACCCGCGTGACGCTGACGGCATTCCCGGGCATCGTCTCGCAATGGCAGCAGATCATCGTGTTCGTGGCGATCGCCTCGATGGTGCTGGGCTCGTTCGCCGCGATCGGGCAGAAGAACATCAAGCGACTGATGGCCTATTCCTCGATCGGCCATATGGGCTTTGCGCTGGTCGGGCTCGCGTCCGGCACCGTCGAGGGCGCGCAGGGCGTGCTGGTCTATGTCGCGATCTATGTCGCGATGACGCTCGGCTCCTTCGCGGTCATCCTGACCATGAAGCGCAACGGCCAGGCGGTGGAGCAGATCAGCGATTTTGCCGGGCTCTCGCGCACCAATCCGCTGCTGGCCTTCTTCTTTGCGATGCTGCTGTTCTCGCTGGCCGGCATTCCGCCGCTCGCGGGCTTCTTCGCCAAATGGTATGTGTTCGTCGCCGCCATCAAGGCGGGCCTGTTCACGCTCGCCGTGGTCGGCGTGCTCGCCAGCGTCGTGGGCGCGTTCTACTATCTCACCATCATCAAGGTGATGTATTTCGACGAGCCCGCCGGCCAGCTCGATCCGATGCGCATCGAATTGCGCACGGTGCTGGCGGTCGCGGGCCTCTTCAACATCTTCTTCTTCGTCTATCCGGGGCCGCTGGTCAGCGTCGCCACGGCCGCGGCGAAGTCGCTGTTCTAGATGACCTTCTCGCTCGGTCCCCGGGCCACATCGGCGGGCTACCGTCTCGCCGCCTTCGACCAGATCGGTTCGACCAATGCCGAGGCGATGGCGCGCGCCCGCGACGGCGAGCGCGGCCCGATCTGGTTCGTCACGTCAGAGCAGACGGCGGGACGAGGGACGGCGCCAGCGCGCCTGGATCGCGCCGCGCGGCAACCTCGCCAGCAGCGTCCTCGAGGTCATGCGACGTCCCGCCCGCGATCGCGGCGACACTGGGCTTTGCCGCCGGGCTGGCGCTCGAGAGCGCGCTGCAGAGCGGTCAGCATCGAAGCCAACCTGCGGCGGGCCGGCGCTGACCCGTTGAAGTTCGCGCTGAAATGGCCGAACGACGTGCTGACCGGAAGGCAGAAGCTGGTCGGTATCCTGCTCGAGGCCGAAGCCGTGGCCGGCAACCGGCTGGCCGTCGTGGTCGGCATCGGCACCAATGTCGTCGCCGCGCCCGAGGGCACGCCGACGCCCGCGACCTCGCTGGCCGCGCTCGGCGTCCATGTCGGCGCCGAGGAGCTGTTCGCGGCGCTGTCGGACGCCTGGGTCGAGTTCCGCGGCATCTGGGACAACGGCCGCGGCTTTGCCGAGATTCGCCGGCTGTGGCTGGAGCGCGCCGCCGGCCTCGGCGAGCCGGTCGCGATCCAGACCGGCAGCGCCACCATCGAGGGCATCTTCGACACCATCGACGAGGCCGGCTGCCTGATCGTGCGCACGGCCGAGGGCAAGCACCTCCCGATCGCCGCGGGCGAGGTTTATTTCGGCTCGGCGGCCTCCGTGGGAGCGGCCTGATGGCGCGGCCGGATGAACTGACCTTTGCGCCGCTCGGCGGCGTCGGCGAGATCGGCATGAACCTGTCGATCTATGGGCTCGGCAACCGCCACCAGCGCTCCTGGCTCGCGGTCGATCTCGGCGTTTCCTTTGGCGACGAGGAGCATCTGCCGGGCATCGACCTGATCATGCCCGACATCCGCTTCCTGGAGAAGGAGCGCAAGAACCTGATGGGGCTGGTGCTGACGCACGCCCATGAGGACCATTTCGGCGCCATCATCGATCTCTGGCCGAAGCTGCAATGCAAGATCTACGCGACCAAGTTCAGCGCCGCGCTGTTCGAGGCCAAACTGGCGGCCGAGCGCAATCCGCCGAAAATTCCGGTCACGGTGGTGCCGTCGGGCGGGCGCATCGATCTCGGCCCGTTCAATGTCGAGTTCATCCCGGTCGCGCATTCGATTCCGGAATCGCATGCGCTGGCGATCCACACCGCGGTCGGCACCGTGCTGCACACCGGCGACTGGAAGATCGATCCGACCCCGATCATTGGCCTGCCGACCGACGAGCGGCGGCTGCGCGAACTCGGCGATGCCGGCGTGCTGGCGCTGGTCGGCGATTCCACCAATGCGGTGCGGGACGGGCGCTCGCCCTCGGAGACCGAGGTCGCCGCCACCATCACGAAGCTGGTGAAGGCGGCCAAGGGCCGGGTCGCGGTCACGACCTTCGCCTCCAACGTCGCGCGGCTGAAGGCGGTGGCGGACGCGGCCAAAGCCGCCGACCGCGAGGTGGTCGTGGTCGGCCGCGCCATGGAGCGCGTGGTGCAGGTCGCGCGCGAAACCGGCTATCTCGACGGCGTGCAGAATTTCCGCGGCGCCGACCTCTACGGCCATTTCCCGCCGGACAAGGTGCTGGCGCTGTGCACGGGCAGCCAGGGCGAGCCGCGCGCGGCGCTGGCGCGCATCGCCAATGACGACCATCCGCAGGTGACGCTGAACAAGGGCGACTGCGTGATCTTCTCCTCGCGCACCATTCCCGGCAACGAGAAGGCGGTCGGCGCCATCATCAACGGCCTGGTCACGCAGGGCATCGAGGTCATCACCGACCGCACCGATCTGGTGCACGTCTCCGGCCATCCGCGCCGCGACGAGCTGCGCGACATGATCTCCTGGGTGCGCCCGCAGCTCCTGATCCCCGTGCACGGCGAGGCGCTGCATCTGTCCGAACACGCCAAGCTGGCGCGCGCCGCCGGCGTGCCGAAGGTGCTGACCTGCCGCAACGGCGATCTGGTCAAGCTCGGGCCCGGCGACCCCGGCATCATCGACGAATTGCCGTCGGGCCGGCTCTACAAGGACGGCACGATCCTGGAGGATTCCAAGTCGCGCGCCGTGGTCGAGCGGCGGCGGATGGGCTTTGCCGGCTGCGTCTTCGTCGCGATCGCCATGACCGAAAAAGGCGAGCTGGCCGACGATCCCGAGGTTGATCTGGTCGGCATCCCCGAGAAGAATGCGGCCGGCGAGCCGCTCGACGACATCGTGTTCGATGTGGTGGTATCGACCGTGGAAGGCCTGCCGCGGGCGCGGCGGCGCGATGCGGACGCGACCGCGGAATCGGTGCGGCGGGCGGTGCGGGCGGCGCTGAACGAGCAATGGGGCAAGAAGCCGATTTGCCTCGTGCACGTGCTGACGATCTGAGTGTCCGTGCGAACGGCGTCGAGATATGCAGGGAGGAGCGTAACGATGCTGGGCCGGCTCAATCATGTCGCGATCGCGGTCAAGGACGCCGAAAAGGCCGCCAAGATCTATGGCGGGGCGTTCGGCGCCGAAATCTCCGATGCGGTGCCGCTGCCCGAGCATGGCGTGATCACGGTGTTCGTGACGCTGCCCAACACCAAGATCGAGTTCATCCAGCCGCTCGGCGAGGCCTCGCCGATCGCCAAATTCGTCGAGCGCAATGCCGACGGCGGCATCCATCACATCTGCTACGAGGTGCCCGACATCATCGCCGCGCGCGACACCCTGATCAGGGAAGGCGCGCGCGTGCTCGGCGACGGCGTGCCGAAGATCGGCGCCCACGGCAAGCCGGTGCTGTTCTTCCACCCGAAGGATTTTTCCGGCGCGCTCGTCGAAATCGAACAGGCCTGAACCGCATGGCCTACAGCATCTCGACGGCGTTTGCGATCTACTTCGTGCTGTGGTGGGTCGTGCTGTTCCTGACGCTGCCGTTCGGCGTGCGCAGCCAGCACGAGGACGGCGAGGGGCGCGCCCGGCACCGATCCCGGCGCGCCGATCCTGGCGCGGATGGGCCGCAAGCTGATCTGGACCACGATCATTTCGGCGGTGATTTTCGCGATCGCGATGTGGGCTTACTATCAGGGTTATCTTCAACATCGAGCGGCTGTCGAAGCTGATGGGGATGCCGTTCTAGCTGCGGGTTGGGAGCGGGAAATGAATTTTCAGCGCATCATGATCGCCCTCGTGGTCCTGCTCGCCGCGGGCCTTGCGGCGTCGTTCTACATGAACTGGCGGACGCTGGGGCAGCTTCGGACCGTGAAGGCGTTCGTCGAAGGCAGCGTGTTCGCCGACGCGGTGGCGGCCTGCGAGAAGGCGCAGAGCTCGACGCCGTTCAAATGGAACGGCGGCAAGCAGACCGCCGTGATCGGCCTGAATTCGGTCAAGCTCAACAAGGACACCATCATCGCGAGCTACACGCTGGTCGCCGACAGCGTCTATTGCGACTACGATCCGATCAAGAAAAAGGCCGATATCGGCTCAATTTCCTCGAGCGGGAATTCAACTAGGCTCGCTGCTGGCGACGACGTCCTTCGATCTCGTCGCAGCAGTTTCCGCCACGCCGCATCCATCTCCGGCGACCAGTCCGCCCCCAAGATCTCGCGCAGCGTCCGGCGATCACGCCGAAGAACGCGATGAACAGGTCGCGCGGCGTGCCGTAGGCGTCGTGCGAGGATATCTCGCATTCGATCATGCGGAAGTGCCCGGTGCGGTGACCGGCGAAATCCAGGATCGCCTCGATCGTCAGCGCCAGCATCGAGCCCTTGACGAGTTCGCTGCCCTCGGTGCGGAACATCGTTATCGTTTCGGGATGTTCGGCATGCAGGCGGCGATAGACCAGCGGCGTCAGGTCCTCGCAGCGTTCGGCGGCGATCTCAAAACTGCGCTCGATCGGATTTGGGTGACGCGGTCATGTCGGCGGACGCGGTCTTGCCTCGATAAAAAAAGAGCAGGGCACAAAGCCCTGCTCAAAAATTGTGTCGACCCTTTTACCTCGAAAATTTGGATTTGATCTTGATTGACGAGGCGACGCTGCTTGTGCGCGTCAGGGCTCCTCCCGAGACTTGGACCACCAGACTTCAGCCTCTCGGCCAGCCTGAGGCCGCACTGGTAGACCATCTTTTTCGTCTTGTCACCATTTTCAGCAACGATTGTTCAAAATTCGAGCAATCTGCGAAATGATTGGGAATTCGCCACTGCCGGTTGCAGATCGGCGAGGTGGAACCGGGGGTAGGTAATAACGGTAGAGCGGGCAGAGCTCTCGAAGGCAGCCGATACACCGGCGCCGCCTGGTTATTTCCGCAACAGTGCAAGATAAAGCCGGGAACCTGATCTCGACTTCGGACTCTGCAGGGTGATTAGGTCCGGACGCGGATGGGTTTGCGATGCGCAGGCGGCTGAAGAAGTTTCTTACCCATCGTCCTGATTGCCCTGATGGTGCAGATTTTCGCACCGATCGGCGCATGCTGGGCTGCGAGCATCGCCGCATCCGATCCGCTCGCGGGGCCGTGATCTGTCACGGCAACGCGTCCTCGACCTCCGGACAGTCCGACCAGGCCGGACACCGCGCCCACGATGGCTGCTGTTCGGCGTGCAGCGTGCTGCAGACCGGCGCGCCGGTCGATATGCCCACGACCGCCGAGGTCGTCAGCGTCGATCGCCACCACGCGCGCGTGGTCTGGGTCGAATTCACGCCCGACCGCTTCGCCTCCCGCGCCGGCTCGCACGCGCAAGCCCGCGCGCCGCCCTCCATTTCCTGACTACCCGAACGACCCCAACGATCGGTGCGGCCATGGCCGTGCCGGTTGATGCAGTTCAGTAAGCCGGCCGCCACGTGCCGGTGTCAGGATAATCAAATGTTTCGTTATCATGCCCTGGGTGGCGTGAGCCTTGTTGCAATTCAGCTGGCGTTGCTTGCGCCGGCCAGTGTTGCTCAGGCGCAGAGCGCTGAAGAAAAAGTCCTGCCGCCCGTCACCGTCGACGCGCCGCGGCCGGCCAAGCGCGCCGCCCGCAAGCCCGCCGGCCAGGCCACCGCCGCAAGACGCGCAACGCAACCGGCTGTCGCCGCGCCGGAGCGGCAACTTCCTGTCGTCGTCGTCGATACCGCGGGCGCAGGCGCCAACGCGTCGCTGGGGACGCCGGCTGCCGTGGCGCGGTTCCAGCTGCCGCAAAAATCCTACAGCATCACCGCGAAAGAGATCGACGAGACCATCAACCTCAAGGATCCCGAGGATGCCGTCAAATACATGCCGAGCCTGTTCGTGCGCAAGCGCAACGACGGCGACAACCAGGCGGTGCTGGCGACGCGAAGCTGGGGCCTCAATTCGAGCGCGCGGACGCTGATCTACTACGACGATCTCCTGATCTCGGCGCTGATCGGCAACAACAATTCCGGCGCGTCGCCGAAGTGGAATCTGATCTCGCCGGAAGCGATCGGCCGCGTCGATTTCCTCAACGGCCCGTTCGCCGCTGCGTATCCCGGCAACTCGATCGGCGGGGTGCTGCTGATCACATCGAAGATGCCGGACAAGCCGTTCGCGGTCGCCAAGGAGACGGTATCGGTGATGCCGTGGAACCAGTACGGCACCAAGGACACCTATGTGACCAGCCAGACCAGCGCGGCGGCGGGAAATCGCAACGGCCCGTTGTCATGGCTCGTCACTGCCAACTATCTCGACAGCTACCAGCAGCCGCTGACTTATACGACCAACGGCACCATCCCGGCAGGCACCACGGGGACCTTTCCCGCGCTGAACAAGCAGGGCGTTCCGGCCAACGTGGTCGGCACCGGCGCGCTGGCCCATTCCCAGCAGACTTCGGGCAATCTGCGCCTTGCCTATGATGTGTCGCCGCTGGTGCAGGCGACGTACTCGCTCGGCATCTGGAACAATCATCAGATCTCCAATCCGCAGACCTATCTGACATCGACGGTCACGGGCTTGCCGACCTTTGCCGGCATCGCCGGATTTGCCAGCAACAAATACACCTGGGATCAGACACATCTGAGCAACGCGGTATCGCTCAAGAGCGATACCAAAGGCGTGTTCGATTTCGACCTTTCGGCGTCGAGCTACAATTACCTGCAGGACATCCTGCTCAATCCGTTTACCGTGGTCGCCGCACCCGGCCTCGGCTATTCACTGAACGGCAAGATCACGCGCAATGACGGCACCAACTGGCAGAACGCCGATGCCAAGGGCATCTGGCGGCCGTTCGGTGTCGACGGTCCGCAGGAAATCAGTTTTGGTGTTCATGGTGATCGATATCGCCTTGAAAATCCGGTCTTTGCGTCGTCTGTCTGGTTCGCCACACCGTCGACCGGCACTGGCCAGCTTTACTCCACGGGCGTTGGCGAGACCCGTACCGGCGCTCTCTGGATGCAGGATGCCTGGAAGATCGTTCCCAATCTGAAGCTGACGCTCGGCGGGCGGCTCGAGACCTGGCGGGCGCTCGATGGCTTCAACATCAACACGACGACGAATGCGGCCGGCGGAATTACCAGGACCGTGCCAACCGTTCAACCCGGATTGAACTCGACCAATTTCTCTCCCAAGGCGTCGCTGTCGTACGATCTCAACAAGGATTGGAACATCACCGCGAATTTCGGGGAGGCATACCGTTATCCGACCGTCACCGAGCTCTATCAAAATGTTGCGGTCGGCACCAATATCTTGCTTGCCAACCCGCTGTTGAAGCCGGAACAGGATTTCACCGGCGAATTGAACGTCGAACGCAAATGGAACGACGGCCGGGTCCGGCTGACGTTGTTCAGGGAGCGAACCAACAACGCGATCATCTCGCAGACAAATCTCGTGACCATCGCGGGTGGCGGGCAACTGATCGCGACGACCATCAGCAATGTCGATGCGATCCGGATGCAGGGTGTCGAACTGTCGGCCGAAAAGGACAATGTGCTCATCAATGGCCTGCAACTGTTCGGCAGCGTCACCTATGTCAATTCACGAATCCTGTCGGACCCGAGCTGGGCCGGGATCGATCCGCTGACCAACCAGCCCACGACAGTGGTCGGCAAGCGCGTGCCGTTCGTGCCGGACTGGCGCTCCAAGTTCGGCGTGACCTACCGGCCGAACGAGAGCTGGGCCTATACGGTCGCGGCGCGCTACAGCGGCAAGCAGTATTCGACCCTTGATAACACCGACATCATTCCACATGTCTTCGGTGCCTTCGATAACTTCTTCGTGGTCGACATGAAGATCCATTACAACGCGACCAGGAATTTCTCGTTCGATTTCGGGATCGATAATCTGTTCAATCAGCAGTACTTCCTGTTCCATCCATTCCCGGGGAGGACCTTTGTCCTGGCGGGGAAGTATACGTTCTAGGTGGCGGGCGGACGCGAACAACAAAGGAAGTCTGATGAACAAATTCCCTCGAACCTTCGCCTTCGCCGCGCTTGCGGCCACCCTGTTCGCCGCCCCCGCACACACCGAGGACGTCAAGGCCGGCGATCTCGTCATCACGCAGGCCTGGAGCCGCGCCACGCCGAGCGGCGCGAAGATCGCCGGCGGTTACCTCACCATCGAGAACAAGGGCACGGCGGCGGACCGGCTGGTCGGCGGCTCCGGCAACATCGCGGGCAAGGTCGAGGTCCACGAGATGGCCGTGAATAACGGCGTGATGACGATGCGGCCGCTCGACAAGGGGCTGGCGATCGAGCCCGGCAAGACCGTGAAGCTCGCGCCCGGCGGCTATCACCTGATGATGTTCGATCTCAAGGGCCCGTTCAAGCAGGGCGAGAAGGTGCCGGTGACGCTCGAATTCGAGAAGGCCGGCAAGGTGACGCTGTCGCTCGACGTGCAGGGTGTCGGCGCGCAGGCGCCGGCAGGCGGCTCGGGCGGTCACATGATGAATGCGCCGGATCATTCCGGCATGAAGAAGTAGGGGTTGGCCATGTCGAAGCCGGGTTTTGCCGTTGCCGCCATCGTGCTTGCTGCCTCGCCGGCCTGCGCGCATGTCGGGCTGGAAACCAAGCAGGCGACGATCGGGTCGTCCTACAAGGCGGTGTTCACCGTGCCGCATGGCTGCGCCGGTTCGCCGACGGTCAAGATCCGCGTGCAGATTCCGGAAGGCGTGATCGCCGCAAAGCCGATGCCGAAGGCCGGCTGGAACGTCGAGGCGATCAGCGGCAAATACGCCACCGAATACGACTACCACGGCAGCAAGCTGTCCGAGGGCGTCAAGGAAGTGGTTTGGAGCGGCGGCAAGCTGCCGGACCATCATTACGAGGAATTCGTCGTCTCGACCTTTCTGACCCCGGGGTTGAAGCCGAACAGCACGCTGTATTTCCCGGTGGTGCAGGAATGCGAGCAGGGGGTCAGCCGCTGGATCGATATCCCGAAGGACGGCGAGGGCGGGCATGGCAGCAAGACGCCGGCGCCCGGCGTCAAGCTGATGCCGAAGCCTTAAAGGTCGCGTGATGCGCGTCATCGCGGGCCTTGCGGCGCTGCTGACGGCGCTGTGCATGGCGACCGGCGCGCTGGCCCATGCCGCGCTGGTCTCGGCCGATCCCGCTGATGGGAGCATTCTGACGCAATCGCCGAAGACGCTGCAATTGCGCTTCAACGAGAGCGTCGCGCCGGCCGCGGTCAGCCTGATCGATGCCGCCGGCAAAACGCGCGACGTTACCTCGCGCGCCGCCGGCCAGATGGTCGTGATCGCCCTGCCGGACGATCTGCCGCAGGGCACACAGGTCGTCAGCTATCGCGTGGTCTCGCAGGACGGCCATCCCGTGGCGGGTTCGCTGATGTTTTCGGTCGGCGTCGTCACGGGCGCGGCGGCGCAGGCGAATTCGAATCCGGTTGTTGCCGTCCTGATCTGGCTGTTTCGGATCGGGGTCTATCTCGGCCTGTTCGCCGGCGTCGGCGGCGTGTTCTTCGCGTCGTGGATCGGATGGGGCCCGAGCGGCGCGCGGGTGATCATCGGCGCGTTGCGCATCGGTCTCGTCAGCGCGGTGGCATCGCTCGGCCTGCAAGGCCTCGACCTGCTGAACCTGCCGCTCAGCGGCCTGTTTTCATTCGCGCCATGGAAGAGTGCGCTCGGTACCAGCGTCGGGCCGTCGTTGCTGATTGCGATCGCTGCGATGTTGATTGCGCGCCTGGGCTGGCAAAGCCCGTCGATGTCGATGTCCTGGAAGCTGACCGCCGTCGCCATGGCCGGCGTAGGCCTGTCGCTGTCCACCAGCAGCCACGCCGCCACCGCAGCGCCGGAATGGGTGACGGGGCCTGCCGTGTTCGTCCATGGCGTTGCGGTCGCTTTCTGGGTCGGCGCGCTCGCGCCCTTGATTGCGCTGGCGCGGAAACGGAACGGCACGGTGTTGCCGGTGCTGTTGCGGTTTTCGCGCATCGCCGTGCCGGTGGTCGGGGCGTTGGTGCTGACCGGCGTCGGGCTCGCCATCGTCCAGCTCGAAAGCTTTGGCGCGCTGATCGGAACCCGATACGGCGTCATCCTGCTGGTCAAATTGACGCTGGTCGCGATCCTGCTCGGTCTTGCGGCGCTGAACCGGTATCGCGTCACGCCGGCCCTGAAGGTCGAGCCGGGGAATTCGCGAGAGCTGAAAGGCACGGTCTTCTATGAATACGTCGCGGTGCTCCTCATTCTCGCCGTCGTCGCCGGCTGGCGGTTTACGGCGCCGCCGCGGGCGCTCGCGGCCGCCGCACAGGCGGCGGTTGAGGCGCCACTCGCGATCCATATCCACACCGAGACCGCGATGTTCCAGGTGTTGATTTCGCCGGGCAAGGTGGGATCAGACGATTTCGTGCTGCAGTTGATGGCGGGCGATGCCAGCCCGTTGCCGGCCAAGGAGGCGACGCTGACGCTGAGCCTGCCGGAGCGCGGCATCGAGCCGATCGAGCGGGCCGCGACGCTTGGGCCGGACGGCTATTGGCACCTGCGCGGCGTGCCGCTGCCGCTGCCCGGCCGCTGGCACATGCGGATCGACGCGCTGGTCACCGATTTCGAGAAGGTCACGCTGGAAGACGATTTCGAGGTGCGGTGACGAGCATGTCAGCAGGGGGTGGACCGGCACGATCCACGTCATTGCGAGGAGCGAAGCGACGAAGCAATGAGCAGATGGTGCGAGCGCTCCAGTCACGGCCCAAGTCCGGGATGTCATCGACAAGCGCCGAGCGGAGGGTAATCCGTTGCTATCGAATGCGCTGGACCGAATTTCTGCGAGCGGGATTTCGGACGGAGATCGGCTGATCGCGGATGTCCGGCAAGCCTACGACCGCGTCAAGCAATCGCGCAGCAGCGCCGATGCAGCGCTGCAGGTGCCCAAAGAGCAACGCGATACGGAGCTGCTGAAGTCCTGGTATCCGACCTTGTCGGATCTTTTGATGAAGATTCAAACCTTATGGACGGCGGCATCGCGCGAAGTGAGCAAGGAGGACGCCATCGTCGGCCAGCTCACGATGGTCAAGCAAAGCGCGTTCTTGATGCGCGAGTATGCCGGCCGCGAGCGTGCCATGCATGCGGCGAACCTGTCGGCAAATCGGCCGCTTTCGGCGGAACAGCAGCGCGACATAGCCAATTCGCGCGGGTACGCGCAATCGGCCTGGCAAACCATCCGCGACGCGAGCGCCGGCGGTGCGCCCAAGCTCGTTGCCGCGGTGGCCGACGCCGAACTAGGCTTTATTCAGAAATTGCAGACCCATACCGACGCGATCACCAAGGCCGGGGCGGCCGGCGGCCGCATATCCGATGTCGGTTCAGCAGTGGTTTGAAGTCTCGAACCCGGCGCTAGAACTGATCGTCCGCATCAAGGACGCCGCGGTTGACGTCACCACCGAGCATGCTGCAATGAAGGCCAGTTCCGCTGAGATGCGCCTCAGCCTTGTCATCGCGCTCACCGTAATCGGCATCGCCGTTAGCGCATTCTCCGTCTGGGTCGTGTCGCGCCGCGTCGCCCGGCCGTTGCTGGCGATGACGACCGCGATGCGGCGTCTGGCCGGTGGTGACACCTCGATCGTCGTACCCGCACTGTCACGCGACCGACGAGATCGGCGAGATGGCCCGATCGGTTCAGGTATTCCGGGATAATGCCATCAAGGCTAACGCGGTGGCTGCTGACCAGGAAGCCGAGCATCAGAAGAAAGAGCGCCGCCAGCAGTCGATCGACACGCTGACCGGCGGATTTCGACCTTAACGCCACCGCAGTGCTCGAAACAGTGGCCACTTCCATTGCAGAGATGCGTGCAACGGCGGCCAACATGTCGGCCATCGCCATGGAGAATACGAGCAAGTCGTCAGCGGTCGCCGCCGCCGCGCACGATACGTCCATCAATGTGCAGACCGTGGCAGCGGCAACCGAACAGCTTTCGGCGTCGGTGTCCGAGATCGGCCGCCAGGTTACACACTCTGCGAGCATTGCAGCAAAGGCGGTCGAGGAAGCGAGCCAAAACCAACGCCGATGTACAGAGCCTTGCCACGATGACCGAGAAGATCGGCGATATCATGAAGCTCATCAATGACATTGCATCGCAGACCAATCTTTTGGCGTTGAACGCGACCATCGAGGCGGCTCGGGCGGGTGAAGCCGGCAAGGGATTTGCCGTGGTGGCTTCTGAGGTGAAAACCCTGGCCAGCCAGACCTCGGGCGCAACGCGTCGCGAAAATGCGAAGGCGTGTCTATCTTTCTTCGTCATTCCGGGGCGTGCGAAGCACGAGCCCGAAATCCATCGCGCGGCAGAGTTGGTGGATCAATGGATTCCGGGCCTGCGCCGAGTGGCGCATCTACGATGCGCGATTGCGCATCGGGGAATGACGATGGTGGGTGTTCCGCGATGGATTGCTTCGCTTCGCTCGCAATGACGGAGAGGGAGCAGATCCGGGGCTCGCAGCAATGCGGAGGCAGCCATTCCGGACCTGATCGCGCCGCAATTGTGCGGTCAATATCCGACGCAAAATGGCCGGAAATCCGCAGGCTTAGCGGCTTTTTAGGGCGTCCCGGCCTTGTAATTTCGTACCTGATCCGGTTTCACTGCATTTCTTCCGCTCGTCCCCCTGATTCCCTGAGTTGACCCATGCGATTGTCGCGGTTTTTTCTGCCCATCCTGAAAGAGAATCCGAAGGAGGCCGAGATCGTCTCGCACCGGCTGATGCTGCGCGCCGGCATGATGCGGCAGGAAGCGGCCGGCATCTACGCCTGGCTGCCGCTGGGATTTCGGGTGCTGAAGAAGATCGAGCAGATCGTCCGCGAGGAACAGGACCGCGCCGGCGCGCTCGAATTGCTGATGCCGACGCTGCAGCTCGCCGATCTCTGGCGCGAGAGCGGCCGCTACGACGCCTATGGTCCGGAAATGCTGCGCATCAGCGACCGCCACAAGCGCGAACTGCTGTACGGGCCGACCAACGAGGAAATGATCACCGAGATCTTCCGCGCCTACGTCAAATCCTACCGGAGCCTGCCGCTCAATCTCTATCACATCCAGTGGAAATTCCGCGACGAGCAGCGTCCGCGCTTCGGCGTGATGCGCGGCCGCGAGTTCCTGATGAAGGACGCCTATTCGTTCGACATCGACGAGGCCGCGGCGCGGCGCGCCTACAACCGGATGTTCGTCGCCTACCTGCGCACCTTCGCGCGGATGGGATTGAAGGCGATCCCGATGCGCGCGGAGACCGGCCCGATCGGCGGCGATCTCAGCCATGAGTTCATCGTGCTGGCCGAGACCGGCGAGTCCGGCGTGTTCTGCGACAGCGACGTGCTCAATCTGCCGATTCCCGGCGACGACGTCGATTACGACGGCGATCTGACCCCGATCATCAAGCAATGGACCTCGGTCTATGCCGCGACCGAAGACGTCCATGACGCCGCGCGCTTCGAGCGCGAGGTGCCGGCCGACAAGCGGGTGAACACCAGGGGCATCGAGGTCGGCCAGATCTTCTATTTCGGCACCAAATATTCCGACGCCATGAAGGCAATGGTCGCGGGCCCCGACGGCGTCGACGTGCCGATCCATGGCGGCTCCTACGGCGTCGGCGTGTCGCGCCTGGTCGGCGCCATCATCGAGGCCTGCCATGACGATGCCGGCATCAAATGGCCGGAAGCGGTCGCGCCGTTCACCGCCGTGATCCTGAACCTGAAGCAGGGCTCCAGCGATACCGATGCCGCCTGCGAGACGCTTTATCGCGAGCTTGAGGCCAAGGGCGTCGACGTGCTCTACGACGACACCGATCAACGCGCCGGCGCAAAATTCGCCGCCGCCGACCTGATCGGCATTCCCTGGCAGATTATGGTCGGCCCCAAGGGCCTTGCCGAGGGCAAGCTCGAGATCAAGCGGCGCAGCGACGGCTCGCGCGAGAATCTCAGTCCGGCGGAAGTGGTGGCCAAGATAACTGGAAAATAACGGGATAAGGATTATCCACGGCGAGGCTGCCAGCTAGAGCGTTTTCCAGCGAAGTGGACCCGGTTCGCGTCAAGAAAACGCGTCAAAACAGGAATCTGGAGCCCCGTTTCGATTTTATCGAAACGGAAAAGGCTCCAGGTCAGCCATTCCGGCCACAATTGGCCCAAATCATGGGATTATCGAGAGATGGATGAGACCATGAACGAGACAATCCGAACCCCGCCTTTTGCGCCCTTCGAGTGGCTGCTGTCCGGACGGTATTTGCGGGCGCGTCGCAAGGAAGGCTTCATTTCCGTCATCGCCGGTTTTTCGTTTCTCGGCATCATGCTCGGCGTCGCCACGCTGATCATCGTGATGGCCGTGATGAACGGCTTTCGCAAGGAACTGCTGGACAAGATCCTCGGCCTCAACGGACATCTTCTGGTGCAGCCGCTGGAATCGCCGCTGACCGACTGGAAGGACGTCGCCGAACGCATCAGCCAGGTGCAGGGCATCCGGCTGGCCGCGCCCGTCGTCGACGGTCAGGCGCTGGCGTCATCGGCCTTCAACGCCTCCGGCGTGCTGGTGCGCGGCATGCGCGCCGACGACCTCAACAATCTCACCTCGATCGCCAAGAACATCAAGCAGGGCACGCTCGAAGGCTTTGACGAAGGGCAGGGCGTCGCGATCGGCCGCCGGCTCGCCGATCAATTGTCGCTGCATGCCGGCGACAGCATCACGCTGGTGGCGCCGAAGGGGGCGGTGACCCCGATGGGCACGACGCCGCGCATCAAGCCCTACAAGATCACGGCGGTGTTCGAGATCGGCATGTCGGAATACGACTCAGCCTTCGTGTTCATGCCGCTGCCGGAATCGCAGGCCTATTTCAACCGCAAGGACGACGTCACCGCGATCGAGGTGTTCACGACCAATCCCGACAGGATCGACACCTTCCGCAAGACGGTGACGGAGGCGGCCGGGCGGCCGGTGTTCCTGGTCGACTGGCGGCAGCGCAACTCGACCTTCTTCAACGCGCTGCAGGTCGAGCGCAACGTGATGTTCCTGATCCTGACCATGATCGTGCTGGTCGCGGCGCTCAACATCGTCTCCGGCCTGATCATGCTGGTGAAGGACAAGGGCCAGGACATCGCGATCCTGCGCACCATGGGCGCCTCGCAGGGCTCGATCATGCGGATCTTCCTGATCACGGGGGCCGCGATCGGCGTGGTCGGCACGCTGACCGGCTTTTTCGTCGGCATGCTGATCTGCCTCAACATCGAATCGATCCGGCAATTCCTGTCGTGGATGACCAATACCGAGTTGTTCTCGCCGGAACTGTATTTCCTGTCGAAGCTGCCGGCCGAGATCGATTTCGGCGAGACCACCGCGGTCGTGATCATGGCGCTGACGCTGTCGTTCCTGGCGACGCTCTATCCGTCGTGGCGCGCCGCGCGCCTCGATCCCGTCGACGCGCTCCGGTACGAGTGAGGGCACAATGGCCGAGGGGGCGGAAGATGTACCGGTCGTCTATCTCCACGAGATAAAACGCCAGTACACGCAGGGCGAGGCGACGCTGACGATCCTCGACGGCGCCAAGCTCGCGCTGTGGGCGGGGCAGTCGGTGGCGCTGGTGGCGCCGTCGGGTTCCGGCAAATCGACGCTGCTGCATATCGCGGGCCTGCTCGAAACCCCCGACGACGGCGAGGTCTATGTCGGGGGCGCGCCGACCTCGCAATTGTCCGATATCGACCGCACCCAGATCCGGCGCACCGACATCGGCTTCGTCTACCAGTCAGCACCGGCTGCTGCCGGAATTCACCGCGCTCGAAAACGTCATGCTGCCGCAGATGATCCGCGGCCTGAAGCGCGCCGAGACCATCAAGCGCGCGACCGAAATCCTGAGCCTATCTCGGCCTTGCCGACCGCGTCACGCACCGGCCGTCCGAACTGTCCGGCGGCGAGCAGCAGCGCGTTGCGATCGCGCGCGCGGTCGCCAACGCGCCGCGGGTGCTGCTGGCGGACGAGCCGACCGGCAATCTCGATCCGCACACCGCCGATCACGTCTTCAATGCGCTGATGCAGCTGGTGAAGGCGACGCGGGTCGCGATGCTGATCGCAACCCACAACATGGAGCTCGCCGGCCGGATGGACCGGCGGGTGTCGCTGGTCGACGGCCAGGTCGTCGAGCTCGCGTAGCGCTTCTGGTTCCGTGTTGCCACCTCGTCGACACATTCTCACACGTCGATACCGCTGCGCGCTCGAATGCGAAATTTTTGCGGCGAGCGTGCACACAAAGTTTCAAAAAGTGCCTGTAACACAACATTAACTTACATTTTTGCCGCGGTCGTTTCGCGCTCGCTGTTGCTGTGAAGTTACAGCAATTCGAACTGAACAATGCTATCAGGCTGCCACGGCCTTGGGGGCTGTACAAACTGGAACGGGAATTAAAAATGAAGAAGGTTTTGCTTGTGACGGCCAGTCTGATCGCGCTCGGCGCGGCTGCGCCGGCATGTCGCTGCGGATCTCGCTGCGCGTCCTTACACCAAGGCGCCCGCGATGATCGCTGCTGTCTATGACTGGAGCGGTTTCTACATCGGCGCCAACGGTGGCTGGGGTTCGAGCCACAAGTGCTGGGATTTCCTCCCCGCAGTTGGGCGGCACCGCGCCGGAAGGTTGCCATGATGCGACCGGCGGCACGTTCGGTGGCCAGGTCGGCTATCGCTGGCAGGCCGGCACCTGGGTGTTCGGCGTTGAAGCGCAGGGCAACTGGGCTGACTTCAAGGGCAGCAACATCAGCCTGCATTGCTCCGGCCATCCGCAACGAGTCGCGCGTCGACGCGTTCGGCCTGTTCACCGGTCAGGTCGGTTACGCCGCCAACAACGTGCTGTTCTACGCCAAGGGCGGCGCGGCCGTGACGTCGGATCGTTTCCGCACCTTCGTCAACGCCACCAACGTTCAGAACAGCAGCACCAGCGACGACACCCGCTGGGGTGGCGTGGTCGGCGTCGGCCTCGAATACGCCTTCGCCCCGAACTGGTCGGCTGCGATCGAATACGATCATCTGTTCATGCAGGACCGCACCTACAACTTCACGACGCCGGCCGGCGCGTTCGTCGGCTACCGATCGCATCCGTCAGGACGTCGATCTCGTCACCGTGCGCGTGAACTACAAGTTCGGCGGCCCGATCGTCGCCAGGTACTGAGTGAACCAATCGTACCGATCTCGCTGCTGAGGCGAGACCATCGAAGCCCCGGGCATGTCCCGGGGCTTTTTTGTGGGACGCGGGTCGGACCTTAGCGAGGTCGCAGAAAACGCGGATGTGCGTTTAGCGCTGCCTTAACCACCGGCGCGTTGCGGACTTGAACCGCGCTGTCGTTGGCGCATAGTTGGCGGATGGCGAACAGCATCTGGACCACCGAAGAATTTACCTGCCCCGGTTGCGGTATGGATTACACCGCGACAAGGGAGGAGCATTCGCACAAGCATTCCGGCAAGTTCGAATGCAGGGTTTGCCAGACCGAAGTCCACGCCTGGTCCGGCGCCTATGATTTCTTTGGCTGGAAAACCATCAAGGCGAGATCGCCGGTTTTCGGAAGAAAGACCGGCTAGGCGCGCTGTGGACGCCGAACTACGCCGCGGCGACTGCGCCCGGCGCGACGGATTTTCAACGCCATTCGTATCCATCAAAGCCTGAAGGTCATGCCGCCCGGCTGCGGGCATGACCTTCAAGGCGTTGCCGTAGCGCGACGGCGCGAGGCCGTCGCTTGCAGCAGGCCTAGATATGCCTGGCCTTTTCAATAGCCCGGTCCAATTGCGCCAGGAACGCCGAGAGGTCGATCTTCTTGGCCGCGTCGAGCGCGCCGGAATCGCCCTTGGCGCCGCCGGCGACGGTGGCCATCTCGTGCAGGGTCAGTTCGTGCGAGGCGGGGGAAACGGTCTTGGTCATGTGCATCTCCTGTTTCAACTGGGGTTGGCGGGTCATCCCGTCGATCAGCGGAATACCGCCCGAATTCGCCGGCGACCGATTGGCTCGTCAGGTCGATCATCGATATGGCGACGGCTCCGAAAACCTCGCCAGCGGCGATTGCCCGTCCGCACGACCTGCCTCAATTCGTACCGATCCGATCCGAAGGTCTCGCCAGCGCGCTCAAGCGCGCTGCCTCGTTCGGCGGAATTAACCAAGGAACTTACATCGCCGGGTCATTTTTCAAACTGGCCCACAACCCGCCCTTGACTCCCAAGAACAAAAAAGGAACAATGTTCCGCATATGTTCTTGTGTCGGGAGGTCGAACGATGTTGAGGATGTTTGTGGAAGAAGCCGCCGCGCTGGCGTCGATGACGCTGTTCGTCGGGATGATCGCGGTCTGGGCGCAGCTTATTCCCCAGCTCTAAGGCCGGGCGGGAACCAGGCCAAAGGTCGGCGCCTCGAGAGGGCTGCAAAGCCGACCTTGGGGAAAAGCCGGATGGCGGGCCTGACGGTGCGCGTTCCGCGTGGACTCCGCGAGATCAAGGCATCACCATTGCGGACGCGAGTCGGGCGTTTTGCGGGAATCTCCATTCCCGGGAAAGCCTGACGATCGCTCCCATCCACGATGCAAGAGCCCTCAAGCGACATGTCCAGCGCCGGATTCGTTCATCTCCACGTTCATTCGGCCTATTCGCTGCTGAAGGGTTCGATCAAGATCGCCAAGCTCGGCGAGCTGGCGAAGGCGGACCGCCAGCCGGCGCTGGCGCTGACCGACACCGACAACATGTTCGGGGCGCTGGAATTCTCCGACAAGATGGCGGGCTACGGCATCCAGCCGATCGTCGGCTGCGAACTCGCGATCGATTTCGGCGACCAGGACCCCAACGCGCGCAATGCGCTGGCCACAGCACCGGCGCGGATCGTGCTGCTGGCGGCGCGCGAGCGCGGCTATCGCAGCCTGATGCGGCTGAACTCGCGGGCGTTCCTCGAAACGCCGGTGCATCAATCCCCGCACATCAAGCTCGAATGGCTCGAGGGCGATGCCGAGGACCTGATCGCGCTGACCGGCGGCCCCGACGGGCCGATCTCGCTGGCGCTGCACGGCGATCATACCGCGCTTGCGGCGGCGCGCTGCGACCGGCTGGCGAATTTGTTCGGCGACCGCCTCTATGTCGAATTGCAGCGCCACGGCGTCGACCGCGAGCGCCGCGTCGAAAGCGGCCTGATCGATCTCGCCTATGCCAAAGGGCTGCCGCTGGTTGCGACCAACGAGCCATATTTCGCCAGCAATGACGATTACGAGGCGCATGATGCGCTGCTGTGCATCGCCGGCGGTCGGCTGATCGCCGAGACCGATCGCGATCAACTGACGCCCGATCACCGCTTCAAGACCCGCGCCGAAATGGCGGTGCTGTTCGCCGACATTCCGGAAGCGCTGGCGTCCACCGTCGAGATCGCCGAGCGCTGCTCGTTCCGGCCGATGACGCGCAAACCGATTCTGCCGCGCTTCACCGTCGGCGCCGGCGCCAATGCGCGGATGCCGCGACCGAAGAGGCCGCGGAATTGCGCCGCCAGGCCGAGGAAGGCCTGAGCAATCGCCTGAGGGTGCACGGGCTGTCGCAAGGCACCACGGAAGAGGACTATTCGCGCGCGGCTGGCGTTCGAACTCGATGTCATCACCCGCATGAACTATGCGGGCTACTTCCTGATCGTCGCCGACTTCATCAAGCACGCCAAGTCGCAAGGCATTCCGGTCGGGCCGGGCGCGGCTCCGGCGCGGGATCGCTGGTCGCCTATGCGCTGACCATCACCGACCTCGATCCGATCCGCTTTGGCCTGCTGTTCGAGCGCTTCCTCAACCCCGAGCGCGTCTCGATGCCGGACTTCGACATCGACTTCTGCCAGGACCGCCGCGGCGAGGTGATCGACTACGTGCAGCAGCGCTACGGCCGCGATCAGGTGGCGCAGATCATCACCTTCGGGACGCTGCAGGCGAGGGGCGTGCTGCGCGACGTCGGCCGCGTGCTGCAGATGCCCTATGGGCAGGTCGACAAGCTGACCAAACTGGTGCCGCAGAATCCGGCAGCGCCGGTCACGCTGGCCGCCGCGATCGCGAGCGAACCGAAACTGCAGGCGTTCCGCGACGAGGACGCCGTGGTGGCGCGCGCCTTCGACATCGCCCAGCGCCTCGAGGGCCTGACCCGGCACGCCTCGACCCACGCCGCCGGCATCGTGATCGGCGATCGTCCGCTTGAGCGAACTGGTGCCGCTCTACCGCGATCCGAAATCCGACATGCCGGTGACCCAGTTCAACATGAAATGGGTCGAACCGGCGGGGCTGGTGAAATTCGACTTCCTCGGCCTGAAGACGCTGACCGTGCTCGACGTCGCGGTGAAGCTGCTAAAGCAGCGCAACATCGAGGTCGATCTGGCGACGCTGCCGCTCGACGATGCCGCGAGCTACCAGATGCTGGCCAGGGGCGATGTGGTCGGCGTGTTCCAGGTGGAAAGCCAGGGCATGCGGCGGGCGCTGGTCGACATGCGGCCCGACCGTTTCGAGGACATCATCGCGCTGGTGGCGCTCTATCGTCCCGGTCCGATGGCGAACATCCCGACCTATTGCGCCCGCAAGCATGGCGACGAGGAGCCGGAATATCTGCATCCGCTGCTCGAGCCGATCCTGAAGGAAACCTTCGGCGTCATCATCTACCAGGAACAGGTGATGCAGATCGCGCAGGTCATGGCCGGCTACTCGCTCGGCGAAGCCGACCTGCTGCGGCGCGCGATGGGCAAGAAGATCCGCGCCGAGATGGAGCAGCAGCGCGCGCGCTTCGTCGAAGGCTCGGTCAAGAACGGCGTGCCGAAGGGGCAGGCCGACACGATCTTCGAACTGCTGGCGAAATTCGCCGACTACGGCTTCAACAAGAGCCATGCGGCGGCCTATGCGCTGGTGTCCTATCACACCGCCTACATGAAGGCGCATTATCCGGTCGAGTTCCTGGCGGCGTCGATGACGCTCGAACTCAACAACACCGACAAGCTGTCGGAGTTTCGCGCCGAGGCCCAGCGGCTCGGCATCAAGGTCGAGGCGCCCAACATCAATCGCTCGGGACCGACGTTCGAGGTCGGCGAAAACACCATCTATTACGCGCTGGCGGCGCTGAAGGGCGTCGGTCCGCAGGCCGTCGAACTGATCGTTGCGACGCGGAAGGAGGGCTTGTTCACCTCGCTCGCCGACTTCGCCGCGCGCGTCAATCCGCGCGCGATCAACAAGCGCGTGATCGAAAGTCTCGCCGCCGCCGGCGCCTTCGACACGCTCGATTCCAACCGTGCGCGGGTCTTTGCCGGCGCGGAAGCGATCCTTGCCGCCTGCCAGCGCAGCCACGAGGCCTCGACGCTCGGACAGAACGACATGTTCGGCGGCGCTTCCGATGCGCCCACCATCATGCTGCCGCAGATCGAGCCCTGGCTGCCGGCGGAGCGGCTGCGGCGCGAATATGACGCCATCGGCTTCTTCCTGTCCGGCCATCCGCTCGACGATTACGCCACCGTGCTGAAGCGGCTGCGGGTGCAGTCCTGGGCGGAGTTTTCGCGCGCGGTCAAAACCGGCGCGACCGCGGGCAAGGTCGCCGCAACCGTGGTGTCGCGCATGGAGCGGCGGACCAAGACCGGCAACAAGATGGGCATCATGGGTCTGTCGGACCCGACCGGTCATTTCGAGGCCGTGCTGTTCTCCGAAGGCCTCGCCCAATACCGCGACGTGCTGGAGCCGGGTGCGGCCGTGCTGCTGCAGCTCGGCGCCGAATTGCAGGGCGAGGACGTGCGGGCGCGGGTGCTGCACGCCGAGCCGCTCGATGACGCCGCCGCCAAGACCCAGAAGGGCCTGCGTATCTTCGTGCGCGATACCAAGCCGCTCGATTCGATTGCGCGACGGCTGAACATGCCGGAACAGGCCGCGCCGGGCGGCGCGGGCAGGGGCGCGCAGGCAAAGCCGTCGCTGGCGCCGGGCGGCGCCGACGGCGACGTCTCGCTGGTGATCATGCTCGACCTCGAGACCGAGGTGGAAATGAAGCTGCCGGGCCGCTTCAAGGTCTCGCCGCAGATCGCCGGCGCCATCAAGGCAGTGTCGGGCGTGGTGGATGTGCAGACGGTGTAGGCCTTACGAGGCCGCCGACACCTGAGCTAGGTCAGTTCGCGCAGACCATCTGGCGTCTTGATCGTGGCCCGCAGTTGAACTGCGGCGCCGCCGGAAATGCTGACACGCTCGTCGCGGAAGATCGGATCGAGCGCCGCAGTGAGACGGGCGCTTTCGGGATGCGCGATCGCGAGATGCTCGAGCCGGCAATTCAGGTCGGCCATGCGTGCGGCCGGATGCGGGCCCGGCGGCCATTCCATCAGCGTCGGAAAAGCGCCGTCGAACGGCATCGACCCATCGGGCGGCACGGACATCAGCCAGGACAGCGAGCCGCGGGTCACCTGGATCGCCTCACCGATATTGCCGCCGAGTTCGCGCAACACTGTGCCCAGATCGGGCACACGCGCCACCCAGCCGATCAGTTGCGGCGAGCGTTGCAGGCGCGCCTGCATGTTGGGATCGTCGAGCGCAAACCATCGCCGCCGTTGGGGTGAAGCCGCGGGATCGGGCGCGATGATCTCGAGAAACACGGCTTCGCCAAGCTGCATCAGGCAATTATGCGTTGCCATCAGGGGATGCGCGCCGCCTGGTGGCACGGTGACGCCGAGGGCACGCTGGACGTAGGCAACCCCCTGTTCGAGCGTCTGCGCCGCCACGGTGAGATGATCGAGCGAGGCTCGCTGTGCGGTCACGCACTTTTCCTTCGACTTGTCGTTCTTCTTCGCCGTCCAGCTCCGGCCGCGGATCACGCTGCAGATCTGGAACTTGTATTCGCTGAAGAAACTCTCGATGCCGCGCCGCTTCGCCTTGCCGTGTTCGCGGTCAATTTGCCACGCGCGCAACGCCTCTTCGGATTCGAATTCGACGATGGTGACGCGTTCGCCGTCTTCGGCAACGAATCCCTTGTGCGATATATAGCCGGCGATGCCTTTCGCAAGCTCGCTCATCCGCTTTGCCATCGGACCATATTCTTCCAAGGCCCCCGGATTGAGCCGGCTTCGAAATACCGCGACGATCATCAGCAAGCTCCTGTTTGGACCGGAGACGCTGCCATCACCGATCACCACCAATTTTGCGCAAGGTGCATTCTCAGCCGGCGGCTTGAGCGCTGCCGTAGGCTTCCGAGATCATGTAACCGGACAGCGTGCCGTAGGCCGCGGTCCAGGCCGCGGCGGTCTCCGGGGTCCAGGCATCGCCGAGCCCTTTTTCCAGGGTCCACAGCAGGGCGCCGCCAACGACGGGATAATGCGCAGGCTTGGCGCCATAGCTGACGTGACGTTTGGCGAGCGCGCTCGCGGCCGGCAGTACGGCTTCGAGATTGCCGAGCCCGTTGACGACGACGGCGAGCGTCGCCATCAGCTTCTTGCGCTGCTCGGTCATGTCGGCGGGGAACATCGCCTTCACCGACGGCGCGATTTCGAACAGGCGGTCGTAAAACAACACCGCCGCCTGCTCGGAGATCGGCGCCACCTTGGCGAAACTCTGCTGCACGATTTCGACTTGTTCTGGTGTCACGGTGTTCTCCTGCCTCTTTCCGGACCTTCGCTCCGATGGGGTGCGAACCGGTTTGACAGGATTGATGCTTGCGGCATCGCTATATATAAATCAAATGCATAATTCTAATTATGATTATGCAGATTTTAGTTCAGCTTGGCTTTCAACTCGCGCGCCAGCAATTCGATCACGGGGTCGAAGCGTCCAGGGGTGACGCTGCGGATCAAGGTCACGGTGGCCGGCAGGACGAAATCCGGCACCTCCAGTATCTGCAACGCCTGACGGAGCGGGCTGTGCTCGACCAGCCGCCGCGGCACCAGACCCAGCCCGCCGCTTTCGATCAGCAGCGACAGTTGAAGGTCTTCACCGAAAACTTCAGCTGCGATGTGAAGCGGAAGCTGCAGCCGGTCGAAGGCTCTCACCAAAGCGGTTCGGCAGCCGCATCCCGGCGGATTGAGAAACCAGTCCTTGTCGGCGAGATCGCGCAGCCGCCAGGGTTGGCGGCGGCCCGGCTTCGCCGGCAGTTTTGCCGGCGCCACGATGACGACCTGTTCGGCGCCGAGCGCAATTCCTGTAAGGCCCGCCGGAATTGTATGCGCCTCGGTCAAGAGGCCGACCGCGCAATCGAGCCCGCCGCTGCGAACATCCTCAATCAGATCGGTGCTCCAGTTCGAACTGATCTGGAGCCGGATCCGTGGGAACGTGCGCCGGAGCGCATCAAGCGGCGACGTCATCGACCATTTCGCCGAGCCCATGGGCGACGCCTGCCTTCAAATGACCGGCGGGATCGGCCGCCTTCGCGGTGCAGGCTTCGAGTTCGGCTACCGCCGTCAGCACCCGCCGGCAGCGCTCCAGCACGTGACTGCCGAGCGAGGTCAAGGCGGCCGGCTTCACCGCCCGATTGAACAGCGGCGCGCCGCCGATCGCGGCCTCGAAATTCTGGATCCGCCGGGTGGTCGCCGGCTGGGTCAGGTTCAGCCGCGCGGCGGCGCGGTTGACCGAGCCGGCCTCGGCGACCGCGACAAAGGCTTCGATGTCCTGCAAGTTCATGCGACGCGAGCATAATCTGGAAATGATTATGCGGAAAGCCTTAAACCGCTCTCTCGGGTTACAACCACCATACGCGCTGCGAGCCGGGCCCCATTCTACTTTGCATGGGGTTGTTTTCGTTATTTTGAGTCTGGGCCCTGCGGTGGACCGTCCATAGCGCGCCGAAGACGCGTGAACGCACCGGCGGAGGCGAACCGCACGATTGAGCCCGGTTCGGGGCCGTTTATCGGGCCCCCAAGCCGCAAAAACCGGCCTTATTTCCTTGCTTCTGGCTGGAATCCGGCTATATACCGCGCCATCTCACACGGAAACATGGCTCTCAAAGGCCGTCCGGTGGCAGCCGGGCCATAAGGCTCGTCTGCTCACACGTTTCCGGAGGAACCAACCGGAGAACTATCACTATGGCGCTACCCGATTTCTCTATGCGTCAGCTGCTCGAAGCTGGCGTTCACTTTGGCCACCAATCGCACCGCTGGAATCCGAAGATGGCGGATTTCATTTTCGGTGCCCGCAACAACATCCACATCATCGATCTCGCCCAGACCGTGCCGTTGCTGCACACCGCATTGAAGGCGGTCAGCGACACCGTCGCCAAGGGCGGCCGCATCCTGTTCGTCGGCACCAAGCGGCAGGCGCAGGACGGCGTCGCGGAGGCCGCCAAGCGGTCGGCGCAGTATTTCGTCAATTCGCGCTGGCTCGGCGGCACGCTGACCAACTGGAAGACCATTTCAGGTTCGATCAAGCGGCTGCGGCACCTCGACGAAGTGCTGAGCTCCGGCGATGCCAGCGCCTACACCAAGAAGGAGCGGCTGACGCTGCAGCGCGAGCGCGACAAGCTCGACCGTTCGCTCGGCGGCATCAAGGACATGGGCGGGCTTCCCGACATGATCTTCGTGATCGACACCAACAAGGAAGACATCGCGATCCAGGAAGCGCAGCGGCTCAACATTCCCGTTGCCGCGATCGTCGATACCAATTCCGATCCCAAGGGCATCACCTATGTGGTGCCGGGCAATGACGACGCCGGCCGCGCCATCTCGCTGTATTGCGACCTGGTGGCCCGTGCCGCCATCGACGGCATTTCGCGCGCGCAAGGCGACCACGGCATCGACGTTGGCGCCTCGGCGCAGCCGGCACGCGAGGAAATTCCGGCAGCTCCGCAGCCGGCCGGCTTCCAGGGTCTGGCAGGCCCCCGCGGCACCGCCGACGACCTCAAGAAGCTCACCGGCGTGTCGGGCGCGATCGAGAAGAAGTTCAACGACCTCGGCATCTTCCATTACTGGCAGCTCGCCGAGCTCGATCACGACACCGCGCACAAGATCGGTGAAGAGGTCGGACTTCCAAGCCGCGCCGATGGCTGGGTTGCCCAGGCCAAAGCACTTACCGCGGAAGCGGAATAAAGGCACTGACCGCGGAAGCGGAATAATTGCAAACGCCGCGTGGCCGGTCCTTCCGGCCACCGGTTCGATCTCCCGGATACGGCATCCCCTGTAGCTGATGACGGCACGGCGCAAGGCGCGCGCCGGATCCGTGGCGCAACAGGCAAGAAGGATATTCAACGATGGCAACGATCTCTGCGGCGATGGTCAAGGAACTGCGCGAGTCGACCGGCGCAGGCATGATGGACTGCAAGGCAGCCCTCACCGAGACCGCGGGCAACATGCAGGAAGCGCAGGATTGGCTGCGCAAGAAGGGCCTGTCGAAGGCCGCCAAGAAGGCCGGCCGCGTCGCAGCCGAAGGCCTGATCGGCGCGATGACGTCCGGCAACAAGGGCGTCGTGGTCGAAGTCAATTCGGAGACCGATTTCGTCGCCCGCAACGAGCAGTTCCAGGGCCTGGTCAAGATGGTGGCGCAGGTCGCGCTCCGCGTCGGCGCCGACGTCGAAACGATCAAGGCCGCCAAGGTCGGTGAGTTCACCGTCGAGACTGCGATTTCGGACGCCATTGCAACCATCGGCGAGAACATGACGCTGCGCCGGGCGGCTTCGCTTGAGGTCGCTCAGGGCGTGGTGTCGAGCTACATCCATGGCGCGGTCATCGACAACGCCGGCAAGATGGGCGTGCTGGTGGCGCTCGAATCGACCGGCAAGGCCGATGAACTGGCGGCGCTCGGCAAGCAGCTCGCGATGCATGTCGCCGCGACCAACCCGCAGGCGCTCGATCCGGCCGGTCTCGACCCTGCCACCGTGACGCGGGAAAAGGACGTGCTGGCCGACAAATACCGTCAGCAGGGCAAGCCGGAGAACGTGATCGAGAAGATCGTCGAGTTCGGCCTGAAGACCTATTACAAGGAAGTCTGCCTGCTCGAGCAGGCGTTCATCCATGACGAAAAGGGCAAGTCGGTCGCGCAGGCGGTGAAGGAAGCCGAGGGCAAGATCGGTGCCCCGGTGAAAATTACCGGATTTGTGCGCTATGCTCTCGGTGAGGGAATCGAAAAGCAGGAATCCGATTTTGCCGCCGAAGTCGCTGCGGCCAGCGGCAAGAAGTAATCGCGGGGAACAGTCTTCCGGCGCCCATTGCACCGGAAGTCGCCCGCGCGGGATGGTTGGCTGCGCGGGATCAGGAAAGCGATCGCATCATGGCTGAGCCGGTCTATCGTCGCGTCGTGATCAAGCTCTCGGGCGAATATCTCGCCGGCAGCCAGCCCTTCGGCATCGACCAGCCCACCGTGGACCGTATCGCCGGCGAGTTGATCGCCGCACGCCAGCTCGGGGTCGAGGTGGCCGTGGTGGTGGGCGGCGGCAACATCGTGCGCGGCGTGGAAGTCTCCTCGCGCGGCGTGTCGCGTCCGACCGGCGACACCATGGGCATGCTCGCCACCATGATGAACTGCCTTGCGCTCGAAGCCGCCATCGAACGCAAGGGGACGCCGGCGCGGACGCTCTCGGCGTTCGTGATGCCCGAGATCTCAGAACTGTTCACCCGCAGTGCAACGCACAAATACCTCGCCGAGGGACGAATCGTCCTGCTCGGCGGCGGAACCGGCAATCCGTTCTTCACCACCGACACCACGGCGGTGTTGCGGGCGGCCGAAATCGGGGCGCAGGCGGTGCTGAAAGCGACCAATGTCGACGGCGTTTACTCGGCCGATCCCAAAAAAGACCCGTCCGCCAAGCGTTTCGACCGCCTGACGCATTCGCAGGCGATCGAAGGTGGCTACAAGGTGATGGATGCGACCGCATTCGCGCTTGCCCGCGAGACGTCGCTGCCTATCATCGTATTCTCGATCGCCGAGCCGGGTTCGATCGGCGCGATCCTGCGCGGTACCGGCCACGGCACGGTGGTCGCCGGCTGAAGCGCCGGTGGCTTGCATCGAACCGCGGGCCTGATGGATGCCGGCGGCTGGTTTACTGAAGGGGAGAGCGTTATGCCCACGCCTGGTTTTGACATCAACGAATTGAAGCGCCGCATGCAAGGCGCCACCCAGTCGCTCAAGCATGAACTGGGCGGCTTGCGTACCGGGCGCGCGGCGGCGTCCATGCTGGAACCGGTGCAGGTGGACGCCTATGGCACCCACATGCCGCTCAATCAGCTTGCGACCATCAGCGTACCCGAACCGCGGCTTCTGTCCGTGCAGGTCTGGGACAAGTCGATGGTCAAGGCCGTGGAGAAGGCGATCGTCGATTCCAACCTCGGGCTCTCGCCCGCGACCGAAGGGCAGGTGCTGCGCCTGCGGATCCCGGAACTCAACGAGGAGCGCCGCAAGGAACTGGTGAAGGTCGCGCATAAATACGCCGAAGCGGCCAAGGTCGCGGTCCGGCATGTCCGCCGCGACGGGCTCGATACCGTCAAGAAGCTCGAGAAGAACCACGAAATCTCCGAGGATGACCAGGAGCGCCTGGCCAATGACGTTCAGAAGGCAACCGACGGGATGATTTCCGAAATCGATCAATTGCTGGCGGCGAAGGAAAAGGAAATCCTTACCGTTTAGAGCCTTAAGATCGAAACTTGAGACCGTGGCTTGAGATCAAGAGTTTGGGACTGGTGCTGGAACTTCAATAATGTCGAACGCCGCCGCCCCCGCGACCGAAGGACCGGATCGAACCGGTCCCTTGCATGTTGCGATCATCATGGACGGCAACGGCCGCTGGGCCGCCGCACGTGGGCTGCCGCGCGCGGAAGGCCATCGCCGCGGCGTCGAAGCGCTGCGCCGGGTGGTGCGAGCAGCCCATGAACTCGGCGTGCTGTATCTGACGATCTTCTCGTTCAGCTCCGAAAACTGGTCGCGTCCGGCGACCGAAATCGGCGACCTGTTCGGATTGCTCCGCCGCTTCATCCGCAACGATCTGGCGACGCTGCACCGTGACGGGGTCAGGGTGCGGGTGATCGGCGAGCGCGCGGGGCTCGAGCCGGATATCTGCGCGCTGCTCAACGAAGCCGAAGAGCTGACCAGGGCCAACACCAAGCTCAATCTGGTCGTCGCGTTCAACTACGGATCCCGTCAGGAGATCGCCGGCGCCGCGCAACGGCTGGCGCGCGAAGTGGCCGAGGGAAAGCGCGATCCCGCCTCGATCGACGCCGATGCGCTCGGCCGTTATCTCGATGCGCCCGATCTTCCCGATCCCGACCTGATCATCCGCACCAGCGGCGAGCAGCGGTTGTCGAACTTCCTGATGTGGCAGGCGGCCTACAGCGAACTCGTCTTCGTGCCGATCCACTGGCCGGATTTCGACAAGGCTGCGCTTGAGAGCGCGATCGCCGAATACGCCAGACGGGAGCGCCGTTTCGGCGGTCTGGCCGCGAAAACCGGATCGTGACCGAGAGCAAGGCCGCGCCGGCGGCCGCGACGGAAGCGGATTCGCGCAACCTCTCGACGCGGATCATCGCCGCCGCCGTTTTGATCCCGCTCGCCATTGCCATCGCCTATGCCGGCGGCTGGCTGTGGACCGCGCTGGTGACGCTGGCCGCGATCGGCCTCTATGTCGAATGGCTGATGGTGGTGGGCGCCACGGCCGAGAAGCGCGTGGTCGCGTCAGGCGTTGCCGCATTGGCGGTCGCGGGATTTTGTCTCGCCATCGGCCGGATCGATGCTGCGCTCGCAGCGCTTGCCGTCGGCCTGGTCGCGGTTGTCCTGATGACGCCGGAGCGGCGCAACTGGACGGCCGCCGGATTTCTCTATGCCGGCGTTGCCGAGATCGCGTCGGTGCTGTTGCGTCTCGATGACGTCAAGGGCTTCGTCGCGCTGGTCTTCGTGCTCGTGATCGTGTGGGTGACCGACAGCGGCGGGTATTTCGCGGGCCGCGGCATCGGCGGCCCAAAGCTCTGGCCGCGCGTCAGCCCCAAGAAGACCTGGGCGGGCGCTATCGGCGGCTTCGTCGCCAGTCTGGGGGTGGCCGGCGCGTTCGCCTGGCTGGGTCTCGGAAAACCCGGCCCGCTGTTGATGATATCGGGCGTTCTTTCGGTGGTTTCTCAGCTTGGCGATCTCTTCGAATCGGCAGTGAAGCGGCGCTTCGGCGTGAAGGATTCCAGCCAGATCATTCCCGGTCATGGCGGGCTGCTGGACCGGCTGGACGGGTTTGTCGCAGCCGTAGCCTTTGCGGCTCTTTTTGGGTTCCTGCGGGGCGGCGCCGATGGCGTCGGCCGCGGTCTTATGGTTTGGTGAAACGATGAGCGCAGTTCCATTGCGTAACAACAAGGCCACGGCCTCAGCCGTGCGCACCGTCTCGGTGCTGGGCGCCACCGGTTCGATCGGCGACAGCACCATGGATTTGCTGCGCGGCGCCCGCGACCGCTATTCCGTCGAGGCGCTGACGGCGAATTCCAACGTCGAGGCGCTCGCCAAGCTCGCAAAGGAATTCGGCGCCCGCTTTGCCGCGATCGCCGATCCCGCCCGCCTTAATGAGCTAAAGGCCGCGCTCGCCGGCACCCGGACCGAATGCGGCGCCGGCGAAAGCGCGATCATCGAGGCGGCTGCGCGTCCCGCCGATTGGGTGATGGCCGCCGTCAGCGGTGCGGCCGGGCTGAAGCCCGCGCTTGCCGCGGTCGACCGGGGGGCGGCGGTAGCGCTTGCCAACAAGGAGTGCCTCGTCTGCGCCGGCGATTTCTTCATGCAGCGCGCGGCGAAGGCCGGCGCCTGCATTTTGCCCGCGGATTCCGAGCATAATGCGCTGTTCCAGGCGCTCAGTTCCGGCAACCGCGAGGAGCTGGTGCGCGTCATCATCACCGCCTCCGGCGGGCCGTTCCGCACCTGGGCCAGCGCCGATATCGAGCAGGCGACGCTGGCGCAGGCGCTGAAACATCCGAACTGGAGCATGGGCCAGAAAATCACCATCGATTTCGGCGTCGATGATGAACAAGGGACTCGAAGTGATCGAGGCCTCGTATTTGTTTGCGCTCTCGCCCGATGAAATCGACGTGCTGGTGCATCCGCAGTCGATCATCCACGGCATGGTCGAATTTTCCGACCGTTCGGTGGTCGCCCAGCTCGGCGCGCCGGATATGCGGATTCCGATCGCCCATTGCCTGGGGTGGCCGGATCGAATCGTCGGCCCGTCGGCACGGCTGGATCTTGCCAAGATCGGCCAATTGACCTTCGAGGCGCCGGATTTCGAGCGGTTCCCGGGCTTGCGGCTGGCCTACGACGCGCTACGGACCGGGCGCGGGCTGACCACGGTCTTCAATGCGGCCAACGAGGTGGCGGTCGCCGCCTTCATGGCCGGCAAGATCAAATTCGGGGCGATCGCGCGCCTGGTCGAAGCCACCATGAACGACTGGATTTGCTCCGGTAACCTGGCAGTCCTGACCTCAGCGGACGATGCGATTTCCGTTGACCATAATGCGCGAAATAAAGCCGCCTCCCTATTGCCTCAAATTGCCTTAAAGGCATCCTAGAGGGTTGGGGACGGAGCCATTGGCTCGCGTCGAGGGGAATCGAATGACCGAGTTTTTTCTGCATAGTTTCAATACGTTGAGCCATGGGCTCATCGGTTACATCATTCCCTTCCTGTTCGTCCTGACCATCGTCGTTTTCTTCCACGAGCTCGGCCACTTCCTGGTCGCCCGCTGGGCCGGCGTGCGCGTGTTAACTTTTTCGCTCGGTTTCGGGCCGGAACTGGCCGGTTTCAACGACCGCCACGGCACCCGCTGGAAGATCTCGGCGGTGCCGCTCGGCGGCTATGTGAAGTTCTTCGGCGACGATAGCGAAGCCTCGACGCCATCGACCGAGGCGCTCGCCAGCATGAGCCCGGAAGAGCAGGCGGGCTCGTTCCATCACAAGAAGGTCGGCCCGCGCGCGGCGATCGTCGCCGCCGGCCCGATCGCGAATTTCATTTTGGCGATCGTGATCTTCACCTGCCTGTTCACGTTCTTCGGCAAGCCGAGCACGACGGCGCGCGTCGACAAGATCGAAGCCAATAGCGCCGCTGCTGCGTCGGGCTTTCAGGTCGGCGACGTGGTGACTGAGATCGACGGCAAGACCATCGGCAGCTTCTCGGACATGCAACGCATCGTCGGCATTCATGCCGGCGACAAGCTGACTTTCACGGTCAAGCGCGGCGATTCCTCCCTGCAATTGCAAGGCACGCCGGAATTGCGCGAGGTGAAAGACCCGTTCGGAAACGCCCACAGGCTCGGCGTGATGGGCATTACCCGCGCCACCGCGCCGGGCGATGTCGTGACCGAGCGTGTCGATCCCGCGACCGCATTCTGGCTCGGCATCAAGGAAACCTGGTTCGTGGTGGACCGCACCTTCGCCTATATCGGTGGCGTCTTCACCGGCCGGGAAGCCGCCGACCAGGTCGGCGGCCCGCTGCGGATCGCCCAGATCTCGGGCCAGGTCGCCACCATCGGCCTGGCGGCGCTGATTCACCTGGCCGCCGTGCTGTCGATCTCGATCGGGCTATTGAACCTGTTTCCGGTGCCGCTGCTCGATGGCGGTCACCTTTTGTTCTATGCGGTCGAGGCGGTCCGGGGACGTCCGTTGTCGATCCGGGCCCAGGAGATGGGGTTCCGAATCGGGCTCGCCCTGGTGCTGATGCTGATGGTGTTTGCGACCTATAACGACATCCTGCATCTGGCGGCATCGTGAAGCGGCTTTTTTGTGACGTTGCCCATCGGCAACGTCTTGGAATGAAAATGGAATTGCACGGCGATGTCAGGTTTGCCGCCCCGGCTAAATTGGCTACAAGCAGTGCAGCAAGTGGGAATTTGCCGGTTCGTGGGGGTGCGGGCCGGCACTGGAATGACAAGGGCGCGTTGCGCATGATGTTTGGAATGCGAGTGCGGGGGGGCTTGTTGGCCGCCCTGATCATGTTCGCCGTGCCGCTGGCTCCTGCCTTGGTGGCAGCCACGCTGGCGGCTGTGCTTGTGTCTGCGCCGGCGGCCGCCCAGTCGGTGGCTTCGATCGCCGTTGAGGGCAACCGCCGCGTCGAAGTCGAAACCATCCGCTCCTATTTCAGGCCGGGACCCGGCGGCCGGCTCGGCCAGGCCCAGATCGACGACGGCCTCAAGGCGCTGATCGAGACCGGCCTGTTCCAGGACGTGCGGATCAACCAGGCCGGCGGCCGGATCGTGGTGGTCGTGGTCGAAAATCCCGTGATCGGCCGCATCGCCTTCGAGGGCAACAAGAAGGTCAAGGACGAGCAGCTTTCGGCGGAAATCCAGTCCAAGCCGCGGGGCACGCTGTCGCGCCCGATGGTGCAGTCGGACGCCCAGCGCATCGCGGAAATCTACCGCCGTTCGGGCCGCTATGACGTGCGCGTCAACCCGGAAATCATCGAGCAGCCGAACAACCGCGTCGACCTGATCTTCACCATCACCGAAGGCGGCAAGACCGGCGTCAAGCAGGTCGAATTCATCGGCAACAGCGCCTATTCGTCCTATCGCCTGAAGGACATCATCAAGACCCACGAATCCAACCTGCTGAGCTTCCTCGGCGGCAACGACGTCTATGATCCGGACCGGGTCGAGGCCGACCGCGACCTGATCCGCCGGTTCTACCTCAAGAACGGCTTTGCCGACGTGCAGGTGGTGGCCGCGCTGACCGAATACGATCCGGAGCGCAAGGGCTTCCTCGTCACCTTCAAGATCGAGGAAGGCCAGCAATACCGCGTCGCCTCCGTCGACTTCCAGACCAGCATCGCCACCCTCGACGTGAGGGGGCTGCGCAGCTTCTCGCGCGTCAACGTCGGTTCGCTCTACAACGCCGAAGCGCTGGAAAAATCCGTCGAGGAAATGCAGATCGAAGCCTCGCGGCGCGGCTATGCCTTCGCGATCGTGCGCCCGCGCGGCGACCGCAATTTCGAGCAGCACACCGTCTCGATCGTCTTCACCGTCGATGAAGGCCCGCGCACCTATATCGAGCGCATCAATATCCGCGGCAACACCCGGACCCGCGACTACGTGATCCGCCGCGAATTCGACCTCTCCGAAGGCGACGCCTACAACCGCGCGCTGGTCGACCGTGCCGAGCGCCGGCTGAAGAATCTCGACTTCTTCAAGACCGTGAAGATCGTGACCGAACCCGGTTCGTCGAGCGATCGCGTGATCCTGATCGTCGATCTGGAAGAGAAATCGACCGGCGACTTCTCGGTCTCGGGCGGCTATTCGACCACTGACGGCGCGCTTGCCGAAGTCAGCATTGCCGAACGCAACTTCCTCGGCCGCGGCCTGTTCGCCAAGGCGTCCGTCACCTACGGCCAGTATGCGCGCGGCTACACGCTGTCGTTCGTCGATCCCTATCTGCTGGACTATCGCGTCGCGCTGGGCCTCGACCTGTACCAGCGCCAGCAACTGGCCAACAGCTACATCTCCTACGGCACCAAGACGCTGGGCTTCAGCCCGCGGCTCGGCTTCAGCCTGCGCGAAGATCTGGCTTTGCAGCTGCGCTATTCGATCTATCAGCAGCAAATCCAGCTGCCGTTCCAGCTGGCGAATTGCAACAACAACCCCAACAACGGATTGCTTGCCTTCAACCCGTCGCCTGCCTACGCGAATTTGAACGGAATTCCTCCAGGAGGCACGGCAACGGCGGGAGGCCAAACCGCCACCGACACCTCCGGCACCGGACTCTGGTGCTACAGCGACGGCGAAGCCTCGCTGCCGGTCCGCAAGGAGCTGCAGAGCGGCAAGACCCTGACCTCGGCGCTCGGCTATTCGCTGAACTACAACACGCTGGACAACAACAAGAACCCGACCGACGGCTTGCTGATCGACTGGAAGCAGGACTTTGCCGGTGTCGGTGGCGACGTCTCGTACATCAAGTCGGCGATCGACCTGAAATATTACACGCCGCTGGTCGCCGACGTCGTCGGCTTGATCCACGTCCAGGGCGGTATTCTGAACCAGCTCGGCAACAACCAGCTGCGCATGCTCGATCACTTCCAGATGGGTCCGAACCTGGTCCGCGGCTTTGCGCCGAACGGCATCGGGCCGCGCGACATCAACCCGTACGGAACGCAGGACGCGCTCGGCGGCACCAAATATTGGGGCGCGTCGGCGGAATTGCAGATGCCGTTCTGGTTCCTGCCGAAGGAAGTCGGGCTCAAGGGATCGGTCTATGCCGATGCCGGCGGGCTCTACGACTACAAGGGACCGACCGCGTGGGCGCAGACCGGCGAAGTCAACGTGCCCGGCTGCATCAAGCCGACGCAGCGACGCATGCCGCGCCAACCCTGGCACCTGCCTCGGACTGCAATATGACGACGGCAATGTGGTCCGCACCTCGGTCGGTGTCGGCTTGATCTGGGCCTCGCCGTTCGGTCCGCTGCGCTTCGACTATGCGGTTCCGATCACCAAGGGTAAGTTCGACCGCGTGCAGCAATTCAGGTTTGGCGGCGGAACATCGTTCTAAGGCAACCGGGGCTCTGGTGTGAACAGCGGCCGGACTGCGGCGGGTGGAATGGCGCAGCCGAACTTCTTCAAGCAACCGCCTTCGTCGACGCTGGCTGATATCGCCGCGCTGACAAAGTCGGTATTGGCTGATCCCGCGCAAGGCGGCCGCGCCATCAGGGGGCTGGCTTCGCTCGACGAAGCCGGGCCCATGCATCTGGCGTTTTTCGACAATCTCAAATACGCCGACCAGCTCGCCGCGACCAGGGCCGGCGCCTGCCTGGTCAGCCCGCGCTTCGAAGCCCGGGTACCCGCCCATGTCGCGGTCCTGCGCGCCGCCCAGCCGTTCCGCGCCTTCGTGCAGATCGCCCGCGAGTGGCATGGCGACGCGCTCCGGCCGCAGTCCTGGTTCGACAATGACGGCATCGCGCCGTCGGCCATCATCGACCCCTCGGCGCATCTGGAAGACGGCGTTATCGTCGACCCGCTGGCGGTGATCGGCCCCAGGGTCGAGATCGGCGCGGGCACCGTGATCGGCGCCGGCGCGGTGATCGGGGCCGACGTGCGGATCGGCCGCGACTGCAATGTCGGCGCCCGTACCGCCATCCAGTTTGCGCTGATCGGCAACAACGTCCTGATCCATCCCGGCTGCAGCATCGGGCAGGACGGCTACGGCTTCATCTTCTTCGGCCCCGAAGGCCATCTGAAGGTGCCGCAGACCGGCCGCGTGCTGATCCAGAACAATGTCGAGGTCGGCGCCGGCACCACCATCGACCGCGGCAGCCTGCGCGATACCGTGATCGGCGAGGGCACCAAAATCGACAATCAGGTCCAGATCGGCCACAATGTGACCATCGGCAGGCACTGCCTGCTCGCGGCCCAGATCGGTCTCGCGGGCAGCCTGACGATCGGCGACAATGTCGCGCTGGGCGCCAAGGTCGGGCATCAACAACCACCTCAAGATCGGCGACGGCGCCCAGGTCACGGCGATGAGCGCGGTCAAGGACGACATTCCGCCCAACGGCCGCTGGGGCGGTCATCTTTGCCAAACCGACCAAGCAGTGGTTCAGGGAGATTATCGCGGTGGAACGCCTGGTGCAGGACGGCGCGGCCGATCCGAAGGACGAGGGGCGGGAGTGATGGCGGAAGCACAGGTCAGGTTCGAACTCGTCGACATCAACGACATCCTCAAGACGCTCCCGCACCGCTTTCCGATGCTGCTGATCGACCGGGTGATCAACATCCGCACCGATTACTCCGGCATCGGCATCAAGAACGTCACCTTCAACGAGCCGCCGTTTCAGGGCCATTTTCCGGATCGCCCGGTCTATCCCGGCGTGATGATGATCGAGGCGATGGCGCAGACCGCCGGCGTCATCGGCATCAAGTCGGTCGAAGGCACCGAGAAGCCGCGCGCGGTTTATTTCCTGACCATCGACAAGTGCAAATTCCGCAAACCCGTGATGCCCGGCGACACCATCGAATATCACATGACCTCGATCGGCCGCCGCAAGACCATGTGGTGGTTTCACGGCGACGCCAAGGTCAATGGCGCGACCGTCGCCGAGGCCGATGTCGGCGCGATGCTGACCGACTGATCGTCGGATCAGTTCGGCTGCGTGCGCAAAATCAAGAAAATAACAAGAAAAAATCAACCCCGGGCGCCAAGCGCGACGGGACGATTAAGCCCATAGAAACCTCCAGGGCATGGGCCCGCGTCAATGAACGCAAGCCTCGAAGCCATGCCAATGAGATGCGCTTCAAGGCGCAAGAGGCGACAGCTTCCTGCTTCAAATGGAGAAGACCATGAAGAGGCTTCTATCGATCATTGCATGCTGGGCCGTTCTTTTCATGTCGCCGCAGGCAAGTGCGGCCGATCTAACCAGCCTGGTATCGTCCCTGAAGGCTGGTGGCTATGTGATCGTCGTCCGACACGTCGCTACCGATGACAGCCAGAAGGACGTCTATCCCTTCAGATTCGACGACATGACCGCTCAGCGGCAACTGAGCGAAGCAGGCCGCGAAATGGCCCGTCAGCTTGGCGCAGCCATCAAACGGCTTGGTGCGCCGATTGGGGAAGTCTACACCAGCAAACTGAATCGGGCCGTTGAAACCGGTAAACTGCTGACCGGCAAGGACGTGTCTCCCGTCGACGAACTGACCGACAGCGGCGCAGGCAGCGCGTCGGCAATGGCAAGTCCGGAAGCCAAAAATGCAAAAGTCGGACGAATGGTGCGCGATCTCGTCAATACAACGCCCAAGGCCGGCCTGAATACGCTTGCCATCACGCACAAGACGAACATCGCCGATGCGTTCGGAAAGGATTTCGCCGATGTCCGGGAAGGCGAGGCGCTCGTTTTCAAACCGAGCGCTTCCGGCCCACCGGTCCTGGTAGCACGCGTGCAGGCCAACGAATGGATTGCACAGGCCGGCAGCTAGAGCGTTTTCCAGCGAAGTAGAAAGCGGTTCGCGTCAATAAAACGCGTCAAGAAGCCCCGCCGCGCGGGGCTTTCCTGTGCCGGCGGTCAACTGGCCGTCGGACCTTCAAGGCGTCCGGCAATCATTCGATCCAGCCCTGATATTCCGGTTGAAGAACTGGCCCATCGACGGTGCCGTCATGAAGCTGTCGAAGGTCTGTTGCGGTAGTTCGCAATAGCCATCGTAGCTGCCCCTGATGCCGACGATCAGATAGTGCCGCGCGCGATCGTAGCAGACGCGCTGGATCAGGCTGCTGCGGTTGATGTCGCGGCATTCGAACGTCGCTAGATCGACCGGCCCGCGGTCCCTGACGTCGACCGTCTCGGAGCCGAGGGGGGCCGTCAGCAGCAAGGCGATAAGGCTGGTGGCTGCTCGAATCATGGTGTGTGGCCGGCGTCCTGGTCCACGCCTGTTGGCGCGTTCACCTAATAACCGATGCCGGGCTGATTTGGGATGGCCGAAACACGGCGTAACCATACGTCACTGGACAAGCGCCGGGCTGTCGGGCTAACCACCGGAAAACCCGACATATTATCGCCCGGCATATCGGCCCATACGGACCCATTGGATGACGACGATCGATCCCACCGCGCGGATTGAAGACGGCGCTGTGATCGGCGAGGGGACCTCGATCGGTCCCTATTGCATCATCGGCCGCCATGCGGTGATCGGCGCCGACTGCAAGCTGATCGCGCATGTGCACATCACGGCGCAGACCACGATCGGCGACAACTGCACGATCTATCCGTTCGTCTCGCTCGGCACTCCGCCGCAATCGCTGAGCTATCGCGGCGAACTGACCCGGCTCGAAATCGGGGCCGGCTGCACCATCCGCGAATCCGTCACCATGAACGCCGGCACGGTCGCCGGCGGCGGCGTCACCCGCGTCGGCGACCGCGGCTACTTCATGAATTGCAGCCATGTCGGGCACGACTGCCAGGTCGGCAATGACGTGATCTTTGCCACCTCGGCGACGCTCGGCGGCCATTGCGAGATCGGCGATTTCGTCTTCATCGGCGGGCTCTCCGCCGTGCACCAGTTCACCCGGATCGGGCCGCAGGTGATGGTCGGCGGCGTCTGCGGCGTGCGCGGCGACGTCATTCCGTTCGGCCTCGTCAACGGCCAGTATGCGAGCCTCGAAGGCCTCAACATCATCGGCATGAAGCGCCGCAAGTTCACCAAGGCGCGGCTCGTCACCGTGCGCGCGTTCTATCAAAAGCTGTTTCACGGTCCGGGCATCTTTGCCGAACGGCTGAACATGGTGCAGCCGCTGGCCGCGGAGGATCCGGCGATTGCGGAAATCCTCGCCTTCATCGGCGACGGCAAGCACCGCGCGCTGTGCCTTCCCGCCGACGACGGCAACAAGCATTGATGACGGGACCGCCGCAGCCATGAATTCAGCGGCCACAGAACTTTCTTCACCCGTCGGCGTGATCGCAGGCGGCGGCGCCATGCCGTTCGCGGTCGCGGATTCGCTTGCCGCGCGCGGCATCGCGCCGGTCCTGTTCGCGCTGAAGGGCGCCTGCGATCCGGTCCGGGGTCGAACGCTTCCGCCATCACTGGATTTCGGTCGGACAACTCGGCCGGGCGACAAAGCTGTTTCGCAGCGAAGGCTGCCGCGACCTGATCTTCATCGGCAGCTGCTGCGGCCGGCGCTGTCGGAAGTCCGGCTGGACTGGGGAACGATCCGCGTCCTCGGCCGCATCGATGGCGGCGTTTCGCGGCGGCGACGATCATCTGCTGTCGGGGATCGGCCGCATTCTCGAGCAGGACGGTTTCCGCATGGTCGGCATCAAGGATGTCGCGCCCGACATCCTGATGCCCGAGGGATGCATCACCCGCGCGACGCCTGATGCGGCGGCCACCGCCGATATCGCCAGAGGGCGGGAGGTGCTGCGCGCGCTCGGTCCCTTCGATATCGGCCAGGCCGTCGTCGTGATCGACGGCCATGTGGTTGCGGTCGAGGACATCGAGGGCACCGACGGGCTTCTGGCGCGCGTGGCGCGGCTGCGCAGCGAGGGCCGCATTCGCGCCGGCACCGGCCGTGGCGTGCTGGTCAAGGCGCCCAAGAGCGGCCAGGATTTGCGCTTCGACCTGCCGACGGTCGGCCCCAGAACCGTCGAGGGCGTGGCCAATGCAGGGCTCGCCGGCATTGCCGTCATCGCCGGCAACACCATCGCCGCGGAATCGCAGGCCATGATCGAGGCCGCCGACAAAGCGGGGCTGTTCATCCAGGGGCTGCCCGCGTGACGCCGGGACGCGCAGGCACCGAGAGGCTGCGGAAAATCTTTCTGATCGCGACGGAGGAATCCGGCGATCGCCTCGGCGCCAATCTGATGAAGGTGTTGCGCCAGCGCCTTGGCGGCGCGGTGCAGTTCGAGGGCGTCGGCGGCCGCGCGATGGCGCGCGAGGGACTGATCTCGCTGTTTCCGATCGAAGAGCTCTCGATCATCGGCCTTGCCGCCGTCGTCAAGCAATTGCCGAAGATCCTGCGGCTGATCAAGCAGACCGCCGCCGCCGTGACCGAGGCCTCGCCCGACATTCTCGTCATCATCGACAGTCCCGATTTCACCCACCGCGTGGCCAAGCGCGTCCGCGCCGGCGATCCCAAAATTCCGATCGTCGATTATGTCTCGCCCTCGGTCTGGGCGTGGCGGCCGGGCCGGGCGCGGGCGATGCTGAGTTACGTCGATCACGTGCTGGCCCTGCTGCCGTTCGAACCGGAGGCCTATCGCAGGCTGCGCGGCCCGCCCTGCAGCTATGTCGGCCATCCCCTGACCGAACAGCTCGCGCAGCTGCGGCCCGGGCCGGCGGAACAGCAGCGGCGGGACGAGGCGCCGCCGGTGCTGCTGGTGCTGCCGGGAAGCCGCCGCAGCGAAATCCGCCACCACATGGCCGTGTTCGGCCAGGCGCTGGGGCGGTTGAAGGACGCGGGCGTGGCGTTCGAACTGGTGCTGCCGACCATGCCGCATCTGCAGGAAGCGGTCGCGGAAGCGCTGAAGGCCTGGCCGGTGCAGCCGCGCGTCGTGATCGGCGAGCACGGAGAAGCGGGCGGCGTTCCGGATCGCGCACGCGGCGCTGGCGAAATCCGGCACCGTGACGCTGGAACTCGCGCTGTCGGGCGTGCCGATGGTGACGGCCTACCGGACCGGCTCGGTGGAGGCCTGGATCCTGCGGCGGGCGATCAAGGTGAATTCGGTGATCCTCGCCAACCTCGTGATCGGCGAGAATGTCATCCCGGAATTCCTGCAGGAGGACTGCACGCCGGAAAAGCTCGCGCAGGCCTTGCGCGAGGTGCTCGGCGACTCAGCGCTGCGGCGCAAGCAGATCGAGGCCTTCGCGAAAATCGACCAGATCATGTCGACCGGCAACCAGCCGCCGAGCGCGCGCGCCGCCGACATCGTGCTGGCGACGATGCGCAAGGCGCGGCGGCTGAGCATGATCGGAAAAGTGGGTACCGGTTTTCCCGAAAAGATCATGCTCAAATCGAAAAACTATGCCATTGAAGAACTAGGACATTCGCAGGCCGAACTCGCCGAGCTTGGCTCGCGATCGCGCGCGTCCGAACTTTAATCGTCGCGCCCTAACCGTCAGAGATTCCAAGATCAGGAAGCATGGAGATTCGGCTGACCTTCTTGTGCGGCCAAGCAGGGTCGCGGCCTAGAACGGCGGAGAAATCGCGATTGAGGCTCCGCGCTAGCCCTTCGGCGCCTTGCCTTCCGGCCACTCCGGCAACTGGTCCCTGGGATCGAACCACGACGCCGCATCCGATCGCCAGATATGCACGCTCGGCCGCTCGGTGATCTCGGTGTCGAGGCATCCCATCCGCAGCAGGATGGTGCCGGTGCCGGCGCGCTCGGCGACGATGTGCGATCCGCATTGCGTGCAGAAATATCGCGTCTTGCCGGGCGAGGATTCAAATCCCTTGAGCAGGTTTTCGCCCTTGCTCCAGCGAAAGCGGTCGCGCGGCACGTTGGTGACCGTCGAGAAGGCGGAGCCATGCGTCTTGCGGCAGGTGGCGCAGTGGCAATGCACGATCGGGCCGGGGGCGGCGTCGACCTCGTAGGCGACGCTTCCGCACAGACAGCTTCCGGTGAGCATGGTGCCTCCTTGAGAATCCGTCAGCGTCATGCGAGAGCGAAGCGACGAAGCAATCCATTCTTTCGTTGGCGAGATGGATGCGCTTCGCTCGCAATGACGTGGATGGTTCGCTACCCACCCTACAAGAAAAAGCCGGACGCGACGATCGCATCCGGCTTCCCTCGGTCTGCTGTGCCCGACGCTTACTTGCGCTTGGCCATGTCGACGTAGTCGCGGCGGCCGACGCCGGTGTAGAGCTGGCGCGGACGGCCGATCTTCTGCTGCGGATCCTCGATCATCTCGCTCCACTGGCTGATCCAGCCGACGGTGCGGGCGACCGCGAACAGCACGGTGAACATCGAGGTCGGGAAGCCCATCGCCTTCAGCGTGATGCCCGAATAGAAGTCGACGTTCGGATAGAGCTTGCGGTCGATGAAGTACTGGTCGCTGAGCGCGATCTTTTCCAGTTCCAGCGCGACCTTGAGCATCGGGTCGTCGCCGTGGCCGGTCTCCTTGAGCACCGCGTGACACATCTTCTGCATGATCTTGGCGCGCGGATCGTAGTTCTTGTAGACGCGGTGGCCAAAACCCATCAGGCGGACTTCGCTGTTCTTGTCCTTCACCCGCTTGATGAAGTCCGGAATCTTGTCGACCGTGCCGATCTCGGCCAGCATCGCGAGCGCGGCTTCGTTGGCGCCGCCATGCGCCGGGCCCCACAGGCAGGCGATGCCGGCGGCGATACAGGCGAACGGATTGGCGCCGGAGGAGCCGGCGATGCGCACCGTCGAGGTCGAGGCGTTCTGCTCGTGGTCGGCGTGCAGGATGAAGATCTTGTCGAGCGCGTCAGCCAGCACCGGGTTGATCTTGTAGTCCTCGCACGGCACCGCAAAGCACATGTGCAGGAAGTTCTCGGCAAAGGACAGCGAGTTCTTCGGATACATGAAGGGCTGGCCGATGGTGTATTTGAAGGCCATCGCGGCCAGCGTCGGGACTTTCGCGATCATGCGCATCGAGGCGATCATGCGCTGCTGCGGATCGTTGATGTCGGTGGAGTCGTGATAGAACGCGGCCAGCGCGCCGACGGCAGCCACCATGATCGCCATCGGATGGGCGTCGCGGCGGAAACCCTGGAAGAAGCGGGCCATCTGCTCGTGAACCATGGTGTGATGGATCACGCGGCTGTCGAAGTCCTGCTTCTGCGCCTTGGTCGGAAGTTCCCCGTAGAGCAGGAGATAGCAGGTCTCGAGGAAGTCGCCTTTTTCGGCGAGCTGCTCGATCGGATAGCCGCGGTATTCGAGGATGCCGGCGTCGCCGTCGATATAGGTGATCTTCGACTGGCAGCTGCCGGTGGAGGTGAAGCCGGGGTCGTAGGTGAACATCCCGGCCTGGCCGTAGAGCTTGGCGATGTCGATGACATCGGGCCCCACCGTGCCGCTGAGGATCGGGAAATCGTAGGTCTTGTTACCGACCGTGAGCGTCGCTGTTTTGTTGCTGGATTTTGCGTCCATCGTGAAGTCCCCGATGAAATCGTTGTGAAACCGGGCCGACCCTGATGCCGTTCTCCGGGCAGATAACAAGGCAGGCCGGATTGTCTAGAAGACGGCTTTCGAAATGGGTAGCTTATTGCCCTGTGCACTGCAAGATGGAGGCCCCCGCACTTGGCAGGGGCTCTTCGAAGGGCTTCTGGCAGGGGCTTAGCCGGTAGCCTGATCGGCGAGCCGGGCGAGGCATTGGTCGCGTCCCAGCACCGCCAGGACGTCGAAGATGCCGGGCGAGGTCGTACGTCCCGTCAGCGCCACCCGCAGCGGCTGGGCGACCGCACCCAGCTTGAGGTTATTCTGCTCTGCGAAATTCCGCATCGCGGCTTCAGTGGTCTCCGCGCTCCAGTCGGTGACCGCCTCCAGCGCGGCGCGGAGTTTGCCGATCAGCGCGCGGGTTTCCGGCGTCAGCACGCGCGGCGGCCTTCGGCTCGAGCTCGAGCGGCCGGTCGGCGAAGATGAAATAGGAGCCCGCGATCAGCTCGAGCAGCGTCTTGGCGCGCTCCTTCAGGCTCGGCATCGCCCGCAGCAATTGCGCGCGCGTGGTGTCGTTGAGCTTGGCCTTCAGCTCGGCGCCCGTCGGGGACGTAGTCCAGCACCTTCTCGAACATGGTCACGAGCGCTTGATCGTCGGCCTGGCGGATGTAGTGGCCGTTGAGGTTTTCCAGCTTGGCGAAATCGAAGCGCGCCGCGGAACGCCCGATCGCGGGCAGATCGAACGCGTCGATCATCTCCTGCGTCGAGAAGATCTCCTGGTCGCCATGGCTCCAGCCGAGCCGGACCAGGTAGTTGCGCAGCGCCGCCGGCAGATAGCCCATCGCGCGGTAGGCCTCGACGCCGAGCGCGCCGTGGCGTTTCGACAGCTTTGCGCCGTCCGGCCCATGGATCAGCGGGATGTGGGACATGTTCGGGATGGCCCATTCCATCGCGTCGTAGATCTGCTTCTGGCGGGCGGCGTTGATCAGATGATCGTCGCCGCGGATGACATGGGTGACGCCCATGTCGTGGTCGTCGACCACCACCGCCAGCATGTAGGTCGGGTTGCCGTCGCCGCGCAGCAGCACGAGATCGTCGAGGTTCTCGTTCTGCCAGACCACGCGGCCCTGGACCTGGTCCTCGATCACGGTCTCGCCGGTCTGCGGCGCCTTGAGGCGGATGGTCGGCTTCATGCCGGCCGGCGCTTCCGACGGGTCGCGGTCGCGCCACATCCCGTCATAGAGGCGGGTGCGGCCCTCGGCGCGCGCCTTCTCGCGCATCGCGGTCAGTTCCTCCGGCGTGGCGTAGCAGCGATAGGCCTTGCCGCTGGCGAGCAGCTGCTCGGCGACCTCGCGGTGGCGGGCGGCGCGGCTGAACTGGTAGATGACGTCGCCGTCCCAATCGAGCTCGAGCCACTTCAGGCCGTCGAGAATGGCGGCAATGGCCGGCTCGGTCGACCGCTCGCGGTCGGTGTCCTCGATCCGCAGCAGCATCTTGCCGCCGCGCTTCTTGGCGTAGAGCCAGTTGAACAGCGCGGTGCGGGCGCCCCCGATATGGAGGAAGCCGGTCGGCGAGGGGGCAAAGCGGGTGACGACGGAATCGGTCATATGGGCAGGGCTGATGCTGTGAAGGCGCGTGGTGTATAGCAGGAACGGTGCATAACTAAAGCCTCGCCATGCGGCAAAGTAGGCTTGGCGGGCGGGGGCGAATTTGGCAGAAGGTCCGCTTGATCCGACCAGGAACACCCAATGACCACAGAACCGGTAGCGGCAGAGGCGGGGCGCGATTTCATTCGCGACATCGTCCAGGCCGACCTCGACTCCAAGAAGCACAGCCGGATCGTGACCCGGTTCCCGCCGGAGCCGAACGGCTATCTGCATATCGGCCACGCCAAGTCGATTGCCCTCAATTTCGGCATCGCGCAGGAGTTTGCCGGGCGCTGCCATCTGCGCTTCGACGACACCAATCCGACCAAGGAAGAGCAGGAATATATCGATTCCATCCAGGCCGACGTGCACTGGCTCGGCTACGACTGGGGCAACCGACCTCTATTACGCCTCGGATTATTTCGACCGGCTCTATGACTGGGCGGAGGGCCTGATCAAGGCCGGCCACGCCTATGTCGACGACCAGTCGCAGGAGGAGATCCGCGTCAAGCGCGGCACGCTGACGGAACCCGGCAAGAACAGCCCGTTCCGCGACCGCGCCGTCGACGAAAACCTCGATCTGTTCCGCCGCATGAAGGCCGGCGAGTTTCCGAACGGCGCGCGCGTGCTGCGCGCCAAGATCGACATGGCCTCCGGCAACATCAATCTGCGCGATCCCGTGCTGTACCGCATCCTGCATGCCGCAGCATCCGCGCACCGGCACCAAATGGTCGATCTATCCGAGCTACGACTACGCCCACGGCCAGTCGGACGCGATCGAGGGCATCACGCATTCGATCTGCACGCTGGAATTCGAGGATCACCGGCCGCTCTATGAATGGCTGCTCGACAAGCTGCCGGTGCCGTCAAAACCGCGCCAGTATGAAATGGCGCGGCTCAATCTCACCTACACGCTGCTGTCGAAGCGGGTGCTGACCCAGCTCGTGCGCGACGGCCATGTCGCCGGCTGGGACGATCCGCGCATGCCGACCATCGCCGGCCTGAAGCGGCGCGGCGTGCCGCCGGCGGCGGTGCGCGAATTCGTCAAGCGCATCGGCGTTGCCAAGGCCAACAGCGTGGTCGATGTCGGCATGCTGGAATTCTGCATCCGCGAGGAACTCAACAAGACCGTCGCAGCGGCGCATGGCGGTGCTGCGGCCGCTCAAGGTCGTGATCGAGAATTATCCGGAAGGGCAGGTCGAGGAACTCGAGGCCATCAATCATCCCGACGATCCCGACGCCGGCACCCGCCAGATCGCGTTCGGCCGCGAGCTCTATATCGAGCAGGACGATTTCATGGAGAACCCGCCGAAGAAATTCTTCCGGCTTTCGCCGGGCAATGAAGTGCGGCTGCGCTACGCCTATTTCATCAAGTGCCGGGACGTCGATCAAGAACGCGGCCGGCGAGGTGGTCGAGCTGCGCTGCACCTACGATCCCGCGACCAAGGGCGGCAACGCGCCCGACGGCCGCAAGGTCAAGGCCACCATGCACTGGCTGTCGGCGGCGCAGTCGCGGCCGGCCGAAATCCGCGTCTACAACCAGCTGTTTGCCAAACCGAGCCCGGACGCCGGCAATTTCGCCGCCGACCTCAATCCGCAGTCGCTGGAAGTGCTGTCGGACGCGCGGGTCGAGATCGGCGATGGCCGAAAGCAATTCGACCGAGCCGATGCAGTTCGAGCGGCAGGGCTATTTCGTGCGCGATAAGGATTCGACGCCGGACAAGCTCGGTGTTCAACCGCACCATCGGCCTGCGCGATACCTTTGCGAAGGAAGTCGGCAAGGGTTGAGGCCGTTTTCACGACGATTGGATGATCCGATGCGCAGCGCGGCCGACGACATCGTATCCGGCATCATGGCGAAATGGGCGGCGGCGTTCAGCAGACTCGACGCCGACGCGCTCTCGTCGCTCTATTCGAAGAACGCGTTCTTCTTCGGCTCGAACCCGAAGCTGTATCGCGGCCGGGACGGCGTACGTCCTATTTCAACGGCCTGCCGCGCTGGCGGATCGCCGGCCGTTCAATTCACCGATGTCGCGACCGCAGCGGCCGGCCCCGACCTGATCAACATCGCGGGCACGGCGATCGTTCGACTGTCGACGAGCGCCGAACCACTGTCGGTCAAGATCACCTGGGTGATCGATCCGCGAAGACGGCGACTGGAAGATCGTCAGCCATCACGTCTCGTCGAAGGCGCCGTTGATCTAGCAACGGCGCCGTCGACTTTCCCCGATATTCCTCATCCGTTCCGCTAGCCCGGCGCCGACACCTTCCGGTAGCCTCGCGCCTGCACGGGATCGCAGGGGTAGCGTGATGGCGGAGCAGGGCAGCACGCCGGGCGGCAGGCGGGGCTATGCCGGGACGTGGCCGCCGCGCGCGGCCGCGCCGGCCGGCGGCTACGTGCCGTCAGCGTCCGGCGCTATGGCCGCCGTTCGTCGAGACCTTGCGGCAATGGGTGCGCGCCGAAGCCGGCGCCGGGCGGTTGCTGCCCTGGGTGCCGGTCGCGTTCGGCACCGGCATCGCGTTCTATTTCGCCGCCGATCATGAGCCGGTGCTGTCGGTCGCCGCCATCGTCGCCATCGCGCTCTGCGTGACGGCGTTCCTGCTGCGGCGGCACAAGGTGTTTCCGGTCGCCGTGATGATCGCAGCGCTCGCGGCGGGCTTTGCGGTCGCGACCTGGAAGACCGCGCGGATCGCGCCATGGCGTGCTGGCGCGGCCGATGTTTTCGGTGTCGCTGACGGGCTTTGTCGAGACCCGCGACATCCGCGAGCGCACCGATCGCTTTGTGCTGCGCGTCGTCACGATGGAGAGCGCGCGCGGACACGACCAAGCTCGAGCGGGTGCGGCTGTCGGTGAAGAAGGGCACCGCGCCCGACGGTCGGCAGCTTCGTCGAACTGAAGGCGCGGCTGCTGCCGCCGCTGGCGCCGTTGCGGCCCGGCAGTTACGATTTCGGCCGCGACATGTTCTTCTCCGGCATCGGCGCCTCCGGCTTCGTGATGGGCGCGATCAAGACCGCGGAGCCGCCTGCCGGCGGCGGCTTGCGGCTGCGCTATGCGGCGTTCATGCAGGGCCTGCGCGATGCGATCGACGCGCGGATCCGCACCACGCTGGAGGGCGACAAGCGCGCGATCGCGACCGCGCTGCTGACCGGCCGGCGCGACGCGATCACCGACGCCCGTCAACGATGCGATGTTCATCTCCGGCCTCGGCCATGTGCTGTCGATTTCCGGCTATCACATGGCGGTGGTCGCCGGCGTGGTGTTCTTTGCGGTGCGGGCGCTGCTGGCGCTGTTCCCGGCGCTCGCAGTCGGCTTTCCGATCAAGAAATGGTCGGCGGCCGCAGCCCTGGCGGCGTCGGCGTTCTATCTGCTGCTGTCGGGCGCGGAAGTGGCGACCCAACGCTCGTTCTTCATGACGGCGGTGGTGCTGATCGCGGTCATGGTCGACCGCCGCGCCATCACTTTTCGCACGCTCGCGGTCGCGGCGCTGATCGTGCTGTCGATCGCGCCGGAAGCGCTGGTGCATCCGAGTTTTCAGATGTCGTTTGCGGCAACGCTCGGACTGGTCGCGCTGGTGCAGATCGGCATGCCGCATCTGTTTGCGGCGCCCGATCATTCCGCGACCGCGCGCGTGGCGCTGTGGGGCGGCCGCGAGGTCATGATGCTGTTGCTGGCCTCGCTGGTGGCGGGGCTCGCCACCACGCCTTACGCGGCGTTCCACTTCCACCGCGTCACGCCCTATGGCGTGCTCGCCAATCTCGCGGCGATGCCGGTGGTCTCGGCGCTGGTGATGCCGGCGGGGCTGCTCGGCCTCGTCGCGATGCCGTTCGGCTTCGACGGCGTGTTCTGGTGCGCTGATGGGCGTCGGCATCGACTGGATGATCGTGGTGACGCAATGGGTCGCGGCGCTTGCCCGGCGCGGTCGGCCGCATGGCGGCGTTCGGCATCGGTCCGCTGATCGCGGCCAGCGATCGGCATCATCCTGCTCGGCCTGTTGCGGACGCCGCTGCGCTGGTCCGGCGCGGCCGTGCTGCTGGTCGCGGTGGTCTGGGCGATGCGGGTGCCGCAGCCGGATATTCTGATCTCCGCCGACGGCCGCAATGTCGGCGTCCGCGGCCCAGACGGAAGGCTGCATCTGATGCGCGCGGCCAAGGGATGCGCTTCCTGGTCAAGGAATGGCTGGCGGCGGATGCCGATGCGCGGACGGCGACGGATGCCTCGCTCGCCGAGGGCGTGTCCTGCGATGCGAGCGGCTGCGTGACGCAGAGCTGCCGGCGGCGCTTCGTCGCACTGGCGCTGCGGCCCGAGGCGCTGGCGACGATTGCGAACGCGCCGCGCTGGTCGTGACCGCGCGTCCGGCGCCCGCAGCCTGCGCGGCTTCGGTGATCGATGCCGAGCGTCTGCGGCGGCAGGGCGCGCTGGCGCTGCGGCGGAGCCGCGACGGCTTTGCCGTCGATGCCGTCAAGCCAAAGGGGATCGACCGGCCGTGGTCGCCGGCGATCGCAGACGATCGGCGAGGCGGAAACAACCATCCTCGCGCCACGCCTGCGACGCCGCGCGCGTCGATGCCACGCCGTCGGAAGCCGACGTTCAGGCGGAGGAGTAGGGTCGCCGCCGGAGCTGCGAACGTCAACCGCGAATTCAACCGGCGGAAAGCCGATGCCGCCGGGGCTCGGGCGCAGCCTCCGTCGGCTGTCACGCTCGGCGACCGGATGAACCACCGGCAATTGCAGCACGGTCGCGCGCTGGCCTGTGCAGAGCTGCGTCACCAGCACATAGCTGCCGTCCGGAAATTCGATCGCGTCGTGATGACGCTCCCGGAAGTGCGGATCGATGATGTTGAATTTGCCGACGCGGAAACCGGACGTTCGCGTCCAGATCCAGCGGTTGTCGTATTTGACGTTTTGTTCGAACGCCAGTTCAGTGCCCGGCAGCATGCAGACCGCGACCGCGGGCTCGCTCTCGCGAGGCAAAGCCGCGGGTCGACGTGCCGCGGAAGGTGGTTGAGATCAGCGTCTCGCCGACTTTGGCAGGACGCGTTGCCAGGGCATGCAGACTATAGTCACACATCGGATCGCTCCCTCGTTCGAGATAGCAGACCCGTGCCTCCCTGAGGCGCAGGCCTCTATCAGAGTGGACTATGGCTGCGAGCTTTTGCCTGTTCAGGGCAATTGTGCGACTCAGAGGTCGGCGCGCCCGATCACAAACGCGCTACGGGTCTCGGCGCTAGGGGCGCGCCTCAATGCACGTCGGGCATCGGCAGGCAGCGGCAGTTCGAACGCGCCGAGATGGAATTGCTCCCGCCCGTCCTCGGCAATGTCAGGCAGTTCGACCAGCGTGAAGGCGGCTTCCGGATATTGCTGCCAGATCGCGAGGTCTTCGGCCGTCACCGTCAGCCAGCCGATACCGGAACATGTAGCGGCCAGGCTCGGTGACGCGTCCGGCGCGCTGCCAGGTGATCTTGGTGATGTCGATCCTGGTGATGTCCTTGGTGACCATCTTGTCGCCCCCCGATAAGCCAATCTGCGCGGGACACAGCTTTTGCCCGGTTCTGGGCATTTCTGGGGACAGGTGCCGGCGCTGCGAAAAGGCTCTACTTGCAGGCTCGAACGAAAAAAAGCCCCGGCCGAAGCGCCGGGGCGATTTTGCGTTGTCGAGGCTGGCCGCTCGACGGGACCGAGTCGCGCTCAGTACTTCCGGTAGAGCCCGATCAGCTTGCCCTGAATCCGGACCCGGTTCGGCGGCAGGATGCGGACCTCGTAGGACGTGTTGGCGGGCTCGAGCGCGATCGAGGCGCCGCGGCGGCGGAAACGCTTCAGCGTGGCTTCCTCCTCGTCGATCAGGGCCACCACGATGTCGCCGGTGTCGGCGGTCTCGTTGCGCTGGATCAGCGCCATGTCGCCGTCGAGAATGCCGGCGTCGACCATCGAATCGCCGCGCACTTCGAGCGCGTAATGTTCGCCGCTGCCGAGCATGTCCGGCGGCACGCTGATGGTGTGGCTGCGGGTCTGCAGCGCCTCGATCGGCGTACCGGCGGCGATCCGGCCCATGACGGGCACCGCGACCGGACGGTTGCCGTCGTCCTCGGCGGCGGCCGTTGAGGTGCGCACCTTGCCGAGCGTGCCTTCGATGACGCTGGGCGTGAAGCCGCGGCGGCCGTTGCCGTTACCGCCGCCCGACAGTTCGGGCAGCTTGATCACCTCGATGGCGCGGGCGCGGTTGGGCAGGCGGCGGATGAAGCCGCGCTCTTCCAGCGCGGTGATCAGGCGGTGGATGCCGGACTTCGAGCGCAGATCGAGCGCGTCCTTCATTTCGTCGAAGGAGGGCGGCACGCCGGCCTCTTTCAGCCGTTCGTTGATGAAACGCAGAAGTTCGTACTGTTTGCGCGTAAGCATCTCGAGCATTCCCCCGGTTCGTAGTCTCGTCTCAAGGTCCGATCGTCGTGTTTCGAGTCCGATCGGTTTCGAGAGGGCGGGAGTCCAAAACTCCCATTTGTAGACACTAGCCCTCGAAACAAATCATGAACGGACACTATATGTTCGATACATGTTCCGCAACCACTTAATTTCAGGTGAACGCGCGGCGGTTTTGCCGGGAGCGCGAATCGAGGCGCCTCACTCGGGCAGGCGCAAGAACTCGATCGGCGTGCCCGTCGCGCGCCGCCGGCGCAAACGGCGGACGTATCAGAAGTGCCCGTGCCGCAGCGAGATTTCCAAGCAGCGAGGAGTCCTGGTGGCTGACCGGGACCGCGACCAGCTCGCCGTCCTCGCGCGTCTCCAAGACGCGCGCGCAGATAGTCTTCGCGCTGGTCGTTGGCGGCGAGGTCGCGGCCGAGCAGGGCCGTCTCGCGGACATGATGGATGTCTGCGCGGCCCGACAACGCGCGAATCAACGGCACCAGAAACAGGAAGCCGCAGACGTAGGACGACACCGGATTGCCGGGCAGGCCGATCACCCGCATCGCGCCCAGCCGTCCGTGCATCATCGGCTTGCCCGGCCGCATCGCGATCCGCCAGAACGCCATGGCGACGCCCTCGGCCTCCAGCGAGCGCTTGACGAGGTCGTGGTCGCCGACCGAGGCGCCGCCCATGGTGATCAGGATGTCGGCGCCGGCGTCGCGGGCGCGGCGGATGCCGTCGGTGGTGGCCTCGATCGTGTCGGCGGCAATGCCGAGATCGATGGTCTCGGCGCCCTCGGCGCGCGCCAGCGCCCGTATCGCATAGCCGTTGGAATAGACGATCTGGCCGGGGCCGGGGGTTGCGCCCGGCATCACCAGCTCGTCGCCGGTGGCGAGCACCGCGACCTTCGGCCGGCGGTGCACGGCAGTTCCGGATAGTTCATGCCGGCCGCCAGCGACAGGTCGCGGTCGGTGAGGCGGCTGCCCCTGGCCAGCAGCACGTCGCCCTCGCGGAAATCGACGCCGGCGGGGCGGATGTGCCGGCCTGGTTTGGCGGCTTCCGTGATCGTGATGTGGTCGCCGTCGGCGGCCGTGTCTTCCTGGATGATGACGGCGTCGGCGCCGTCGGGGATCACGCCGCCGGTAAAGATCCGCACCGCTTCGTTGGCCCCGACCTTGCGCGCGAACGGCCGGCCGGCCGCGACCTCGCCGATCACCTTCAGCCGCGCGGTGAGATCGGCGGCATCGGCCGCGCGCACGGCATAGCCGTCCATCGCCGACATCGCCTGCGGCGGCTGCGTGCGCCGGGCCGCGACGTCGCGCGCCAGCACGCGATGAAAGGCGGTGTCGAGCGCTACCATTTCTTCGGGCAACGGCTCGGCGCCGGCGAGGATCGCGGCAAGGGCATCGGCAACCGGCATCAGGGCCACGGCGAAACTCCTAAATCCCGAGCGCGGCAAGCGCCTCTGCCACGTCGTCGGGCGACGTCACGTGCACCGCGGTCAGGCCACGCGCCCGCGCGCCGTGCGATATTGTCGGCGGAATCGTCGAAGAACACAATTCGTGGAGGCAGGCACGCCGATCGCCTTCACGACGTGATCATAGGCCGCCGCTTCCGGCTTTCGCAGCCCGATCGTGGACGACAGATAGATTTCGCGGAAATGGCCGAGCACGTCGGCATAGGCTTGGCTGAAATGCGCGACATGCGCGCGATTGGTGTTGGAGAAGGCATACAGCGGCAGCGCTTGTCCGGCACGCGCGAGCGATGCGGCGATGCCGGGCATTTCGCCGGTGAAGATCGCGTTCCAGCCTTCCAGGAACTGGGCGTCCGATATGCCGATGCCGAGCGAGCCGCGCAGATTTTCGAAGAATTCGGCGTCGCTGATCTCGCCGCGCTCATGGCGCTGCCAGGAATCATTGGGCCAAAGCCGTCCGACCAGGTGCGCGGGCTCGCAGCCGGCATGTCCGGCCCAAATGGCCGCCACCTTGCCGAAATCGATATCGAGCACGACGCGGCCGAGATCGAACAGCAGCGCGTCGGCGGAGTGGGGGAGAAGCGGGGAATTCATCCCCGTCGTTTACAAAACCGGGCGCGTTCCGGCAACGGGCGATAAGCCGCCTTCGTCACCGATTATTCATATCGTTGATCATCTGCTGCTGCTGTTGCTGGAACATCTGATCGTTCTGCATCTGCTGGCTATTGATCATCTGCTGGGTGTTGTTGAAGTTCTGCTGGTCGAAATCGCGCTGGCGCTGGATCTGGTCGTCGATGGCGGAATTATCGGCCGGCGGGCTCCAGGAGTCATCCGGGGAACGCGCGTGACGCGACGGCGGATCGGGGATGACGTGATCGAGCACCCAGCCGCGCGCCATCATGCATTGCTTCATGTTGGGGGCGCTAGCGTCGTTGAAGGAACGTCCGCCGTGCGCGGCGCCGCATTTGCGGGCATCCGCGCGCTTGGCCGCCATCGACCGCTCATGGCCGTTCGGACGCAGCGTATCCTTCATCACCCAGGTATCGGCGTGGGCCGCGGTCAGCATGCCGCCCAAAATCAGGATCGCTCCCAGTGATTTCCGCGTCATTTTTGTTCTCCATCCCTGGTGGCGTTTAGCCGTCGCGGATGGGTCGCGACGACAGGCGCGCATGGTTCGAGCCGTTCCGGTTACAAATTGGACAGAAACCGCTGATTCCCCGGCGGTTTTGAACGCCAACGGCGTCCCATCCGGCGCTTAAGCCGGTGCGCGAGCTGTGCTAAGCCTTGGCCCGAAATTCGAGGAATGGTGCCATGAAAACTAAAAATCGCAGGCCTTGTGGCTGTCATCGCGATGCTGGCCGGGCCGGCCTGGGCCCAGATGCCGCAACCGCATGTTCAGGGTCCCGGCGAACCTGACCCGGACAAGACGCGTTCGCAAATCGAGTCCGAGAAAGAGGCGGAGCGCGCCTACAAGCGGTCGTTGGGCAACATCCAGGAACAAAAATCCGCGGATCCCTGGGGAATCGCGCGCGGCGACAGCGGGACATCGAAAGCTTCTGACAAGGCCGCGGCCAAGGCGTCACCGGCCAAGCCGAAACCGCCAAAGACGGCTGCACAAGCCCGAGACATCGGCCAAACAATAAAACCAGGCGGACGCGCATCTGCCGGCGTCCCGCCGGCCAGGGATGCAAAAAATTGGTGGGCGCGAGGAAACCAGAGATGTCGGGAACGCTGCTGTTTTCACCGATGACGATCCGCGGCGTGGAATTGAAGAACCGCATCGTGGTGCCGCCGATGCATCAATATTCGGCCGTGAAGGGTTTTCCGACCGACTGGCACCTGATGAACGCCGGCAAATTCGCCGCCGGCGGCGCCGGCCTCGTCGTCGTCGAATCGACCAAGGTCGAGCGGCGCGGCTGCGGCACGGTCGGCGATCTCGGCATCTGGGACGACGCCTTCGTCGAGCCGCTCAGCCGTCTCGTCAAATTCATCAAGCAGCAGAATTCGGTCGCCGGCATTCAGCTCGGCCATTCCGGCCGCAAGGCGCGCGCGACGCGGCCCTGGGAAGGCGACCGGCCGCTGCAGCGAACGTCCGACATCGACGATTGGGACGCATGGTCGCCGGTGGCGCCGAGCGCGATCGCCCACAGCGAGAAATGGCCGGTGCCGAAGGCGCTGGAACGGCAGGAGGTGAAGGACCTGGTGCAGGCCTGGGGCAACGCCGCGCGCCGCGCCCATGAGGCCGGCTTCGATGTGCTGGAGCTGCACGGCGCGCACGGCTATCTCGTGCATCAGTTCCTGTCGGAGCGATCCAACCAGCGCACCGACGAATATGGCGGCTCGGAAGCCAAACCGGATGCGCTTCATCACCGAGATGACGGAAGCGGTGCGCACGCACTGGCCCGACCACAAGCCGCTATTCGTCCGACTGTCGGTCGAGGACAATGCCGGCTGGGGACCGGAGCAGAGCGCGCGGCTGGCGAAAATCCTCAAATCGAAGGGCGTCGACGTCATCGACTGTTCGTCCGGCGGCATCACCGAGCATGGCGCCGATCCTCGGCAAGGAAATCAAATACAGCTATCAGGTGCCGCTGTCGGAATATGTGAAGCGCGAAGCCGACATCATGACCATGGCGGTCGGCCTCATCATCCACGGCGACCAGGCCGAACAGATCTTGCGCGATGGGCAGGCCGACCTGATCGCGGTCGGGCGCGAAATCCTCAACAACCCGAACTGGCCGATGGACGCCGCGCTTGAAGCTCGGCGTCGAAGGCCCGTTCCGCAACGTGCCGCCGCAATTCGGCTACTGGCTCGGCACCCGCGCCAAGCGCGGTTTTGGCACGCAGCCGTCGACCTGGCAGAGCGGGCTACACGAAGCGGGGAAGGCATCAAGTCCGTAGTTCGTCATTGCGGGTCAACGGGCGCGTCAACGCGCGCCCGACGAAGCAGGGTGGTTTTAGCCACCCCAGCCCTGATACTTGTTGTCATATATGCTCGGTCGGGTGCTCTCGAATTGGTCGTGGATCACAGGTCCATCCGGTGCGTAGGCAAAACCCGAACGGACAGCCGGCGTGAAGACCTGGGTGGGACTTGCAACGACGTGCCGACGGTGATGCACCGTGGCGGCGTCAGCGGAAGCAGACAAGGCGATTAAAAGGCCCAAGGAAAGGCTCAAGGCCAAGATAGTTGCCGGGATAGCGCGCATTGCATTTCTCCGAATGAACCCTGCACGCGGGATTAGCTGGGGTTGATGCCGCATCGCACCAAGCTCCGGCGGCTTCACGATCGATCACATTGGCGGGATCATGCAATGGTCGCTATTCTGCCATTCATCGAAGAGCAGGCAGCCGATCCCTCATCGGGCCGCGCCACCCTTGGCCATTCTTCGATCAAGAATAACTGGAGGAAGCCTGTGCCGAAATTGCTGAGCGAACCTGAGGTCGCCGACTATCGCGACCGCGGCTATCACTTCCCCCTCGATGCGCTCAGCGCCGGCGAGGTGGCGGATTTCCGCCGCAAGCTCGAGGACTATGAGGCCTCCAGCGGCGGCCCGATCAAGGCGGAGATGCGCCATCGCAGCCACGTGCTCTTCACCTGGATCGACCAGATGATCCGGCATCCCAAAATTCTCGATGCGGTCGAGGATTTACTCGGACCCGACATCCTGTGCTGGAACACCAGCTTCTTCATCAAGGAGGCGCACGATCCGGGCTTCGTGTCCTGGCATCAGGACGCCACCTATTGGGGTCTCAGCTCATCCGATGTCGCGACCGCCTGGATCGCGATGTCGCCGGCCAACAAGGTTTCCGGCTGCATGAAGTTCATTGCCGGCACCCACACAAGGCAGGTCCAACACGAGGACACGTTCGACCAGAACAATCTCCTGACCCGGGGGCAGGAGATCGCCGTCGAGGTCGACGAGGCCAAGGCGGTGTATGTGGAGCTGAAGCCCGGCCAGGCCTCGCTGCATCATGTGCTGCTGTTTCACGGATCGGAGCCGAACCGCTCCGACGACCGGCGCATCGGACTGGCCGTTCGCTACATCCCGACCCATTTGAAGCAGGCGGTCGGCGCGCGGGACTGGGCGACGCTGGTGCGCGGCAAGGATCGCTACGCTAACTTTCTGCCGGCGCATGTGCCGAAGCGCGACCTCGAGCCCGAGGCGCTGGCGTTCCACAAGGAAGTCTCGGAAGAACAGGTCCGCGTGCTCTATCGCGGCACCGGCAAGACCGCCTACCGCGCGTGAGAAGGCCAGTCGTCTCGGCGAAAACTTTCAACGCGATCGCTCAAATCGCATATCGTACACCCGAAACGTGCTCAGCAAGGCGCCGGAAACGGCGCCTTCGGCATTGCGGGTAAATCGAACCCGCATGCCGCCGCCGTCGAACAGATCGGCGGTGACGGGCATCAGCGTCACGTCACGCGTTTTCAGCGAACGAACCGACAGTTGACGGCCCTTGACGACGACTTCATAGGGCATGTCCACTTCATCGGCGCGATAGGTGCCGGCAAATTGCTGCAGCTCCGAATCCGAGGGGTTGTAGGGCGGCACGCGGACATAGTGATGCGCCTTCCTGCCATCGAGATAGGTCGTCACTTCTGCCGGACCTCCGGCCTTGCCCTCTTCGAAAGCCACTTCCGTCCGCGGATTGATCGGGTAACGGAAACGATCGGCGCCGATGGCGTCCATGGTTGAAGCCTCTGCCATACACGCCGATGTTGCCTTGAAGTTTCCCGTTGCTGGATGTGACCACGAATACCCGATCGCCTTCATCGCGCTCGGTGTAGAGCCCGACCCATCTGGCGAGTTGTTCCTCGCCTGGCTGCGGCGCAAGCACCGCACTCAGGTTTGCGCCACGGATGGCTAGTGCATTTGCGAGATAGATATCCGCGATCCGGCGTGCGAGCACAGCGGGCGCGGCCTCCGCGATATTGCACGTCAAGGCAACGGAAAAATGCTGGTCGGGAAAGCGGGCCAGATGCGCCCGGTATCCGGCATCGCCACCCGAGTGTTCGACGAGTTTCTGCCCGCGATAGCGATTGATTTCCAGACCACCGGCATAATTGAGGCTGGTCCCGTCATTGAGCCGGCCGCGTTCTTCGAGTTGAGCGGCCAGCGCCGCGCCTCCCAGAATGTGGCTGTAGAAGTTTTCGTCCCACCGCGCGAGGTCCTCGACGGTCGTGAGAAGGCTGGTTGCGCCGACCGTGTCGAAATTCGGAATGCTCAGCTCGAAGCCGTCGCCGGTCCGCTTGTAGCCGTAGGCGATGTCTTTCACGATCTCGGCGTGATTGTCCCGAAAGTGGGTGTGCGTCATGCCGAGCGGCAGAAAGATGCGATCCCGTGTAAAGGCGCGAAACGATTGACCGCTGACGTTCTTGACGATCTGGGCCAGCAGCGTGAAGCCCGTATTGGAGTAGAGGTGTTTTGAGCCCGGCGCGAAGTTGAGCTGTTTTTGCCGCGACAGAACCGAAAGCACGTCGCCGTCGGTAATCAGGTCGAGCGAGTAGCGCCAGCCGGCGATCCCGAGCAAATCCCACTGGTCGCGCAACCCGCTGGTGTGATGGATCAGATGGCGGATGGTGATGGGAACGCCGAAGTCGGGAAGTTGCGGGACATACTTCCTCACCTCGTCGTCGAGCGACACCTTGCCTTCGCTGGCCAGCATCAGGACCGAGGCGGCGGTAAACTGCTTGGAGACGGAAGCGACGTGAAAAACGCTGGCCGGCGTTATTTTTACATCATGCTCGAGGTCCGCCATGCCATAGCCACGCGCGTAGACGATCTGGCCGTCCTTCATGATCGACAATGCGCAACCGGGCGAGGTCGGCTTGTCCCACGCCTTGAACAGGCTGTCGACCTGCGCCGACCTGTCCTGTGCCTCGTCAGCGCGAGCACCCGTCAGGCCGATGGCCACTAATACGATCAGACACGCTGCACCGATGCCAGGTCCGTTACGAAGTCGCATGCGAAGTCTCATTCGCGCATTCCTTCATTAAAGCGGCTGATAACCGCGAGGCGCTTCGCGCTTAAACTATTCCCGTGTCGGCTCCGGAGTCTCGCCGTCTTCAGCAGAATCCTCCGGAGCGGCCTTCGGCGGCCAGGCGCCGCGCCGTGTCAGCGCCTCGTGCAGCAGCTTCTCGATCTGCCCCTGCCGCGATCGCAGCTCGGCGGAGGCCAGCCGGTCGATCAGCGCGAGCAAGGGGTTGCCGAGCCGCAGCAGCACCGGCTCCTTCGCAGGCCCCCTGGGGCGCCCACGTTTAAGCATAAAGCGTTCCAGTGTTGACGACCGGCGTCGCGTCCTTGTCGGACACCAGCACCACCAGCAGGTTCGACACCATGGCCGCCTTGCGTTCGGGGTCGAGATCGATGTCGGTTTCCTCCCTGAGCTTTTCGAGGGCTTCCTTGACGATGTCGACCGCGCCGGCCACCACCAGCTTGCGGGCGGCGATGACAGCGCTGGCCTGCTGGCGGCGCAGCATCACCGGCGCGATCTCGGGCGCGTAGGCGAGGTGGTTGATCCATGCCTCGTCGATGGTCACGCCGGCGACTTCGAGCCGTTCCCGCAGTTTGGCAACAAGTCCGTCGGTGACCTGGTCGCCGCTTTCGCGCAGCGACAGCGTGCGCGCCGCCTCCGGCCTCGTGCCGCCATCGCTGCCGGGGTGCGCGCCGGCTTCGTCGAAATCATAGGGGTGGCGGCCGGCGACATGCCGCAGCGCCGACTCGGTCTGCGCGCCGACGAAATCGGCATAGTTGTTGATCTGGAACAGCGCCTTGGCGCAGTCGGCGACGCGCCACACCACGACCGCGCCGATCTCGATCGGGTTGCCGATGAGATCGTTGACCTTCAGCTTGGCGCATTCATGGTAGCGGACGCGCTGTGATACCTTGGTGGCGCGGAACAACGGAATGGTCGCGCGCAGACCCGGCGTCGAGTCGGTCCCGGCATAGGATCCGAACAGGGTCAGCACCGCGCTTTCGTTCGGTTGCAGCGAATAGATCGAAATGCAGGAGAGTGCAGCGATCGCAAGCAGGCCGACTGCGGCAATCAACATCCAGTACGAGAAATGGAAACTGCCGAAGGAATCCCGCCAGAAGGCGCCGTAGGCGGTGAAGCCGGCGGCGGCGAGGAAGACCAGTCCGATCAGAATGGCAATGTAGCCGCTGCCGACGACCATGGCCGGGCGGTCTTCCACCCGGGTGTTGACCTTGATGGAGGAGGGGGTCGAAGCGGAAGGGGCAAGGGCGTCGACGGTCATGGGATCAATCCCTGATGCAACCAGCATAATTGCTGATATTATTTGATATCAAAAAATAAGGACGCGCGGGAAAGCCGTCCTCTCTCACATTCAGGGGATCGAGAAATAATATAATCAAAACAGCCGTGTAGGGCGGATTCTCTTTAACCCGCCATCGCTCCGGCAACGCCTACGGCTTCGCCGGTCCAATCCGCTTCTCAAGGAACACGCTGGTCGCAATGGCCTGCGGCGCCATCGACGCATAGGCGCCGAACGCCGGACATTCCCGAAATCCGGCGCGGGCATAGAACCGCATGGCGGCCAGCTGGCGGACTCCCGTTTCCAGCCGCAGCACCGAAAGCCCGGCGTTACGAATCTCCGCCTCGATGCGCGCTACGATGGCGTCAGCCACGCCCTGTCCCCGTGCGCTCTCCCGCACATACATGCGCTTGACCTCGGCGTAGTCAGGAAACAGCGCGACGCCGCCGCAACCCACCGCCACGTCGTGCAGCCGCGCGATGAAGAAGCGGATGTGCGGTTGAAAGATCGCGGCGATATCCAGTCCATGCCGCTGCTCCGGCGGATACTCCGCCGCCAGCACAGCCTCGAGCTCGCCGACGAGGGCGCGCACCTCATCGGTTGGGATGATTGCAGGCTCCACCCGTAGTTCGTTGCTTTGGTTCATTGGTCTTTCAATTCGGCTTTCTACGGCGCGGAGACCGGGCAGGTGGAAGCTGGGCAGTGCGCTGAAAGACAAGGCGGCCACAATTCAACTCACCGGGCTGGCGGTGTCAGCAGGAATTCGCGGATCGTCGCGGCGACCGCGTCCGGCTGTTGCAAGCCGATCGTCATATGGTTGCGGTCGCCGATCTGTTTTACGGTCACGTTTCTTAGCTCGCGCCGGACGCGCTCCATGCTGGCTTGCCGGAAGGGGACCATGATGTTCTGATTGAAATCGCGCAGCTTTTCTACGAGAGCAGGATCCGTGCTGTCGAGCGGGAAGAAGGTGGTGGCATAGAGCGCGAGAGTGGGTGCCTGCACCTTGGTGTAGTCGCGCTTCCAGTTGCCAAGCGTAGCGAAAACTGCTGCGGACGCTTGATCGCTCGGTTTCAGATGCAGTGTTCCGGCGGCATCGGGCTGCGTTAGGTCGCGAAGATACGCTTCAAGCCCGGGCGTCCAGGGAACGGCCTTCCCGGGCCATGCCGTGTGATACCAGGTGCGAACCGCGTCAAGTGACCGGACATCGGAAGCGCCCGGACTGTTCGCTGCAACAATGTCCCCGAACGCTTTGAAGAAGACCGGCGTGGACCAGTCATAGCCGCCATCCAAATAGATGAGCTTGTCGACGCGCTCGGGATACTGGCCTGCGAACGCGGTGCCTTCGTTGGCGCCCATCGACCAGCCGATCACGCTCATGCGCTGGATGCCAAGGTGGTCGACCAGTTGCCGGAAGTCCTCAGTGAGCGTCGCCGCGTCATATGAGGCATCCGGCGGCGCATCCGAAAGGCCATGGCCGCGCCGTGCGTAGGCTATGATGCGGAAGCGGTCGTGCAGGAGCGAGGCAAGATCGTCGAAAATATGCGGGTCGTCACCGATCCCATGTATCAAAACAAGGGCCGGTCCATCACCGCCCCAGTCGAGATAATTGAGGTTGACACCGTTGACGCGCGCAAAGGTCGACTTGTGTGGCGAGGCATCCGTGTAGTTCACAATTGGATATTTCGCCACCTCGCTTGTTTGCGCGTTCGCCGAGCAGATAGTCAGCGCGAGAGCAAGGGTTGCGAGCTTCACAGCATTGTTGAGCTGCATCACTTTCTCCCTCAGTTCACGGGCTGCGGCTCCGGGAATTTCCATTTTCTGCTTAGGATTTCCGGGCGCGGGCGATACATCCGTGACGGCGGCGTTCCAACCCTTCATGATCGGGAGGCAGTTCGGAATTTTACCATCGCAACCGCCGAACTGAATGGCGATTGAGCCATCGGCTTCCTTCTGGGCGGTGATGCTGTTGAGGGAGTACGCGTTGTACGGGTTTTTCTCGAAGTAGCCGTCCTCGTTGTAGACGCTGACCGACCAGAAGCCGTCAACGGGCACGTTCTTGACGTTGAGCTTGTAGACCGTAGTGCCGTCGTTCTTTGGCGGCGTAACCATGGCATACGTCGCATCCTTGTCGGGATTGCCGCCCCAGCCCGAGGCGGTGCCGATCAGGTGCATGATCGGATCGACCTTGCCTCTGGCTCCGAACGCATTCTTGAAATCGGAGACCGTGGTGTTGAGGACGAGAAGCGCATCGCGCACCTTCTTCTGACTGGCGTGATCCCAGTTCGGCACTTCGAATTTGCCGATGTCTTTCTGGCTCGCCTTGAGCGTGTCCTGAAGCGCGTGGACCTGCTGCGACGTCTTTCGGGTCCGCGGGATCGACCAGCGTGCGCACCGCTGCGCATGACGTAGCGCGTACCGATGTTGTCCCTTGTGAGGGTGTGCGAGCCCGCACCGTAGAAAACCGACGGCACGTAGTGGTCCTCATCGACGATCATCATCGACATGAACCGCTTGCCCGGCGTCCGGCATGGTGACTGTGACCGGCCCGGCATCGAGGTCGAACACCGCGTGACGGAATAGAGCGTGTCGCGGTTCATGCGGATGACGTCTTGCTTGTCGACGTTTGCCGGTTCGCGGCGATGGGTGAACTTTCCCAAAGCGCCATCTTTGACCATGCCGCCGAAATACATGTCGGTTTCGGCGCGGGTGAAGTTCGTTACCGTAACGGGCACGGCGGTTGCGGAAGTGTTTTGCGCCTGCATGGCCGTTGCAGAGGATAAAAGTGCCAATGCCGCTACGATTGTTCTTTGCATCCTTGGCTCCTTATTTTTGGTTGCAGGAGAATTACCCTTCACGCGTTAAGCGTCAATAACCGCTCTGGGTAAACAGTCGACGTACGTCGACGGCCAACGTCGGCCTTGGTCTTGAGAACGGGCGTCGGCGGTAACCGATAGCGGTGTGGTTACTCTCCGACGGCCCGCAGGCTCTCATTCGGAGGCCGTTCATGGAGCGTGCAAGAGCGACAAATCGACCCGACGGGCAAATCACTTCCGATTTTCGGAAATCTGTCAAGCCCCGAAATCAAAAATATTTCGCTTTATCCGAAGGCCAAATCAGGGGCATATCTATCGCCATCCCGTCCCGACCAGAGGGGCGTCGGCCATCGTCACGAACGTGGGACGGGGATGCGGTGGACGCGAAGGCTGCGACTGACGAGCGCGGCTGAAGCGTACGGCAAAGACGTGTGGTCCTGACGCCGCGGTGCTGGCGTCAATGCACCTGGAGGCAACTGCTTCTCAGGGCGCAACGGAGGCAAAAGAGCCGTTCTCCGGGGAGAGCACGTTATAAGCCGTAAAGCCATTGCGCAGGGAAGGCCGGATGCTCTCCGCTGGACCTGTATGCTCGTGTGCGCACTCTTTGTGCACATTGCACACGAGACCGCGGGTGCAGCGCGCACCCGGTCTTCCCTGCGCCCTCTGACTATCGAGGGCGAAGAGTTTCCAGCAAACCTCGGGCGCAATGCGTCGCGAGAACGCGAAGGTGTATCATGTTCCAGTCCGTCATCCGAGTCGAGCGTAGCGAGCTCGAAGGATAAATCGGCCACGACGGGCCGTCGTCCTTCGAGGCGCGCAAGCGCGACGGTCTGAGACAAGCGGGTGACCCAGTATTCCAGAGAAGCCAGTGATAGAACCGAGAAGCCGCAACGTACTGGATACCCGCGTACGCGGGTATGACAGTTGTGGGTGGGATGGCATCGCCCGCGGTCACAATAGGCCCGTTCCGGCCCCAGCCAGCTCCCGTCATCCGTACTGTCCCGGAATGGAACGCCATGATCCGACCAAAATGCCATTGTGTGGTGCCCGCCGCCGGGCCCGGGACATCCAATTCAGATCGAAATCGTGGCCGAAAATAACGAGAAGGATCGCAGGATGCGCAGGAATTTGACCTTTCTCCTCGGCACGGCCACGGGTGTGTGCCTGACCTTGCTGGTCGCAGGACCGCAAGGCGCGCATCTGGTCGCCGCCGCCAGGGCCGCGGCCCGCGCCGACACCACCTACGCGCAGCTCAATCTGTTCGGCGACGTGTTCGAACGCATCCGCGCCAGCTATGTCGAGAAGCCCGACGACGGCAAGCTGATGGAAGGCGCGATCAACGGCATGATCTCCTCGCTCGATCCGCATTCGCGCTACATGAATGCGAAGGGCTGGAGCGACATGCAGGAGACCACGCATGGCGAGTTCGGCGGGCTCGGCATCGAGGTCACGATGGAAGACGGCCTCGTCAAGGTGGTGGCGCCGATCGACGATACGCCCGCCGCCAAGGCCGGCATCATGTCCGGCGACGTGATCACCCAGATCGACGACGACGCCATTGCCGGGCTGACCCTCGATCAGGCCGTGGTCAAGATGAAGGGCGCGCCCAACACCAAGATCCGTCTGAAGATCATGCGCAAGGGTTCGGACGCGCCGGTCGATGTCGCGATCGTGCGCGAGGTGATCCGGGTGCGGCCGGTGCGCTGGCATACCGAGGGCGGCGACATCGGTTATATCCGCATCACCAGCTTCAACGAGCAGACCACCGAGGGCCTGCGCAAGGCGATCACGGAAATGTCGAAGGCGATCCCGCCGGAGAAGCTTGCCGGTTACGTCGTCGACCTCCGCAACAATCCGGGCGGCCTGCTCGATCAGGCTGTATCGGTGTCGAGCACGTTCATGGCGCGCGGCGAGGTGGTCTCGACCCGCGGCCGGACGCCGGAGGAAACCCAGCGTTTCACCGCCCGCGGCGGCGATCTCACCAAGGGCAAGCCGCTGGTCGTGCTGATCAACGGCGGATCGGCCTCGGCTTCCGAAATCGTGGCCGGCGCGCTGCGCGACCACAAGCGCGCCACGATCATCGGGACGCGCTCGTTCGGCAAGGGCTCGGTGCAGACCATCATCCCGCTCGGCGCCGGCAATGGCGCGCTGGCGCTGACGACCGCGCGTTACTACACGCCGTCGGGCAAATCGATCCAGGCGCAGGGCATCAAGCCCGATATCGAGGTGCTGCAGGATGTGCCGGACGAGTTGAAGACCCGCGCCGATCAGCGGAGCGAGGCGTCGATGCGCGGGCATCTGGCCGGCGACGGCGCCGAGCAGCAGACCGGTTCGCAGGCCTACGTGCCGCCGTCCGAGAAGGACGACAAGGCGCTGCAGGCCGCCTTCAACCAGTTGCGCGGCGTCACCGTCAACGCCGATGCGCCGGCATCTGCGAAGCGGCCGGTTCCGAACTAGGGATCTTGAGATCAAGCGCTGCGGGCGACGGGCTTGCGCTTGCCGGTCCGGCTGGCGCCTGCGGCTTCGGGACCTTGCCGGTGGGCGAGCAGCAACTGCTTGACGTCGGCTGCTCGCTTCGGCGCGCTGAACAGATAGCCCTGCATCTCCGAACAGCCGAGCGCGCGCAGCATCTCGCGCTGCTGCTCGGTCTCGACGCCTTCGGCCGTCGTCGTCATGTGGCGCGCGGCGGCGATGTTGACGACCGCCTCGCACGATGCTGGCCGAGCCCTCCGGCTTCGCGCGATGTCGGTGATGAAGCAGCGGTCGATCTTGATCTTGTCGAACGGGAAGCGCTGCAGATAGCTCAGCGAGGAATAGCCGGTGCCGAAATCGTCGAGCGCGATGCGCACGCCGATGGCGCGCAGCTGATGCAGGATGGCGAGCGCGGCATCGTCGTCGCGGATCAGCACGGCCTCGGTGATCTCGAGCTCGAGCCGGCTCGCGGCCAGAGCCCGAGGCCGCCAGCGCTGCGATGACCTTCAGCGCCAGCGTGCCGCTCTTGAACTGCACCGGCGAGACGTTGACCGCGAGGCTGGACATCGTCGGGCCAGCTCGCGGCCTCGATGCAGGCCGTGGTCAGCACCCATTCGCCGAGCTGGTTGATCAGGCCGGTCTCCTCGGCGATCGGGATGAACTCGGCCGGCGAGATCATGCCGCGCTCCGGATGGCGCCAGCGCAGCAGCGCCTCGCAGCCGGTGATCCTGTCGTCCTGCAGGTCGAGGCAGGGCTGGTAGTAGACCTCGAAGCCGCCGTCGGCGATGGCCTGGCGCAGGTCGATCTCCAGGATGCGGCGGGCGCGGACCTGGGCGTCCATCTCGGGCTCGAAGAAGCGATAGGTGCGGCGGCCGGCGGCCTTGGCGGCGTACATCGCCAGATCGGCGTTCTTCAGGATCTGGTCGAGATCGGAGCCGTCCTGCGGCGCCAGCGCAATGCCGATCGAGGCGTCGGTGGTGACCTGATGGCCGAGGCATTCATAGGGCGCGCGGATCGCCTCGATAGATGCGGTGCGACGAGCTCGGTGACGTCGTCCGCGCCTTCGACGGCGGTCTGGACGATGGCGAATTCGTCGCCGCCGAGCCGGGCCACGAAATCGGTTTCGCGCGACGCAGCCGCGCAGGCTGATGGCGACGGCTTTCAGCAGTTCGTCGCCGATCAGGTGGCCGAGCGAGTCGTTGACGCTCTTGAATTCGTCGATGTCGATGTAGAGCACGGCAAGCTGCCGGTCCGGCGTGACGCTGGGGCAATTCGTGCTTGAGCTGTTCGTGGAACAGCGCGCGGTTCGGCAGGTCGGTCAGCGCGTCGTAATGGGCGAGGTGGGTGATGCGCTCCTCGGTCGCGGCGGCGCTCGGTGATGTCTTCATGGGTCGCGACCCAGCCGCCGTCCGCCAGCGGCTCGTTGACGATCTGGATCGAGCGTCCGTCGGGCGTCGTGATCACCATCGCGTTGCGCTGATCGATGTCGCGCAGCACGCGCGACGACATACTGCTCGACGTCGCCGTCGAACGATCCGGTCTCCTTGCGATGGGCGATGACGTCGCGGAAACTGCAGCCCGGCTTGATGACGTCGGCCGACAGGCCGTACATCTCGATGTAGCGCTGGTTGCAGATGACGAGCCGCTGCGAGGAATCGAACAGCAGCAGGCCCTGCGTCATGTTGTTGACGGCGGTGTCGAGGCGCTGCTTTTCCAGCGTCAGCCGTTGCTGCGAGGCGCGGTGCTGCTGCGACAGCTTGCGCACGACCAGGAACAGCAGGACGGCGATGGCGAGCACGGACAGGGCGGTCACCGCGATCAGGATGCGCGATCTGTTCGCGCCAGTCGGCCAGCGCCGCCGCCGTGGTCGTGGCGGCAACGATCACGATCGGGAAGCTGCTCAGGGCGCGCGAGGAGATCAGGCGGTCCTTGCCGTCGATCGGGCTGGTCAGGCGGGACGTGCTCGTGGGCAGCTCGAAGCACCTGCTGCTGGCTGGCCGGGCCGGTCTTGAAGTTCTTCCCGATCATCTCGTCGACATGCGGATAGCGCGCAAGCAGGGTGCCGTCGCGGTGATGCATGGCGATCGCGGCGCCCGACTCCGAGCGCCACGGAGGCGAAGAATTTTTCGAAATTGGCCGGCTCGATGCCGCGGCCGATGGCGCCGAGGAATTCGCCGTTCGGTCCGGTGACCTTGCGCGCGATCACGGTGGTCCAGACGCCGGTGATGCGGCTGTAGCACCGGCTCGATCAGCACGGCGGGCGAGTTCGGAGTCGGATTTGAAGGTCTTGAAATAGGCCCGGTCGGCGACGTTGACGGCGCGGGACCGGCCAGACGTCCGACGAGTTGATCAGCTTGCCGTCGGCGTCGAACACGTTGACGCCGCCGACATAGGACAGCGCGCTCGATCTTGGATTTGAGCATCAGGTGGATGTCCCGGCTGGACATCTGCCGCCTGTAGTTCGTCGCCGTGGCGATCCCGTCGGATCGCATGAAGGCGACCAGGTCCTGTCTGGACGACCTCGAAGTCCTCGAGTTGCTGGTCGAAGTGGCGGGCCAGCAGCAGCACGGTGTTTTCCAGCTCGCGCTCGCTGTTGCGCAGCGCGCGCTCGCGGAAATTGCCGGCCATGATGGTGGCGCCGATCGCGATCGCGGCGATCAGCAGCACGCCGCCGAGGATCAGCCAGCGGATCGGTCCGCCGCGAAATCCAGGCGAGATCTTGAACCAGGCGGTGCCGATTGAAATCATTGAACGCGATCGCTGCCAGGAATTATCCCCCGGAAACAACTCCCGCGCTTCCGGCCCATGACTCTCGGTACCGCGCCGAAATGGAATTGACGTTAGCAAGTCTGGTTAACGAAACGTTAGTTCGGTGGACGCAGGTGTTCGCAACCGTACAAGTCCGGGGCAGGCTTTCGCTTGAAAACACTTCAATCCGGCGCGCGATAATGTCCGGACTTGCCGCCCTTTTTTTCCACGAGGTGAATGCCCTCGATGCGGACGCCGCGCTCGACCGCCTTGATCATGTCGTAGATCGTCAGGCACGCGACCGACACCGCCGTCAGCGCTTCCATCTCGACGCCGGTCGGCCCGGTGACCTTCACGGTGGCGCGGACGATGCAGCCCGGAAGCTTCTTGTCCGGCGTGATGTCGAGCGTGACCTTCGACAGCGCCAGCGGATGACACAGCGGTATCAGATCCGAGGTGCGTTTCGCCGCCATGATGCCGGCAATGCGGGCGGTGCCCAGCACGTCGCCCTTCTTGGCGTTGCCGGACACGATCAGTTCGAGCGTCGTCTTGCTCATGACGACGCGGCCTTCGGCAATTGCTGTGCGTTCGGTCGCAGGCTTCGCCGACACGTCGACCATCCGCGCTTCGCCGCTGCTGTCGATATGGGTGAGGGCGCCGCCGCCTTGGGAGCCTTCCGCGCCATCTTCTAGCGGGTCCCGGTGGCGCGCGGCGCGTCAGTGCGCGTCAGCAACGCGCGCGTCGCCATGGTGACGTCCGCCTGGCGCATCAGGCTTTCGCCGACCAGGAAGGTCGTCATGCCGACGCGCTCCAGCCGGGCGAGGTCGGCAGGCGCGAAGATGCCGCTTTCGCCGACCATCAGGCGATCCTTGGGGATCAGCGGCGCCAGCGCCTCGCTGGTGGCGAGCGTGGTCTCGAAGGTGCGCAAATTGCGGTTGTTGACGCCGATCATCGGCGAGCGAAGCTTCAGCGCACGATCGAGTTCGGCGCGGTCGTGGATTTCGATCAGCACGTCCATGCCAAGCGCGATCGCCGCGTCCTCGAGATCCCTGGCAACGGCATCGTCGAGCGCGGCCATGATGATCAGGATGCAGTCGGCGCCATGGGCGCGGGCCTCGACCACCTGATAGGTGTCGAACAGGAAATCCTTGCGCAGCACCGGCAGATTGGTCGCCGCGCGCGCCGCTACCATGAAATCGAGATGGCCCTGGAACGACGGCGTATCCGTCAGCACCGACAGGCATGCCGCGCCGCCGGCCTCATAGGCCTTCGCCAGCGCCGGCGGATCGAAGTCGGCGCGGATCAGTCCCTTGGAGGGCGAGGCCTTCTTCACTTCCGCAATCAGCGCATAGTCGCCGCGCGCCAGCTTCTCCCGGATCGCGCGCAGGAAACCGCGCGGCGGCGAGGCGGACCGCGCAAGCGCCTCGAGCTTGGCCAACGGATGCGCCTGCTTGGCGGCGGCGATCTCCTCGCGCTTGTAGGTCTCGATCTTGTTCAGGATGTCGGACATGTCGGTCGCTCCCGCGGTCAGCCGTTGGAAACCGCGATCAGATGCTTGAGGCGGGCGGCGGCCGCGCCGCTGTCGAGCGATTTTGTGCCGATCGCCACGCCTTCCTTCAAATCCTTGGCGCGGCCTGCCACGATCAGCGCGGCCGCGGCATTCAACAGCGCGACGTCGCGATAGGCGCTCGGCTTGCCGCTCAGCACGCTTTGCAGCGCCACCGCGTTGGCGTCGGCGTCGCCGCCCTTGAGCGCGTCGCCACCGACGCGCGTGAGACCTGCGTCTTCCGGCGTCACCTCGAAGGTGCGGATGTTGCCGTTCTCGAGGCTGGCGACAAAACTGGGGCCGGTGAGGGTGATTTCGTCGAGCCCGTCGGAGCCGTGCACCACCCAGACGGAATCGGAGCCGAGGTTCTTCAGGACCTGCGCCAGCGGCTGCACCCATTGCCGCGAGAACACGCCGACCATCTGCCGCTTGACGCCGGCAGGATTGGAAAGCGGACCAAGCAGGTTGAAGATGGTGCGGGTGGCGAGCTTCGACCCGGGTCGGGCCGACGTTCTTCATGGCGGGATGATGCGCGGGCGCGAACATGAAGCCGATGCCGGCTTCCTGCACGCAGCGGCCGACTTGTTCGGGCGAAAGATCAATTCTGACCCCGAGCGAAGCCAATACGTCGGCCGCGCCCGAGCGCGACGACAGCGCGCGGTTGCCGTGTTTGGCGACGGGCACGCCGGCGCCGGCGACAATGAAGGAGGCGCAGGTCGACACGTTGACCGAACCGGAGCCGTCGCCGCCGGTGCCGACCACGTCGATCGCTTCCGCCGGCGCCTTGACCCGCAGCATCTTGCCGCGCATCGCCGACACCGCGCCGGTGATCTCGTCGACGGTCTCGCCGCGCACCCGCAGCGCCATCAGCAGCCCACCCATCTGCGAGGGCGTCGCCTCGCCGGACATCATGCTGTCGAAGGCGGACGCGGCCTCCTCACGCGACAGTGTGGCGCCGGTGGCGACTTTTCCGATGATAGATTTGAGGTCGTCCATCGCTTTGCTTCCAGGATTGGGTCAGTTGTTCGCGCCCGTCACCTGTGCGAAGGCCGCCTGATTGATTGTCGTGCCGATTTCCGACTCGATCTTCGAAACATACTGCGCGACTTGTTCGTCGGTCAGGCCGCGCTGCAGCGTGTCCTTCAGTTTCTTCACCTCGTCGGAGGCGGCGTCAACCGGCGGCACGCTGACATCGGTGACGCGGAAAACGATCCACTCGCTGCCGCCGGCGCCGGGGGTCTGTCCGACGCCATCCTTGGCGGTGCGGAACGCCGCGGTGATCACGCCCGAGGGCACGCCGGGCGGCGAGGCATCGCGCCGGAAACCGGTCGCGGTTTCGACCTTGGATCCGATTGCCGTTGCTTCCTCGGCCAAGGTGCCGCCGCGCTCGAGTGAGCTTGCCGACCATTTCGGTCGCCTTCGCGCGCAGCTTGGTCGAAATCTGGTCGTCGCGCCACTTCGCTTCGACCTGGGTGCGGACTTCGTCGAGCGGGCGTTCGCGCGACGGCGTGATGCCGAGCACGTCGTACCAGACATAGCCGCCGTTAAACTGGATCGGATCGTTGTCGACGCCGACGTCGCTGGTGAAGGCCTGCGAGACCACGTCGAGGCCGCGCGGGATATTGGCCACCGGCTGGCCGTCGGGGGTGCGGCCGGAACGATCGACGGCGTCGATCGAGACCGCGGTCAGTCCGAGCTTCTTCGCCGCCTCGATCACGCTGGCGCCGCCACCGCGCTCGTCTTCCATCTTGTTGTGGAGTTCGGAGACCTTGCTGCGCGCGCGCTCGGTGGCGATTTCCTTTTTTACCAGGGCCGCGACGCTCTCATAGGTCGGCGTCACGCCGGGCTCGATCTTGCCGATCTTGACCAGCGCCACGCCGAACCGGCCCTGGATCGGCTGGCTCACCTCGCCCGAGGGGAGTGCAAACGCGGCATCCGCAACGGCCGGATCGATGATCGCGGATTTGGTGATCATGCCGAGGTCGACGTCGGACAGATTGAGATTGCGCTCCTTGGCGAGGTCGTCGAACGACATTCCCGACGTGATGCGACCGCGCGCGGCGAGGGCTTCTTCCGCGTTCGGAAACACCATCTGCTGGACTTCGCGCTTCTCGGGCGTGCCGATCTTGTCGCGGCGCTGCTCGAAGATCTTCTTTGCATCCTCGTCGGAGACCTCTGACCATTTGCCGACTTCCTCGGGGTTGATCACGACGAACGACAGCTTGCGATATTCGGGCGCGCGGAACTGGGTCTTGTGGTCGTCGAAATAGGCGGCGAGCGTCTCGGGCGAGGGCGTATCGATGGTGCCGGCCTGGGCGGCGTCGAGCTTGATGTAGTCGGCCGAGCGCTGCTCGTTCTGGAAACGGGTCAGGGCGTCGATCAGGACCTTCGGCGGTTCGAGGCCGGCGGTAATCGTGCCCGCGATCTGGCGGCGCAGCCCGACGCGGCGCTGTTCGGCGAGATAAGCGCTGTTCGCTGTAGCCGAACTGACGGATCGTGGCCTGGAAGCGCGCCGGTTCGAAATTGCCGCTCAATCCCTTGAAATTGGGATCGGCGTAAATCATTCGCATCGTCTCGGCGTCGGATTGGCCAAGCCCCATGCGCCGTGCTTCCTCGTCGAGGGCGGCTTCGGCAATGGTCTGCTGCAGCACCTGGCGGTCAAGCCCGAACGCGCGGGCCTGCTCCATGGTCAGGGGACGGCCGAACTGCCGGCCGAGTTGCTGCAGCTTGTCGGTGTAGATTTGGCGGAATTGCTCCGTCGAAATCTCGGTCCCGCCGACCTTGGCCAGCGACGATTGTCCGAATCCCTTGAAGATGTCGGCGATGCCCCAGACTCCAAAACTGACGATCAAAACGCCCATCACCACGGCCATGACAATCTTGCCGAGCCAGTTTGATGAGGCTTTCCGTATTCCTCGAAGCATGGGTCCGTCTTCTATCAAAAATTAAGAGGCTGATTTTATTCGCTTTTCCGGATTCCGGCCCGCACCTCAGCCTGGGGGAGGTGCGATGTTCTATGTTCGGTTCTCGGCACGGGCGAACTTGCCGATGGCACCCGCGGCAAGCCGTGCCTCGGTTCGCGCTTTGGTGTAAGGGGGCGCCATCCGCCAACCCGACCAGCTGAAAATGGCCTACAGTCGCAACTGGTCGCCCGTTTCCGGCTGTCCCGTCTTCAACCCCCGTCGCGCGGGCCGATTGAAGGGGATAATGAATGAAGCCGGTATCTGGAACTGGCGGCGCGCCTCTGCTAGCGCAGGCAGGCCCCATTTTGTGAGATATCGACATGACCGACGCTATCCGGCCGCTGATCGCCGGCAACTGGAAAATGAACGGCCTCAAGTCCTCCCAGGCCGAATTTGATGCGATGCGTGAAGGTGCAGCTAGCGTGTCGGCCAAGGCCGATCTGCTGGTTTGCCCGCCGGCGAGCCTGATCGCCGGTTTCGCGGAGCGGGCCAAGGGCTCGAAAATCGCGGTCGGCGCCCAGGATTGCCATCCCAAGGCCTCCGGCGCCCATACCGGCGATCTCTCCGCCGAAATGCTGGCCGATTGCGGCGCCAGCGCCATCATTGTCGGTCATTCCGAGCGGCGCGCCGACCATGGCGAAACCGACGCGCTGGTGCGGCAGAAGGCGGAAGCCGCCTGGCGCGCAGGCCTCACCGCCATCGTCTGCATCGGCGAAACCCAGGCGCAGCGCGACGCCGGGCAGACGCTGGATATCTGCGGTGGCCAGCTTGCGGGCTCGCTGCCGGATGGCGCGACTTCAGCCAATCTGGTGGTGGCCTATGAGCCGGTCTGGGCTATCGGCACCGGGCTGACGCCAACGGCCAAGGATGTCGAGCAAGTTCATGCCTTTATCCGGGGTGTTCTCACCGATCGATTTAAGGGGGAGGGCGGCAAGATCCGTATTCTCTACGGCGGTTCGGTCAAGCCTTCGAATGCGGCCGAGTTGATGGCGGTCGCCAATGTGAACGGCGCGCTGGTCGGCGGCGCCAGCCTGAAAGCGGTCGATTTCCTGGCGATCGCGGCGGGGTGTTAGGGCCAAGGCGCGGCGCCACAAAAATTTCGAAAACAACCCCATGCAAAGTAGAAATCTAGGAGCCCGTCCAGATAGGCGTTCTGGCATTGGTTGAGGTTAGCCGGCTGAGGCTGCGTTTGCGAGGGTGAACAGCTTCAGGAGGTTGTGGGTGGTGCAGATCATGGCCCATTCGGCGCGCACTTTCTCTACGCCCCGCAACAGGAACTGGCGGAAGCCGCGAGCCTGTTTGATCTGTCCGAACACCGGTTCCACCACTTGCTTTCTCATTCGGTAGGGTGTTTCGAAGCCGCCGTCGTCGATCTTCTTTCGCATCCGTTGGGTCAGCGGTCCGCCGATTTTTCCGTTCGCTCCTGTCGGGTGCTTGGCGCGTCCGGGCGCGACATAGCCGTCAACGCCGTGTGCTTCGAGCGCTTCGAGATTGGATTCGCTGCAGTAGCCGGAGTCCGCCGAGGCCTGATCCGGCTTGCGGCCGAGATTGTTCTCGATGGCCTCGATCAGGGGCACCAACTGGCCCTGATCGTTGCCGCACTGCGTCAGTTCGTGCGCGACAATGATCTGGGCGCCTGCGTCGACGGCGGCCTGTGCATTGTAGGCCTGAACGAAGCCATCCTTCGACTTCATGATGCGGCTTTCCGGATCGGTGAAGTTGCGTTGCGACTTGGGATCAGGTTGGTCCGATGGCGGCGCCGCCGGTTTGCCCGGCTTCTTGCGGCCTTCGGCTTGGCGCTGCTGTTCCTTTTCGGCCTCGATGCGACGCTCTTCCGCCGCCGCCAGCCGGGCGTCGGCCTCCAGCGCCGCCATCGCCTGCTGGATCTTCGCCAGCCGTTTCTGCTTGTCGCCGGCCCAATCCGGCATCTCGTCGCCGCGCTTGTCTTGGCCGAAAGTCTCGTCCTCTCCGGAATCCGCCGCCTCGGCGGCCGCCAGCATGCGAGCGACCTCGGCTTTCAATTCCGCCTCGCGTTTCTTCATGCGCTCATAACTCATCGCTTTATGTTTCGACGCGTTCGCTTTGATCTTCGTGCCATCAAGCGCGACATGGCCGAGTTTGACCAGCCCTGCCGTCTCGCACAACTTCAGAACCTGCAGGAACAGCGCGCCGAGCGCCTTCAAATGCCGCTTGCGGAAGTCGCTGATCGTGCGAAAATCCGGCGGATCGAGCGCCACAATCATCACAAAATCGTTCCGTTCGCGGCAGGCCTTCGCGATCCGCCGCGACGAATACAGCCCACTCGCATAGCCGTGCAGCAGAAGCGCCACCATCATCCGGGGGTCAAACGGCGGTTGCCCAAGACCACTCACATAGCTGCCCGTGATCTCCTGGAGATCAAGGCTCTCCCGCACCAGCTCAACGATAAACCGCGAGACATGGCCTTTCGGCACGAAGTCCTGCACATTCGGCGGCAGCAGCAGTGTCTGATCGATATTCCAGGGGCGAAAATACTTGCTCATAGCTCAAGCTTGAATCAAACTCGCTCAAAATTGAACAGCGACTATTCGGACAGGCTCCTAGAGCGCGGCATCCTGTTGCAGGCGCTTCCAGTAGATCATCGTCCCCGTCAGTCCGCCGTGGGGCCGCAGCGCATACTCCGGAATGATTCCGGACAGCTTGAACCCCATCCGTTCGTAGAAGTCCGGACGCGCCTTCGTCGACGGCGGTATCGAGCACCAAAAGCCAGCGGCCGCGTTCGATCGCGGCGTGTTCGGCCGCTTGCAACAGCGCGCTTGCAATGCCGCGGTGGCGGTGACTGATCCGCGTCATCATCTTCGCGATTTCGGCGCGGTGTGGCTGGTTCGGCGGCAGGCTGAGCAACAACGTGACGGTGCCGACGAGGTTTTCCCCGTCAAACGCACCGAACACGATCCGCTCGCCGCGCTCTGCAGAGGCCAGCGCGTCGCGCCAGAACGCGTCCGCCGCCTCCGGCGCCAGCGGGTGCATGAAGCTGACCGATCCGCCATTCGCCACGGTTTCGATCAGCATGTCGGATAGCATCGCCCCGATATCGGGCGAGGCGCCAAGCGCTCTGATTTCAATGTCAGGCATGAAGTTCAGTCTCGCCTGTCGATTGCGCGCGCGGCGCGGGCTCGCTTGATTTCTGCAATCCGTTCGACATCCTCGAGCTGTAGATGCCGGCCGCGTTCGAGAATTCTCCAACGTGTACTCTTCGTAGGTGAGGCCGAGCCGCTCGGCCTTTTGAATACGGAACGATACGATGCCGGGCGAAGGGTTACGCCACGCCCTGCTGTGTGCGGCCTTCCAGTAGAAGTAATTTCCGATTCCGCCGTTGCCCCATTCCGGAACGTGCTCGTCGAGCGGTGGGCCGCCATTGTGACCGGCCGGGACCTCACCCACCGGGCTAGCCTGCTCGGTGACGAAGCCGGAGATTTCGAGCTTCGACATCGTGGCCTAGCTCCGCGCCAGCGCTACGACGTAAATGCAGGACGCCGAGGTCTCGTTGGCAAAGGTCACTTCCGCCGGCGGGCCGAAGCCAAGGCAATCGCCGGTAGCGAGCGCGTATCGTTCGCCGCCCTCGATGATGACGAGCGCGCCGGCCTGCACCCAGACGGCCTGACGGATATGCGCGTAGGACGAAGCCGGCAGCGTCACGCGTTGCCGAGCCGGCATTTCGACCTTGATGATTTCAACGGGGTTGTCGGGGCGGTTGAACACCTGCGTGCGCAGATATCCGGTTTCGGGATCGCGCCACACGGGTTGCTCGCTTATCCGCGACAGGCGGTCTCGCTGGCCTTCGGCGCGCAGCATCAACCCCGCCAGCGTCAGGTCGAAGGCGCTGGCCAGCCGCACCAGCACCACCGCGGTCGGGCTGACCTCGGCGCGCTCGATCTTGCTGATGGTGGCTCTCGAGACGCCGGATCGCTCGGCGAGGTCGGCCAGCGACCAGCCGCGGCTGTCGCGTTCCAGCCGCAGGCGCAGTGCCAGCCGGTTGCTGAGGTCGTCTACAATAGTATCCATTTGTCTATTATAAGAGAAATTCGGGGCAGCTCAAGTTCAAAATCAAGCCAGGCTTCGGCACCCGCACGGCTTGTTGTGGAAGCCGCGGCAATTATCTGCCGATCAGCCGTCGGGGGTGACAATGCCCCGTCCGATCGTGTAACACCGCGCAACTTCAGGAAAACCCGCAAGCCCAATGGTGCAGCCGAAGATGCGGCGCTCTTTGCTTGTGACGGAAGGTTAGAGATGCAGACCGTCGTTATCGTCGTCCACCTCATGATCGTTACCGTAATGATCGGTGCCGTGCTGCTGCAGAAGTCCGAAGGCGGCGGCCTCGGCATGGGCGGCGGCGCCGGCTTCATGTCGAGCCGCGGCACCGCGAACCTGTTGACGCGGACGACGGCGATCCTGGCGGCAGGCTTCTTCGTGACCAGCCTGTGGCTGGCCTGGATCGCGGGCTATGACCGCAAGCCGTCTTCGATCCTCGGCACCCCGCCGGCAACCCAATCGCAGCCTGCCGGAGGGGCCACGCCGATCACCCCGCCGACCAGCGGCGGCGTTCTGGATACGCTGAAGAAGGTGGACGAGCAGCAGGGCCAGCCGGCGCCATCGGGCCCGCAGGCGCCACGTTCGCAATAAAGCAGGGTGGCTATGCAGGACGGCGACTAGCGTCCTGCATCAGAACTTCCCATCAATGCTCTGATATCGCTTTAGATTTCACGTCACCCACAGCCCGGCAAAATGTTCGCGATGGCAAGCGATTCGTTTTGGCGAATCGGAGCAGTGGCCTTAAAGGTTGAGTCCCATGGCGCGGTACATATTCATCACCGGCGGCGTGGTTTCTTCGCTCGGAAAGGGTCTGGCTTCAGCGGCACTCGGTGCCCTGCTGCAGGCTCGCGGGTACAAGGTCCGTCTCCGCAAACTCGATCCCTATCTCAACCTCGATCCCGGAACGATGTCGCCGTACCAGCACGGCGAAGTGTTCGTGACCGACGACGGCGCCGAGACCGATCTCGATCTCGGCCATTACGAGCGCTTTACCGGGCGGCCGGCCACCAAGGCCGACAACATCACCACCGGGCGCATCTACCAGGACATCATCACCAAGGAACGCCGCGGCGATTATCTCGGCGCGACGATTCAAGTCGTTCCTCACGTCACCAATGCGATCAAGGAATTCGTCCTTTCCGGCAATGACGATTACGATTTCGTGCTGGTGGAAATCGGCGGCACCGTCGGCGACATCGAGGGCCTGCCGTTCTTCGAGGCGATCCGCCAGCTCAAGAACGAGCTGCCGCGCGAACATGCGGTCTACATCCATCTGACGCTGCTTGCCCTTTATTCCCAGCGCGGGCGAACTCAAGACAAAACCGACCCAGCATTCGGTGAAGGAACTGCGGTCGATCGGCATCCAGCCGGATATCCTGTTGTGCCGCACCGACCGCGAAATCCCGAAGGAGGAGCGGCGCAAGCTCGGCCTGTTCTGTAACGTGCGCGAAAGCGCCGTGATCGAGGCGAGGGACGTCGACAACATCTACGCGGTGCCGCAGGCCTATCACGAAGCCGGCCTCGACGACGAGGTGCTGGCCGCCTTCGGCATCGCGCCGAAAATTCCGCCGGCGCTGCAGAGCTGGAACGTCATCAACGAGCGGGTGCGAAACCCCGAAGGCGCGGTCACGATCGCCATCGTCGGCAAATACACCGGCATGAAGGATGCGTACAAATCGCTGATCGAGGCGCTGTCGCATGGCGGCATCGCCAACAAGGTGAAGGTCAATCTCGACTGGATCGAGAGCGAAGTGTTCGAGCACGAGGATCCGGCGCCGTTCCTCGAACACGTCAATGGCATCCTGGTGCCCGGCGGTTTTGGTCAGCGCGGCGCTGAGGGAAAAATTCGCGCGGCGCAGTTCGCGCGCGTGCGCGACGTGCCGTATTTCGGCATTTGCTTCGGCATGCAGATGGCGGTCATCGAAGCCGCGCGAAATCTGGTCGGCATCGAGGACGCCAATTCCACCGAGTTCGGGCCGACGAAGGAACCGCTGGTCGGCCTGATGACGGAATGGCTGAAGGGCAACGAACTCGAGAAGCGGACCAAGTCCGGCGACCTCGGCGGCACCATGCGGCTGGGGGCCTATCCGGCGGCGCTGAAGCGCGGCAGCCGGGTGTCGGAAGTCTATGGCGGCGCCACCGAGATTTCGGAGCGGCACCGTCACCGCTATGAAGTCAACACCGCCTACAAGGACCGCCTCGAGCAGCACGGCCTGCGTTTCTCCGGCATGTCGCCCGACGGCGTGCTGCCGGAGATCGTCGAATATGAGGACCATCCCTGGTTCATCGGCGTGCAATACCATCCCGAACTGAAGTCGCGCCCGTTCGAACCGCATCCGTTGTTTGCGTCCTTCATCCAGGCGGCGGTGGTGCGGTCGCGGCTGGTGTGAGCGGCGGCGTCTCGGCGCTTTGACGAACGCGCAATTGTTGCGACAAACCGCTGCCTGCTAACGCAAGAACAATAAATCAAGGGAGTGAAGCCGATGATTATGGAAATGCGCGTCTATCGCTGTCTGCCGGGCCGCCTGCCGGCGCTGATGAAACGGTTCGATACCCTCACGCTGAAGCTGTGGGAGAAGCATGGCATCAAGCAGGCCGGCTTCTTCACCACGTTGATCGGCACCTCCAATCAGGAATTGACCTATTTCGTCGCCTGGGACTCGCTCGCCGATCGCGAAAAGAAGTGGGCGGCATTTCAGGTCGATCCGGACTGGATTGCCGGCCGCGCGAAGAGCGAGGAAGACGGCCAGATCATCGACAATATCGTCAGCCAGTTGCTGGTGCCGACGGCGTTCTCGTCGGTAAAGTAACGGATCGTGCAACCCTGATATTCCGGGGTTAAACAGGGTTGATCCGGATGGCGCGGACCGGCATGGTCCGCGCTGGAAAAAGGAAATACCCTTGAGCGCGAACATTTCCGCAAGCCCGGTTGTCTCGGCAGGTCCGGTCAAATTCGGCAATGATCTGCCGATTTCGATCATCGCCGGCCCGTGCCAGCTCGAAAGCCGCGCGCATGCGCTCGAAGTGGCATCCGCGCTGAAGGAGATCGCGGCGCGTCTCAAAATCGGGCTCGTCTACAAGACCTCCTTCGACAAGGCCAACCGCAGCAGCGGATCGGCCCCACGCGGCATCGGGCTTGCGCAGGCGTTGCCGATCTTCGCCGAGATACGTTCCTCGCTCGGACTGCCCGTGCTCACCGACGTGCACGAGGCGTCGCAATGCGCCGAGGTGGCGCAGGCGGTGGACGTGTTGCAGATCCCGGCCTTCCTGTGCCGGCAGACCGATTTGCTGCTGGCGGCGGCCGCGACCGGCAAGGTCGTCAACGTCAAGAAGGGGCAGTTCCTGGCGCCGTGGGACATGGCGAACGTCGTCGAGCAAGATCACCGGCGGCGGCAATCGCAACGTCCTCGTCACCGAACGCGGCGCGTCCTTTGGCTACAACACGCTGGTGTCGGACATGCGGGCGCTGCCGATCCTGGCGCGCACCACCGGCGCGCCCGTGATTTTCGATGCCACCCATTCGGTGCAGCAGCCCGGGGGCAAGGGCACCTCATCGGGCGGCGAGCGTGAGTTCGTGCCGGTGCTGGCGCGCGCCGCGGTCGCGGTCGGCGTCGCCGGCGTGTTCATCGAAACCCATCCCGACCCTGACCATGCGCCGTCGGACGGGCCGAACATGGTGCCGCTGCGCGAGTTCGAAAGCCTGGTGAAGACCCTGATGGGGTTCGACGCGCTTGCCAAGAGCGCAAGTCGCCAACGGCGCAGGCGCCTGATGGCCAGGATCTTGTCGTGACCGCGCCGTGAGCGCGACCAGCCGCCTGCCACCGGCGCTCAACATCATCGCGCTCGCGACCTTTGCGGCCAGCCTGTCGGCGCGCGCGCTCGATCCGGTGTTGCCGCATGTCGCCGACGATTTTGGCGTGACCATCGCAACCGCCGCCGGTTTTGCCGCGGTCTTTGCCTTCACCTTCGCCATCATCCAGCCCGTGCTCGGCGCCACCGCCGATCTGTTCGGCAAGGCGCGGCTGATGATCATCTGCCTCGTGCTGCTTGGGCTTGCCAACATCCTGGGCGCGATGGCGACCTCGTTCCCGCTGTTGTTCGCCACCCGCATTCTCGCCGGCATCGGCTCGGGCGGGGTGTTTCCGATCGCGCTCGGTTTGACCAGCGATCTCGTCGGCCCCGAGAAGCGCCAGATCGCCATCGGGCGCACGCTGATGGGCTCGATGTCCGGCAATTTGCTGGGCGCGTCGTTCTCCGGGTTGATCGGCGATTTCATGGGCTGGCGCGGCGTGCTTGCGATCCTCGGCGCGCTGGTCGTGGTGGCGGCGATCGCGGTCGCGGCGGGATTTCGCGGCAAGGACCTGCAACATCCGCCGCGGACCAGTCTGTCGGCGCTCCGGCACGGCTACCGCACCATCTTTACCAACCCGAACGCCCGCGTTTGCTTATTCGGCGGTCTTCATCGAAGGCTGCTGCGTGCTCGGCCTGTTTCCGTTCATCGCGGCGTTCCTGTTCGAACTCGGCGAAACCTCGCTCTCGATCGCCGGCGTCGTGATCGCGGGCTTTGCGGTCGGCGGCCTGGTTTACACCAGTGACGGTTTCGCGCCTGCTGCCCCGGATCGGCGTCAAGGGCTTGATGCTGTCAGGCGCGACGCTGGTCGCGCTGCAACTGGTGGCGGTCGCGATGGGGCCGCAATGGAAGCTGCAGGCGCTGAGCCTCCTGTTCATGGGCTGGGGGTTCTACATGATCCACGGCTGCCTGCAGGTGTTTGCCAGCGAGCTCTCGGTGGAGGCGCGCGCGACCGCGCTGTCGCTGCATTCGTTCTTCTTCTTCATGGGGCAGACGCTGGGACCGATCGCCTATGGATTTCGGCATCCAGCATGCCGGCAAGGTCCCGACCTTGCTCGCCGCGGCCGCGATCGATGGTCGCGCTTGGAATTGTCTGCGCGCGGCTGTTGCGGCAGACGCGGGCGGCGGACGCGCGACCGAGCTAGTCGCGGGGCGCGCGATCGAACGGCGGCGTCAGTCTGCATGAGTAGCTCCGCTTTTGACCAAAGTAGACATCGGTCTCATTTCCCGTTGCTGGCCTAAGCCGATACGATGGCTTATTCTGAGGCCAGGGGAAGGCAATGAGACGACGCTCTGGAGCAAGCGGCGGACCAGATAAACCGCAAAGCAGCGCGGCGAAGACGCCAAAGCGCCGCAATGCACCAAAGGCCGTGTCCGTCTCCGGCTCCCGCCGGCGCGAAAACGGAAGCCGCACGGCTTGCCCTCGAACTCGCGGAAGCCAGGGAGCGGCAGGCCGCGACAGCCGAGGTCCTGAGCCTGATCGCCGACGCGCCGACCGATCTGCTGCCGGTGTTCGACAGGATCGTCAGGAACGCCGCGCGGCTCTGCCAGAGTGTGCTGAGCGCCGTCTATCGCCGGGAGGGCGAGCATGTCCACCTCGTCGCGCACGATCAGTTTTCCCCGGAATTGGTCGCGGCGGTGCAAAAAGCCTATCCGGCCCCGCTGACCAGCCAAAATCTGATCTCGGTCGCCATCCGCGAGCGGCGCGTCGTGCACGAGCCGGATGTGCTCGTCTCCGGCGGATACAGCGAACTGCAGCGAACATCGGGCTATCGCAGCATCCTGATCGTGCCCATGCTGCGCGACGAGGTCGCGATCGGCGCCATCGCGGTGATGCGGCTCGAGCCGCAATTGTTTCCCAAGGCGCAGGTCGAACTCCTGAAAACCTTTGCCGGCCAGGCGGTCATCGCCATCGAGAATACGCGGCTGTTCACCGAGCTGCAGCAACGCAGCCGGCAATTGTCGCAATCGCTCGAAGACCTGCGCGCAGCCCAGGACAGTCTCGTCCAGACCGAGAAGCTGGCGGCGCTGGGACGGCTGGTGGCGGGCGTCGCTCACGAGATCAATACCCCGGTCGGCACCAGCCTGACGGTCGCCTCGGCGTTCATCAACAAGACCAAGCGATTTGAAGCCGATGTCGCCAGCGGCGATGTCCGCCGTTCGACCCTGACTGAATTCATCGCGGCAAGCCGGGAGGCGGCATCGCAGATCATGTTCAATCTTGGCAACGCGGTCGACTTGATACAGTCGTTCAAGCAGGTTGCGGCCGATCGCAACGTGTCGGACCGCAGACGCTTTGATCTCGGCCGAGGTGACCGAACAGGTTGTCAGGGGACTTCGGTTCGGGCTGCGCGGCCAAAATCTGACGGTCAGCGTCGAATGCGAACCCGATCTCGCCATGAACAGCTATCCCGGACCTTACGGCCAGGTGCTCACCAACCTCGTTCTCAATTCCGCGGTGCATGCCTTTCCGGACGGCGCACGGGGATCGGTCCGTATTGCGGCGCAGGCGTCGGGCAGGGACAATGTTGAAGTGCTGTTTTCGGACGACGGCTGCGGAATGAGCCCGGAGGTCAGGCGCCAGGTGTTCGATCCGTTTTTCACCACCCGGCGCGACCAGGGCAGCACCGGCCTCGGATTGCACATCGTCCACAACATCGTGACCAGCCGTCTGGGCGGCCGGATCAATCTGGAAACCAAACCGGGCGCGGGAACGAAAATCCGGATCGTCGTGCCGCGCGAAGCGCCGCTGGAGCTCGCGGCCAAATAATGCGCGTCGAGCGACCTGGCTGCGTCATGCTGCCGGATCAGGCGCCGTTCATCATGTCATACGCCAGCAGTTCAGCGCCGGTCTCGCGTCGCGTCCATGATCCGCTTGCCGATGAGATCGCGGAGCGTCTCGCTGGTGCCGCCGCCGAGCGTTCCGTAGCGCGCGCCGCGATAGAGACGCGATACCGCGATATTCGTCGGTGAAACCGAAGCCGCCGTGCAACTGGATCGCCTCGCTGGTGACCCGGTTGGACATCTCGTTGCAGGTGATCTTGGCCACCGCCGCCAGATGCGGATCGGGAAACGGATTGGCGGTGATGCAGGCGCGATAGAGGATGCTGCGGGCGGTCTCGATCTCGCGGTACATTTCCGCGAGCTTCCAGCGCACGCCCTGAAAATCCCCGATCGCCTTTCCGAACACCGTCCGGTCCCTGACATATTTGCGGGCCTCGTCGAACGCACCCTCGGCCAGCCCGAGCGATATGCTCGGATTGAGGCAGCGCTGGGTGTTGAAGGCGTTCAGCAGCTTTCTGAAAGCCGTCATCGCGGATCACGAGATTCTCCAGCGGCAATTCGCAATTGTTGAACTGGATCTCGTGCAGGTTTTCGCCGCCCATGGTGTGGTAGGTCCCGGTCACCTCGAAACCCGGCGTGTCGGGCTCCAGCAGCACGCAGCCGATACCCTCGCGGCCGGGCTTGCCGTCGATCCGCGTGAAGATGACGAACATGCCGGCCTCCCTGGCCCGGCTGATCAGCGTCTTGGTTCCGTTGAGAATGACGCGGTCACCCCTGATGACGGCGTTGGTCCGGTAGTTCGCGACGTCGGTGCCGGCGTGCGGCTCGGTCATGCAGACGGCCAAAATGCATTCGCCGGAGACGACTTTCGGAAGAATTCGCTCGCGAATGGCTGATGGGCGCGTAGGTCGCGATCACACGGGTCTGAACCCCGGCCTCGCCGAGGGTGGCCATTGCGGTAACATAGCACGTCTTCGCAATCTCCTCGAGCAGCAGCGCGGTATCGAATACCGGCAAGCCAAGGCCGCCATATTCTTCCGGCACCGACATGCCGAGCACGCCGATATCGGCGAGCTTCTTCATGTTTGTCCCAGGGAAACGTGCCATCCATGTACTTTTGCGCGTTGGCCTTGAACTCTCCCTGCGCGAGATCGCGCACCGCGTCTACCATCCGCCGCTGCTGTCCGGTGAGTTGGAAGTCCATTGCCTGTCCTTGACGTGAAAAAACGCCGTGACCGCCAAAATGCCGGTCGCGGATACGAATGATTATAGGTCATTTTCGCATAGCGCGTTGGCCATAACATCAGGCGCCGGGAGAAACCTGTCATGATCAGGGTTGGAGCTTTCGCTTGCCGCAGCACTTGTACTGGCGAGCTCGGCGGGGCATGCGCAAACATATCCGTCCAGGCCGATCACGCTGATTGTTCCGTTCGCGGTCGGCGGTTCGAACGACATCGTCGGCCGCGCGATCGGCAAGAAGCTTAGCGAGGCGTGGGGGCAGCCGGTCGTGGTCGACAACCGCGGCGGCGCCGGCGGCATGATCGGCACCTCTGCCGTCGCCGCGGCGGCGCCGGACGGCTACACGCTGCTGCTGGTGTCGCCGACCTTCACGATCAACCCGGCGGTCAAGAAGAACATGCCGTTCGACACGATCAGGGATTTCACGCCGGTCGCCTTTATTGCCCGCTCGCCGCTGCTGCTCACCGCGTCGAACAAGCTCCCGGTGAAATCGGCCAGGGAATTGCTCGATCTGGCGAGGAGCAGACCGGGCCAGATCACCTACGCCTCGTCCGGTCCCGGCAGCATCAATCAGATTTCGGCCGAGCTGATCGCGCTTTCGGCGGGAGTTAAGTTCATGCACGTTCCCTACAAGGGCGGCGCGCCGGCGCTCAACGATCTCGTCGGCGGCCATGTCGACATCTATGTATCGAGCCTTCCGCAGGTGCTGCCGCTCGCCCGAAGCGGCCAGGCAAGAGCCCTTGCGGTGACCAGCGCCAGGCGAACGGCGCTTCTGCCTGATGTGCCGACGCTCGAGGAGGCGGGGATATCAGGCGTTGATCTGTGGTCCTGGTGGGGCATTGTCGGCCCGGCCGGAATGCCTGCGAATGTCGTCAATGCGCTCAACGCGGAGATCGGCAAAATGCTGACCTCACCCGAACTCAGCACGTTTCTCGCAAACGAGGGCGCCGAAGCCGAAACCATGACGCCGCAGCAATTCGGAGACATGATGCGTCTGGAAACCGAGCGCTGGATCAAGGTCGCGCACGAGGCAAATATTTCGATCGACTAGCGTCGGGGCGCGAACAGGCCCCTTCCACGGCGAAATCCGCCCGGGGTCGGTCAGGAGCCGGACCTGCAATCCCCGGTTGGATTTGAGGCCACCGCGACCCCTTGTCGGCGCGTCGCGTCGGCACTACTGTCGGCGCCATGCGTTTTCATGCGTTGCTCGCATTGATGCTGCTGGGGTGGGCCTTTCCTGCCGACGGCCAGGACTTCACCTTCAGGAAGCAGATCCTGGACAGCACGCCGCGCGTCGTCACCAGTACGGCGACGCCGCGCTGGCACGCCCAGGTGGTTACCCAATACCCGCACGACGTCTGGGCGTTCACCGAAGGCCTGTTGCTGCACAACGGCGAACTCTACGAAAGCACCGGCGTCCCCGGTTATTCGTCGCTGCGTCACGTCCATCTCACGACCGGAATGGTCACCCAGGGCGTCCATATGGGTGACCAGGATTTCGGCGAGGGCCTGGCTGTGGCGGGCGACCGCCTGGTGCAACTGACCTACCGGCAGCAGATCGCGTATGTTTACGATCTGGCATCGTTCAAGCCGATCGGGGAGTACAAGTACACCGGCGAGGGCTGGGGTCTGTGCTTCGACGGCAAGAACTTCATCATGAGCAATGGCAGCAACGAGCTGACGCTGCGCGACCCCGTCACATTCGCCGTGCTGTCGACCATTCCGGTCACGCTGGATGGCAATCCGCAGGCCAAGCTCAATGAGTTGGAGTGTGTCGGCGATCTCATCTACGCCAACGTGTTCGGGACCCCGAGCATTGTGGAGATCGGCCGCGACGGTGTTGTGAGGAAGGTCATCGATCTCCCTGACCTGTTGACGCAGCACGACCGTGAATGCCTGGGTCTCGGCATTCCGCACGGACAGGATTACGCCGTGTTGAACGGCATCGCCTATGACCCGGCGGACGGCACTTTCCTCGTCACCGGCAAGTTGTGGCCGAAAATGTTCAGGGTAAAATTTGTGCCGTAGCGGACGTCAGTGAGAGACGTCAGTTGGAAGATGTGGGAGGCGAGATGGATACCTTTGTCATATTGTCGAAGTACACCCCTGCGGGCCGCAAATACGCCAACCCCGACGATGCGCGCAAACGCTGGCAGGTCATTGCCGCCTCGCTCCAAAAGACATTGAGCGGCAAGATCCACTCGCACCACGTCACCATGGGGAGCTACGATTCGGTGGTGATCTTCTCGATCCCGCCGGGGCAGCAGTTCCACATGTTCCAGTGCCTGATCGCTCTTCAGGCGCCGGGCGACGTGGAAATCACGGTGATGCCGGCCTGGGATTTCGACTTTTTCGCCCCGTTGAAACCATAGGCGGCCAATAGATAGCCGCGGCGGCGGCTATAGCGTTTTCGAGCGAAGTGGATTCCGGTTGGCGTAAGGAAAACGCGTCAAACCAGGAATCCGCTCGGTGCGAAGGTATAAGGTGCGTCATGCAGTGCGCGCAATGTGGCAGCGACAACCGGAGCGGTCGGCGCTTCTGCAGCGGCTGCGGCGCGCTGCTGACCGCGGCTTGCCCGGGCTGCGGCTTCGCCAACGGCATCGGCGAGAAGTTCTGCGGCGGCTGCGGCAACGATCTCGCCGTGTCGGCACTGCCTCCGGCGCCGGCGCTGGAGACCGAGCGCAAATACGTCACCTTGCTGTTCGCCGACATTCGCGGGTCGCTGGAGATCATCGCCGACCGCGACCCGGAGGAGGCGCAGGCCGTCCTCGATCCGGTGCTGGTAAGCCTGGTCCGTTCGGTCAACGCCTTTGGCGGCACGGTCAATCGCACCAACGGCGACGGCCTGATGGCGCTGTTCGGCGCGCCGATCGCCTATGAAGATCATGCGCTGCGTGCCGCGTCGGCCTCGCTCGCCATGTTGCAGGCGGTGCGCGAGCTGACCCGTGAGCCGGATTGGAAGGCCGGCGTCCAGGTGCAGGTGCGCATCGGTCTCAATTCCGGGGAAGTGGTGCTGCGCGCCAGCATCAGCGGCCTGCAAAGCGATTATTCCGCGATCGGCGAGACCGCCCATGTCGCCTCGCGGGTCGAGCAACTGGCGCAGCCCGGCACGATTGCGCTCACCGCCCAGACGCTGAAGCTGCTGGCCGGCCAGGTCGACGTCGCGCCGCTCGGTCCGTTCGACGTCAAGGGATTGGCGCAGCCGATCGAGCTCTACCGGCTGCTCGGAATCCGCGCCGAGCGCAGCCGCATCCGCGGACCGCAGGACCGCCCGCTGTCGCGCTTCATCGGCCGCAGTCTCGAGATGGGCGTATTGTCGGAGACGCTGCGCAAGGCGCGCGCCGGCCACGGCCAGCTGGTCGCTGTTGTCGGCGAACCCGGCGTCGGCAAGTCGCGGCTATTCCTCGAGTTCATGCGTTCGCCGGAGGTGGAGGGCTGCCTGGTGCTGGAGAGCGGCTCGGAATCCTTCGGCCCGACCAATCCCATGGTGCCGGTGATCGAGCTGGCGCGGGGCTATCTAAACGTCGAGCGCGGCGACGATCCGTCCGCCATCAATTCCAAGCTCGAGCGCAGGCTGGCCGGTATCGAGGGCGAGGACCGGGACGAGATCTTCAACGCCTTCCAGGCGCTGCTGCTGCCTGACGACGGGTTGGCGTTGCGACGCATCGGCAATCCGGCGGAGCGGCAATACCGCATCCTGAACGGCGTCGCCAAGGCGCTGCTGCGCGAAAGCCGCCGCCAGCCGCTGCTGATGATCATCGAGGATCTGCACTGGATCGACGCCGCCAGCCGTGCGTTCATCAATTCGATCCTCGACCAGCTGCGCGAAGCCTCGATCGTGGCTCTGGTGTCGTACCGGCCGGACTATCAGCCGGACTGGGGCCACCGCAGCTACTCGCAGATCCGCCTGGAGCGGTTCTCGCCGGCGGAAATCGACATCTTCCTCGACGCGCTGCTGGGGCCTGATGCCAGTCTCGCCGAGTTGAAGCGCGATCTGGAGCTGCAGACCGACGGCAACGCGCTGTTCCTGGAGGAAAGCGTGCATGCGCTGATCGAGGCGCAGATCCTGCTGGGCGAGCCCGGCGCCTATCGCCTTGCGGCGCGCCCGCAGGTCATCAGCGTGCCGGCCTCGGTGCAGGCCGTGCTCGCCGCCCGTATCGACCGTCTGCCGCCGGACGAGAAGCGCATCCTGCAATGCGCCGCGGTGATCGGCCGGCGGGTGCCGTACGAGTTGCTTTCCGCCATCGCCGAGGCGCAGCCGGTCGTGCTCGATCGCGCCATCGATCGGCTGCGCGCCGCCGAGTTCCTGTACGAGGCGCGCCGCTATCCGACGCAGGAGTACGTGTTCAAGCACGCGCTGACGCATGAGGTTGCCTACACCACCCTGATGCATGACCGCCGCCGACGCCTGCATGCGCAGATCTTTCATGCCCTCGAGGCGACCGTGCTGCCGGACAGTGACCGGGCGGAGCAATTGGCCGGTCACGCGTTCCGCGCCGAGGTGTGGGACAAGGCGCTGCTCCATTTGCGCCGCGCCGCCGCCAACGCGGTGGCGCGCTCGGCCGACGCCGACGCGATCCGGTATCTCGATCAGGCGGTGACGGCGCTGTCTCACCTTCCGGACGACCCGGCCACATTGGAACAGGCGATCGATGTGCGCCTCGAGCTGCGCAACGCGCTGATGCCGATCGGCGATCGGGCGCGCATGTTCCGGACCTTGATCGAAGCCGAGACGCTGGCACGCCGCCTCGGCGATAGTGGCCGGCTGGGCTGGGTCTGTGGCTACCTGACGCCATATCTGTGGAATCTCGGCGAATATGGCAGGGCGCTGGAAACCGGCCGCCTTGCGCTCGACACTGCGGAAACCAGCGGCGACACCGCGCTCGAGGTGATTGCCAACCGCTATCTCGGCCATGTGCATTTCTCTGTCGGCGATTATGGTCAGGCGGTGCTGCGGCTTCAGGCCAGCCTGAGTTCGCTGCAGGAGGAGGTGATCCAGCAGCATTTCAACCTGCCTTACAAATCGTCAATTGCGGTCAGCGCGTGGCTGGCGGCGGCGCTGGCCGAACTGGGCCGTTTCACGGAGGCGATCGAGCTTGCCCAGCGGGGCATTGCCGAAGGCGAAGAAGCCCGTCACGCCTACAGCATCACCGCCGCGTCCTGCGGTCTCGGCGTTGCATTATTGCGCCGCGGCGATCTGGCGCTGGCTATTCCGGTGGTGGAACGGGCGGCCGAACTGACCCGCAGCGGCGATTTTGCGTTCCTCAGCGCCTGGATCACCGGCATGCTCGGCAATGCCTATGTGCTGGCCGGCAAGCTCGACGAGGCGCGCTTCCTGCTGGAAGAGGGCGTCGCAAGGATGTCTGCAATGCAGGTCAGGAACGGCGAAGCTTCGATGATCACTGTATTGGGTGAGGCCTGCCTGATGTCGGGACGGCACGCGGAAGCGGTGGGGCATGCCGAGCGTGCGCTCAAGATCGCGCGGGGCCGTGGTGAACGTGGCGGCGAAGCCTGGGCGCTGCGCCTCACCGGCGACATCGCTGCTGCCGGCGCGGACTCGGCTGCGGCGGTCGCCGCCTTTCGCGCTGCGATCGAAATTGCCGACGAACGCGGCATGCGGCCGCTGCTGGCGCACTGCCATTTCGGCCTCGGCCAGTTGCACAAGCATGCCAATGAGCGAGAGGCGGCGCGCACGCATCTCGCCACGGCGCTGCGCCTCTACCGCGATATGGACATGCGCCACTGGCTGCCGCAGGCCGAGGCCGCCGCCGAGGGGTATTCTCGTCCAGCAACCACGGCTTGAAGCAGCTCTTCGAACGCGCGAGCCGTCCGCTTGCGAGAGTGTCGCTTCCGGCGCGCGGCGCTATTTGCCCATTGCCACAGCCAACAGCGCCTGAGCCTGCCTGGTCGCTTCGACAAAGGACGTCTGCTGCGCCACGCGCTCGGCGAAGCAGCGCTTGTAGGCGTCTTCGCCCTGCTGCCTGATGTCGCCGAGCTTGTCGTAGGCCTCCCTGTCGATCCGGTTGAACTGGAGATCGTCGGCGGCCTTCTCGGCCTTCTTGTCGTAGCTTTTCCGGATCGCGATACAGGCCGGGACCTGCACCTTGGGCTTGATCGTGCTGGAGGCGACGTAGGTCTTGCCGTTGGCCAGTGCTGCGACATAGACCTCGTCCGCGGCGTTCGGGATGGCGTCCTGGGTTCGCGCCCCCAGCATCGCATGGGAGAAGGTGGCTGTGGCCGGCTTGGCGATAGGCAGCGTGCCGAAACTCACCATCGCCGAGCCGTTCGGAAGCGTTGTGGTGTAGAAGGTCTCGTCCTTGAGTGCCGCAGCCATTCTTTGCGGCACGTTCCTGGTCTTGTCGCCCCACCATTCCTCGTGGGTGCTCAGCCAGCGCTCGAACATCGACTGTGTCGCCACGATGATGTGGGCTCGCGGCTCGACATACTTGCCGTCGGCGCCATTGCGGCCTGCTTTCTCGCCGTTGTCACCCAGCTCTGAGTTGAAGCGCAGGCCGTCGAGTGCGCCAAAGTCTTCGTCGCCTTTGTAGAAGCTCAGGAGGCTGAGCTTGACGGGGCCATATCCCTTGCGGCTGGTATCGCCGACGATCGCCTTCATCTGTGCCAACAGGTCGGCGCGCATGCTGGCCTCGGCCTTCCGTGCGGCATCGTCGATCTTGCCGTCGTAGAGCTTCGAGATTTTTTCGATCGCGGCGTCACGCGCAGTGATGTAGCGATCCTCAGGCGAGGCCGGGGCCGCGCCGGCGCTCGAAAGCGTTCCGATCAGGCAGAGCGCGGCAAGGCCTAGAAATGGCGGCAAACGTCTTGTGCATGTTCCGTGGTCGGTCTTGCCAGCCGTTCGGTTCAAGCAAGACGCATTTCGCTGACCGTTAACCCCGTCCGCGATAGGGCGCGACGCCCTGGTCGGGCACCCACATGCCCTTCGGCAAGCGGCCGGTCTGCCAGAACACGTCGATCGGAATGCCGCCGCGCGGATACCAGTAGCCGCCGATGCGCAGCAATTTCGGCTTGATCTCGTTGGCGATCCGCTTGCCGATCATGACGGTGCAATCCTCGTGGAACGCGCCGTGATTGCGGAAGCTCGCGACGAAGAGCTTTAGCGATTTGGACTCCAGCAGCCATCGGCCCGGCACATAGTCGATCACGAGATGCGCGAAATCCGGCTGTCCCGTCACCGGGCAGATCGAGGTGAATTCGGGCGCGGTGAACCGCACCAGGTAATTCGTGTCCGCTTGCGGATTCGGCACGCGGTCCAGCGTTGCCTTGTCGGGGCTATCCGGCCATTCCACGGCGCGGCCGAGCTGCAATGATTTTTTGGCCATATCTGTCGTCCTTTGCGACCGCTGACATGGACGCAATAGGGGGCAAGCGTCAACCGTCAGCGCGAGGCGGGATCGGCGAGAAACCGCACCAGCGCCCGCGTTCGGCCGCATCCTCGATCCCGCGCATCGACATCCACAATCCCGGAAACATCTCGGCGGGGTCGGCGAGGAAGCTTTCCAGACGCTGCGCGTCCCAGCGCAAGCCGTCGTCGCGCGCCTTGCGCAGCACCGGCGAGTAATCGAACGCGGGGTCGCCGCCGATCTTGCGCTTCAAAACGCCTGAGAGGTTGGGGCCGGGCAGGCCGCGTTCGGCCGGATCGAGGCTGTGGCAGGCCCGGCAGGGCGTGAACAGCCGCGCGCCATCTTCCTCGCGCTGGCGGGGCCGAAGCCAACAACAGCAACGGGAACGCGAACCATCTCACGCAGGCGCGACCGTCTGAATCACGACCAGGCGATCGTTGCCGGACTCGCCGCCCCAGGTCTCGCCGGGCCGGCCATTGAGCTGTCGCACATTGGCGCCGGCCTGTCGCTCGGGAACGCGTTGAATTTCTCGCGTCATCGGGATCGAAGCGCACGATCGCGTTGGCCGAGAAGTCGGTGAGCCAGACCTTGTCCTTGTCGTCGACGTAAACCGCATAGGTGCGCGGGTTGGCGCCCGGCAGTTTCCAGGCCTTCCACGACCCGTCGGCGGGATCGTGCATCGACACATTGCCGCTGTTCCATTCGCTGACCCAGATCCGGCCCTTGGAATCCGACCACACCCGGCGCGCGCCCTGGTTCGGCGTCGGCGGTTCGACCACGGTGGCGTTGCCGGTCGCGGGATCGATCCTGGCGATGTGATTGCCGGCGAGCGAGGCGTACCAGATGTCGCCCTTCGGCGTGATCGTGATGCCGTAGGTGCCGCGGCCGCGCGGCGACTTGAACACGGTCATGTCGCCCGATTTCGGATCGAGCCGGCCATAGATGCCGGACTGGCCCGTGAACCAGAAGATGCCATTTTTGTCGAACACGGCGGTGTTGAGGTTGGCGTAGGCCTCCTTCTCGGGCAGGCGGAACAGCGTCACCTTGTGATCGCCGGGGTCGACGCGGGCGATCGCGTTCTGTCCGCCTTCGGTGACCCACGGCGCGCCGTCGGGTCCGATGATGACGCCGTGGGGGGCGGCGCCCTTGCCGAGATCGACCTGTTTGAAGGAGCCGTCGCGCGGATCGAGCCGTCCGAGCGTGCCGTTGCGCTGGCCGCAGAACCAGATCGTGCCGTCGGGTGCGGGGGCTGTGTCGCGCGAGCCCATGCCGGGGGCGACCGGATAATATTTCACCCGGAACGGGCCTTCCTGGGCGCCCGCGAGGCGCGCAAGCGCGGGCGTGGCTAAAATTCCGGCAGCGGATGTGTTGAGAAACTGGCGGCGATTCATTGCGTTACCCCGGTCTATGGAAGGGAAGGTCAGGACGCGAAGATCAACCCTGGAGCAGCATAGCCTATCACATCAGCCCGTCAGGCGAAGCGCGGCAGACAAGCGTTCACATTTGCTTGCGCGCCGTGTAAGACGCGCCCAAATCCAGCCCTTAAACCATCAGGGAAGTGCAAGACATGACCGCCATTGTCGACATTATCGGCCGCGAAATCCTCGACAGCCGCGGCAATCCCACGGTCGAGGTCGATGTGGTGCTGGAAGACGGCTCGATCGGCCGCGCCGCGGTTCCCTCCGGCGCCTCCACCGGCGCCCATGAGGCGGTGGAACTGCGCGACGGCGACAAGAAGCGCTATCTCGGCAAGGGCGTGCAGAAGGCGGTCGACGCCGTCAACGGCGAAATCTTCGAGGCGCTGAGCGATCACCCGGTCGAGGAACAGGTCCAGATCGACCAGATCATGATCGATCTCGACGGCACGCCGAACAAGAGCCGGCTCGGCGCCAACGCCATCCTCGGCGTCTCGCTCGCCTGCGCCAAGGCGGCGGCGGAATCCTTCGACATGCCGCTCTATCGCTATGTCGGCGGCACCTCGGCGCGGACCCTGCCGGTGCCGATGATGAACATCATCAATGGCGGCGTGCATGCCGACAACCCGATCGACTTCCAGGAATTCATGATCATGCCGGTCGGCGCCAAGAGCTTCGCCGAAGCGCTGCGCTGCGGCTCGGAAATCTTCCACACGCTGCGCGGCGAACTGAAGAAGGCCGGCCACAACACCAATGTCGGCGACGAGGGCGGTTTCGCGCCGAACCTGCCGTCGGCGGACGCCGCGCTCGAGTTCGTCATGAGCGCGATCGGCAAGGCCGGCTACAAGGCGGGCGACCGACGTGATGCTGGCGCTGGACTGCGCCGCGACCGAGTTCTTCAAGGACGGCAATTACGTCTATGGCGGCGAGAACAAGACCCGCTCGCGCTCCGAGCAGGCGAAATATCTCGCCGATCTCGTCGCGCGCTATCCGATCGTCTCGATCGAGGACGGCATGTCCGAAGACGACATGGACGGCTGGAAGGAACTGACCGACCTCATCGGCAAGAAGTGCCAGCTGGTCGGCGACGATCTGTTCGTCACCAACGTCACGCGGCTTGCCGACGGCATCAAGAACGGCCGCGCCAATTCGATCCTGATCAAGGTCAACCAGATCGGCACGCTGACGGAAACGCTCTCCGCGGTCGAGATGGCCTACAAGGCCGGCTACACCGCCGTGATGTCGCACCGCTCCGGCGAGACCGAGGATTCCACCATCGCCGATCTCGCGGTCGCCACCAATTGCGGCCAGATCAAAACCGGCTCGCTGGCGCGCTCCGACCGCACCGCCAAGTACAACCAGCTGCTGCGCATCGAGCAGCAGCTGGGCGCGCAGGCGAAATATGCCGGGCAGGGCGGCGCTGAAGGCGCTGGCGTAAGGCTAGCGCGTACGGCTAGCGCGCTGCCGCAAGCCGGCCTATGGTTTGCCGCTCGAGCGATCGTCGCGGCGACCTGGCGCTTCGCCGTGCCGGCCTGGCCTGCGCGACCTGTGTCTGGCGCTTCTTCACATCGGCGGCCGCCGTCTTCGTCGCCGCCGCGGCGGGAGACATATTCCGGGCCGTCGATCGGGCCGACATGCGGTGGATCGAAGCCGAGATAGGGCCGGCCGATCCCGAACTGTTTTCCGTTCGCATCGACCCATTTCCAGAGCGCTTCGGTCGAGATCCAGCGCTGATCGCGCGGTTGGCGCCGTTGACGCTGACGATGTCGGCGGCAAGCCCGTGGCCGTAGCCGCCGCGGAGGCTGCCGCCGTGATACGACCGGTTGCTCGCCGCCTTCAGGCCGCTTGCGATCGATTGACGGTAGTCGTCGCGGAAGGCGCTGGTGATGCCGGGCTGCAGTCCGGCGTTCTCCGCCGCCTGCAGCATGCGAAACAGTTTCAGCTTGAAGCTCTTGTCCATGCCGCCGATGACGTAGTCGATCATCGACATGCCGACGCGTTCCGCCGCCTTCGGATCCTTCCAGGTGAAATCGTTGTCGACGAGCTTGGTGAAGCTTCTGGTGACCGTCACCAGTCTTGCCCTTCCGCTTGACCTCCACCTTTCGCTTCTCGGTCTCCTTGATGGTGTCTTCCTTGGGCGTCCGCTCGATAGAGCGCATAGAGGTATTGGTCGATGCAGGGCTCGACCACCAGGCACTCGCCGACAATCTCGATGCGGCTTGGAGCCGTTCGGGCTTCTTGAGGCAGCGTGTCTTGGGGCAGCGTGTCTTGCGGCAGCGGATCATCCGTGCCGGCCGTAGCCGTCTGCACGGACGGCTGTTTCCGGTGGCAGAATTTGCGTGGGATCGCCCAGCGAGGCGACGACAAACGGCTTTGGTTCCGCCTCGGCCGCCGTCGATTCGGCGACGGGTTTCATGTCGGTGAGGGACTCTTCGGCGAAGGACCTTGCCGCGAGTTCGGCCGCCGCCGCCACTTCGGGCGTATCGGGCATGACAAAGCTTGTTGCCATGGCTTGCGGCGCGACTTGCGCGTGTTTGCGGCCGTGGCCGTCGCATCGATGCTGGCGGTCAGCGACGGCGCGAGGCGGTCCACGGCGTGCGTCACGGCGGCGTTCTCGATGCGAGGCGAGGCCGTGCAGGTAAGGCTGACGAAAGCCCAGCCCGCGACAATGGCGGCTGGATAAAACGCAATTGCCAGCGTTGCTGATCGCCGCGGGTTCAAGATCCCTGCCTCCAAGGGCCCCAATCGAGCCAGGTTGCACAGCCAAGTATCCGACGCCGTTGCTGTTTCGGCGTCAAATGTGGACGCGAAAGGGCAGATACTACCGGTTTTCAACGATTTTGGGAACCGTTGCCAACGTGCAACGCACCGCTGGAGCCCGGTTGAGGCCTGCCTCTGGAGCGGATCGCCGGGAGCCGGGGGCTTGACTGAAATCGCCGATACAGCTGGACATCATTGCCGACGGCGACCATATCGCTAATGGTTCTGGACGAAGCAAAGCGCGGATCGGCAACAGCATGCCGAACCGCTGGCAGGGAGGAAGTAAGTATGAGTGACGGCAAGACCGGGCTGCAACTGCGTTCGCTGCTCAAGAAGAGCGGCGAACTCGAGATATCGCTGGCCAGCGTTCCGACGCCGGAGCCGGCTGACGATGAAGTCGTGGTCCGTGTCGAGGCCTCGCCGATCAATCCGTCCGACCTCGGGCTCCTGATCGGCCCGGCCGACATGTCGACCGCCAAGGTTTCGGGCACCAAGGACCAGCCCGTGTTCACCGCAAAGGTGCCGGATGCGGCGATGAAGGCGATGGCGGCGCGGCTCGATGAATCGATGCCGGTCGGCAACGAAGGCGCCGGGGTGGTGATCAGGACCGGATCATCGGATGCCGCCAAGGCATTGATGGGCAAGACGGTCGCGATGATCGGCGGCGCGATGTATGCGCAGTATCGCGTCATCAAGGCGAGGGACGTGCTGCAGCTGCCGGACGGCACCACGGCCGCCGAAGGCGCCTCCTGCTTCGTCAATCCGCTGACCGCGCTCGGCATGACCGAGACCATGCGGCGCGAGGGTCACAAGGCGCTGGTGCATACGGCTGCCGCCTCCAACCTCGGCCAGATGCTCAACAAGATCTGCATCAAGGACGGCATCGGCCTCGTCAACATCGTGCGCAGCAAGGAGCAGGCCGACATCCTGCACAAGATCGGCGCCAAGCATGTCGTCGACTCCACCGCAGCCAGCTTCATGGATGACCTGACCAACGCGCTGGTGGAGACCGGCGCCACCATCGCCTTCGATGCGATCGGCGGCGGCAAGCTCGCCGGCCAGATCCTGACCTGCATGGAGATCGCGGCCAACAAGACCGCCAAGGTCTACAGCCGTTACGGATCGAGCGTGCACAAGCAGGTCTATATCTACGGCAGCCTCGACCCGCGGCCGGTGGAACTGAACCGCGCGTTCGGCATGGCCTGGGGCGTCGGCGGCTGGCTGCTGTTTCCGTTCCTGATGAAGATCGGACAAGCCGACGGCGCCAAGTTGCGGCAGCGCGTGGTCGCCGAGCTCAAGACCACCTTCGCCAGCCACTACACCCAGGTGGTGTCGTTGCAGGAGGCGCTGCAGCTTTCCAACATCGCCGTCTACAACAAGCGCTCCACCGGCGAGAAATTCCTTATCAATCCGAACAAGGGCTGACAGGCGCGGCTAACCGCGCGTCAGCACTTGCGCGGGCAGGCCGTCCCTCGGGGCGGCCTGCTCGTTTTTGCGGCACAGTCCTTCGAGCTGCGGCAACAGGGGCCGATTTTGAAAACACTGCGTTTCCGGAATTGCACGGTTCATGCACTTGCATGCTTCTGCCGATCTGGCGTAAGGGAGGGCAGGCGCTTTTGCTTCAACAGGGAAATCCAATGGCTCACACCATCGTCACCATCGTCGGCTCGCTTCGCAAGGAGAGCTTCTCGCTCAAGGTCGCCAATGCGCTCGCGAAACTCGCGCCGGCCTCGCTGAAGCTCGACGTCACCACGCTCGACGGGATTTCCTTCTTCAACCAGGATCTGGAAGCCGCACCTCCGGCCGACTGGCTCGCGTTCCGGGAAAAGCTGCAGAAGTCGAACGGCGTGCTGTTCGTGACGCCGGAATACAACCGCTCGATCCCGGGCGTGCTGAAGAACGCCATCGACGTCGCCTCGCGCCCCTATGGCAAGAGCTCGTTCCTCGGCAAGCCGATCGGCATCATCGGCAACTCGCCGGGCCCGCTCGGCGCCGTCAGCGCGGCCAAGCACCTGCAGAACATCCTGCCCGGTATCGCCGGGCCGATTCTGGGGCAGCCCGAAGCCTATCTCAATGGCGTCGGCGATGCCTTCGACGACAAGGGCGAGCTCATCAAGGAGGCGCTGCAGAAGGTGCTGCAGCAATATATCGACGCCTTTGCGGCCTTTATCGACAAGCAGAACCGGTAAGTCCGACCGGGGGCGACGGTCTTAGGGTTCTCTTAACCAGACCGTCGCATCTTGGCGGCATGGTCTCCCGCACCCGACTGAAATCGCTGCTCACCGGGCTCGCCCTCTACACGATGGCGGCGCTGATGGTCGGCTATTTCGGCGTCAACGCCTATACCGGCAAGTATGGCCTGAATGCGCGGCAGGAACTCGACCAGGAAATCATCGCGCTGACCTCGGAGCTGGCGCGGCTGAAACGGGAACGCATGGAGGGCGAGCAGCGCGTGTCGCTGCTCCGCTCCAACCGGGTCGATCCCGACATGCTGGACGAGCGCGCGCGCTTCCAGCTCGACTACGCCAATCCGCGCGACCTGATCCGGATCAACAAGCCGAACTGAATTCTCAATCGCGTCATCAAAAACTGCGATCGTGCGGAAACGTGCGCCCTCGCGCCGCAAGGCAAGGTCGGATTCCGCAAATTTCAAAATCGCGCAAGAACGATTGCTAAAATGTCGCGCCGCGTTGCACTGCGGCATAGCAATATTTTCTCCAGCGCACGCAATCCTTTCACGGCGGTTTGAGTTGGGTTAGAGAGGGCTGATCGTCTCTCTCATCCGGAATTGCCATGGCCGCACCCAAAAAAGGCGTCGAGAAAAGCGTCGCAAAGGAATCAGGGCAGGAGAAAGGGAGCGGACCCCCTCCGGCATTCACCAGGGCGCAGGAACTGGCCGCGCTGCGTGACATGCTGCTGATCCGCCGCTTTGAGGAAAAGGCCGGCCAGCTCTACGGCATGGGTGCGATCGGCGGCTTCTGCCATCTCTATATCGGACAGGAAGCCATCGTCGTGGGTATGCAGATGGCCCTGAAGAAGGGCGATCAGGTCATAACCGGATACCGCGATCACGGCCATATGCTGGCATGTGGCATGGAAGCCAACGGCGTGATGGCCGAATTGACCGGACGTCATGGCGGCTATTCCAAGGGCAAGGGCGGCTCCATGCACATGTTCAGCAAGGAGAAGAATTTCTACGGCGGCCACGGCATCGTCGGCGCCCAGGTCTCGCTCGGCACGGGATTGGCATTTGCCAACCGCTACCGTGGCAATGATTTCGTCAGCCTGGCCTATTTCGGCGACGGCGCCTCCAACCAGGGGCAGGTCTACGAGAGCTTCAACATGGCGGAGCTTTGGAAGCTTCCGGTGATCTATGTCATCGAGAACAATCGCTACGCCATGGGCACGTCAGTGTCGCGTTCATCCGCGCAAACCGATTTCTCCAGGCGCGGCATCTCCTTCAACATTCCGGGCCAACAGGTCGATGGCATGGACGTCCGCGCCGTGAAGGCGGCGGGCGACGAGGCGGTGGCGTGGTGCCGCGCCGGCAAGGGGCCGTTCATCCTGGAAATGCAGACCTACCGCTACCGCGGACACTCGATGTCGGACCCGGCCAAGTACCGGACCCGCGAGGAGGTCGACAAGGTCCGCAACGACCAGGATCCGATCGAGCAGGTACGCAATCGCCTGCTGGCGGCCAAGGTCAGCGAGCAGGAATTGAAGGCCATCGACGCCGAGGTGCGCGAGATCGTCAATGCGTCGGCGGATTTCGCCCAGCACGATCCCGAACCCGACGCGTCCGAACTCTGGACCGACGTCTATCGCTGAGTTTTCACGGCCTGCAACGAACGACGCGCAGAACAAACTAAAGAGTGATTTCGGGAGCCGATATGCCCATTCAAGTGTTGATGCCTGCGCTTTCGCCGACCATGGAAAAGGGCAACCTTGCGAAATGGCTGAAGAAGGAAGGCGAAACCATCAAGTCGGGCGATGTCATCGCCGAGATCGAAACCGACAAGGCGACGATGGAAGTCGAGGCGACCGATGAGGGCACGCTCGGCAAGATATTGATTCCGGAAGGCACCGCCGACGTCGCCGTCAACACGCCGATCGCGACCATTCTGGCGGATGGCGAAACCGCCGCCGATCTCGGCAAGATGGCAGCGCCCGCACCGAAGGCAGCCGAACCCGCACCGACAACCGAAGCCAGGGCAGAGGCGCCGCCAATCCAAGGAAGCAGCCAAGGCGCCGGCCGCACCCGCCGCCGTCGCCGAGCCCGATCCGGAAGTGCCCGAAGGCACCGAGATGATGACGAAGACCATCCGCGAAGCGCTGCGCGACGCCATGGCCGAAGAGATGCGGCGCGACCCCGACGTGTTCCTGATGGGCGAAGAGGTCGCCGAATATCAGGGCGCCTACAAGGTCAGTCAGGGCCTGCTGCAGGAGTTCGGCGCGCGGCGCGTGATCGATACGCCGATCACCGAGCACGGCTTTGCCGGCATCGGCGTCGGTGCTGCGATGTCGGGCCTGAAGCCGATCGTCGAGTTCATGACCTTCAACTTCGCGATGCAGGCGATCGACCAGATCATCAACTCGGCGGCCAAGACGCTCTACATGTCCGGCGGCCAGATGGGCTGCTCGATCGTGTTCCGTGGCCCGAACGGCGCGGCCTCGCGCGTCGCCGCCCAGCACAGCCAGGATTATTCGGCCTGGTACTCGCAGGTTCCGGGCCTGAAGGTGATCGCGCCGTTCTCGGCCGCCGACTACAAGGGGCTTCTGAAGGCCGCGATCCGCGATCCCAACCCGGTGATCTTCCTCGAAAACGAAATGCTGTACGGCCATACCGGCGAGGTGCCGAAACTCGACGATTATGTGATCCCGATCGGCAAGGCGCGCATCGTGCGCTCCGGCGGCCACGTCACCATCATCTCCTGGTCGAACGGCATGAGCTACGCGCTTCAAGGCCGCCGATGAGTTGGCAAAAGAAGGCATCGAGGCCGAGGTGATCGACCTGCGCACGCTGCGCCCGATGGACACCGACACCATCATCGCCTCGGTCAAGAAGACCGGCCGCGCGGTCACGGTGGAGGAGGGCTGGCAGCAAAGCGGCGTCGGCGCCGAGATCGCCGCCCGCATCATGGAACAGGCCTTCGACTATCTCGATGCGCCGGTGGCGCGGGTGTCGGGCAAGGACGTGCCGATGCCTTATGCGGCGAACCTGGAAAAACTGGCATTGCCCAATGTGGCCGAGGTGGTCGCCGCCGCCAAAGCCGTTTCATATCGGTAGGGTCCCATGGCCGGTCCCAACGAACAGCCATTGCCGCCTGACGTCATCGGCCGCGCCGACGCCACCGAAGTCTTGCGCGCGTTCGTGGTCGATGGCGGGCTTTCGATCGCGTTTCAGCGCGCGTTCGAGGAGCCGGATATGTGGGGCCTGCTGCTGGTCGACATCGCGCGCCACGCCGCGCGGGCCTATGCGCGCGAGAGCGGTTACACCGAGGACGAGGCGCTGGCGCGTATCGTCGAAATGTTCGAAGCCGAGATCAACCGGCCGACCGATGTGGGCAACACCACGCTTCGGTCGCAACAAGGTCACTGACAATGCCGATCAACATTTTGATGCCCGCGCTGTCGCCCACGATGGAAAAGGGCAACCTTGCCAAGTGGCTCAAGAAAGAGGGCGACAAGGTCAAGTCCGGTGACGTGATCGCGGAAATCGAGACCGACAAGGCGACGATGGAAGTGGAGGCGGTCGACGAGGGCACGATCGCGAAGATACTGGTTCCTGAAGGCACGCAGGACGTTCCCGTCAACGACATCATCGCGGTCCTGGCCGGCGACGGCGAGGACGTGAAGGCGGCAGGTGCCGCGCCTGCGCCGGCGGCGAAACCCGCAGCAGCACCCGCTGCGTCGCCGGCAGCGCTGCCGCCGCTCCGGCGCCCGCCGCTGCACCGGTGCCAAAGCCCGCCGCGGCTGCGCCCGCGCCGCAAGCGGCCGCATCGGCCCCGCAAGCCAACGGCCACGCCCGCGTTTTCTCCTCGCCGCTCGCCCGGCGTCTCGCCAAGGAAGCCGGCATCGAGCTCGCGCGCATCAACGGCTCCGGGCCGCACGGCCGCATCGTCGCGCGCGACGTAGCCGACGCCAAATCCGGCAAGGGCCTGAAGGCGCCGGCGGCTGCGCCCGCCGCAGGGCCTTCGATCGCACCGTCGATGTCGGACAAGCAAATTCTGGCGCTGTTCGAGCCGGGCTCCTACGAAGTCGTGCCGCATGACGGCATGCGCCGCACCATTGCGCAGCGTCTCACCGCGTCGGTGCAGACGGTGCCGCATTTCTATCTCACGATGGACTGCGACATCGGAAAACTGCTCGCCGCGCGCGAGGAGATCAACGCTGCAGCCCCCAAGGACAAAGAGAAGAAGCCGCTCTACAAGCTCTCGGTGAACGATTTCGTGATCAAGGCGATGGCGATCGCGCTGCAACGGATCCCGAATTGCAACGTCAGCTGGACCGAAAGCGGCATGCTCAAGCACAAGCATTCCGACATCGGGGTTGCCGTTGCGATGCCCGGCGGCCTGATCACGCCGATCATCCGCAAGGCCGAGACCAAGTCGCTCTCGACGATCTCGGCCGAGATGAAGGACTTTGCGACCCGCGCGCGTGCCCGCAAGTTGAAGCCCGACGAATACCAGGGCGGCACCACGGCGGTGTCCAACCTCGGCATGTACGGCATCAAGGACTTTACGGCCGTGATCAACCCGCCGCATGCGACGATCCTGGCGGTCGGCACCAGCGAGGAGCGGGCGGTTGTGCGGGGTGGCAAGATCGAAGCCGCCCATATCATGAGCGTGACGCTGTCCTGCGATCACCGCGCCGTCGACGGTGCGCTCGGGGCGGAGCTGATCGGCGCCTTCAAGCAGTTGATCGAGAACCCCGTGATGATGATGGTGTGAGGCGCGTTGCGAGTTGGAGGGCACCGTTGAATGTCCGAACGCGCTGGCCATGGATATCGATGCTGCTGGCGGCGGCCGTCGCAGGCAATCCTCTCGGCCTCGACGTCCTGCACGCGGCGTTTTTTTCCGGGGAGCAATTGTCGCGAAACATCTGGGGACCGATTGCGCTGACCGGCCTTGCGATCATGACTTTGATCGTCGGGCTGGAGTGGTTGATAAGAATGCGGATCATGAAACGTCGCGCGCGCCGCGCGCCGGCACCTTGAGCTGAACGGGAACTTGCATGGCCGACACATCCTTCGACGTCATCATCATCGGCTCCGGGCCCGGCGGCTATGTCACCGCGATCCGCGCGGCGCAGCTCGGCTTCAAGACCGCGATCGTGGAAAAATCCTATCTCGGCGGCATCTGCCTGAACTGGGGCTGTATCCCGACCAAGGCGCTGCTGCGCTCGGCGGAAATCTACCACTACATGCAGCACGCCAAGGATTACGGGCTGTCGGCCGAGAAGGTCTCGTACGATCCAAAAGCCGTGGTGGCGCGCTCGCGCGGCGTGTCAAAGCGCCTCAATGACGGCGTCGGCTTCCTGATGAAGAAGAACAAGGTGCAGATCATCTGGGGCGATGCCTCGATCGATGCGCCCGGCAAGCTGACGGTGAAGAAGTCCGCCGTCGAGGCGCCGAAGGGCACGCTCGGCGAGGGCACCTATCACGCGCAAGCACATCATCATCGCGACCGGCGCGCGGCCGCGGGTGCTGCCGGGGCTCGAGCCCGACAAGAAACTGGTCTGGACCTATTTCGAGGCGATGGTGCCGGAAAAGATGCCGAAGTCGCTGCTGGTGGTCGGCTCCGGCGCGATCGGCATGGAGTTCGCGTCGTTCTTCCGCACCATGGGCGCTGACGTCACGGTCGTGGAAGTGCTGCCGCAGATCCTGCCGGTCGAGGACGCCGAGATATCGAAATTCGCCCACAAGGCGTTCGAGAAGCAGGGCATCAAGATCCTCACCAACACCAAGGTGACGAAACTCGAGAAGAAGAGCGACAGCGTCGTCGCCACCATCGACGACGGCAAGAAGCCGCAGACGGTCGAGTTCGAGCGGGTGATTTCCGCCGTCGGCGTCGTCGGCAACATCGAAAACCTCGGCCTCGAAAAGCTCGGCGTCAAAACCGACCGCGGCTGCGTCGTGATCGACGGCTACGGCAAGACCAACGTGCCCGGCATCTACGCCATCGGCGACGTCGCCGGGCCGCCGATGCTGGCGCACAAGGCCGAGCATGAGGGCGTGGTCTGCATCGAGGCGATCAAGGGCCTGCATCCGCACGCCATGGACAAGAACCTCATTCCCGGCTGCACCTATTGCCATCCGCAGATCGCCTCCGTCGGCCTGACCGAGGCGAGAGCGAAAGAGGGCGGCCGCGAAATCCGCGTCGGGCGTTTTCCCTTTGTCGGCAACGGCAAGGCGATCGCGCTCGGCGAGGACCAGGGCCTGGTCAAGGTGATCTTCGACAAGAAGACCGGCCAGTTGCTCGGCGCGCACATGGTCGGCGCCGAGGTGACCGAACTGATCCAGGGCTATGTGGTGGCGATAAATCTGGAGACCACCGAGGAAGAACTGATGCACACGATCTTCCCGCATCCGACGTTGTCTGAAATGATGAAGGAAGCGGTGCTGGATGCCTATGGCCGCGTGCTGAACATGTAACACGGCGTCATTGCGAGCGGGCGAAGCAATCCACCCATCCGCTCGCGGCGCCATGGATTGCTTCGTCGCTGACGCTCCTCGCAATGACGGATAAGCAAGACCACTTGAACAAGAAAGAAAGAGCCCGTGAAAGACAACGACAATCTGACGATCGAACGCCCGAATTTCGTGACCCATCTCGAATGCGCGATGGAAGGCGATCACTATCCCGCCGACCAGATCCACAATCTCTCGAAGGCGAACAAGCCGCTGCTGGTCCGCTACGACCTCGCCGGCGTCAGGAAGGCGCTGACAAAGGAGGCGCTGGCGCAACGCCCGGCCGACATGTGGCGCTACCGCGAGATGCTGCCGGTGCGCAAGGTCAGCGACATCGTCAGTCTCGGTGAGGTGATGACGCCGCTGATCCGGCTGCCCAAACTCGGCAAAAAACTCGGTGGCGGCGAGATCATCGTCAAGGACGAAGGCCGGTTGCCGACCGGATCGTTCAAGGCGCGCGGGCTTGTGATGGCGGTATCGATGGGCAAGGCGCTCGGCATCAAGCACATGGCGATGCCGACCAACGGCAATGCCGGCGCGGCGCTCGCGGCCTACGCCACCTCCTGCGGCATCAAGACCACGATCTTCTGCCCGGCCGATACGCCGGAGGTGAATGTCAGCGAGATCGAGTTGCAGGGCGCCACGGTTTACCGTGTCAACGGCCTGATCGACGACTGCGGCAAGATCGTCGGCGAAGGCAAGGCAAAGGCCGGCTGGTTCGACACCTCGACCCTCAAGGAGCCGTACCGGATCGAAGGCAAGAAGACGATGGGCCTCGAACTCGCCGAGCAGCTCGGCTGGGAGGTGCCCGACGTGATCTTCTATCCGACCGGCGGCGGCACCGGCCTGATCGGCATGTGGAAGGCGTTCGCCGAACTCGAAGCCATCGGCTTCATCGGCGCGAAGCGGCCGCGGATGGTGGCGGTGCAGGCGTCGGGCTGCGCGCCGATGGTGCGCGCTTTTGAAGCAGGCACCGAGCACGCGCCGCGCTGGGAGGATGCGCATACCATTGCATCGGGCATCCGCGTGCCGCAGGCGGTCGGAGATTTTCTGATCCTGCGCGCGGTCCGCGAGAGCAAGGGTTTCGCCATTGCGGTCGACGACGAGAAGATTTCTGCTGCGCTCAACGAGGTCGCGCGCGAGGAGGGGCTGCTGTTGTGTCCCGAGGGCGCTGCGACCTACGCCGCCTACAAGCAAAGCCTCGCCGACGGACGCGTGACAAAAAATGATCGCGTGATGCTGTTCAATTGCGCCACAGGGCTTAAATACCCGTTGCCGCCGGTCACGCGCACGCTCGATCGACATCAGCCGATCGACTACGCTAAATTGTAACCGTCATTGCCTGCGACAAACGCGAAGCGTTTGTGCAAGGGAGCGCTTGCGACGAAGCAATCCATACTTTCAGTGTCGCTCGGTGGATTGCTTCGCTTCGCTCGCAATGACGACTGTGAAGCCATTGTGGGGAAGTACGTAATGCGAAAGTTCGTTGTTGCGGCGCTTGCGGTCCTGGCTTTCGGCGGCGCCGCGTCCGCGCAGAATTATCCTTCGCGTCCCGATCACCCTCATCGTGCCGTTCTCCGCCGGTGGACCTTCCGACGTGATGGCGAGGATCCTCGCCGAACGCATGAAGGTCGCGCTGGGCGAGACCGTCCTGATCGAGAACGTGACGGGGGCGGGCGGTTCGATCGGCACAGGCCGCGCGGTGCGATCGCCGCCGGACGGCTACACCGTCTCGTTCGGCCATCTCGGCACCCATGTCGCCAACGGTGCGATCTACAAGCTCAGCTACGACCTTGTGGCCGATCTCGATCCGGTGGTGCTGCTGCCGAGCAACACCATGATCGTCGTCACCAAGAATGCGGTTCCGGCGAAATCGCTGACGGAATTGCTGGCGTGGCTGAAGGCGCGGACCGAGCCGGCGGCGGCCGGCACCGCGGGCGCGGGATCTGGCAGTCACATCGCCGGCCTCTATTTCGAGAACATCACCGGCATCAAGCTGCAATATGTGCCGTATCGCGGCACCGGCCCCGCGATGAACGACCTCGTCGCCGGACAGATCGACCTTATCGTCGACCAGCTCTCCAATTCCATCAACCAGGTGCGCGCCGGGACCATCCGCGGTTATGCCGTGACCGACACCAAGCGCGCGGAATCGGCGTCCGACATTCCGACCGCCGACGAGGCCGGACTGCCCGGCTTTCACATGACGCTGTGGTCGGGCCTTTGGGTGCCGAAGGGTACGCCAAAGGAAATCATCGCCAAACTGAACGCCGCGGCCGTCGAGGCCCTGAACGATCCGGGCGTGCGCAAGCAGCTTGAAAATCTCGGCCTGCAGATGCCGCCAAAGGATCAGCTTTCACCGCAGGCGCTCGGCGACTGGCAGAAGGCCGAAATCGCAAAATGGTGGCCGATGATCAAGGCCGCCAACGTCAAGGTGGATTGAGCGGCCGCAACGCCATTCGCCAAAGCATACGGGCGCCGTCGATGGACGATTCCGAGATCGTGACGCGGCTGCTGCGATACCTTGCGAGCGCATTCGATCGTCCCGGTCTCGCCTATGCCGAGGCGCCGGCGCGCATCAGCGGCGGGCGCGATGCCGCGATCTTCGGCTTTGCGCTGCAGGACGCACCCGAAGCGATTGCCGGTCCGCTGATCCTGCGGCTCAACCGGCCCGGCGTCGGCCAGGATCGCGTGAGGCTCGAAGCCATTGTCCACAACTGGCTCGCCGCACAGCAATATGCGTGCCCCGATGTGCGCGCTACCGGGATCGATCCCTCGGTGCTCGGCGGGGTTTTCACCGTGATGACGCGGCTTGCGGGCCGGCCGCTCGCGCACGAAATCGAGCGCATCGGAGGCGACGGAGGGTTCATTGCGCGAGCAAGCGGGCTGTTGCAGGCGTGGGCGATCCTGGGCGGCGTCATCGACGCCTGGGTCGATACGCAAATCAGGCTTCACGCCCTCGATCCGGCGCCGCTGCAGGCGGCCGTTGGCGCTGAAGGCCTCGATCCCGCGACCATTACCTTCGAAGGGCAATTGAACTGGATTGTCTCGACGGTCGAGCAGTTTTCGCTCGTCGGCCTGAAGCCGGCCGTCGACTGGCTGAATACTCATCGGCCGTCAGCGGCGCTGCGGCCTGCGATCTGCCACGGCGATTTTCATCCGCTGAACATTCTCGCTCAACATGGCCGGGTGACCGGCGTGATCGATTGGGTGAACCTTGTGGTCGCCCCGGCCGAGATGGACGTCGGCTCGGCGATCGCCAACATCGCAACCGCGCCGTTCGGGGTGCCGCGAGGGCTCAGGTTCGCATTGCGGATCGTCATCACGCGTATCCTGCGCCGCTATCAGCGAACCTATGCCCGGAGGCGCGCGCTCGATGGCGATGCCGTCAGGTATTTCCAGGTTTTCCGCTGCGTGTATCAGCTCGCGACCGTGCTCCGAAGCCGCGCCGCCGGCGGTCACCAATCCGGCACGTTCAATTCGGCGGTCGGGGTGGACAATCTCGTTCGGCACATCCGGGCGATCTCAGGCGTGACGGTTGCCGGAATAAACTGAAAAGCTACCGACCGTTCGACCTCCGCGATTGCGTTTTCCAGGGCAACTTCACTGTCCGGCGGACGGCGGCGCGGCGTTCGTCTCCTTCGTCACGACGCGCTCGTCATTCTTCGCCACCACCGCGTTGTCCTCAAAACGCACGCGGTAGACCGCCAGATTCTCGATGACGCGCTGGACGTAGTTTCGCGTTTCCGACAACGGAATGCGCTCCACCCAGTCGACCGGATCGACCTTGGGGTCGCGCGGATCGCCATACGCCTTGATCCAGTCCCGCACACGGCCGCGGCCGGCGTTGTAGCCGGCAAAGGTCATGATGTGATTGCCCTTGTATTCCGAGAGCAGCGCGCTGAGTTCGGCGGCGCCCATCTGCGTGTTGTAGACGGGATCGGACACCATGCGGTCCCAGTCGTAGCTGACCTTGAAACGCCTGGCGGTATCGCGCGCCGGCCTCAGGCGTCACCTGCATCAAGCCGACCGCATTGGCCGGCGACTTGTCGCGCTGGTCGAACGCGCTCTCGGTGCGCGCCACCGAATAAATCATGCTGTGCTCGATTTCGGGCGCGACCTGGCGGTGCGGCGGAATCCCGATGGTGGGAAACGCGTAATGGTCGAGCGGCAGCCCGCGGCCGAGCGAGGGTTTTCCGATCTCCAGCATGGCGCGGGCGTCGTTGCGCCGGCCGGTGAGTTCGCCGATCGCTTCGAGCAATTTCACGTCGGTGCTTTGTTCGCCGAGATCGGCGGCAAAATAGCGCACGGTGTCGCGTTCGCCGATCCCGTAGAGCATGTCGGCGGCGCGCACGCGTTCGTCGGCTGCCGGCACGTCGGCGGACGCCAGCACGGGCGAGGGCGCGCGCAGTTCGAGCCCGTTGCGGCCAAGCCTGGCGCGCGCGAGTTGTCCGTAATAGGCGGTGGGATAGCGTGCAGCGGTCTCATAGCTCGCGCGCATCGCATTCTTGTCGCCGAGAGCCTCGGCGGCGCGTCCGCGCCAGTAGTTCGCCCGCGCCAGCACGATCGGATTGGTCGCGCCTTCGTCGATACGCGCGAAATGCGCCGCCGCTGTCTTGGCATCGTCGAGATAGCGCAGCGCGATCCAGCCGCACATGAAATGGACGTCGGCGCGGTAATATTCATTGGCAGGCGCCGCCGCGGGGCGGATCACGTCATACGCCGTCTGGAACTTGCCCTGATCGAGCAGCTTGCGGGCGAGCGAGCGCCGCTCGCGCCACCATTGATCGGTGTCCTGCAACGCCATCGTCTGCGGCGACGCCGCCACCGCCACGTGGGCGGCGTCGTCGATCTTGTTCTGGGCGAGCATCCACTGGATGCGGCACAGGGTGTAGCCCAAATCCTGCCGCGCTTCGGTTGCGACCGCATCGAGCGCATCCTTGCGCGTTGCTGGCTTTGCCCCTGACCGCGGCGCAGGCTTTCACGATCGCCAGTTCGTCGTCGCCGAGACGCTGGGCGGCGCGTTTGGCGCCCGCGAGATCCTTGGCGCCGATCCGCCGGTCCATGCGCGCCCGGTGATCTTCGCGCGTCAGCAGGTCGCGGAACATTTCGTATGCGTCGCTCTCGACGCGCTCGGACAATTCTTCCGATCGCCACGCCTCGCGCACCAGCTCTCCCGCGCCTTCGCGGTCGCCGGCTGCCAGCCGCACGCGCGCGAGCGCGAGTTTGCCCCTGGCGCTGGTCGGCTGGTCGCCGGTGAAGCCACGCACGGTGGCTGCATCGCTGCGCTCCTGCCACAGCCGCGCCTCGGCGCGCCGGCGCAGCAGCGCCGCACTCGGCCATTCCGGGTTGGCGGCGATGAACGCGGCATAGCGGCTGAAATTCGCGGTCGTCTCGGAGTGGCGCAGGATGAACCATTCGACGAGCTTCTGCCCCGCCGGATCAGCGATCCTGTTTCGCGTGGCGGTCGCCTCGTCGGTCTTGGCCTTGCGTGCGAGGTCGATCGCTTCCTTGACCAGCGCCAGATCGCCGGTGAGGGGGGCTTTGGCCTCCTTGGGCGGCGCATCCTTCTGCTTCGACGGCTTCGACTTGCGGTGCGCGGCGGCATGTCTTGCGTGCCGCTGTTTCCCAGCCGCGGCCGCGCGATGCGGGCGCGCTTCCTTCGCCGCCTTGGCTTCGTGCGTCTTGCCGGCCGGTTTTGGTTTGGCATTGGTCCGCGCCATCGTCTCCGTCGAGAACAGGGCGAGCGCGGAAAGCGTGAGGACGCAGGACAGCGAACGTAGGCAACGGTTCATTCCATGGTCCTCCCGGGAACCAACAGTCACAAACCAAAAGAATCGCACGACGCGTGCGCCCCAACCAACCCCGGGTTAGCACGGCATCGATTAATCAAATGTCGCCCCTTGGCAACAGCGTGTGGGAAATGCAATCGCGGATGGAACCCAAAGGTTAAGGGAACCCGTGGGTTACCAAGCGAATCCCATTTTGCCGTGTCGGCATAAACGCAACCACAGCGTCCAACCTTATGCATCTGAACCAGTTGCTCTATTTGGCTTCGTAACGTAGGTCATCGGGACACTTTTGCCGATCGAACAAGCCGCCCGCCGGGAAGGAACGCGCCGTGACCAAATCGAATGTCGTCATCATCGACCGCCATCCTGGCCGGACGGCCCAAACCATTGGGATTGCGCGCGTACTTGGCTCCGATCCGGACCTGATCCACGAGCCGTCGGTCGGCGTGGTCGGCACCAAGGGCGACAGCCAGTGCTACATGGGGGTTGTGGCGAAGGTCGATGCGATCCACGAAAGCCTCAAGCGCCGCATCGGCAAGGGCGCGGGCCAGATGAAGCTGCGGCTGGTGCAGCCGGAATACACCATCGCCACCTCGGACGGCATCCGCAACGGCACGCGCGAAATGCGCTACTCGCTGATCGGGCGCGAAATCACCCATGATGCGCTCTGCGAACATCTGAGCGCCACTGGCCTCGCCGGCACCATCGCCGTCGTTGCCTGCGACAAGCCGCCGGTCGGCACGCTGGCAGCACTGCTCGAGCACAATCAACCCGCGATCATCATGTCTGACGGCGCGATCCATCCCGGCACCGATCCGCAGACCGGCGAAAAACTCGACATCGTCAGCGCCTACCAGGTCGCCGGCCATCCCGACGCCGCGCACCGCGACCACATCGCCTGCCACGCGTGCCCCGGTTACGGCAGCTGCGGCGGCATGTTCACCTACAACACCATGCAGACCTTCATCGGCGTCGTCGGCATGCAGCCGCTGCACATGGTGGCGCCGCCGTCCGACGATCCCCGCCGCGTCAAGGAATTCCCGGATCAACTGGTCGGATATCTCGCGCAGATGATCGCCAAGGGCCTGAAACCGCGCGACATCGTCGTTCGCGATTCGATCCGCAACGCCGTCATCGTCGCGATGGCGATCGGCGGCTCCACCAATGTCACGCTGCATGCGCCGGAGATCGCGCGCGCCGCGGGCTTTGCCGATTTCTGGAAAGAGGTGATGACGCCGGCGGAGTTCAACCACCTGTCGCAGTATGTCGTGCCGGTCCTGACCGACGCGCGGCCCTACGGCAAATATTCGATGGTCGATATCGATCGGGTCGGTGGAGTCCAGGTGATCGTCCGTGAACTGCTGGAGGCCGGGCTGCTCAATGGCGACGTGATGACCTGCACTGGCGAAACGCTGGCCGAGCAGGTCAAGCGCCTCGGCGCCAAGTCCGCCGATGGCATCGTCATCTATCCCGTCGCCAAACCCTACAAGCCGACCGGGGGCTTGCGCATTCTCGGCGGCAATTTGTCGCCGGAATTCTCCGCGATCCTGAAGCTTGCCGGCGTCGAAGGCGGACTGGAAAACAATTTGTTCCGCGGCAAGGCGCGTGTGTTCGAGGGCGAGCAGGGGTTGCTTGAGGCGCTCGACAAGACGCCAGAGCGTTTTGAGAACAACGACATGATCATCGTGCGCTATGAGGGTCCGAGCGGCGCGCCGGGCATGCCGGAAATGCTGGACCCGACCTCGCGCATCACCACGCTGTGCCGCGAGCGCGGCATCGTGGTGGCGCTGATGACGGATGCGCGGTTCTCGGGCGGATCGGTCGGCCTGGTCATCGGCCATGTCGGCCCAGAAGCCGGCCTTGGCGGACCGATCGCCTTCGTTGAGGACGGCGACGAGATCGTCGCGGATCTGAACAAGAACGAGCTCAACTGCACGGCGCTTTCGGACCCTGCCGTTCTCAGGGCGCGCAAGGCGGCCTGGGACAAGGTGGTCGCGGCCAATGGCGGCCTGCACCCGAACTGCGGCGTTGCCGATACCCGCCTGTTGCACCGCGCGCGGCTCACGGCCGTGCCGGCCACCCGCGGTGCGGGTCTGCACCCCAATCGCGAGGTCTGGGTGCGCCAGCCGCGCGAGGCTACGCGGTCGGGTTTCGTGCCGAAGAACAAGCACCGGCCGGAGGCGGCAAAGGCGTTTTAGGTAGCCTGCTCACAACGCAGACAGAACAGGTCGAGATGAAGCCTGCAGCCCGGCCCGGCTACCAGTCGTCGTCGTACATCCACTCTCTTGGAAGTCGAGGCCGCGTTCTTGCGTACGGCGATTGAACGGTCCGCTCGGGTTTGCGCAAGGTCGGAGTCGGCTGCGCCGGAGTTGACGACGTCTTCGGCGGGTTCTGCTCGGAAACCTTCGCTAATTCACGTTTCATCGCTTCCTGGTTAGCCTTCAGCTCCTCAATGGCCTTTGAATTGTCGCGAACCATTTGTTGCTGGTTCGCTTGGAGCTCTTCGATGTTTCGCTTCAGATTCGCGAGATCGCGCGCCATCGTTTGCAACAACTCCGTGTGATCAGGAAGCGCTGCAGTAGTTGTCGGTGCGGCGTCATTCGGTGCGGTCTGAGGCAATGGCGTTGCTTGCGGTGGTGTTGCTTCCGCTGCGGCTGCTTGAACGGTAGATGACGGCGGTTGGGCGGGTATCGGCGGATTTTCCGACGGCGATGTTGAAACGAGCTGCGGGGCCCAACGGGCGACAACCAGCTTGGCCCCCGCTCCATAGGACGATTGCAAAACCAGGGCAGCGACAACGATGCACGCCGCCAGCACCAAGCCGACGAGCATCCGGGGCGCCAGCCCTCTCGGCGGTGATTGGTGGCGAGGTCCGGCCGAAGCGGGTTCGGGCGAAGCAGGTTCGGCCGAAGGTGGGCGCGCGGCTTCGTGCTCCATTTTTGCGACCTGTTCACTGACGCGCGCAAGCTCTTCACCCGCGCGTGTGATCTGTCCGTAGGCCTCCGCAAGTCGTTCATCGGCGCGCGGGACCGGGGCATCCGGGGGTTCGTTAGCGTTCGAAGTCGGTATGGAGGTCATTGGCACTTCCGTTTTCCGTCCAACGTCATCCGAAGGTTGGGTCGACCAGCCGCCAGCACTGCGTTCAGTCTTGTCGAAAGAATGGCGGTATGATGGAGAGAATGTTCGTATACGGTGCAGGGTCTGGAATTGTCGCACTCGCTTCGCATATCTGACGAACGTCTTCAGCGAAGGAACAGCGCATGACGGTCCAGGCGGACTTCACCAGCCAGGATTACTTCCGCAACCCCGCCGCCGCGATCGAGAACCTGCGCAGACTGGGTCCGGTGGTGGAGGTGCGCTTTCCCGTCATCGGCAAGGTCTGGGCGACGACCACGCAAGCGCTCGCCGATCAGGTGCTGAAGGACACGGCAACCTTCACCATGCGCCGGGAAGACGGCAATGTCGCCGGGCTGCGGTGGTGGATGCCTTCTATCGTGCGCACGCTTGCCAACAGCATGCTGTCGATGGACGAGCCCGATCACAAGCGGCTGCGCGACATCGTCGACGAGGCGTTCAGACGCCGCGCCGTGCTCGAGATGGAGCCGCATATCCAGGCCATCGGTGACCAGCTCGCCGACGAACTCTTCGCGGAAGGCGAGCCTGCCGACCTGATCGAGCGCTTTGCGCGCAAACTGCCGCTGTCGGTGATCTGCGAACTGCTCGGGCTGCCGCTCGCCGATCGGCCGAAATTCGTCGGCCTGGGCTTCAGGTTTTACCCGCTTCACCGGCGTGATCGGCTTCCTCAGCCTGCTGCCCAACGTCATGGCGATGAAGCGCTACATCGAGCGCCACCTCGAAACCGTGCGCCGGCAGGGAGGTAAGGGGCTGATCGCCGAGATCGTGCAGGTCGAGAAGGACGGCGAAAGAATACGGCCCAACGAGATCGTGTCGATGGTGTTCCTGCTGTTGTTCGCCGGCCACGAGACCACCACCCATCTCATCAGCGGCGCAACCTTCGAGCTGTTGAAGAATCCCGGGCTTCGCGACTGGCTGCGGGAAGACTGGAGCCGGCTCGATCTCGCGGTCGAGGAATTTTTGCGCTTCATCACGCCGGTGCAGTTCACCAAGCCGCGCCATGTGCGCCGGGATATTGAACTCGGCGGCGTCCGGTTGCGAGCGCGGCGACAAGGTCATGCCGATGCTGGCCGCCGCCAATATGGACCCGCAGGCCAACCCGCATCCCGAGCGGCTCGACCTGGAGCGCAAGCCCAACCGCCACATCGCCTTCGGCACCGGAATCCATTTCTGTCTCGGCCACCAGCTCGCCCGTATCGAAGGAAGATGCGCGCTGAAATCGCTGTTCGCTCGCTGGCCGGAACTCGCGCTTGCCGTCGATCCATCCGAAATCGAATGGCGCAAGCGGCCCGGCCTCAGGGCGATCGATCGGCTGCCGATACGCGCCACCGGGAAAATTCCCGTGTCCGCGGTTCCGGAGCGTGGGTAGTATGAAAATGGAACCACACCCTGTGCGAGTTGAGCCAGAGATCGTTGCCGTTACGACACGATTGTTGCGCGTTCGCAACAGTTCCTGAACATTTAACTGATTTCCGGGTCGGCTCTTGCTCGCGCCGCTTTTTAGCCACACCCCTCCATGAAATCATATCTTCGTTACATGCCACGGCACTCCACGAAGACGAAGGGAAGCGTTTCGATTTCCCGGGTCAACAGGAGCGGGCCGGGGAAACGGACTTCGCTGATGGACGCCAGGACGAACATCAAGGGAAGGTTGCCGAGCCGTCGAGCGACGGAGGGCTCGCGCGTGCGACGTCACCCCGTTGCCGCGCCAAGCGAGCCGACCAATGCTGCGCTGCACCCGACGGCGCGCGTCAAGGAAATTGCGGAAATCTTCAAAAAGACGGAAATCTTCAAAAAGACTCCGTGTGCCGCGGGTTTGAAGCCGGGCGGCCGTTATCTTGCCAAAGACATGTACGAAGTTGACGCCATTCCGCTGCTGATGAAGACGCTGCTCGACAATGGCCACGCCGACGGGGATTGCATTACCGTCGCGGGCCAGACGACCGCCGAAAACTTCAAGAGCGTGAAGCCGATCACCGCCACGGTTGGCGTCGTCGGCCTGAAGGATTATTTCGCGCCGGAAGGTGCGGTCGTGAAGGTCGCGAGCATGTTGCAGGATGGTGACATCATCGAGATCGACGGCCGAGGTCGGGACTAACGTAAAATTGAGCGATGCCGATCTCACGGAACATGAGACCAAATGGCTACCCCGCGCGACTAATCACACGTCGGGTGCGCTGTGGAAATATGCCCAACAGATTGGGCTGGCGGTGGATGGCGCTGTAACCCATCCGGGTGGTGCACACGAGAAACAGTGTTATGCGGACATCTAGGCGTATCATTCTTGCGTTGATGTTGGGGGCCGCGCCGGTGGCCGCTCCCGGATTCGCGTTTGATGGTGCGCCGGCCAACCAGGATGCCGCGCTTCCCCTCGTCGCCGCCCAGCCCGGTGCGGCCGCGGCGCAAGCCCTCAATGCCCAGGCGCTGAAGAAGGTGGCGGCACCTGTGACGGCTGCGGCTGCGCCGCCGCCTTCGCTGAACTCGCTGCAATATGCCGCCGAGGGCGGCCATCCCGTCGCGCAGTGGAAGCTGGGGCGGATGTATGCCGACGGTGACGGCGTCACCCAGGACGATTTGCGCGCGTTCGAATATTTCAGCCGAATCGCCAATGCCCACGCCGAGGACAGCCCGTCGGCGCCGCAGGCTGCGATCGTCGCCAACGCCTTTGTGGCGCTGGGGCGCTACTACCTGAACGGCATTCCAAATTCGAAGATCAAGGTCGACACCGAGCGGGCGAGGGAGATGTTCTCCTATGCCGCGTCCTATTTCGGCAATGCCGATGCGCAATACGATCTGGCGCGGCTCTATTTGAAGACCCCCGACGCCTCGCGGGATGATTTCCGCTACGGCGCGCGCTGGCTCGGCCTGGCCGCCCAGAAGGGCCAGCACCAGGCCCAGGCCATGCTCGGCCAGATGCTGTTCAACGGCGACCGGCTGCCGCCGCAGCGTGCGCGCGGCCTGATGTGGCTGACGCTGGCGCGCGACAACGCCGCGCCCGACGAGGCCTGGATCAAGGAAAGCTACAACCGGGCGATCGCCAAAGCGTCCGAAGACGACCGCGCCATGGCGCTGCAGATGCTCGAGCACTGGGTGCAGGGCCGCAAGGACTGAGTCCCGGCCTCAGGGACCGCGGGCCGCAAGATCTCTGGACATCGGATAGCCCGAAGCCGTGCCGAAGTTTCCGCGCGGCGCTCCATCGTCGACATATCCGGCCGCCCGATAAAAGCGATGCGCCGTCTCAGTGCTGGTCAGCGTGCAGCGGACATTGCCACGCTCGGCCGCTCTGCGCCTCCAGCGCTCCCAGCAACGCGCGGCTGACGCCACGAAACCTCGCATCGGGCGCGACATAGTTCAGTGTGATCTCGCCCGCGTCGGTCACCGATCCGACGGCCAGTACGGCACCGCCTTCGACCGCCAGGAGGAGCGAATTTCCCGGCTGCTTTGCCCAGCCGGCCACGATTTCCGGTGTCTTGTTGCGAAGCCACGCGGCCAAAATCGACGGATCGTTGCCATGATCGCCAACGCACAGCTCGACGATCGAGCGCCGCAACACGTCGCAGGCCGCTTCGGCATCCTCGGGCGTCGCGTCGCGAATCTTCACCTCGGTCTCCGTAACCGACGGGGCGGCTACGCCGTCTCCAGATCCAGATCCGCCCACACCGGCACATGGTCCGATGGCTTCTCCCAGGCGCGGACGTAGCTGTCGACGCCGACATGGGTCAGCCGGTCGCTGGCCTGCGGCGACAGCAGCAGATGATCGATTCGCAGGCCCCAGTTCTTCTGCCAGGCGCCGGCCTGATAGTCCCAGAAGGTGTACTGGCCGGGAGAATCGTTCACGGCGCGGAGCGCATCCGTCAGCCCAAGGCCGAGCAGGGATTGAAAGGCCTCGCGGGTGGCGGGGCGGAACAGCGCGTCATTGGCCCAGGCGGCCGGGTTGTAGACGTCGCCGGCTGCCGGAATGACGTTGAAATCGCCGGCCAGGATCAGCGGTTCTTCCGTCTTGAGCCGTTCCCTCGAATACTCAAGAAGACGCGACATCCATTTGAGTTTGTAGGGATATTTCTCCGAATCCGCCGGATTGCCGTTGGGCAGATAGAGGCAGGCGATCCGCAGCACGCCCTTTTTCAGGGGGATCACGCCCTCAAGGAACCTGGCATGGGCATCCTCATCGTCGCCGGCAAGGCCCGATTTGGTCTCGTCGAACGGCAGTTTCGACAGCAGAGCTACGCCATTGAAGGTTTTTTGGCCGTGGGTGACGACATTGTAGCCGAGCGCCTCGATCTCGAGCCGCGGAAACGCCTCATCCACGCACTTGATTTCCTGCAGGCAGACGACATCAGGCGAGCAGTCCTTCAACCAGGTCAGGAGATGGTCCACCCGCTGCCGGACCGAATTGACATTCCACGTAGCAATACGCATTGCAAAAACCCGGATTTGTAACCACACATTTTCACTTCAGTGGCATACCATGTGCCGCAAGCCTGTGGTAACCGTCTAGAAATAAGGCGTAAAAGTCGCCGTCAAGGGGGCAGGAAGAGCCGTCCCGTCCTATACGGACTGGCGAGCGTGAAAAAATATGAAAAAACGTAACTTGATGCTTTTTGTCGGCGTTATCGGCATTGCCGCCGTCGCCGCTTACACAACGCGAACGTCATGGATGGGCGGCGGTGCCAGCGCCCAGGGGCCGCAGCGCGCCGCGCGTGGTCTCGGTCGAACTCGCCAAGGCGGAACGCAAATCCGTACCCGTCGATGTCGACGCGATCGGCATGGTGACGCCGATTTCCAGCGTGGCGCTGAAATCGCGGGTCGAGACCACCATCGTCTCGGTGCATTTCGAGGACGGCGCCAAGGTCAGCGAAGGCGATCTGCTGTTTACGCTCGACTGCGCGCCAGATCGACGCCCAGATCGAACAGGCCGAAGGCGTGCTTGTCAGGGATCAGGCCCAGCTCGAAGGCGCGCAACGCGATTTCCGTCGCTACGGCGAGCTGATCGGCAAGGGCGCGACCACCCAGGTCAATCTCGACAACGCCAAGACGGCGGCCGACATCCTGATCGGCACCATCAAGGCCGATCAGTCGGCGCTGGACAATCTGAAGGTCCAGAAGAGCTACACCCTGATCCGCGCGCCGTTCTCGGGCCGGATCAGCGCGGCCAACGTCAAGGTCGGCAACTTCGTGCGTCCGGCCGATACTCGCGCCGCTCGCCGTCATCAACCAGATGGCGCCGGTCTATGTGGCCTTCGCGATCCCGCAGCGCGTGCTGGTCGAGCTACGCGAGGCGATGGCCAAGGGGGGTTCCGGGGTAACCGCGACGATCCCGGGCCATTCGCGTTCCGAGACCGGCAAGGTCGCGATGGTCGACAACACGGTGGACGCCACCACCGGCATGGTCACCGTGCGCGGCATCATGAACAACGAGAACGAGACGTTGTGGCCGGGAACCCTGGTCGCGACCAAGCTCACGATCCGCAGTGAGGACTCCGTGGTGGTGCCGACGGTCGCCGTGCAGCGCAGCCAGAACGGCAATTACGTCTTTCTGGTCAAGGACGGCGTCGCCAAGGTCCAGCCGGTCAAGGTCGATCGCACTTTCCAGGGCACCTCGGTGATATCGGAGGGGCTGTCCGGTGACGAGACCGTGGTGGTCGATGGACAATTGTTGTTGTCGGACGGATCGCGGGTCGAACCGCGGGCCCGTAAGGCCGGGGCCTAAGCGATGACGCTTTCCGAACTCTGCATCCGCCGCCCCGTGATGACGACGCTGATCACGGCGTCGATCATCGCCTTCGGCGTGTTCGGTTTCCGCCTGCTGCCGGTCTCGGCGCTGCCGCGGGTCGACTTTCCGACCATTGCGGTGACTGCGACCTTGCCGGGCGCCAGCGCCGACACCATGGCGGCTTCGGTCGCCGGCATCATCGAGCGCCAGCTATCGACCATTGCCGGCATCTCCTCGATGTCGTCGAGTTCGTCGCAGGGCACCAGCGCGATCACGATCCAGTTCGACCTCAACCGCAACATCGATGCCGCGGCGCTCGACGTGCAGACCGCGCTGACGATCGCGCAACGCCGGTTGCCGATCGAAATGACGATCCCGCCGAGCTTCCGCAAGGTGAACCCGGCCGACTTCCCGGTGCTGTTCGTCTCGCTTGGATCGGCGACGCTGCCGCTGTCGGCGGTCAACGAATATGGCGACATCACGATCGGGCAAACGCTGTCGCAAATTCCGGGCGTCGCGCAGGTCCTGATCTTCGGGGCGCAAAAATTCGCGATTCGCGTCCAGGCCGACCCGGAAGCCGCGGCGGCGCGGGGACTTTCGCTCGACGACATCCGAACAGCGGTCTCGCGGGCCAATTCGTCGACGCCGGTCGGCACCCTGAACGGTCCGAAGCAGGACGTGGCGCTGCAGGCCTCCGGCCAGATGGACAAGGCGGTCGACTACAGCAAGGTCGTGGTGGCGTGGCGCAACGGTTCGCCGGTCAAGCTCGACGAAGTCGCAAAGATCTACGACAGCGTCGAGAACGACAAGATCGCGACCTGGCTGAACAACGAGCGGGCGATCGTGCTCGCGATCCAGAAGCAACCGGAAGCCAATACGGTCGCCGTGGTCGATTCCGTGCTGGCGAAACTGCCGGTGCTGCGGGCCTCCATTCCGCCCTCGGTGTCGATCAACGTGATGATGGATCGCTCCATTTCCATTCGCCAGGCGGTGGCCGACGTCGAGGAAACCCTGCTGATCGCGGTCGCGCTGGTCATCCTGGTGATCTTCCTGTTCCTGCGCTCGGCATCCGCGACATTCATCCCGGCGCTGGCGGTTCCGATCTCGCTGTTCGGCACCTGCGCCGTGATGTACGCGCTGGACTATTCCATCAACAACATGACGCTGCTGGCGCTGACGCTCTCGGTCGGTTTCGTGGTCGACGACGCCATCGTCATGCTGGAGAATATCGTCCGCCATATCGAGCACGGCATGAAGCCCTATGAGGCCGCGCTGAAAGGCGCGCGCGAGATCGGCTTCACGATCATCTCGATCACCTTTTCGCTGATCGCGGTGTTCATTCCGGTGCTGCTGATGGGCGGCATCGTCGGCCGCGTGTTCCGCGAATTCGCGGTGACGGTATCGGTCGCGATCATCGTGTCCGGATTCGTCTCGCTGACGCTGACGCCGATGCTGTGCGCGCGGGTGCTGCGGGCGCATGATGCGACCAAGAAGCCGAACGTCATTCTCCGCATCTTCGAGGCGATGTTCGATTCATGGCTGCGCGCCTATGAATGGGCGCTCGACTGGGTGCTGGCGCGCAAGGCGCTGATGCTGGTCGTGACGCTGGCGACACTGGGCGGCACCGTCTATCTCTACATGATCGTGCCGAAGGGCTTCTTTCCGCAGGAGGATACCGGCTTCCTGACCGGCATCACCGAGGCGGCGACGGATACCTCCTTTGAAGCCATGAAGGTGCGCCAGCAGGCGCTGGTCGACGTGCTGAAGTCGGATCCCGCGGTCGACTACATCAACAGCACCGTCGGGTCCGGCGGACCCAATCCGACCGCGAATTACGGCCGGCTGTTCATCGCGCTGAAACCGCAGAAGCTGCGCGACCCGGCGCCGGTCGTCATCGGCCGGCTGCGCCAGAAGGCGACGCAGGTTCCGGGCATGCAGGCTTTCTTCCAGAGCATTCAGAACCTGAATATCGGCGGCCGGCCGTCGAAGAGCCAGTATCAATACACCCTGCAGAGCGGCGACACCAAATCGCTCTATCGCCTGGCGCCCCAGATGCGCGACAGGATCGCCAAGCTGCCGGGGCTGCTCGACGTCACCACCGACCTTTACATCAAGAATCCGCAGATGACCGTCGATATCGACCGCGAGAAGGCCGCGGTCTACGGCATCACGGTCGATCAGGTCCGCAACCAGCTCTACAACGCCTACGGCGCGCGTCAGGTCGGCACCATCTACATGCCGTCGAACGACTACCAGATCATCCTGGAAGTGCAGCCGCAGTTCCGCGTCGATCCGTCCGATCTCTCCAAGCTCTATATGAAGACGCAGAACAACGTGACCATTCCGCTTTCGGCGGTGGCCAAGCTGGTGCCCACGGTCGGTCCGTTGCAGATCAACCATCAGGGACAGCAGCCGGCGGTGACGATCTCCTTCAACCTCGCGCCGGGCACCTCGCTGGGCTATGCGGTCGACGAGATCACGAAGGTCGAGCAGAGCTCTAATCTTCCGGCCACCATCGCGACGGGGTTCGCGGGCACCGCGCAGGTGTTCCAGGATTCGCTGCGCGGGCAGGGTGTGCTGATCCTGGCCGCCGTGTTCGCCGCCTTCGTCATCCTCGGCATCCTCTACGAAAGCTTCATCCATCCGATCACCATCATCTCCGGCCTGCCGTCGGCCGGTATCGGCGCGATCCTGACCCTGATGCTGTTCAACATGGAATTGTCTGTCATCGCGATGATCGGCATCGTGATGCTGGTCGGCATCGTCAAGAAGAACGCCATCATGATGGTGGACTTCGCGCTGGAGCGCCGCCGCGTCGGCTTGAGCGCCGAGCACGCGATCCGCGAAGCCGCGCTGTTGCGTTTCCGCCCGATCATGATGACGACGTTCGCGGCGATCTTCGGCACGCTGCCGATCGCGATCGGCGCCGGCGCCGGCGCCGAACTGCGTCAGCCGCTCGGTATCGCCGTGGTCGGCGGTCTCTGCGTCTCGCAGCTCCTGACGCTGTTCATCACGCCCGTGATCTACATCTACCTCGATCGCATCGACCGCCGCCTGAAGCGCCGGCTCGAACCGCAGTTCGAGGAAGACGGCGAGGGCGAGCGGCCGCACGTGGTGGCGGCCGAATAATGACGATCCCGCGGTGGGCGATGCGATCCGTTTTGGGATGCATCGCCATGGCGCTGGTTGCCGCGTCGAGCGCGCCGGCGGCGGCCGCCGAGCCGATCGAAATCTTCGACGCACATCTGCATTACAATTGGGAACCGAAGCCCTACTACCAGCTCGACGAAGTGCTCGCGCTGTTCAAAAAACATCGCGTCACCGGCATTCTCGCCACCAGCCGACCGAACACCGGAACGCACGCGCTGATGGATGCCAGGCATGAGGGCTTGCAGGTCGTGCCGTTCATCCGGCCGTACCGCGTCCGCGCCGATATCCAGAGCTGGTTCGGCGATCCCGTGATATTCGACCTCGTGCAGGACGAATTCAAACGCGGCTATTACCGCGGCATCGGCGAATTTCATCTGTCGGGCAAATCGGCGGAAAACGAGTGGGTGAAGAAGACCGTCGATTTTGCCGTTGCCAACGATCTCTATCTGCACGCCCATGCCGATGACGAGGCGGTCGAGATCCTGATGCGGCACAATCCGAAGGCGCGGATCATCTGGGCGCATACCGGCTTTGGCCTGTCGACCGACCGCGTCACGGCGATGCTGTCGAAATATCCAAAACTGTGGGGCGAGTTATCCTACCGCGGCGGCATCACCGATGGATCGGGAAAACTGACGCCGGAGTGGCGGGGCCTGTTCGAGCGTTATCCGGATCGGTTCCTGCTCGGCTCCGACACCTGGATCAACGAGCGCTGGGCGAGCTACGGCGACATCATGGCGACTTACCGCGCCTGGCTCGGCCAGCTATCGCCCGCGATCGCCGCGCAAATCGCGCACGGCAACGCGCGGGCGCTGTTCGCCGCCGGCCGCTAGAGCGTTTTCCAGCGAAGTGGATACCGGTTCGCGTCAAGAAAACGCGTCAAATCAAAAATCCAGAGCCCCGTTCCGATTTAATCGGAACGGAAAAGGCTCCCGCGCTCAATCCGCGAACTGATTTGCCTCGCGGATGATCGGAGCCCAACGATCGACCTCGCTGATCAGCTTGATCTGCAACGCTTCAGGCGTGGCTTCGTCCTGTGAGACGGGTTCGGTATTGATATCGTTGAACCGCTTCACCAGATCCGGGTCCCGCAACGCCTCTTGAAGCGTCCTGGACAACTTCCGGACGATATCGTCGGGCGTTCCCTTGGGCGCATAAAGGCCATGCCAGGCCCCCACTTCAAAACCCTTCAATCCGGATTCGTCCGCGGTCGGAAGATCCGGCATCGTGGTGAGGCGGGATTTCGTCGTGATGGCGTAGCCCTTGACCAGCTTCGAGGCGATCGGGCCCGTGGTATTCGTGGTCTGGTCGCAGCTGAGATCGATTGTTTTGGCCATAAGGTCGTTCATCACGGGTCCATTGCCCTTGTAGGGCACCGTGAGAATTTGCTTGTCGAGCGCCGTCATGAACAGCATGCCGCAAAGATGCGAGGCGGCCCCCAATCCGGCGTTGCCGAACGTCATCTTGTCGCCATTCGCCTTGATGTAAGTGACCAGCTCGGCCAGCGTGTTCGGCGGCAAATCGGGCCGTCCGATGATCGTCATCGGCGCATTGGTCACGAGACCAATGGGGGCGAATGCGGTTTTGGTGTCGTAAGCGAGCCTGCGGTACAGCGTGGCTGCCGTCGACATGCCGACGTGGTGGATGAGGATGGTGTAGCCATCGGGCTGTGCGCGTGAGGCGCGGGTCGCCGCGATTGTGCCGCCGGCGCCCAATGCGTTCTCGATGATGATCGGCTGCCCAAGCAGCTTGGACATCGATTGCGCCGTCACACGCGCGACCGTATCGGTCGGTCCGCCTGCGGCAAACGGAACGAGCATGGTGATTGCCTTGTTCGGGTAGCTCTGCGCCAGAGCCGTGGAGCTCGTCATCGCGAGCGCGACGGCGATAATGGCAGTCTTCTTCATTGTGTCTCCTTGAGGGCCCGACCTGCGCTTTCGATCGCAAGCCTGCGCCTCACTATCAATTTTTGGGTTTCAGGTGGCGGCCCAGTAGCGTTTTCCACGGCCCGCATCAAGACGCGCATCGAGAACGCGCATTCGCGCCTTGCCCGCCTGCTTCCGCTCAGATCGAGAAACTTGTCCCGCAGCCGCAGGAGGCGGTGGCGTTCGGATTGACCACCCGGAACGAGGCGCCGATCAGGTCGTCGACGAAATCGACCTCCGAGCCGGCCAGGAACGGCACCGAGGCCGGATCGACCAGCACCACCGCGCCCTCGCGCGCGATCACCAGGTCGTCGTCGGCCTGGGCGTGTTCGACGTCGAATTTGTACTGGAAGCCGGAGCAGCCGCCGCCTTCGACCGAAATGCGCAGCATCGCGCCGTCACCCTCGGTCTTGAGGATTTCGCCGATGCGGCGGGCGGCCCGGTCGCTGACGGTGATGGCAGTGGTCATGAAGGCTCTCCGGTAGAGCGTTTTCCAGCGAAGTGGACGCCGGTTCGCGTGAAGAAAACGCGTCGAAACATCTAGGGGCGTCATACCCAATTCATTTGGTATCACGCGTCCGACATAGTTAAGTACGTAGTCTCACGGAATCAAATGGATAAGGACTAAAAAACCGTGTCGGTCGGAATGGCTGCCCCTCGCGCGCCTTTATGCCTGCGACCCCGATCGCAGCCGCGGCCGGCTGTTTTCGGAACCGCCGAGCAAGACCCGCAGCCCGTTCCGGCGCGATTGCGACCGGGTGATCCATTCCACCGCCTTCCGCCGCCTGAAGCACAAAACCCAGGTTTTCGTGTTCCACGAGGGCGATCATTACCGCACCCGGCTGACCCATTCGCTGGAAGTGGCCCAGATCGCCCGCGCGCTGGCCCGGCAGCTCGGGCTCGACGAGGACCTCACCGAGACGCTGGCGCTGGCCCATGACCTCGGCCATCCCCCGTTCGGCCATGCCGGCGAGCGGGCGCTGGACAAATGCCTGCACGCCCATGGCGGCTTCGACCACAACGCGCAGACGCTGCGGGTCGTGACCTCGCTGGAGCACCGCTATCCCGAATTCGACGGGCTCAATCTGACCTGGGAATTGCTCGAGGGCATCGTCAAGCACAACGGCCCGCTGACGATGCGGAGCGGGGCGCCCGGCCGGGCGCTACAGCGAGAGCGGGATTCCGGTCGGGATCGCCGATTTCAACCGCAAATACGATCTGGAGCTGTGGAGCTACGCCTCGCTGGAGGCGCAGGTCGCGGCCTTTGCCGACGACATCGCCTATGACGCCCACGATATCGATGACGGCCTGCGCGCCGGCCTGTTCGGCGTCGACGACCTCAAGGTGATGCCGCTGACGGCTGCCATCATCGCCGATATCGGCAAGGCCTATCCCGCCCTCGACGACGCCAGGCGCGGCGCGGAACTGGTGCGCGAACTGATTTCCTACCTGATCTCGGCGGTGGTCGCGGAGGCCGGCAAGCGGCTGGAAGTGGCGAGGCCGCAATCGGCCCATGACGTGCGCCATCACGCCCAGCCGCTGATCGCGTTTCCGCCTGCGGTCGCCGCGGAGGAGGCCGCGATCAAGGCGTTCCTGAAGCAGCGCATGTACCGCCACGAGCGGGTGATGCGGGTGATGGGCGAGGCCGAGCAGATCCTGTTCGACCTGTTCGCGCGCTACCAGAAGTCGCCGGGCGACCTGCCGGCCGAATGGATCGAGGGCACCGAGCGGGAAACGGAGGGCGAGCGCGCCAGGCGGATCGGCAATTTCATCGCCGGGATGACCGACCGTTTTGCGCTGACCGAGCACCAGAGGCTTTTTGACTCGACCCCGGATTTGCGTTAGGCGGCGGCCGAGGTACCCAGGAAAATGGCCGAAAAACCCACTTCACCGCATCTTTTTGCCGATGTGCTCGCGCGCGTGCACGCGATTTGTGCCGCGCTTGCGGCCGAAGACAATTGGCCTGCCGGCATCGATTTCTCCCGCGTCGTGGTCGAGCCGCCGCGCGATGCCACCCATGGCGACATGGCGACCAACGCCGCCATGGTGCTCGCCAAGGAAGCCAGGGCAAAGCCGCGCGATCTCGCCGAGAAGTTCGCCGAAAAGCTGCGCGCGGACGATCTGATCGCCTCCGTCGACATCGCCGGACCCGGCTTCATCAATCTCACCTTGAAGCCGCAGGTCTGGGCGGATGCGCTGCGCACCGTGCTGCGCGAGGGCGCGTCCTACGGCGGCGAGCGGGATCGGCAAGGCCGAGAAGGTCAATGTCGAATATGTCTCGGCCAATCCGACCGGGCCGATGCATGTCGGCCATTGCCGGGGCGCGGTGTTCGGCGACGCGCTGTGCGAGCCTGCTGCAGTTCGCGGGCTACGACGTCACGCGCGAATATTACATCAACGACGCCGGCGCGCAGGTCGACGTGCTCGCGCGCTCGGCGTTCCTGCGCTACCGCGAAGCGCTCGGCGAGGACATCGGCGAGATTCCGGAGGGGCTTTATCCCGGCGACTATCTTGTGCCGGTCGGGCAGGCGCTTGCCGCCGAATACGGCGACAAGCTCAAGGCGATGTCGGAAAACGCCTGGCTGCCGATCGTGCGCCTCAAGGCCATCGACATGATGATGGCGATGATCAAGACCGATCTCGCCGCGCTCCACATCAAGCACGACGTGTTCTTCTCGGAGCGCTCGCTGATCGAGACCGGCAACAACAAGGTCACCGAGACCATCGATTATCTTGCGCGCCAAGGGCGATGTCTATGAAGGCCGTCTGCCGCCGCCGAAGGGCAAGCCGGTCGACGATTATGAGGATCGCGAGCAGACGCTGTTTCGCGCCACCGCGTTCGGCGACGATGTCGATCGTCCGCTGATCAAGTCGGACGGCTGCCTATACCTATTTCGCTTCCGACATCGCCTACCACAAGAACAAGTTCGACCGCGGCTTTCGCAATCTGATCGACGTCTGGGGCGCCGATCACGGCGGCTACATCAAGCGCGTGCAGGCGGCGGTGAAGGCGGTCACGTCGGGCAAGGCGGCGCTCGACGTCAAGATCGTGCAGCTCGTGAAGCTGTTGCGCGACGGCGAGCCGGTGAAGATGTCGAAGCGCTCCGGCGAGTTCGTCACCCTGCGCGAAGTGGTCGACGAGGTCGGCTCGGACGCCGTGCGCTTCATGATGCTGTTCCGCAAGAACGACGCGGTGCTGGATTTCGACCTCGCCAAGGTGATCGAGCAGTCCAAGGACAACGCGGTGTTCTACGTCCAGTACGGCCACGCCCGCGGCCATTCGATCTTCAAGAACGCGCGGGAAGTGTTCCCGGACCTGCCGGAGGACGATGCCGCCCGCGCGGCCTATCTCGGGGATGCCGCGGTGGAGCGGCTGACCGATCCTGCGGAACTCGAGCCTGCTGAAGCAGCTGGCGCTCTATCCCCGGATGATCGAGGCGGCGGCGGTCGCACACGAGCCGCACCGAATCGCTTTTTATCTGTATGATCTTGCCAGCGAATTTCATGCGCTTTGGACGAGGGGGCGGGATTTGCCCTATTTACGCTTCATTATCAATAATGATGCAGAGATCACGAAGGCGCGACTGGCGATGGTCCAGGGCGTCGTCTCGGTTCTGGCATCGGGCTTAGCCGTTCTCGGCGTCCACGCACCAACCGAGATGAGGTAGGCAGGGGCGAAGTCCCTCACAATGGGGATTGTGAGGGTGTCTGGCGGGGCCAATTCGGTTTTCATGGCTCGGTGGTCATGGCGGGTTGGCGCTGTCCCGAAGGGGATGCATCTTCACGATGGCTGATCGTTATCAGGACCGACCTTTTGCTTCCGACGCCGACGATGATCGCGCCGCGAACCCGCCTGCGCGGGGCGAGAGCGATCCGCTGGCGGAACTGGCGCGGCTGATCGGGCAGACCGATCCGTTCGGCGCCGCGGCCAAGACCCCGCATCCGCTGCAGTCGCGGGCCAATGTCCGGCCGCAATATGATCCTGCGGAAGACGACGATGGCAGTGCGCCGGCAGGCCCGCCGCCATGGATGGCGCGTGCGCGGCATGAAGCGCCGTCCGAGCCGCATTACGAAGAGCCGGAGCCGGACTACCAGCCGAGCCCCGTGCATCCCCTGCATCGCTACGCGGCCCAGCCGGCCGCCGAGCCCGAGCAGGACTATCACGAGCCGCAACATTATGCCGACGAGCAGCCGGCCGATCCGTCGCGCTATGACGATGCGCTGTACGGTCAGCTCGAATCCGGCGCGCAGGAATATGCGCGCGACCCGGCCTTTCCGGATGATCCCTACGCCTACCAGAGCGACTATGACGAAGAGCCCGAGCCGAAGAAGCGCAGCAGCGGGCTGATGACGGTCGTCGCCGTACTGGCGCTGGCCGTGGTGGGAACGGGGGCGGCGTTCGCCTATCGCACCTATGTCGGCACCCCGCGCAGCGGCGAGCCGCCGATCATCAAGGCCGACAACAGCCCGACCAAGGTCGTGCCGGCGCCCGGCGATGGCGCCGCCAGCAAGACGCCTGACCGCATGCTGCCCGGCGATGGCGGCGAGAAGCTCGTTTCGCGCGAAGAGACGCCGGTCGACGTCAATTCCAAGTCCGGACCCCGCGTCGTATTTCCGCCGCTGAACCAGAACGGCAGCCCGCCGCCGGTCGCAAGCGTCTCCCCGGCCGCGCCGCCGCCGGCGACCGCGGCGAATGGCACCTTGCCGAACAACGAGCCGCGCAAGATCAAGACCCTCGCCGTGAAGGGCGATGCCGCCGAGAACGGCGGGGCTCCGGCCGGCGTGACCGCGGCCAAGCCGGCGGCAAGAACGCCAGCGCCTGCGGCAGTCGCGCCGAGCCCGCGTAACCCGTCATCCGCCAACGCCAGCGCCAATGGACCGCTGTCGCTGTCGCCGCAGGGCGCGCCTGCGCCCGAACCGGCGCCGACGCGGGTCGCGGCCACCAATCCCGCCCAGACGGCGCCCGCGAGCGGCGGCGGATACCTGGTGCAGGTGTCCTCGCAGAAGAACGAGGCCGACGCGCAGGCCTCCTACCGGGCGCTGCAAGGCAAGTTCCCGACGGTGCTGGGCTCGCGGCCGCCGGTGATCAAACGCGCCGATCTCGGCGACAAGGGCGTTTATTACCGCGCCATGGTCGGTCCGTTCGGCTCGACGGAAGAGGCCTCCCAGTTCTGCGGCAATCTGAAAACCGCCGGCGGACAGTGCGTCGTCCAAAGGAATTAACGGCGGTTTCCTTGACCCGGGTGCTGTGAGGGGCCTAATCGGCCCCATGAGCAGCCGCGCATTCATCACGGGCGTTTCGGGACTGGAACTGAGCGCTGCCGAGCGCGAATTCATCCGTGCCGAGCGGCCATGGGGCTTTATCCTATTCAAGCGTAACATCGAAACTCCGACGCAAGTGACTTCACTTGTTGGCGAATTACGCAATGCGATCGATAACCCGGACGCCCCGGTCCTGATCGACCAGGAAGGCGGCCGGGTGGCGCGGCTGGGCCCGCCGCACTGGCCGGTCTATCCGCCGGGCGCGGTCTTTGGCGCGCTGTACGACGTCGACCCCGAACTGGGCCTGCAAGCGGCCCGCCTGAGCGCGCGGCTGATCGCAGCCGACCTGATCGACCTTGGCATCACGGTCGACTGCCTGCCGCTGGCGGACGTGCCGGTCGCAGGCGCGACGCTGTGATCGGCAACCGGGCCTATGGAACCGAGCCGGCCAAGGTCGCGGCGATCGCCCGGGCCGTGACCGAGGGGCTGGAGCAGGGGGGCGTGCTGCCGGTCCTGAAACACATTCCCGGCCATGGAAGGGCCACAGCGGACAGCCATTTTCGGCTGCCCACGGTCGATACGCCGCGGGATGAGCTCGATCGGACCGATTTCGCCGCTTTTCAACCGCTGGCGGACCTGCCGATGGCCATGACCGCACATGTTGTGTTTAGCGCGTTAGACCCCGCCCATCCGGCAACGACTTCTGCGACAATCATCCGGCAAGTGATTCGCGGCGTGATCGGGTTCCAGGGTTTGTTGATGAGTGACGATGTGTCCATGAACGCGTTGGCGGGAACGATCGCCGAGCGGACCCGGGCCATCGTCAACGCCGGCTGCGACATGGTTCTGCATTGCAACGGCAAGCTCGACGAGATGCGCGACGTCGCGCGCGAGACGCCGGAACTGGCTGGCCCGGCCCTGGAACGCGCCAGGCGGGCGCTGGCCTCGCGAAGAGCCGCCCGAGCCGCTCGACCGCCAGGCGGCGCGGGCTGAACTGGATGCGTTGGTGGATCGGGCAGGAACGGCATGACCGCGGAGATTCTATCGTTTGAAACCGGACGGCCCGCCGAAATCACCGACGGCGAGCCGTCGCTGGTCGTCGACGTCGAGGGTTATGAGGGTCCGCTCGACCTGCTGCTGACGCTGGCGCGGCAGCAGAAGGTCGATCTGTCCAAGATTTCGATCCTGGCGCTGGCCGACCAGTACCTGGTCTTCATCGAGGCGGCGCGAAAGATTCGCCTCGAACTCGCGGCCGACTATCTGGTGATGGCGGCCTGGCTCGCGTTCCTGAAATCGCGGCTGCTGCTGCCCGAACCGGCGACGCCGGACGGTCCGAGCGCCGAGGAGATGGCAACCGCACTGGCCAACCGGCTGCGCCGGCTCGAGGCCATCCGCGAGGCGGCCAACCGGCTGATGAACCGTCCGCAGTTCCAGCGCGATATTTTCCCGCGCGGCAATCCGGAATCGATTGCGGAAATCCGCCATCCCAAATTCACCGCGACCCTGTTCGATCTGCTCACCGCCTATGCCGCGCAGCGCCAGCAACGCGTGCTGGCAAACGTGCATCTGACCAAGCGCACGGTGTGGTCGCTGTCGGAAGCGCGCGCGTCGCTGGAACGGCTGATCGGCATGGCCGACGACTGGAGCTGTCTCGACGAATATCTCCTCAACTACGTCGTCGATCCCTCGCAGAAAGCCACCGTGTTTGCCTCGAGCTTTGCCGCCGCCCTTGAACTGGTGCGCGAAGGCGAAATGGAATTGAACCAGAAAGAGGCGTTCGCGCCGCTGTATTTTCGTAAGCGTCCGCCGCAAGCGTCCAGCGCGATGTCCGCGCCGGATCTGTCGGTCGAGTAAGTGGAAGAAGGAGACCAAGCCATGGCGAGCCTCGCGGAAAAACGCATGGAAGATGCCGAGGAACGTTCCGTCGATTCCAACGAGCCAGAGGCGCGGCCCGAGGAATTGCGGTTGCTGGAAGCGCTGCTGTTTGCCTCCGCCGAGCCGATCGATCAGGCGGCGCTGGCCAAGCGGATGCCCGACGGCGTCGACATCAAGGTGGCGCTGGCGCAACTGCAGGCGGAATACGCCACCCGCGGCGTCAACCTGGTGCGCGTCGCCAACAAATGGACCTTCCGCACCGCCGGCGACCTGTCGTGGCTGATGACGCGCGAGAGCACGGAAACCCGCCGGCTGTCGCGCGCGGCGATCGAGGTGCTCGCCATCATCGCCTATCACCAGCCGGTGACGCGTGCCGAGATCGAGGAAATCCGCGGCGTCATCACCTCCAAGGGGACGCTGGACGTGCTGCTGGAAACGGGCTGGATCCGTCCCCGCGGCCGCCGCAAGACGCCGGGCCGGCCGCTGACCTTCGGCACCACGGAGGCGTTCCTGTCGCAGTTCAGCCTTGAGGCATTGGGCGACCTGCCGGGCCTGGAAGAGCTGAAGGGTACGGGGCTATTGGATTCGCGGCTGCCTTCCGGCTTCAACGTCCCGACCCCCTCGGACGACGTCGCGCTGCGTGAGGACGAGGAGCCGCTGGATGCCGGCGACAGCCTCGAACTGCTGCTGGCGCCGGCCGCGGAGCCTGAGACGCCCGGCGACAGTTAGGGCGCAGCACGGGGCCCCAGGAACGGGGCTGGTTCTACTTTGCATGGGGTTGTTTTCGAGATTTCCTGTCCGGGCACGCTCTGGTTCCGAAGGCGTTCCGTTTATTCCCGGAAAGCGGATTAACGGTAGCCATAATACGTAGCCGCGACAGCGATTTGCCGCGGCCTAAGTCCTTGTTTTTGACACCTCCCGGGCCTACCTTCCGACAAAGCTTGGGCCGGAAGACGGCCGTCTGTTTTTGGAGGGTTGCAGGATGGGTTCGCTTAGCATTTGGCACTGGATCGTCGTGATCGCAGTGGTCCTGCTGTTGTTCGGGCGCGGCAAGATTTCGGACCTGATGGGCGACGTCGCGCAGGGCATCAAGGCCTTCAAGAAGGGCATGCAGGACGATGACAAGACTGCAGAAAAGCCCGAACCGACCAAGACCATCGACCACGCCGCGCCAGCCGACCGCGGCCCGCACGGATGTTGGCAGCAAGGCGGTCTGACCTTTTGCCTGGACGCGTTTTCACGCGGGCCGGCGCGGTCTGAACGCCGGTTGAGAAAACACGCAGGCCCCCCCAAATCCTGTTAAAGGGGAGCGCGTCGGGGCGGGCTCGCGTAAGCGGAAACATTCATGTTCGATATCGGGTGGAGTGAACTGGTCGTCATCGCGGTTGTCGCGCTGATCGCCATCGGCCCGAAAGAGCTGCCGGGCGTGCTGCGCATGGTCGGGCAATGGATGGGCAAGGCGCGCAAGATGGCGTCCGAATTCCAGGGCCAGTTCCAGGAAGCCATGCGCGAGGCCGAAATGGCCGACCTCAAGAAGAGCTTTGACGAGGTCAAGGAAGCCGCGACGGGCCTCACCTCCGGCAATATCATGACCTCGCTGCAAAAGGACGTCGGCGACGCGCTCAAGATCGATGACATCGACAAGCCCAACCTCGATACGGCCGGCGACGCGCAGATCGCCTCCGCGATCGGCGAGCCGGTGACGCCAACGACACCGGCACAACCCACGCCGGAGACCTTCGTCGAGGCCGAGGCCCATGCGGCGGCCGCCGAGCCGCTGGCGATCACCCGTGAAGTCCAGCCCGTCACCGCAGGACATCACGCCACCGGCCGCCGACGTGCTCAAGGACGCCAAAGCGTCATGAGCGCCGAAGACATCGAGGCCAGCAAAGCGCCGTTGATGGACCATCTGATCGAGCTGCGCTCGCGGCTGATCAAGGCGCTGTTGGGTTTCGGTATTGCCTTCATCTTCTGCTTCTTCTTCGCCAAGCAGATCTACAACGTGCTGGTGTGGCCGTTCGTCTGGATCGCGGGCCCTGAGAATTCGAAGTTCATCTACACCGCGCTGCTGGAATACTTCCTCACGCAGTTGAAGCTTGCGCTGTTCGGCGCCGGTTTCATCTCGTTTCCGATCGTGGCGACGCAGATCTACAAATTCGTGGCGCCCGGGCTCTACAAGCACGAGCGCGGCGCGTTCCTGCCATATCTGATCGCCACCCCGTTCTTTTTCGTGCTCGGATCGATGCTGGTCTATTTCGTCGTGCTGCCGATGCTGGTGCGGTTCTCGCTCGGCATGCAGCAGATGGGCGGCGCGGAGACCGCGCAGATTCAGTTGCTGCCCAAGGTCGGCGAATATCTGTCGCTGATGATGTCGCTGATCTTTGCCTTCGGCGTCGCATTTCAGCTGCCGGTGATCCTGACGCTGCTCGGCCGGATCGGCATCATCACCTCGAAACAGCTGCGTGAAAAGCGGCGCTATTTCATCGTCGTCGCCTTCATCATCGCCGCCATCCTGACGCCGCCGGACGTCATCAGCCAGGCCTCGCTCGCGCTGCCGCTATTGCTGCTCTACGAAGGCTCGATCATCGCGGTTGCCATGGTGGAGAAGAAGGCGGCCACCGCCAAGGCCGCTGCCGCCGGGCCCTCGGCAACCCCGCCGCCCGAGGGCAATCCGGCCGAGTAGGGCCGCTTCGCTGTTCCAAAAGCCGTCTATTCGGGTTACTGGATGCGCGCCTTTACCGGCACAATTCAGGAATGGCCTGCCATGCACGACATCAAATCGATCCGCGACAACCCTGCAGCCTTTGACGCCGGCCTGAAGCGCCGCGGGCTGGCGCCGTTGTCGGCCTCGCTGCTGGCGATCGACGAGAAGCGCCGTGCGGCGATCCTGGCCTCCGAGCAGGCGCAGGCCCGGCGCAACGCAGCCTCGAAGGAAATCGGCGACGCCAAGAAGGCCAGGGATGACGCGCGCGCATCGAAGCTGATGGCCGAAGTGGCCGAGCTCAAGACCACGATGCCGGAGCTTGAGGCGGCCGCGAAAGGCGCGGACGACGAGCTTGCCACCGAGTTGGCCGCGATCCCGAACCTGCCGCTCGACGAAGTGCCTGATGGCACGGACGAGCACGGCAACGTGCAGCGCGCGGTGTTCGGCAAGGCGCGCCACTATGGATTTGCGGCGAAGCCGCATGACGATCTCGGCGGCGCGCTCGGTTACATGGATTTTGAAGCCGCCGCCAAATTGTCCGGGGCGCGTTTTGTCGTGCTGAAAAAAGGCCTCGCGCGGCTGGAGCGGGCGATCGGCCAGTTCATGATCGATCTCCACACCAACGAACATGGCTATGCCGAGATCAATCCGCCGCTGCTGGTGCGCAACGAGGTGATGTTCGGCACCGGGCAATTGCCGAAGTTCGAGGATGATCAGTTCTGGGCCATCAAAGGCGAGCTGCTCGTGGCTGGCGATGATGGCCGGTTGAAGAGCGATCGCCTCGGGCTCATTCCCACCGCCGAGGTCTCGCTGACCAATCTCGTTCGCGAATCCATCGTCGACGACAAGGAACTGCCGATGCGGCTTACCGCGCTGACGCCGTGCTTCCGCGCCGAAGCGGGCGCCGCCGGCCGCGACACCCGCGGCATGATCCGGCAGCATCAGTTCACAAAGGTCGAACTGGTCTCGATCACGACGCCGGAGACCAGCAAGGATGAGCACGAGCGCATGCTGTCCTGCGCCGAGGAAGTATTGCGGCGGCTCGACCTGCATTACCGCGTGATGACGCTGTGCGCCGGCGACATGGGATTTTCCGCGCAAAAGACCTACGACATCGAGGTCTGGATGCCGGGGCAGGGCGATGGCGGCGCCTACCGCGAAATCTCCAGCTGTTCGGTGTGCGGCGATTTCCAGGCGCGGCGCATGGATGCGCGCTATCGTGGGCCCGACGGCAAGCCGCGCTTCGTCCATACGCTGAACGGCTCCGGCACCGCGGTCGGCCGCGCGCTGATCGCGGTGATGGAAACCTATCAGCAGCAGGACGGATCGATTGCGGTGCCCGACGTGTTGCAGCCCTACATGGGCGGCCTCAAGGTGATCGAGCACGACAAATAGCAAAAGCTGGAAATGGCACTGCATCGCGACATCTACTGGGTGGGGAGGCAATGGGCCGTCACCGGTAGTGGCGTGCAGGCGTGCGATCAGAAGCAGAAGAGCCAATTCGACATCGATCTCACCAGGCTCTGGGACGACGATGTGGTGGATCGCCTTCGCACCAACAAATGGCTCATCGTCGAGGATCTCGAAAAGGCGCTGGCCATCGCGCGGCAGCGTTTCCCGGAGCCATCTGGCAAGCCGGCGCGGACCGAGTCCGAGACGATCGCGGCCGCGGCGCCGGTTGCGCCGATCCAGCCGCTCGTCAAAACCGTCAGGCAAGCCGCCAGGCCAGAACCGTCGAAACCCGCAAAGCTCGATCCAATCAAGCCGCCGCCGGCGGCTCCTGCCGTGTTGCGAACGCCGAGTCGGACGAAGCCGGACCCCGAGCCGCCCAGACCGGCGGCGCCAGGATTCCACATGCCGTTTTCAGGCGCCGCCAGGTTCATCCGCCCGTGGCGCGTGCGGATGAAGAAATGACCGCAAACCCACGGGTTTGCCTCGACGGCGATAGCCGGATAAGACGGCCTCGAATCGAACCAGAAGGCATTTTGACGGATGCGCATTCTCTGCACCAATGACGACGGCATCCATGCACCCGGCTTGAAGATCGTCGAGGATATCGCGCGAGAATTGTCCGACGACGTCTGGATCGTGGCGCCCGAGCTCGATCAGTCCGGCGTCTCGCATTCGCTGTCGCTGAACGATCCGTTGCGGTTGCGCGAAGTCGGTCCCCGCCACTTCGCGGTGCGGGGCACGCCGACCGATTGCGTGATCATGGGCGCGCGCCACATCCTCGGCGAGAAGCTGCCGGATATCGTGCTGTCGGGCGTCAACAAGGGCCGCAACGTCGCCGAGGACGTGGTCTATTCCGGCACCATCGCAGGCGCGCTGGAAGGGACCATTCTGGGCATCCCGTCATTTGCGCTGTCGCAGGAATTTTCCATCGAGACGCGCGACGCGCCGCTGTGGGACACCGCGCTGAAATTCGGACCGGACATCTTGCGCAAGGTGATCGATGCCGGCGTCCCCAAGAACACCGTGATCAACGTCAACTTCCCGGCCTGCACGCCCGACAAGGTCAAGGGCGTCCGCGTCACGCGGCAGGGCAAGCGCAATCTCGGGTTCTTCAAGGTCGACAAGCGCCATGACGGCCGCGGCAACCCGTATTTCTGGATCGGCTTCGAGCGTGCCGCGATGTTGGATCCGCCGGCCGAGGGCACCGATCTTGCCGCGCTCGCCGCACGCTACGTCTCGGTGACGCCGCTGCGGCTCGATCGCACCGATGAGGCGTTTTCGGAAGCGCTGACGGCGACGCTGAAATGACGCGAAGCGTCATACCCGCGAAGGCGGGTATCCAGTACGCCGCGGCGCCTCGGTTCAATCAACAGTCTCTGGGATACTGGATCATCCGCTTTCGCGGATGATGACGGGGAGTGAATCGCGCGCGACTAAGCCGCCGCGCTCTTCATCGCGGTGTTGATCATCTGGGCCAGCGTTTCCAGCTGAAACGGCTTCTGCAGCGCCGGGCGGTCGCGGTATTCTTCCGGAAGGCCCGACGAGCCGTAGCCGGTCGCGAAAATGAACGGGCGGTTGCGCGCCTTGATCAGTTCGGCCACGGGCGTGATCACCTTGCCGTTGACGTTGACGTCGAGGATCGCAAGGTCGAACTCGGTCGATTGGGCGAGCCGGACCGCTTCGCCGATTTCGCCGGCTTCGGCGGCGACGCTGTAGCCGAGCTCTTCGAGCATGTCGGCGACCATCATCCGGATCATGACCTCGTCTTCGACGAGAAACACAGAACAGCCCGGCGGCCGCGTCGACATCATGGTGGAATCCTTGCCCTTCCCGCTCAAAGGTTCGCAAATAACGTCAGTCGGCGCAACGGCAACATGGGGCTCGAAGGCCGCGGCGAGACCGCGCCAACGCCCGCCGAACTGCGATTTTCCGGGCTCTAACGTCGATCCGGAACGTCGGTTCCGCCGGCGGAACTCGATTTTTCAGGAATTCTTCCTTAATGCCCTGACGGCTATTGCATCCCGACCGGGCCGACGGGATGAATGGCCAGCCCCGCGCCCCTTTTGAGTCCGTAATGCCCCAGGATCCGCCCGAGAAGATGATGTTCCAGCTCAACCTGCGGCGGCGGGGGATCTCGGATCAAACCATCCTGCGCACCATGGAAGAGGTGCCGCGCGAGGTGTTCGTGACGCCGGCCGACCGCGGCCATGCCTACCGCGACAGTGCGCTCGGCATCGCCTGCGGGCAGACCATCAGCCAGCCCTTCGTGGTCGCCTACATGACCGAGCAATTGCAGCTGCAAAAGCAGCACAAGGTGCTCGAGATCGGCACCGGCTCGGGCTATCAGGCCGCGATCCTGTCCAGGCTGTGCCAGCATGTGCTGACCATCGAACGCTACCGGACACTGGCCGACAGCGCGCGCGCCCGGCTCGAAAAGCTCGGCTACGACAATATCGAGGTCCTGCTCGGCGACGGCTTCGATATCCCGCCCGGTGGAGGGGATTTCGACCGCATCATGGTGACCGCGGCGATGGAGGCAATCCCGGAGCCGTTGCTGGCGCGGCTCGCGCCGGCAGGGATCCTGGTCGCCCCGGTCGGGCCGCATCAGGGCACCCAGACCCTGGTGCGCGTCACCAGGACCGAGGCCGGTTTCGACCGCAAGGCGCTGGTCGATGTCCGCTTCGTGCCGGCGCTGCCGGGGATTGCACGCGAACTGTAGAATTCCGGATTGGCGGTTCCGGCCAACATCTTATTCCAAGGGTTAAGCGGTTATTTACTCCGGACGTGTTTACTCAAAAGAGTATTTTGTTGCGTACAAGTGAGTAACCATGTCCCGTGTCGTCGAGTTGCTACGCTCGCGTCGCGTGCCGCAGATCGCGGCGCTGGCGCTGATGTCCGTTGGCTTTGCCGGCTGCAGCGCCGATATGCAGACGCGGCTTTCGCAAAACACTTTGGCCAATCCCTTCAATTACCAGCCCGAAGCCACCGGCTCGGTGCCGACGCCGCAGGTCGAGCGTCGCGAGCTGCCGCAATATTCGCGGCCGCAAAGCCAGCCGCCTCAGGCGCAATACCAGTCGTCCGCCTTGCCGCCGCCTCCCGTGGTGTCGCAGCCGCAATCCTATCCGGCCGCGAACAGTGGCGTGTCGGGAGGAGGGCGCGGGCTTGTCGTCCTACGCCCCGCCGAGCCATCCGCAGCTTGAGACCACCGGCACCGTCGCGCCGCGCTCGGTCGCGGCCGCGCGCCCGGCTGCGCAGGGCACCACGATCATCGTCGGCACCAGCGACACGCTCGATATTCTGGCGAAGCGCTACAATGTTTCCTCGGCGGCGATCCTGCAGGCCAATGGCTACAAGGGACCGCGCACGCTTTCGCCCGGTCAGCAGCTGATCATTCCGCGCCAGACCGCGGCTGTTGCCGCGCCCGCGCCAACCTTGGCGCCGCCGGCGAGCAAGCCGGTCGCCACTGCCGCGGGGCCTTCGAGCGTTCACGTCGTCAATCGCGGCGATACGCTGATGAGCATCGCACACCGCAACCATGTGCCGGTGGGCGAACTCGCCAGGGCCAACAATCTCGATACGTCGGCCAAGCTCAGCCTCGGCATGAAGCTGACGGTGCCCGGCGCCAAGAGCGCTGCCGCCGCTCCCGTGGTGCAGCCCGTAGCCCCCGTGCAGCAGCTTGCCGCGGTCGCTCCCGCCGCCAAGCCGATGACCCCGGCTGCGCCGCAGCAGTCCGCGCGACTGGCGCAGGCGACGACGAATGTCGAAGAAAAGCCGGCCGCCGAAGCGCCGGCCGTGAAGCCCAGCGAAGCCACCGGCGCATTGCCGACGTTCCGCTGGCCGGTGCGCGGCAAGGTGATCACGAGCTACGGCGCCAAGACCAACGGCAAGGCCAATGACGGCATCAACCTCGCGGTGCCGGAAGGCACGCCGGTGAAGGCCGCGGAAGACGGCGTCGTTGCCTATTCCGGCAATGAATTGAAGGGCTACGGCAATCTCGTTCTGGTTCGGCACTCCAACGGTTACGTCACCGCATATGCCCATGCGAGTGAGCTGATGGTGAAGCGCGGCGACACGATCAAGCGCGGCCAGATCATTGCCAAGTCGGGTCAGTCGGGTGAGGTGGGGTCGCCGCAGCTTCACTTCGAGATCCGCAAGGGATCTTCACCGGTTGACCCGCTTCAATTCCTCAACGGTGCGTGAGTCACGTCACGGCTTGATCGTCATTGCCGGGCTTGACCCGGCAATCCATCGCAAAAAACGGTTCTTGCGAAGATTGATGGATACGCGGGTCAAGCCCGCGTATGACGAGTTACGATTTTATCCTTACCCCCAGCCGTCCCGCCAGTTCCTGCGTGAACTGCCAGGCGACGCGGCCCGAGCGCGAGCCGCGCGTCGTGGACCATTCCAGCGCCTCGCGCTCCAGCTCGTCATCGGCGATCCCGATGCCGAAATGGCCGCAATAGCCCTTCACCATCGCCAGATATTCATCCTGGCTGCAGCGATGAAATCCGAGCCAGAGACCAAAGCGGTCCGACAGCGAGACCTTTTCCTCGACCGCTTCACCGGGATTGATCGCGGTCGAGCGCTCGTTCTCGATCATCTCGCGCGCCAGCAGATGCCGGCGGTTCGAGGTGGCGTAGAGGATGACGTTGTCGGGGCGTCCCTCGATGCCGCCTTCCAGCACCGCCTTGAGCGACTTGTAGGAGGCGTCGTTGCCGTCGAAGGAGAGGTCGTCGCAGAACACGATGAAGCGGAAGCGCGAATTGCGCAGCAGGTCCATCAGGCCGGGCAGGCTCTCGATATCCTCGCGATGGATTTCGATCAGTTTCAGCCGGTCGGCCGGTTTGCGGTTGGTGTTGATGTCGGCATGCACGGCCTTGACCAGCGAGGACTTGCCCATGCCGCGTGCGCCCCACAGCAGCGCGTTGTTGGCGGGCAGGCCGTCGGCAAAGCGCTCGGTATTCTCGATCAGGATGTCGCGCATCCGGTCGATGCCTTTGAGCAGTCCGAGGTCGACGCGGCTGACGTGGGGTACCGCCCCCAGCCGTCCGTCCGGATGCCAGACGAAGGCGTCCGCGGCACCAAACGACTCAGGGCCCGAGGCCGCCGGGGAGGCCGCGGAAAGGTGGCCGGCGATGGCCTCCAGCGCCCGCGCAATCCGCTCCGCGGTGGCGTCGTTGGCCCTCGTTGCCGGACGTTTTGTCGCGGTTTTTGCAAGCCTCCGCGCGGCGGTCCTGGCGGTGGTGCGAGCCGCTGTTTTGTTGGGTTTTTTCGACATTTTCGCTGTTCCTGACCGGGCAGCCATATCGGGCCTTGGTGGCTCTCGCAAGCGCCCTAAATGAGGGGGCGGGCGGCGTTGCAATTGGGCCCGCCGCCGCTATAGTCCGCGCGAATTTGCCCGGACCGGCCAGATGCCCAGATCTTGATGGTCAGGCATGGCCGGTTCTTTCCCGTTTGACGAGGATTGTTGAATGCTGATTACCCCCGCGTACGCCCAGGCTGCAGCCGGTGGCGATGCCAACAGCATGTTGATGTCGCTGCTGCCGTTCGCGCTGATCTTCGTCATCATGTACTTCCTGATTCTGCGCCCGCAGCAGAAGAAGGTGAAGGACCATGCCGAACTCGTCAAAAACATCCGCCGCGGCGATACCGTGGTGACCTCGGGCGGCCTGGTCGGCAAGGTGACCAAGGTGGTCGACGACGACCAGATCGAGTTCGAGATTTCCGATGGCGTCCGCGTGCGGCAGATGCGGCAGATGATTTCAGGCGTCCGCGCCAAGGGCGAGCCGGCCAAGGAAAAGGCCGACGCCAAGGACGAGACGTCCGCGAGCTGATTTGGGACGGCGTTTTCTCTGGCTTGCATACTCCTGATCTGACGGGTCAACTCGATGTTGTATTTCTCGCGGTGGAAGGCGCTGGCGATCATTCTGACGGCGCTGGTGGTGTGCCTGTGCGCCGTTCCGAATTTCTTCCCGGAGGCCAAGGTGAAGACCTGGCCGCTGTGGGCGCAGCGTCACATCGTGCTCGGGCTCGATTTGCAGGGTGGTTCCTACCTGCTGCTGGAAGTCAACTCCAACTACGTGAAGAAAGCGAAGCTCGACCAGATCCGCGCTGACGCTCAAAAGATACTGCGCGAAGCCAAGGTCCGCTTCACCGGCCTTGCCGTCCGCAACGACACCGTCGAGGTTCGGATCACGAACGAAACCGACGTGCCGGCCATGCTCGCGAAGCTGCGCGAGTTGTCGCAGCCGCTCGGTGGCCTTCTGGGCTCCAGCGGCCAACGCAGCCTTGAGGTCGCCGATGCCGGTGGCGGGCTGATCCGCATGACCGTGCCACAGGCCGCAATCACCGACCGCGTCCGCCAAACGATCGAGCAGTCGATTCAGATCGTCGAGAAGCGCGTCAACGAGCTTGGCACGGTGGAGCCGCTGATCCAGCGGCAGGGTGCCGACCGCATTCTGGTCCAGGTGCCTGGTCTGCAGGATCCGACGCGTCTGAAGAAGCTTCTTGGCGAAACCGCCAATATGGAATTCCGCATGGTCGATCCGACCGTGCCGCCGGATCAGGCGCAACAGGGCAGGCTGCCGCCGGATTCCGAACTTCTTATGGGTGCATCGGCGCCGGTCGAGCCTTACGTCATCAAGAAGCAGGTGCTGGTGGCCGGCGGCGAACTGACCGATGCGCAGGCGGGTTTCGACCAACGGACGAACGAGCCGATCGTCAGCTTCAAATTCAACACGACTGGTTCGCGCAAATTCGCGCAGGCAACGGCGGAGAACGTCGGCCAGCGCTTCGCGATCGTCCTTGACAACAAGGTGATCTCCGCGCCGGTCATCCGCGAGCCGATCACCGGCGGTTCGGGACAGATTTCCGGCAGCTTCACGGTTCAAACGGCGAACGACCTGGCGATCCTGCTGCGCGCCGGCGCGCTGCCGGCGCCGCTCACTGTGATCGAGGAACGAACCGTCGGTCCCGGCCTGGGTCAGGATTCGATCGAGAAGGGCGAACTCGCGGCTTACGTCGGCTCGATCATGGTCATCGTGTTCATGCTGGTGACCTACCGCCTGTTCGGCGTGTTCGCCAACATCGCGGTCGCCATCAACGTCGCCATGATCTTCGGCCTGCTGTCGCTTCTGAACGCCACGCTGACGCTGCCCGGCATCGCCGGCATCGTGCTCACCGTCGGCATCGCGGTCGATTCCAACGTGCTGATCTATGAGCGCATCCGCGAGGAATTGCGCGGCGGACGCACCGCGATCTCGGCGATCGACGCCGGCTTCCGGCGCGCGTTGTCGACGATTCTCGACTCCAACATCACCACCTTCATCGCTGCCGCGGTGCTGTTCTACATCGGCACCGGTCCGGTTCGCGGTTTTGCCGTGACGCTCGGCATCGGCATCATCACCACCGTGTTCACCGCATTTACCCTGACCAGCCTGATCGTCGCCGGCTGGGTCCGATGGAAGCGGCCGAAGACCGTGCCAATTTGAGAATGCGGAGTCGGCTTTGACACAACTCGTTCTCATCGGGCTGGGCATTCTGATTGCCGTGCTGACCGTGGTCGCCGTGCTCGATCTGCTGCCGCCGCTGCGCATCGTTCCCGACGACACGCATTTCGACTTCACGCGCTTTCGCCGCATCAGCTTTCCGATCTCGGCGGCGCTCTCGATCGTCGCGATCATCCTGTTCTTCACCCACGGGCTGAACTTCGGCATTGATTTCAAGGGCGGTACGCTGCTCGAAGTGCAGTCGAAAACCGGCACCGCCGACATCGCCTCGATGCGTGCGACGCTGAGCAATCTCGGTCTCGGCGAGGTCCAGCTTCAGCAGTTTGGCGGTCCGGCCGATGTCCTGATCCGTGTTGCCGAGCAACCCGGCGGCGACAAGGCGCAGCAGGAGGCGGTGACGAAAGTCCGCAGCGCCCTCGGCGATAGCGTGGATTATCGCCGCGTCGAAGTGGTCGGCCCGCGCGTTTCGGGCGAATTGCTGGCCTACGGCATGCTGGGCCTGATGCTCGCGATCTTTTCGATCCTGATCTACCTCTGGTTCCGGTTCGAGTGGCAGTTCGCGCTCGGCGCCATGATCGCCAACGTCCACGACATCGTGCTGACGATCGGATTCATGTCGATCACCCAGGTCGATTTCGACCTCACCAGTATCGCGGCGCTGTTGACCATCCTCGGTTACTCCCTGAACGACACGGTCGTGATCTATGACCGGATCCGGGAAATGCTTCGGCGGTACAAGAAGATGCCGATGCCGCAATTGCTCAACGAATCCATCAATTCGACGCTGTCGCGCTCGATCATCACCCACGTCACGGTGACGCTGGCATTGCTGGCGCTATTGTTGTTCGGCGGGCATGCGATCCACAGCTTCACGGCGGTGATGATGTTCGGCGTGGTGCTGGTCGGCACCTACACCTCGATCTTCATCGCAGCGCCGATCCTGATCTATCTCGGCGTCGGTGAGCACCGCGACGCGCCGGAGAAGCCTGCAAAGAAGTAGTCATGGCTGATACCTCGGACGTACCGCATTTTCCGAGGTCGGCGCCGATCGAGGCCTACGGCAAGGGCGGCTTTGCCTTCGCCGACATGTCGCATCGCGGCTCTCTGCTGTGCCTGCCGGATGGCATCTGGGCCTGGGCGGTGACCAAGCCGGAAGAGATCGACGAATACTCGCTGGCGCGGGTCTTCAAATCAGCCAATGCCATCGACACGCTGATCGTCGGGACCGGCAGCGATGTCTGGATACCCCCGAAAGCGCTGCGTGAGGCGCTGCGCGCGGTACGCGTGGTGCTGGACCCGATGCAGACGGGACCGGCGATCCGCACTTACAATATCATGATGGGTGAGCGGCGGCGCGTCGCGGCGGCGCTGATCGCGGTGCCATGAGCACGGCGGCAGCCACAAAAGACTCCGCCAGCTTCTGCGCCGACCTCGTGCGCAGCCATGATTTCGTCCGCTACGCATCGACGCTGTTCATGCCGGCAACCCAGCGCCGCGCGCTGCTGGCGCTCTATGCCTTCAATGTCGAGATTACGCGGGTGCGCGATCACATCAGCCAGCCGCTGCCGGGCGAGATGCGGCTGCAATGGTGGACCGACATGCTGGCTGGCGCCGGCCATGGCGGCATCGAAGGCAATCCGGTCGCCGCTGAATTACTGCTCGTCATTCGCGATTTTCGCTTGCCGGTCGAGCTGCTGTCGCGCCTGGTCGATGAACACCAGTTCGATCTCTACAACGATCCGATGCCGTCGATGGCGGCGCTGGAAAGCTACGTCAACGACACCTCGGCGGCGCTGTTCTCGCTCGGCGCCCGCGTCGCGGCGCGGCCGTCGGAGGCGATCGATCACCTTGCGCGCCATGCCGGATTGGCCCAGGGAATGCTGCAGGTGGTCGCGACGCTGCCGTGGGATACGGCGCGGCGCCAGCTGTTCGTGCCGTTGCAATTGCTGGAGCAACACGGCAGCGGCATCGAAGAAGTGTTTTCGCGCAAGCTGACACCGAAAGCGCGCGCGGCGATCGACCAGCTGATCGGCGAGGCGCGAGGACATCTCAAGACCGCGTTCGATCTGCTCGCCGACGTACCGCCGGAGGTGCGGCCGGTATTCCTGCCGCTCTCGCTGCTCCGCCGCGACTTGAAATGGATGTCGCGGGCGGATTCGGATCCGTTCGCGCCGCGGGTGGCGTCGCGATTGCGGACGCTATGGACACTGTGGCGCGCCTCGCGGTCGCCCCGGTTTGGCGGCTAGCCAGATCGCGCCGCCGGAAGTGACCGGCAGAGTTCCAAACCGACGCTGATCTGACAATGTCGCAAAATGCGACAACTCAGCCGCTGAAATCGGTCGAATTTATTGGCGAGCAGCTCCGTAGATGCTATCTTAGGTGGTGAGCGCGCTTTGGAAAGCGTCTAGCGAACTCAAGAGTGTATCGAAGCAAGATCGAGGAATCTAAACAACGCGCCCAGGTGCCGCTCATCCGTCCCACAAACCCTGCATGGAGGTCGAGATGGCTAACAATCAAACGGGCTCAAGCGCTGACCGGCTAATGCATCCGCTTCTCGAGAGGCTCGGCGCCGTACCGGCTGCAGCCGAAGGTCTCTTCGCGTACAGCGCGAAAATCGTATGCGGCAAACAGACCGAGACAAACTGTTGTTGTGTCGCAGGCGCCCGGCCCGGCGTGTATGCGACCGAGGTGAACATTCAAAATCTCAATCTCGTGGTCGCGCCGGTTCTGAAGTTCGTCCTGCCCCTGATCAACTCGGGCGCCGTTGTTGCACGTGAGCCCAACATCGCCGAGGCCGTCGGCCTTCCTGCGCGCCAGGTCGAGGTCATCAAACTTCCCCCGCTGGCGGCGACGATGGACGATTGTTGCCGCATCGCAGAGATGGTGCTGGGCGCTGCGCCGAGCGGAGACAACGGCCTCACCATAGCCATCCTGACGATCGTAAGCCAATTCGAGCTATCGGTCTCCGTGGTTTACACGGCCAACCCACTGAGCGGAGACGGCATCAGCATCGACGTCGAGTACATTCCATCGCGACTTCTGAGACTTCGCGGCCAAGGTTGACGGAATGTGAACTCAGTTGCTTATGGATACATCCAATCGCGAGAGCTGGGTCCCGGGATTTCAGGTTCGGGGCCCTTCGGGACGCGCGATTGCCCTGGGCGCGAGGATAGGCGGACCGACGATTGATCCAATTGAGCCATTCCGCTCGTTCGGTGGTACCGGCTCGCGAACGCGCTAATTCTCCTTCCGCCTTCGCTCGTCGAGCTACGGCGGACGGTCAGGGGTGACTAACGCGACGGCGAATCCAGGTCCGCCGCTTCAAAATTAAACCGGTCCCGCAGATTCTTGCGGCTTTCCAGGATGTCCTTCAGGAACGCCCGGTCGGCGTCGTTCTTCATCATCGGCTCGATCAGGTCGAGCTGGTTCATCGCGACGAGTTGTAAAATCTCGGTGCGCGGCTTGCCGGCGTTGTCGCGCGGCAGCGCGTGCACAACCTGGATATGCTCCGGCGGCTTGACGCCCTTGGCCGACGACAACTCGCTCCGCAATTGCTGTTCCAGCGCGATCTTGTCCGCCTCGACGAACGCATAGAGCCCGACGCCGGTGCGGCGGTCGGCGAATGCGACGATGGCGGTATCGCGCACGTCCGGGTTCTTGCGGATCATCTCGATCAGGACGGGGGCGTCATTGACCAGCCGCCGGCCGCCGCCCTCGCGGTCGGTGAAATTGAACAGGCCGCGGGTGATGGCCTGATAGACCTTTTTGCCGGTGACCAGCCAGACGCTGGCGACAACCGATTTGCGCGAAAGGATCTTGCGCTCCATCGACGTCAGCGCTGATGGCGCGTAGCTGCGCTTGTGCTTGAGGAGGTGCCGCAGGTCCTCGTAGGCCGCGATACGGAACAGCCGGCTGCGGGTCTTGAAGCACGCGGCCAATTGAAAATCGGTGAGATAAGCCCGGCCGTCGCGGCCCACGAGCCAGTTCTGCTCCTTGGCGAGGTCGTTGTGGCAGATGCCGGCGCGATGCAGTTTTCGCAGCGCCTGCTTGGCGGAGCGGAAATAGCCGAGATCGCCGTGGGGCTTTGCCAGATGCAGCGCCACGCCGTCGATGAAGCCGCGCACCAGCGCCTGCCTTCCGGCCCACAACAGCTTTGGTCCGACATCGAGGTCGCGCGCCAGCGCCAGCGCGCTGGCCTCCCGGGCGAACAGATGCCGGGCGAGCAGATAGGACCATAGCGGCACCTGATCTATCCGCCGCAGCACCGCATCGACCTCGCCGGCATCGCTCCGGAAGCGGCCGCGCTCGACGGTCGAAAACACGTCGCGCTTGAGCAGCACGCCTTCGGTCCATCGCGCCGACAGAAATGCGGCGTCATCGCCTGGCAAAGCCATGATCTCAGGCCGCCGCCGCTACGCGCAAATGATCCGCGATCCAGCGGTCGAGGTCGGCGAGCGCCCGCGCGCTCATCGCCTGCTTCTTGGCGACCGTCTTCTCGTTGCCGCGCAGCCGCGTGCCGTCGGGCTTTTTGGTCGGCGGGGTAGCGAGCGGCGGGAACAGGCCGAAATTGATGTTCATCGGCTGGAACGAGCGCGGACCGGGATCGAGCGTTTCGATATGGCCGCCGGTGATGTGGCCGAGCAGCGATCCCAGTGCTGTGGTCGATGGCGGTGATGCGAGTTCCTGGCCACGCGCGTTGGCCGCGGCATACAGACCGGCGATCAGGCCGATGCTGGCGGATTCCACATAGCCTTCGCAGCCGGTCATCTGGCCGGCAAAGCGCAGCCGCGGCTGCGCGCGCAACCGCAACTGGCTGTCGAGCAGTTTCGGCGAGTTCAGGAAGGTGTTGCGATGCAGCCCGCCGAGGCGGGCGAATTCGGCCTGCTCGAGGCCCGGAATGCTCCGGAACACGCGCTGCTGCGCGCCGTGCTTCAGCTTGGTCTGAAAGCCGACGATGTTGTAGAGCGTGCCGAGCTTGTTGTCCTGGCGCAGCTGCACGATGGCGTAAGGCTTCACCGTCGGGTCGTGCGGGTTGGTCAGCCCCACCGGCTTCATCGGCCCATATCGCAGCGTCTCGTGGCCGCGCTCGGCCATGACTTCGACCGGCAGGCAGCCGTCGAAATAGGGCGTGTTGGTCTCCCAGTCCTTGAAGTCGACCTTTTCGCCGGCCAGCAGATCAGCGACGAAGGCGTCGTATTGATCCTTGGTCATCGGGCAGTTGATGTAGTCGGCGCCGGTGCCGCCGGGCCCGACCTTGTCGTAGCGCGACTGAAACCACGCCACCGACATGTCGATGGAATCCTTGTGCACGATCGGCGCGATCGCATCGAAGAACGCCAGCGCGCTCTCGTCGGTGAGCTGCCGGATGGCGTCCGCCAGCGGCGCCGAGGTGAGGGGGCCGGTTGCGACGATCACATTGCCCCAGTCCGCGGGCGGCAGGCCTGCGACTTCCGTCCGGTCGATGCTGATCAGCGGATGGTCGTGCAGGGCGTGGGTGACGGCGTCCGAAAACCCGTCGCGATCGACCGCGAGCGCGCCACCGGCCGGCACCTGGTTGGCGTCGGCGGCGCGCATGATCAGCGAGCCCAGCCGGCGCATTTCGGCGTGCAGCAGCCCGACCGCGTTGTTGGCGGCATCGTCCGAGCGGAACGAGTTGGAGCAGACCAGTTCGGCAAGGCCTTCGGTCTGGTGGGCCTCCGTCATCCTTATAGGACGCATCTCGTGCAGGACCACGGGGATACCGGCATTGGCGATCTGCCAGGCGGCTTCCGAGCCCGCGAGGCCGCCGCCGATCACATGCACGGTGTCAGTCTGGGAAATGTTGGCGATCATGGCGCATGGGTTAGCGCGTTTTCCGGTCAAGCGCACCTGCACACGACGCACTTGCCCCGTTTTCAAACGGTGAGAGCCGGATACGACAACGCCCGCAGCGAGGCGGGCGTTATCCGTTCGTCAGGCGGCTGGGGGAATCAGCCGTTGTAGGTTCCGGCTGCAACGCGCGGAATGTCCGAACGATCGAGGCCGATATCGGACAACTCGCGATCGCTAAGCTGGGACAGTTCGCTGACATTGCGCTGATAGTCCCGGAACGCCTGGATCATGCGGATGAGCGAGAGTAACATGGTAGTCTCCTTGTAGTTACGATTCAGCTCTTGGAGGAAAGCCTCATCGTTGAAATGAATATAGAGCAGATTTTGCAGTGCAGAAGTTCCAATGTTGCGATGCAGCTAAGTTGAAAATGCATAGCGGGAGTAGGATTCGATTAACCTTTCGGCATAGCTGCCTTACGGGATCGCCGATGCGGCGGATCTGGAACCCAAATCGAGCAATAAATATGTGTGAAAACATGGCATTGTCGTTAATCATGACACAACCATTACCGCATCTGGAAATGGCTGTTCGGTCACCGGAAATCAAACCGGGATGGCCAGGATAAAGCCGAGGTCACACGTGTGGGAGCTCATCCCAGAAAATTAGCATGCGCGGTTCGCATGCAGGTTTCGACATAAGAATGAACAAAAGATCATTTTATGGTGGTCCCGGAAGATGGATCGGGCCGCGTCACGCGATCGCTGTCCGCGAGGCAAAGGACGGCGGATGCCGCGCCTCGAATAGAGACCTCGACGTCCTCCAGTGATGCGATCATCCAAACGCGGCTGGCCGCGCGCGACGGGACGGGCGTGGCAATCGGTCCGGCATGTTGGCGGCCGTCGCGGCGGCTGTACCGTCGCGGCGCGTGCTGCAAGCCCGGGCCCACTCTACTTTGCATGGGGTTGTTTTCGCGATTTTTGTCCTAGCCCTCCGGTGGGGTCCGCTCATGGCGCGTCGAAGGCGCGCATGTGCGCGTGACGCGCGATCCTTCGCGCGCCGCATCGACGCGCATGCTGCGTTGCTTCCTTACACGCCTGTAATGAAAAAGCGTTGTTTCGCATGAGGGCCGTGCGCGCTGCGCTCAGCACCTCGCGCGAAGTTTATTCCGCAATCACCTGCGACTGGAAAACAATCGTCGCGCAGATTCCGGCAATAGCGCCGGTTCTGTCAAAAACAGAAAATGGAAAATAACATGCTCTATAAATTATTCGCAGCAGCCGCGATGGCTGCCATTGCCTACGCCGTCGTTCCCGCCAACGCTGCCCATGTGAGTGCCGGCTGCAGCGGTCCCAATCTCGCCAAGACCGAAGCCTCGATCGAGGCCATGGCCGATGGTGAGGGCAAGATCGCGGCGCAGAAGGAAATAGCGCTCGCACAGGAAGCTATGCTCAACGGCAAGATGGGTGCGTGCGGCATGCATCTGAGCAAGGCGATACACGACGCCGGCACGGCGAAGTAACAAGAGCTTGCAGAGGGCCGGTTGGGTTGTGGTCGGCCCTCTGTCTTGCCGATTTTGCTCAGGGCGCGCGCGCAAGCTGGGTCGCGAAATAACCGATGGTCCTGGAATAGACCTCGCTCTTGTTCCACTGCTGGATCACGGCGAAGTTTGCGCTGCCGGGCTCCCAGTCCTTGCCGCGCTGCCAGCCATGGCTGGCGAGGTAGTTTGCGGTCGAGGCCAGCACGTCGGGCGCGCTGCGCAACAGATCGCGGCGGCCGTTGCCGTCGAAATCGACCGCGAATTTGATGTAGGATGACGGCATGAACTGGGTCTGGCCGATTTCCCCGGCCCAGGCGCCGCGCATTTCCTGTGGTGCGATATCGCCGCGTTCGATGATGCGGAGCGCATCCATCAGTTCGGCCTTGAACAGGTCGGTGCGGCGGCAATCATAGGCCAGCGTCGCCAGCGAACGCAGCGTCGGGAATTTTCCGATGTTGACGCCGAAGTCGGTTTCCAGGCCCCAGATCGCCACCAGCACTTCGCCGGGCACGCCATAGGTCTGTTCGATGCGCGCCAGCACCGAACCATTTTGCTTGAGCATGTTGGCGCCGCGCGCGAGCCGGGGCGGGACCATGCGGCCGGAAAATTCCTCGAAGCTCTGGCTGAACACTTTTTGCGAGTGATCGCGAGCCAGCACGGTCTTGTCGATGGTGACGCCGGTCAGGCCCGCCTGGATCGCCGATTGCGAAATGCCTTTTGCGGCGGCCTCCTTCTTGAAGTCTTCGAGCCACGCTTCGAACGCGCCGCTGCCGCAAGGCGCTGCCAACGAAGGCGCCGCCGATATCAGGAGCAGGACGGCACCAGCCAAAGCCGGAACAGAAAAGCGAGGTATCATGGTGTCGTTCGCTCCAAGGTCGACGCTTGCCGACATAAGTATCGAAACCACATCAAATGTTCGGGGCAACCGCGGCCAAAACAAGGCTGCTGCGATGAACGCAAAACCGCCGGTCGACGATCGACCGGCGGTTTCGTTGCGTTAATCTCCGGGTAAGCCTATGCGCCTTCCTTGCGCCGCCAGGGAAACAGGTTGGCCGGGAAATCCGCTGCCGGCCGTCGCTCGCGGGGCGCGCGGGGCGGTAGCGGTTGCGGATTGAGTTCGGCTTCGATCGTCTCCCGATAGAGATGCCATGTGGCATGGCCAAGCAGGGGGATGACGATGGCAAGGCCAAGGAAGAACGGCAGCGATCCCGCGACCAGCAGGATTGCGACGATCAATCCCCAGATCGCCATCGGCACCGGATTGCGGGCGACCGCGCGCAGCGACGTCACCATGGCATCGCCCGCGCCGGCATGGCGGTCGAGCATCAACGGGAACGACACCACGCTGACGCAGAGGGCCACAAGCGCAAACAGGAAGCCGACGCCGCAGCCAACCACGATCAGCCACCAGCCCTCGGATGTTGTCAGCACATGCGTCACGAAATCCCTGATGCCGGTAGCACCTTGATAGCCGAACGCGGCGATGTAGATCGCTTGCGCGGTGGCGACCCAGGTCACGAACAATGCCAGCAAGAGAGCACCAAGGCCGAGCATCGCGCCGAACGAAGGTGAGCGCAGCACATTGAGCGCGTCCCACGCGGTCGCCTGCGCGCCGCTCTCGCGACGGCGGCTCAGTTCATAAAGGCCCAGCGCTGCGAACGGGCCGAGCAGGGCAAAGCCCGCGGCCAGCGGAAACAGCAGCGGCAACACGGAGTAACCGAGCACGGTGCGCGCCAGCACCAGACCGAGCACGGGATAGATCACGCACAGGATAATCGCGTGACTGGGTACGGCCTTGAAATCTTCCCAGCCGAGCTGCAACGCGCGGTGCAGGTCGGAGAGGCCGATGGTTCGGATCACTGGCGCAGGCGCGGCGTCCTGCCCGCTTTGCGTCAGTGATGTGACATTGCCTTGAATTGGAATGGCCATGGTCGTCTCCCTTTGGCGGCTGCATTTTGCGCTTGAGAGAGGCGCAAACGTGCCGTTTCCAAACATGATCACGATCAGGCCAGACGCGCAGACAGGAAAGAGGAACTGGCCATGTCGCGAACTGAAGCATCAGCGTACTCCCAAACAGGGACAAAAGCACTCACGCTTGAGTGAATGTTTCATTGGCAAGGCTCACCCGGCTGGCCTAAACTCCAGGGCGAGCCCGGCCTGGTGCTGCCGGTCAAAAAGTGCCGCTAGCGACATACCCATTCAATTCACTGGGAGCGAACGATGAGCATTTTCGGAAAAATCATGAGCGCGATCTTCGGCACCAAGGCAGAGGCGGCGCCGGCTGCCGGCGGGGCGGCTGCGGGTGGCGCTGCTGCAGGCGGGTCGGCTGGCGGATCCGCGGCCGCGGCACCGGCGGCAACCGTCGATGTCGCTCCGATCCTCGACAAGGCGGTGGCCGCCAAAGGCGAGAAGCTGGAGTGGCGGACCTCGATCGTCGACCTGATGAAGGCGCTCGACATCGATTCGAGTTTCTCGGCCCGCAAGGAGCTCGCCAAGGAGCTCGGCTACACCGGCGACAGCAATGATTCCGCCAGCATGAACATCTGGCTGCACAAGCAGGTGATGACAAAGTTTGCCGCGAATGGCGGCAAGCTGCCGCCGGAAATCAAGCACTGACGCTTCGTTCCAACCCGATATGCGAAGGCCCGCGGCAACGCGGGCCTTCTTTTTTCGAGATCGCATGCGAGCGACGATTCAGGGGAATGGCCGGCGCGCGCTGTAGCTCCACGCGGCGGTCGCAAGTTCGCCGCGGCTGATGCCGATGTCGCGCAAGGTGCGTTCGTCGAGCTGGCGGATGCTTGCGAGCTGGGATCGATAACGGAGCGTATCGCCGGATCAGGGCGATTGAGGAGGCGATCAACATGGTCTGTTCCTATCAGGGTATGTGGGTGCACCGGAGCGGTGCTGATGCCTGTTGGTCGCGCACATCGATGGCGGAGTTCACTGCGATGCAGCAAAGCATGGCTGGTATTCAGCTCGCGCCCAAATGTTGTGAACACAGCGTCTGAAGATCACGGCTCGGGTCTGCTCCAGCGCTAACCCGTCAAATCGGAAAATTGCGGATTCTTGCGCAGATAGTCCACGACAAATCCGCAGCCGGCGATCACCTTGCGGCCGTCGGCGCGGATCAGGTCCAGCGCGCCTTTGACCAGTTCGGAGGCGATGCCGCGGCCGCGCAGGGCGCGTGGTGTCTCGGTATGGGTAATGATCACGGCCGGCGGGGCGAGGCGATAATTCGCAAACGCCACCGAGCCCTCGACGTCGAGTTCGAAGCGGCTTTGCGCCTTGTTGTCGCGAACGACGGCCATGTCGGTCATTCCCAAAAATTGATTCGCCCCATTCATCTAGGCATGTGAACCCCGCGATGCAAACCGGCGACCAACGGGCAGATTGCCTGCCGGGATGACATGCATGCGCATTTTGACCTGCCTGACCGCCTCTCTGCTCGGCGCCGCCATAATACTGGTCCATCCGCCTGCCGCGTCCGCCGAGGGCGATCCGAACTGGCAAAGCTGCGTCAGCACGAGCACCGCGCCGAATGAGAAGGTGACGGCGTGCAGCGCCGTGATCGAGGCGCAGGGCGGAAACCGGCGAACGGCTCGCCGCCGCCTATTGCTTCCGCGGCCATGCCCGCACCGAAAAACGCGAACTCGACACCGCGCTGTCCGATCTCAACGAGTCGATCCGGCTCGACCCCAACTCGGCCTGCGCCCTGACCAATCGCGGCCGCGTCTACGCCTTCAAGCGCGATCTCGACCGCGCGATCGCCGATTACGACGAGGCGATCAGGATCGATCCGGCTTTTGCGCTGGCCTACAACAACCGCGGCGATGCCTTTTTCAACAAGGGCGATCTTGATCGGGCATTGGCCGACTTCAGCGCCGCCATCAAAATCAATCCGTCGTTCGCCACCGCCTACGGCAATCGCGGCTATCTGTATTTCCGCAAGCGCGATATGGAACACGCGCTGGCTGACTACAACATGCAGATCAAGCTGCAGCCTGACGTGCTGGCCTACATCAACCGCGGCAATGTCTACCGCGCCACCGAGCAGCTCGATCGCGCCGCCGCCGATTACGGCGAGGCGGCCAGGATCGCGCCGACGGATGCGCGCGGCTGGCGCAACCGCGCGATGATCCGGCTCTATCGGGACGACTTCAAGGGCGGCCTTGCGGATTACGACAAGGCACTGCAATACGATCCGGCCGACGCCTATTCCTGGAGCAACCGCGCGTTGGCCAAGATGGGGCTTGGCGACAAGAAAGGCGCGATCGCGGATTTCCGCAAGGCGCTGGAGATCAATCCCGGTTTGAGCACCGCGCGCGAGGGCCTGCAGAAGCTCGGCGCAGCGCAATAGCGCGATATCCCGCCTTCGAGGTCAGCTGTTCAACGACCTGTCAGCACCTCCCCACCGATTTCGGCACGTATTTGGTCTTCGCGGCCATAGACGGGGATGCGTGGCTGGATCATGGTGAGCGACGAATTTTTCGCCGGGAGAGTAGTATGGCCAATGAGAAGGGCCCGAACATCAAGAAGAAGCAGAAGTGCAAGAATTGCGAGGGCAAGGGCCTTCTGAAAAAGGGCGACCGGGTGGTGAAATGCCAGCGCTGCAAGGGCACAGGGGTGCGCTGACATGAATTTGGGGCATCGGACCTGAACGTCAAGGCCGTCGCGCAAATCGATCGTCATGACGACGCGAATAATCTTGCATGGTAAACCTTGCCGAACCGGGCGCGGTGACGATAAACGGTGGCCGTTTCGGTTGCTGAGAACCCTTCCATGAAATTGTTGCTGACCTTGTTTGGCGTCGTCCTGCTCGTGATCGCCGGGGTTTATTTCCTGGTCCCGGCCGACCAGCTGCCGGGCTTCCTGCCCGGACATGAGGCGGGAGTGACGCGGGTGCACACCAAGCATGGCGTCGTTGCCGGCGTCGCCGGCCTGGTGCTGCTCGCTGCGGGCGTCTGGTTCGGGCGCCGCTAGGCGGTAAAACGGCTGCGGCGCGCCGCGCGCTGGCGGACGTCCGGCTTTCTGCTAACGTCTGGCGTGGGGTTCTCATTTCGGTTCCGGAAAGTTCGATGATGATTTTGCGTGGCTTGTGCGTTGCGGTATTTGTGGTGTTGACGTGACGGGAACCGTGATCAGCCCGACGCCACGCGGCGGCCTGGCGCGGATGTCGCAGCGGGTGATGAATCTCGCGCATCTCGTGACCCAGAATGCCCGCCGGCATGGCGACCGCATCGGCTTCATCTGGGGCGACCGGTCGTGGACCTGGCGCGAGATCGACCGCGCCGTCTCGGCGCTGGCCGCCGCCTTGGCCGAGCGTGGCATCGTCAGGGGTGACCGGCTGCTGGTGCATTCCAAGAATTGCGACGAGATGTTCTGGTCGATGTTTGCGGCGTTTCGGCTCGGCGCGGTCTGGGTGCCGACCAATTTCCGCTTGATGCCGGACGAGGTCGCCTATCTCGCCACCGCCTCCGGCGCCAGGGGATTCCTGTGCCACGGCGATTTCCCCGACCATGCCAAGGCCGTCGCCAATCCCGCGCTGGAATTCATCTGGCGGATCGGCGAGGGCGATTTTGGCGAGAAAACCGTCGGCGCCGCGATCGCGGCGCATGCGGGCGCGGAGGTTGCCAATACCGCGGTCGAGTATGACGATCCCTGCTGGTTCTTCTTCACCTCCGGCACCACCGGCCGTTCCAAGGCGGCGGTGCTGACCCATGGCCAGATGGCCTTTGTCGTGACCAATCATCTCGCCGATTTGATGCCGGGCACCACGGAAGCGGACGCATCGCTGGTGGTGGCGCCGCTGTCGCATGGCGCGGGCGTGCACCAGCTCGTGCAGGCCGCGCGCGGCGTGCCGACCATCCTGCTGCCGTCGGAAAAATTCGATATCAACGAGGCATTCCGCCTGATCGAGGCGCACCGCGTCACCAATATCTTTACCGTGCCGACCATTCTGAAGATGATGGTCGAGCATCCCGCCATCGATCGCTACGACCATTCCTCGCTCCGATTCATCATCTATGCCGGCGCGCCGATGTACCGCGAGGACCAGAAGGCCGCGCTGCGCAAGCTCGGTCCTGTGCTGGTGCAGTATTTCGGCCTCGGCGAAGTCACCGGCAACATCACCGTGTTGCCGGCCAATCTGCACGACCCCGAGGACTCACCGCACGCGCGCATCGGCACCTGCGGCTTCGAGCGCACGGGCATGCAGGTCTCGATCCAGGGCGACGACGGGCGCGAGTTGAAACCGTTCGAGACCGGCGAGATCTGCGTCATCGGCCCCGCCGTGTTCGCGGGCTACTACGACAACCCGGATGCCAACGCGAAGGCGTTTCGCGACGGCTGGTTTCGCACCGGCGATCTCGGCCACATGGACGCGGAGGGTTTTGTCTACATCACCGGCCGCGCCTCCGACATGTACATCTCGGGCGGATCCAATATCTATCCGCGGGAGGTCGAGGAGAAAATCCTGACCCATCCGGCGATCGGCGAGGTCGCCGTGCTGGGCGTGCCCGACCCGTTCTGGGGCGAGGTGGGCGTCGCCGTCTGCGTCGCGCGCGAGGGTGCGAGCGCTGTGAGCGAGGCCGAGCTGGCGGCGTTCCTTTCGCCAAAAGTGTCGCGCTACAAAATGCCAAAACGTTTCTTCTTCTGGGAGGCGCTGCCGAAATCCGGCTACGGCAAAATTCCAAAACGGCTGGTGCGCGATGAACTCGAGGCGCGCGGGCTATTGGATTTGACCAAGGACGTATCGCAATGACCGTGGCCAAGCCGCTTCGCGCCGCACCCGAGGCGATGCGCAGCATTCGCCAGCCGGGACCGCCGGTGCCGGAGCGCATCCAGTGGGTCGAGGCGCGCGGCCGCGCGTTCTCCTTCACGCTCGAAGCGGGCCTGCCGCTTTTGGAAGCCGCGCGCCGCGGCTTCGCCGAGGCCGGATTTGCCGGCGGCGTCCTGAGCATGCGCGGCGGCGCGCTTGGACCGTTTGCCTATGTGATGCCGGCGCTGTCGAAGACCGGGGCGAATGCCGCGTTCTACAGCGACACCTTTCGGCCCCAAGGCATCACGCAGCTGAAGTTTGCGGCGATGACGCTCGGCGAACGCGACGGCGCGCCGTTCTTCCATTGCCATGGCCTGTGGAACGAGAGCGACGGCCGTCTGCACGGCGGCCACATCCTGCCCGAGGAGAGTATCGTCGCCGAGCCCTTTGCGGTGGAAGCGTTCGGCATCGACGGTGCTGTCTTCACCGCCGACGTCGATACCGAGACCAATTTCAAACTGTTCGGACCGGTGGCGCGCGCCGTGACCAACGCCAAAACCGACAGCCGGGCCTTTGCCATGCGGCTGCGGCCGAACCAGGATTTTGCGGGAGCTCTGGAAAATTTCTGTCGTCAGCGCGCTATTTTCAGCGCGCGGATTCATGGCGGCGTCGGCTCTACGATCGGCGCGCATTTCACCGATGGCCGGAAAACCGTGCCGTTCGCGACCGAGCTTGCGGTCCGCTCGGGCACCGTCGCTTCGGGCGCCAACGGAACGCTGGAGGCGGCGCTCGATATTGTGCTGGTGGACTATCTCGGCGGCATCGCGGAAGGGAAGCTGATGCGCGGCGACAATCCGGTGCTGATGACGATGGAGCTGGTGCTCGAGGTGCTCTGATTTTATTGGAGTGGAAGGCCGGATCTTAGGATCCAGCCTTCCACCTGAACGTCATTTACCCGCAGACCAGCTCACGCTTGCTGACGATGCCGATGTTGGGGATCAGCACGTTGCGACGCACATAGTAGCAGTCGCTGCCGTAGCCGCTGTCGAGGCCGATGCCTACAGACAACCCGCCACCGAAACCACCATGCCAGTGATGATTATGATTGCCACCGGGATTCCACCCGCCGCAACAGCCGGGCTTGATGATCGAGAGCGCATTGGCGGGGGCGGCTGCGGACGCGACGAGCGCGGCGGCAGCGGCGGCAATAAGTACAAGCTTCTTCATGACACACTTCCTTTGTTGGCCCGGCGCGTGATTGCGCGGGGCGTTGCCGCAACGGGCGTTCGCTGAATGCTGGCGTCCTGTTTGCATCGGGTTGGTGGCGGGCGCTGTTCCGCTGGTTCACCGGCATTTGCCGAGTTATATTCGGTTTGGTTCTCGTGTGATCCAGATCACGGAAGGTCGTGGTCGGAATAGCGGAGGCCTCATGGCCGAAATCGACGACACCGACCTGATGCTGATCGAACTGTTGCAGAAGGACGCGCGCACGCCGCAGCATGAGCTGGCAAAACTCGTTGGCCTCGCCGCGTCCTCGGTCAACGAACGCATCCGCAAGCTCGGCGAGCGCGGGTTGATCAGCGGCTATCACGCGAGGGTTTCGCCCGACGTGATGGGCTACGACCTGCTGGCCTTCGTCTACGTCGCCTGGAGCAAGCCCGAGACCGAAAAGGCGTTCCTGAAAAAAATCACCGCGCAATCGACCGTGATGGAGATCCACCACGTCACCGGCGTCTGGAACTACATGCTGAAGGTGCGCGTGAAAAACACCCGCATGCTGGAAGGCCTGCTCGCCAAGGTAATCAAGTCGGTCACCGGCGTCGAGCGCACCGAGACCATCATCGTGCTGTCGTCGCTGAAGGAGACGTCACAGATCCCGACGCGCGAGCCGGAGTGGATGTGAGGGGTGGGGGGTGGGGCGCGCCCCGTGCCCATTTCTAATTCACGTTTCAAACAGCCGATATCGTCATTCCGGGGCAGCCCGCAGGGCTGAGCCCGGAATCCATAACCACGATCGGGAGTATGGATTCCGGGCCTGCGCCAAGTGGCGCATCCCGGAATGACGAGGAGTGTCGAATTTCGAAACGGCAACCAAGCGCACCTTCGCGATCTCGCCGCGCATTGCGCCCGAGTCTTGCTGGAAACTCTTCGCCCTCGATAATCAGAGGGCGCAGGGAATGCCGGATGCGCGCTGCACCCGCGGTCTCATGTGCAATGTGCACAAGAAAGTGCGCACATGAGCATACAGGGCAGCGGAGAACATCCGACATTCCCTGCGCAATGGCTTTACGGCTTATAACGTGCTCTCCCCGGAGAACGGCTCTTTTGCCTCCGTTGCGCCCTGAGAAGCAATTGCCTCCAGGTGCGTTGACGCCAGCACCGCGACGTCAGGACCACACGTCTTTGCCGTACGCGTCTGGCGCCGTCGTCACAGGCTCCGTCCGCGTCCACCGCATCCCCGTCCCACGTTCGTGACGATGGCCGACGCCCCTCTGGGCGGGACGGGATGGGAGTGGATATAGTCCTGATTTGGGTTTCGGATAAAGCGAAATATTTTTAATTCCATGGCTTGACACGAATTCTGAAAATCGGAAGTGATTTGCCCGTCGGGCAATCGGAAGCCCCGGTCCGGGGTGCGTCGAGGCGTCAAAGTTCTCTTTTTGTTCTTGATTTCCAGTGTCTACACGTATTGGATGCAGGGCCTTTCCCACCCGTGCGAGCATCCCGTGAGTTCAAAGCGAAATCGAAACCGAGAGATCAATATGCCGGCGCCGTATCTGCGGCGCGTCTGGGTCGATACCGAACGCGTTCCCGACCGCGAGGCCTATCCGTTCTGCCTGCCATTCCTGCGCGACGGCTTCGAGCTGGATTTCGACCGGCCGATCACCATCATCGCCGGCGAAAACGGCACCGGCAAATCCACGCTGCTCGAAGGCATCGCCGTGCTGGCCGGCTACGACGAGGCGGGTGGTGGCAAGGGCTATATGCCCGTCGATCATTCCAACGCGCGCGAGGTCATGGGCGGCGAGCTTTCGAACGCGTTGCGGGCGAGCTGGTTGCCAAAGATCACCAATGGCTGGTTCTTCCGCGCCGAGAGCTTTTTTACGGTCGCCCGATATCTGGACGAGGCAGCTCGCGGCTCACCCGGGCAACCCCCGGACTTCCTCTCGCATTCGCATGGCGAAGGTTTCATGCGCTTCTTCGAGGAGCGCTGCCAGCGGCAGGGCATCTTCATCTTCGACGAACCGGAGTCGGCATTATCGCCAGCACGTCAGATGGAGTTTCTGAAACTGTTGCGGCGGATGGAGGAATCGACGATCAGCCAGGTGGTGATGGCCACGCATTCCCCGATGCTGATGGCCTATCCCGGCGCGCGGTTGCTGCGGCTGTCGAAATACGGCCTGGAGCCGGTGACGGTCGAGCAGACCGATCATTACAAGGTGATGCGGGAGTTCTGCGCCGATCCGGCGGGGTTTGTGGAGGCGGTCTTCGACGAATGGACGCCCAATCGCAGGGAAGACGATCGGTTCTGATTGAATTGGCTTCGTGAACGCCGAGGGGGCAAACTGCTACAAGGCACGTGCGACTGTCCAGCCTCTTGATGCCGCGTGAAATCGGAGACGTTTGTTATGAATGAATTGATGTCGGCGGTGGTCTCATGGTTGCCATTCCTGGTACTGATAGGGCTGTGGTTCTGGTTTTCACGCAGAAACGGCATGCAGGCGCGTGGAGCATCCGGCGTGACAATGATCGAGCTCTACGAGCAGCAGGTCGCGGAAACGCGGCGGATGAATGGTTTCCTGGAGCGGATTGCTGTGACGATGGAGAAGAGAGAGAAGATTGCTTAACGCGCTCAAGGAGTGATATCTAGTTTAGATTGCAATAATAGAATGGGGGTCCTGAATGGCTGTATTGCCTCTGCGCATCGGTCCGCGCAATGTCATTGCAACCGGTACTGTGATTTGCCAAGGGACGGAAAACATTACAATACCGGTTCTAACTATATCAGCGAGATTATCGTTCGAGAGCCACCCGAATGAAGAGCCTCGAATAGATTTCACGGCACAAGAAAAGCAGCTCAATGTCGTCGTCGTCAACGTCGACGTTCCATCGGGTTCGCCACTCCACGAAATGAGTAGTTCGTTTGTAGAGACTGTTGGTCAAACAGCTCAGCGAAAGGATATTGTTATGGCGCTGTATATTCAAAGCCGTGGCCAGGAAAAAACACGCCAGATCACGTACACATTCTCTGCATGACTACGCCGCCCGCAAGGGGAATTTGGCTTAGCCGAAACGGCAAAATTGCCAACTTCAGTTTGTCAGGCGACCGGTGCCAGATTGCAAAATAAATCGTTGGGGAAGAAATCTGAACTTCTGCGCATCGAGCTTGTCTGTTGCCTGAGCGGAAGTCCGAGTTTTTCCTGCCACAACTGCCGGTCGAGGATCCTCTGCGAAAGTTACAAGCAGGTGGTTATCGTTAGTCTTGCTTGCACTTGAGCCAGTGGCATCAACGCTTACTTGGGCATTTTGGAATGTGAATCGACCGTGCAAGCCGCGATTGATGAAGAATTTCAAGTCATAGACTGCACCAGCGAGCGAAGCAAAGTCTGGGCGCCCAGCGGCGCTAGCAACGGTGTTGACCCATTGGCGCAGACCGAGTCCGTTTGGCGCTTGCGGGAGACCCGTGAAATAGTCGCCACACGGGGGCATTTGACCAACTGGGCGCGGACGTGATTTCGGATCTAGGTCGCGCATATGCACATCAAACTGGATTTCCGCAATACGTTGAGACTGATCGTCGAAATCCGGACCCACCGCTACCGTCAATGTGCCTGCTGCTATTGCCGGTGTGAGCGTTACAGTCGGCCTGGCGGAGACCTCATTCACCACTTTCAACGTCAACACCACGTTTGCTACCCAATCGCGTACCGCCGCGGAATATTTGGGATTGTCCCAGAAAACTGCCGCAAGTTCGCATTGGACGGTATCAACGATTTGTTCGACCTTGATACCGTCGAATTCCGGCGGGGCGGGTACAGCGGCGCAGCTGGAAAGAGCAAATGACCCTGCGCACAGAAGAAGACTTCGAACAGCATTCATAGTAGGCCCCCAAAATAGTAAAAGGGGCAAGGTGTCATGCAGCTATAGGTTATGACAGAAATAAATTACAACTCAGGTGTCTTTTTCGAATGCGTATCAAATTTGCAACAATCACAACAGCCAATTCGCGCGCTGGCGCGCTTGGCAACAACACGTCGCAAACTACTCCGCCGCCTCGCTCGCCCCCGCACTCTTCCGCGGCTTCCCCGCCGCCCGCTTCAGCACCGGCTCCAGGAACTTGCCGGTGTAGCTCCGCGGCGCCTTGACGATGTCCTCCGGCGGGCCCCAGGCGACGATTTCGCCGCCGCCGTCGCCGCCTTCGGGGCCGAGGTCGATGACCCAGTCGGCGGTCTTGATGACTTCGAGATTGTGCTCGATCACGACCACCGTATTTCCCTGCGACACCAGCTCGTGCAGCACTTCCAGCAGCTTCTTGACGTCGTGGAAATGCAGGCCGGTGGTCGGCTCGTCCAGGATGTAGAGCGTGCGGCCCGTCGCGCGCTTTGACAGTTCTTTTGCGAGCTTGACGCGCTGGGCTTCGCCGCCGGATAGCGTGGTGGCCTGCTGGCCGACATGGATGTAGTCGAGGCCGACGCGGTGCAGGGTTTTGAAAGTCTCGCGGACGCGCGGCACCGCCTTGAAGAATTCGGCGGCTTCCTCGACCGTCATGTCGAGCACGTCGGCGATGCTCTTGCCCTTGAACAGGACTTCCAGCGTCTCGCGGTTGTAGCGCTTGCCCTTGCAGGCGTCGCAGGTGACGTAGACGTCGGGCAAAAAGTGCATCTCGATCTTGATGACGCCGTCGCCCTGGCAGGCCTCGCAGCGGCCGCCCTTGACGTTGAAGGAGAAGCGCCCGGGCTCGTAGCCGCGCGCCTTGGCCTCGGGCAGACCGGCGAACCATTCGCGGATCGGCGTGAACGCGCCGGTATAGGTCGCGGGATTGGAGCGCGGGCGTGCGGCCGATCGGCGACTGGTCGATGTCGATGATCTTGTCGATATGCTCCAGCCCCTCGATGCGGTCGTGCGGCGCCGCGCCCTCGCTGGCGTTGTTGAGTTTGCGCGCAATGGCGCGGTAGAGCGTGTCGATCAAAAGCGTCGACTTGCCGCCGCCGGAGACTCCCGTCACGCAGGTGAACAGCCCCAGCGGAATTTCCGCCGAGACGTTTTTCAGATTGTTGCCGCGGGCGTTGATGACCTTGATGGTGCGGCGATGGTTCGGCGGCTTGCGCTCGGGGATCGCCACCGACAATTCGCCGGTGAGATACTTTCCGGTCAGCGAGTTCGGATTGGCCATGATCTCGGCGGGCGTGCCTTGCGCCACGATATGGCCGCCATGCATGCCGGCGCCGGGGCCGATGTCGAGCACGTAGTCGGCGAGGCGGATGGCGTCCTCGTCATGCTCGACCACGATCACGGTATTGCCGAGGTCGCGCAGCCGCTTCAGCGTTTCCAATAGCCGCGCATTGTCGCGCTGGTGCAGGCCGATCGACGGCTCGTCCAGCACATAGAGCACGCCGGTGAGACCCGAGCCGATCTGCGAGGCGAGGCGGATGCGCTGGCTTTCGCCGCCGGAGAGCGTACCGGAGGCGCGCGCCAGCGTCAGGTAGTTGAGGCCGACGTCGAGCAGGAACGACAGCCGCTCGCGGATTTCCTTCAGCACGCGCACCGCGATCTCGTTCTGCTGCGCGTTGAGCGCTTTCGGCACGCTCTCGAACCATTCGCCGGCGCGGCGTACGGAAAGTTCGGAGATCTCGCCGATATGCTTGCCGCCGATCTTGACGCACAGCGACTCCGGTTTCAGCCGGTAGCCGTTGCAGCCGGCGCAGGGGATGTCGGAGAAATATTTTGCCAGCTCCTCGCGCGCCCATTCGCTCTCGGTCTCGCGAAAGCGGCGGTTGAGATTGGTGATGACGCCCTCGAACGGTTTTTTGGTGTCGTAGGAGCGGACGCCGTCCTCATAGGAGAACTTGATCTCGTCCTCGCCGGAGCCGTGCAGGATCGCTCCTTGCGTCTTCTTCGGCAGGTCCTTCCATTTGGTGTCGAGCGTGAACTTGTAGATATTTCGCCAGCGCCGTCAGCGTCTGGATGTAATAGGGCGACGACGATTTCGCCCAGGGCGCGATCGCGCCCTTGCGCAAGGTCATCTCCTTGTCGGGAATGACCAGTTCCTCGTCGATATGCTGCTCGACGCCGAGGCCGCCGCAGGCCGGACAGGCGCCATAGGGGTTGTTGAACGAGAACAGCCGCGGCTCGATTTCGGGAATGGTGAAGCCGGACACCGGGCAGGCGAATTTTTCCGAAAACAGAATCCGCTCGGGTCCGCTCTTGTCGTGGATCTTCGCGGTTTTCTTGTCGGATTTCTTCTCGTCGGCGGCGCCTGCCGGCGCGTCGGCATATTCGATCACCGCCAGCCCTTCGGCGAGTTTCAGTGCGGTCTCAAAACTTTCCGCGAGGCGCTGGCCGAGATCCGGCCGCACCACGATGCGGTCGACGACGACGTCGATGTCGTGCGGGAATTTCTTGTCGAGGGTGGGGGCGTCGTTGAGCTCATGGAAGGTGCCGTCGATCTTGACGCGCTGAAAACCCTTCTTGAGGTATTCGGCGAGTTCCTTCTTGTATTCGCCCTTGCGGCCGCGCGCGACCGGCGCCAGCAGATAGAGCCGCGTGCCTTCGGGCAGCGCCAGCACGCGATCGACCATCTGCGACACCAGCTGGCTTTCGATCGGCAGCCCCGTGGCGGGCGAGTAGGGCACGCCGACGCGCGCCCACAACAGCCGCATGTAGTCGTAGATCTCGGTGACGGTGCCGACCGTGGAGCGCGGGTTCTTCGACGTGGTCTTCTGCTCGATCGAAATCGCCGGCGACAGGCCGTCGATCTGGTCGACGTCCGGCTTCTGCATCATCTCGAGGAACTGGCGCGCGTAGGCGGACAGCGACTCGACGTAACGCCGCTGGCCCTCGGCGTAGATGGTGTCGAACGCGAGCGAGGATTTGCCGGAGCCGGACAGGCCGGTGAACACGGCGAGCTTGTCGCGGGGAATCTCGACGTCGATGTTCTTCAGATTATGCTCGCGCGCGCCGCGGATCGTGATCGCGCGCGTGCCTGTGCACGGCGTTGGGTTGGCGCTTCGCCCTCAGCACTTCATCCATATCGGCATTTCCAGGCGCCTAGAGTTCGCGCCGCGTTTGGGCGCGCATCGCCGGGGATGCCGGGAACAGCGCCGATGGGTGATGTCCGGAACATAGGAAGAACGGGAAAGGATTTCCAGTGCTCTGTGCTGCTCATCAACGGATAGTTTGAGGCGTGACGTTTTTGGCAGCAGCCGTCACCAGCATGCGGACAGTTCTACGCAAAATAAACGCCTCCGTTCCGGGTATGCCGGAACGGAGGCGCGGGTCGCTTCAGCAGCAAGTCCTAGAAGTGATAGTTCACGCCGACCTGAACGCTGTTCAGATTAAGTGTTCCGGACGGGATACCGGGCGGGATAATAGCGGCGAAGTAGTTCTGGCTTTCGAAGCTGCGATAAAGGTACTCGGCCTTGACCGACCATCTCGGTGCGAACATGACCTCGACACCGGCGCCGGCGGTCCATCCGGAATGGAATTGGCTGTCCGAGATGCTCAGGCCGAGCGCGGTCGCGGTGATGCGGTTGTCGATCCAGGCGTAGCCGCCGGTGCCGTAGACAAGAACCTGGTCGAAGGCATAGCCGATGCGGCCACGAACGGTCCCCATGTCGCGAATTTTGTCGCTGGCCGAAGCGAGGCCGACAATACCCACGGTCGCGCCGATATCTGTCCAGGCGGCGTCGGCTTCGACGCCCAGGACAAGGTTGCCGGACTGCCAGTTGTAGCCAACCGTGCCGCCGGCAAAACCGCCGCTGAGCGTGCCCACGTCCGAAGTGTTTTCCTGGGCGTAGCCGCCCATGGCGCCAATGTAAAAGCCGGCCCAGCTATTGATCGCGACGGGGGCGGGCGCCTTGGTGTAGGTCCGGGCGCCAAGGTCTGCGGCAAACGCGGGGGCCATGCCAAGCGCGATCAAGCCGGTCGTTGTCAGCAAAATTTTCTTCACGTTCTTGTTCTCTTTTCCTTTTCGCGGCTCCAAACAATTTCCCCAGCCGTCAATTTGAGGTTGCTGCGGGATTTAGCTCAAAGGGACGCTGCAAAGGCTGTCATCCGAAACGACACGCGCGGGAAAAAATGTACGACTGCAACCGTCGCGACTTCTGCTCAGGCAAATTCCCGGCCAAACAAAAAAGGCCGGCGCAAGGCCGGCCTTTTCGACATTCCGTTTGGCGTTCGCAGACCTCAGTACTTCGCGATGACCGGACCGCCCCAGCGATAGTTGATGCGGACGGTGACGAGATCGACGTCCTGGCGGATGCGGTCGGTGCGGGTGAACAGGCCCGGCGGAAGAAACAGGCCGGTCGTGGTGAAGTTGAGATTGTGCGTGCCCATGAACAAATGATCGTACTCGGCGGCGACCGACCAGTTCGGCGCGAAGCTGTATTCGACGCCGACGCCGACCGTGCCGCCCCAGCGGGTTTCGGTGGCGCGATCGAAGACGGTAGCCAGCGCAGTGTTAATGAGTTCGTATTTGTCCCTGGTGACGGCGGCGCCGCCCTTTACGTAGAGCAGGAACGTGTTCCAGGAATAGCCGACCTGGCCGGTGAACAGACCGAAGGCGTCGACCCTGCTGCGATTGTCGCCGGGCGGGCCGAAGTAGAGGCTGGTGTTGGAGCCCTTGAAGTCTGCCCAGTTGCCCTGGGCTTCGACGCCGAACACCCAGGCGGCGCTCTGCCAGCGGTAGCCGACCTGGCCGCCGACCGTTCCTCCGGTCGCATCGTGACAGCCTTCAGGGCGCGGTGGATTGAAGCGGGATGAAGAAGTCGATGGTGATGTCGTAGCACTTGTGGCTGGAGCCCCAACCGCCGTTGGCGCCGAGGTAGAAACCGCTCCAGTCATACACGGCGGCGACCATCGCGGGCGCCTTGGTGTAGGGACGGGCGGCGAGGTCGGCGGCCTGGGCGGAGTTCACCATCGCCAAGGCGCCGATCGCACCGAGCAAGAAATTTTTCATCGAAAATTGCTCCCACCAGCAATTCCACGGGAAAACCGTTGCGGTGGAGAATAGCGGAACCGGGCCGAGGCGGCTGTTGCCGGATGAGCTACATCGGACAACAAAAAAGGCCGGCACGAGGCCGGCCTTTTGCTATCTCGTTTGCGGTGCGCGGCGATCAGTACTTCGCGATGACCGGGCCACCCCAGCGATAGTTGACGCGGACGGTGACGAGATCGACGTCCTGACGGATGTTGTCGGTTCGCGAGAACGCGCCCGCCGGGATGAACGCACCGGTGGACGTCATGGTCACGTTGTGGTTGCCCATGAACAGATGATCGTATTCGATCGCAGCCGACCAATTCGGCGTGAAGCCGTATTCCAGACCGACGCCAACTGCGGCACCCCAGCGGGTTTCGCTGCCGCGGTCGAAGGTCGTACCGGCGGCTGTCAGCGGCCCGCCGGGGATCGCGAAGGGCGCGCTGAGCGAACCGGAATACTTGTCGCTGGTGACGGCCGCGCCGCCCTTCACGTAGAGCAGAGCATTGTTGAAGGCATAACCGACCTGGCCCGTGAACAGGCCGAAAGCCTGGACCTTGCTGTTGTTGGTGAACGGCGCACCAAAGAACAGGCTGGTGTTCGATCCCTTGAGATCAGCCCAGTCGCCCTGCGCTTCCAGGCCGAATACCCAGGCCGCAGACTGCCAGCGGTAACCGATCTGACCACCGGCCACGCCGCCGGTCGCGTCATGGCAACCCTCGGGCGCGCTCGGAACGATAGCCGCGCCACCATTGTTGACGATGTCCCAGCACTTGCGGCTCGAACCCCAGCCACCGTTGGCGCCGATGTAGAAGCCGCTCCAGTCGTAGATGGCGGCGATCATCGGGGGCGCCTTGGTATAGGGACGCGCAGCAAGATCAGCAGCGGCTGCGGGAGCCGCGAACGCAACCAGAGCAACCGTGCCAAGCAAAAACTTCTTCATCTCAATATTCTCCAGTTTTTATCGCTTCTCGTTGGTCCCGAAAGCGTTGCCAGTGATGACGCGAGCGCCGCGCCGTTGGACATCAACATAAACCGACTCGACCGCAAAATCCGTCGCCGAAATGCAACAGTCAGCCGCGAAGTGAGGTTACGGCAAGTTAATGATTTGTTTGTGGATTCGAGCCCGGCCGGAGCCCGGCCCCGGGTTCCAGTCCGGTTTCAAGCACTGAGATGCCGACCAGCTGAAATTTACGGCAGGTTGTGTAGAACAAAACTGGAACAATTCCGCCGGCGATGCTATATGTGGATAACCGCTGCTTTGCCGAGGGATCGCTAAGTCGGGGCGGTCATCCGGCGTATAGGGTCGTTTTCCAGATATCCCTTCCAGATATCCCTTGCGGCAAGCAGCAGGGCTGACAGCGGCCACCGGATCCAGGGCGGCCAGGTGACGGGTACTGAATTGTACTGAATTATTGAGTGGAGAGCGGCGATGGCGGGAAGCGTGAACAAGGTGATCCTGGTCGGAAATCTCGGCAAGGATCCGGAAATCCGGCGGACACAGGACGGGCGGCCGATCGCCAATCTGAGCATCGCGACCTCGGAGAGCTGGCGCGACAAGGGTACCGGCGAGCGCAAGGAAAAGACCGAGTGGCACCGCGTGGTGATCTTCAACGAGGGGCTCTGCAAGGTCGCCGAGCAATATCTGAAGAAGGGCGCCAAGGTTTACATCGAGGGCGCGCTGCAGACCCGCAAATGGACCGACCAGAGCGGCGTCGAGAAATACTCGACCGAAGTGGTGCTGCAGGGCTTTAATTCGACGCTGACCATGCTCGACGGCCGCTCCGGTGGCGGCGGTGGCAGCTTTGGCTCCGATGATTCCGGCGGCGATTTCAGCTCCGGCGGGCCGGCCAGTTCCGCGCCGCGCCGCGCGGTTGCCGCCGGCGGCGCCCGCAACAGCGACATGGACGACGATATTCCGTTCTGACCGGGCTGCGTCCGCCGCGCCTGACGGGAGCTCGCGAGCCGCCGACATCGGCGGCTCGGGGGCTTTTTTGGGTTTGTGCCGAATCTCGCAAATATTATCTAGTTTATTGATATCAGGATGAAATCCTGCGTGCGCGAGCGGCCGGTTCCGGGCTTTCTCCGACTCGATATATACTGGCATTGGGAGATCGACCGAACGTTTCCGCTCGCCCCTCCCGGGATCACTCGCCCCCTCCCGGGATCAATTGTCGGGAGCACCCGCCATGAGCCTCGCGCCGCTGCTTGATGCCGCTCCAGCCATCCCGCTGCATGCCTTCGCGGCAATGGCGGCGTTCGCGCTGGGCCTTGTCCAGTTCGCAGCGCCCAAGGGGACGCTGCCGCACCGGACCATCGGCTGGATCTGGGTGTTGCTGATGGCCTCGGTGGCGATCAGTTCGTTCTGGATCCAGACCATCCGCCTGGTCGGGCCGTTCAGCCCGATCCATCTGCTGTCGATCTTCACGCTGATCGTGCTGCCGATCGGGGTGTGGCGGGCGCACAGCCACCGGGTCGCCGACCACAAGCGGATCATGACCATGATTTTCGGCGGCGCGCTTGTTATCGCAGGCCTCTTCACTTTCGTGCCCGGACGGATCATGCACGCGGTGGTTTTCGGCCATTAGGGAATGCCTGAAAGCAGGCATTTGGCGGGCCGGTTTCCGGCCTCCCGCGCAGCCGTTCCGGGGAGGTGCGGTCGAAGCTGTAAGTATCTGAAAAAACGAAGGGAAAAACAGTTGATCCGGGACGTCCCGGGGTGGTTAAAACCGCCCCAATACGCTATATGATTCTGAGTTAAGAACTGACCGGATTTCCCCTTTGTCTGACAACGATGATGATAAGCCCGGCGAGCCGCCGGTGCCTTCCGATATCCGTCCCGTTTCCATTCTCGACGAGATGAAGCGCAGCTATCTCGATTACGCCATGAGCGTGATCGTGGCGCGTGCGCTGCCGGACGCGCGCGACGGGCTCAAGCCCGTGCATCGCCGCATTCTGTACTCGATGTACGAGCAGGGGCACACGCCGGACAAGAAATACGTCAAGTCCGCGCGCGTCGTCGGCGACGTGATCGGTAAATATCATCCGCACGGCGACCAGTCGATTTACGACGCGATGGTGCGGATGGCGCAGGATTTCTCCATGCGCGTGCCGCTGGTCGACGGCCAGGGCAATTTCGGCTCCGTCGATGGCGATCCACCGGCGGCTTACCGGTACACCGAAGCGCGTCTGTCGAAATCGGCGCTCGCCGTGCTCGGCGATATCGACAAGGACACCGTCGATTTCACGCCGAATTACGACAATTCGGAAACCGAGCCGTCGGTCCTGCCGGCCAAATTCCCGAACCTGCTGGTCAACGGCGCCGGCGGCATCGCCGTCGGCATGGCGACCAACATACCCCCGCACAATCTCGGCGAAGTCATCGACGCCTGCGTGGCGCTGATCGACGACCCCGCGCTCGGCATCGACGACCTCATCAACATCATCCCGGGACCGGACTTCCCAACCGGCGGCATCATCCTCGGCCGCCAGGGCGTCCGCGCAGCCTATCATCTCGGCCGCGGCTCGATCATGGTGCGCGGCAAGGTCACAATCGACACCCGCCGCAAGGATCGCGAAACCATCATCATCACGGAAATTCCGTTCCAGGTGAACAAGGCCACCATGGTGGAGCGGATGGACGAGCTGGTGCGCGAGAAGAAGATCGAAGGCGTCTCGGAAATCCGGGATGAATCTTCCCGCGAGGGGCTACGGGTCGTCATCGAACTGAAGCGCGACGCGTTGCCCGACGTTGTCCTGAATCAGCTTTATCGTTTCACGGCGTTGCAGTCGAATTTCCCGGCCAACATGCTGGCGCTCGATTCCGGCCGGCCGCAGACCATGAATCTGAAGGACCTGCTGACGCTGTTCATCGCGTTCCGCGAGCAGGTGATCACGCGCCGCACCAAGTTCCTGCTCAACAAGGCCCGCGACCGCGCCCATATCCTGGTCGGCCTTGCGATCGCAGTCGCCAATATCGACGAGATGATCCGCGTCATCCGAACCTCGCCCGATCCCGCTACAGCGCGCGACACCCTGATGTCGCGCGACTGGCCTGCCAAGGACGTCGAGTCGATGATGACGCTGATCGACGATCCCAGGCATCGGCTGGCCGCCGACGGCACCGCGCGGCTGTCGCTGGAGCAGGCCAAGGCCATTCTGGAGCTGCGCCTGGCGCGCCTCACCGCGCTCGGCCGCGACGAGATTTCCGAGGAGCTCGACAAGCTCGCCGTCGAGATCGCCGATTATCTCGACATCCTGCGTTCGCGCGCGCGTGTGCAGGCCATCGTCAAGGCTGAACTGGCCGAGGTGAAGCGCGACTTCGCCACCCCGCGCAAGACCGAGATCGCCGAGCAGGAAGACGAGGTCGAGGACGAGGACCTGATCCAGCGCGAGGACATGGTGGTCACCGTCTCGCATGCCGGCTACGTCAAGCGCGTGCCGCTCTCGACCTACCGGGCGCAGCGCCGCGGCGGCAAGGGCCGCGCCGGCATGCAGACCCGCGACGAGGATTTTGTCTCCCGCCTGTTCGTGGCCTCCACCCATACGCCGGTGCTGTTCTTCTCCTCGCGCGGCCAGGTCTACAAGGAAAAGGTCTGGCGACTGCCGGTGGCGGCGCCCAACGCGCGCGGCAAGGCTTTGATCAACATCCTGCCGCTGGAGCAGGGCGAGCGCATCACCACCATCATGCCGCTGCCGGAGGATGAATCCTCCTGGGCCAATCTCGACGTGATGTTCGCCACCACGGGCGGTACCGTTCGCCGCAACAAGCTGTCCGACTTCGTCGATGTCCGCCGTTCCGGCATCATCGCCATGAAGCTTGGGGAGGGTGAGGCGATCGTCGACGTGCAGATCTGCACCGAGCGCGACGACGTGCTGCTGACGGCTGCCGGCGGCCAGTGCATCCGCTTCCCCGTCACCGACGTGCGCGTCTTCACCGGCCGCACCTCGATGGGCGTGCGCGGCATTGCGCTCGCCGAAAACGATACGCTGATTTCGCTCTCCATCCTGCGCCATGTCGAGACCAGTTCGGACGAACGGTCGGCCTATTTGAAGATGCGCCGGGCGGTGGCCGGCGAGACCGGCGCCGAGGAGCCTGCGGACGCGGAGGGCGAGGAGACGACGGGGTCGCTTCAGCTCGCCCAGGAGCGCTATGCCGAGATGTCGGCGCAGGAACAGGTGGTGCTCACCGTGTCCGTCAACGGTTACGGCAAGCGCACCTCGTCCTACGAATACCGCACCACGGGGCGCGGCGGCAAAGGCATCGTCGCGATGTCGGTCAACAACCGCAACGGCAAGCTGGTGGCCTCGTTCCCGGTCGAGGACTCCGACCAGATCATGCTGGTGACCGACAAGGGACAGTTGATCCGCTGTCCGGTCGAGGGCATCCGCATCGCGGGCCGCTCCACCCAGGGCGTCATCGTGTTCGACACCGCCGAGGACGAGCATGTCGTTTCGGTCGAGCATATCGGCGACGACGGGGAGAATGGCGAGAACGGCAACGGGAACGGCCACTGATTGTCATTCCGGGAATTGTCATTCCGGGATGCGCCTCCTGGAGCGGACCTCAGATCCGCGGTCTCTGCGTGGGACGCGCGGACCTTTCTTTCGCCGGTCGATAGCGAATAAGCGTCTTCGCAGCCTGCGCTGCCGCCGCTGCGTATTTGCGGTCGCGGTGGACGAGGATCATGGAAATCGCACCTTCCGATAACAGCCAAACCTCACGCGCGCGCTCTCGCGCTTGAGGCACCTTGGCCTTGACGAATAATTCCGCGAGGTGCGCCTCGAGCATGGCCTTGTGCCGCCGCGCGATCGTGCGAGCGGGGTGCCCTGGAAGATCGGCGAGTTCTATCACCAGCCGGGTGAAGCCCGAGCCGGCCCAGCGCGGCTTGTCCGACCAAACCGCCAGATCTCGAAATAGCGTGTCGATAATTTCTTCGGGCGAGCCGGACAGGTTATCACCGAAGGTGCGAAACGCGGCGAGCGCCAACAGATGCTGCGCTTCAAGTACCGCGGCCAGCAATTCGTCCTTGCTGGTGAAATGATAGTAGATCGTGCGCTTTGTCACCGGCGTTGCGGCCGCGATCTCGTCCATGCTCACGCGAGCATATCCCTTGCGGCGAAACAGCGCGTAGGCGGCATCAAGGATGCGCTGCCGGGTTTGCTGTGAATTGCGCGCCATGAAGGCCTCGTATGTATACCGGGTAGTGAATTTACATCGGCGCCTGGTCAGACTGAAATGAATTCTCTCGCGGCGGTGTCGGCGGGCGGGAGGCGGTGATGATCTTCAACCAATTGACTTTCCGATCAGTGAGCGTACGGGCCGTCCTCGTGCCGTTGCGCCGTCCGGTGGTGTCGAAAGTCGGCCAATTCGACCAATGGCCCATGATCCTGATCGATATCGAGACCGAGGAAGGTATCGTCGGACGCAGCTACCTTGAGCCATATCTCAAGGCTTCCGCGCCCAGTATCGTGGCGGCGATCCACGTCCTTGGCGCCGCGCGCATCGGTCTGCCGATCCGGCCGCTGGACGACTTTCAGAAAGCGCTGAAATCGTTGAACCTCGTGGGCAACGAGGGTATTTCGATGATCGCGGTGTCGGGTCTCGATATGGCAGCCTGGGATGCGCTGGCCAAAGCCGCCAACATGCCGCTCGCGCTACTTCTCGGCGGTTCGCTCGGGACCGGTGCCTGCCTACAATAGCAATGGGCTCTGGCTCACCGATGTCGGATCGCTCGGTGATGAGGCGGGTGAACTCGTTGCCGAAGGCAACTTCAAGGGTCTCAAGCTGCGGCTCGGGCGCGAGAGGCTCGCTGACGACCTGGCGGCGATTGAAACCGTTCGCGCGTCGGTCGGTGCGGACATCAAGCTGATGGTGGATTTCAATCAGGGTCTGAGCCTTGGCGACGCCCTGCGCCGCTGTCATGCGCTCGACGACCAGGGACTATATTGGCTCGAGGAGCCGATCGCCTATAGCAACCTCAATGGATTTGCGCAGCTCGCGCGCGAACTGAAAACGCCGGTCCAGCTCGGCGAGAATTTCTACGGCCCGCGGGCGTTGTTCCAGGCTTTGGAGATGGGTTGCGGCGACTATGTCATGCCCGATCTGATGCGGATCGGTGGCGTAACCGGCTGGTTACGGAGTGCGGCGATCGCCGGGGCGGCGGGCATCGAAATGTCAACGCACCTTTATCCGGAATTTTCCGCGCATCTCATGCGGGTCACGGAGACCGCGCATTGGCTCGAATGGCAGGACTGGGCCGATCCGATACTTGCCGAACCTTTCCGCCCCGCCAATAGTTGCCTCACCGTGCCAAATCGACCTGGAGCGGGCATCGCCTGGAACGAAGACGCCGTGCGCCGGTATCGGTACGACGCGTGAAGGCATCGCTGATACCGCTTGCGGCAGCGCATTCCAAAGCGGACGTCCGCCAGCGTCTGCGGATTGATGATCCAAGCGGGAGCGGAAGGTTCTGTGAGTTAGTTTAATTTTGACGGACTTCTCTGGCAGAAAACTAACCGTTCCCAGGGCCTATTTCCGCGATGGAAAAATTCATCGCCTTGACGGCCGTCGCAGCAATTTTGATCTTCGCCGGAACCTATGCGCTATCAGTTCGGAAAAGCCCCTGGAGCTGATTTGTGAACCGAGAAGCTATTTGAAAAGGTAGGGATTGCGCCGCGACCGACTCCCGTTAAATCTCGATCTCGGTGCCGAACTCCACCACCTGCTTGGTCGGCACGCCGAAGAACGCCGCCGAGCGTTCGGCGTTGCGCTGCAGGAAGGCGAACAGCGATTCCCGCCACACCCACATGCCCGGAATATCCTCGCGCGGGATGATGGTCTCGCGGCCGATGTAATAGGTGATGTCGGTGAGGTCGATGCCGGGCAGCTTGCCCTGCTTGCAGGCGAGGATCAGCCCCTCATAGATCGTCGGATACTGCATGAAGCCGTAATGCAGGATGACGCGGGTGATGCCGGGAATAATTTCGATGATCTCGGCCCGATCTTCGTCGGCAATGCGCGGGGATTCCTCGATCAGCACCGTGACCAGCACCACGCGCTGGTGCAGCACGTGATTGTGCTTGACGAACTGCGTCAGCGCCAGCGGCACGCCCTTGGCCGAGGAGGCCAGGAATACGGCGGTGCCAGCAAGCCGGGCGTGGCAGCGGTTGACGGCGGTCTCGATCAGGTCCTCTTCGGGCTGGCGCAACGCGCCGCGCGCACTCTCGACCAGTTTGACGCCGCCGCGCCAGGTCAGCATCAGGAACGCGACGACGAAGGCGAGCAGCAGCGGAAACCAGCCGCCCTCGAACAGTTTGACCGAGTTCGCGGCAAAGAAGATGCAGTCGATGACGAAGAAGAAGCCGTTGACCGCGATCACGATGACCGGCGAATAGCCCCACTGGATCGCAACCAATGCCGCCAGCAGCGTGGTGATCGCCATCAACAGCGACACCGCGATGCCATAGGCGCCGGCCAGTGCGTCCGAGCTGCCGAAATGCAGCACCGCGCCGAGCGTGGCCGCCGCCAGCAGCCAGTTCACCAGCGGCACGTAGATCTGGCCCATCGCATCGCTGGTGGTGTGCCTGATCTGCATCCGCGGCAGGAAGCCGAGCTGGATCGATTGCTGGGTCAGCGAGAACACGCCTGAAATGATCGCCTGCGACGCGATGACGGTGGCGAGGGCTGCGAACGCGACCAGCGGGTAGTGCAGCCAGTCGGGCGCGAGCTGGAAGAACGGATTTTCGATCGTCGTGGGATCGGTGATCAGCAGCGCCGCCTGTCCGAAATAGTTCAGCACCAGTGCGGGCAGCGCCACCGCGAACCAGGCGAGCCGGATCGGCATCCGTCCGAAATGCCCCATGTCGGCATACATCGCTTCGCCCCCGGTGACGGCCAGGAACGCGGCGCCGAGAATGGCGAAGCTGACGTGGAAATTCTGGTGGATCAGGAAATCGAAGGCATAGAGCGGGCTCAGTGCGGCGAGCACGGCCGGCGCCTGGACGATGCCGTGGATGCCGAGCGCGGCCAGCACGGCGAACCAGCCCACCATGACCGGGCCGAATATCCTGCCGATGAATCCGGTGCCCTGCTTCTGCATGATGAACAGGCCGATCAGGATCACGACGGTGATCGGCACCACGGCCGGCGCCAGCGACGGCGCATCCACCTTCAAGCCCTCGATGGCGCTCAGCACCGAGATCGCCGGCGTGATCGCGCCGTCGCCATAGAGCAGCGCGGCGCCGATCAGGCCGACGACCAGAAGCTGCGCGCGCCATGTTCCAGGCTTGGCATTGCGCGCGGAGAGCAATGCCAGCAGCGCCACGATGCCGCCTTCGCCGCGGTTGTCCGCGCGCAGGATCAGAAGCGCGTATTTGAGCGAGATGATCAGGATCAGCGCCCACAGGATCAGCGACACCACGCCGAGGATGGCCGCATGCGTCAGCGGACCGCCATGGGTGGCGGCCTTGGCCGCTTCCTTCAGCGCGTAGAGCGGACTGGTGCCGATGTCGCCATAGACGACGCCGAGGGCGCCGATGGTGGCTGCGGTGGGGAGGGAGGTGGGATGGCCTGTGGTTGCGACTGGCGAACTGGTCACTGGCGCCCCCATTGGCACCGCGCCCGCCGGGTTATCCGATGGGCGCGCTCAACGGGCCAGTCTGCGACGACACGTCGCAAATTACCATGGGGTTTCCTGTTATCCGGAAAGCGTTGCCCAACGCTTCACGTTGCCGCCGAAAACGACGAAGTCCTCGGGGGGCATCCCGAGGACTTCAAACCAGAGCAACCTGGCGTCAACGAAAGAGCTGAATTGGCAATGACCTCGCGCTTATGGGGTGCGGTCGGCGGTAACCAGGCGCGCTTCGCGGATGATGGAAGGCGCAGTGGACTTGGCTGCCGGCGACGCGGAGGCAGGAAGCTTCGAAATTCGGCCAGGCCTGCTGCGAGCAATCCTTGCCGACCGGGCGAATGTCGAGCCGGTCACCCTTGGCGAGGGCCTGGGGTACGCTGGCTTCGACCGTGGGGGCAAAGCCGGGCAAAATGGTCAGTGCAGTCGCGATGAGCGCGGCAAAAGCGATTGCGGAAAGTGCCTTGATCATGACGGTCCCCTGTCATGGGCCATTCGGCCCGTCGTTTCGTTGGATGGATGTGTAACCACCGCAAGTTTCCGGCCGTCTTCGCCGGCTCGCGAAAATGGTTTCATCCGGGCCGAGTTTTGTTTCGTCGCCTCGGGAGGGACGAAACAATGCCGGCTCGCCTAGGGAGACGCGGCGACCCCGGAACTGGTTCATCGGCCGATCCGAAATAAAAAGCCGGGCTGATAGGGAACCAGGCACGCTTGCCGGGCCGCCCGGGGCGGGTTAGGAGGGTCTTATGCCCCGTATCGCGCTTTATCCCGGCTCTTTTGACCCCGTCACCAACGGCCATCTGGACGTGGTCCAGCACGCCGTCACCCTGTGCGACCGCCTGATCGTTGCGGTTGCGGTCCATCCCGGCAAAAAGTCGCTGTTTTCGACCGAAGAGCGTCTGGAGATGCTCAAGGCGGTATGCGCGCCGATCGCCAAGAAGGCCGGTTGCGCCTTCGACGCCACCACCTACGACAATCTGACGGTGACGGCGGCCCAGAAGGCCGGCGCTACCATCATGATCAGGGGCCTGCGCGACGGCACCGACCTCGACTACGAGATGCAGCTCGCCGGCATGAACGAGACCATGGCGCCCGAGGTGCATACGGTGTTCGTACCGGCGTCGTCAGCGGTCCGCCCGATCACCGCCACACTGGTGCGCCAAATCGCGGGCATGGGCGGCGACGTCTCCGCGTTCGTGCCGCCCTCGGTCGCCGCCAAACTCAAGACCAAATTCGCCAGCTAGCGCGCTCGCGCGCTTCCAAATCCGCTCTCTCGATCCCGGAGTTTCCATGATCCGCATTCTCGCCCTCGTCGCTGCGCTGATCTGCGCGGCCCCCGCGATCGCCCAGCCGCTGCCGGCCAATCTCGACAAGGCGAATGCGATCGTGATCGACACCACCAAGGGCCGCATCGTGATCAAGCTGCGGACCGATATCGCGCCCCAGCATGCCGAGCGCATCAAGCAGCTGGCGCGCGAGGGCTACTACAACAACGTGCCGTTCCACCGCGTGATGGACGGCTTCATGGCGCAGACCGGCGACGGCCAGAATTTCAACGGCACCGGCGGCTCGAAATATCCGAACCTGAAGCAGGAATTCTCCAAGGTGCCGTTCACCCGCGGCATCGTCGGCATGGCGCGGCGCGGCGACAGCGTCGACACCGCGAACTCGCAGTTCTTCATCATGTTCGCGGAAGGCTCGAGCCTGAACGGCCAGTACACCGTGATCGGCGAGGTCGTGTCCGGCATGGACGTGGTCGACAAGCTGAAAAAGGCGCCGCCGGGATCGTCGGGCGGCCAGGTCACCGACCCCGACAAGATGGTGAAGGTGCAAGTCGCATCCGACATCAAGTGAGCGCAGTGAGCATGGCGACGCCGCGCAGCAAGCCGTTGCTCTGGTTTGCCGCGCTGCTGTGCCTGGCCTTGACTGCGGCCGCGACGGGCGCCGAAGCGCAGCAAGCTCGACACCATCAAGGACGTCGTTTCGCGACTGCATTCCTGCTGGAAGCCGCCGCCGCTGTCGCAGGCCAACCCGATCGACATCACCGTCATCGTCAGCTTCAACCGCGAGGGCGCCATCCTCGGCCATCCCCGGATCACCTATGAATCGGAACACGCCAGCGACAACGACCGGCTCAAGTACCGGATCGCCGTGATGGAGACATTGCAACGCTGCACGCCGTTGCCATTTACCGAGGGACTGGGCGGTGCCGTTGCCGGCCGGCCTTTCGCGATCCCTTTCAGAACCCGCAAACGTCCACCCAAACCTGAAGAGAAGAGAGCATGGCTGACACAGAAAATACTTTGATCCTTGAAACCACCCAGGGTCCCGTCACCATCGAAATGCGCCCCGATCTGGCGCCGGGCCATGTCGCCCGCATCAAGGAACTGGTGCGCGAGGGATTTTACGACGGCATCGTGTTCCACCGCGTGATCGAAGGCTTCATGGCCCAGACCGGCTGCCCGCAGGGCACCGGCACCGGCGGTTCCGGCAAGAAGCTCAAGGCCGAGTTCAACAAGGAGCCGCATGTGCGCGGCACCACCTCGATGGCGCGCGCCGCGAGCCCGGATTCCGGCGACAGCCAGTTCTTCATCTGCTTCGACGATGCGTCCTTCCTCAACGGCCAGTACACGGTCTGGGGCAAGGTGACGGACGGCATGGAGAACGTCGACAAGATCAAGCGCGGCGAGCCGGTGAAGGATCCGGACAAGATCGTCAAGGCGCACATGGCCGCCGACGCGGCTTGAAGCCAGGCTGTCGTTCAGGAGGCCGCGCGAAGCGCGGCAATCCGGAAATCCAGGGATTGTCCGATGCGCAATTGCGCATCGGAGTTCATGCTCCGAATGCTCCCGGAATGACGCTTGAGCGGCGGGCTACTTCGCCGTCAGCTGACGGACCGCGCCGATCCAGTCCTCGATGTGGTAGGAGCGGACCATCTTGCCGCCTTCAAGCGTGTGGACGTCGATCGACATCAGCTTGAACGACTTGCCGGTGTGGGGCGCGCCCATGAACTCGCCGGCCGGCGTGCCGGTGGCTTCGCCGCGCACGGTGACCTGGTTGCCGGAGACCAGCGATCTCCTTGATCTCCCATTTCAGGTCCGGAACGGATTTCAGGCGCTGCGCCGACCCCGGCGATGACCTGGTCGCGGGTGTTGCAATCATTGTTGCCGCGGCAGGATACCCATTCCGGCGTCGTCGCCTGGCGGATCAGATCGGCGCTGTCGGGCGCGAACTCGGCATTGAGCGATTTGTAGAACGGCGCAACGCTGGCGCGCGCGGCGTCGGTGCTGACGTCGGCCCGGACGGGCAGCGCCGCAAGGCTGATCGCCGCGGCAGCGGCGCAAATGGCAGAAATTGATCTCATGATGGCTCCAACGGCTTGATCGGTTGACGGCCGGTGGTATGAACCGGAATCGATCATCGATCTAATGAGTAATCGTGGCTCGTCATGAATGAAATCGATTTACGGCGTTTCGATCTCAACCTGTTGATCGTGTTCGAGGTTTTGATGACGGAGCGGAGCGTCAGCCGGGCCGCGGAGCGGCTGGGGCGGACGCAATCGGCGGTCAGCCATTCGCTGTCGCGGTTGCGCGACCAGCTCGGCGATCCCTTGCTGATCAAGGGCGGCGTGCGGATGCAGCCGACCGCCTTCGCGCTCGACCTGATCGAACAGACGCGGCCGATGCTGAGGGGAATCCAGCGCGTGCTGTCGCCGCGTTACGTGTTCGATCCTGCGCATTCGCAGCGCGTGTTCCGCGTCGCCGCGCCTGATTTCATGCTCACCGTGTTCGCGCATCTGCTGTCGCGGCTGCGGAGCGAAGCGCCCGGCGTCTCGGCCGAATGGACCGCGCCGCGCGAGCCGACCTTGCTCGACGTCGCCGAAGGCCAGATCGACGTCGCGATCGTGCCCGCCGAACTGCGCCTGCCCGACGGCGTCGCCAGCGAGGCCGTGGGCGCGCTCGGATGGCGATGCTTTGGGCGGAAAGATCATCCGGCCTTCGGCAAATGGAGCCGAAGGACCTGGACGCAATGGCCGCATCTCGTGGTTCGGGTCGGCGACAGCCTCACCAGTCCGGTCAATGTCGCGGCCTCCGCCGCCGGTCTGGAACGCACGATTGCTGGCTGGGTGCCGCATTTCTCTGCTATCGCACCCGTGCTGGCGAACTCGGACCTGCTGGCGACGTTGCCGATCGATCGCGATGGCCGAGACCATGCACGCCTTTGACCTGGAGAGCCGAGAGGTGCCGTTTCCGATTGCGCCGCTGCCGCATGCGATGGTCTGGAGCACCACCACGGAGCCGGGATCCCGCGATGACCTGGCTGCGCGACCGGCTGCGCCCGATCGTCAAACACAATTTCGCAGGCTGCCTGAGCATGCGCACCGATCTCTTCGATTTCGAGCTTCCCGCCGCCAGCATCGCGCTGCGGCCCGCCAGCCCGCGCGATTCCGCGCGCATGCTGGTGGTGCAGCCGGACGGCGTGTTGCGCGACCGCATCATTGCCGAGCTGCCGCATTGGCTGGAGCCGGGCGACCAGCTGGTGGTCAACGACACCAAGGTGATCTCGGCGCAGCTCAAGGGCCGCCGCATCGGCCGCGAGACCGAGCCGAAGATCGAGGCGACCCTGATCAAGCGGCTCGACGGCTCGCGCTGGCAGGCGCTGGTCAAGCCGGCCAAGAAGCTCGCGCCGGGCGACGTGGTTCGCTTCGGCAATGAAGGCAAGGTCTGCCTGCTCGGCCATCTCGACGCCGAGGTCGAAGCCAAGGGCGAGGAGGGCGAGGTCACGCTGTCGTTTTCGTTTCACGGCCCCACGCTCGACCAGGCGATCGCCGATCTCGGCACGCCGCCGCTGCCGCCCTACATCGCCTCCAAGCGCACGCCCGACGACCGCGACGCCGCCGACTACCAGACCATGTTCGCGTCCAACGAGGGCGCGGTCGCCGCACCGACCGCGGGGCTGCATTTCACGCCGGCGCTGGAAGCCGCGCTGCGCGAGCGCGGCGTCGGACTGCACCGGATGACGCTGCATGTCGGGGCAGGGACCTTCCTGCCGGTCAAGGTCGAGGAGACCTCCGGGCACCGGATGCATGCCGAATGGGGCACGATCTCGGCCGAGACCGCCGCGGCGCTGAATGCGGCGCGCGCCAAAGGCGGCCGCATCGTCGCGGTCGGCACCACGTCGCTGCGGCTGTTGGAAAGCGCCGCCACCGAAGACGGCACCATCCAGCCGTTTTGCGCGGAGACCTCGATCTTCATCACGCCGGGCTATCGCTTTCGCGCGGTCGATATCTTGCTGACCAACTTCCATCTGCCGCGCTCGACGCTGTTCATGCTGGTGTCGGCCTTCTCCGGTCTCGACACCATGAAGCAGGCCTATGCGCACGCGATCGCGGAGGGCTATCGGTTCTATTCGTATGGCGACGCGTGCCTGCTGTTTCGCGCGCGGGACTGAGGCGTAGAATCGTCCGCCCGTACCGGTACTGGGTCGGCGACGGGGGCCTCGTATCCTATGGCATCGACCAGATCGATCTGTATCGGCGGGTGCCGACGTATATCGATCGCATTCTCAAGGGCGCAAAGCCCGCCGAACTGCCGGTGCAATTGCCCACCCGGTTCGAACTGGCCGTCAATCTCAAGACCGCAAAGGCACTCGGGCTGACGATCCCGGAGTCGTTTCTGCTGCGCGCCGATGAGGTGATCGAATAGCGACGTCGAAACGCCGCCGGGTCACCCCGGCGGCGTTGTATTCAATCGGCGTCGTCTGAATTAGCGGCCGCCACCACCGCCACCGCCGCCACCGCCGCCACCACCGCCGCCACCGCCGGCGTAGCTCATGGCCTTATCTTCGAGATCGCGGGCCGGTCGTGCGAGCGGGCACCGGGCGCGCCGTGGCGCGGCGGCGGTCGGCTGGTACCTGCGGGTTTCCTGCGGCACAAACTGTGTGCCGCACGAAAACGTCACGTCGTCACAGAACCTGGTCGCATTCTCCGGGACGAAGATCCAGCCAGCGTTGGCGCTCGTGGTCGCCAGGGCGCTCATCGCCACGAGGGCGAACAGAGCCGTCGTGGTTAACTTCGACTTCATCGTCATTGGTCTCTCCATGTGTGTTGGCGAAACCAGATTGGCTCGCTCGGCCAGTTCGACGATGCCAGATCGAAACCGGTTCGAAGCGTGACCGAAAATTCAAGCGAATGTGCGCTAGATCACAGTCCCCCGTTTACCTATTCCTCAGGGCGACAAGCGCCGAAGAGCGGGTGGGCACGACACCGACGCGTCTTTGCCCACCGACGATGGCTTCGCTTCGCCTTACGCCATCGCGCGTTGCGGCAGCAGTTCCGCAATCTGGATGGCGTTGAGCGCGGCGCCCTTCAGCAACTGATCGGCCGAGACGAACATCGCGATCGAATGACCCGAGGGATCGCTGAGATCCTTGCGGATGCGGCCGACCAGGACGTCATCCTGGCCCGACGCGTCGATCGGCATCGGGAAGTAGTTCCTGACGCGGTCATCGACGATCTTGACGCCCGGCGCATTGGTCAGGATCCGCCGGACGTCGTCCTCCGAGATCGGCTTTTCGCATTCGAAGGTGATGGCCTCGCTATGCGCGCGCAGCACCGGCACCCGCACGCAGGTCACGCCGATGGCAATTCGCTCGTCCTCGAAGATCTTGCGCGTTTCCTTGATGACCTTGCTCTCCTCTTCGTTGTAGCCGGTCTCGGGATCGATCGCGGTGTTGTGGCTGAACACGTTGAAGGCATAGGGATGCGGGATCACCTTCGGCGTGAACGGCCGCCCGTCGAGCTTGGCGCGCGTCGATTCCACCAGTTCCTCCATCGCCGCGGCGCCGGCGCCGCTGGCCGCCTGATAGGTCGACAGGATCACGCGCTTGATGCGGTTCTGCTGGTGGATCGGCCACAACGGCACCAGCGCCGTAATCGCCGAGCAATTCGGAACCGCGATGATGCCCTTGTGATCCCGGATCCGCCTGGCGTTGATCTCGGGGATCACCAGTGGCACGTCCGGGTCCATCCGGAAGGCGGAGGAATTGTCGATCACCACAGCGCCGGACTTCACCGCGATCGGCGCGTATTTCCTGGAAATGCCGCCGCCGGCCGAGAACAGCGCGATGTCGACGCCGTGGAAGGAATGCGGGGTCAATTCTTCGATGAAGATTCGCTCGCCGCGGAAATCGATGGTCTTGCCGGCCGAGCGGGCGCTTGCCAGCGCCTTGAGCTTGCCGACGCGGAAATTGCGCTTGTCCATGGTGGCGATGAATTCGGCGCCGACAGCGCCGGTTACGCCGACAATGGCTACAACGGGATCGTACGTCACTTGGTTTGTCCTCTCGGTTTGCAGGCAATAAAAAAAGCCCCGGTCCTTTTCAGGCGGGGCTTCGGTTCAGATTGATGCGATCGTTCGACTACGCGCGCACGGCTCCCGAGCCCCCGGAGGGTGCTTTGGTTTTCTCGGTGCGTTTGGTAGTCGTGTTCATGGGGCGGTCTTATGCGGGAGCAAGCGGCCGCCGTCAACGGTTTTTGGACGGAATATGCGCCCGGGGTTTCCGGTTGGACGCGTTTTCTTCACGCGAACCGGCGCCCACTTCGGGCGAAAACGCTGCGAACGAGGTTGAACAGAGCGCATGGATTACGCCATAAGCTGACGCATGGACGTTCCCAATCATTTTGAACTGCTGGCTACCGACGCTACGGCCCGCCTGGGCCGGCTGACGACGCCGCATGGCGCCGTGCGGACGCCGGCCTTCATGCCGGTCGGCACGGCGGGCGCGATGAAGGGGATGCACTGGCGCGAGGTGCGCGATGCCGGCGCCGATATCGTGCTCGGCAACACCTATCATCTGATGCTGCGGCCGGGCGCGGAACGCATCGCCGAGCTCGGCGGCCTGCAGACATTCACGGGATGGCGAGGCCCGATGCTGACCGACTCCGGCGGCTTCCAGGTGATGTCGCTGTCGGAGCTGCGCAAGGTGAGCGAGAAGGCGGTGACCTTCCGCTCGCATATCGACGGCGCCAAGGTCGAGCTGTCGCCGGAACGTTCGATCGAGGTGCAGCGGCTGCTCGGCGCCGACATCGCCATGCAGATGGACGAGTGCGTGCGGCTGCCGGCCGAACGCGCCGATATCGAGCGCGCAATGCAACTGTCGCTGCGCTGGGCCGAACGCAGCAAGCGCGCCTTCGAAAGCGCGCCTCCGGGCTTTATGCTGTTCGGCATCGTCCAGGGCGGTGACGTGCCGGAATTGCGACATGCCAGCGCGCGCGGGCTGGTCGAGATCGGCTTCCATGGCTACGCGATCGGCGGGCTTGCGGTCGGCGAGCCGCAGGCGGTGATGCTGGCCATGATCGAGGAGACCGCGCCGCATCTGCCGCAGGATCGCCCGCGCTATTTGATGGGCGTCGGCACGCCCGAGGATCTGCTCGAGGCGGTGGCGCGCGGTATCGACATGTTCGACTGCGTGATGCCGACCCGCAACGGGCGTCACGGCATGGCGTTCACGCGCTTCGGCCAGATCAACCTGCGCAACGCGCGGCACGCCGACGATCCGCGGCCGCTGGATGAAGAGAGCACATGGCCGGCCGCGCGCGACTACTCGCGCGCCTATCTGCATCATCTGGTGCGGTCGGGGGAGACGCTGGGCGCGATGCTGCTGTCGGAGATCAACGTCGCCTATTATCAGCGTTTGATGGCCGGCATGCGCGAGGCAATCGGCAACGGCAGCTTCGAGACGTTCCAAAAACAAACGCGCGCCGGTTGGGCGCGCGGGGACATTGCTGCGAGATAGAGGCTCGCTCAGTTACACGCGAACCGTTTCACCGAATGCTTGGTGACGAAACCGTAGCCACAGGTATCGCAGGTCCAGAGATAGCTGATCACCGCGTCGCTGAGATAGGCAGATGCTTCCGCCGCTACCATGGAATTCTGCGCAAACCGGGCAGGTCGGCAGATCACAGCCACGCGGGTCGGGGTTAGACGCGACGGTCGACAGGACTTCAGCGACTGCTGGCATCGTGACCTCCTTTGCGATCTTAACCGGAAGCTCAACTCACGACGAAAGTATACACCGATTTCTTTGACGATGTCGCAACACAAATGCGTTGCTTTTGCGTTATTTGGCCACGGCGCGTTTTGCAATGCAGCGAATTGTGGCTGCTCGCGTTTCTGACTTGCGCAGCGAGGCAGGCACCTCCTACACAGGAACAGCCGGATATTCCGGGCACATTTTCTCCACAGGAGTGTCGCGATGGACGCGTCGTCAGCCACGGGTGCAGTGCACCGTCCCGGGCGTGGCCGACTGTTCGACTCCATCGTCGACGCGATCGGCGATACGCCGATCGTGCGCCTGCACAAACTGCCGCAGGCCCACGGTGTCAGCGCTACCATTTTAGCCAAACTTGAATATTTCAACCCGGCCGCGAGCGTCAAAGACCGCATCGGGGCGGCGATGGTGATCGCGATGGAGAAGGCCGGCGTGATCAACGCCGACACCGTGCTGATCGAGCCGACCTCGGGCAATACCGGCATTGCGCTCGCCTTCGTCGCGGCTTCGCGCGGTTACCGGCTCAAGCTGGTGATGCCGGAATTGATGTCGATCGAGCGGCGCAAGATGCTGGCGTTTCTCGGCGCCGAGATCGTGCTGACGCCGGCGGCCCAGGGCATGAAGGGTTCGATCGCGACCGCCGAAGAACTGGTGCGCACCACGCCGAATGCGGTGATGCCGCAGCAGTTCAAGAATCTCGCCAATCCTGAAATCCACCGCCGCACTACCGCGGAGGAAATCTGGAACGACACCGGCGGCAACATCGATTTCTTCGTCGCCGGCGTCGGCACCGGCGGCACCATCACCGGCGTCGGCCAGGTGCTGAAGCCGCGCAGGCCCGGCTTGCGGATCGTGGCGGTCGAGCCCGAGGAAAGTCCGGTGCTGTCGGGCGGGCAGCATACGCCGCACAAGATCCAGGGCATCGGCGCCGGCTTCATTCCGGACATTCTGGATCGCTCCGTGATCGACGAGATCGTCAAGGTCAACTCACAGGCGGCGATCGAGACCGCGCGCGCGCTGGCGCGTATGGAAGGCATTCCAGGCGGCATTTCCTCGGGCGCCGCGATCGCCGCGGCGCTAGCGATCGGCAAGCGGCCCGAGGCTGCGGGCAAGACCATCCTTGCCATCGTGCCGTCATTCTCCGAGCGTTACCTCTCGACCGTGTTGTTTGAAGGAATTTAGCGATGGCGGACCAGCCGAGGCGGCCAAGAACCCTGAATGATGCGCGCACCGAGGCGGAGGCCGCATTCAAGCGCACCACTGCCAAGGTGGCGGAGGCGCCGCCGAAGCCGACCGCACTGCCGGGCGTGAAGGAGCTGGTCTCGCTGCGCATCGACCAGGATGTGCTCGAGCATTTCCAGGAGGGCGGGCCGGGCTGGCAGGACCGGATCAACGAGGCGCTTCGAAAGGCCGTGGGCAAATAGATATTGGCCAGAGATGCGAACGAAAAAAGCCCGGGGTCGATCCCGGGCTTCTTTGTTTGACCTGTTTGTGGGCCTTAGCGGAGCATGCCGCCCATCGACGCCGCCGATGAATCGGCCGGCACCGGCGGGATCAGGACCGCCGCCACTCTGTTGACGTTGCGGCTGACCGCCACCGCCGCCGCCACTGCTGGCACGGCGCTTTGCGGGGCGTTCCTCATCGCTGGAACCGGCAGATGTCGTGGCCGACACGATCTCGGTCAGCAGTGCCTTGTGCTGCAGCTTGTTGAGGTAGCCGGACTTGGGGTAGCCGCGGGCAGCCTGCCAGCGGGTGATCACGGTCCGCGTCGACTCGTCGAACTGGCCGGTGACCTTGGTGTCGAAACCGAGTCCGGTCAGGCGGCGCTGCACGTCGCGGCGCTGGCCCTTGTCGAGGCCGATCTGGTCCTCGGTGGTCTGGCTGGAGTTCTCGGTGAAGGTCGCGGGATCAATGCCGGTAGTGAGATTGCGGGTCGCGGTGCTCGGGCCGCTCTCGAGCGAGGCGATCCGGGCCAGCGCCAGCGACTTGAACTGGCCGTTCGGGTAGCTCGACAGGTAGGCGTTGAGCTCTTCCGCCTTGTTGGAATCCTTGATCGAGCGCCAGAACTCGAGTTCGACGTCGTTGCCGGGCTTCGATGCGACGGCGACAGGAGCCGCCGTGGCGGGTGCTCCGGCGACGGCCGGCGCGGGCGCGCCGTTCAGGTAGACCGAGCCGATCAGGTTGGTGTGGCCCCAGGGCAATTGGCCCTTGTGGGTTTCCTCGTTGACCTGGGCGCGGACCTTGGTCATCGCCTGCTGGATCTCGACGCCGGGCTCGGTGAGGTTGGCGAGCAGCGCGCGGGTGAACGGGCTGTTGGTGCCTTCCTGGCCGTCGAGCGCGGTTTGGCCCGGGCCGGTTGCAAACGCGATCAGCGTGCCTTCGCCGGACTTCATTTCGGCAAGGCCGGTCTGCACCGACACGCTGCGGGTGGCGGAGTTCGACTTGATCTTGGCGGCGAACGGATTGTCGCGGCAGGCGTCGAGGAACACCAGCTTGACCTTGGCGTCGCTCATGGTCTGGTCGAGCGTGAGGTCGATATTGATGGCGGCCCCCAGCTTGACGTCCATTTCCGACTTGATGTCGGCGTCGACCGGCAGCAGATAGTTGGTGCCGCTGATGGCGATGCCGTGGCCGGCATAGAAGAACACCGCGACGTCGGCGCCTTGCGCCTTCTTGCCGAAGTCGAGCAGCTTTTCCGTCATCTTGTCGCGGTTGAGATTGCTGCCCTCGACCACTTCGAACCCGACATTGCGAAGCGCGGCCGCCATCGCCTTGGCGTCGATCGGCGGGTTCGGCAATGCTGCGACGTTCTTGTAGGTGCCGTTGCCGACGACGAAGGCAACACGCCGGTCGGCGTTGGCCGCGGAGGCCGCGAACATCATGCAGATCAGCGAAAGGATGAGTGTTGGGTAGCGCATCGTAGAACCTCTGCCAGAATCGAAAAGACTGGGGCAAAAACCCCTACCCGAAGGTTACACGATAAAACCATGCTTCGTGCAGTAAAAAATCCGGGAAGGTCGCTAATCCAGGCAACGGTCAGTTACCGGCAAGCGTCGCGGGACCTCCCAGGGATCGCGCGTGATCCAGATCACAGCCTGGCGGTCGAATTTAAGTTCCAGCCCGCGCCGGAGCCCGCGCACCCGGTCGCAGGTTCAACAGGTTACCGGTGAGGATCAGGACGGCGCCGAGCACGGTGAACAGGTCCAGCCGTTCCGAATAGATCAGCCAGCCCGCGGTGGCGGTCAGTGGAACCCGGAGGAAATCCATCGGGATCACCACGGTCGCATCGGCATGCAGCATCGCGCGCGCCATGCAGTAGTGCGAGAATGTGCCGCAGAACGCGATCACGACGACCCAGCCCCAGACATAGGCCGGCGGCCAGGTCCAGACGTAGAGGGCGGGAGCAAATCCGGCCAGGGATTGTATCACCAGCATCCAGAAGATAATCGCCACGGAATGTTCGGTCCGGGTCAGCGATTTCACCATGGCGATCGAAATGCCGAAGCCGACCGCGGCGCCGAGTGCAATCAATTGCCCCGGATTGACCTCGCCGGCGGCCGGACGAACGATCACGACGACGCCGATGACGCCGAGCACGATGGCTGTGACCTTCCACACCGTCATGCGTTCGCCGAGGAACATCGCGGCCAGGATCGCGGTCCAGATCGGCATGGTGAATTCGATCGCCACCACCTGGCCGATCGGGATCAGCGTCAGTGCGAAGAACCAGCCGAGCTGCGCGCCGTAGTGAATGAGGTTGCGCGCGATGTGCATGTGGATGCGCGCGGTCTTTACGACGGAAAATCCGCCATTGGCGCGGATCAGCGGATAGAGCAGGAAGAAGCCGATGATCGTGCGCATGAACATCAGCTGGAACACGTTCAGCTCGCGCATGCCTTCGCGGCCGGCGACCACCACGATCAGCATCAAGCGCGAGCCAACCTGCCATCCACAGCGCGGCCAGTGATTTTGAAGGTGTGCGGTCCATCGGTTAAGGGCTGAGCCGTGCGGGTTGATGCGGGCAGGCCGGTATCGGCGAGTGTGCGCTGATTTGCAACGCGCAAATCTGCTGACGCTGCGATGCGTAAGCCGGTAAATTCGCTGTGGGAGATCGTGCCGGTTCGGTGCTAAGGATCGACCGTCTCAGGAGGACTTGCCCATGCGTATCCTACAACCGGCCGAATGGTCGAAACCCCGCGGCTTTTCCCACGGCGTCGAGGTCGACGGTCCCGGCAAGTGGATCGTGCTGGCGGGCCAGACCGGCGGCGACGAGAAGGGGGACTATCAGCCCGACATGGCAGCCCAGGTCGGCATGGCCTTGAAGCGGATCATCAAGCTGCTGGCCGAGGCCGGTGCCGGTCCCGAACACATCGTTCGACTGACCTGGTATCTGACGAGCCGCAGCGAATATGAAGCGGCCGGCGCCGGCATTGGCGCGGCCTGGAAGGAAACACTGGGACGCAATTTTCCGCCATCGACGCTGCTCTATATCGACGGGCTCGTCGATCTCAGGGCCAAGGTCGAAATCGAAGTCACCGCCTACGTCCCGAAGACCTAAGGCGCGTCGACAACAGGACGCAGGGAATTCAAGACCAATGACACAACGATCAACATCCGCGGATTTAGTGACGGCCTTCGCGACCGGCTGGCCTGAAAAGCAGCCCGACATCATGGTGCTGTCGCTGACCACCCACAAAGGCGTCCAGGATTTTGCCTTCAACAGGGAGCAGGCCCTGCTGATCGCCAAAACCATCAAGCGGACCGCCTCGCAATTGGTGATGCCAAAGACGGGTTAGCAACATCGGCTAGCGAAGCCCGGAGCCGCCGGGACGCAAGATGCCTCAACGGCAATCGCCCGCGGTCGCGGGCGATGTCTGTCTTGGCCGCGCAGGGGCGGCGTACGCCCGGTTATTTCGACAGCGAGATATTGGCTGCCCTGAACTGGCTGTCGGCCCTGATGCTGACGGTCTGCTTGTTGCCGGTGGTCTTGAGCGTGATGTTGGCATTGAAGCCGGCGGTGACGGCGGTGACCTGGAAGTTGCCGCCGCCGCCTTTGCCCTGAAGGCTGCCGGTGATGCCGCGACTGGTTTCGCTCCATTGCCCTACGATCGCGCCGCCCTGATCGACGACATTGGCCGTGAGATTGAACTTATAGGCGTCGCTGGCGCAGGTGAGGCTCATGCTCATGTTGGGGCCGGTGACCTGATAGGTGGCGCGGCAGCGGATGCGCTCGTTCGATCCGTCGTCCAGCGTCACGGTGCCGCCGCCGGACCAGTTTCCGGCCATGCCGGCGTAAGGCCCGGAGGACTGGGCATAACTCGGCCGGCGCGGCCAGCGCGGTCATGAAAAACGCGGCGGCTGTAAATGTCAGCCGCCGCGTTTTGGCGAAGAGTTCTGATCTTGGGATTGTTTTACTGGCTGGAGTCTTACTGACGGGAGGCTTCCCATCGACCGCTGCATGGTACGCCAGCTGATGCCCCATTCCATTTCCCCGATCCGGAATTGCCACTGAGTTGACCGGCCGCATATGCACCATTGATCGAGACTCGCACAAGTCCCCCGGAACTGACAGTACCGGAAACCGGCGCGCCGGAACCCGTAACCTTGCCATCAGCGACCGTTACGGTTGAAGCAGTCTTCGCATCGCAACTTCCGCTTTTGGTCACGACGGTAACCTGCCACAGGCCATCATAGGGCTGCTGGGCGGCGGCGGGAGCGGCCGCAAGGGCAGCAGTGGCAAGAAACGAAGCAGAAAGCAGGTTGCGGATGCGGTTGGAGCGCATGGAATCAAGTCCCCGAAATGTGTGTGATGAGGCGCCTTATCCGGGAACAATGTGTTCAAACTTTGGTGCGCCGCAACAACGTGGAATGTTCCCGTAGTCTCAAACACATCATAGTGATTCTTGTTCCCGCTTGGGAACGGAAATCTTGTCCTGAATCGCTCGATATTCGCTCTACGGATCCTTGATCGGGTAACGCCGCCGTCAGATCAGTGTTTGGCGTCGGAAAGGCTCGGCGCCAGCGTGGCAAATTGCTCGTCCTGGGGCCTGGCGGGCAGGGATTTGTGGACCTTGGCGTAGTCGATGACCTCGCCGAGCAGTTTCTGGCCAAGCGGGGCCAGCGCACGTTCCCACAAGTTCGCGGGCGGTCTCGCCCTTCTTGACGAAAACCCACTCCTGCGCGGCGATCGCGCCGGCGTCCATCCGGTCGGCGAGGTGATAGATGGTGCCGCCGGCGATCGGATCGCCTTCCTTGATGGTCCATTCGATCGCGGCGATGCCGCGGTGCCGCGGCAGCAGCGAGGGGTGATAGCCGATGCCGCCGAGCCTGGCGGCGGCCAGCGCCTCCCTTGTGATGCGGGCGTGGCTGTGGGCGGTCACGATCAGGTCGCTGTCGGGCGCGATCTCCGATGCCACGACGAGTTTGGGATTGGCCTGCACGACAACCTCGATCGCCTGCGGCCTTCGCCGCGGCCGCCAGCCGGTCTTCACCGTCGTGGACGACGACTCTGCGCGATTTCGACCTCGTGTTGGCGCAGCATGTTGAAGGTCGTCACGCCGAAATGGCGGGAGCCGACGAGGGTGATCCGCATCTGTTCTGTCCGTCGTTAGTCAGGCCGATATGCCGATAGCACACCAAGGCGGCGTGTCTCACCATGGCAGCAGGGGGTGGCGGGTTATCAACAAGGTGCAGATAGCGTGTCAGCGTACGCCGCGGCGACGAGCAAAAGGCGATAGCGCATCACGCAAACCAACGGCCATGGAGATGGCGCGGCGCCACGTGTCCGTTGGCTCCCAAGAATCACGGCGACCCGTCACGTTCGGCTTGACTAATTACATATCTCGATGGTTATGGATAATACAATAGCCATCTGGTTATGGGTTTCAAGATGCCGAACGCTCAAGATGTGCTTTTCAGAACGCTTGCCGATCCGACGCGGCGGGCACTGTTCGAACGATTGTGCCGCGAAGGCGAGCAGACGGTCGGGGCCTTGACGGCTCAGTCCGGGGTCTCGCAACCGGCCGTCTCGAAACATCTCGGCGTTCTCCGGCAGGCCGGGCTGGTGCGCGACCGTCACGAAGGCCGCCAGACGCATTATAGCGCGCAGCGCGGCGCGCTGGCCCCGCTGGTCGACTGGACAAGCCAGATGGCCTCCTTCTGGCAAAACCGGTTCGACGACCTCGAAGATCTGCTCAAGAGGATGGACCAATGACCAATACTGCGACCGAAACGCGCTCCGTCATTGTCGAACGTGAGATGCCTTATCCGCCGGAAAAGACTCTGGCGCGCGCTCACGCAACCACACCTGATCGAGGAGTGGCTGATGAAGAACGACTTCAAGCCGGTCGTGGGCCACAGTTTCAATCTTCGCGGTGACTGGGGCGGCGTGCTGGACTGTGAGGTCCTCGCGGTCGAGCCGAACAAGACGCTGTCCTACACCTGGAATTTTGCGCATGACGATGCGGCCTTCGATCTGAAGAGTGTGGTGACCTTCACGCTTACCCCAGCGCGCACCGGGACCCACCTGCGCATGGAGCAGTCGGGCTTCCGGCCGGATCAGAAGCAGGCCTTCGGGGGCGCCAAATTCGGCTGGCAGAAATTCTTCGCAGAGCCTCGAACGCGTGGTGGGAGGCCTGTCGTGAGCCGCGGCGCTAGCCTCGCGCTACCAGCCCGTGCTCGTCGCGCTGCACTGGTTGCTCGCGCTGATGATCATTGGCTTGCTGTGCCTCGGCTTCTTCGTGCTTGCGAATATGCCGAACGCCGATCCCAGGAAACTCGATATCCTGGTCTGGCACATGTCGGGCGGCATGCTGGTATTCGTCTTGATGATCCTGCGCATCATCATCCGCAGATGGAGCGCCCGTCCGGCCATGGCTGTGACCGGCTCGCCGCTGCTCGACCGGCTGGCCTCGATGGCGCATGCCGGCTTCTATCGTGATCGTGTTCTTGATGATCGCCACCGGATGGACCACCGGCTGGCTCATCAGCGGCGTGTTCCAGCCCAATGGCGAACCGTTGCCCGATAGTTTTGCCGTGTTTCCTTCGTTCCAGGCCCATGCGGTGCTTGCAACGCTACTGGCCATTCTGATCGTGGTTCATGTCGCGGCCGCGCTCTACCATCAGTTCGTGCTGAAAGACGGTCTGTTCCGCCGCATGTGGTTCGGCAAACGCACGATCGTTGCCGCAGAAAAATAGCAGGAAGCGGTCACGGACCGCTTCGCAAGGGCGTGAGAAAGATCCAATGAATCCATCGGAACGTATCGACCAGCTGATCGCAGGCATTACGGACTGGCGCGGCAAGACATTCGCCGGCGTCCGCAAGTGCATTCTTGGCGCCGACCGCGAGATCATCGAGGAATGGAAGTGGATGGGAAGCCCGGTGTGGTATCGCGACGGCATGATCGCGGTCGCCAACGCCCACAAGGGCAAGGTGAAGCTTACCTTTTTGTACGGGGCGAAGCTCCCGGATCCCGACAAGCTCTTCAATGCGGGCCTCGAAGGCAATGCGAGACGCGCGATCGATTTTCTCGAGGGCGACAAGATCAATGAGCGTGCGCTCAAGAATCTCATCCGCGCCGCTATTGAATACAATCAGAGCAAATTGAAGAAGGCGCCCGCGGGTACGCGTACGAAGGCAGTCAGAAGCAAAAAGACATGAAAGCTTTTCTTCCGGCCGCTAGTTCTTGCTGGCACAGCTCGGGTAGGGCGCGCGCTCGCCTGGCTGGATCGGGCAGATCCGGATCGGCTGCAACTGGCGCAGCCGCGCCTGCCACTTGGCCTCGTCGATCGCGTTCTTGCTTGCCGCCGGCGCCCGCTCGGCCCATTGCAGCGTGTAGTAGTCGCTGCTGCCTTTGACGGTGACGATGAGCGCGGTTTCGCTGTGCTTGTCGGCGCTGGACTCGACCCGGCCGCAGCTTGCCACCGCGACATACGCATCCTGATCGCCGAATTTGACCGGACCAAACCCTTTGGCCGTGAAGCTGTCGGGGCAGGCGGACTTGAACCCGCCGGCCATCGACGACGCAAAGCTCTCCGGCGAAACCTTGGGATTGGCGGCGGTCCCCTTCGCACCGGTCACGGTGATCATCTGTGTCCAGTCATTGACCGTCTCGCCCTTCAGCACGGCCTCGCGAATATAGTTCGTCCCCTTGGTGTTCTCGAACACGGTGACGAATGCCTGGGGCATCGAGAACGCGACCAGCTGGCCGAAGATCGGCGAAATCACCGTGAAGGCGGCGGGCGCGGGACTTTGGGCCGATGCAGACGAGGCGGCGAGGAGCGCGCCCAGTGCTGCCGTGAGTGCTGCGGCTCTCATCACGATCGGTCTCCTGTCCCTCCGTGCCGCCGATCATAGGCGGGCGGTGCGGCGCGGGCCACCGTGAGGGGCGGTATGCGCGCGGCTGGCGGCATCAGGCCAGGATGCGAAGCTCGGGCTTGCTGAAGGTGCGGCCTGAATCCCTGACCGCTGGCGGTTGGCGCGCCGCCTTTTCCAGCTGCGCCTTCAGGTCGGCGCTGTACTGCTTCATCTGGTTGCGCAGTTCGCGGCGCGTAAAGGCGGTGAGGGAGGGATCGCCGAGTTGCTTCCAGGCGGCGCGCAGCAATTGCTGCAGGGCGCGGATATCGGAATCGAAGAGCTCGGGCTGGTTCATGCCGCCGGAATCTCAGGTGTATTCGCTGACGAAGTAGGCCTGATTCGCGCAATCCTGCCCACTCCGGAAAAAGACGGGCCGGCTTCAAAACCGGGAACGGGCGCCCCACATGATCGTTGGGTTGGAAAGCCGCTTCAGGAGATCCAATGGCCCGTTCTTCGGTGCTTGTCCGCCTGGTACTGTTTGGCAGTCTGATGATACCGGCCGGCGCCTTGGCGCAGTTTCCGCCGCCGGCCGGATCGGCCGGCGCCGGCAATTCGGCGATCAACGGGATTCCGTACGGCCCGGCCAACCCCAGCGTGATCGGCGACCCCAGCGGAATCGGCAACGCCTCGCGGATTCCGCCGCTTGGCACCAACGTGCCGCCGCCGCCGACCAGTTACGGCGCGCTCACCCCGTCGTCTCCGCCCGCACGCGTCGTCGCACCGTCCTATATCGGCGCGTCGCAGCGGGTCATCGTCCCGCGCCAGGCAAGATCGGGACGGGCCGTGCGCCCGCGCGGCCGGATAGAGACCAGCAAATTCACAGGGATTTGCCGGGGGTGCTAGGGGTCAATCGCCGCGGAGCCGGAATTCATCTGCCGACCCGTTGCCGTTTTGGTCCGAGAGGGCCGGACTTCGGTCGACTTCCAACCCGCCGCAATCGACAGGAATAACGCCCGATACGCGTGGTATCGGGCAGCCAGACGGGTTTTTCCCCGCCCGCCAGCGATGACCGTTCCCTTTTGATCGTGCACCCGCCAGTCCCAGCCCCGGCGGCGCTTGATGACGATAAGTTCCAGCATCAAAACGCCATACACCACATGATGCGGATTATTCCAAATCGAAAATGCTTTCGGCGGGGGCGATGGGAAAGTTAGTGCGAGGCTGGGGTGTCCAGGTGTTGGCCCTAATGCACCGATTTCCGGCAAGACGATTTTGCGAGCAGCGGATCGCACCCCTGCACGGCAAGCCGCGACGCGTCCCGCGCAATCCCAATCACCGCCGATGAGTAATAAGGCATCGCCGATAACAAGGCATCACGGAATGATGAGCCGTGTTGATCGTTCAGCGATCGTTCAGTTGCTTTGCCGTGATCTGGATCACATGCAGCCGCATCGCCGCGTCGTAAGATCGTTAGTTCGATAGCACTCAAGGAGCCACTTAATGTCCCGCCACGTTTCCTTTGCCGTTTTAGCCGTTTTGTCCGCCCTTGCCGCGGTCGAATCCATTACGCCTGCCGCTGCCGCACAGGATCAATACTGCCTGCAAGGCCGCCGATGGGGCTATCCCGGCAATTGCCTGTTCTCCAGCTACGCCCAATGCATGGCCACCGCGAGCGGCACTGCCGACTCTTGCGGGATCAATCCCCAATACGCGTTCGCACGCCAGCGACGCGGCGCCAATCAGGACCGCTACTGAGCGCTTGACACTGCGTGCCTGGCCAAAGCGGCCGGGCACGCCGCCTAAACCAGCGCGTTGCGCGCGATCAGCTCGCGATAGTAGGAAGCGCTCAGTCTGGCCGTGCGACGCTGCGTTTTGAAGTCGACGTGGTAGAGCCCGAAGCGCTTTTCAAACCCGTCGGTCCATTCAAAATTGTCCATCAGGCTCCACAGGAAGTACCCGTTCACGGGCACGCCCTCCGACGTCGCGCGTTGCAGGTGCGTCAGATAATTGCGCAGATACATGATCCGGTCGACGTCATGGAAATGGCCGTCGGCAGTTGGCTGGTCAGCCGCCGACGTTCCGTTCTCGGTAATGTAGATCGATCGCACGCCCCAGATCTTCGCCACGTGACGCGGCGCCCAATACATCGCCTCCGGGGCGATCTTGAGCCAGGGCGCGTCCATATGCGGAAACGATGCCGGAAGCGGCGCCAGGGTAAAGCCGGAATCATTATCAGCCGCAACGACGTAATGATGCGGCGTGTAGACGTTCAACCCGACGAAATCGATCGGCGATGAAATGATGCGCAGATCCTCGGCCGTGAATGTCGGCGCATCCTTGCCGGCGCCGGCGAGATAGGCTTCCGTATACTTCCCCTCCAGCATCGCGGTCAGGTAGCCGGCGTTGACTTCGCGCGTGGCGATTTCCGCCGCGCGAATGTTCGCCGCCGTTTCGATCGCGGGGACGCAGATGACGAGGTTTTCCGCGGGGCCCACTTTGGTGCCGGCCCGTCCATGGGCCCGGATCGCCTGCACCGCAAGACCGTGCCCCAGCGCCACATGGTGACGGACCTGGTTCAGTTGCTGTTGAGGCAGTTTCAAGCCCGGCGCGTCCGCGCCGATGCCATAACCCAGATGAACAAGCCTGGAGCATTCGTTGATCGTGAAGATATGCTTCACCCGATCGCTGAGACGCTCTGCGACGTAGCCGGCATAGTCGGCGAACGCCTTCGAGGTGTCGCGGGACATCCAGCCGCCGTGTCGATCCTGAAGCGCCTGGGGCAAATCCCAGTGATACATCGTCGCGAACGGCTCGATGCCGCTCTCGAGCAATTCGTCCAGCAGCCGGTTGTAGAAGTCGAGCCCCTTTGGATTCGGCGAACCCGTACCTTCCGGAAAGACGCGAGGCCACGCGATCGAAAACCGGTAGGCCTTCGCGCCCAGCGCCTTCATCAACTGAACGTCGTCCTTGTACAGATGATAATGATCGTTGGCGTGGTCCGCATTGCTGCGGTCCTCGATCGTCCCGGGCCGATGCGCGTGGCTGTCCCAGATCGACGGACCCCGTGCGTCCTCGTCGACGGCTCCTTCGATTTGATAGGCCGAGGTGGCGGTTCCCCATCGAAAGCCATTCGGAAAACCGGAGGCGCGGTCCCGGCTCTCCCGATCGGCTGCCTCGCCGGCGTCGACTTGATTGGCCGACATGCCAAGCGCCAGCGACCCCGCAATCCTTGCAAAATGGCGCCGGGAGAATTTGTTGAACAACACCGCTGCACCTTTGGTCATTCGACAATCTTAGTCCGCTAGGGCGGACTTTTGGAATCTGGATCAGGGCCGGGGGCGCTGATCTTCGCTGCGAACCCGGGCGACCGCTCCGCCGAGCATGGTCGGCTCGGGATCCAGCGCCGCCACTTTCCCTTCCCTCAGGCCGACCTCGGAAAACACGATCGGCTTGGTCGATGTGGTTCGTGCAACGGCAACGGCGCGCGCCTGCCACAGCGTCGCGATCAGCAGCGTGTAGACCATGGAAGTCCACAGCGACTGCCAGTTGTTGAAACCCTCGTTGAAGGTGACATAGATCGTGGCCGCGGCGAACAGGCCCGCGAACAAGGTCTCGGCGAGCGGACGCGCGCCCGAAATTGGACGGTTGAGCAGCGCCAGCGTCCAGAACGGCACCGCGGCCATGGCGAGGCCGGCGAACTGGAAGTCGCGCCAGCGCGGGTCGAACACGAAGGCGAGGGCGTTTTCCGCCGCGATCAGCGTGGTCACGGTCAGCGCCACTCCCAGAGCCATGGCCGGCCAGGGCAGGGTTCTGCGCTCGGGCTGGTGCATCAATTCCATGAATGTCGGCAGCGCGCGTCCGGACATCACGGCGCTGGATGACAACAGCGAAGCCGTGATTCCCGCAGCCAGCAACAGGCTGCGCATCAGCGGGTCGCCGATACCGTAACTCTCGTAAAGCAACTGCTCCGCGCTCAACCCCAGCAGCACGCCGCCTGTTGTCGCGGAGATCGCTACCGCTACCCACGCCGCCAGACCGGGCGATGACTGCCGGCCTCTCGCCGTCCAGAAGCCGACGGCAAACACGGCAATGCTCAGCACGAGTCCAAAGCCCAATTGCAGCTTCCAGAACGGATAGTTGCTGATCGCGATCCCTGGCGGATATTTCAAGGCGCGGGTCTCGCCGTCGAACAGGCCCCAATGCGCGCCCACGGTGCCTTCCCACTGACGTTTCCACGGCTCGTCATAGGCCTCGAACAGATTGACGCGATAGTTCTGTTGCCTCGAGCGATCGAGAATCCCGGAGATGAACCGCGCCTGATTGATGCGGGAGGGCCGCGCGCCGTCGCGCATCCGTCCCTTGCTCGGCCAGCCCTGCCTCGCCGATCAGGATTTCCTTGCCCGGAAAGGCGAGCGCCACCTGCCTGCGAATGTCATCGACATGGGCTGCGGCGTCTTCGGCGCGAACCGGAAGGTCTTCCCAATAGGGCAGGATGTGAATCGTGACGAAGTCGACGGCGTCGGACAGTTCCTGGTAGCGCAGCCAGAATTCCCAGACGTCGGCGTAACTCACCGGGATACTGGTTCGCGCCTTGACCGAGAGGATGATTTTCCGCAGATCGGAGGCGAGCATTTCGCCCCGCAGCAACACTTCGCTGCCGACCATAAGCGCCGTGACGACGTCGCGATGTTGCTCTGCCGCCGATAGCGCGGTGTCGATCAGCTGCGCATTCTTGCCGCGGTCACGGCCGAGCCAGATCCCGAGAATGACCTTCAGTCCGACCCGGGACGCGAGTTCGGGCACCTTGTCCAATCCGTTTTCAACGGAATAGGTACGGATACATTTGGAGACCTTGGCGAGTTCGGCGAGGTCCTCGGCAATCTGCTCCGGACTGATGATGGCGGTTGAATTCCAGGGGGTCTGATGCTTGCGGAATGGCGCGTATGACACGCAATCCAGTTTTGCCGCGGGTCGATCGGCGCAAGCGCCAAGCGTGACCGGCGTGGCTAACCACCACCAGACCGCGGCAATCGTACTCAGGGATATCAGGAGAAGCGCGAGCGGCGTACGAAAGGAAATCGGTTTTGTCCTCCAGGGAATGTTTACGTCGCCGTGGAACCCGGAGCTTGTCAACGTGGCAATAGGTGCAGGATCTATGCGCCGAAATCGGGTCGCCAAAGGTGAGCGCCAATTTTGGGTAGAAATTATTGATTTTTCATGGTGAGCGCGGAGGGACTCGAACCCTCGACCCCATGATTAAAAGTCACGTGCTCTACCGCCTGAGCTACGCGCTCACTCGCCGCGCTGTGTAGGGGGCGGGCCCGTGCGGGTCAATAGCGCCCGCGCGCCAAATGTACGGTCCGCCGGAGACGAATTCCCTTTGCAGGGCATTGCGGTTAGTTCGGGTTCTTCAAGCAGGTCCCGCGGATCGGTCCACCGCCGCTTAGTTGGCTTCCTGGCGAATCTCGGAGGCGACCGGCTGGGACGGCCTGGCAACGGTCGGCAGCGTGACCGGGCGCAGGCCGATCAGCTCCGCGGTCCGCACCGCGCTGTTGCGCCAGAAGGCGAACGAGTTGATCCGGGAGTTCTCCAGGAGCGCGATCGCGACCGCCGACAGGAACGGCAGGCTTTCCAGCACCAGCACGCCGGCGAAGATGTAGATCTCGCGCATCTGCTTGGATCCGTTGGTGACGACCAGCACGGTGGCGCCGACCAGCAGCAGCACGCCGATCACGGCTTCCCAGAACGCCTGGAATTCGATCGACATCCGCGACAGGCCGCCCTTGGAGGTGCGGGCGAACGGCAGATGTTCGGTGATCAGGCCCTGGGCGACCGCGCGCGACACCGTCCACTGCACCGACATCGCCGCGATCATGGCGCCGAGCATCTGGCCGGCCTTGACCTGCACGCGCAGGCGATAGAGCGCCACGAAATGCACCAGCGAGACGACGAAGGAGGCGATGATCGGCAGCGTCAGGATCTTGTCGGGGATCGCGATGTCGGCAAACGCCACGATCGGCACCCAGATCAGATTGAGGATCGCCACCAGCACGCCGAGGCTTTCGGCGCCCAGCCAGTTCAGCCAGCCGAGCGAGAATTCGCGGCGTCTGATCGCGGCGACAGCCGGCTCGCGCCGGGCAGGAAACGCCGCCAGTGCTTCTTGACGATCTGGAAGCCGCCATAGGCCCAGCGGTGGCGCTGCTTCTTGAAGGCCTCATAGGTGTCGGGCAGCAGGCCGTGGCCGTAGCGGTGGTTGGTGTAGTGCGTGAGCCAGCCGTGCTCGATGATCGCAAGGCCGAGATCGGTGTCCTCGCAGATGGTGTCGCCGGCCCAGCCGCCCGCCATGTCCATCGCCGCGCGGCGGATCAGGCACATCGTGCCGTGCACGATGATGGCGTTGAACTCGTTGCGCTGGACCATGCCGATGTCGAAGAAGCCGGCATATTCGCCGTTCATGATGTAGTGCATCAACGAGCGGTCGCCGTCGCGATGCTCCTGCGGCGCCTGCACCAGGCCGACGCGCGGATCGGCGAAGACCGGCACCAGATCCTTCAGCCAGTCCGGCTGCACCACATAGTCGGCATCGATGATGCCGATGATCTCGGCGTCGACCGCGGTGCGCTCCATGGCGATGCGCAGCGCGCCGGCCTTGAAACCCTGGACCTTCTCGGCGTTGATGAACTTGAAGCGTTCGCCGAGCGTGCGGCAGTGATCCTGGATCGGCTGCCAGAACGCCGGATCGGGCGTGTTGTTGATGATCACGACGCATTCGAAATTCGGATAGTCCAGCCGCGACACCGCATCGAGCGTCTGCTTCAGCATCTCGACCGGCTCGAAATAAGCGGGGATGTGGATCGAGACCTTCGGGAAGGTGACGCCGTCGCCCATCGTGGCGGGCGCGACCGGCGCGCTCTTGGCGATCAGCCGGCGCGGGCCGCGGCCAAAGGCGATGGCCGCGATTTCCTCGATCCGCGCCATCGCGATCAGGACCAGCGGCACCAGCAGGATCAGGCCGAGCGTCAGCGCGAAGGCCGAGCCGAACACGAAGTAATGCCCGGCCCAGTAGGCGAACACGGTCGCGACCCAGGCGCCGACGCCGTTGGCGGCCGCCGACAGCATCAAGGCCTGCATCACGGTCGGCCGGTCGAGCCGCAGGATCGGCAGCGACATCAGGATGCCGACCAGAACGGCGATCGCGGCGAGCTTCCAGTAGTTCTCGTTCACGATCGGGCCGGTCCAGGCGAATTTCGGTTCGCGCGACGCGTTCAGAATGCCCCAATAGGGGCCGACGCCGCCTTCGAAGAATTTCCAGGGCTGATCGATCGCCTCGACGATGTTGTATTCCATGCCGATGGCCTCGGCGCGGGCTGACGAAATTGCGCAGCACCGAGGCCTGCTCGAACGGGCCGGGTTCGGCGTTCCGCAGATTGTAGCCGGCGCTCGGCCAGCCGAATTCGGCGATCACGATCCGCTTGCCCGGGAAATTCTCGCGCAGGAGCTGGTAGACGATACACGGCCTGATCGACGGCCTGCTTGTCGGTGAAATTTTCCCAGTAGGGCAGCACGTGGGCGGCGATGAAATCGACGGAGGAGGCGAGTTCCGGATTGTCGCGCCAGATGTTCCAGATTTCGCCGGTCGTGACCGGAACGTTGACCGATTTCTTGACCCGCTTGATGAGGTCGATCAGGTCTTCGACCTTCTGCTCGCCGCGGTAGATGGTTTCGTTGCCGACGACGACGCCGATGACGTTGCTGTTGCGCTTGGCGAGCGTCGATCGCGGCATCGATTTCGCGCTCGTTGCGGTCGGAATTCTTGTCGATCCAGGCGCCGACGGTGACCTTCAGGCCGAACTCGGCGGCGATCGGCGGCACCAGTTCGACACCGCCGGTCGAGGAGTAGAGGCGGATCGCCCGCGTCATCGTCGACAGCTTCTTCAGGTCGGCGCGGATTTTCTCGACGTTGCGGAATGTTGTCGACGTCGGGATGCGCGGTTCCCTCGAACGGCGCATAGGAAACGCTCGGCAGGATGCCGCGGAAATCGGGCGCCGGCTGCTTTTCCTGGAACAGACCCCACAACGCAGCGTGAGCTGCGGTCACAAACAGCAGAACGGCGACGACGGCGCGCATCGGCGACTAAACCATACGGGGCCTGTATGGGGGAAAGCGAACCCGTCCCCTAGGTTCGACCGACACGGCGGCGAGATTAAGGATAATCCTGCCGCACGATTTCACAACTGGTATGACGCCATGGCGTTTTAAGGGCGCGGACTTGAACAAACGCTGAATAATCCCGTTCGTTCCGTCCGAGCCGAACGTTGGGCCGGCGGACTACTTCGCCGGCGCCGCCGGGGTGGCGCTGGGGGCCGGCGAGGGCGAGGCGGCGCGGCGCGGCCGCCGCATTGCCGGCGGTCGTGGGCGCGGCCGGGTTGGCCGCGACGGCCGCCTGGGGCTGGGCGCCCGGATTGATCCAGCAGGCGTGGATGCGGCTCGACAGGGTTTCGGCGACCTTGGGGTCGATCTGGCCGCCGAAGCGGGTCAGGCAGCGGAAGGTGGCCTGGACGTGGCCGCCGGGGCAGCCGAACCGGTCGTAGAGGTCGAGGTGCCGGAAGGCGGTGTCGAGATCGTCCCGCCACATCAGGCTGACCACGCGGCGGCCGAGCCAGACGCATTCGGGGTTGCCGGCCGGGCCGTTGATGGCCTGCGAGGCCTCGACGAATTCGTCGGTCTTGCGCTGGTTGTCCTTGGTGGCGTCGGCGGAATTGGCGGCCGGCGGCTTGCCGGGCTGGTCCGGGGCGGGCGTGCCGCTCTGGGCGAAAACCCCGCCTGATCCGATCAGGAGGGCAAGGCCTGCAACGGCGAGATGGCGCAAAACCGCATTTTTGAGATCAAGCCCACTTCGACGCATACAATCCCCGACTGGTTTCCTGCCCGCATCCAACAGCTCGTGATGGCTGGCTTGTTGCCGTCCAAATGGGTCCCCAATGCGGCGGGGACGCTCCGCGGATTCCCATGACGGTTATTTCGGATTTTGTCCAGCAAACTCACAACTTTATCGTCTCGTGGTAAAATCGTCGCAGGGGAAGACGCCCCGATTGGTCGATCCCTGCTCTTGGCAGACGGCCGGTGACCGGCTAATCGACGATTCCCGCCCGGAGGATGGAACCGATTTCTCTTCGTACGCCGCTGGCGCTTCTCCTGTCATCGCTATGCATGATCGCCGGCCTGTGGTGGTGGCTCGCCACGCCGATCACGCTTGCGCGCGCGCCGATCGATCCCAATGCCAAGCTGCAATGCGTTTCCTATGCGCCGTTCCGCGACGCGCAGACGCCGCTGGTTCCGACCACGCATATTTCGTCCGAGCAGATCGCGCAGGATCTGGCGCAGCTCGCCAAGATCACCGACTGCGTGCGCACCTATTCGATCGAGAACGGGCTCGACCAGGTTCCGGCGCTCGCAGCCAAGGTCGGGCTGAAGGTCATTCAGGGCATCTGGCTCTCGCAGCAACCGGATCAAGAACCTCTCGCAGATTTCGACCGCGGTTGGACTGACCAAGGAATATCCCGGCACCATCACCGCGCTCGTCGTCGGCAACGAGGTGCTGCTGCGCGGCGAGATGACGACCTCCGATCTCGCGGCCAACATCCGCTCGGTCAAGGCGCAGGTCACGGTGCCCGTCACCTATGCCGATGTCTGGGAATTCTGGCTGCGCAACCGCGAGGTCTATGACGCCGTCGATTTCGTCACCATTCACATCCTTCCCTATTGGGAGGACATGCCGGTGCGCGCGAAATTCGCCGCCGGCCATGTCGATTCGATCCGCAGGCGGATGGCGGTCGCATTTCCGGGCAAGGAAATCCTGATCGGCGAGACCGGCTGGCCGAGCGCGGGGCGGATGCGCGAGGGCGCGCTGCCGTCGCGCACCAACCAGGCCCGCGTGGTGTCCGAGATCCTCGATCTCGCCAAGCGCGAAGGCTTTCGCGTCAATCTGATCGAGGCCTATGACCAGCCGTGGAAGCGCCAGCTCGAGGGCACCGTCGGCGGTTATTGGGGCCTGATCGATGCCGTCCAACGGGCGGTGAAATATCCGCCGGGCGAGACCATCAGCAATTTTCCGTTCTGGAAGCTGCAGATGGGATGCGGCATGGCGCTCAGCTTTTTCGTCTTCCTGGCGGGCTGGCTGACGCTGCGCTGGCGGCCATGGCAGCCGCGGCTGGCCTCCTGGATCGCGGTCGGCACCTCGGCGACGATTTCAGGCATGCTGCTCGGCGTCGCCGCCGACAAGATGTTCTATGAGAGCTACGGCATCGGCGGCTGGCTGCAATGGGGCGCGCTGCTGGCGGCCGCGATCGCCTCGCCGATGCTGTGCGCCCATGCGGCGATGTCGGGCCGGCCGCTGCCGAGCTTGCTCGAACTGCTGGGCCCGCGCGACGGCCGGACCCGGTCAGTGCTGACGGTGCTGCTCGGCCTCGACCCTGATCGTCACCGCGGTGATCGGCGCGGAGACCGCGCTCGGCTTTGCATTCGATCCGCGCTACCGCGATTTTCCGTTCGCCTCGCTGACCATGGCGGTGGTGCCGTTCGCGGCGCTGATGCTGCTCAACCGGCCGAAAGAGGGCGTCCGCCCGATCGCCGAATCCGCATTTGCCGGCGTGTTTGTCGTCGCAGCGCTCTATAGCGGCGTCAACGAGGGGACGCAGAACTGGCAGGCGATGTGGACCTGCGCGATCTATCTTCTGTTCGCGCTCACGCTGTGGCGGGCGCGGGCCGCGCAAATCCCAGAATAAGCAGCCCGATCGCAATCCCCGACAGCGCGATATTGTAGAGCACGATGCCAAACCCTGCCGCGATCAATCCGCCGGTCAACAGCACGATCGACGGCCGCATCACGTGCAGCGTCGCAATGATCAACGCGACGATGCCGAACACCGAATTCTTGAACAGCGACGTCGCCAGCGTGCGGGCCTTGCACAGCATCGATCTGCAGGCCGGCGTCGCAGGCCAGCGCCACGGGCGAGTACTCGACGGCGAGGTAGCGCAGATAGAGCGCATAGCCGACGGTCACGAAGCCGACCACCAGCAGAAATTGAACCTGATAGGGCGTCAGCCGGAACGGAGTTTTTTTCACAGCAGCATTTTCTCAACAGGGGCCGGACACAAAATCACGAAAACAACCCCATGCAAAGTAGAAGGGGTCACCGGTCAGCGTCCCGAAACGACATGAGGATTTTTACGTAAGGTATTGTAATAAAATACTATTGTCCCTTCTTGCCGAACCAGGACGAGATCGCGGCCGTTGTGGACGTTTCCGGCTTCTTCGGCGGCTCTTCGACGACCGCGGTGACGCGCTTGTTGGCGCCGCGCCGGCGCTGGGAGGGCTTGGACGCCGCCGGCGGCGCCGGATCATCGCCTGTCACCGAAAGCCTTTGGCCGTCAAAGATCGCGGTCTCGCAGCTCCGCTTGTTCTCGGCCAGCACCGCGCAGATCTTGGCGGCGGCGCCGGCGTCGTTCAGGGGACCTGCCACCAGCCGAAGCTGCATGCCGAGCCCATTGGCGCCTTCCTTGATCACGATGATCGGGCGCAGCGCCGCCAGCGGCGCGTTCGACTTCGATTTCAACAGCCCGCGCCAGAGCGCGCGCAGGCCCGGAACCGAATTGGCGGTGCCGAGATCGACCCCGAACTGGGTCCGCTGGATCGCGACCTTCGGGGCGGTTTCCTCGTCCGCCTCGGCGTCGCTGACGGGCGCCGACGCCACCACTTCCGGGATCGGGCTCGCCGTCACCGCGCTGAGCGGTTTGGCCGGGTCGGTCAGTTTTGCGGCGGCCGGATCGGGCGGCGCCATGAACGATTTCGAGGCCACCAGCGGCGTGGCCGGCGTTACGTCGGATGCCTTGGCGATATCGACCTTTGCAATGTCGATCCTGGCGGCATCGGGCTTTGCGACGTCGGTCTTTGCGGCGTCCGGCTTTGCGGCGTCGGCTTGGCCGGTCAGACTTGGCGGCTTCAGACTTGGCAGCTTCAGACTTGGCGTTTCAGCTTGGCGGCTTCGGCCTGGCGATTTCAGGCTTTGCGCGTCAGCCTTCTTGCCTTCGATCTTCGGGACTTCGGTCTTCGCCAAATCCTTGAGTCCAGGCGATCCTTTGGAGGATCCTTGGCAATGGACGAAACCGCCGCCGGGGCTCGGCTCGCTCGAGGCCGCAGCGGCCGGCTTCTCGGGCGTTGATGGACCGGCCGGCGTCGTCGCGACCGGCGCCACGGCAGGGGCTGGACTTTGCGCGGCTTGCGGCTCGGCGGCGGGCACGGGCGTCGGCGGGGCAGGCGCGGTGGAACCCTGGCGGGCGATGGCGCCGGTGACGGAATCCAGTCCCTGTTCCAGGCTGGTGACGCGGGAATAGAGCCGGTCGCGATCGCTGTTGAGCGTATCGATGGCCGAGGCGAGCCGCCGCGCCTCGTTCTGGGTTTCCTTGGCGACCATCTGGACCTGCTGCGCCTGGCGGGTCAGATCGGCGGACGCCATCTGGTCGCGCTTCCAGCCGAGCTGGGTCTGGTTGGCCATCACGGCCACGATGACGGCGGCCACCGCACCGACGCCCCACGATCCGAGCCGCCACAGCGCGCGGCGGTCGAGATCGTCTTCCTCGGCCAGCAGACCGCTCAGCACGCCGCCGGTGTTATCCGTGTCCAGGCCGCCAGCGCGATGGTCGGTATTTCTGGCCAAACGTCCTTGGCCCCCCTAAGGCCTGCCGAATCACAGGGCAAACATTAACAGGAAATGCGCCGTGAACTTGAATCCGGAGGTTTGCGGGATGGCGAATCGGGTTTCCACTCACAGCGAAAACTCCTAAAGACGGCGCCGGCGCAATCCGCCTGACGTGTTGAGGACTTTGATGACTGCTCGATCCAGCCTGACGGTGGTGCTCGCGGCCGGCGAGGGGACGCGGATGCGCTCCTCGCTGCCGAAGGTGCTGCATCCGGTCGCCGGCCAGTCGCTGCTGGCGCATGTGCTGGATGCCGCGCCCCACGGCGCGGGCGCGTCGCTCGCCGTCGTGATCGGGCCGGACCACCAGGCGGTCGCCGACGAGGCGTCGCGCGCGCGCGGCCGATGCCGCGACCTTCGTTCAGCGCGAACGCCTCGGCACCGCGCATGCGGTGCTGGCGGCCCGCGAGGCGGTGGCGCGCGGCGCCGACGATCTGCTGGTCGTGTTCGGCGATACGCCGCTGATTTCGGCGGAGACGTTTGCGCGGCTGCGCGCGCCGCTGAAAAAGGGCGCCGCGCTTGCCGTGCTCGGCTTCCGCGCCGCCGATCCGACCGGCTATGGCCGGCTGCTGATGGAGGGCGACCGCCTGGTCGCGATCCGCGAGCATGCCGATGCCACGCGACGCGGAGCGCAAGATCACGCTGTGCAATGCCGGCGTGATGGCGTTCGACGGCAAGAAGGCGCTGGCGATCCTCGACAAGATCGGCAATGCCAACAGCAAGGGCGAGTATTATCTGGTCGATGCCGTCGACCATCGTCAGAGACATGGGATTGGAGGCCGTCGTGATTGAAACCAGCGAGGATGAAGTGCGCGGAATCAACACCAAAGCGCAGCTCGCGGAAGCCGAAGCCGTGATGCAGGCGCGGCTGCGCAAGGCCGCGCTCGACGCCGGCGTGACGCTGATCGCGCCCGAGACGGTCTATCTCGCCGCCGACACCAAATTCGGCAACGACGTCACCATCGAGCCGTTCGTGGTGATCGGCCCCGGCGTCACCATCGCCGACGGCGCGGTGATCCATTCCTTCTCCCACATCGTGCAGAGCCACGATCGGCAAGAAGGCCTCGGTCGGTCCCTATGCGCGCATGCGGCCGGGAACGTCGCTCGGCGACGGCGCCAAGATCGGCAATTTCGTCGAGACCAAGGCCGCGATGCTGGAAGCCGGCGTCAAGGTCAACCATCTCTCCTACATCGGCGACGCCCACGTCGGCGCCAATTCCAACATCGGCGCCGGCACCATCACCTGCAATTACGACGGCTTCTTCAAGCACAAGACCGTCATCGGCGAGGGCGCCTTCGTCGGCACCAATTCCTCGCTGGTGGCGCCGGTGACGATCGGCAACGGCGCCTATATCGGCTCCGGCTCGGTCATCACCAAGGACGTGCCTGACGATGCGATGGCGATCGAGCGCAGCCCGCAGAGCAACCGCGAGGGCGGCGCGAAGCGCTACCGCGAGGTGAAGATGCGCAAGAAGGCGAAGAAGGAGAGTTAGGTTGACTCGGCTGTCTCTCGTATCCGTCATAGCGAGCGAAGCGACTTGTCCGCCGAAGCCTTGGCGAAGGCGGAAGCAATTCATCTCTCCGCTTGCGGCGGCATGGAATTCGAGAACACCGTTTGGCATAAGGATTTCCGGCCCATCGCGTTTGAGCAGGCGATGTGATCGCTCACGCCGACAGCGCGTTCCGTAACTGTCGCGAGCCGACCGCAAAAAGTCCTTTCGCGACTTTCCAGTCGGATCCGGTTCCCATGACGTTCGAAACCCAGCGCCGCGTGCGGCGAAAGTCGCTCAGCGTATCAACCAGCTGGGCGGGATCGTCGAAGTTATTGGCGAATGCGTCGGCCAACCGCTGTCTGGATGTGCCGCCAACAGTACTGCCGTCCGCTCCGAGTTGCGCGAGAAAGAAATAGCGTGCAGCCGGACCCATTGGCGAGAGCAGCAGCTCAGTCCAGCGCATCGCGGGCGCGCCCCAGCGTGTGTAAAACGCATCGTACGTTTCACGAATCCAGGCAGGATCGAACGCACCATCCTTACGCTTAACGACGGCGGCAACCAGCGACTCGGCCAGGCGATTGCCCATGTTCGCGCCTTGAGCGCCAAGTGGATCGAAGCTCAGATACGCATCACCCAACGGAACGATCGGGCGGCCGCTTGCCGTCTTTCCAACGGGATCACGAACAACGGGCGTGATGGCGCCGACCAGCCAACTGTTTTCGTCCGCCAACGTCGCGTTTTCGATCCATGCATAGTCCCACGGCATCATTTCACGAATGATTTCCTTACCGATACGCAACACGTCATGGCCCGAGCAGGCGCTTTGGAAGCGATCGTAGGGCGTACCGGGTTTCGCTTCGAACACGAGATTCCAGATTTGCTTTCCGTCTTTGTGAAAGTACGGCGTCCAGTAGGATTCGCCGAGGCCTTCAAAGACGTTGAATTTCGCACTGGAGAAGGGTACGTCGGGCAAAACGCATTGACGGGCCTTCGCAGTTGACCATGGCGAGCTGGCGAAGCGGGCGCCGTTCTGGGACTGCGCGCTGCGTCTCGTGCGAAGAACGCGCCGCCGTCTTTGCCTGTCGCCACAATCGTCAGATCGTTCTTGCGAGACAGTTCATCGATCTCGGACAGCGGAGACCTTTTCGATAATGAGCCGGCCGCCGGCATTTTCGAAGTCGTTCATCCACCGCGCGCTTTGCAGCCGCACGTCGATGGCGAGCGGCGAAACCGGAAAACGACCGTTCAATGAGAGGACGGGTTTCGCGGGATGCGAACACACCGTGACGTTGAGACCGTCCATTGATGGAGCCGCGTGGTGCCAGTGGTCGAGTCCGAGCGCTCGCTCGTACGCGAGCGAACGTGCAAACCGAACGGCGGTGCCAGTCGGGCGGGCTTGTTCAAGCCAGCCTTCGGCCGGTCGGTCGGAGTAGAGTTCGACGTCGTATCCTGCTTGCAGCAACCCGTGGGCAGCGAGGAGTCCCGCTTGCCCCGATCCGACAACGGCAATTCTTCTCATGCTGCTACCTGAATTAGCTCGTGCGCGCTGTCAACCCTGCTGCCGCAGCGACGGTTTTTGGGCAGTTCAGAATGCGGGGACCGTTATCGTGATCAGGCGATTTACAAAACCTGCGGCGGGCAACAACTGTTCACCCTTCACGCCCCGGACCCTGGCCACGGCGGTCAGTCGGTCGCCGATTCAGCGTGAATGAACACCCCGTTAAGCTTTCCGCTTAAGACTGTCTCAATCCGCAATAATTTTCGCATATCCAGCAAAATCAACGACTTCCCAGTGGTCGATTTCCCAATTCGTTCTCATTTTTGTCATGTTTGGTCAGCAAAATTGGGAAAAATTTCGCCCTTTGTTCACCCCACCACGCGCAGGATTTTGCGCTTCTTGGTCGCCTTCCTTTCGAGCGCGGCATCCCACTTCGCCACCGCGTTTTCGTTCATGCGGGCCTGCCGCGCCTGCTCGCAATAGAACATCGCCATCTTCGACGTTTTGTGCCCGAGCACCGCCATGATTTCCAGCACCTCGGCCCCGGCCTCGGCCAATTCCATGCCGGCGTTCTTGCGCAGCCCGTGCATGGTGTAGCCTTTGACGCCGGGCTCGATCGCGGTTGATGCCGAGGGCTTCCAGGCGGTTGCGAATGGCGTGGCTTAGGGTCTGGGCGTTGGCGAACGGCGCATCATAGGCGTGGTGGAAGATGTATTCGCGGTTGGTCCGCTTCTGCTCACGCAGCAGGACATCCAGCAGCGGTTTCGGGCAATTGAGCCAAAGCTTCTTGCCGGTCTTTTCCTGCACCACATAGATGCGCTTGCCGTCGAAATCGGTCCACTTCATCTTGACGACATCGCCGCCACGCTGCCCGGTGTAGTGCAGGCCCATGCGAACGAATTTCAGGTGCCACGGGCAACCGGTATCGAATGCCTCAATCACTTCATCCGGCCAGACCAGATGGCCCTCGCCATCGTGCTTGTAGTGGCGCTTCGATGCGATAGGTCGGGTTGATGCCGTCCCTTGCGCTTGAACTCGGCGAAAGTTCTTGGCGTATTGCCAGAGGTTGGAGATCATCGCGATCTGGTCGTCGCCCGCGCTGTCGCCGTGCTCGCGCGCGATCTGCGCGGTGTAGACCTCGACCGCTTCCTGATCGAGATCGACCAGGATGCCGCCGCCAAGCCGCGCCTTCAACAGATCGAGGTGCTTGCGATAATTGTAGCGGGTGCCTTCGCGCATAGGCCTTCTTGCTTTCCGGGTTGAAGTATTCCGATGCCAGATATTTTTCGATGAAAAAGCCAAGCGTCGGCGGAGGAAACAGCGACGGTGCCGTCGTCGCGATTGCGCTTTCGATCGAGCGCTTGGATCGCGGGGCGGTGCGGCTGTTCGTTCCGCATTCAGCGCAGCCGATCAGCGCCTTGTACTGGGCCGTAAATTCGCTCGATGTTTCATCGAGCGGCAGCGGGGTCAGCTTTCTGGTCTTTGGATGCCGGAAATAAACATAGCCAGGCTTGCGATAGAGATGCTTTCGCGTTTCTTCGGTTTCTTCACGATTTGATCCCCAAAAGTTTGTGCATGGTGTTGCGATTGTCGTCGCCGCCTTTGAGGCTCTCAAACGCGGCGTCTAGTTCGTAGCGGTCCCAGATCACCATCCCTTTGACAGTGTGGCCACGAGGTAGAACCTCCTCATCCACAAGTCTGTGAAACGACGCTGGCGACATATCCAGATAGGCCGCGGCCCGATCGGCACGCATGGCGCGGGGAGGGTAGGCCAGACCATCTGCCAATTTGTGAGCACTCATGCGCGCACCCAATCAGGCTTTCACTCTTTTCGGTCTTTCAGTGCCTTGGCGACGGCGCGCTCGACCGCGGCGGTGATAGCGGCTTCAAGGTCTGGATACTCCGCCGCGCCAGTTGGACGTTGACATTCTTTACGCCTGGCTCGGCCCACACCGTGCCACCCGGACCAGAGATGCGCGTGTAGCCGCGCCTTTCCAGCGCCGCCTCAAATCCCTCTACCTCGGCTTTCCGCACTTCCGGCTCTCTGCACGCCCTTCGGGAGCCTGCGATCCCACTGAGCGTTCAACTTGTAGTATTGGTAGGCGATCAGCCTGCGGTAAATTTCTTCCGTGACGGTGATGTTGCGGGCCGCAGCTTCGCGCGAAATATCCGCGAAAACATTCTCATCGACGCGCACCGACAGCACCGGCCTCGTCGGCGCGTATTCGGTCTTTCGCTTCCGTGGCGCTTTCTTGGCTTTGGCCATCGCAAATCCCCGCTGACGTTCGGTACGGAATTTGTATACACCGTTGTCAACTCCGGTGTATACATAATTGTTTACAGAGATTGATTTTTGATGTTGAATGCGCGCACTCGTTACGCGGGGATTTATCAATGAAAAGTCGGGAGAGACCTGCCAGGCCTGCGAGCAAGCCCGTGCTGTCGTTGCGCGCGCCTGAGGACATGGCGCTCGACATTTTGCGCGAAGCTGCTCGGCGCAAAGTGCGTGTGTCGGAAGAACTGCGGCGACGGCTGGAGTTCTACGCAGCCCACAAGCGGGCATTTGACGCGCCAGCCGCATAGAAAAGGCCGACACGAGCGATCACGCCGGCCAAATTTTGTGGTGCTGAATAGCCGCAAATTCAATGTTCCTAACCGTTCGCGCAAGCCGGCTTTCCCAGAGGGAGTGGCCGTTGCCGAAAACCTTGCTCGCTATCCAGCCGCCGACCGTGGATGTTTCGCGCCTCGTTGTGATCCGCAACGAGCGGGAGCTAAAACGGTTCATCAAGGACCACGAAGGCGCAACGCCTGGCGACTTTGTCGTGGCTATCCAACATCAAGCTCAACCTGGCTGTAGATGCCGACATCGCTGGCAAACATCACCGCCTCGACGCCGGCCGGCTGTTCTTGAATTGCGCCAAAGGGTCGAGGCGGAAGGCAAAAATTGGTGGCAATGGCAGGAAGGCCGGTTCGATCGCAGCCGCAAGGATATTGAAAAGCTGATGCGCTTGGCGAGTGCTGATGATCCCAAGGCGGCGATCGAGGATCACCGGCAAAAGGATGCCAGCAACACAGGAAAGCCAGAGCACAGCGTGGAGCCGATGTCGGCTCCAATGGAGTGTTGAGCGCTCCATCCGATGACCCGATCGAGCACATCCTGCAATTGATACGCGCTCTTACCGACAAACAACGAGGCGCGCTGTTTGCGGCCGAGAAAAGCGAATCACGCCGATAAGGAAGCGTCATGCGGGACGTAACCCGGCAAAATCAATTGCGGCTATTTGCCGAGGTGATGAAAGCCGAACGACGCGCGACCTGGTCACCATCGTAGGCGTCTATATCGTTCCGCCACCTGGTCCTGGCTGGTTCGTGATCGATGCGCACCGTGAACGCCACACCCAATGGCAGCGGCGCCGCCGGTGGTGCTGCCGCGGCTGTGGAGGCGCAAATGCTGATCGGATCCGCGCTCGCATTCGCCCGGCACGGTCATGCCGTGCTGCCGCTGACCTGGCCGATCAAGGTCAACGGCAGCTGGTGTGCTCGTGCCGGAAGGCGGCCGACTGCCTTTCGCCGGCGAAGCATCCCTTGGGCGGCTGGTCGCCGACGGGCTGCTTGACGCCTCGACCGACGAGGCCGCGATCCGGAAATGGTTCGCCGACGAGCCGCACGCCAATCTCGGCGTCGTCACCGACAAGCTGGTCGTGCTCGACATCGACCCGCGCCACGATGGCGACAGTTCGCTCGCCGCGCTCGAGCGCGACCACGACTTTCCGGCGACCTGGCGCGTGCTGACCGGCGGTGGCGGCGAGCATGTGATCTTCAGTGCCCGGACGGCGTCACCGATCAATTCCAGCACGGCGCAAGACCAATCCGCTGCTTGGTCCCGGCATCGATATCAGGGCGCGCGGCGGCTACATCGTCGCGGTGCCGTCGCGGCATATTTCGGGGCGCGCCTATGCCTGGACCGTCGACCACCATCCGGCCGACGTGCCGATCGCCGAGGCGCCGGCGTGGCTGGTCGAGGCGCTGACCGCCGGCAAGCAGCCCGGCAGCGTCGCCCGCCGTGATGCCGCGCAATGGGCGATCGAGAAGGCCGGTCTCGTCACCGAATATCGCGACATGGCGGTGGCGAGCGTCGCCGGCAAGCTGTTGCGCGCCGTCTCGCTCGATCCCGCCGTTCGTCGCGACCCTGGTCCACGACTGGAACGCCCGCCATTGCTCCCCGCCGCTGCCCGAGCGCGCCGTCGCCGACATCCTCGATCGCATCGCCAATCGTGAAATCGCCCGCCTGGAGACACAGCCATGCGTGACGCCGACGCCTCGCCCTCTACCGCCGATCGGCTCCGCAAGGCCCGCGGCAAGACCGGAAACGGGCGCGTTCCCACCGACCTCAAGCCCGACGATTTCTACGGCTACATGATCGAGCATCGATACATCTTCGCACCGACCGGCGAGATCTGGCCCGCGTCCAGCGTCGATGCCCGCTTGCCCGTCGATCGGGAATGTCAAGGCCTCGACCTGGATCGACCAGAACCGCGCCGTCGAGCAGATGACCTGGTCGCCGGGACTGCCGGCGGTGATCGATGACCGCCTGATCGCGCAAGGCGGCTGGTTCGAGCGCAAGGGCTGCCGCGTTTTCAACCTGTACCGTCCGCCGCTGGTGAGGCCGATCGCCGGCAATGCCGATCGCTGGCTGCATCATATCGATCAGCTCTATGGCGCCGAGCACGCCGCCCATATCGTGCGCTGGTGTGCGCACCGGGTGCAGAAGCCCGCCGACAAGATCAACCACGCGCTGGTGCTCGGCGGCAAGCAGGGCATCGGCAAGGATACGCTGCTGGAGCCGGTCAAGCACGCCGTCGGCGCCTGGAATTTCAACGAGGTATCGCCGCAGCAGGTGCTCGGCCGCTTCAATGGCTTCCTGAAATCGGTGATCCTGCGCGTCAGCGAGGCGCGCGACCTCGGCGAGTTCGACCGCTTCGCCTTCTACGATCACATGAAGGGCATCACCGCGGCGCCGCCCGACGTGCTGCGGATCGACGAGAAGCATCGCAACGAATACGCCATCCCGAACGTCTGCGGCGTCATCATCACCACCAACCACAAGTCCGACGGCATCTTTCTGCCGGCCGACGATCGCCGGCATTTCGTGGCCTGGTCCGACCTCGACAAGAGCGATTTCACGCCGGCCTACTGGAATGAACTCTGGCAATGGTACGGCCGCAGCGGGCTCGACGTCGTCGCGCATTACCTGCAAAACCTCGACCTCGCCGGCTTCAACCCGAAGGCGCCGCCGCCGCAGACCGAGGCATTCCACGAGATCGTCAACGCCTCGCGCTCGCCCGAGGATGCCGAGCTGGCCGATGCGCTCGACCGGCTCGCCGAACAATCGAAAAGATATCCGGCCGACGATCGGCATGTGACCGACAAGCGGCGATTGGCCGAATATCGTTACCGTCGCCGACGTCGTCGCGGCATCCACCAAGGCGAGTTCAATCAGAGGATCACCGATCGCAAGAACAGCCGCAAGATCCCGCATCGGTTTGAGGGGTGTGGCTATACGCCGGTGCGAAATCCCGACGCCGACAATGGCCTATGGCGATCTGAAAGCGCCGCCAGGTCGTCTACGGCCGCCTCAGCCTCGCGTTCGGGGACCGGCTCGCCGCATTTAACCGCGTACAAAGGGAAAGCAGTGGCGGTGAGACAGTGATGGCAGTGATTTTCCATTATCCCCTATTAGCTCCCTCGCGCGCGCGTGCTGTTGCACCTGGTAACGGAGGGATGGGGATTTATGGGGTGCAATAGAAAATCACTGCCACCACTGCCAACACTGCCGGGAACCGCACCGGCCGCTGCCGGCAACACGGGAGGACGAACCAATGAAAACCTTGTTCGACGAATCCGCGTGCTCACGAAGCGTCCCAAGTTAGTTCTCGTCGAGTTGCGCACCTTCCTCGACCAGAACCGTGGAGGATCATCCCCCGCTTTCGGTCGCAATGCGCGAAAGGTGCCCGGCGTATTCCAAGATAACCAACGGCGAAACCCGGCTACGCGATGGTCCGCGCTCGCCCTCATGTCGGTCGAGATCGGCGACGATCTTTACCAGCCTGCTCTACGGCGGTGACGACGACGACCATCGACGACGACACCGACGACGATATGCGCCGGCACCTGCGCGCGGTGTAGTCAAGTCAGGGCATGGTGGTATCCTGTCCGCCATGCCCAACCACCGCACCACGTTCCACGGCACGGCAGTCTGGAAGCGCGCCCGCCGGATTGCCAAGATCGAGGCCGGCCATACCTGCGCCAGGGTGCGGCGCCTTCCTGCCAGGCAAGGGTGAGCTACATGTGCACCACAAGAAGCCGGTGGCAAAGTCGATGGCGGTGGCGCTCGAGCCGTTGAACTTCATGGTGCTTTGCCCAGAGTGCCACAACATTGTCGAGCCAAGGTCCGGCACGCCTCGCCTCAAGTCAGCGTGTGATGATCGACGGCAACGCGTTCGATCCCTCACACCCTGGAACGTACGGCCATGACCATCAGAGGAAACCGAGCAGCGCGTGGCAGCCTGGGTCGCAAGGGAGATTACGCAACGGCGCATGCCCGCCGATGCCTGAGCAACCACCTGATCATCGCCGCGATCGACAATGCTTTCGCCCATGACGTGGTAGAGGACGTGCATGGGATGCTCTATCGCCTGGCCGGTGATCTTGATCGATGCAGATCGGATCAGCCGGATCAAATAGCGCGATCGCATTAACGGGTGGGTCCTATGTTGAAAAAATCCCACATAAACGCCGTCCAGCGGCGCGGAAAATTAACGCATGTTTACTTCAGGATTTTTTTCGATTGCCGCCGGTTCCATCGCGTTGCGTTGAAGTTATTGCCGGATCGGTGGCGGTGGGCGGCGGTGGGGGCGGGTCCGCGACGGCGGGGGCGTTGTGCCGAACAAACACAGCGACCGTTCCTGGCCGATATGAGCCTTTGCATCTGGCTCGCGTCGGGGTAGATTGATGCCTGCGAACAAGCGGCGGCCTGATCAGCCGTGACGCCACGGGCAAACTGGCCAGAAGTCCATCGACGGTTTTTGCCGAGGAGTTATTGAACAACATCACACACGCTGGGTTTGATGCGCTCCGAGCTGCGCGATCTTCGCACGGTAGCGGCCAATATCGATACCCGATCCCGCAAATGGGCCGAGCCTGAAATGCGCCGGCCAGGTGTAGTCACACGCTTCGCCGCCTGTTGCTTGATCGCGAAGCTGGAACGACGCCAGGCCGTGGACGTGGCGAAGCAGGCTTTCGCCGACGACCGTGACCTACGGCGTCATAGAATTGCGAGCGGCGAGCGGGCCGGCAACAACGACGACCGCGGGCTTTGCCGCTGAATTGATCGGCATCACCGTCGCCGACATCGCGCAAAACCTGTTGCCGGCATCCGCGCTGATGCAGCTGCGCAGCCTCGGCCTGCAATACACCTTCGCCGGCGGCCCGCCGGTGCGGGTACCGTATCACCAGCCGGCGGCGAGCGGCGCTTTTACTGTCGAAGGCGGATGAGAATCCCGGCCGCGATGATGTTGCTGTCGTCGCTGACGCTGAAGCCGAAAAAAATTGATAGCATCGTCGCACTTACTCGCGAACAGCTTGCGTGCGGCCCGGCCAATGTCGAAACAAGCCTGCGAGCGTTGATCGCAGACGATCTGGGTTTGACGATCGACGGCATTTTGCTCGGCTCCACGGCCGCCACGACGGCGGCGCCGGCCGGTTTGCTCGCCGGCCTAACCACGCTCGCCCCGACTGCCGGCGGCGGCAACAACGCGATGTTCGGCGACATCAAGAAATTGCTGGCCGCGACCTCGCCCAACTTCAAGCCGGTGATGATCATGGGCACGGCGCAGCTCACGACCTAGATCGTTGCCCCGCCGTTGGAATTCCCACGGTCGTCGCGCCGAATTTGCCGGTCGATCAGGTGGTGATGATCGACGCAGTTGTTTCGCTTCCGCGCTCGGCACGCCGGATTTCGACGTCCGTGAAGAGCCCGCCGTGCACATGGAAACTGTGCCGCTGCAGATAGCCACCGGTGCGCAGGGCTCGGGCGTGGTGGCGTCACCGACGCAATCGCTGTGGCAAACCGCGACGACCGGCCTGCGCAGCATCATCGAGGTCGATTGGGGGATGCGAGCGACCGGAAAAGTTGCATTTATTTCCGGTGTCTCTTGGTAGGGAGGGGCGCCATGACCGTCACCACCGGCACCCAAATTCCTGAACTCGCCGCCGCGCTTGACGATCGGCGTCTGGTTGAGCGCTGTGTGCTCGACCATTGCGAGACGTTGTCTGGATCTTCATCCGGCCCATGTCCGCGCGCCAGGCAATCCAAACGGTGACGAACCTGACCACGGCGATTGAGAAAGCGAGACAGCCATGACGACCGCTAGCTGGGACAACTATTCCGCTGCCGACCTTGAGGAACTGCCGGCAATGCGCGCGCCGCGCTTGACCGGCCGATCATTGAAGCGGTCGGCGATGTGCTCGGCGAGGAACGCAAAGCGCGCCTGGCGTTGCAGGCCGAGCTAAAGGAATTGCGCGCGCGGCTAGAGGTGCTGGAGCGCAGCGGCACGAAGCCGCTCAAGTTGGTGCCGCCGGGCTCGCCGCCGGGTTCTATGATCGCGTGACACGATGCCGGCGCGGCAACTGCACCTGTTCCGATCGCGCCGGCAAAGGGGAATAGCGCCGCCGGCGCCGAGTGAATTTGCCCTGCATGTCACGATCGCCGATCTGTTGCGGCGCTGGGCATTGCCCGGCGTTGAATGGACACATTTCCCCGCCGGCGAACTGCGCGCGGCGAGGACCAGCGGACCGGCCGGCTGGCCAGGATGGGCACGCGGCGAGGCTGGGCTGATTTCCAGATCTTCCACACTGACGGCCGGGTCATGTTTTTGGAAGTGAAGCGGCCAGGCGGCCGGTTGTCACCGGACCAGCAACGGATCGCCGACCACATGCTCGCCGCCGGCCATGCTTTCGAGGTGGTCGACAGCATCAGCGCGGCGATCGCGGTGCTGGTGGCCTGGGGCGTGGTGCGGTCGATGACGGTGCCATGCGGATCGGCCGGCATGGCACCGGGCACTGTACTTGAGGACAACTATCCCTGACTTAGTTCCTCGGTATGAATGGCCGGGTACATCAGAATAATCGTCCCATGTACATTCTTCCAAAGGACCAGCCTTGCGGCTCCGGTTAGACCGGGGCCGTTTTTGTGATCGGTCGAAGGCGCGCGGGATCCTGCGGCGGGTTTGTGGTGCAGTGAGCGCGCTACGGCGAGCGTCAGCAGTGCAGGCGGGATCGATCTTGGTCATAGGGTGCCGTACGGTGATTGTCGCAAAAAATCAGTAAAGGCCCTGTCAGGTTAATAAAGCCCTTGCGAACAAATGGCCGCTCAGAACAAGTTTTGGCTGGTCCGAGCAAGACGCGCATTCCGCGTATGAGTTAACAGGCATGACGCGCTGTGAAGCATCTTGCTGCACGGGCAGTTTCTTGCGGAATGTCTGAGGGCCACATGCGCGACCAATATGCAGGCGATGTTAGCGACATGATCAAATTCGCTTTCCTGCGCGCTCTCCGGAACGCAAAGGAGACGCTTGGTATTGCCTGGTATTATTCGCCGGGACACGATGGAAGCGCGGACGGAAAGCACCTCGAATGGCACGACGAGCCATCGTGCGGGAGTTGCTGGATAAAGAACTGCACGCCGGGCTTACGTCACTGCCCAAACGCAGTATCGTGGCACTTGAGCGAGCGGCAATCTGAGCGGCATCCACACGGTTTCACCGCGAACCGATGCCGCCCACCAAGGCCAAGCGCAACGCATGGGCAGAACGCAAACGAAGTGCCCTTGATGGCGCTGACATCGTGTTCCTGATACCGACGCCGGGATCGGCGAGGACAGTGAAAAGCACGCGACCTTCTCGGAAATCCGGCTGCTTCCGTAAACCCGGACGAGCCATCGTCGTCATTACTTTTCCTCCTCATCAAGGCACGAAGTACGACGTGCAAATGCAACAGTTGCATCAGCGGTTGGCGGACCAAAGGCATGAAGCCATCGTCACGCTGCGGACCAATGTTTCGGTGCCGGTCGTTGAGGGCTCGCAGTTTGTGGTGCAACGGCCACGCTGGTTAACGGTCGTCGATGCGGACAAGGAACTAATCTCCCGAGCGCAAAAATTCGCAACGGCCCTCACATCTGTTCGACGCGTCACGGCGCGCCTGGTCTATGCGGCGGATGAGCATGGCGAAGCCACCGCTCCGGTGACGGCTGCGGCTACGCCTTTTTGATAAGGTTTTAGACCTCGGCCAGATCTGGCGAGCTGGCGCGGCCAGGCTGGACTATTCCCTGGCGCTGCAAGCTGCGATCAAAGCGCCGCCGCCATTTCTTGCCGAGCTCGTCGGCGCTGTCGCTCGCCACCGCCAGCTTCACCAGCGACCGCAATGTCGGGCCCGCG
>CAVUNH010000004.1:0-455321 GCA_963742665.1 uncultured Alphaproteobacteria bacterium
GCGCGCGGTTTCGTCGAGAATAATGCTGGAGACGGACACAACTGCCGCCACCGCAGCGAGAAAAGTGCCGGCCGCGCTCAACAGTTCCACAGCATCCCAACTGGAACCTAGTCCGTGCCGAAGCGGTAAGTGCATTCGGTGGTCCGGAGGAACAGGAGGCAGATCGATCCCGAGATAGAAACCGGCAGCCCCGTAAAGCATCATGGCCAGGACGGCAACAGCCGAACCGATCAAGTCAATGTCAGCCCTTCCCACGTGCGCGGCGACGAACAATCCGCATGCGGCCCCCGCCAAGGCGAGCCCCGTCCGTTCCAGGGTGTGCGCCCACCGGCTGATGGTGGAGCGGGTATGCCATGGATCGCTGCGCATGATCATTTGATTTGGGTACCAGACGGAGCCGGAGGGCCGTTGACAAAGATCAAGCCGGATAACGTGTCCTGACGGGTAGGCAATGCGACGGCGAACCATAAGCTTGGCTTGCCGGCTTTGAGCACGTGCGCCGGTTCGGAGTATTGTTCGCCGGCCTTGAAGTGGGCTGCGATTCCAAGGCTGGCAATTCCGATACTCGCCGCCAGCGCAATGACCACGATTTTCAGGTGGGTCGTGCGATCCGCGCTGCAAATTGAGTAATTCATCAACGCCTCCCGGTGTTTTCAAGGCTTTCAGATTTGGGATGACCTGTCTTTGGAGAAAGCTCTCAGGCATCCATGCTGCGCAGGCGCTGGCGGTTGCGGAGCACGATTTGGCGAGCGCCGGAAAAGCCAAGTACGCCGTCGGCGTGGAGTTGAGAAAGTGCCCGTGAGACTGTTTCGAGCGTGAGGCCAAGGTAGTCTCCGACGTCCCTGCGGCACATCGGAAGCGCCACCATGCCGGTAGTGGCGAGACGTCGATCCATCTCAAGGAGGAAGCTTGCTACGCGCTCCATTGCGTTCTTTCGACCGAGAAGCAGCATATCATCTTCAGCGTGCCGGAGCTCGCCGGCGGTCATGGCCCAGAGGCTTCGAGCAACCTGAACCGCGATGCCGGCGGCCTGCTCCAGGCGGCGACGCCTAACCAGGCGAACAGTCGTATCGACCATCGCTTCGGCGGTCAGCCGGTGGGTCGGTCCAGATTCCAACAAGTTAGAACGCCCCTAAGACCGAGCCGGAAATGACCCGGTAGACATAGTCTGACGGCTCATCCTCATAAATTTCCTCATCCTTTCGGTAGGAGAATTCCGTGGCGACCAGGCCTGCGCGACCGGTAACCGTATGGAAATGGTCAAGATGGCTGGCAGTGCCGACTTTGGGATTTGCGATAGGAGCGCGGATCGATTGAGTGAGCATGTGCCATCTCCCGAGGGGCTTGATGGCTATTGCTAGTTGGGATCACTTGGTCGCGAAATTGCGCTTCTTATCTTAGGGAGGGCCTTCTAAGTAGATTATCGGAGGTATTTGCCCTCAAAAGGCCCCGTCTCGACGCTCCTGCAGTCGGAGCGGCTGTGGTTAGTGCTCGGCCAGAAAACAGTTAAGGTTGGCTGGCCCCGGGGAATCTGCCACCAGGTGACATAGCAGCGATGATCGCTGCTTGAATGGTTTTGTCCTGCACCGTCACGGCCCGGGTCAGCGACAGCAGACGCTGGCGGGTATCATAGAGCTGATCGACCAGCGACAACACGACCGGTAGCGCGCCGCTATCAATCTCGAGTTCATAAGTCAGGGTGCAGATGAGACGGACCCGCGCGCATTCCATCTCCGAGAACGAGAGCGATCCTGCATCCTGCTGCGGAGCGACCAGTTCTTCGCTGATCCAGCGTTCAAGATCGCTACGTTGCAGCGTGGATATGGTCGCCAGAAGGTCGTCGATAGCCATCATGTCACCATCTCCTTGCGCGGATCCTGCTGGTTTTTCGGCCGCCATGCTTCCAGAAACTCGACCAGTTCGGGTTCTTCGGCTGTCGGCAAGACCACCTTCAGGGTGATCAGTTGATGACCGCGCTGACCGGTTTTGCGATTGCGGATGCCTCTTTCGCGCAGTCGCAGCGTGGTGCCGGTATTCGATCCCTTCGGGACCGTCACCGTCACCGGTTGACCTATTGTCGGCACCTCGATCCGGCCGCCCAGCACCGCCTCCTTCAGGGTCACGGGCACTTCGACATGGATGTTGTCATCCTTGCGGCGAAAGAACGGATGCGGCTGGATATGCAGCTCGACATAGGCGTCGCCCGGCGGCCCGCCGCCATAGCCCGGCATTCCCTGTTCTTTCAGCCGCAGCATTTGCCGGTCCTCGGCGCCTTCGGGCACGGTCACCTGCAAGGTCTTGCCTTCCGGCAAGCGTAATGGTGCGGGTGGCGCCGTTGGCAGCGTCCAGGAAGGCGACCGGAAGCACGTAGCTCACATCCTGGCCGCGCGCCCGGAACGTACCCTGTGAGCGTTGACCTCGGCCGGCAAACGCTTTTGCCAGGAATTCTTCCAGATCTTCGTTGCTGTCAAATCCATCCTGCGCGGCATGCGAGGTGTAGGCAGGCCCGTCGGCGAAGTCGCGATAGAATCGCTCCTGCGGTCGCTCCGCGCCGCTGGCGTCGATCTCGCCTGCATCAAACTTCCGGCGCTTCTCCTTGTCCTTGAGCAGATCGTTGGCAGCCGAGATGCTCTTGAACTTCGCCTCCGCCTCCTTGTCACCCGGATGGAGGTCAGGATGGAATTTGCGCGCCAGTTTCTTGAATGCGTCCTTGATCTCCTTATCGGTCGCGGATCGAGTTACGCCGAGCGTCTCGTAAGGGTCTTTCATTCATCTGATCCCTTCAAGTCATCCCGCGCGCGATCAATCCGATCCAGCGCAAGCAGCAGCGATGCGACGCGATTGGCGGAGGAGGCCCATTCCGCAAGGCGTGCATAGTTGTCGGTGAACCAATTGAACGCGCCCTGCACCATGACGAAGGCGGCCGCAGCCTGGACCACTTCCCCGAGGCTCATCGCGCCTGCGAGATATTTTGGGGTACACAGCAGCAAGCCGACGACGGGTGTAATCAGGAGGCTAGTGTACGTGATCAGTGTCAACCGCATCAGCTGCCAACAATAGATTCGCCAAATGGCGATTACCGCCTCCAAAGCCGTGCCTACGGCTTGGCGCCCGTCCTTCTTGCCGTCCGCGAACGCGGTCCCTTCGCCGCTTTCGCGCAGGTGGGTCCCGATCGATCTCAGTTCGGCCTCGCTTCGTTTGTTTTCTTCCAGCACGTGGGTCAGGTGGCGGGCGATCAGCAATGTGGCGGCGGAAAGCAGGATGGAATAGACCACAACCGATATGACAAGGTAGCCGGGAATAGTCACCGTCAAGCCGCTGAAGCTTATGGCTAGGCTATCTCCAACGGACCAGAGAACGCCGATAAACGTAATCGCCGTTAGGAACGACGAGAACAGTCCGATCGTAAGGTCAATGGGAAGGTCTGTCGCAATCCTCGCGTCCTCGGCGATCCGAAACTCGGGAGTTTGATGGTCCCCGGGCATGAATCTCAGCCGGATATAGTGATCATTTTCCAGCCAATAGTCGTAGAGATGGTTGCTCAACCACTCGCGCCATGTGCGCTGCATGGTCATCCGGCTCCAGACCGAAAGGATGGTGAGGAAAATGCTGGCAGCGGCCAAGGGTACGAACCGCAGCGCCTGCGTCCAGAGGTCCGCTGCGTCCTTACGGCCGATCGCATTGAAGAAGTCGCGATTCCAGAAATTCAACCCGTACTGCGTCCATAGCTGCAGGAGCACAGTAGCGATCAGCAGGACGACCAGCAGCCATCCGCGCCACGCGGAACGCCCGCGCCAGAAACCGGAAGCGCTTTGCCAGAAGCGAGAGAGCAGCTGTCTTTCGTCTGGAGCATTGTAGGTCTGATCTAGCATTCTGGTTCGTCTTGACAGTGGCGGAGCCTGCGAAATGACTGGGTGGCACGATACCTCTGGCGCATTTTGGCGTACCTACTTCAAAAAGGCGATCGCCATCATGGCAATACAGGTCGCAAATCCGGCCGCGGGAAACAAAATCGGGATGGTTACATGTGGCGTTTTGGACTGCACCCCACGATAGCGAAGCCGGAGCAACGATAGATTGACGAGCGAAAAGACCCCAAGTGTTGCCAAAGAGGTGCCTTCTGCGAGCGATGCCAGCGGCACGAACAGCGCAAGGGGGACGACCGTCGCTACAATAAGCGCTGTCGCGACCAAGGGAGTTCCGGTTCGTGGGCTCACCTGCGCGAGGACGGCAGGCAACTGGCGTTCGCGCGCGACGCCGTAGATAACCCGAGACGCCATCGTCATCTGCGCAAGGATCGTGTTCAGCGTTGCGACAATGGCGATAGCACTTATTGTCGCCGGACTGACGCCGGCGACTTCACGAAAGACCAGACTCAGCGGTGCCGACGAGGAAGATAGGCGTTCAATCGACACGGCACTCACCGCGACCGCTGCGACAACGACATACAGAATGGTTGAAATAAGCAATGTCAGTATCATGGCGCGCGGGATGTCGCGGTGCGGCACCTTCGCTTCCTCGACGACGTTCGCAAGGTCCTCGAAGCCGATGAAAGCAAAAAATGCGAGCAAACTACCGAAGGCGATTCCTGACAGCCCGGCCGCATTCATTGGCGGCATATGTGCGGTCGTCGTGACAATGGGCAGATCGGCGTGAGCGGCGGCGACGACAATGATGACGAGTCCACCGACCTCGATTACCGTAAAGACACTCGCCAGGACGACAGACTCCAGAATTCCCCAAGCATGCCACGCCTCCAAGAATCACCAGAACGACGATCACGATTACAGATTGTGGAAGATCGACAAATTGCTGGATATAACCGGCGGATCCAAGCGTTACCGCAGCCGAGGAAATCACTCCGATCGCGACGGTCAGCAGGCCGACGGCCGTCGAGAAGGCGGGCGATCGAAAGGCCGCCCTGACGTAAGCCGCTTCGCCGGCGCTGACCGGATAGCGGGTCGACAATTCCGCATAAGAGGCGACGGTCAGGCCCATCACCACCGCAGCCAGTACGAATGACCATGGAGCATAGATACCGGCATGACCGGCAACTGCGCCGATCAGGACATAGATGCCGGCGCCGACGGTAATTCCCGTCCCGTACATCACAAGGAGAGGTAGGCCAAGACGGCGGCGCAATGGTACCAAATTTTCAATCGATGGGTCGCTGATCATGGTCGGACGCCGCCCGGATGACTTATTGGAGCAATAAGGATCCCTTTGAACGCCATAAGTGCCTCGCGTTCAGGCAGTCAACTTAGTGTATCGAGAGACTGTCCCAGTTTTTATTATGGTAACGCCGCGCAAACGTCCGCCGCTACGTCGAGGCGTAATTGCGCAATGGCCGCTCGCGGCATCAGATAATTGTGCCGAATAGCTTGCCGATCCCAGCGGTGATACCGAGGGCCAAAGCCCCCCAGAATGTCACGCGCACTGTTGCGCGCAGAATGTTCGCGCCGCCCGCTTTTGCGCCGACAGCACCGAGCACGGCGAGAAAGCCCAGGGACGCTGCAGACACAACGGGGACCAGCATATTGATGGGAGCTACAATGACCATCAGCAATGGCATTGATGCGCCCACGGAAAACATTACAGCGGATGTCAGCGCTGCCTGTACCGGACGTGCTGTGGTGATTTCGGAAATTCCGAGCTCATCGCGGGCGTGAGCGGCAAGCGGGTCCTTTTCCATCAATTGCTGTGCAACCAGCCGTGCGGTTATGCGATCGACGCCACGCTTGACGTAGATTTCGGTAAGTTCGTCATGCTCTGCCCGCGGATCGTCGCTCAATTCCTGGCGTTCACGTGCGAGGTCCGCTTTCTCGGTGTCAGATTGTGAGCTCACCGATACATATTCACCGGCAGCCATGGACATGGCGCCGGCGACCAGACCCGCCACGCCTGCGATCAGTACATCGTTCTGTGTTGCAGCCGCTGCTGCAACGCCGACGATCAGGCTTGCTGTCGAGATGATCCCGTCATTGGCGCCAAGAACCGCCGCCCTCAGCCATCCGATGCGGTCGACGAGATGTGTTTCCGGATGGTGGCGAAGGCGGCTAATCGCTTGCTCCCGTCGGTGCTGGAAACAGCACGGCAAAACGTGCACCTAATCCGTCGTCGCCTCGACCGATCCTCAACTCACCGTCTATCTGTCTTACGAATGATTGGATAATTCTCATCCCCAGCCCTTTGCTTGCGTCGGGTCGAACCCCTCCGGCAACGCCGGGCCATCATTGGCAACCGAAAGGGCGTAACCATGCTTCGGATCCGACTCCAGCCTGATGGCGATCCGGCCCTTGCCGTACTTTGCCGCGTTCGTAATCATCTCGCTGGCGATGAAGCCGAGCGGGATGGCGGTGGTGGCCGGCAAATTTACTTCACGGCCTTCGACGCTGATCTTGCCCGGGGACTGGTCCGAGGATGACATCGCCGAAAAATCTCGACAAAAGTCCTCGAGGAATTTCTTGAACTCTATTGTTTTCAGGCCTTTGTAGGAATTAAGTCGATGATGGATTCGCGCAATCATGGAGACGCGATTGGCCGCCGCGGCCAATTGCGCAGCCGCTTCCGGATTTGCTGAATTCCGGCTTTGCATTGAAAGAAGACTGATGGTCATCTGGAGATCGTTCAACAACCGATGATCGGATTCCTCCTTCAATAGTTCTTGTCTGTGGATCAACTCGTCCTTTTCAAGAAGCAGCGCCTCGCTTTTCGCGAGCGCTTTTCGCAATTGAATCTCCACGAGCCGGTAGTTCGTCGGCTCCGCAGCAGGCAAACATTGATCCGGGTTCCGAAAAATGACGCCCGGGGGTAGGCTGGATCCGCCTGACGAACGTTCATCAATCATGATATCGGCCCCCGTGAGAGGTTCTCGCTGAATTCCAGGACAGAATGAGCCTAGACGCCGCAAGAGAGGGCCAGGATTGATACAAATCAACTATGTCCGGCATCCGACATTACGTTTTGTGCTCCGAAAGGATGCGGCCGATCGCAATTTCGATTGAGGTTCGAGCGGCTGACTTCTCAGGAATCGGGTAAGCGCGACGGCATACCTTGCCATGTCGCGAAGCGCTTGCGCCTTGCCGCGCTAGTGCCACAGGCCGACGATCCATTTCGCGCCGAGGATCGTCTCCCAGACCGCCGCCAACTCGACCGCCAGCACAATGACGCTGGCCAGCAGCGCAATCGAGAGCAGGAGCCCGTCCTCCTCGAGATAGGCCAGCGAGATCAGCGCGATCACGACGGCAGGGACGACGTTGCTGAAAGGGACGGGAGTGATCACCATGGCGATGCTCAGCACCGCGACGACGGCGCCGACGAGACGCTTGGTCGCGTCGAGCGGAGTCGGCCAGCGCGGATGAATGAGCTTCTCGAGATACCTCAGCACGGGCACGGCTCGCTGCACCAGAGCGGCAAGGTGCCGCGTCGGCAATGGCGGACGGCGATGCGGCGGGGGAAGACCGGGGCAGTTCGGCCCGCGATCATCTGGAACGCGGGGATCATGAGCAGCAGGCCGGCCACGATCGAGACACCCGGTGCAATCGCGACCACAGCGAGCAGCAGCATGATGAGGCCGAAGGAGCGCTTGTGCATGCGGCTCATTAGCCAGCCAAGGAAAGTGATCCGCCGGCGCCTCGTCGTGCAGCCGCTGCAGCAAGACCGAGGCGGGGACAAACGCTGTCGCGTCGGCGGGTGGTGTCAGCGTCAGCATGGGCCTCCGTATCTGGGGCTTTGCTCGGTTACTTGGCCATCCGCCGACAAACAGCACCCCGGCGGCGCCGGCCGCCGCCGTTTAGGTTCAGTCTCTTCGTAGTCCGATCGTGAGCCTTGATCTCCATGTTTCCAGTGACGAGGCAGCGTCACCGGCAAAATGACGCCTGCCTTCTTTGGATGGAAGTGGCGAGGGCGGCGTACCGTTTGACCTGCATCAATGAGGAGACGCCTGATCCAGAATAGTCTTTCTTCTGAAACAGGAGGCCTCGCATGCGTGCCCATCAAATCATGACAAGCAGGGTGATCACGGTGAAAGCCGACACGCCCGTTCTGGATGCCGCAAATCTCATGCTGCAACATCGCGTCAGCGGCCTCCCGGTGGTTGACGAGGCAGGCCGGCTGATCGGCATGGTCTCGGAAGGAGACTTCGTCCGCCGTAGCGAAATCGGCACACAGCGACCGCGCATCAGGTGGCTCAAATTCCTCCTGGGGACCGCCGGAAGGGTCGCCCAGGACTACGTGCGAGAGAATGGTCGAAAGGTCGGCGAGATCATGACCCAGGACGACCTTTGTACCGCAACCGAGGACATGTCCCTTGCGGAGCTTGTGCGGTCGATGGAACGCCGCAATGTCAAGCGTGTGCCCGTGTTGCGTGGACACAAGCTGGTGGGGATTGTGACCCGCACCGACCTGCTTCGTGCTGTCGCAAGCCTGGCGCGGGACGTTCCGGATCCGACGGCCAATGATGACCACATTCGTAGCCGCGTGATCGCATCCATCGAGAAGAATGAATGGCAGCCTACGCGGCTCGGCGTCAGCGTACGGGACGGAATTGTGCATCTAAGTGGTATGATCGACGACGAGCGCTTTCGGCAGGCGATAATCGTGGCGGCCGAAAATGTCTCCGGCGTCAAGCTGGTTCACGACCACCTCTACGTGTTCGACACCATTTCCGGGCTTTCGTTCAGGTCCCCGGAAGACGAGGAATGGGCAAAGGTCAGCTAATACGGCAACGCGTTTGGATTGAAGGAAATTCAGGTATGAGCGAGACATTCCTGCGACAAACCATCACCGAGGAGCTGGAATACGAGCCCAGTCTCGATGCGACCCACGTCGGGGTGGCCGTGGAACAAGGCGTCGTCACTTTGACCGGTCATGTTGGTAGCGTCCCGCAGAAGCAGGCGGCGATCAACGCTGTGCGGCGAGTTCGTGGCGTTCGAGCGATCGCCGACGAGATTGAGGTGCGTTATCCCTTCGAGGAAAAAATTGACGATGATGAAATCGCCAAGCGGGCCGTCGACGTGTTAGGTTGGAATAGTGTCGTTCCCGAACGGGCAATTCAGGTACTCGTTCGAAATGGCTGGGTGACGTTGACGGGCAACGTCGATTGGCATTTCCAGAAACATTCCGCCGAAGACGCCATTCAAAAGCTCTCGGGTGTCCGAGGCATTGTAAACAACGTTACGATCAAACCCCCAGTGCAGGCGACAGATGTTAGGAAGAAGATTGAGGATGCGCTGCGGCGTCGTGTTGGTTCGGAAGTGGAAGGAATACGCGTTACCGTCGAAGAGGGTGGTGAAGTTACTCTTGATGGCGTTGTGGACGATTGGAATGAACACCAGGTTATCGAGACCGCCGCATGGTCCGCACCAGGAGTAATTGCCGTCCACAATCGGTTGTCTGTGATCGCTTAAGGTACGATGTCAAACCGACAAATCCATGATGCTAAAACAGTCAAGAGCATCCGAACCGATCATTTGCGCTCCGGTCGTCAACAGCCGCGCCACGCGAGCAAATGCGCCCCCCGTCAGGGTGAGACGACAACACAGCAATCTCCCAGGGAGACGCGCGCTTCGGGCACGCTTCAACGGACGGCGGTGGAAGTAGAGCTGAAGCTTGATGTCCTGGGGCGCGATGGATATGGGGAGCCATTGATGGGAAGGACGAGTCTTGGACATGCCGCCACGTATGTAAAGCCGACGGCGGAGTCGTATTGATCTCGATCAACTTTCGCCCAACTAAAGCTGAGCGAATGAACCACGCGCATTCCTAGCGGGCTCACCGTCATGTTTGCCGTCTCCTTCGGCGGTTCCGAACAATTCGTGGGATCGCACGGCATGATGCTCTGCCGGCCGCCTCGACGAGGAAAGTGAGATGGCCTAACGGGCGCCGCTGACGAACAGCCATAGCGCCACAAGAAAAAGCACGACGGCGAAAACATTGCCGGCCATCTGACGCCTCTGAGGCGCGGCAAGAAAGGCCTGCATCGTGCCCGCCAGCAACACGATCAACCCATGCACGAAAGTGGCGACAGCGACATAGATGGCAACCAGAATAGTCAGTTCGCGCAGCGAAGGCGCGGGACCGGCGGTGAACTCCGGAACCACGGCGATGAAGAACAGCGCGGCCTTTGGATTGAGCAGGTTGGTGATAAATCCGCGGCGGAACTGCACGAAAAGAGACTGGCTGACGGATGCTGTCTCGGCCGGTTGCCGACTTTCTTTCCAGCTGTCATAAGCCAGCCAGCAGAGATACAGCGCGCCAGCCCAGCGAAGGCTTTCATAAACGAGGCGGCTGCTCAGGATCAGCGATCCCGCACCAAGCCCGACCACAACGCCGAGCAGCGCCAATCCCAGCGCGACGCCGAGGACGGCGGAGAATCCGGCGAGACGGCCCCGGCTCGCGCCGAGCACGGCGAGGTAGCCCATGTTCGGTCCCGGCGTCATTTCGATGATGAGCGACGTCAGGACGAAGGCGATGAGAGGTGATTGAAATGCAGTGGAATAGCCGGCGGCAAGTTCCAGGAAGCGGTCCATGTCATGGCGCGCTCGTCAGGACACGCGGCTCCAAGTGTGTTTGCAGGGAGCAGACGACGGGCTCGACGGGTGTTCGAATTCATGATGGCCGGTCAGGTGCATCACCTCGACGCAGTCGGCGTTCAGGCGTTCATTGTCGACCAGCCGTTCGGCCAACACCAGCGCCTGCGACGGGCCGTCCGATTGGACATCGACCTCACGCTGCAGACACTTGAAGCTATGTCCGTCCGAATTCAGGAGATCCTTGTAGAAGGAGACGCGATAGCTATTCATTGTAGACTTCCTTCCTTTTTGCAATGCGCATCGTTGCGCGGCAGGCCGATGGCCTGCCTCAGGCGTCCATGTTCCGCAGCCGCTGGCGATTGCGCAGCACGATCTGCCGGGCGCCGGAAAATCCCAGCACGCCCTCGCCATGGAGCTGCGACAGCGCCCGTGATACCGTTTCCAGCGTCAACCCGAGATAGTCGCCGATATCGCGGCGGCACATCGGCAGCGCCATCATGCCGGCGACGGCGAGGCGGCGATCCATCTCGAGCAGGAAATTCGCGACGCGTTCCATTGCGTTCTTGCGTCCGAGCAGCAGCATGTGATTTTCCGCATGCCGCAGTTCGCCGGCCGTGATGCCCCAGAGCTTGCGCGCGACCTGGACGTCTACGCCGGCGGCCTGCTCGAGGCTGCTGCGCTTTACCAGGCGCACGGTCGTGTCGATGACCGCTTCTGCGGCGAGGCGATGGCTGGTGCCCGATTCTAGTCCGAAGACGTCGCCGGGCAGGAGAAATGCGCCGATCTGGCGGCGCCCGTCGGAAAGCAGCTTGTAGGTCCGGACCGCGCCCCGGATCACCTGATAGACATATTCAGCCAACTCATCCTCGCCGTAGATCTCCTCGTCCTTCCGGTACGAAAATTCCGACGCCACGAGGCCGGCGTGCCCAGTCAGCCCGCAGAACTGGTCGGGCTTGGCAAACGGGACCGGAGCGACCTTGGTCGAGCTAATGGAGGTGTTGAGCGATTGGGTGAGCATGAGCCATCTCCTTTGCGGCGGATGACCAACCCTACGCGGGTGATGGAGGCTGACAATTTCGCGCGATATCTTAAGGGGAGTACCCTAAGTAGTTTACCGGAGGTCGTCCCGAGCGCTTATCGCCCGGCGGCGCGAGCCTTCCTGGATGGCGCCCCGGATGCGGCTGACGAGGCTTTCCTCGAGATGGGGCTTCAGCAGCACGTGGCGTATGCCGGCCGCGGCGGCCTTTTCCTCGATGTTTTCATCCGGATAGCCGGTAATCAGAATGATCGGGGTGTCGGCATGACGGTTCCGCAGGCGGTTCGCCAGGTCGATGCCGCTCATCGCCGGCATCTTGTAGTCGATCACGAAACAGTCGGCCTCGCCCGGGATGCTTCCGTTTAACAGGGCCGCGGCGCTGCGAAACGTCCGCACGTCGAATCCGTCGGTTTCAAGCAGGAATCGCAACGATCCGAGTACGTCGGTGTCGTCGTCGACAACATAGATCATTGGTGCTGGGGTCGCCGAAGCCATCAGGATCATCGTCCGAATTATGCTGGTTGCTTTGATAGCATCGGACAATAGACGCCCAATTGCGCGCTGATGACTTGATTTGCCTCAATCCTTGATCGCGCCGGCACGCATTGCCAGGCGGACAAGCTCGGAAAGGCTGCCGGCCTGCATCTTGGTCATGACATTGGCCCGGTAGACCTCGATGGTGCGCGGGCTGATGTCATATTCCCGGGCGATCTGCTTGTTCGAGAGCCCTGCGACGAGTCCCTCCATCACCTGGCGTTCCCTCGGGCTGAGGCTTTCGACCCTGGCGACGATGTCTAACGTCGCGGCTTCGCTTCGCGCGCCGGACTCGGCCTGTTTCAGCGCGATGTCGATCATGCCGATCAGGCGGTCGTCCTCGAACGGCTTTTCGAGGAAAGTCGACGGCGCCCAGTTTCATGGCCTCGACCGCCAGCGGAACATCGCCGTGCCCGGTCATGATCAGCACCGGGAACGAGCTGCGGCTCGCCTTCAGACGTTGCAGAAGTTCGATGCCGTCGATGCCGGGCATGCGGACGTCGGAGACCACGCAGCCAAAGTCGCTCGGGAGCCCGTCGAGGAAATGCTGGGCCGACTCGAACAGCGTGACTTCGAAGTCCGCGGCGCCGAGCAGGAAATTCGAGCGAATCCCGCATCGCTTCATCGTCGTCGATGACATAGACCTTTCCCCTATGCGCCATCTGTCAAACTCTCGCTTGATGCGGCGGGAAGGGTGAAGCGAAACGTCGCGCCGCCCGCCGCGTTGGTTTCGGCCCACATCCGGCCGCCATGCGCCTCGATGATCGAGCGGCTGATCGACAGGCCGACGCCCATGCCGGTTTCCTTGGTCGTAAAGAAGGTCTGAAACAGGCTTTGCTCCACGTCTTCCCCGAATCCGGATCCGGTATCGGACACGGCTATTTCGATCATGTCGTCGGCTACCGGCGTATTGGATACGGTCAGCTCGCGGCGCGAGGAATGCGCCATGGCCTCGAGCGCGTTGCGAAACAGATTGACCAGCACCTGCTGGATCTGGACCCGGTCCACCAGCACCTGATCGTGCTGCGGATCCAGGTTGAACCGAAGCTGAACGCCTTGTTCGCGGGCGCCGGAGAGGCCGAGCGCGCCGGCTTCCTCGATCAGTTTGGAAAGGCTTTCGACGCGTTTCTCGGATTCGCCCCGGGCCACGAAATCGCGCAGCCGCCGGATGATCTGCCCGGCGCGGATCGCCTGTTCGGCGGCGCGGTCCAGCGCGCTTTCAATTTTCGGGGTGTTCGGATCGGTGCTGTCGGTTAGCAGACGACGCGAACCCTTCATGTAGTTGCTGATCGCGGCGAGCGGCTGATTGAGCTCGTGCGCAAGCGCCGACGCCATCTCTCCCATCGCGCTCAGTCGCGAAACGTGGACGAGTTCGGATTGCAGCTCCTGTAGCCGTGCCTGGGTCTGCTGGTGTTCGGTCAGATCGCGGACGAAGCCGGTGAAGTAGGGCGCGCCGCCGGATTGCATTTCGCCGATCGAAAGATGCATCGGAAACGTGGTTCCGTCCTTGCGTTGACCGGTTACGATTCGGCCAATGCCGATGATATGCCGTTCACCAGTGGATCGATAGCGAGCGAGGTAACCGTCATGGCGCGAACGATCCGGATTTGGCATCAGGCTGCTGACGTTCTGGCCGATCGCCTCGCGTTCCGTGTAGCCAAATTGCCTTTCGGCGGCGCTGCTGAAGAACTGCATGATGCCGTTGCCGTCGATGACGATCATCGCATCGGGAATCGTCTCCAGGATCGAGCGAAGGTGGCTTTCTCTTGTTCGAAGCGCTTCCTCGATCTGCTTCTGATCGTCGATGTCGATGACGATTCCGCTGAGGTGGCCCGGTCCACCCTGTTCGCTCTTGACGATGCTGCCGCGCGCGCGAACCCAGTGGCGTGACTGCGATTGCCCGTTGACCCGGTATTGCAGATCGAAACCGCAACCGGTCTCGACGGATCGCGCGACGGCTTGCCGGGTGCGCTCGCGTTCTTCCGGGTTCAGAAGGGAAAGGAACAGTTCGTAAGTGAGCGGTAGATCGTCGGGTACGCCGAAGAGGGCTCTGGTCGTATTCGACCAAAGCAGCTGGTGCGTCACCAGATCCAGATCCCATACGCCAATGCCGGATCCTTCGATACCGAGCCGAAAGCGCTCGTTTCGGATGGGATCCTCAGACGCTGGATGCAGGATGGTGGTCACGTATGGCCTTCGTTGCCGGGCGAGGGCTGAAGGATACCAAGATGCCCGGTGGCAGGCCAGCGCTTTGAAATTGCTCCCGTTTCACCCCATCATCGAGGAATCGCCAGTTTCTTGATCTGCCTCAGTTTCTCCGCCGACCACCGGCTTACAAGATGAATTACGCCGGCATTTGGAGGAAGCAATGACGTATAAAACGGTGATGGTCGGTTTGGCACTCGGCCAGTCAAATGACGCACGGTTGGAAGTTGCTGCCCAACTGGCGGAGCGGTTTGGCGCCCGGGTGATCGGAGCTGCCGCCGCCGAATTCAGTCCGCCGCTCTATTTCACGGAAGGCGAGCCGGCCCAGAGGCTGATCGATCAGGGGTGGGCCGCGGTCAAGAACCGACTGAAAGAGCTGGAAAGCGAGTTTCGCGCGGCGATGCAAAACCGCGCCCTTGAAGTGGAATGGCGTTGCGCGGAGGACTTCCCGACCCGCTTCATTGTCCGACAGGCCCGAGCCTGCGATATCATCGTGGTCGGGGAAGCTGCTCGCGGCGGGCTGGCAGATCCGTTTGTGCAGGTCAATCCGAGCGACCTGGTAATGCAGGTGGGACGCCCCTTGCTGGTCGTTCCCGAAGCCTGCAACTGGCTGGACTTGCGGAGCGTCCTGGTTGCCTGGAAAGACACCGCCGAGGCAAGGCGGGCGGTCAGCGACGCGCTGCCGCTGCTTCGTAAGGCCAGCGAAGTCACCATTGTCGAAATTGTCGAGGACGAGGCCGATCGCGCCGCGGCGCTGTTGCGCGTTGAGGATGTCGCGGCGTGGCTATCGCGACATGGCGTACAGGCATCGCAGCAAGTGCCCGGGCAATGTGGCGATGCCGCTACGCAGTTGGAGCGCGTGGCATCGGACGTCGGCGCCGGCGTGGTCATTGCCGGCGCCTATGGGCACTCAAGGCTGAGCGAATGGATTCTCGGGGGCGTGACGCGACGGCTCATCAATCCCGTGAACCACTGCTCCTTGCTGTCACGCTGAAGTTGATCTTCATCAACCTCGTTGGCTGCCAACGTGGTTGAATAATCCCAATCTCGATTGAGGATCACGTCTTGGAAAGCTTTGTCGAACAGGTCGTCGCAGACCACATGACGCGGGACGTCAAGACGGTGACCCGCAGCCGGACGCTGCGCGAACTCGGCGACCTCTTCGAAAGAGACGATTTCAACACCTACCCGGTCGAAGAAAACGGGCAGATCGTGGGGGTGGTTTCGAAGTTCGACCACCTTGCGTGTTTCGTCTTTACTCCGGCCCACATGATGCCGCGCTACGACGATCTGATGAAGCGCACGGTCAACGATATTATGACCTCGGAATTCATTTATGTCGGGACGGATACCAGGTTGACGAGGGTGCTTCAGCTGATGGTCGATCACCGAATCCGCAGCATGCCGGTGATCGACGGTGATCAGCGGCTTGCGGGTATCATCTCCCGCGAAGACGTGATGCGGGCCTTGCGGCGTTGTACCGACGGCAGGACAGCGCCGACCTGCTGACACAGGAGAAACGGATGACCGGAATCGTTGGGTTCCAGGCTTTGGCTTTTGACCTTGTCGATGGCCGCCTTGTGGAGGGTCAGCTGGTCGAGTGCGAAAGTCCGACGCTCGCAATACAAACGGCGCAAGGGCAGTGGAAAGTTTTCGGGCACGCCGGCGCAGTGGCATTCAGCCGTACCAGTTTCTTCGACGGAGATGAACCAGTTCAAAAACACGTGCTGCGTCGGTTCGGACAGGTGCCCGACGAGTATCTGAGGGAAAAGACCGACGAGTAGGACCGGTCCAGGCCTAACTCGCCTTCGCCAGTTCCTCGTCTTCTGGTGCGATGAAGTACAGCCCAGACATCGGGTCGACCCAGCACAGATGGTCATGAACCTGCTTCACCCCGGCGACATTCTCGGCGCAGACGATGGCGGCTTGCCTCGAACGTTCGTCTGTGATGACACCGCCCAGGTTAACCTCACCGTCCCGAACGACGACGTTTAGGCCGTGAGGGCACCAGTCCTTCCTGCCAAGCGCGTCGATGATACGGTTGCGAATGTGATCGTCGTCGGCGGTAGGGTCGGGAATCTGGCGGGCGAGGCTCGCAACCGCTTGCAGCAGATTGGCGCGTGACACGATGCCGACAACCCGACCGTCCCTAGTTACCGGCAGTCGTTTGAGTTTGTTTTTTTCCATCAATGTCACGATCGTCTCGAGCGGAGTATCTTCGGTGATCGTAACCGGATCGTGCGTCATGATCTCGGCGATCCTGCAGCCCGTGCTCGTGAACGAAGTCGGTTGCTGCTCGACCCGGGCCGAGAATGAGCTTCAGCAGGCGGCTGCGTTTGCGCTGGGTGCCGATTTCACTGCGGCGGATGAAATCACCCTCCGACACAATGCCAACAAGCTTCCCGGCAGTATCGACCACCGGAAGCCCGCTAACGTGCCGTTCCAGCATGAGGTTTGCGGCCTCCAGGATGGTGGCGTTCGGCAGGACGGTAAAGACCGGCCGGGTCATGATCTGATGCGCGCGCATTTTGATGATCTCCTGTTCCAATCTCCGGAGCGCGGCTGAACAGCACGCACCCCTGATAGAGTTATCCTAGAGGGGGAGAGGCGGGGAGCATTTGAGCAGGATCAAATTCTGCGCAATAGAAATGCTCGCAAGACGACCATCATTGGATTTCACCCTAGCTCGCTGCTTTCATGTCCTCGGGCAACTCCACGTAGAAGCCCGAGTAAGTGTCAACGTAACAGAGGTGGTCATGGACCTCTTTAACGCCGGCGACGTTTTGAGCTGCGACAATTGCCGCTTGGCGTACATGATCGTCGAATATAATTCCGTGAAGATGAACAATTCCGTTCCGGACGGTGGCCTGAAACCCGGCCGGACGCCAATCCGTTGCGCGAATCGTTCTTGTGACACGATCGCGAATATGATCGTCGTCTGCAGTTGGATCCGGAATTTCACGCGCCATGCTGGCTACCGCTTGCAATAGATTTGAACGCGTTACGATTCCAACCAGAACTTTGCCGCTCATAACCGGCAGGCGCTTGATGCCCTGTTTCTCCATCAACTCCACGAGTTCGCTCAGTGGCGTTTGCTCGTTCACCGTAATCGGATCGCGCGTCATGACATCTTCCACCTTACGACCTCGCTCATGGACGAAATCAGTGGCGAGTTTGCCGGCGCCAGCGAAGAACTGGAGAAAGGCGGATCGTTTGCGTTCGGTGCCGATTTCACTCCGTCGAAGAAAGTCGCTTTCGGAGATGATTCCTGTGAGCGACCCATCGTCGTTTACGACTGGGACACCACTAATATGGCAGCGCAGCATAATGTTTGCCGCGTCTTGGATCGAAGTATGAGGAGTTACCGTAGTGACGTACTTCGTCATGATCTGATGGGCGCGCATTTTGTCGATCTCCAGTCGCTGGATGGTAGTGACCAGCGCACGTTAGCGAAGGCGAGATCTCGCTCTTTGACGAGGATCAAACTTCGGCCAGGTATCGTGACTATCTTGAATGCACTAACATTAGGGGTGACGATATGCGTGCGATGGTGCTGACGGCGCCTGGTGTGCCGCTCCAGTTTCCGGAACGAGTTGATCCGGTGCCAGGGCTCGGCGCGGTGCGCATCAGAGTCAGCGCTCGCGGGGCGTGCCGGACCGATCTCGCCGTCGCCAACCTCACGCGCAATGACGGAATCGAGCTCTTCGAGATCGCTGGCCAAGCTGGCATCAAGACCCATACGACGGCATTCCCGTTACGGGAGGCCAATGAGGTTCTGTCGAAGCTGCGATCGGACAGATCACCGGCGCGGCCGTGCTGCAGCCATGACCCCGCACATTGCCGTCGCGGCGGAACTCCGGGAGCGCTCTCCAGGATCGCGTGTTCGATTTTCTGGAACGTTCCGGCTTCGGTCCGGCAAGGGGCGGCAAGCGGATCGATACCCATGCCTCGGTGGTGTTTCTCGGCGGCGATCGCGCCTTGAAGATCAAGCGCGCGGTGCGGCTGCCGTTTCTCGACTATTCGACGCTCGAGAAGCGCAAGCACGCCTGCGAAGAGGAGCTGAAAGTCAATCGGGGCAATGCCCCGGAGCTCTACCGGCGGGTTGTTGCCATCACGCGCGGCGGCGACGGCGCGCTTGAAATCGGCGGAAGCGGCGCTCCGGTCGAATGGGCGGTCGAAATGGCGCGCTTCGACGAGGAGCAGACGCTTGATCGTATCGCGGAGACGCAACAGATCGCGTCGTCTCTTGCGGCCGCCCTCGCAGATGCGATCCTGCAGTCGCACCACAAGGCGCCGCGCGCCGATGGAGAAAGCTGGCTCGCCTCCATTCCCGGCATCATCGACCGCAACACCGCAAAATTCCGCGAGGTGCGCGGCCTTGACGCCGCCGCCATCGATCAGCTCGATGCCCGCAGCCACGGATCATCTCGCAAAGCTCCGGGCATTGCTCGAGCGGCGCGCCGGGCAGGGGTTCGTGCGGCGCTGCCATGGCGATCTTCATCTGGCCAACATCGCGCTGGTGGACGGCAGGCCGCTGCTGTTCGATGCCATCGAATTCGATCCGGTGATCGCCACGACGGATGTTCTCTACGATCTCGCGTTCACGCTGATGGATTTGATTCATTTCGACAATCGAGCGGCGTCGAACGCGGTGTTCAATCACTACCTGGCCGGTACGCCGGATGAGAACCTCGACGGTCTCGCCGCGCTGCCGCTGTTTCTCTCGATGCGGGCAGCGATCCGCGCACATGTGCTGTTTACCAAGAGCGAACAGATGGCTGACGGGGAAGCGGTCTGGCGTGATGCCAAACGCTATTTCGATCTGGCCGGGCGCCTCATCGTGCCGAAGCCGCCAATGCTGGTCGCGATCGGCGGCCTGTCGGGGACCGGGAAGTCGGTTCTGGCCCGGGCGCTGGCCGGAATTATCGAGCCGCCACCCGGCGCGGTCATTCTCCGCTCGGATGTCTTGCGCAAGCATCTGTTCGACGTGAGCGAAACCACAGCCCTGCCTCAAGACAGCCTATCAGGCCGAGACCTCGCAGCGTGTATATGACCTGCTTTCGAAGACCGCGATGCGCGTCCTCGCCCAGGGATGTTCGGTTGTTCTCGATGCGGCCTTCCTGCGGGAAACTCAGCGGGCAGCACTTCCAGATTTGGCGCGCCAGCACCATGGGCGTTTTGTCGGTCTGTTCCTGACGACGGATCTGGCGACCCGGCTTTCGCGGATCGAACGGCGAGAGCACGATGCGTCGGATGCGACACGGGATGTTGCCCTGCAGCAGGAGGCCACTTCGCTCGGTGTCGTGAATTGGCACAGGGTGGACGCTTCGGGAACGCCGGAGGATACGCTGCAGCGAAGCATTACTTGCCTTTCCGCACTTGGTTGCCTGTCGGGCGATGGCACATGACGCGGATCCGTCAAACAAAAGTTCCCGGCCGGCGCAAGGGTTCTCAGGCGAACCAGCCTCGATTGCGCGACGGCGTTTCAGAAAATCGCGCTTGACTGCGTCGCCAGAGTGAAGGCGGGCCATGGCGGCGTCTTGTGCCGGCGACCCTGAGGCCGTGCATCAGATGCGCGTCGCGCTGACGCGGTTGCGCGCCGCCGTGTCGTTCTTCGCGCCGATGACGGCTGACGCGAAATGGCGCCATCTGAAAAAGGAGATCGCCTGGCTGAACGCCTCGCTAGGTGCTGCACGGGATAGCGATGTCCTGGTGGCGTATGCGCGGCGCAAGCGGTTCCGAGCCTGGGCTCAACGCAGGACCGACCAGGGCCTCGACAAATGTCAGGCGCGGGACCATCGCCGGCTGGTTCGCCGTCTGGATTCTCAACGGTTTCAAAGCCTGATGGAGGCGATGACGGATTGGATCAAGCGCGGGCCATGGCTCCGACGTTGGGAGCGGAATTCGCTCGGCAAGCCCGCCAAGCCACTGAAGGCCTACAGCGAACGCGAGCTCAATCGCTGGCGTCAGCGGCTGATCCGTAAAGGCCGGCGCCTCGAATCCCTTGGCGCCTCACGCCGTCACCGTCTGCGGATCCGGACGAAGCGCCTCCGTTACATGCTGGAAGCGCTGACAGACATCGTTCCGTTGCACGACCGCAACGAATTCCGTCAACTCCGCACGGGCTACGAAACGATTGCAGCAGGTTTTGGGGGATCTGCGCGATCTCGAGCGCTTCGCGAGGCTAGGCGCATCGACTAAAGGCGGCCGTCCCGCCAAGAAGTTGCCGAACTATCGTCGGCACAAGAAAGAAGCTGCTGCGCGCGGCGGCCGAGGCCTTTTCGCAGTCTCAAGCGACGCCGGAAGGGTCTGACCTCGCACCGGCTTTGATGTGGGTCAACTTCGCCCCGCGTCCGTCGGCTACTCTACGCGAATGTAAGGAACGCGGACTTCGCGCGTTCCGCAGATTTGGGAGAACGACGATGTTCAGGAATATTCTGGTTCATGTTCCGTCGGAGCGACCGGTCAGGCCGGTGATCGACGTCGCAATCTCGCTTGGCGGTCGGTGCGCCGATCGCGTCTTGATGCCATCGCCATCGGCTATGAATCCATGAGCGCGGTCGGGATGGTGGTCGAAGGCGGCGGTGCTGCCGTTGCGGCCGTGATGGGAGTTGAAAACGAGCGAGCCCAAGAAAGGGCGGATGCCGCGATCTCGGTGTTCGAGATCGAGGCCAAGCTCGCCAATATCGCGTATGGCACCCGAACCCTCGTGGCAATTCCTGCCGATGCCGAAGAAACCATCGGCGAACTCGCACGGCTTTATGATTTAACGGTTGTGCTCCAGCCGGAAGCCTCCATTTCCAGCTATGACAACATTATTCCGCAGGCGGTTTTGTTCAATTCCGGCGGGCCGATGCTGATGGTTCCCTACACCCATAAGGGACCGCTCGACACGCGCCACGTCGGGATTGCCTGGGACGGAGGCCGGTTGGCCGCGCGCGCATTGCGCGATGCGCTGCCGTTTTTGACATCCGCTGAGGCCGTCACCGTGATTACCGTCAACGAGGATCGGCAAGATGCGAGGGAAGCATCGTCGGATCAGGTCGTCAGTCATCTGGCGCGGCGCGGCATCAAGGCGCGTATCGAGCGGCTGACCGCTGATCGCGACAACGTTCAAGGCACTATTCTGTCGATCGCGGCTGATACCAATATCGGCCTGCTGGCGATGGGCGGCTACGGCCACTCGAGATTGAAGGAACGTATCCTCGGAGGCGTCACGCGGGGCACGTTCGATTCGATGACGGTCCCGGTGCTGATGTCGCACTGACCTGCCGATACGCCGCGAGATTGCGGCGCTGCTTATCCTTCACTCTTGTATAAAGAAGAAATGCCATGACTATTCACAACCACGCTGTTGTCTGGATCGATCATCGTGTCGCCAAGATCTTCTTTTTGGGCCTCGATGCGGTCGACGAAAAGACGATTCATTCCGATCTTGCCACCGATCATTTGCATCACAAGGCAAATACCATCGGTTCCGGCAACGTACAGGACGATCCGGCTTTCTTTCCACGTATCGATGAGGCACTGCAAAACAGCGAAGCGGTCCTGATTGTCGGTCCCGGAAACGAGAAGACATTGCTGTTGAAGCATCTCGAGAAGGGTCCGCACGCGCACAAGGCGCGCGACCTCCACGCTCAGCCTTGCGATCACCCGACCGACCACGAAATCATCGCGCTGGGACGCCATCACTTCCATCTCGGCGAGCCTGCGCGTTGAGACCCTGAGGGCGCGTCGACCAAAGTGGGTCGATCCCTGAGCGATCTGCCGCTTCAGGAACCGCGGATCGCGAACTGCTTGGCGGCTTCCGCCGCCACCAGATAGGCGACCGTCACGGCGGCCAGCGCGCCCATCAGCGACCACGAAAGCGGCACGAACCCGAACAGGGTTTGCAGCGGGCCGGTGGCCACGAAGAGTGCGACGGCGAGCGCACCCAGCGAAGTCACGGTCAGGGCGACATGCGCAGGCGTCGCGCGCCACGGCAGGCGCCGGGTTCGGATCAGGAAAATCACCAGGATCTGCGTTGCGATCGACTCCAGGAACCATCCGGTCTGAAATTGCGCCGCATCGGTGCCGAAGCCTTTCAGAAGGATCAGAAATGTCGCCGCGTCGAATACGGACGAGACGATCCCCATGACGATCGTGAAGCGCAAAATTCCCGCCATATTCCATGCGTGGGGCCGCTCTGTGTCTTCCGCATCCACGGAATCGAAGGGGATGCCGATCTCGGAGAGATCATAGAGCAGATTGTTCAGCAGGATCTGCAGCGGGAGCAGGGGCAGGAACGGGAGCACGATCGAGGCCAGCGCCATCGACAACATATTCCCAAAGTTGGAACTGGTGCCCATCCGTACATATTTCAGGATATTGGCAAAGGTGCGCCGGCCTTCGCGCACGCCCTCAGCCAGCACGTTGAGGTCGGAAGCCAGCAAGATCATGTCGGCGGCGGCGCGGGCCACGTCCGTTGCGCCCTCGACGGACAGGCCGACATGGGCGGCATGGATTGCAGGCGCATCGTTGATGCCGTCGCCGAGAAAACCCGTGACATGGCCGCGTAGTCGCAGTGCATCAATGATGCGTTTCTTTTGATCGGGATCGACCCGCGCGAACAGATCGACCCGCTCGACCTTGGCCGCCAGGCCCGCATCGGAGAGCTCAGCGATCTCGGCGCCGGTCAGAATGCTTTCGTGCGCCAATCCCACGGCCTCAGCCACATGCTGCACGACGGCGGCCTGATCGCCCGAGATGACCTTGAGCTTGACTCCAAGCGCTGCCAGATCGGCGACTGCCTTCGCCGCGTCGGGCTTTGGCGGATCGGCGAAAACGCAGAAGCCGATAAATGTCAGGTTGGCCTCGTCCGCGAGCGTTAAACTCATTTGGTCGACAGGAATGGATCGGATCGCGACGCCGATCAGACGAAATCCTTGCTGGTTCAGGCGCCGCTGCTCGTCTTCAAGACGACTCCGCCAGGAGTCATCGAGCGGATGGGCCAGACCATCGACCTCCACCGCGACAGCGCGCGACAGCACCGCTTCCGGGGCACCCTTGGTGACCAGGAGCATTTCGCCCTCGCGGTTCGGCGAGAACCGAAAGGCATCGCCGGCTGAAATCAAACGGGAGTTCCGCCCGGCGTTCCCATTCGGGGCCGCCACTCTGGCCGGCCAGAATGGCCTCGTCCAGCGCGCTTCGAATACCGGTTTGACAATGGCTGTTCACCCTCGCCAGCTCAAGCACGCGATCGCTTTTACTGCCCTGCCAATCGACGTTGTCTACGAGGGTTATTTTGGCCTCGGTCAAGGTGCCGGTCTTGTCGACGCAGAGCACGTCCATGGCGCCAAGATCGTGGATCGCGGAGAGCCGCTTGACGATCACCTTCTGCGCGGCCATCCGCTTGGCACCGCGCGCGAGCGTCACGGTCATCACCATGGGCAGGAGCTCGGGCGTAAGGCCGACTGCCAGCGCCACTGCAAACAGGATGGACTGAATGGCCGGCCGGTCCGAGGCGAGATGGGCGAGCAGCACAAACAGCGTCAGAAATATCGTTAGCCGAAGGATCAGAAGCCCGAGATGCCGTACGCCCTGCTCGAGGGCGGTCGGCGGAACATTGGCGGCGAGGGCCGATGCGATCGCTCCGAAACGGGTGCGGGGACCGGTCTCGACCAGCAGCATGGTCGCTTGCCCGGCGACAACGGAAGTGCCTGCAAACAGAGCGTTACTCGCATCGGCAGCCTCTGTCGCGGTACATGGCGCGTTGTTCTTGCGCGCCGGAAAGGGTTCCCCAGTCAGGATGGATTCGTCGAGCTGAAGATTGTCCGACTCCAGCACGATACCGTCTGCGGGAACGAGATCGCCGGTTCGCAGCAGTACGATATCGCCGGGCACGAGGGTGCTGACCGGCTGGGCGACCTGCTTTCGGTCCCGCATGACGTCGGCGTTGACCGCAACGGAATGCCGCAGTGCCTCGGCCTCTTGTTCTGCGCGATGCTCCTGCACAATGTCGAGCGTCATGGAGAGCACCAGCACCGCGACAATGATGAAAAAGCTGCCAAAGTCACCGCTGATGCCGGAGACCGCAGCGGCTGCGATTAGAAGTGCGACCAGGGGATTGAGAACGCGCTTGCCGAGCTTGACGAGGAAGGCCTCACGATGAACGGCTTCGAACAGGTTAGGCCCGTGGATCCGCAGGCGCTCGGCGGCTTCCGCCTCCGTCAGTCCGGTTAACCTTGTGTCCAGTTCGGCTAACAGCACGTCCGGAGGCTGATGCCAAAACGCGCGGTCTTTCCTGTTCAGGTGTTGCGGAGCCTGCATCGCTCTTCTCCGGATTGGCCGCGTTTCGAGAAATTCACCGCTTTTGCCCCGATACGTCCGGGATGCCGTTGATATGACGCAAGAAAAGCCGAAACACGCCGCAGTCTCATTTGAGCAATTTGATGCAGCTCAATGTGGCGGCTGGGGCAGGGCGTAGTTGTTGAGTGAATTCACGAACGGAGGTCATCATGTCCATGCCAGAGCTGTCCAAGGCGGATGCCGCGGCTGTCGAGCAGACCGCGACTGAGGCCGAAACCCAAATGACGAAGGCCAATGCAGTTGCGGCCGGCTTCATGTTCGGCGCTCAGAAATTGATGCTGGAGGAGATGGTCTTCGCCGGCAATGAAATCATTGATCGGGCGCAAACCGAAATGCACCTGTTCTCGGAACTCGTCTCGAAAATGGCCGGTGCGCATTCGGTCAAGGACATCAGGACGATGTACGAGGAATGCAGCAAGCATCAGATTGAGTTTGTTCGCCGTGACTGCGATCGGTTGTTCAGGCACGGCGAGCGGATGGTCGATGCCGCTTCGAACCTGTTCAAGAGCCATCCGCTGAACTGATCGGTATTGCATGTCAGCGGAATTCAATCATGCCAAAGGCGGAAGTGCTGACCTGTCCTGCGCCTGCCGCCGGCTCTCTCCGCGAGTATGCCCATGGCGAACAACCCACCCAGGCACCTCAACAGCAGGAAGACGAATCCCATCCAGCTGATCGGGCGTTTCATGCCGGACTGGCTCGGCTGAGCGGAGGCATTTCGCCGGTTGCTCTTTTGCTCGCCTATACCGACTGGCTCTCGCATTTGGCGGCATCGCCGCAGCGGCAACTCGAGATTTCGCAGGCCGCGGTACAGGATGCGAAGAGATTGTCCGAAGCCGCGCAGCATTTCTTCTCTGCCGCTCATGGGCCCTGGTCCGTGATCAAGCCGCAGCCGCAGGATCGGCGTTTCGCCCGGCCGGAGTGGGAAAACCCGCCATTCAACCTGTTGGCGCAGGCTTTCTTGCTTGGTGAGCAATGGTGCCACAACGCGACTACCGGCGTGCGCGGCGTTGCCAAACCCAACGAGGCGATCGTCGAGTTCTCGGTCCGGCAGATGCTGGACATGCTGGCGCCATCCAATTTTGCGACGACCAATCCTGAGGTGCTGCAGAAGGCGTTCCAGAGTGGCGGTACGAATTTCGTGTCCGGCTGGCAGAACTGGTGCAGCGACTGGATGCGCCTGTTGTCGGGCGGCAAGGCGCCAACCACCGGCAAAGATTTTGTTGTCGGCGGTAACGTTGCGGCTTCGCGTGGCAAGGTCGTGTTCCGCAACGGGCTGATCGAATTGATCCAGTATTATCCGACGACGGACAAGGTGCGTCCGGAGCCGATCCTGATTGTGCCGGCCTGGATCATGAAATACTACATCCTGGACCTCTCGCCACAAAACTCGCTGGTGAAGTATCTCACTGGTCAAGGTTTCACCGTGTTCATGATCTCGTGGCGCAATCCGGACGCGGCAGACCGCGGCATCGCCTTCGACGACTATCGCAGGCTTGGCGTGGAAGCCGCGCTTGCTACCATCGAAGAAATCGTGCCGGATCGGAAAATTCATGCACTGGGCTATTGCCTGGGCGGCACCTTGCTCTCAATTGCGGCCGCGACCATGGCGCGCGACGGCGATAACCGACTGAAATCGATCACGCTGCTCGCCGCACAAACCGATTTTACCGAGGCCGGTGAGCTGACGCTGTTCATCAACGAAAGCCAGGTCGCATTCCTGGAAGACATGATGTGGCAACGCGGCGTCCTCGACACTACGCAGATGGCGGGCACATTCCAGTTGCTTCGCTCCAACGACCTGATCTGGTCGCGGCTCACCCGCGACTACCTAATGGGCGAACGAGCACCAACAAGCGATCTGATGGCATGGAACGCCGACGCAACTCGCCTGCCGTACCGGATGCACTCGGAATACCTGCGCAACCTGTTCCTCAACAATGACCTCGCCGAGGGCCGTTATCTCGTCGAAGGAAGGCCGATCTCGCTATCAGACATACGCACGCCGATGTTTGTGGTGGGTGCCCTCCACGATCACGTCGCGCCCTGGAAGTCGACCTACAAAATTCATTTCCAGGTTGATGCGGACGTGACGTTCCTATTGACCAGTGGCGGCCATAACGCGGGGATCGTAGCGCCGCCGGGCGAAGAGGGACATAGCTATCGGGTTCAGACGAAGCCTGCCGACGCAATCTATACCGGCCCGGATGAATGGTTGAAGACGGTGAAGCCGATCGAAGGGTCGTGGTGGCCGGAATGGACGAGGTGGCTGACTACCCTGTCTGGAGACCTGTCAAAACCGCCGGCCATGGGTAACGGATCCGCAGAACGCCGGTATCTGCCCGATGCGCCGGGCGACTACGTTCACCATTAATTATCGGTTCGCCAGGTCGTCCATGTGATGTCCGGGAGCTATCCTTGGCTCCTCGTCCTGCAATTCCGCGGTCAGGAGGTCGCCATGCTGAACGGCATGCTCGTCTGCCAGCCGGTGCCGCGCAACGTCCCGGATGAGTGCCGCCATGCCTGGATTTCGATCCATGAGAAATTCGAGGTCACCCGCATCGAGAACAAGGAGACTCGTCGGTCTGGCAGCAACGACCGTCGCCGAGCGTAGGGTACGGCGGAGAGCGGCGATCTCTCCGAAGAAATGACCCGCTCCGAGGCGGACACGCCTATGCTTCAGCCTAATTTCCACCTCCCCCGCTGCAATCAAATACATGGAGTGGGCGGGTTCTCCCCGTCTAACAATTGTAGCGCCGTTCTCCACCTGCTGAGCTCGCAGCAGTTTCATGATGTCTGCGATTTCCGCCGCCGAGAGTTCACTGAATAGCGGCACTCTCGCCAGTAGACCCCACGTAACCACAAAATCCCGGCGATGGATTTCATTGGAAAATGCCGTGGCGATGATACCTATCGGCAATGCCATCATGATCAAGCCACCGAATATCGTAGTGGCAGCGATGAGTTTTCCGAGCGAAGTCACAGGTACGACGTCACCGTAGCCGACGGTGCCAAGTGTGACCACAGCCCACCACATCGCGTGGGGTATTGTTCCGAATTTGTCAGGCTGCACGCTACCCTCGACCGAATGCATTATCGTTGCGGCGAAGATGGCCATGCCTAGGAGAATGATGAAGCAGCCCACGAGCGCGCGGCGCTCGGCATAATACGAGCAGGACCTCAAGGTTGGGATAAGAGAGAAGGGCGAACCAGAATGGCAACACTGCCGCAAGATCGATCAATCCCGTCGCGCTCGTTATAAACCTCATTCTCGCGCGGATCGGTCTGAGGTGGCGTAACGGCGTGTGTTCAACGGCAACCCAGACTCTGAGACAAAATTCCAGGGAAAACACAACCAGCGCGACGATCTCGATGGTCGAAAACGCAAGTGCGTATTGAGCCTTGAGGTCGGGAACCGATTCCAAGATCACGCCGAAAAGACTGATGACGATTAGCAGAACGATCGACCAGTTCACCAGCCGGCTGGTCGGATCGCCGACGGGCCCATGTTCCAATATCTCATACAGACGATGACGCAGCTTCAGCAATCCTTGACGATGGACCGGCATTTGAAATGGATCCGCTGCGATCGGTTGGGATATCTGCCTTGACTTGTTCGCCTATTGACGGACGGGACGGGTCGAAAAGCCCAAGACGCTGTAGAGCGGACAGCTTCTGAAGAATGCTGTGGCAAGGAGCACCAAGCCGATCAATCCGACCCAATGCCATCCCTGAATGGAAAGCCCGTCTTGCAGTGCATAGGCAACCAGCGCTAAACCCACCACGATCCGCACATACTGATCAATCGTTCCAACATTTACTGGCATGGTCGTTCCCTTGAGCTTCAGTGAGCCAACGTTGATAAGTGTTGCACATTGTGCTGGACGAGGTTTTGATTTGCCTCAACCAGGAATTAGCGGCTGGATATAGATACGGCCGAGCGAAGTCGTCATCAGGCCGAGACCGCGCCGGGTTACAATGTCGCGTCATTGCGCGGAAATGTCCCTGGGGTTTCGCTGGGGCCAGCACAGGCCGGATACCGAGACCGATGTCGACCTATCGTCTGAAAAATCTTGCTGTTGCCGCGCTCCGTCGCACTGGTTGGCGCCAGCCCACGGCAAGGCTCGGTCGGCAGGGCCATTCTCGGCAATATTCGCAAGGCAAACTTTGCCGGGAATTTGGCGTGGTAAATCCGCGCCATACGCAGATCGACGGCTTTGCCACGGTGGCGCGGCTCGACCAGTTACCGTTCGTTCCCGAACTCGTCGTGATTACGGCGCCAGCAGAGGCGGTGGCTGGGATCGTCGACGAGGCAGGCAGGCTTGGTGCCGCCGGCGCGCTGATCGTCACCGCCGGGCTGGGCCACGGGGCGGGATCGCTGGCCGAAGCGGCCGAACGCGCCGCGCGCAAATATGGCATGCGGCTGGTCGGTCCCAATTGCCTTGGCATGATGGTGCCCGGCGTGCACCTCAACGCGAGTTTCTCAGCGCATATGCCGGTTGCGGGAAATCTGGCGTTGATCTCGCAGTCGGGCGCGATCGCCGCGGGCATGGTGGACTGGGCGGCGCAGCGCGCGGTAGGTTTTTCGGGGATCGTGTCGATCGGCGACCAGCTCGACGTCGATATCGCCGATCTGCTGGATTACTTCGCGCTGGATATTGAGACCCGCGCCATCCTGCTTTATGTCGAGGCTATCAAGGACGCTCGCAAATTCATGTCGGCGGCGCGCGCGGCTGCGCGGATCAAGCCCGTCGTCGTCGTCAAGTCCGGCCGCATGGCGCAAGGCGCGAAAGCCGCCGCAACCCATACCGGCGCGCTGGCTGGATCGGACGCGGTCTACGATGCCGCGTTTCGCCGCGCCGGAATTCTGCGGGTATCCGACTTGCGCGAATTGTTCGACTGCGCGGAGACGCTGGGCCGCGTCGCTTCGCCGCCGGGAAAGCGGTTGGCGATCCTGACCAATGGCGGCGGCATCGGCGTGCTCGCGGTCGACCGGCTGGCCGAGCTTGGAGGCATCCCGGCAGTGATCGCGCCGGCCACGCGCGAACAGCTCGATGCGGTGTTGCCTCCGACATGGTCGGGATCAAATCCGGTCGATATCGTCGGCGACGCCGACCCCGACCGCTACGCGGCGGCGCTGGAGGCGTTACTGGCTGATCCCAGCAACGACGCGGTTCTCGTGATGAATGTTCAGACCGCGATCGCTTCGGCCGATGACATCGCGGCCACGGTGACCGGTATCGTCCGCAAATACCGCGAGCAACGTCGCGGCATCCCCAAGCCGGTGCTCGCGGTCTGGGTCGGTGCCGGACCAGAAGGTTATCGATCTTCTGAGCGGCGCCGGGATTCCCAACTACCCGACCGAAGATGACGCGGTGCGCGGCTTCATGCACCTGGTGCGCCATCGCGAGGTGGTGGAGACCCTGGCGCAGGTTCCGCCGGCCATGCCGCAGGAATTTGTGCCCGACACCGAGACCGCACGCCAGATCGTCAAGGCGGCGATCGCCGACGGACGTCAATGGCTCGACCCGGTCGAGATCAGCCGGCTGCTCGAAGCCTACGACATCGCGATGGTACCGACCTTTGCGGCCGCCGATGCCGACAGGCCGTTGCTCACGCTTCGACGCTGTTCGCGCAAGGTGCGACCGTCGTGCTCAAGATCATGTCGCGCGACATCGTTCACAAATCCGACGTCGGCGGCGTCGTACTCAATCTCACCAATGCCGAGGCCGTCCGGACAGCGGCGACTCGACATTCTGGCGCGGGCGAAGGCGCTTGCGGCCGGAGGCGCGGATCTCCGGCGTCATCGTGCAGGCGATGGTGGTACGCCAGAAGGCGCGCGAGCTCATTCTCGGCCTCGCCAACGATCCGACCTTCGGCACCGTCGTCGTGTTCGGCCGCGGCGGCACCGCGGTCGAGATTATCAACGACAAGGCGCTGGCGCTGCCGCCGCTCGACCTGCAACTGGCACGCGACCTGATCGAGCGCACCCGCGTCTCCCGGCTGCTGCGCGGCTACCGCGATGTGCCGGCGGTGAAGCAGGATGCGGTCGCGATGGTCCTGGTCAAGCTGGCGCAGATGGCTGCGGACATTCCGGAAATTCGCGAACTCGACATCAATCCGCTGCTGGCGGACGAGGCGGGCGTGCTGGCCGTCGATGCGCGCGTCGCGGTCGGGCCGGCGGAGCGAAAATTCGCGGCTCAGGGCCCGCCAATTTCGCGGTACGGCCCTATCCGTCACAATGGCAGCGGCACATCGAGGTGAAGGACGGCTGGCGGGTCTTCGTTCGCCCGATTCGGCCCGAGGACGAGCCGCTGATCCACGAATTCCTGCGCCACGTGACGCCTGAGGATCTGCGGCTGCGTTTCTTCGCGCCGATGAAGGAATTCACCCACGAATTCATCGCGCGCCTGACCCAGCTCGACTACGCCCGCGCGATGGCCTTTGTCGCCTTCGACGAAATCACCAAAGAGCTGCTGGGCGTGGTCCGAATTCATTCGGATTCGATCTATGAGAGCGGCGAATACGCGATCCTGCTGAGATCCGATCTCAAGGGCAGGGGTCTGGGCTGGGCCCTGATGCAGATGATCATCGAATACGCGAAGTCCGAAGGACTTAAGGCGATTTCCGGCGACGTGCTGACCGAAAACACGGTCATGCTGGCGATGTGCCGCAGCCTCGGCTTCGAAGTGAAGTCAGATCCGGTCGAGCACGCGATTTGCAACGTCAGGCTGGCACTCTAGATCGGCGTGCGGCCGACGCTGCTTCATTCATCCAGTGCACGCCGCAGTCTCCGAACGATGACGCCGCGCGCGCGATCGTCTGCGGCGGCCTCGATGCGATCGTTGATGTCGAGGATGAGTTTCGACATGTCATTGTGCCAGTCGAGCCTGACCACGGCCTCCGGCGCCAGCCGTCGGCGATGGGAGCCGTCGAGAAGCGTCGGCACTGCGGCCGACAATTCATAGACGTCATCCAGAAGCGGCTGGAAGACCCGCGCCGCCGGTATGATCCGCTCGGAAATACGTTCCGCGAGGCCGGCAATGGCGGGCTCCTCGCCATGGACCAGGAACACGCCGCGCTGAATCGGACGACGTTCGGCGATCCAGCGCGCCAGCTCCGATCCGTCGGCATGTCCGGAATAGTCGTCGATGTTTCGGATCCGCGCCGCGACCTTGATCTCGTTGCCCTGGATGCGAACGGCCTTGGCGCCGTCGGCGAGAAACCGGCCGAGCGTTCCCTGGGCCTGAAATCCGACCAGCAATACGGTGGCCCTCGCATTCCACAGCCAGTTCCTCAGATGGTGCCGGATGCGCCCGGCGTCGCACATGCCGCTGGCGGCGATGATGATGTGAAAGCCGGTCAGCTTGGCGATCGCCTTGCTCTCGTCGACGGTTTCGGTGAAACGGAGCTGCGGCGAGTTCAAAAGCCTGCGCACGTCGATTGCGGGATCGAGGCTCGATGCGTGCTTGCGAAAGACCTCGGTGGCGCGGATCGCGAGCGGAGAATCGAGGAAGATCGGAGCGGCCGGTATCTCGCCGCGCTCCATCAGGTCGACCAGATCGACGATCAGTTCCTGGGTGCGCTCCACCGCAAAGGCCGGAATCAGCAGCGCGCCCTTGCGGGCAGCCGCGTCGCGGACCTCAGCGGACAAGCGCGCGCGGCGCGCATCGGCCGTGATCGGCGCACGCTCGCGGTCGCCATAGGTCGATTCCGAGATGACGTAGTCGAAGCCCGCCGGCGCCTCGGGATCGGGCTGCAGCAGCTTGGCGTCGGGGCCGATGTCGCCGGAAGCAGAGGATGCGAAGCGGCTTTTGCGATGCGTCTTCACCGGCGAATTCGATCTCGATCGAGGCGGAGCCGAGCAGATGCCCGGCGTTCCAGTAGCGCGCGCGAACGCCCGGAATCACGTCGACCCATTTTTCGTAGTCGACCGGCGTGAACGACTGCAGCGTGGCAATCGCATCGGCCTGCGTATAGATCGGGCTGACCTCGGCCCGCCCGCGCGCCGCGTTGCGCCGGTTCAGGGCGGCGACCTCGGATTCCTGGATGCTGCCGGCATCCGGCAGCATGTAGGAACAGAGATCGATGGTGCCGCGCGTCGCAAGGATGCGGCCGGGAAAGCCGTTGCGCACCAGCTTCGGCAGCAGGCCGCTGTGGTCGATATGGGCATGGGTCAGGAGCACGGCGTCGATGTCGGCGGCGCGAAAAGGAAACGGCCTGTAGTTCAGCTCCTTCAGGGTTTTCGGTCCCTGAAACAGGCCGCAATCGACCAGGAAGCGTCCGGAGCGGGTCTCGAACAGATAGCAGGAGCCCGTCACGGTGCGGGCCGCGCCGAAGAACCGGATCGTGACGCTCATCGGGATGTCTCCGGAAAGGTTGCGAACGTCATTTCGTCTTGCAAGGCGTCGATGAATAGATTGTCGAGCACGATGGCGTTGGTGGAGTGCGGCACGCTGTGTGTCGAACGGATCGAGCGAATGCCGGACTGAATCATGTCGCGGCAGAGTTCTTCCGGGAACAGCGCGTGCGTGACGACGGCGTCGATCGTGGTCGCGCCGGCCGACGTCAGCGCCCTGGCGCAGGCGATCATGGTGCCGCCCGAGGAGACGATATCGTCGACGATCAGGGCGGGACGGCCGGCAATGCATGTCGGGTCCGGAAATCCGATTTCGACGGAGCGGTCGCCGCGGCGGGTCTTTTGCGCGACGGTATGAGAGAGCCCGAGCCGGCTGGCGAGATCGCTGACCCAGGGCTCCGATTCTGCATCCGGTCCGACGACGACGGTTGCGGGATCAAGACCGGTCTTGCGCAGCGCGACTGCGATTGCCGGCATCGCCGACAGATTGTCGGACTGCGATTCCCGGAAATACGGTTCCGATGTCGGGCGTGCGGTGCAGATGCGCGTCGACGGTGATCACGCGGTCGACGCATCCGGCGATCAGCGCGCCGATGACCTTCTGGCTGATCGCTTCGCCCTCGTGGAAGGCTGTGTCCTGGCGCATGTAGCAGAGATACGGCGCCAGCAGGACGAGGCGTTTCGCACCTCCGCGCCGCAACGCCTCGGCGGCGAAGGTCAGCGCGATCAGTTTCTCGTTCGGCCGGTCGAGCGACGCATAGATGATGGTCACGGGCGATGCCGGTGCGGCCGTCACCCGTATTTCCCCGTCGGGAAACCCATGGATCGCAATCTCGTGAAAGGGAATGCCGAGCCGCGCCGCGAGCCGGGCGGCGTCGCGCGACGACGACGGCAGGCTCTGAATGATGGCCGCGTTCACGGTGCCGTCTCGCCGGTTACTGGATGCCGGGCTACCGATGGTGTAACCGCTATTCGCCTTTGCGGCGGTCGCGGCCAGATCGAGTTCCGACTGGTCATAGGCATGGATTCGATAGAGCGGCTGGCCCTTCTCGACGCGGTCGCCGATCTTGCTGAACAGCCGGATGCCGGCGCCCTTGTCGATCGGCGCGCCTGCGGTGCGGGCGAGGCGGTTCAACTGGAGGCAGTTGATCTCGGAAATCGTGCCGTCGTCGGCGGCGACGACATCGAAGGTCAGCTTGCCGACGTCGTTGCGGCAGGACGAGGGGCCCTGCGCGTCGATGATGTCCTGCATTTTCTTCAGCGCCGCGCCGCTGTCGAGCAGTTCGCGGGCGCGCGCATAGCCGCTGCCGCCCCGCAATTGCGGGTCATATTCCAGCAGATGCGCCGCAAGCCGCAGCGACTTTTCGCGCAGGTCGGCGGGGGCGTCGGCGTCGTTGGTCAGAACGGCCATGACGTCCTCGGCCTCCAGGACCGGACCGATGCCGTTGCCGATCGGCTGGCGGCCGTCGGTCGTGATCACTTCGACGGCAATGCCGAAATGGTCGCCGACGAATTCGAACAGCTTGCGCAGTCGCATCGCTTCGTTGGCGTTGGCCAGTTTCGCCGTCGGGCCGACCGGCAGGTCGATCAGGAGATGGGTGGAGCCGGCCGCGAGCTTCTTCGACATGATCGAGGCGACCATCTGCTCGCTGGTATCGAGGCTGAGCGGACGTTCGACGGAGATCAGAATATCGTCGGCCGGCGACAGATTGACGTGCCCGCCCCAGACCAGGCAGCCGCGGCAGGCGGCAACGACTTCCTTCATCTCTTCGACGCCGACATCGACCCGGGCCAGCACTTCCATGGTGTCGGCGGTGCCGGCCGGCGAGGTGATCGCGCGCGAGGATGTCTTGGGAATGGTGAGCCCGTGCGCCGCCACGATCGGGACCACGATCATGGAGGTGCGGTTGCCCGGAATGCCGCCGATGCAGTGCTTGTCGACGACGATGGGGCTCGGCCATTTCAATTGCGTGCCGGCCCGCGCCATCGCCTGGACCAGAGCGAGCAGCTCGCCGCTGGTCATGAAGCTGGCCGAGCCGATCAGGAACGCGGCGATCTCCATGTCGGAGTAGCGATAATGCGTGAGGTCGCCGATGATGGCTTCGATCTCGGCCGGTTTCAGGGTCCGGCCCTGGATCTTGGCGCGAACGGCATCGAGGCTTTCAGGGGAAGCTGCGGGACTTACCGTGACCAGGCTGCCTGCCGGTTCGGCAAAGCGCCGGAACGCCGGCTCGGAAAGGCCGATTTCGTCGGGGCCGACCAACGCGTCGTCGTCCGTGATCAGCAGCGTCGCGAGCAGGACTTTCGAGCCAGTCCGCAACTCGACCCGGCTGAATCCGCGGAAGACATCGGGCCGCAAGGCGCTGGAGTGGCGTGAGATCACGACCACGTTTTCCCGTCCGGTATCCAGGCTGACCCGGCGAACCTTCAAGGGCGGACGGGATCTATCCCTGTTCGTGTCTTCGGCCATTGGATCTCCACGGCGCGCGCCCGCATCGGCCTTGATCGTCAGTGCGAGAACAGGATCGGGAGCGGCGGCTTGGACAGCAGGCTCTTGGTGGCGCCGCCCAGGATGAATTCGCGCCATCGCGCGTGGCCGTAGGCGCCCATCACGAGGACGTCGACCTGATGCGAAAGCGCGTAGGCTTCGAGAACCTCGCCGATCGGCCTGCCGTCTGCATCGACCTTGTCCAGCACCACGTCGATGCCGTGGCGCGCCAGGTTCTTTGCCAGTTCCTCGGCGGAGTGCTTGGTATCGAGAGCCTTTTCGTTGCTGACGGTGACGACGCGCACCTTCCTGGCGCGCTCGAGCAGGGGAAGCGCATCGGAAACCGCCCGGGCCGCCGCGCGGCTGAAATCCCAGGCGACGACGACGGTGCCCAGTTCGAATGGGCGCGCGCGAGGGGTCTCCGGCAGGACCAGGGTCGGCCGGCCCGATCCGAAGATCACCGTCTCGGCGTACCATTGGTCATAGGATTCCGGCACCGGCACGATCGTGAGATCGCGAAGCCGGGCATAGTCGACCAGCAGAGTCCGGAACTTCGAAGGTCGGGCATTTTTCCACGATGGTCTCGTGCGGAACGCCGGCCTTTTCCGCGGCTGCGTCGAATGCAGCGAGCAGGTCTCTCGCGCACTGTTCCGGCTCTTTTCGGCCTCACCCGCGATGATGCCGGAAATGGTTGGCAATCGAGCCCGACAGGAAGTGGCCGGGTACCTGAACGTGCACCTCGCAGGAAACTGCGGCAAGGTGAGCGCCAAGCGCGGCGGCAATCGAAACCGCATCCTCGACCACAGAGACCGGAGTTGGCTCGGGATAGCTCGTCAGTGTCAGCAGAATGTCCTTGAAGGCCATGCGTCTCTCCTTTTCCTGACGGCAATCTAGCGTCGGCGAGGGCGACGGCTTTTGATCCATCGCAAGAAGCAGAATGCAGGTCCGGATTTGCCAGGCCTAGGACTGCAGCCGCGACGCAGTAACGGCTTAAGCATTTCAAGGGAGACCAGCACGATGATCCCTGCGCCGAGCGTCAAGAGCGAGATCGTCGGCGTGCAGGGGTCCAAAGGCGAAGAGCTTGCTTGCGGACGGCCAGAGCAGGGTGAGGGCCAGGATTGCTGACAACGGCTGCGAGCACCGCCGCCAGGGTCCGGTTCGGCCGCCGCAGCGCCGTGAGCAGCGAGGCGCTGAACGAGCGGTTGACCAGGATAAGGCTGACAATCGTCACGACCAGCGAGAAGAAGGTCAGCGCCCGCACCTCCTGTTCGGGCATGCCTGACCTGAGCGCGATGAACGAAAATGGCGGCGACCAGCGCAAATGCCAGCGCCCCCTGCAGCAGGCTCCAGGCGATCAGCGCGCCCGAAAACAGCGGGGTGTCGGCAGCGCGCGGCGGGCGGTCCATGACGTCGTCCTCCTCGGTCTCGGCCTCGAACACGAGGGAACAGACGGGATCGATGACCATTTCGAGAAACGCGATATGGATCGGCCCGAACAGGATCGGCAAGCCGAACAGCAGCGGCAGCAGCGCCAGGCCCGCAATCGGCACGTGAACGGCAAAGATGAAGCTCATGGCCTTGCGCAGATTGTCGTAGATGCGCCGGCCCAGCCGGATCGCCTTGACGATCGAGCCGAAGTCGTCGTCGAGCAGCACGATCGCCGACGCTTCGCGCGCCACGTCCGTGCCGCGGCCGCCCATGGCGATGCCGATATGGGCCGCCTTGAGCGACGGCGCATCGTTGACGCCATCGCCGGTCATCGCCACGATCTCGCCATTGCCCTTGTGCGCGTTGACGATCCGCAGCTTCTGTTCCGGCATGATCCGCGCGAACACGGTGGTCGTCTTCGTCCGGCGCGCCACTTCCGCGTCATCCAGTTTCGCAAGTTCCTCGCCGGTGACGACCTCGCCAGGTTCGAAGCCGGCCTGACGGGCGATCGCATTGGCTGTCGCAGGATAGTCGCCCGTGATCATGACCGCCCTGATGCCGGCCGAGCGGCATTCGCGCATGGCCTCGATGACGCTTGGCCGCAACGGATCGGCAAGGCCGACAAGTCCAAGGAACTCGAATGCAAATTCACGTGGTGAGGCCGGCCATTTCGGTCCGGCGTATTTGGCCCGTGCGACGCCCAGGACGCGCAGGCCGGCGGATGCCATCGCGTCGATCGATTGCTTCAGCGCCGCGCGATCGGCCTCGCCGAGCCGGCAAAGGCCTGCGATCGCTTCGGGGGCGCCCTTGGCGGCGACGATGAATTCCTGCTCGGCGCCGTCCGGCTGCCAGATATGGGTTACGGCGAGCAGATCGGGCCGAAGACCGTAGGCGTGGACAAGCTTCCAGTCAGGATGCGAATGCCGGATGTCGTCCAATTGCGCGCGCCCCAACGTATGGAAAGCTCGCTCCATCGGATCGAACGGTTCGGGCGCGCTGGCGAGCAGGCCGAATTCGCTCAGGGCGTGAAATTGTTCAGGCATTCTCGTGGCGTCACGTGGACGATAGGATCTCTCCGTCGCCGAGCCGCAGCTCGACGATCGTCATCCGGTTCTCGGTCAGGGTGCCCGTCTTGTCGGTGCACAGCACCGTTGCGGAGCCGAGGGTTTCGATCGCCGCCGCACGCCGCGTCAGCACCCGCGCCTGCGAAATCCGCCACGCCCCCATCGCCATAAAGACGGTCAATACGACCGGAAATTCTTCCGGCAACATCGACATGCCGAGCGCAATTCCAGCCAGCACGGCATCCAGCCACCCCCCACGCATGATTCCGTAGAGCAGGACCGCCAGTACGCTGACCGCGCCGCCGGCAACGGCAAACAACCGTACGAGACGGCGGGTTTGCGCCTGCAAGCGCGGCGGTTCGGTTTCGAGCCGGGCAAGTGATTGGCCGATTTTGCCGATCTCGCTTCGCGGGCCAATGGCGATCACTTCCGCCAATCCGGTTCCTCGCACAATGAGCGAACCCGAAAACACCTCGGGCAGGTCGTCGCCTCCCGGCGGGTTCGCTTGGGATTCGTCGCAATCTTTTCGCGCGATCTTGCGGACAGGCACGGATTCACCCGTCAGCATGGACTCGTCTGCCTGCAGATCCTGGCACTGCAGGAGAACGGCATCGGCAGGAACCCGGTCTCCCTCGGAAAGGACGATGAGATCGCCCCGCACGACGTCGCGACCAGCGATTCGCTTGCGCTCACCGTCGCGGATGACCAAGGCGCGGGGGCTCGTAAGGTCGCGCAGCGCCTCCAGCACACGCTCGGTGCGGGTCTCCTGAACCACGGTGATCGCGATCGACATGGTGGCGAAGGCGACCAGGATGATTGCCTCCTTCAAATCGCCGAGCAACAGGTAAACGATGCCGCCGCCCAAGAGCAGCGCCAGCATCGGTTCGCGCAGCACCTCGATCGCTATCCGAAACGGCGTGCGCCGATCAGGTTGCGGGAGCTCGTTGTACCCCTCGGCCTTCAGCCGTGCCTGGGCATCGGCTTCACCCAGGCCCCGGAACGGTCGTTGGGATTCGGAAGCTGCGGCACCAGACCTCATGATTGGGTTCGATCGATGTGTGCTTGGAGGGATGGCGTCTCGATATTGATCGAGTATGGCTTTGACTCGACTGTCGCTACCGAGAGGCGATTATACAGATCGCGTCGATGCGCGAGCGGCCACCAATCGTAGAGAAAGATTTCAAGAGGTCGCCAATTAGCAACCCAGCCGAGGATCAAGAAGCTCTCTTCAGCCAATCTCTTGAACGCGGTTTCAGTCAGATAGCTCCCAGCCAGATGCGCGAGCAAAAAACAGGTGGCAAGAATTGAGGCGCCAATTAACAGCGAACGCCGGCCTATGCGGAAAAGTTCGTTTAGATCACGCTGGATGACGACGGCCCGACCGGCAAAATAGCGATTGAATGCCTCAACAAGGTCGCGCGATGCTCTTTTTTGTGACTCGTTATCCGGAATGTGCACCACAATCTTGAAGGGGCGGTTGCCGGGCATCTCTCGTGCCCAACTTACGATGTAATCCTCGGCCTCATCAGCGAGGTCCTTTTCCCGAAATGGAAAGGGATCAAGCGTATGAAACAGCTGCGCGATGTCGTTCACCCGAATTTCGATCAGGTTTTCCGCGACCTTGGATGTCGGCTCCCGTGACCATTTGGCTGCTGCCTCACATCGATCGTCTCCGTTGCAATTAACTTGGCAGAAACGGCTCGGATTCAGAAACGCCGCTAGAGATGCGACACCGTCGTCACGCGGTAGGTGTGCATCTTGCCGCGTTCGTTGATCGAGACATATTCGCCGACGACGAAGCGTTCGTCCGCGAAATGATAGCCGAGCGTCGTCGGGTAGGTTGGTTTCGCCGTCATAGTGGAATCCCCAGGCGCCGCCCGGCGTGATAGACAAGATGACCAAGCTGGTCCTGCTTCGTTCGGACGTTGCCGCGCGACCCGGCAGGCCTCGCGATGCGCTCGCCACAGTTTCGGATCGATGCGTCCCTCGGCATCGACCGGTGCGACGAAAATATAGGCGACCTCGTCGTCGCCTTCGGGATGACCGGGTTCGCGGGCCAGCACGATGCGGATTTGCCGGAACTGCGCCGGCAGCGACGCATTCAGGATCGGCTTTCGTTGGGGCTTGGACATGTCGGTAAGCTCTCCTTGGATTGTGAGGAGTGAGGCGATACCTCGTTCGGGATCAGGTGTTGCTCGCGTGGCCGCCGCGGGCGCGGCCGCGGCCCTGGATTTCTTCAGGCTCCTGACGATGATCGTGATCAGCGGCACCAGCAGCATCGGCAGGGCGCTGTTCAGCGGATGTTGGACCATGCCGAAGAATTGCGACTGCACCGCCCTTGCCTCGATTTGCAGCGCATCGACCGCCGAGCCGTGAATTTCGTTGGCAAGTTCGAGTTCGCGTCCCGCTGGTGGGCGTCCCGCAATCACGAACAGGATGGCAGCAATCACAAAATTGACCACGCCCAGGATGGCGGCCGCGGAAATCGCGCTCCAGATCTGCACCAGCGCGAAATAGGCCGCCAGTTCCAGCATCAGGAGGCCGAACGCCGCGATCAGTGCTGCAAAGGCCCGCAGGCCGAGGCCGACCAGCATGTGCTTCATCCTTATCTCGGCAATGATCCGGTCGGTGCGCCAGAGCGCCCGCAGGTTCTTGACGACGTTCTCGCTGTTCACGTCAGTGTCTCCTCAGCATGAAACCGATGACGACGCCGAGCGCGAAGGCGGACGCCATCGTTGCAATCGGGCGCTCCGCGATCAGCGTCTCGACATGGTCTTCCTGCTCGCTCAGGGTCTCGCCGAGTTCGTTCAAGGCGGCCTTGATCTGGTCGGCGAGGGCGTCGGCGCGGCTCTTGGCGGCGTCGAACATTTCGTCGCCGGTATTGTTCAAGAGGCGCGATACCTCGCTCTTGAGCGCCTGCAGCTCGTCACTCAGTTCGCTTGAATTGAACATCGCGCTCACTCGCATTGTCTTGACCAGTTGAATTGTAGGCGAGCCCGCGACGCTGCAATTGATTTGCGTCAACAATGGCGTGCAGGGCCATTTGGCCGCCTTGAGGCAGGTCAACATGGCAGCGGCGCGCGCGGTCCTAGGAGAGGAGGCGCTAGGCAATCGAGGAAAAATCATCTGTGACGACCGCACCTCTGTTAACGGCCACCCCATCGGGCGATGTCCTCGAGTTGCGCCCGGGCGGCTCCTGGATTGCGGCCAATGCGGTCGCGCTTGAGCATCTTTCCGAAGCCGTTGCGCCGCAGCTCGACCAGTCCGGTACCGTCAGGCTCGACATGGCCGAGGTGCGCGAACTCGACACGCTCGGCGCCTGGCTTTTGGAAAAGATGTCGCGACGCGCGACCTCGGCGGGTCACCGCGCCGACGTCATTGGCGTAGCCGACAATTATGCCGGGCTGATCGAGGAGGTGCGTCAGGTCAACCGGCGAGTGCCGGCACCGGTCCCGGCGCGCAATCCGATTGTGGCGAAAGTCAGCGATATCGGCCGCGTCCACCCTCGGCGCGGGTGAGGACGTGACCGCGTTCCTCGAGATGCTGGGTTCGCTGTGCATCGCTATCCTTGGCGTGCTGCGCCGGCCACGGTCGCTGCGGCTGACGTCGTTGATCTATCAGCTTTACCGGGTCGGCTGGCAGGCGATCCCGATCGTGGTGCTGATCACCTTCCTGATCGGCGCCATCATCGCGCAGCAGGGGATCTTCCATTTTCGCAAGTTCGGCGCGGATTCCTATGTCGTCGACATGGTCGGCATTCTGGTGCTGCGCGAACTCGGCGTCCTGATCGTCGCCATCATGGTCGCCGGCCGTTCCGGCAGCGCCTACACCGCCGAACTTGGCTCGATGAAGATGCGCGAGGAAATCGACGCGTTATCGACCATGGGGCTGGATCCGGTCGAGGTCCTGATGTTGCCCCGGATCATCGCGCTGGTCTGCGCGCTGCCGATCCTGAGCTTCATCGGTTCGATGGCGGCACTTTACGGCGGCGGTCTGGTCGCCTGGTTCTATGGCGGCATGGGACCGGCGATCTTCATTGCGCGGCTGCATGAGGCCGTATCCGTCACCCATTTCGAGGTCGGCATCATCAAGGCGCCGTTCATGGCGCTGGTGATCGGCATCGTCGCCTGCAGCGAAGGCCTGCGGGTGAAGGGCAGCGCCGAGTCGCTCGGCAAGCAGACCACCACCTCGGTGGTGAAGTCGATCTTCCTGGTGATCGTGCTCGACGGGCTGTTTGCGGTGTTCTTCGCATCGATCGGAATGTAGCGATGCAGGAAGCGGCCGGACAGTTTGCGATACGCGTGCATGACCTTGTGGTCGGCTTCCGCCGCCATGTCGTGATCGATCATCTTGCGCTCGACGTGCGCCGTGGCGAGATCCTCGGCCTGGTCGGCGCCTCCGGCGGCGGCAAGTCGGTGCTGATGCGAACCATCATCGGCCTCATTCCGCGCCAGGAGGGCGAGATCGAGGTGATGGGCGCGCCGATCGGCGGCAACCATGACCGGACCACACGAAGCGCCGCCGGCCGATGGGGCATCCTGTTCCAGCAGGGCGCGCTGTTTTCGTCGCTCACGGTGCGGCAGAACATCCAGTTTCCGCTGCGCGAAAATCTCGTGCTGTCGGATGCGCTGATGGACGAGATCGCCACCGCCAAGCTCGAAATGGTCGGGCTCAAGCCGGAGGACGGCGACAAGTTTCCGTCCGAATTGTCCGGCGGCATGACCAAGCGGGTGGCGTTGGCGCGCGCGCTCGCGCTCGATCCCGCGATCGTGTTTCTCGACGAGCCGACCTCGGGCCTCGACCCGATTGCGGCGGGCGATTTCGACGCCCTGATCAAGACATTGCAGAAAACACTGGGGCTGACGGTGTTCATGGTCACCCATGACCTCGCCAGCCTGAATACCGTTTGCGACCGCGTCGCGGCACTCGCCGACGGCAAGATCGTCGCGATCGGACCGATGCGCGAACTGCTTCAATCCGAGCATCCCTGGGTGCGGGCCTATTTTCACGGCAAGCGTTCCCAGATGCTGCAACCCAAAGCGAGCTAGACCATGGAAACCCGCGCTCCCTTCGTCATTGTCGGCGCCTTCGTGCTGGCGGCCATCGCCGCCGTGTTCGGCTTCGTGTACTGGCTGCACAACACCGGCGGACTCGGGCCGCGCGCGACCTATCACGTCCAGTTCGAAGGTTCGGTGCCGGGGCTGTTGGTCGGCGCCGCGGTGCTGTTCAACGGCATCCGGGTCGGTGAAGTCTCCGATCTCGGTCTCGCGCCGGGCAAGCCGCGCGGCGTCAATGCGACCATCTCGGTGGCTTCGACGACGCCGGTGCGCGCCGACACCAAGGTCGGTCTGGAATTCCAGGGTCTGACCGGCGTTCCCGTGATCACGCTGGAGGGCGGCATGCTGGTTGCCAACACCGGCGAGGTGCCGACGCTGGTTGCCGAACCCGGGGCCGGTCAGGGCATGACGCAGGCCGCCCGCGATGCATTGCGCAAGGTGGATTCGGTGCTGACGGAGAATTCCGGCGCGCTGAAGGACACTATCGCCAATTTCAAGGTCTTTTCGGAAGGCCTCGCCCGCAACACCGGCAAGCTCGACGGCATCGTCGCCGGCCTCGAACGCATGACCGGCGTGACCGCGCCGCCGGCAAAGATCACCTATGATTTGCGCGCCCTGCAAAATCAGGGACCGGCGGGCAAGACTGTCAACGTGCAATGGACGATCCCGGAGCCCACGGCGGTCGCGATGCTGGAGACGCAGCGCTTCCTGTTCTCGCCGGCGCAGGACTATCCGGGATTTGCCGAAGCGATGTGGGCCGATGCGCTGCCGAAGCTGTTGCAGGCAAGGCTGATCGAGAGCTTCGAGAATTACGACATCGCGCATGCGCCGCTGCGCATGGCGGATTTGGGCCAGACCGAATTTCAGCTTCTGATCGACGTCAGGCGGTTCCGCATTGCGGTCGATATCGAAGCCGGCCGCCGAAATCGGATTGTCGGCGAGGATCGTCGACAAGAACGGCAAGATCGTCGCCTCGACGCCTGTTTGAGGAGAGCGAGAGGCTGGATAAGGTCGAGCCGCCGGAGGCTGTCGCGGCGTTCAGCGAGGCGTTCGGCCGGATCGCCAAGAACATGATCGCCTGGACCGTGCAGGCGCTCTGAGCCGTGGCAGGTTCGGGGCGAAACTATTCGAGGATGTTCCGCACGGCCAGGCCGGCGAAAGCACCCAGCTTGTCCATCATCCGCGGATACGCTGTTGAAATGACCCGTCTGACGCCCCACCAGCCACAATGTGCCGATCGCATCCGCCTTTGATGGAACGCGCGGCACCCCGGGTCCCGAAGATCAGCCATGCGGCCGTCAGGCAATTCGACTGGCCATCCAGCGTCTCCGTCTTCCGTAAAACTACTTACGGGGACCACCCTAAGATAAGACGCGAGATTACGGACCGGTCAGATTTCTCTTACGAAGGAGTTAACGGCACTCTTCGGAGGCTTCGATGAACCACTCGATTTACAGTGCAGACCGTACGACCCACCTCAAGATCGTGGCCGTTGCATTAGTGGCCGCTATTGCTGTTCTCGGGCTTGTAACGGCATCCCACGTCGCTTCCGACAGCGCGTCCGTTTCGACGGCGGCCATAGTCAAAGCCGGCAAACCGATCGCTACAAGCAGCTCAGATCACCAGCTCATTCGATAACCGGAGGGCATGCCATGCGAGCAACAACAAAAGTCCGCGCTCTGCCCGAAGAGTCCTGGGATCCCGCGCTATGGTCGATTGCTGCGGCGTTCAGCTTGGCCGTCGTCTATTTGGCCCGCCTGAGCTAGATACAATTCCCATGCGCGCCACCGTCGATGAGGTTTGACTGCTCACGGCGTTCGCGATTGATCTGGATCAGCTTGGCTACTTGGGCCTTTGATGAAAAACGCATGAGCGTTTCGCGATACGAGGATCAGGCCTATGAGTATCGCCTGACGATTGCAACGGCGGGGACTCTGGCGCTTTGCGCGCTCGGATTGGTCGCCGTGACAATTCTGTTCGCGGCCGGAGACCGCTTCGAATACCGGCCCTCCGTGTCAAACATCACGCAACCTGACGATAACCTCGTTCGCTCCTTTAAGTCTCTCGAATTCTGCAACCAGGCGGCGAGAGGCCGGCATCTCCGGATCGAGGGAAAACAATACGACGCCGGCGGCGTCGTCACCCCAGGATGGCGCAGCGCCCGACTCCACGACGCATCACCATTCGTGCTCGGCGCAGAACTGGCCCTATTTCAGCGATGATTGCCTTTTTGCGGCAGAGCAGCCGAGGCGCCGGCCAGTCGTGGTTCGCCTGAAGAGCCCATGGTGCGCGGGTGCTCTCCGACACCAACTTTTCCATCGTTGCCGGACGCGACCTTACTAGGCCGTTCGCGTGCTGGCATAGGGCGGCGGTCGCCGCTGAACAAATATTGCCCTGCCCGTCCTTGAATTTGTTGCGGTGGATCAAGGAGGTGCACCGGCAGAACGTTAAATGGCGGGTATGTTTGAAGACGATTCTAGCCGCCGCTGGTTGCCTATTGCGCTCGCACCAGAGAATTGCATCCTGGAAATTGGCATAGCAAACAAGAGCGGCGTGTCTCCGTGTCGTTTTCCCGGCCGGCGCACATCCGGTATCTGGTTCAACGTGTGGGCTGACGAACCAGTTCTGATTCATCCGACGCACTGGAGATCCTGGCGTGGATAAATCGATCGGTACGGAAGCTCCTCAGCGGCTCTGGATTGATTGAGCACCGCCCTCTCGCGCGAGTTTCGTCAGGCTCAGCCATGGGCCGCGCGACGTTTTGATGTCGATTTCCAGACCAGCGCTGGAAACGCCGACAACAAGAAGCCTTAGAGGAAGCCGCCTTGCAAGTAAGATGGTTAGCCGCCAAGGTCAGGAAAAAACGACTTCTTCGTGAATCCGTTTGCGGCCTTCACTCACCACCTGAATGGATAGTTGAGGTCGGGTGTCATTTTCGAGGCAACGGAGGTCGGCGGCCAGATATTTTGCGTGCAGCACGGCTTCTGAAGGCAAATTGAAGTCGCGGCCGACCTCGTCCCGAATGGGCCGACAGTCGCTTATATCGAAATAGAATCGCATGTGCGTCTCCTTGTCCGGTCATTAGCGACAATTGATATCGCAGCATTGCACGGGCATTTTTGATCTGAATCAACTCGCCGCTGACGATTGCACTAAGATGCGATCGACCCGCGAGCGCACGCCCGATCAGGCTGCGGCCTTGCCTGTCCTGGAGTGCTGAATGAATAATCCCTTTGTTGCGGGTGAGCCTGGCGGGCAAAATTGTATCGATTGCGCGGCACGCCCCTTCGGCATCTGCGCGGCAGTCGACAAGCCCGAGCTGCGCGAATTGGAGCATCTCAGTCGCCACGCCCATTTCGGCTCCGGCGAAACCGTGTTCGCACAGGAGGAGATCGCGACATCGTTCTACAACGTGCTCGACGGCGTACTGCGGCTCTATAAGCTGTTGCCGGACGGTCGGCGGCAAATTGTAGGGTTTGCGCTGCCCGGTGACTTCCTGGGGATGGCGGCGTCAGCCCGTCATGGCTACTCCGCCGATGCGATTGGCCCCGTCACCGTTTGTCGGTTTTCCAAAAGCGCGTTTGCGCGTTTCATCGAGAACAGGCCGCATCTCCTGCGCCGGATCAATGAATTGACGGTACGGGAATTGAGCCATGCTCAGCAGCATATGGTGCTGCTCGGCCGCCGTTCTGCTGAAGAGAGGGTCGCGAGTTTCCTGATCGGCTGGCGCGATCGGTTAGCCGCGTTCAGGGGGCCGTCCAGGACGATACCTTTGCCTATGAGCCGCCTGGATATTGCAGATTTTCTCGGTTTGACCATCGAGACCGTGAGCCGCACATTCACCAAACTCGAGCGCGACGGGGTTATCGAAATCGCGCCTGGATGCGTGGAATTTGTGGACGCGGCGCGCGCTGAGGCGATGACTGCGGCGTAAGGCCGTGATTTTACGGTCCAAGGATTTCGCAAGCACGCGTTTGATCCGTATCAAAGCCCACGTCCGCTGTTTCGGCATAGTCGACCGCATTCTTAACAGGAGGTCGCAATGCCCATTGATTCGATTCTGGTTTCCGTCGGCGTGGTAACGATGTTTGTGGTTTTCGCCGGCGTTTTGATGTGGGGCGATCACCAGACCAAGGCAGCCCGTCCGAGCTTGGCCGTCAGCGCCACTAAGCGTCGGAGCTTTTGATCAACGTTCCGCGGTGCCACGAATCGCCGGTGGTTGCACTTCTTCCAAGATTGATTTTGATCAAGTCACCGTCGGTGGAATTGGGATTGATGGGGCGACACCGCTTCGGACCGCTCCAAAGAGAATTATTCAATGAACCAGTCTCAATCCCAGAAATGGATGACGGAAGGTGAAGCTGGTTTGGCTGCATTTTTCGCGGTGTCTGCCTTTCTTTGTCTGTTCGCCGCGGCCAAGGCGTTGGACACGGCATTTGCCTTCCACGCCTCGCTCGGTGCGGCAGCCAGCCTCGCGGCGGTCTTTGCGATCTTCAATCGCTATTTCGATCGGCCGTCGGCGTTGCCCCCTCAGGAAATCAACGGCCGGCCCAACTACAATCTCGGGCCGATCAAGTTCGCTGCGGCAATATCGGTGTTCTGGGGAATAGCGGGCTTCACCGTCGGACTGCTGATCGCCTCGCAACTGGCCTGGCCCGCGCTTAACTTCGATCTGCCCTGGACCAGCTTCGGCCGCCTGCGGCCGCTGCACACTTCGGCCGTGGTGTTCGCCTTCGGCGGCAACGTGCTGATCGCGACGTCGTTCTATGTGGTTCAGAAAACCTGCCGGACCCGTCTCGCCGGCGATCTCGCGCCCTGGTTCGTCGTCCTCGGCTACAATTTCTTCATCCTGATCGCCGGCACCGGCTATTTGCTCGGCGTGACGCAATCGAAGGAATATGCGGAGCCCGAATGGTACGCCGATCTCTGGCTCACGATCGTCTGGGTGACCTATCTGCTGGTATTCCTGATGACGCTGGTGAAGCGCAAGGAGCCGCACATCTTCGTCGCGAACTGGTTCTACCTCGCCTTCATCATCACCATCGCGGTGCTTCACCTCGGCAACAACCCGGCATTGCCGGTGTCGGTATTGGGCTCAAAATCCTACATCGCCTGGGGCGGTGTGCAGGACGCCATGTTCCAGTGGTGGTACGGCCACAACGCCGTCGGCTTCTTCCTCACGGCCGGCTTCCTCGCCATCATGTACTACTTCATTCCCAAGCGCGCGGAGCGGCCGGTCTATTCGTACCGGCTGTCGATCATCCACTTCTGGGCGATCATCTTCCTCTACATCTGGGCCGGTCCGCATCATCTGCATTACACGGCGCTGCCGGACTGGGCGCAGACGCTCGGCATGACGTTCTCGATCATGCTGTGGATGCCGTCCTGGGGCGGCATGATCAACGGCCTGATGACGCTGTCGGGCGCCTGGGACAAGCTGCGCACCGATCCCGTCCTGCGGATGCTGGTCGTGTCGGTCGCGTTCTACGGCATGGCGACCTTCGAAGGCCCGCTGATGTCGATCAAGGTGGTGAATTCGCTCAGCCACTACACCGACTGGACCATCGGCCACGTTCACTCCGGCGCGCTCGGGCTGGGTCGGCTTCGTCTCGTTCGGTGCGCTGTATTGCCTGATCCCCTGGCTGTGGGATCGCAAGGGGCTCTACAGCCTCAAACTCGTCAACTGGCATTTCTGGATCGCGACCATCGGCATCGTGCTCTACATCTCGGCGATGTGGGTATCCGGAATCCTGCAGGGCCTGATGTGGCGCGCCTACACCTCGCTCGGCTTCCTCGAATATTCCTTCATCGAATCCGTCGAGGCGATGCATCCGTTCTACATCATCCGTGCCGCGGGCGGGGCGCTGTTCGTGATCGGCTCGCTGATCATGGCCTATAACCTCTGGATGACGGTGCGGGTCGGCGAAGCCGAATTGACGTCGCTGCGTTCACCCGTCGCTCTTCAGCCGGCAGAGTGAGGAGCAAGTCAATGTCATTCTGGACCCGTCATCAGATCTTCGAGAAGAACTCGATCGTCCTCATCGTGGGCATCCTGGCGGTGATCGCGATCGGCGGTCTCGTCGAGATCACCCCGTTGTTCTATCTGAAGAGCACCATCGAAGTGGTCGACGGCATCAGGCCGTACACGCCGCTGGAACTCACCGGCCGCAACATCTACGTCCGCGAGGGCTGCTATCTCTGCCATTCGCAGATGATCCGGCCGTTGCGTGACGAGGTCGAGCGCTACGGCCATTACTCGCTCGCCGCCGAGAGCATGTACGACCATCCGTTCCAGTGGGGCTCGAAGCGCACCGGGCCGGATCTCGCGCGCGTCGGCGCCAAATATTCCGACGAATGGCACGTCACGCATCTGATCAATCCGCGCGCCATCGTTCCGCAGTCGGTGATGCCCGGATATTCGTTCCTGGCCGAGACTGAAATCGATACCGCGACGATGGCGGACCATCTGCGCACCAGCCGCGCTGTCGGCGTGCCCTATTCGGACGACCAGATCGCCAACGCCGTCAACGACCTGAAGGCGCAAGCCGATCCGGATAACGCCGGCACGGACGCGTTCGCAAAGCGCTATCCCAAGGCGGTGGTTCGCAATTTTGACGGCAAGTCCGGAATGCCCACCGAGATGGACGCGCTGGTCGCCTATCTGCAGATGCTGGGCACGCTCGTCGACTTCAAGCTCTACAACGAAAAAGCCAATCTTCGCTGAGAAGGCAGGACGATGAAAGCAATCCTAACTGTCCAGAATTTCACGTCGGATTTCGTCACGACCTTCTGGACGCCGATCTTCGTCGGCATTTTTATCGCCATCGTGACCTACGCGCTCTGGCCGCGCAACAAGGCTGCTTTCGACGAGGCGTCGAAAATGCCGCTGCGAGAGGACTGATCGGTCATGGCTGAGCACAACGAGCTGGATCACGTCACGGGCAAGACCACCACGGGTCACGAGTGGGACGGCATCAAGGAACTGAACACGCCGCTGCCGCGCTGGTGGGTCATCACGTTCTACCTCACCATCGTCTGGGCGGTGGGTTATTGGGTCGTGTATCCGGCTTGGCCGATGCTGTGGAGCCATACCACGGGCGTCTTGAACTACTCGTCCCGGGCGGATGTTGCTGTCGAACTCGCCAATCTGGAAAAGATACGCGGTGACAAGATGGTGGCCCTCGGCGCCGCCCCGCTGGCGGAGATCGAAAAGGATCCGGCGCTGCTCGCGCTCGCCCGCGCCCGCGGCAAGACGGTGTTCGGCGACAATTGCGCGCCATGCCACGGCAGCGGCGGGGCCGGCGCCAAAGGTTACCCCAACCTGAACGATGACGATTGGCTGTGGGGCGGCACGCTCGACCAGATCCTGCAGACGATCCAGTTCGGTGCGCGGTCCGGGCATCCGAAGGCCCATGAAAACGCCATGTTGGCGTTTGGCAAGGACGGCGTTCTCAAGAAGGATCAGATCGTCACCGTCGCCAACTACGTCCGTCGCCTTGTCAGGCTTGTCGACAAGTCCGGGCTATGACGCGTCGGCCGGCGCGAAAATCTTCGCGGAAAACTGCGTGTCCTGCCATGGCGACGCCGGCAAGGGGAACCAGGAGCTCGGTGCACCCGATCTCACGGACAAGATCTGGCTCTACGGCTCGGACGAGGCGACGCTGGTCGAGACCATCTCCAACGGCCGTGCCGGCGTTATGCCGGCTTGGGTCGGCCGTCTCGATCCCTCCACGATCAAGGCGCTGACCGTCTACGTCCACTCGCTCGGCGGGGGCAAGTAGCCGGCGGGCCGGGGAAGTTTGCGCGTTGTTTGAGGTGGATCAATCGCCGCTGCGGGTGCGGGCCTAAGGTCGACGCTGGACATGCAGATTCAACCGCAGCGATGAACAGGCCCGTGAACCCAGTCGACCTGCAGATTGACGATTACGGGCCGCTTTATGCTGCCCGGAAGAAAGTCTTTCCGCAAAGCGTTTCCGGAACCTTCCGCCGCATCAAATGGGGCCTGATGGCGTTCTGCCTCGGCGTCTATTATTTGCTGCCGTTCGTGCGGTGGAATCGCGGACTCGGCGCGCCGAACCAGGCGGTGCTGGTCGATCTGCCGAACAGCCGCTTCTATTTCTTCTTCATCGAGCTGTGGCCGCAGGAGGTCTATTACTTCACGGGGCTGCTGATCGTCGCCGCGATCACGCTGTTTCTGATGAACTCGATCGGCGGCCGGATCTGGTGCGGATATCTCTGCCCGCAAACCGTGTGGACGGACCTGTTCTACGCCGTCGAGCGGCTGATCGAGGGTGATCGCCGCGAGCGCATGCGAAAGGACGCCGCAAAAGGCACGATGAAGCTGCAGCGCTTCGCCGAAATCGTGCTGAAGCATTCGATCTGGCTGATGATCGCATGGTGGACCGGCGGCGCCTGGGTGCTCTATTTCAACGATGCGCCGACGCTGGTGAAGCAGCTCGTGACCTTCCAGGCGCCGATGCTGGCCTATATCTGGATCGGCATCTTGACGGCCACGACCTATGTGCTCGCCGGTTTCATGCGCGAGCAGGTCTGCGTCTATATGTGCCCGTGGCCGCGGATCCAGGCCGCGCTCACCGACGAATGGGCGCTCAACGTCACCTACAAATACGACCGGGGCGAAACGCGCACCTCGCTGAAGAAGGCCAACGAACTGCGCGCGCTCGGCGAGCCCGTCGGCGACTGCGTCGATTGCTATCAATGCGTCGCGGTGTGTCCGACCGGCATCGATATCCGCGACGGCGCGCAGCTCGACTGCATCCAGTGCGGGCTGTGCATCGATGCCTGCGATACCGTGATGAAGAAGATCGGCAGGGAAACCCGGCTGATCGGCTACGACAACGACATCAATATCCAGCGCCGCCAGGCCGGCAAGCCGCCGATCTACCGCATCGTCAGGCCGCGAACGGTCGTCTATTCGGCTATGATCGCAGCCGTCGGCGCCATCATGCTGTATGCGCTGCTGACGCGCTCGCTGCTCGACGTCAACGTGCTGCACGATCGCAACCCGGTCGCGGTCAAGCTGAGCGATGGCTCGATCCGCAACGCCTACACGGTTCGCCTCCTGAACAAGCGCGGCTTCGACCGCGTCATCGCGATCGATATCGACGGGCCGGTCAATGCGACGGTCCATGTCGTCGGCGCCGATTCCGTGACGCCCGACCGGCCGATGATCGTGCTGGGGCGGGACCAGACCACGCGAGCTGCGGCTGCTGGTGACGGCGCCCTCCGAGAACAATCCCGAAAAATCGATCCCGGTGAGATTTCGCGTGACCGATATCGGCCTCGGCGAGGTCGCGTCCGCGACCGACAATTTCGTCTCGCCGTGAGCATCGCAGGAGATTGACATGAACAGCAGTCCGATTTCGCCAAAGCCGTTGACCGGACGCACGGTGTTCTTCCTGCTGGTGGCGTTCTTTGGCGTCGTGATCGGGGTCAACCTGGTCATGATGAGGTTCGCGATCAAGACCTTGCCGGGCACCGAGGTCGACAGCGCCTATAGCGCAAGCCTGGCCTACGAGAAGGAGATCGCGGCCGCACGCGATCAGAACGCGCGCAACTGGCAGGTCGACGCGCACGTCGAGCGCGAGCGGGCATGGCGGCGCGACGCTGCAGGTCGAGGCGCGCGACAACAACGGCCGGCCGATGTCCGGGCTGAAGTTTCAGGGCCGACTTCGAACGTCCAACCGACAAGCGCGCCGATCAGGCGGTGGCATTGGCGGAGACCGGGATCGGCATCTACCGCGGAAGCGCGTCGCTGATCGCACCGGGGCAATGGGATCTCGTGCTTCAGGGCGACGCGGCCGGGCAGCGGGTGTTCCTGTCGCGAAATCGCGTGCTGTTGAACTAGAAAGGCATCGATCATGCAGGCTGTGCGTGACTTCTCGCATTATGTCAGGGACGCCGGTTCGGGCCTGTCCCATATCGATCTGGCGGTCGAGGGCGTCAGTTGCGCCGGATGCATGTCCAAGATCGAGCGCGGGCTCTCTTCGATCCCCGACGTCACGCTCGCGCGCGTCAATCTCACCGACCGTCGCGTGGCGCTGGAATGGCGGCAAGGCGCGCTCGACCCGGCCCGGTTCATCGACCGGCTCGCCGAACTCGGCTACAAGGCCTATCCGTTCGAGACGGTTCGCGCCGAGGCGGTCGAGACCGAGCAGGCGAGCTTCCTGTTGCGCTGCCTCGGCGTCGCCGCCTTTGCCGCGATGAACGTGATGATGCTCTCGGTTCCGGTCTGGTCCGGCAATGTGACCGACATGATCCCGGAGCAGCGCGACTTCTTCCACTGGCTGTCGGCGTTGATTGCGTTGCCGGCGGCGGCCTATTCGGGGCAGCCGTTCTTCATCTCCGCGTTCCGCGCGCTTCGCGCAGGCCGCACCAATATGGATGTTCCGATCAGCATCGGCATCGTGCTGGCGCTCGGCCATGTCGGTGGTTGAAACGTTTCACCATGCCGAACATGCCTATTTCGACGCGGCGCTGATGCTGATCACCTTTCTGGTCGCCGGCCGCTATCTCGACCAGAGCATGCGCCGGCGGACGCGCGCGGTGGCCGGAAATCTCGCCGCCTTGAAGGCGGAGACGGCGACCAAGTTCGTCGGCGCCGATGAAATCTGCGAGGTGCCCATTGCCGCGGTGCAGGCCGGCGACATCGTCTTGTTGCGCCCGGGCGAACGATCCGCCGTCGACGGCGCCGTGATCGAGGGGCAGTCCAAGATCGATCAAAGCCTGATTACCGGCGAAACGCTGCCGGCCAAGGCGGGGCCGGGCACCGCCGTCTATGCGGGAACACTCAATCTCTCCGGCGCGTTGCGGGTGCGGGTGTCGGCGGCGGCCGAAGGCACGCTGCTGGCGGAGATTGCGCGGCTGCTCGAGAATGCCGTGCAGGCGCGCTCCCGCTACCTGCAATTGGCGGACCGGGCGTCGAGGCTCTACGCCCCGGTGGTGCATGCCACCGCGTTGCTGACGATGATCGGCTGGGTGGCGTTCGGCGCGTCCTGGCATGATGCCATCGTCACCGCGATTGCGGTTCTCATCATCACCTGCCCGTGCGCGCTCGGTCTGGCGATCCCGGCGGTGCAAACCATCGTATCGGGCGCGTTGTTTCGCTCCGGCGTGCTGCTCAATTCCGGCGATGCCGTCGAACGGCTGGCCGAAGTCGACCGGGTCGTCTTCGACAAGACGGGAACGCTGACGTTGCCGGAACTCGATGTCGCGAACGCCGCGAAGATTCCGCAAGCATGTCTTCGATCTGGCCGGCCGGCTTGCGCTCGCCAGCCATCATCCGGTCGCCGCCGCCGTGGCCCGGGCCGCCCGCGCAAAGACGCCGCTGGCCGGCGTCGAGGAGGTGGCAGGACAGGGCGTGCGTGGCTCTCGTCGGATGGACTTGAGGTCAAACTCGGGCAGGCCGTCGTTCTGCGGCGCGGAACGAACTCGCTAACGACATCCTGTGCCGGGATCCGGAGGCTTCCGTCGTTGCCTTCCGGTATGGCGAGGCCTGTCATGTCTTTGCCGTGCGGCAGCGGCTGCGCCCGGATGCGGCCGCCACGATCGCCGCGCTCCGGCAGGGCGGCATTGAAGTGGAGATTTTGTCGGGCGATCGCGAGCCCGCCGTGCGGCACGCGGCCCAATCGCTGGGCGTTCATGAATGGCGCGCGGGCGTCACGCCTGCCGACAAGATTGCCCGCATCGACGAACTGAAGCGGCGGGGCTTCAAGGTCATGATGGTCGGTGACGGCATGAACGATGCACCGGCGCTGGCGTCGGCGCACGTCTCGATGTCGCCGGTGACCGCGACGCATTTGAGCCAGGCCACCGCCGATCTGGTGTTTCTTGGCGATCGCCTGGCCCCCGTCGTCGCGGCAATCGATTTTTCCCGAAAGGCGCTGCGGCTGATGCGGCAGAATCTGTGGCTGGCCGCGGGCTACAATCTGCTGGCCGTGCCTTTGGCGATCGCCGGTCTGGCCACGCCGCTGGTGGCGGCTGCGGCGATGTCGGGCTCGTCCCTGCTGGTGATATTGAACGCGCTCCGCGCGCGCAACGGTAGTCAGGGAGCTGGTTTGATGGAAGTCCTGGTGATTCTCGTTCCGCTGGCGTTGATGCTCGGTCTTGATCGGCCTGATCGGATTTCTCTGGTCGCTCAAGAACGGCCAGTACGATGACCTCGAGGGAGCGGGCTGGCGGGCGATCGCCGATGATGAGCCTGTTCGGGAGAATCCGGCTCCCTGAGCGTCAGTATGGACGGACGGAGCGGTGCCAGTCGGTGGATATGTGTGCCCAGCGGCGATGCAATTCCCGGTTGCGACTTTCAATTTCCTGTTCGTAAGAATAGTTTTCCTGTTAATCTGCGAGGGGATTGTGCCAGAAGTGCCTGCAGCACAGAGGTTTCTTATTCCGAAATCTACCCCCGTCGACCCAAAACCGCGAAATTCCCTGTAAAATCCCGTTAGCAGGGAATTTGGCTGGAGACGGGCGCGATCAGCACTGCGTCGCCAGCGCGGGAGATCTAGTTCGAACCGCGACGTTCCCATTCACCCGATACTCCGTTTGTTAAACGTCGTGGGCGGAGCTAACTCGAACTTGCCCACGATGGATTGGAACGCGAGTTTTGTTCTCGATTGGCTAAAGGGCGGCGTGTGCACGATGTGCGTACCGAGAGATCAAACAAAACCAAGCCACAGCTAACGAATGCAGCGAACGGCCGCTGCTGGCGGCGAGTTCAACCGATCGCTGCAACACATTCTGCAAACTTCTCAGCCGGCGTCTGATAGAGCAAGGTCTTTCTCGGCCTTTCGTTGAGCTGCCTTGCGATGGCACTGAGCTTGGCCGCGCTGTGCAAGGACAGATCAGTGCCGCGCGGAAGGTACTGGCGCAGCAATCTGTTGGTGTTTTCGTTTGAGCCGCGCTGCCAGGGAGATCGGGGGTCACCAAAAATAGACGTCGACCTCGGTGGCCAATGTCAGGCGTTGATGGTCGGCAAGCTCTTTGCCTCTGTACCAGGTCAGCGACCGGTAAAGCTCGCCGGGCAGTCGCTGCGATTGCTTGATCAGCGCCGAGACGACGCTTTCGGTGTCTTTGTTAGCAACCTTGACCAGCATCACGTAGCGCGAATGGCGTTCGACAAGCGTTGCAATATAGCTATTTCTCGACCCACCGATCAGATCGCCTTCCCAATGGCCGGGGACCGCACGATCTTCGACCGAGGGCGGTCGTTCACTGATAGATACGGCGTTCTTGATCTGGCTGAGCCCGTTCCGCTTCATGCTGGCGTGCCGGGATCGGCGGACCGTGCGCCTCGCCCTCAGGTGCTCAAGAAGCTCCTTTTTCAGCACGCCGCGCGCCTGAATGAACAGGCTGCGATAGATCGTCTCGTGTGACACCTGCTTTTGAGGCTCCACCGGATATGTACGTTTTAGCCAGCCGGCAATCTGCTCGGGTGACCATTGCCGCCGCAGCAAGGCCGATACTGTCCGCCTCAGGAACGGCCGGCAAGCCAGCTTGCAAAGCTTTGGGCGCCGCGCCCGATCCCAGGCGGCCTGATCGGACACGGCGGCCCGATAGCGGTCCGCCCCGCCATTACGCTGGACCTGCACGGCTGATGGTTGCCGGAGATCGTCCCAAGTGGCGCGCGATCGACCTCAACGAGCAGCGCATGCTGAGCCATCGAGAGATCTCCTCTCGTTCAGAGAGGCTGAGCGCCTGCTTGGCTCGGCACCGATCCGGAGGGCGGATGCCACCGGTTGGCGAGATCACAGAGAAGACAGAAGAGGACTCCCGGTCAAATCGGCGGCCGATCGAACTCATCGGCTCGCCGGCCCGCCAGCGATCCCAGATCTCGGACCGCTGAGCGGCCGAGTAATAAATGCGACGTCGCTGTTTCATGTCCACACTCCATCTTTCCTAAAAGATTAGAGTGTTGCGCTGACCGATTGAGCCCTCCGCGCAAAGCGGACAATCGGCGAAAGGCCAGCCGCTCCTGATTGAAATTGAATTCAGTGAACGAATTGTTTGCGGGGCGCGCGGCGCCGCGTCGGCACCTCTGGTTGTTTCGGCGATCGTTGCCTATCTCCTTCCTGTTCATCGAGGAAAGAGGTAGGTGATGGTAAGCTCAGCACTGGTGGTCGGAGCTAGCGGTATCGTCGGTAGCAATCTCGCACGACACCTTCGTAAACGTGGCTGGCAAGTGCACGGGTTGGCGCGGCGGCCCCCAACTGAGATTGAGGGCATGCTGCCGATCGCCGCGGATTTGCTGGATTCGGCAGCCCTGCGCCTGGCCTTGCAAGGCGTAGGTCCCGCCGATGTCTTCATCACCACATGGTTGCGTCAGAAAACCGAAGCAGAAAACATTCGGATCAATCGCGCCATGGTACGCAACGTGCTCGATGCGCTATCGCCTAGTGGCTCGGTCAAACATGTCGCGCTGGTGACGGGGCTGAAGCATTACCTCGGTCCCTTCGAGACCTACGGCAAGGGCACATTGCCTGCCACGCCGTTTCGCGAAGAGCAGCCACGGCTCGGCCTCGAGAATTTCTACTACGCACAGGAAGACGAGGTGTTCGCCGCCGCCGAACGCGACGGCTTTGGCTGGAGCGTGCATCGGCCGCACACGATCATCGGCTACGCCGTCGGCAACGCCATGAACATGGGCGTGACGCTTGCGAGTCTATGCGACGATCTGCCGGGAGACCGGGCGCCCGTTTTTGTTTCCGGGCTCGTCGCGCAATGGAATGGGCTCACCGACATGACCGATGCGAGGCTGCTGGCCCGCCATCTGGAATGGGCCGCGACGACGGAGGCTGCGCGCAATCAGGCGTTCAACGTCGTCAACGGCGACGTGTTTCGCTGGAGCTGGATGTGGGCGCGGCTGGCCGATTGGTTCGGGTTGCAACCCGCGCCCTATCCCGGCGAAGGCATTCCGCTGGAGCGCCAGCTGGCCGACGCGGGCCCAATCTGGGCCGAGATCGCCCGCAAGCATCGTTTGGTGGAGACCGACCTCTCGGTGGTCACCTCGGCGTGGCACACCGACGCGGATCTGGGCCGCCCGATCGAGGTCGTCACCGACATGAGCAAGAGCCGCAAGCTCGGCTTTCTCGACTATCAAGCGACTGACGATAGTTTCTTCGATTTATTCGCACGACTACGCGAGGCCCGGATCATTCCTTGAATTGGACCGATGGAGTGGCGTTTCGACAACAACTCTGCCACGCACATGGAAGCATGGCGAATTCCCTACGGTAATTCAAAGCCAAGTGCGTTTTGGGTCAAAACGGATTTCGCCGGAATGGCCGCTGCTGGCGCAAAGCGGTCGTTGACAAAGGCGTTAGCAGGCTGCCCGTCATGCGAGAGAGATCAATCCCGACATCCGGTCGTTTATTATGAGCGGCGACAGCGCGAAAGAGTGGTCGTTCAAATGCGTTCCGCACGGCATAATGTTGGCGAAGCCGTTCGCCCCCGCGCAACTCGTTACCGCTGTTTCCCAGCTTCGCAACATCGGTACGCCGTCAGGCAAAAGGCCGCCTCAATTGCTGGGCTCCTTCATTCGGCATGTTCTGTTTAAAGGAAAGCTTTCACACGGGTGACGAGACGCTGCACGCCGGGCCATTTGTCCTGTTCGACGACCAAGCGGAAGCCGAGGTTGTCCGGAGGAATGCCGACCGCGCATCCGCCGGCCTTGGCGTCCCGGATGAAGTCGGTGACGTAGGCGCGATGCTGGCCCTCGACGACCCGCACGCCGCAGTTCGGGCTTTCCGAGACGACCTTGCCGGCATCGTCGAGCACGCGACGGACGAAGCAGGAGGCCGTCCATTCCCAGACGTTGCCGCCGACATCCTGCAAACCGTTTTCGTTGGTGCCGAAAGCGCCGAACGTTCTGGTGCCGGGTGCGGAGGGAGCCCGGTCAGCCTCGCGCTCGTAACGGGCGATCCAGCGCTTTGAGGGGTCGTTGTCGTCGATGGTGACGCCGTCGTCCTTGAATTTGCTGCCGGCGGCGAACGCCCACTCCTCGTCGGTTGGCAGGCGCCAGGTTTCGCCGGTCTTGCGCGACAGCCAGGCGGCGTAACCGTTGGCATCGTGCCAACTGATCTGCACCGCCGGCCGATCGGCCGCGATGACCACGCCGCGATCGAGTGCGCGGCAGGCGCCGTCGTCGACGCAACGCTGGTAATCCGCCGAAGAGACTTGGTGCTTCATGATCGCGAGTGGTCTGGGGAGGCTCACCTGGACAAGTGGTGCTGCGGCCTGCTTGCCGGCATGCGTGAAGTCGCCGTTGACGCGGTAGGAAGCGGAACCGGGATGCAGTTCGACGACGGCTTGCTGATCGCGCAGGCCCGGATTGCCACCGTCACGCTCCATCACCAGCGGAGCCACCGCCAGCGGACCGACCAGGCCCGCTGCGCAGGCCAGGGCCAACTTGAGTTTGAATGCGATCAGCATAGCCGTCTCGGTTCGTTCGTCACGGGCGCCGGCGGGAGGCCGGCGCCCGTCTTCATCAGTTGGTCGCCGCAGCCGGGATTTCGGCCGGCGCCTTCACTTGGGTCATCAGGTCGTCGTTCCACTTGCCCTCGACCTTGAAGTGGGCGGTGGCGCCGAGCTCTACGGCCTCGATGAGGTTATGGGTGACGTAGGCGTAGATGCCGGGTTCCAGGAACGTATAGAGCGCAGCACCGGCGGAGCCGCCGCGGATGAACCAGGTCTCGAGCCCGGTCTGCGGGGCGTTGCAGAACTTGCCGGCTTCCCAGACGTAGTCGCCGTGGCCGCCGATCAGATGCGGGCGGCTGTCGCGGTTGGCCTGGGAATGCACGATCAGCACCGTCTCGCCGACCTTGGAGGTCAACGCATTCTTCCCTGTGAGGGCTCCGACCTTGCCGTTGAAGACGACATGTGTCGGCGTCAGCTTGCGCATCACCTCGACGGTGTCGGTGTAGGCTTCGCCCGGCGAGTCGTAGGACTTGTATTTGCCCTTCTCGTCCTTCGGAACGTACATGTCCTGCTCGCCGATGTAGATTGCCTTGTCGTAGTGCAGGGGCTTGCCTTTGCCGTCGGTCAAGCCTTCGCGCGGCAGCACCATCACCGCGCCGTTCATGCCGGAGACGACATGCCATGGGATCATCGGACCCCCGGGCGCGCAGTGGTAGACGAACGTGCCGGTGCGTGTGGCTTTCCAGCGGATCGTGACTTCCTCGCCCGGGTTGACCAGCGTGAGTTCGGCTCCGCCGAGAGCGCCCGTGGCGGAGTGGAAGTCGATGTTGTGCGGCATCGAGTTGGTGGCCGGGTTGACCAGCTTCACCTCGACGTAATCGCCTTCGTGAACGACCATCAGCGGGCCCGGCATCGAGCCGTTGAAGGTCATCGCCTGGAAGGTGGTGCCCTCGGCGTCGATGACGACCTTCTTTTCCTCGATATTGAGCGTGAATTCGATGATCTTAGGGCCGGCCTTGGTGGCCTGTTCGTGCGGATGCACGAAGGGCGGCGCGACCAGGTCGACATGCTGGCGGGGCAGCTTGGGTGCGTCGGCGGCCAGCGCCGGCACGGCCATCGTGAGCGTGAGAAGGGCTGCACTGAGCAGCAGGTTACGGCGGTTCATCATGACATCTTCCCCATATGGGCGGTTGTTCGATGAGTGAAGATCGCCCGAAATCCGGTTTTGCTTGTTGCGCTGGCGCAAGTTCAAACGAGCAATTGGGGAATTCGGGCGTGAAGCCGCCTCAATGGGTACGAACAGCAAAACGCCGTCCGATACGGGACGGCGGTTGCCCGTAGTTTACGGGATCTCAGTAGATCAGGATCGGCGACTCGATACTGACGATAGCGGCCGGCGCCAGCGTGATGCCGAGCCCGAGATTCCAGCGTCCGGCGTTTGAAGCGGGCATCTTGACGGTCCACTGGTCGTCTGCGGTCCGCTGCGCCTGGGCGGTGACGGGTGCGACGCCCTTGTCCGGGTTGCCCAATGTCACGGCGACGCCTTCGGCCTTGAGCGGCAGTTCTTCGACGGTCTCGAGCTGGATCGAGATCACGACGGCGCCGTCGTGGACGGCAGAAATGGTCACGTTGGCCATCGCCCGCTGGTCGTGGAGATGGATAAAGAAATCGTTGTTCGCGGGCGCAGGCGCAGCCTTCAACGCCAGTTCGGCGTGGGCCGCCGGATCGGTCGCATTGCCTAGCGGTCCCGGCGCCGGCGCGCCCATCGCGCGCACGTCGAACGACACCGTGATTTCGCCGGCTTTCTCGAATTTCAGCGCCACCGGCACCTTGTCGCCTTGAACCAACGGGGCGGAGAGACCGATGATCATCAGGTGAAGGCCGCCCGGCGCGAACTTGACGGTGCGGCCAGGTTCGATCGAAAGACCGCCTTCGACCGGACGCATCGTCATGACGCCTTCGTTGACGGCCATCTGATGGACTTCGATCTTCTTGGCGGCATTGGTGGACGCCGAGAGCAGCCTGTCCGGGGCCGATCCCTTGTTTTCGACCGTGAGGTAGCCGCCGGCGACCTTTGATCCGCCCGGCGTTGCCCGGCTCCAGGCCTGCGTCACGACAATGTTTGCATCAGGATTCTGGGCTTGCGCCGCCGGCAACGCCAGGCAGGATAGCAGCGCCACGCAGAGCAGACCGCGGGTGATCTTCGACATCACAGGAACCCCATTGCGAGCCGCACCGCGAGCCAGACCAGCGTCCCCACGAAGGCCGCTTTGATGAAAAAGGCCGTGACCGCGCGAACGGGCGGCGCGCCGGATGGAACTCCGGTGGGACCGGATCCGAAGCTTGGCTGGTTCGGGATGTGCGCCCGCACGTCAAGCAGCAGCAACAGGATGAAGCCGAGGACTTGCATCTCAGGCTCCCGCGGCGACTTCGGCATCGAGCGCCAGCGTCGCCAGCAGAAATCCGGGCTCGATCACGGACAGGCTGGGGGCCGAGATCGACAGGAGGCCGGTCGCCGGCGCCACGATGTCGTGCAGTGCGCCTTCGATCCGGACTTGGGCGATCGCATGGCCTGCGCGGGCGGTGTCGCCGTCGGAGACGAGCCAGCGCTCGAGGATACCTTCCGGCAGCATGCTGTTGCGCCAAAAGGCCTCGTCTGCATTGATCCTGAGAGTCTTCATGGCCGTTCTCCTTTGATGACCCAACATCGCCCGTCTTCGCCCACCGCTCTTTGCGGCAGCGCAAACTGAGGGACGTTCGCTCATTCGACGGGAGTTTGTGCCGGCGCAAAGAAGGCCGGCATCGAAACGCGCATCTATGTCGTCCAGAGCGGAGACATGCATGCGGATTGATTTTGACGATATTGTCGGCGAGGTGATGAACGCCCGGCCTGCGACCATCCGCGTCTTCCTGGACTTCAGGATGGGATGCGTGGGCTGCCCGATCGCGGCGTTTCACACGGTGGATGATGCCTGCAAGGAACACGGCGTCGATCGTGACGAGTTCCTTGCGGCGTTGCGCGCCACCGCTGACACCGTCATGGCTTGAAAGAAGATCCTTCTTCCGGCTTTTCTTCCGCCAGCACGAATAGCTTGTGCGGCTCCCGGACGATGATCTTCTGCCGGCTGCTTTCGACCAGGCCTTTGGTCTCCCAGGCACTGAGCGTGCGGCTCACCGTGTGCAGCGTGGTGCCGGTCATCTGGGCGATATCCTGACGACTGATCGGAAAATCGATCTCGACGCCGTTCTCGACCTTGCGGCCGGACTGATTGACGAGCCGAAGCAGGGCATGGGCGATACGTTTTTCGACCTGCTCGGTCGACATCTCGACCACGCGGGTGTGGGTTTCCTGAAGGCGGGCACCGACGGTCTGCAGCGTGTTGGCGGCAAGGGCTGGGAATCTCTCGACCAGACGTGGCCATGCTCCGGAAGGCCAGGCCAGCACCACGCTGTCGTCGACGGCGGTAGCTGTTGCCGGATAGCGCGGCAGGCCGATGGCTTTGGCGACGCCGAATGTCTCGCCGGTCGCCACGTAACGGACCACGATCTGCTCGCCGGCCGGCGTCGTCTTGCTGGCGCGCACATGGCCGTGCAGCAGCACGAAGAAGGAGTGCGCGTCTTCGCCCTGCTCGAACACGGGGCTGTTCTTGGCGACCCGTACCGACCGGGCCTCGCTCAGGATCGCATCCAGGTCGGCGCTGGATAGCCCCGCGAACAGGGGCAGGTCGGCTACCAGTGAACTGTCGATCTTCGCCATCGGAAACGTCCTCGGTTCCCGAACCTAGACCGTGAATACCCGCAACGATCAAGCCTGAACTTGCGCTGGCGCAACGAGTATCCCGGATCATTCCCCTAAACCACGGTCGAACCGGCCCCAGGCGCCGGAAAACGTGGAGAAAAGACAATGCGCAAGATTCTGATGATGGCGACCGCGGTGGTCCTGATGACCATGGCCGGGGGCGCCTTGGCGGCCGAGGTCGAGGTCAAGATGCTGAACAAGGGTGTCGAGGGGGCGATGGTGTTCGAGCCGGCGCTGGTGAAGGTCGCTCCGGGCGACACTGTGAAGTTCGTCGCTACCGACAAGGGCCACAATGCCGAGACTATCAAGGGCATGCTGCCGGCGGACGCGACGCCCTTCCTCGGCAAGAACGGTGAAGACGTCGCGGTGACCTTCGACAAGCCGGGCATATACGGCGTGAAGTGCCTGCCGCACTACGGCATGGGCATGGTGGCGATGGTGGTCGTGGGCACGCCCGACAATGTGGACGCCGCCAAGGCCGTACCCCAGCCAGGCAAGGCCAAGCAGGTGATGGCGGGGCTGTTCGAAAAGCTTGCGACCACCAAAACCGCAGAGAAGTGACAGCAGAAAAGCGATCGCCAGGAAATGATCGTCGAACGCAAGGAAGCCGCCATGAGTGCAGCACGAACCTATGACGGACCGGCACTGTTCTCCTACGGCTTCCGTCCATTCTTCCTGCTGGGCTCCATCTACGCAGCTCTTGCCATCCTGGTATGGCTGCCGGTGTTCATGGGCGAACTGAAGCTGGTCTCCGCGTTCATTCCCCGCGACTGGCACGTCCACGAGATGCTCTACGGTTTCCTGCCTGCGGTGATAACGGGTTTCCTGTTCACGGCGATCCCTAACTGGACAGGTCGGCTGCCGTTGCGCGGACGCCCGCTGATGTTTCTCGTCGCGCTTTGGATCGCAGGCAGGGCATGCGTCACCTTTTCGGCCGAGACTGGTTGGCTTGCCGCCATGCTGGTGGACTGCAGCTTCCTGCTACTGATCGCGGCCGCGGCAGCCCGCGAGATCATTGCCGGCAAGAAGTGGAATAATCTTGGCGTGGTGGCACTGATCCTCGTCCTGCTCACCGGCAACGTCGCATTCCATCTCGAGGCGCGCTTCAACGGCGCCGCCGAATACGGCATCCGCGTCGGCATCGCCGTCGTCGTGCTGCTGATCTCGTTGATCGGCGGGCGTATCATTCCGAGCTTCACACGCAACTGGCTGGTCAAGGAAAATCCTGGCCGGCTGCCGGTGCCGTTCGCGCGCTTCGACATGCTGTCGGTGGCCGTCGGCGCCGTGGCGCTGGCCTGCTGGATCATATCATCCTGCAGCCTTGTGGACCGGCTGTGCGCTCGCTCTTGCCGGCGCGATGCACCTGGTCCGGCTCGGACGCTGGGCCGGGTATCGCACCGGCCGCGAACGGCTGCTGCTGATCCTTCATGTCGGCTATGCTTTCGTGCCGATCGGCTTCCTGCTCAACGCCTGCAGCGCCTTCGGCATCGTGCCGCCGGGCGCCGGCGTCCATGCCTGGATGGGCGGCGCCGCGGGCGTCATGACGCTGGCGGTGATGAGCCGGGCTTCGTTGGGCCACACAGGTCAACAATTGACCGCATCGGCCGCCACCCAGGGAATCTACGTTGCGATCGTTGTGGCCGCCTTGGCGCGCATCTGCGCGGTCCTCGAGCCGGCGCACAGCGTGCCGCTGCTACACGTCGCAGCGTTCGCCTGGGCGGCGGCTTTTCTCGGCTTCGCGGCCTGTTACGGCCCTTTGCTGGTTGGCTGCCGGAAGATCCCGGTGAAAACGGCTGCGGTGGCGTGATGGAGAGCCGCCGGGCGACGCTTGTCGATGATATCTCCCGGGAGACCGGGATTACCGACGCGATGATCGCCGACCTGGTCGAGACATTCTACGGACGCGTCCGGCGGGATCCGCTGCTGGCACCGGTGTTCGCCAGGGTCGAGGACTGGGACGGGCATCTGACCAAGCTGCGCGCCTTCTGGTCTTCGGTCGTGCTGATGTCGGGCCGCTACCACGGACAGCCGATGCAGGCCCACTTTCCGCTGTCGATCGAGCCCTTGCACTTCGACCGTTGGCTGGCGCTGTTCGAGCAGGCGACAACCGATGTCTGCTCGCCGGCTGCTGCCGCCGTCTTCATGGAGAAGGCCCGCCGCATCGCGGACAGCTTCGAGATGGCCATCGCCGGCCGGCGCGGCGAGATCGTTGGGCCACGGCATTCGAAATCCCCACCAACCCTGCAAAGGAGCTAGTCATGAAAGAGAAACTGAAATCCCACCCGATCATCGACGGTTTCATCGACGTATTCGGCGACTGGCTCAAGCACCGCCGCGAAGTGCGCGAAATGCGCAATCTCGACCGGCGTTCGTTCGACGCCATCGCCCGTGATCTGCGCATCACGTCCACGGACCTCGACGCGTTCGTTCGTCGTGGCCCGCATGGCGCCGACGAACTGCCTAAGCTGCTGAAGGTTCTCGGCATCGACGAAGCTGCCTTGGCCAGTTCGGAAACGGGGGTGCTGCGCGACATGGAGCGCGTTTGCGTTTTGTGCGAGCGGAAAGCCCAGTGCAACAACGATCTCGAGATCGGGGTCTCCGCCCGGGATTATGAGGACTACTGCCTGAATGCCCCCACCATGAAGGCGCTCACCCAGGGCCGATAGGCCGTTGAAACGTAGACGTCGCAACAAGGCCGGCCGTTCGGATGGGTTACCGGCCGCGCAGTTGGTGAAGCCTGCCCAGGTCGGATAGAGACCGATCGCGAGCGAAGGCGCGAGGTAGGGGTAAAAGTGGTCGCCGCAGTGCATTTGTCCAATCGCCCGGGGGCAGACTTCATCGCTATTCCATCTGTTTGCGAATGGCGGCTTCTGGCGCAAAGCGGCCGTTGACATGGCAACACGCAGACTCCGGAATTTAGAATCGAACGGTGACGGCGCGGAGCGCCGGCGTTTGTAAAGGCATCGTTGGTGACCGTCTGGATCTCAGCGTAGAGCGCTTGCGGCTACCCGAATCCGATGCCGGTCACGAGCCCCGGTAACAGCGGCAGAAGGTCCGTGCTTCGACGACGTCGAAGGGCTTACCTTTGCGGCTAAAACCTAGTGCCTTAGGCTCGTTCCATGGACTGTCTAGAATCAAGATGGTCTAACTGGCCCGGTGGTGCGAGCATGCCCTCGCTTGACACGCTGCGGCGTCTGCTCTTTATCGACAGACAACTTCCAGAAGAAGTTTCGCATGGCACAAAAAGGCTTTTTGCTCGTCCTCATGCAGCCTCCCTTGACGATCGAGGAGGAATTCAACGCGTGGTACGATACGGAACACATCCCGGAGAGACTGGCCGTACCGGGCGTGGAAACAGCCGTACGTTTTTCCTCCACGACGGGCGCGGCGCCGAAATACCTAGCTATGTATGATCTCGCCGATGAATCGGTGCTCGATACCGATGCATACAAGAACGTCGCCGGCCACAAGTCCAGTCCCTGGACAAAGCGCGTCACGGGGCGAACGAAAGTGTATCGCTCGGTTGGTAGTCAGATTTTTCCTGGAAACGCCATTACGGTAAGCTCTGCTCGCGTGACGATCGTGCGGTTCCGGGATCTCGCCGAAACGGACGGACAGGCCGTGGTCGATGCTATGCGCGAGGCGTTCGAATCGCGCCCATCGACCTTGCAGGTACGCGTGTTCGCTTATCATGTAGGCGGAAAGGTTGATTTCCTGGGCTTCGTTTCGTCGTCCGTGCCGGACGATTCCGAAATAATGGCCAAGGTCTTCGGCAAATTGGCCGGCGCCATCGATCTGTTCAACAGTTACGCTCCGCTCTGACCGAGCGAGGTGGCAGGCCGGCGGGGTTCGTCCGCATCATAGGAAGGTTTGGCGCGGCCGCAACAAAAGCGTCGATCACGGCGCGATTCAAGTAAACGGGAACCGCAGGATGAAACTTGCCTTTATCGGGGCCTCCCATTGGCATCTTCCGTTGTACCTCGACCCGGCACTTGAAGTGCCGGGCGCGCAGGTGGTCGGCATCAGTGACCCCGATCCGGGCTTCGTCGCGGGTTTGTCCGAGAGGCTCGGTTGTGTCGGTGACATCGATTTCCGGGCACTCTGCCGCAAGACGAAACCGGACTTCGTTTTTGCCCTCGGTCGCCATTGCGACATGGTTGAGCAGGCGCGCTTCCTGATCGAGGAAGGCATCCCATTCGCTCTCGAAAAGCCCTGCGGCCTGAACGAGCAGGATGTTGCGGCTCTTGCTGATCTGGAGGCGCGGAGCGGCAGCTTTTCATCGGTGCCGCTGGTCTTCCGCAATGGCGATTTCGCGGCGCGTTTGCGCGAGATGAGCGCCAATGGCATCCAGTACATGACTTATCGCTTCATCGCGGGCTTTGCTGAGCGATATCAGCAGGCAAACTGCCATTGGATGCTTGACCCGCGTTTATCTGGCGGGGGCTGCACCATTAATCTGGCGCCCCACTTCTTCGATCTTGCACTCTTGCTGATGGGCGATCAGGTACGGGTACGTCACGCGACAATGTCCAACGCGGCCTGGGGACATCCTATCGAGGACTATTCCGTTGTGACGCTGGAGCGGGGCGCCGATATCTGCGTCATCGAGACCGGCTATCTCTATCCTGCCCCGACTAGCACCTTTGACATGCATTACGCCGTGCGGTCGCCAACGCAATACCTTGTCGCGCACGATCCGGAGACGGTCGAGGTCGTACGCAATTCAGGCGAGCGCGAGTTGATCCGCAGTCTGACGACAAACGTCCCGCATTACCGGACTTTTGTATTCGACGTTCTGGGTCGCGTCCGCAACGGACAGCCGCCGCTAGCCCGCATCGCTGATATGGTGCCGATCATGCGTCTAATCGATGACGCCTACGGCAAGGCGGGCCCACTTCCTGTGAAGGCCACCTTAGAATAGCAGCTGGAGTTAGTTCGCGCTTGATAGGCAACGAGATAGATGGAGTTAGCCCGCCGTCTGATAAGCAGATTGCCGAACGCGCATGCTTGGGAGCGGGCAGATGCGGCAACCCAAAGCGGCATTCGCGTAATGCCAGATTATGGCAACATTTCAGAAAGGGTAGGGTGGCTGTCGATTTTGATTTTGCATTGCGGACTTCCAAGCGGTTGCGGAGAAAGCCTACCATTGCTTTAACCCGAAGTTTATTGAAGCGCTCACCCTAAAAGTCAAAGGGGCCAACGATGATCCGCCTGCCTTGTATTCCTGCGGTAGCGCTCGCTGGCGTATGTGCCGCATGCTTGCTTGCCGTGCCGGTCGCCGCGGAAGATTCAACCACCGACATCGGCACGCTCGACCAGGAGACGGCCGAGAAGGCGTTTCCCGCCAAGCCGCCTTACTCGCCTTACGCGGGCCGCAATTTCCCGACGCGGCCATTTTTCGGCGACACGCACCTGCACACCTCGTTTTCAATGGACGCCGGTGCATTCGGCGCCCGGCTCGGACCGAAGGACGCCTATCGTTTCGCCAAGGGCGAGGAGGTCATCGCCTCGAGCGGACAGCGCGCCAAGCTTTCGCGGCCGCTGGATTTCCTGGTGGTGACCGACCATTCGGACGGCATGGGATTTTTCCCGCAACTGATGGGCGCCGATCCCGTCCTGCTGGCGACGCCGCAGGGACGCAAATGGTACGACCAGATCAATTCCGGCAAGGGCGCGCAGGCTGCGGTCGATATCATTACCAGTTTCGGCAAGGGCCAGTTGCCGAAGGGTTTCCCGACACCGGGCACGCCGCCTATCGCAGCGCCTGGCGCGAAACGATCAAGGCGGCGGAAGAGGCCAACGATCCGGGCCGCTTCACCGCCTTCATCGGCTATGAATGGACCTCGAACGCCGGCGGCAACAATCTTCATCGCAACGTCATCTGGCGCGACAATGGCGCCAAGGCGAGCCTCATCGAGCCCTTCACCACGCAGCCGCCGCTCGGCAGCCCCAATCCGCGCGACCTCTGGAAGTGGATGGCGATGTGCGAGGAAAAGACCGGCGCCGAGATTCTGGCGCTGGCGCATAACGGCAATCTGAGCAACGGCCGCATGTTTCCGATCATCGAGTTCGTTCACCGGCAAGCGCATCGACCGCGAATACGCCGAGAACCGCACCCGTTGGGAGCCGCTCTACGAAGCCACCCAGATCAAGGGCGATGGCGAGACCCATCCGTTTCTTTCGCCCAATGACGAATTTGCCAATTTCGAGCGCTGGGACAAGGGCAACCTCGATCTGACCGAGGTGAAGAAGCCGGAGATGCTGGAGTTCGAGTATACCCGCTCGGCGCTCAAGAACGGCCTCAAGATGGAAGCCGAACTCGGCGTCAATCCCTACAAGTTCGGTCTGGTCGGCAGCACCGATGCGCATACCGGCCTTGCGGCGGTCGAAGAGGACAATTTCTTCGGCAAGACGTCTTCCTCCGAGCCAAGCCCGGACCGCGCGACGCATCCCTTCGTGAAAACCGACAAGGCCGTCATCATGGGCTGGGAGACAGACGGCTTCCGGCTACGCCGCGGTGTGGGCAACGGAGAATACCCGCGAGGCGATTTTCGACGCCATGAAGCGCCGCGAGACCTATGCCACGACCGGCCCGCGCATGGTCGTTCGCTTCTTCGGCGGCTGGGACTTCGAGGCCGGCGACGCCAACAACCGCATGCCGGCGAGGGTCGGCTACACCAAGGGCGTGCCGATGGGCGGCGATCTGAGCAACGCGCCGACAGGGCAAGTCGCCCACCTTCCTGGTCGCGGCACTGAAGGATCCGATCGGCGCCAATCTCGACCGCATCCAGGTCATCAAGGGCTGGCTCGGCAAGGACGGCCAGACGCAGGAGCGCATCTACGACGTCGCGGTTTCCGGCGACCGCAAGATCGACGCCGACGGCCGCAGCAGAACATCGGTCGGCAACACGGTCGACGTCGCGAATGCGACGTGGACCAACACGATCGGCGCGGGCGAGATGATTACGGTCTGGAAGGATCCCGACTTCGATCCGGCGTTGCGCGCGTTCTACTATGTGCGCGTGATCGAAATCCCGACGCCGCGCTGGACCGCCTATGACGCGAAATATTTCGGCGTCACGATGCCGACGGAAGTCCCGATGACGACCACCGAACGCGCCTACACGTCGCCGATCTGGTACACGCCTTGATCGCTCGGCTGCTGAGAGAGCCGTTGCTCCAGTTTCTCGTGCTCGGCGCGGTTCTGTTCGGGCTCTACGACCTCGTCGACAAGCGAAAGCGCTGAGACGCCCGAAAAGATCGTCGTTTCCGCCTCGCGGATTGCCAACCTGGCGGACGGATTCGCCCGCACGTGGCAGCGCCCGCCGAGCAGCGAGGAACTGCAGGGCCTGATCGAGGACTACATTCGCGACGAGGTGTTCTACCGCGAGGGCCGAGCGGCCGGCCTCGACCGCGACGACGTCATCATTCGCCGCCGCGTGCGGCAGAAGATGGAATTTCTCGCCGAGGACATGTCCGCCCCGGAACCGAGCGAGGAGCAGCTTGCGGCCTATCTCGCGGCCAACCCGGAGCGCTTCAGGACCGAGGATCAGTCTCACATTCCGTCAGGTGTTCCTGAGCGCGACGCGGCGCGCGAATACCATCGATAGCGACAGCAAGCAAGTCGCGAGCGTCCTGGCTCGACGCGGACGCGGCGGTGGACACAACGGCACTCGGCGATCCCTTCCTGCTCGGCGAGGAATTTCGCGCGTTTCGCCGAACGAGGTGGCGAGCATATTCGGTGACGGCTTCGCCAAACGGCTATTTGCGATGGAACAGGGCCGCTGGCAGGGACCGATCCCGTCGAGCTTCGGACAGCATTTCGTCTTTATCAGCGAACGAATACCGGGAAGCCTGCCGCCGCTCGATGCTGTCCGGCCGGCCGTTCGCCGCGAGTGGTCGAATGCGCGCCGCCTTGAGGCGGAGCAGAAGCTTTATGCCTCGCTTCGGGAGCGCTACGAAATCGTGGTGGAGGCGCCTGCCGCCAAGGCGGCGCCAGCCGAAACCAGCCGATGAACGGTTTCCGCTGATTCTTTGCTGTTCTGGGCGTGCTGCTGGCGCAACCCGCGCGCTCGGATGAACTTCGGCCGGGCTATCTGGAAATGCGCCAGACCAGCCCCGGCACCTACAATCTGCTTTTCAAGATTCCGGCGCGGGGCGAAGACTTGCGGCTCGCGATCTACGTCAAGCTGCCCGAAGGCACTCAGGATGTGGCGCCGCCGCGCGCGTCGTTCAGCGACGGCGCCTATGTCGAACGCCGCACCATTCGGCGGGATGGAGGGCTGACCGGACACGCGGTCATCGATTGAGGGCCTGTCGGCGACGTCGACGGACGTACTGGTTCGGATCGAAAGCCTTGCCGGCGCAATACAGACCGAGCGGCTTTCGCCGACCAGGACGACGTTCGTTGTTCAGGCCACGCCGGGCGCGGGAGAAGTCGCCGCGACCTATCTGCGCCTCGGCGTCGAGCACATCCTGTTCGGCTTCGATCATCTGCTGTTTGTGCTGGCGCTGGTGATTCTCGTTCGAGACTGGCGGCGCGTCGCCGTCACGGTGACGGCGTTCACCATTGCGCACAGCATTACGCTGGCAGCGGCGACGCTGGGTTTTGTGAACGTGCCGGGTCCGCCCGTGGAAGCAACCATCGCGCTCAGCATCATGCTGGTTGCGGTCGAGATCCTGAATGCGCGACGCGGAAAGCCAAGTCTGACCGCGCGCCTGCCGTGGCTCGTCGCCTTCAGCTTCGGTCTGTTGCACGGCTTTGGCTTTGCCGGCGCCCTGGCTGAGGTCGGATTGCCTCAACATGCCATTCCCGTCGCGCTGCTGTTTTTCAATGTCGGAGTGGAGATGGGGCAGCTTGTCTTCGTGGCTGCGGTCTTGTCGTTGATCTGGTTATTGCGCCAGTCGGCGTCACGGCTATTGGAGCCTGCACTCGTACAGCGATCATTTGACCGGCTCGATGTAACCGTCGCCTACGGCATAGGCGTCATGGCGGCCTACTGGCTGATTGAGCGGACGACGGCCTTTTTTGTGTAGCGCGTGGTACGGCCGACGAACCGTGGATGATGCGCGCCGTCTTCGACAGTGCTGGCAGGGGAACGTGAAGTAGCGGCTGCGGCTGGCCGGTCAATCAATGCCCGACAATCTCCGGCACCCGTGTCGCCGGCGGGGTGTTGCGGCTGCGCTGGGTGCGGACGATGCCGTCGATGATGGTCATGCCGATGCCGGGCAGGTCGCCGAGCTGTGCAGCAGGTTCTTGCCGGGCGAGTGCTGCGCCATGTCCATAATGACGAAGTCGGCGGCGCGGCCGACCTCGATGATGCCGCAGTCGAGCGCGCGCATCCGCGCGGTGTTGCCGGTGGCGAGGCAGAAGGCGATTTCCGCCGGCAGCTCGCCGAGCGAGGACAATAGCGACACCATGCGCAAAATGCCGAGCGGCTGCACGCCGGAGCCGGCCGGAGCATCCGTGCCGAGAATGACGCGATGCAGGTCGCCCATCTCGCGCGCGGTGCGCAGGGTGAACAGCGCCGAACGCTCATTGCCGTTGTGAACCAGTTCGAGGCCACGTTTGCAGCCTTCACAGATGCAGCGGATCTGGTCGTCGGGCAGGGCGGTGTGGCCGCCATTGATGTGTCCGACCACGTCGGTGTCGGCTTCCAGCACCACGTCCTTGTCGATCAGGCCGGAACCGGGAATCGAGGGACCGCCGGTGTGGATGGTGCTCTGGATGCCGTATTTGCGCGCCCATCCCACCATCTTGCGCGCGGTCGGGCCGTCCTTGACGCCGCCGAGGCCGACTTCGCCGAGTAATTTCACGCCGGCGGCGGCGAGCTCCTTGAAGTCGTCTTCCACCATTTCGTTTTCGATCACGGGCGCGCCGGCGTGGATCTTTACCCCGCCCGGCCGCAGCGTCCAGAACGAGCGCTGTGCGAAGATCGCCATCGCCTTGATGCCGATCACGTCGCGCGGCCGGCCAGGCATGTGAACCTCGCCGGCCGAGATCATGGTGGTAACGCCGCCATGCAGATAGCTGTCGATCCAGTTGGTCTGGTTCTGCCGCGGCGTCCAGTCACTGGTGACGTTCAAATTGAAGGCGATCAAGCGTGTGGAAGGAGGCGAAGGCGTTCTCCCTGTGGCCTGCAAGCTTGGGATATCGCGCAAAACAAAACTCGATAACGCATCATGGCAACCGCACTGTCACAGAAATTACCGTGTCTCACTTATGGGGTGCAGTCCAGCACTGTCACCGTAATTCCCAATTTGAATCTAAGGACCAACGGCACCAAGCAGACCGTCCAGATCAACTCCAAGGGAGATCCGCGGCGTCACCATCACGATGACGAAGACCTGATCTTCAGGTCCTCTCAAGCTTTACATATGCGAAAGCCAGGCTCTGATTGAATCAGAGCTTGGCTTTTTGTTTTGAAGCGGCTTCCGAAAAACCAACTCCGCCGGCTTTGCCTGACCGGCGGGCCTGCGAAGCTTCTCCGACAGATTGATCAGGACATGTTACGGTGCATTCAATTGACCCGGTATCGCTCTGGCTGGCGTGAACCAAGCGCGTGTCGCGCTGCATGACAGCGTCGGACGAATTAAGTGCACCGTAACTCCATCGCACTGTTCAGCTTGGACGCTTACTGCTGAACCAAACAATATCACCCGGGTTGGGATCACGACCTAGATCATCCCATTCTGAAGAAATCCGATCTAGAACGTAATCCGTGTTCTGATTTTCCCAGGGAATGCATCCTGGACCAGAAGATCCGAGAGTGACAGCCTCTAATCCAGCTGACAACATTCCACGAATTATCTCCATAACGATCGCTCTGTTTCCGCTACGCTCCGAAATGCCAGTATCGTGTCGAACTCTGATGACAATTTGCCAGAGACCAACGTAGTCGGAGCGCGCTTCGTTCGCGTATCCGTCAACAATTTCATCGATTTGTTTTTGGCCCAACATCCAAATCACCCTACTACGGAAAGTGAATTTTGCCGATATCAATGCCTGGGATGTTTATATCTATCGAGGGAACCCCGCTCGTCGAAGCCGAGCTGGGTCGGCTACCAACAAATCCTCCCCCAGGGAGAGTAACTGCTGTGCCTGGATAAGTCGGGCTATTAGCTGGAGTACCTCCCTGGGAGAGCTTTCCAAAAAGCTCATCGGCCGCTGCCTGCCCTCCAGGCAAATTCCGTTTGGTCTCATCCTTTCCGTTTGGCGTACCGATCGGAACGCCTCCTGGGACCAAGATGTCTTTCGGATCTTGCTGGTTATTATTGAATATGCTTCCAATCCGATTTCCGATCGCGCGACCGGCGTTGATGGTCGCGGTAACAAAGTCATTGTTTTGCTGCGTTCCGGGAATAACGATCGGGGGCAATGGTATTCCAACCGGCGCGGGTCCCGCCGGAGTGTATTGCGCAAGCTGTACTAAACCGTTGCTGCCAACCCCACCCCCCTGCGGATTGTCAGACATCAATCCAGTCGGATCGATCAGATTCAGTTCGTAGGGCGGATTGGAGCCGAAGGCGTAATCCGCCGCTCTCGGCTACAGCACAACTCTAACATGTGCTATCTGAATTTCATGTCGAATTATCGTCGTGCGTTCGTTCCGGGCGGGTGCTGGTTCTTTACGGTCAACCTGCTGGAGCGGCGGAAAACACTGCTCGTCGATCATATCGCGACCTTGCGCGAAGCTGTCGCCAGAACGCGCGAAAATCATGACTTCGCGATCGACGCGTTCGTCGTGCTGCCCGATCATTTGCATGCGATTTGGCAACTGCCGCCCGGCGATAGCGATTTCTCCACGCGCTGGCGGCTGATCAAGAGCCGGTTCGCACGCGCGCTGCCGAAGCGGGAGCGGCTCAGCGCCGTTCGCGTCGCCCGCCACGAGCGCGGAATCTGGCAGCGCCGGTTCTGGGAGCATCTGATCCGCGACGAGGCTGATTATGCGCGCCATGTCGAATACTGCCACATCAACCCACTCAAGCATGGCCTCGTCACGCGTGTGCGCGATTGGCCGCACTCTTCGTTTCATCGTGACGTGCGTGCGGGATTGTTCCCGGAGGATTGGGCTGGCGACGGTGAAGTGAACGGTGAGTTTGGTGAACGATCGTGAGTGTGAAGCGGTTGGCTCGGTTGGCGGATTACGCCTTCGGCTCAATCCGCCCTACGAGCTGGTGAGCTTGGCGCCGTCGCATTCCGGCGCGCGCGATCTAATGCCCGACGATCTCCGGCACCCGTGTCGCCGGCGGGGTGTTGCGGCTGCGCTGGGTGCGGACGATGCCGTCGATGATGGTCATGCCGATGCCGGGCAGGTCGCCGAGCTGGACGCTGTGCAGCAGGTTCTTGCCGGGCGAGTGCTGCGCCATGTCCATGATGACGAAGTCGGCGGCGCGGCCGACCTCGATGATGCCGCAATCGAGCGCGCGCATCCGCGCGGTGTTGCCGGTGGCAAGGCAGAAGGCGATTTCCGCCGGCAGTTCGCCGAGCGAGGACAACAGCGACACCATGCGCAAAATGCCGAGCGGCTGCACGCCGGAGCCGGCCGGCGCGTCGGTGCCGAGAATGACGCGGTGGAGGTCGCCCATCTCGCGCGCGGTGCGCAGCGTGAACAGCGCCGAGCGCTCATTGCCGTTGTGAACCAGTTCGAGCCCGCGCTTGCAGCCTTCACAGATGCAGCGGATCTGGTCGTCGGGCAGCGCGGTGTGGCCGCCATTGATGTGGCCGACCACGTCGGTGTCGGCTTCCAGCACCACGTCCTTGTCGATCAGGCCGGAACCGGGAATCGAGGGACCGCCGGTGTGGATGGTGCTCTGGATGCCGTATTTGCGCGCCCATCCCACCATCTTGCGCGCGGTCGGGCCGTCCTTGACGCCGCCGAGGCCGACTTCGCCGAGCAGTTTGACGCCGGCCGCGGCGAGCTCCTTGAAGTCGTCTTCGACCATTTCGTTTTCGATCACGGGCGCGCCGGCGTGGATCTTCACGCCGCCGGGCCGCAGCGTCCAGAACGAGCGCTGCGCGAAGATCGCCATCGCCTTGATGCCGATGACGTCGCGCGGCCGGCCGGGCATGTGAACTTCGCCGGCGGAGATCATGGTGGTGACGCCGCCATGCAGATAGCTGTCGATCCAGTTGGTCTGGTTCTGCCGCGGCGTCCAGTCGCCGGCGACGGGGTGGACGTGGCTGTCGATCAGGCCGGGGGCGACCGTGGTGCCGTTGGCGTCGACGATGGTGGTGGCGCCCTCGGTGTTGACGTCCTTGAGCCGGCCGATCGCAGTGATCTTGCCGTTCTCGGCCACGATGGTGTCGGCGTCCAGGATCGGCTTCTCCAGCGCCCCCGACAGCAGCAGCCCGATATTGCGGACCACCAGTTTGCTCGGGCCGGTTGCCTGGGGTGCGTCGTGGGCCATGGGTTTTTCCTTGTTGTTCAATGCCTTCGGGAGGCTTTACGGCCATCTTGCCCGCGGCTTGACGGCGGGATCAAGAAGGATTATTCATTCGTATACGAATGATCGTACACAAATGATCTTGATCGTCGCAATCTGCCTCCGACCGGGCTGAAAAATGAGCAATTTCAATCAGGAAAGCGTTCTCAGCGTCCATCACTGGACCGACACGCTGTTCAGCTTCACCACCACGCGCGATCCCTCGTTCCGTTTCCGCAACGGCGAGTTCACCATGATCGGGCTGAAGGTCGGCGAGAAGCCGCTGCTGCGCGCCTACAGCGTCGCCAGCGCCAACTACGAGGACCGGCTGGAATTCTTTTCGATCAAGGTGCCGGACGGCCCGCTGACCTCGCGGCTCCAGCATCTGAAGCAAGGCGACGAGATCATCGTCAGCCGCAAGGCCACCGGCACGCTGGTCATCGACAACCTCGAAGACGGCCGCAACCTCTATCTGATCGGCACCGGCACCGGCCTCGCGCCGTTCCTGAGCGTGATCAAGGATCCCGAGACCTATGAGCGCTTCGAGAAGGTGGTGCTGCTGCACGGCTGCCGCCGCGTCGCCGAGCTCGCCTATGGCGAGATGATCACCAGGGAACTGCCGAACGACGAGCTGATCGGCGACCTCGTGCGCAACCAGCTGATCTATTATCCGACCGTGACGCGCGATCCGTTCCGCAACCGCGGCCGCATCACCGACCTGATCAATTCAGGCAAACTGTTCGGCGATATCGGCCTCGCCTCGCTCGAGCCCGCGCATGACCGCGTCATGATCTGCGGCAGCCCGGCGCTGGTCGCGGACACCCGCACGCTGCTCAACGGCAAGGGCTTCGTCGAAGGCAATCACGGCGAGCCGGCGCAGTTCGTGGTCGAGAAGGCGTTCGCGGAGCGTTGATCACGGCCGCACCGCCGGCGCCTCCATCGGCATGCCGCGCGCGCGCGACATCAGATACAATTCCAGTTCGACCAGTTCCGGCGCGCCGTAATCATAGGCCTGCGCGCGGATGCCGGTGATGCAGGCGCGCAGGCGCCGCTGCAGCGAGCCCAGCGATTGCCACTCCAGCCGATAGAGCGGGTAACCGGTCGGGTGCGCCTGCGTGATCGCCGATCCGGCCAGCCGCTTGTCCCAATTGTCGTCATGGCAATTGGTGCAGCCGAGATTGAGCTGGCCCTGCCGCTGCATGAACAACTCACGGCCCTTGGCGATGAACGGTTGAAGCTGCGGGTCGCTGCCGGTTTCGATCGCCGCACCCCGCGATTGCTGCGCGACAAAGGCGGTCAGCGCCAGCAGGTCGCGGCTCTCATAGGCGAGCGGCGTCGCCTGCTGATGGTTGGCGCGGCACAGATTGATGCGCTGCTCCAGATCGACGGGGCGGCCGAGCGCCTTGTCGAAGGCGGGATAATGCGCGGCAACGCCCTTCATGCTGACGCGCGCATCGTTGTGGCAGTCGGCGCAGGCCTTGTCTGCGGCGCCGGCCTTGCGGTTCCATAGCTTCTCGCCGTCGAGCACCCACAGCATGCCGGGATTGGCGGTGCTGTCGTCCTGCATCGTCCTGGTTTCCGGCGTCATGAAACTGTAGCCGGAGCGGCGCTCGCTTGGCGGGATTTCCGCGGCAAACGCGTCCGCCGCCAGCAGGCCGGCCATCACGACGATGCAGGCCATCCTCATTCGACGATGATCGAGGCGACGGCGGTTTCTGAAAAGCCGTTGTCGCCGATCCATTCGAATTCGAACTTGCCGCTCTCGGTCGCCGTCGTGAAGAAGGTGATGAACGGGTTGGCGGCGATTGCCGGAAACAGGTCGGCGCGAAATACCTCATTGCCGTTATAGCGGCAGGCAAAGCTCGTGATGATATCGCGCGGTATCACTTCGCCTGACGCGGTATGGCGATAGCCGGTCTCCATGATGTGCGACATCAGCGTCTTGATCTCGATGATATCGCCGCGTTTGGCCTTGGCCGGAACGTTGATCAGGGCGGAGGGCATCAGATCACCTCCTCGGTGCAGGCCGCCAGCGTGACGACGACGTCGACGCTGACCGACCAGAACGAGCCGTCCGACAGCCGCGCGATGGCGACCACCTTCTGGCTGTCGGCGAGCCGAATCCGGGTCGAGACCTGCGCGCGGCCGGCATGCGGGCCGAGATAGAAATTGCCGATATTGGGCTGCGGGTTCTTCTCGTTGAAGACGTGGATGCTTCTGACGAAATCCTCCGGCGCCATCGGGCTTGCGACGCTGACCGTCATCGGCACGGTGTTGCCGTTCTCGACCAGCGGCGGCACGTCGAGCTTGACCTTGCCGGTCTTCACCGCGGCGCCGCCCGTGACGTTGCGGATCGCGGACGCCAGCGATGCGGGCGTCGCCTCGGCGGGCCGCAGCGTCACGATCGGGACCGCGCCAAGCACGGCCGCGCCGCCGGCAAGGCCAAGGAACTGGCGGCGAGTGGAATCCGTTTCTCCGTGCATCGTCACTTCCTATTCACGCAGCGTCACCAGATACGCCACGATATCCTCGATCTGTTCGGCCGACAGGATCGGCTTGCCGCGCCACGCCGGGCCGATGCGGGTCAGGCCGTCGACGCGATAATAGGACGGCATGATCGTCGCGGCATTGAGGCTGGAGGCATCGACCAGCCGAAGCCGCAACTGACCCTCGGACCAGCGGCTGCCGGTTCCGGCAAGGCTGGGGGCCAGATCGCCCTGGAACTTCTGTTCGGGAAATGGACCGTTGTGGCAGAGGATGCAAGTGCTTGACCGTTCGACCACCAGCGCGCGGCCGCGCGTCGCGTCGCCTCGCGCGGTGAGCGGTTCCGGTATGGCATCGCCCGCAACGGTATAGGGCCGCAGGCCCTGGGCGCCGGCCGGGCAGGGCAGGGCCAGCAACGCTGCCGCGAGGCTCATCCCGGTTATCTGGATCGCCGATCTAGCCAAATGTATCCACCGTGATCTTCCTGAACCAGTTTTCCGCAGCTTCCGCCTCGCGCGCGCGCACCTCGCGCGGCGCATTGACGGGGCTCGTCGCGCCCTCGACCTCGGCGAACTGCCCGTCCTTGGGCTGATAGACGCCCGACAGCGAGAACGCATAGCCTGGTGCGACCGTGTTGTAGCACGCGCCGGTCAGCCGTGGCGTCTCCGGCGATTTGCCCGACAGCATGTTCACGATCGCGGCGGCGCAGGCCTTGCCCTGCGCATGCGCGGCGGATGCGGATTTCGGAATGCCGCCGGCGATCGTGGCATCGCCGATGACATGAATGTTGGGCACGAGTTTCGAGGCAAAGCTGGTGGGATCGATCGGACACCAGCCGGTATTGTCGGCGGCGCCCGCGATCTCCGCAATGCGGCCGGCCTTTTGCGGCGGGATCACGCTTGCGACCTGCGCGGTATAGTTGCCGAAATCGGTGATGATGGTGTTGGTCGCCGGATCGACCGATGTCACCCGTCCGCCTTGCGAGAGCGCGATGCGTTCGATCATGCCGGGATAGAGCTCCTTCCACGCGGCCTCGAACAGCCGTTGCTGCGAGAATCCGTCCTTGGCGTCGAGGATCAGGATCTTCGAGCGCGGCTTGTTGTTCTTCAGATAATGCGCGATCAGGCTGGCGCGCTCGTATGGCGCGGGCGGACAGCGCAGCGGCGCGGCGGGCACCGCCAGCACCACCGTGCCGCCATCCTCCATCGCCTCGATCTGCTTGCGAAGCAGCATCGTCTGTTCGCCGGCCTTCCATGCATGCGGCATCTTCAGGGCGGCGTCTTCATCGTAGCCGGGCAGCGCGTCGAAGCGCAGATCGATGCCGGGCGATAGCACCAGCCGGTCGTAGCCGACCGAACCGCCGTCGGCGAGACCGACGCTGCGCGCCTGCGAATCGATCTTGGTGGCGGCCTGCGCGATGACTTTCACGCCTGCGGCGGCGATGCCGTCATAGGTGAACTGCTGCGCCTGCAGTTCCCGCAAGCCCGCGATCACCTCGTTGCTGAACGGACAGGCGGTGAAGATTCGGTTCGGTTCGATCAGCGTCACCTGCAATCTGGGATCAAGCTGGCGCAGCGTGCGCGCGCAGCTCGCGCCGCCGAAGCCGCCACCGATCACGACGATGCGTGCCGCGGCCTGCGCGAAGGCGGGCCAAGACGACATCGATGGTAATATCGACGCCGTAACCGACGCGGCGATACCGCGAGCGATATCTCTGCGCGAAGGCCTGCGCGTGACGTCCATGGGACAATCCGAAAAAGGGGCGGGCGGCGGCCTTCATAGCCGCCGCACGCGATGTCAGGCGAACGTGATGTTCTGGTCCTTCAGCGGCACCGAACGGATGCGTTTGCCGGTCGCTGCGAAGTAGGCGTTGAGCACCGCCGGACCCGCCACGCAAATGGTGGGTTCACCGACGCCGCCCCAGAAGCCGCCGCTCGGCATCACGATCGATTCCACCTTCGGCATCTCGGCAATCCGCATCGAGTTATAGGTGTCGAAGTTGGTCTGCTCGATGCGGCCGTCCTTCACCGTGCATCCGCCGTAGAACAGGCCGGACAGGCCGTAGACGAAGGAGCCTGCGATCTGCCGTTCGATCTGCGCCGGGTTGACGGCGTAGCCGGGATCGGTGGCGGCAACGATACGATGCACCTTGATCTTGTTGCCGTCGGACACGGATATTTCGGCAGCACCTGCGACGTAGCTGCCGAAGCCCATGTGCTGGCAGATGCCGCGGTAGACGCCTTGCGGCGCCGGCTTGCTCCAGCCGATTTTTTCGGCCACCGCATCGAGCACTGCCAGATGCTTCGGATGTTTGCTCATCAGCTTGCGACGGAACGCAAGCGGATCCTGGCCGGCGGCCTGCGCCAGTTCGTCCATGAAGCATTCGAGATAGATCGCGTTGTGATTGACGTTGACGCCGCGCCAGAAGCCAGGCGGGACGTGCGGGTTGCGCATCGCATGCTCGATCAGCAGGTTTGGAACCGTGTAGCCGATCGCGGCTTCGCCCGTCGCATTGAGGCCCTGGAACGCGACAGGATCCATCCCGTTGACCAACGCATCCTGCCGGACCGCAGCCAGAATGGATTGCCCGGACAACCTCATGTGCAGCGCTGTCAGATTGTTGTCTGCATCGAGCACGCCGGTCAGCTTGCACTGCGTGACCGGATGGTACTTGCCGTGCAGCATGTCCTCTTCGCGCGACCACAACAGTTTGATCGGCGTGCCAGGCATCTGCTTGGCGATCGCCACCGCCTGTTGGACATTGTCGTTCATGCCACGTCGGCCGAAACCGCCACCGAGCATCTGCTTGTGCACATCGCATTTGTCGGCCGGCAATCCCGACGCGGCCAGCACAGCGGCAAACGCACCTTCGCCGTTCTGCGTGCCGCACCAGACTTCGCATTTATCCGCGGTGTAAAGCGCGGTGGCGTTGAGCGGCTCCATGCAGGCATGGTTCTGGTAGGGATAGTTGTAGACCGCCTCGACCTTCTTCGCCGCACTCGCGATCACGGCCTTGGCGTCGCCGTTCTGGTTGCCGACAAAGGCGGGCTGGGCGTTGTCGAGACCCTCGGCCAGCCACTTCGCAATCGACTCGCTGGAGACCTTGGCGTTGTCGCCTTCGTCCCAGACGATCGGCAGCGCGTCGAGCGCGGACTTGGCGTGCCACCAGGTATCGGCCACGACCGCGACCGCGGTGTCGCCGACCCGAACGACTTTCTTGACGCCCTTCATGCTGGCGATCTTGGCTTCGTCGTAGCTTTTCAGCTTGCCGCCGAACACCGGACAATCCTTGATCGCGGCGTTGAGCATGCCCGGCAGCTTGACGTCGATGCCGTACATCATCTTGCCGGTGGTCTTGTCCTCGGTGTCGAGCCGCTTCAATCCCTTGCCGGCGATCTTCCAGTCCTTGGGATCCTTGAGCTTGACGTCCGCCGGCGGTTGCAGCTTGGCGGCGGCTTCCACCACCTTGCCGTAGGTCGTCTTCTTGCCGGACGGCGTATGGGTGATGACGCTGTTGGACGCCGTGCATTCGGCGACCGGCACCTTCCATTCGTCGGCGGCGGCCTGCACCAGCATCATGCGCGCGGTGGCGCCGCCCTTGCGGACATATTCGTGGCTGGTGCGGATGCCGCGGCTGCCGCCGGTCGAGAAATCGCCCCAGGCGCGCTTGCGTGCGACACTTTGCCCCGGCGTCGGATATTCGGTGGTGACCTTCGACCAGTCGCATTCGAGTTCTTCGGCGACGAGTTGGGCGAGTCCGGTCAGCGTACCCTGTCCCATTTCCGAACGGGCGATGCGGATCACGACGGTGTCGTCGGGGCGGATCACCACCCAGGCGTTGACCTCGGGCGAGCCGTCGGCGGCGCGGACCACCGTCGGTCCGCCAAAGGGAATGTCGAGGCCGATCGAAAGCCCGGCGCCGGCAGCGGCGGTGCCGATGACGAAGGCGCGGCGGCTGAGTTTGGGCGAGATGTGCTTGTTCATGACAGCCCCCTCACGCGTTCGCAGCGGCGTGGATTGCCTCGCGGACCTGCTGGAAGGTCCCGCATCGGCAAATATTGGTGATGGCCTCGTTGATATCCTGGTCGGTCGGCTTCGGCTTCTCCTTGAGAAGCGCCGCCACCGCCATGATCATGCCGCTCTGGCAATAGCCGCATTGCGGGACATCGTTGGCGACCCAGGCCTGCTGCACCTTATGCAGCGCGCCATTGGTGGCGAGACCTTCGATCGTCGTGATCTGTTTGCCGGCGGCTTCGCTGACGGAGATGCCGCAGGAGCGCATCGCGACCCCGTCGATATGGACCGTGCAGGCCCCGCATTGTGCGATGCCGCAACCGTATTTGGTGCCGGTCAGTCCGACATTCTCCCGGATCGCCCAAAGCAGCGGGGTGTCGTCTTCGACGTCTACATTGATTGATTTGCCGTTGATAGTGAGGTTTGCCATCGCGTGTCCCCTGTTAGTTCAATTCATCAATTGAACCTGGCGGCGATGTTGGACTGCAATTTGGAACAGTTCAAATCAAGAAAACGCGTTTGCGATGCGGAAGAAATTTGACAGCCCGGGGTTTCATGCGCCATTGCGCGCCACACATGGCCGTCATGTTCGCTTCAAGGCTATGGTTTGCCCGCTTTGAAGGCATCGAGAATTTCGGCGCAGACCGGACCCGACTGGCTGCACCAGGCCTGCTGCGCCGTCGCGGCCCCCGATCGCAGCGCTTCGACGATGGCCGGGGCGGGGTTGGAATCGATGGTGACGCCATTCTGGCGCATGCGCGCATAATTCTCCTGCAGCCGGGTCGACAGCGCGACCCACAACTCAGTCTCGGTTTCGCGGCCGGCCGCATCGACGGCTCGCGCGTTGATCCGCGCTCAGGCCGTCATAGACCGCCTTGTTGACGCTCGCGACCGAGAGCGGCAGCGAATAGGTGATCTCGCTGAAATAGGGCAGGTACTCCCAGAGCTTGCGGCCGGCGCCGCCGTCGCCGGAGGACAGCACCGCGTTGAGACTGCCGTCGGCCAGTTTCGGCATCGTATCCGAAAAGCTGATCAGCGCGGCCTTGGCGCCGATGCCCGGAAACACCTCGGTCGATGTCTTGTCATAGGTGCGGATCGAAAGGCCGGACAGGTCGGACGGCGTCTTCAGCGGCATCTTGGACCAGATGCCGGAAGGCGGCCACGGCGTCAGGTAAAGCAGCCGCAGGCCTTTCTTTTGCAGCACTGCGGCAAGGTGTGGCCGCGCGATATCGGAAAGTCGTTTCGCATCGGCGATCGACGTCACCAGAAACGGCACGCGAGGGCAAGGCGAAGATCGGGTCTTCGGCTTCCAGCGAGCCTGCAAAGGCATCGCCGGCCTGCACCCGGCCTTCCGCAATCGCCGCCAGCATGCCGGCCGATTTGATGCCGGAAGCGGCATCGAAGCTCGGCTTGATCGTGAGTTTTCCCGCGCTGAGCTCGGTGACATGCTTCGCGAAGGCCGTCAGGCCAACGCCCGGCATGGCATTTTGCGGATATTCCGTCGGCATGTCCCAAACGGTCTGGGCGTGGATCGCGGCCGGATGCAGCAAAAGGCAGGCGCCGGCCAGCACGCCGAGAAATCGCATCATTCCTCCGATCCTTCGCGCCGGTTCACCCGGCGCCATGGCTATCATGTCCGCGGCGGCGCTACCGCCAGCCGCAGGAAACTCATCACGCTGCCGAGCGCGGCGAATCCGGCACCGAGCGCCAGTGCAAGCGTCGCGCCATCGTGACCGCCGAGCGCAAAGCACAGGGCCGCGAGCGCCGCACCCAGCGTTTGTCCGGTCAGTCGCGCGGTCGCGACCATGCTGCTGGCGCTGCCGCTGCGATGCGACGGCGCACTCGACATCAAGGCACGCAAATTGGGGGTTTGAAAGAAGCCGAATCCGATCCCGCACACCACCATGCGCCAGACGATATTGGCCATGCCGGGTTCCGGCGGCAGCGTCGCCAGCAGCACCATTCCGATGCCGAGCATTGCGAGGCCAAGCCCGCCGAGGATGCCGACCGGAAAACGGTCGGACAGCCGGCCGCCGATCGGCGCCATGATCGCGACCACCAGCGGCCACGGCGTCATGAAAAAGCCGGTCTCGACCTGCGTCCGCATCAGCACGTCCTCGAAGTAGAACGGCAGCGAGACGAAGGCGAGGCCCTGTACCGCGAACGAGCAGACCGATGTCGCGGCCGACAGCGCAAACATCGGCCGCCGGAACAGGTCGATCGGCAGCATCGGCGCCGGATGATCGGCGTTACGACGGGTCAGGATCCAGCCGAGCAGGATGGCGCCGACGAGTTCGGCCGATACCAGCGCGGGCGGGGCCTTGTGCGCGGCGCTGCCGATCCCGATGATGAAGAGGCCGAGGCAACTTGCGGTCAGCGCGGCGTTGAGAAAATCGAACCGGTGCGTCGCGCGCGGCGTGCGCGGCAGCGTCTTCAGGCCGATCCATATCGCGAGCACGCCGAACGGGAGGTTGATCGCGAACAGCCATGGCCACGGCCCCAGCGCCAGGATGCCGGAGGCGATCGTCGGCCCGAACGTGAAGGCGGTGCCGACCACCAGCGCGTTATGGCCGAAGCCGCGGCCGAGCATGCGGGTCGGGTAGACGAAGCGGACCAGCGCCGCATTCACGCTCATGATGCCGCTGGCGCCAAGCCCCTGCAGCGTCCGCGCCGTCAGAAGACTGGGCAGCGACCACGCCAGGGCGCAGCCGAGCGAGGCCATCGTGAACAGCAACAGGCCGCCGATATAGATGCGCTCATGGCCGACGATTTCGCCGAGCGCGCCGAGCGGCAGCAGCGTCGCGACCAGCGCGATCTGATAGACGTTGACGACCCAGACCACGTCGGCCGGGCTGACATGGAGGTCGGCGGCAATGGCGGGCAGCGCGATGTTGGCGATCGCCGTGTCCAGCGAGGCCAATGCCAGCGCGGTGAAGATCGCCGCGACCGCCCAGCGCCGCAGTTCCGGCGGCAAGCCGTCGATACCGGGCGTGGCCGGCGCCGTTGCGGTCGAATCTCCTGACATCGTGATCGGGCTCTCCACGGCGGGCCATCGGATGCGCCATCATGGGCGTGTACTACGGACGCTGGCCGCACCACAGGCACGCGGCTGCATGATGCGTATGCGAAGGCGCTGCGAAAATGAAGGAATCTCGCGCCTGCCGGCTTGAATCGCCTGCATATGCGGCATTTCGGCCGCCGACTTTCGGCTACCTTTCCGCCCGCCGCACGATCGACTAGGCTCGCCTGCGCATTGCTGCCGCAAGATCTGAAACAAGATCCGAAAACGGACGGTCGCAGGGCTGAGGGGAAACGCTTTGGACGCACAGGTGAGCCGGCGCAGCGAAGTCATGCGTAGCGCCAGTGAGGGGACGCGCCGGCGCGCGTGGGCTGGCCTGTGGGTTGTGCTCCTGCTGGCGATCCTGGGCTTTCTCGTCATCTATCCGATCATGATGCTGCTGCTCGGCGCGCTCACCGACACCAATCCGGTGATCGAGGGCATCAGCCTGCGCCATCTCTCGATTGCCAACTTTCTCGTCGTGCTGGCGAACCCGAATGTCGCCGAGGCGCTGTTCAACACGCTGATCGCCTGCGGCGGCGGCACCGCGATCGCGGTCGTGATCGGATTGCTGTTCTCCTGGATCGTGGTCCGCACCAATACGCCGTTCAAGGGCTTCATCGCCGCCGCCAGCATCCTGCCGCTGTTCGCGCCGCCGCTGGTCGCGGGCGTGGCGTGGGCGATCCTCGGCTCGCCCAAGACCGGCCTGATCAACACGATGTTCAAATGGATCGGGCTCGACTGGCGCGTCGATTTCTATTCGCTGTGGGGCCTGGTGTTCGTGTTCGGCATCTACTACGCGCCGTACGTCTACATGTTCACCTCCTCGGCGCTGCGCAACATGGACCCGAGCCTGGAGGAGGCCGCCGAAATCTCCGGCGCCAGCGCGTTCTCGACGCTGTTCACGGTGACGTTCCCGCTGATCATGCCGGCGATCGTCTCGGGCATGCTGCTGTCGTTCATCGTGATGCTCGGCATCTACGGCATTCCGGCGGTGCTGGGCGCGCCGACCAATCTGGCGGTGCTGACCACCTATATCTTCAAGCTCACCAACTGGTCGCCGCCGCTCTACAATACGGCGGCAGCCGTTGCGATCATCCTGATGGTCGTCACCGGCGCGCTGGTGTTCCTGCAGCAGCGGGTGCTGAGCGGCCGCAGCTACACCACGGTGGCCGGCAAGGCGTTCCGTCCGCGCAGCCTCGATCTCGGGCGCTGGCGCTGGTTCACCTTCGGGCTTGGCATCGTCTATCTCCTGATCGTGGTGGTGCTGCCGTCGCTGGCGCTGATCGTGGCCGCGTTCCGCAAGTTCATGTTCATCCGCGACGCCGCCAGCCTGTTCGACATGCGGCAATATTCGCTGATGCATTTCCACAGCATCTTCGACAATCCGCTGACGATGCGCTCGATCTACAACGCGGTCGAGGTCGGCGTCATCACCGCGGTGGTCGGCGGCGCGCTGGCCTTTGCGATCGGCTACACCATCCATCGCACGCAAGTCACGGGGCGGCGCTGGATCGACCTGATCTCGACCGTGCCGGTCGCGATCCCCGGCCTCGTGGTCGGCGTCGCCTATCTCTGGGCCTGGATCGGCATTCCCGGCGGTCTCTACGGCACGATCTGGATCCTGGCGCTGGCCTTCATCGCGCGCTTCATGCCGGATACGGTGAAGGCGCTGTCGACCTCGTTCCTGCAGATCCATCGCGAACTGGAAGAGGCCGCCTGGGTCTGCGGCAAGGGCATGCTCGGCACCATCAGGACCATCGTGCTGCCGCTGGCGCGGCCGGGCGTGATCGCGTCGATGACGCTGCTGTTCGTGCTGGCGATCCGCGAACTCGGCTCGTCGCTGTTTCTCTACACCAGCAACACCATGGTGATGTCGGTGTTGCTGCTCGACTATTACGAAGGCGGCAATCTCGGCAAGACCGCCGCCTTCAGCCTGGTGCAAACGGTCTTGCTCGGCGTTCTCATCGGCGGCGCCAACTGGCTGTCGCGCGAGGCGACGCAAAGCGGCGTCGCCCGTACCGGATAAAAAGACCTTAATGGAGGATTGGCTATGGATAGACGGATCTTCACCAAATTGGCGCTGGCCGGCATCGCCGGTCTCGGCATCGCGCGGCGCGCGTCCGCGCAGGCGCAGGAATTCGGCTCGCCCGAATTGATCGCGGCGGCCAAGGCCGAAGGCAAGCTGGTGCTCTACACGGCGAATTTCGCCGAGGTCGAACAGGACGTCATCAAGGAGTTCAACAAGCGCTTTCCCGAGATCAAGGTCGAGATGGTGCGCGCGCCGGGCGGCCAGCTCATCACGCGGGTGAAGACGGAGGCCGCCGCCGGCAAGCTGATTGCGGACATCGTCGATCATTCCGACCGCGGGCTGATGCTGCCGCTTGCCGATCTGTTCCAGGATTACGCGCCGCCGAATGCCGCCGATTACGATCCGGCGGCGCTGATGTCGCCAAAGTTGTGGCCCCGCCTGACCGCGATCTGGTCGATCGCCTACAACACGGAGCTGGTCAAGGATCCGCCAAAGAGCTGGATGGGATCTGACCAAGCCGCAATATGACAAGTTGACGGCGCAGGTGTTCGCGCAATCCGGCGGCACCACCTGGACCCGCATCATGTTCGAGCGCCAGGTGCTGGGCGAGGATTACTGGGCGAAGCAGGCCGCGACCCATCCGATCCTCTATCCCTCGGGCGCGCCGATGTCGGATGCGATGGTGCGCGGCGAAATCGGCATGGGACCGCTGATCTACAACGCGGTCTATCCGAAGCAGAAGGAAGGCGCGCCGTTGAAGGTCGTCTTCCCGCCGGAGGGCGTGCCCGCCAATCCCTATGCGACGGGAATCCCGAAGACCGCCACGCATGTCAATGCTGCAAGGCTGTACCTGAACTGGTGCCTGTCGAAGGAGGGCCAGACCTTCATGATCAAGGAGCAGGGCAATCTGACGTCGCTGAAGGAGGTGCCGGTCAATCCCGAAGGTTTCGATCCCAAGGTCGTCAAGGTCTGGTATCCGAATTTCGACCAGTATGTGAAACTGCATGCCGATTGGGTCGCGGACTGGGACAAGACCTTCGGTTATCGGCAGTGAGCGACGCACGCATGAAGCGGGCGAATTCATGACGGCGACGCTCGAAGTTACCGACCTGCGCAAGCAGTTTGCGATCGGCCGCCCGGCGATCGACGGCGTCAGTTTTGCCGTGCCGGCCGGCGAGATCGTCGTGCTGCTCGGGCCGTCCGGCTGCGGCAAGACCACGACGCTGCGCTGCGTCGCCGGGCTCGAGCATCCGACCGACGGCGAGATCAGCATCGCCGGTCGCATCGTGTCGTCGCCCGCCAACGGCATTCTCGTGCCGCCGCGCCTGCGCGAACTCGGCATGGTGTTCCAGTCCTATGCGGTGTGGCCGCATATGACGGTGCGGCAGAACGTGGTCTATCCGCTCAAGCACCGCAAGTTTTCGCGCGCCGAGGCGCGAAGCAAGGTCGATGAGGCGCTCGCACTGGTCGGCCTGTCGGAATATGCCGACCGGCCGGTGGTGGCGTTGTCGGGCGGCCAGATGCAGCGCGTCGCGCTGGCGCGCAGCATCGTCTACCGGCCGCAATTGCTGCTGCTCGACGAGCCGCTGTCGAACCTCGACGCCAAATTGCGGCTGCGGCTGCGCGACGATCTGCGCGTGATCCTCAAGCAGACCGGCATGACGGCGCTCTACGTCACCCACGACCAGGCCGAGGCGGTGGTGCTCGGCGACCGCATCGGCGTGATGCGCGACGGCAAATTGCTGCAGATGGATACGCCGGACGCGATCTATAACCGGCCGGCGGATCTGTTCGTCGCCAATTTCACCGGCGCCACCAACGAACTTGCGGGCACGCTGGTGTCGCGCAACGGCGAATTCGGCATGGTCGATTTCGGCGAAGGACGTCGCGGCGAGGTGTCGTTGCTGCATACGCTCGGTCCGGACGAGAAGGTGCGGATCGCGCTGCGGCCGGAAAACATCACGATCGGCCAGCGCAACGGCGCCAACATCTTTCCCGCCCGCGTGCTCGACCGCCGCTACCAGGGCACGCAGACCGCCTACGGCATCGAACTGTTCGGCAAGCGGCTGGAAGTGGTCGAACTCGGCACCGCCGCGCGGCATCAGGTCGGCATCGAGACGCCGGTTTCGCTGCCGCGCGAAAGCTGCTGGGCCTATCGCGACACCGGCCCGGCGTCGTATGAATAGCCGCCGACAGGAAACCGGCCAGCGCTGGAGGTCGAAGTTGAAGATTTCGAAATTTGCTGGATCGATATTGGCGCTCGCGCTCCCGATCGCCTCCGCGCAGGCCGGCCAGAGCGTCAGCCTGATCCTGAACTGGACGCCGGCCGCCGATCACTCGCCGTTCTACTACGCGAAATCACAGGGCTGGTACGAGAAGGCCGGCATCGATCTTTCCATCGAGGTCGGCAAGGGATCCGGCGTCTCGTCGCTGAAGGTCGGATCGGGCGGCGCGCCGTTCGGCATTTCCGATCTCGCGACCATGCTGGTCGCCCGCAGCAAGGGCGCCGATGCGGTCGCGCTGATGAGCATCTATGCCAATACCGGGCAGACCTTCTACTGGCTGAAGAGCCAGGGCGTGAATGGCCCAAAGGATTTTGCCGGCCGCAAGATCGGCAATCCGCCGGGCGACGCCTCGCGCGTGATGTGGCCGGCCTTCGCGAAGGCGGTGGGGCTTGCGCCGGAGGCGGTCACCTTCGTCAATGTCGGGCCGACCGCGAAATCGGCGGCGCTGAAGATCCCACACCGTCGACATCATCAGCGACTTCTACAATTCGCACGACATCAAGCTGAAGGAATTCGGCAGCCGATCTGGGCTCGCTGAACTGGAAGGACATCGGGCTCAATACCTACGGCAATTCGGTGATCGTCAACGGCGGGTTCCTGGAAAAGAATCCGAAGCTCGCCGAAGATTTCGTGCGCATCACGCAGAAGGCCTATGCCGCCTGCGTCGCCGATTTCGAGCCGTGCCTGAAGGCGCTGCTCGACCAGGTCACCGGGCTCGACCGCGAGGAGCAGCTGCTGCAGTGGGGCCGCATCAAATATCTGATGGCCGACGAATTCACCACCACCAAGGGCCTCGGCTGGATCGACGACGGCCGTATGCAGCAGCGACTACGAGCTGGTGAAGACCTATCTCGGCATCGAAAAGCCGTTCGCGGTGGAAAGCGCGTTCACGCACCAGGCTGCTCGATCCCGCGATCAAGATGGATGCGAGCAAGGTGGAGAAGTAGCGCTAGCCATATTGCTCGTCATTGCGAGGAGCGTAGCGACGAAGCAATCCACACTTGCTTTGCCGCCGATGGATTGCTTCGCTGCGCTCGCAATGACGGTTAGAGTGCTTACCCGCTCGTCCCCAACCCCAGGCTCGCGTAAATCCGCCGTGCATAGGCGCCGAACTCGTCCGTGGTCTTGATCGGCAGCGCGCGCGGAAACGGCAGCTCGATCGGGAAGTATTCCGCCATCCGCGCCGGACCGGCGGTCAGCACCGCGCAATGCGAGGCGAGGAACACGGCTTCCTGGATGCTGTGGGTGACGAAGATGATGGTCTTGCCGCTCTCGCGCCAGATCCGCAGCATTTCCAGGTTCATCTGTTCGCGCGTCAGCGCATCCAGCGCGCCGAACGGCTCGTCCATCAGGATCAGTTTCGGATCGTGGATGAAGGCGCGCGCGATCGCGGTGCGCTGCTGCATGCCGCCGGAGAGCTGCTGCGGATATTTGTCCTCGTAGCCGGCGAGCCCGACCAGGTCGAGCAGATCGCGGGCGCGGGCGCGCGCCGCCTTCATCGGCAGGCCGACGATTTCGGCCGGCAGCAGCACGTTGTCGAGGATGGTCCGCCATTTCAGCAGCAGCGCCTGCTGGAACACCATGCCGATGTCGCGCGCGGGATCGAACGGCGTGGTAGCGTTGCCGATCTTGATGGTGCCGCCGTCGGCCTCGTGCAGCCCGGCCAGAATCTTCAGCACCGTGGTCTTGCCGCAGCCGGACGGGCCGACCAGCGAGATCAGTTCGCCCTCGCTGACATCCATGGTGACGTCGGAGACGGCGAGGAATTCCGCGCCCTTCGAGCGGTAGACCTTGCGGACGTTGCGCAGGCTGATGAAGGGCTCTTTGGCCGTCATGCCAGCCATTTCTGCAAATGGTCGGCGACGAAGGCGTCGTCGGAGAGATCGGCGTGCTCGCGGCAGACGCGGTCGATCTCCTGCATCTGGCCGGGGCTGAGGCCCTCGGCCGGATCGAGGCACCACAGCCCCTGCATCAGTCCCTGCCGCCGCAGGATTTCGTGGCAGCCGGCGATGCAGCCGTGAAAATTGTTGGCGACGTCGAAGAACGCGCTGTTGCAATCGGTGACGCGGGCATCGAGCGCCAGCAGGTCGGCGGGCAGGGTGTCCTTGGCCCGCGCAGCCCTGCACATCTCGAACTGCTTGATCGCGGTCGCGGTCCATACCGACCAGTGGCCGAGCAGGCCGCCCTTGAAATAAGCGCGGGTGGTGACGCCGTTGTCGCGCAGGTCGAACGGCAGCGTGAGATCGAGCAGGATGTGGTCGTCATTGCCGGTATAGAGCGCGACGCGGTCGAGCGCGCCGGCCGCCGCGACGCCGCGCAGCACGTCGAGCGTGCGGTAGCGGTTGAACGGCGCGATCTTGATGGCGATGACGTTGTCGATCGCGGCAAAGCGCCGCCAGAAATTCGCGCTGAGGATGACGCCGCCGACCGCCGGCTGCAGATAGAAGCCGACCAGCGGAATTTCGCGCGCCACCGTCTCGCAATGCGCGATGATCTCGTCTTCGGAGGCGGATTTCATCGCGGCGAGGCTGAGCAGCCCGGCATGATAGCCGATGCCGCGCGCGGTTCGCGCCTCGGCGATGGCCTGCTGCGTCGGACCGGCGAGGCCCGCGACCATCGCCAGCGGCCGCTTGGTCCAGTTGGCCGCGGTCTCCGCGGCCAGTTCCAGCACCGGCTTGTACAGGCCGACGTCGCGGATCGCGAATTGCGTGGTGTGGACGCCGACCGCGAGGCCGCCGGCGCCGGCGTCGATGTAATAGCGCGTCAGCGCGCGCTGATGCCGGATGTCGAGCGTGCGGTCGGCGTCGAGCGCCAGCGGATGCGCCGGGATGACCGTGCCGTCGGCGATCAGCTGCCGCACCTCGGATTTGATCTCGCTGTGATGCATGGGAAAATCCTATCCAAATTCCGGGCCGGCGACGGCGAACGGCGGTTCCGCAGCCAGCGTGGTGGCGCGGCCGAACCGCATGCGCTGAAACGGCCGCTCGATGGTCCAGCCGGAGCCGGTGAGGCCTTGCAGGAATTCGTCCTGCGAATGCACGGCGTCGATCAGCCAGGGGCCTTGCTCGGATCGGACGATCGCATCGACCAGGGCGAGCGCGCTTTGGTGGCTCTCCGCAAACAGCGGACCGATCTGCCGCGCCGTGCGGCCGTCGCGGACCAGGGCCATCGCGTCGCCGCTCGACACCAGGCGGGAGCCGCTGCGCCCGGCGAACTCCGTCAGCAGCAGGCTGCGATCGAAGCCCATGGCGCCGCTGATCGCGCGCGATGAATTCGTCGAGGGTGCAGGCCGACAGCGGATGCGGCGTGCCGGCCTTTGTCGGGAGCTTGCAGCCGCAGCCGCCGCAATTGCAGCGTCGGCGTAAATCCGAGCGGGCCGTAGACCGTGGCACCGGCCGGCGTCGCATCGAGCCAGGTGGTGAGGCCGAGTTTCGCTGCGGCGTTCGAGGCAGGCGTCGACCAGCCGGGTCGCAAGGCCGCGGCGGCGCCAGTTCGCGGTCACCAGCACCATGCTGATCCAGGCGTTGCCGGCGGAGTAGGGCAGCAGCGCCGCGGTCGCGACCAGCTGCTTCCCGTCGCGCACGCCGAACACGATTCCCTTGCTCAGGAAAAATCGCCAGTCGGCCTCGTTCTGGTTCCAGTGCGCTTCGGTCGACAGCAGCAAGCCCGGCCGGCGCGTCGCCGACGCCGAGCTCGACGATTGCGACGTGCTCAGTATCGGCCATCGCGCACCTCGTATTTGGTGGGCTTGCCGAGGCTCGGCATCGACCGCGACACCCAGTCCGCGGTCCAGGCGATCAGTTGCTCGGTATCGACGATCGGCAGGCCGAACAGTTTTACCGCCTGCGAGGTGTCGGTGAGCCAGGCCGTCGGCTCTTCCTTGCCGACGATGATGGGCGCGCGGCCGAACCGCGGGCCGAATTTCGCCGCGAGATCGCGCACGCGCGAGGATTTCGTGGCCGCTGACATTGATCGGCGAGGTCGGCGTGTCGCAATGCGCGAGGCAGCGCAGCGCCTGCGACGAGGCGTCGCCCTGCCAGATGAAATTGACATGGCCGAGGCTGACGTCGATCGGCTTGCCGGCCAATATCTTGGTCGCGATGTCGTGCAGCACGCCGTAGCGCATGTCGATCGCGTAGTTCAGCCGGAACAGCCGGCCCGGCGTCGAATACTTGCGCGAGAAATATTCGAACATGCGCTCGCGCCCGACGCAGGATTGCGCGTATTCGCCGGGCGGATTGGGCGCCAGCTCTCATCGGCGCCTTTGCCGTTCACCGGCACGAACGGATAGACGCAGCCGGTCGAGAACGCCACGATCCGCGAGCCGGCAAAGGCCTGCGCGACCAGCGCGGGGACGTGCGCGTTCATCGCCCAGGTCAGCGACAGATCGCCCTCGGCGCCGAATTTGCGCCCGGCCATGAAGACGATGTTCGGCGATCTTCGGCAGCGCCTTGATGGCGGCCTCATCGAGCAGGTCGCAGTTGATGGTCTCGATGCCGCGCGCCTCCAGCCAGTCCTTCACGTGCGGCGTCGCTGAAGCGCGCGACGCCGATGATGCGGCGGTCCGGGCAGGGCGGCCTTGGCGAGGCCCGCCAGCGTCGGCCCCATCTTGCCGGCGACGCCGAGGATCATGATGTCGCCGTCGACCTTGCCGCAGATCGTCGATCAGCGCCTGGCTCGGCCGGCACAGCAGATCGTCGAGCGCGGCGATATCGGAAATCGTGTCCGGCAGATTGTCGCGCGTCAGCAGCATGTCTCTTCCCTGAATTTTTCATTGCAGCCGGACGTCCCTGACCACGAACAGCCGTTCGAGGCCGAGCACCAGGCCGTAGAGCGCGACCCCCAGCAGGGTCAGCAGCACCACCGCCATCACCATGGCCGGCGTATCGAGCGAGGACTGCACCTGGATCATGAGATAGCCGAGCCCGCGTTCGGAGGCGATGAACTCGCCGACGATGGCGCCGGCGACCGCCAGGATGGCGCCGACCTTCATGCCGGAAAACACGTAAGGCAGCGAGCCCGGCAGCTGGATCTTTCGGAACAGCGTCCAGCGCGAGCCGCGCAGCGATTTGACCAGATCCAGCAGATCGGGCTCGACCTCGCTCAAGCCCGCGCGCGGTGGTCAGCAGGATCGGGAAGAAGCAGATGGAGAACGCGATCAGGATGTTCGGGAAAGATGCCGTAGCAGAACCAGACGATGAACAGCGGCCCCAGCGCCACCTTCGGGATCATGTTCAGCGTCACGAACAGCGGCAGCAGCAGCAGGCTCACCAGCGGCGACCAGCAGAACATCACCGCCAGCGTGACGCCGACCAAGGCGCCGAGGCAGAAGCCGCCGAGGATTTCGGCGGCCGTCACCGCGAGGTTGGAAAGCCAGGCATATTTCGCCGAGGTCAGCGTCGCCAGCGTCGCCAGCGGCGAGGGCAGGATGAATTTCGGCACGGAAAGGCGTCGACCAGCACCTGCCACAGCACGATCACGGCGAGATGCACGATCAGGATGATCGCCAGAGACTTCGCCGATCGCCCTCCGTCGCTGGACACCGTGTGCTCCCTTCAGCCGCGCCGCGGTTCCCGGCTGCGCGGGCGCAGTCTATCGCGGGCTGTCGCATACTTTCAACCACTGGTTGATTAGATCACAGCGCTGTGCCATCGTCATTGCGAGCGAAGCGAAGCAATCCATGCGCACGGCTGGACGACTCGATGGATTGCTTCGTCGCTTCGCTCCTCGCAATGACGGCGGTGCATTAGGTGCCTCACGGCCGCAGCGACTGCATCACCAGGTCGACCACATGCTTGCGGCGGGCCCGCCGCGCCGCCGGGCTCGACAGGTCCTTGCCGAAGATCGCCGACAGCGTCGGCGTGTTCGAGAAGAAGAAATAGCTCAGGCCCGCGATCGAGATGTAGAGATGCACCGGGTTGATGCCCTTGCGGAAGACGCCGGCGCGGACGCCTTCGCCCAGGATGGCTGAGACCATGCTGACCAGCGGCGAATGCATCGCCTCGAGCTTCCGGGAACCGCGCACATGGCGGGCGCCGCCGCGGTTTTCGTCGTTCAGCAGCACGATGAAATCGGGATGGGCGGCGAGGTGGTCGAACGAGCTCTCGATCAGCTTCTTGATCGCCTGTTCGGGCGGCAGCCCCTCGAGGTTGAGCTTGCGCTCCTGGGCGCGGATTTCCTCATAGACCCATTCCAGCACCGCCAGATACAGCGCGTCCTTGTCGCCGAAATAGTGATAGACCAGCTGCTTGTTGACGCCGGCGCGCGCGGCGATCTCGTCGACCCGGGCGCCGGCGAGGCCGCTTGCGGCGAATTCGCGCCGCGCCGCCGTCAGCAGCTTCTTCCGCGTCGCGGCCGGATCGCGCCGCTGCGGCTTTGCGTCATCGGATCGTCTTTTGGGCATTTCCAACCAGACAGTTGACAATTCGTCGCGTCCCTTGTTGCATTGGTAGCGTCACGGGCGCGCGACGACAAGGCCAGCCTGGCAAACACAAGCTTTGAGACGAGGAGAGTTGCCATGAAGCGTTTGGGAATTGCGGGACTGGCGCTCGCGCTTGCTGTGCAGCCGGCTCCTTCCGCGGCGCCGGCGAGTCCGTCAACCTGATCCTGAACTGGACGCCGACCGCGGACCATTCGCCGTTCTATTACGCCAAGGCGCAGGGCTGGTACGAGAAGGCCGGCATCGATCTCACCATCGAGATCGGCAAGGGCTCCGGCGTCTCCTCGCTCAAGGTCGGCTCCGGCGGCTCGCCGTTCGGCATCGCCGATCTCGCGACCATGCTGGTGGCGCAGCAGCAAGGGCGCCGACGTGGTGGCGCTGATGAGCATCTACGCCAACACCGGGCAGACCTTCTATTGGCTGAAGAGCTATGGCGTGAACGGCGCCAAGGATTTTCCCGGCCACAAGATCGGCAATCCGCCGGGCGATGCCTCGCGGGTGATGTGGCCGGCCTTTGCCAAGGCGGCGGGAATCGCGCCCGACGCGGTCAATTTCGTCAATGTCGGGCCGACCGCCAAGATCGCGGCGCTGAAGAGCCATACCGTCGATATCATCAGCGATTTCTACAACGAGCATGATCTGAAGGTGATCGAGTTCGGCAGCCGACCTCGGCTACGTCAACTGGAAGGACATCGGGCTCAATCCCTACGGCAATTCATTGATCGTCAACGGCGCGTATCTCGAGAAGAATCCGAAGATCGCCGAGGATTTCGTCAAGATCAGCCAGAAGGCGTTTGCCGCCTGCGTCGCCGACGTCGCGCCCTGCCTGAAGGCGCTGCTCGATCAGGCCTCGGGTCTCGACAAGGAAAACCAGGAACGGCAGTGGGAGCGCATCAAGTTCCTGATGACCGACGACTTCACCACGACCAAGGCGCTGGGCTGGATCGACGCCGAGCGGATGAAGAAGGATTACGAGCTGGTGCAGACCTATCTCGGCATGGAAAAGCCGTTCGAGGTCGACACCGCGTTCTCGACCAAGATGCTCGATCCCTCGATCAAGATGGACGCGAGCAAGGTGAAGAAGTAGAGGCGCGGCTTCTCCAACCGTCATTGCGAGCCAACGGGTCGCGCGAATGCGCGTCCGATGACGGCTCCGCGAAGCAATCCATGCTCGACAAGTCGACTGGATTGCTTCGTCGCTTTGCTCCTCGCAATGACGTGCGAGGCAATGACGCACGTCCGGCGCTCTACTGCAGCGTCATGCCCGACGCCTTGACCACCGTCGTCAGCTTCTCGTGGTCCGCCTTCATCAGCGCGGCGAGTTCGCCCAGCGACATCGGCTTGCCCGGAATGTCGGCGATCGAGAGCTGGCGCTGCACGTCGGGGTTTTGCAGCGCCTTGTTGATGGCGTCGTTGATCTTTTCGACGATGCGCGTCCGGCGTCGCCGACGGCACATAGATGCCGTACCAGGACACGTAGGACGCGCCGGGATATCCGGCTTCCGCGATGGTCGGCACGTCGGGCAGATCGGCGACGCGTTTGTCGGTGAAGACCGCCAGCGGCTTGATCGTGCCCTGCCTTGATGTGCGGCAGCGCCAGCGCCAGCGAGACGATCTCGAAATGCATCAGATTGGTCATCAGGTCGATCAGCGCCGGCGGCTGGCCCTTGTAGCCGACATTGGTCAGCTTGATGTCGGCGGTCTGGAACAGCTTTTGCGCGGTGAGATCGATCGATGATCCGGTGCCGGGATTGCCGAAATTGAGCTGGCCGGGCTTGCTGCGCGCCAGCTCGACGAATTCGGCGAGCGTCTTGGCCGGCATCGAGGGATTGACCACGCGCCACGCTCTGATTCCAGATCGCGAGGCCGACGCATTTGAGATCCTTCATCGCGTCCCAGCCGGCGTCCTTGTACAGCGTCGGGTTGACCAGCGCCGCGGGTCCCGTCACCAGCCAGGTGTAGCCGTCGGGATCGCTGCGCGCGACCGCCGCGGTGCCGATGTTGCTGTTGGCGCCGGGCCGCGCTTCGACGACGATCGTCTGCTTCCAGTCGCGGCCGACCTGTTCGGTCACGGTGCGGGCGACGATGTCGACGATGCCGCCGGCGGGGTAGGGCACGATGATGTGGATCGGCCGGTTCGGATAATTGCTCTGCGCCTGCGCGCTGCGCGCGCCGAGCAGCATGGCGATGCCCGCGGCAAGCCCAGGGCGGCTTTGATCCCGCTCATTGTTCCCCTCCCGATGTTGATCCCGCATCGTTCAGTGCGATGCGTGTGTCTTGTCGGCGGTTCTAGCCGTTGGCGACCAGCGATCGGATGCTGCGCGCGAGGCCGAGGATGCGCGGCCCGCATTCGCGCTCGATCTGCTCGGCGCTGAAGCGAAACGAGGGAATGCCGCAATTGACCGACAGGCAATCGCCGGTCGGCGTCCGGTACAGCGGCGCGGCGACGCCAAAGATCTCGCGCCGCCATTCGCCGAGCGAAACGCGCAAAGCCGCGCTCCTTGCAAAGTTCGATGTCGGGCAGCATCCGCGTCTCGCACGTATTCCAGCTTCCTCCGGACGCTCCGCCTTCACGTCGGCCACGTAGGCCTCGAGTTCTCCGGGGTGAAGAGCGACAGCAGGGCGCGGCCGACCGCGGTGGTCGCCAGCGTCCCGGTAAAGCCGACATCGGGAACGTGCGGCACGGCGTCGGTGGTGCGCAGCGTCTCGACATAGATGAAGTCGAGCCCGAACGGCATCGCGATCGAGACGGTGCCGCCGGTATAGGCCGCGAAGTCGCGCATCAGCGGCCGCGCCAGCTGCCGCACCTTCAGCGCCGACAGCACCGGATAGGCGGCGGCGAGAACGCCGAGCCCGAGTTCGAAGCGTCCCTTGGCGTCGCGCTTGAGATAGCCGAGCTGCGCCAGCGTGTAGGTCAGCCGCGACACCGTCGGCCGCGACAGGCCGGTGCTGGCGGCGAGATCGGCGTTCGACAGCGAGCCGCTGCCGTTGCGGAAGGCGGCCAGCACGTCGAGCCCGTGCGCCAGCGTGGTCGCAAAGGAGGGATCGGCCGTATCCACCGCGGCCTTGGCTCCGGAAGCTTGGGCCGGGAAATCGACGCGGAATCGATGGTGGAAATCGGCTGCCATGGCCAGAATATTGGTCATAATATCGCATATCTGTCAATATATCGGAATGAATTTGCAATTCGTGTCGATATACGCTTAGATGCCGCCAAAAGCGGGAGGCAGCATGGATTTCGATCTTTCCAGTCGGTCGGAAGCGTGGCGGCGGAAGCTGCAGGCGTTCTTCGACAAGGAGGTGCTGCCGCGCCATCGCGCCTGGCTCGAGCACGTCGCTGCAGCCGCGAGACGCCGCCGTTCATGGGCGACCTGCAGCAGAAGGCGCGCGCCGCCGGCCTGTGGAATCTCGGCCTGCCCGAACTCGCCGCCGACGAGCCCGGCACGCGGCTGTCCAATCTCGAATATGCGCCGCTGGCCGAAATCATGGGCCGGCTGTTCTGGGCGCCGGAAGTCTTCAACTGCCAGGCGCCCGACGTGCCCAACATGATCGCGCTGCAGAACTGCGCCAACGCCAGAACAGAAGGCGCGCTGGCTGCAGCCGCTGCTGGAAGCCAAAACCCGTTCGGCGTTCGGCATGACCGAACCGGATGTCGCCTCGTCGGACGCGACCAATATCGCGACCCGAATGGTCCGCGACGGCGACGACTACGTCATCAACGGGCGCAAATGGTTCATCACCGGCGCCGCGCATCCGCAATGCAGTTTCCTGATCGTGATGGGCGTGACGAATCGCGACGCCGACCGCACGCGCCGCCATTCCTGCATCATCGTGCCGATGGATGCGCCGGGCGTCCGCCTGGTGCGGCGGCTGCGCTGGATGGGCTGCGAGGATCACACCGCGCCGATCGGCGAACTCACCTTCGACAACGTCCGCGTGCCCCGCGCCAACCTGCTCGGCGAGGAGGGCGAAGGTTTCAAGGTCGCGCAGGTCCGCCTCGGGCCCGGCGCGCATTCATCATTGCATGCGCTCGATCGGGCTGTGCGAACTGCTGATCGAACTGATGATGGTGCGATCGTCGGAACGCTCCGCCTTCGGCCGCACCGTGATCCAGTACGACACGGTGCAGCGCTGGATCGCCGAGGCCCGCGTCGAACTCGAACAGGCGCGCCTGCTGGCCTATCGCTGCGCGTGGCGGCTCGATCAGGCCGGCCACACGGCGCCTGGCGCGACGTCTCGCTGATCAAGGTCGCGGTGCCCGCGATGCTGCAGCGGATCGCCGACCGCGCCATGCAGGTGTTCGGCGCGATGGGCGGCTCCGACGACACGCCGATCCATCAGGCGCTGGCCTGGGGCCGTCTGCTGCGTATCGGCGACGGCCCCGACGAGGTACATTTGCGCCAGATTTTCCGGATGGAGCCGATGCCGCCATGGTCGATCGCGAACTCGCCGTATCTGGCCGCGCATCCGTCGTGATCGACGCTACGCATTCGATTTCTCGAGAGGCGCTTTCGAATGACGATTACCGACGAACCGCAAAAGCTGCGCAGCCAGACGATCGACAAGGAGCGGCTGCGCCAGAAATACCTGGAGGAGCGCAACAAGCGGCTGCGCGCCGACGGCAACGACCAGTATATCCAGGTCAAGGGACAGCTCGCCCATTATCTCGACGATCCCTATACGCCGGTCACCCCGCGCGATCCGAAGACCGACCACGTCACCTTCGCCTTCATCGGCGGCGGCTTTGCCGGGCTCGCCACCGCCGCGCGGCTGACGGAAGCCGGCATCAAGGATGTCCGCATCATCGAGAAGGGCGGCGATTTCGGCGGCACCTGGTACTGGAACCGGTATCCCGGCGCGCAATGCGATACGGCGTCGATGGTCTACATGCCGCTGCTCGAGGAAACCGGGCACATGCCGACGGAGAAATACGCGCATGCGCCGGAGATCCTCGCGCATTGCCGGCGCATCGGCACGCAATTCGGCCTCTACGACAACGCGCTGTTTCACACCGAGGTCACCGATCTGAAATGGGACGAGGCGAATTCGCGCTGGATCATCCGCACCAACCGCGGCGACGCCTTCACGGCGCAGTTCATCGGCATGGGCACCGGACCGCTGCACGTGCCGAAACTGCCGGGCATTGCCGGCATCGAATCGCTTCAAGGGGCATTCGTTCCACACCAGCCGGTGGGATTACGACTACACCGGCGGCGATCCCTCGGGCGCGCCGATGGACAAACTGGCCGACAAGCGCGTCGGCATCATCGGCACCGGCGCGACCTCCGTGCAGTGCGTGCCGTATCTGGCGCGCGCCTGCAAGGAGCTCTACGTTTTCCAGCGCACGCCGTCGTCGGTCGATGTCCGCGCCAACGCGCCGATCGATCCCGAATGGTTTTCGGGCATCGCGACGCCCGGCTGGCAGCAGCGCTGGCTGGAGAATTTCACCGCGAACCAGGCCGGCGGCAACGCCGAGGAAGATCTGGTCCAGGACGGCTGGACCGATCTGTCGCGGCGGATCCGCGCCAAGATCATGCAGCTGCCGCGCGAGCAGCGGACCGTGCCGAACATGCGGGCGGCCTTCGAGGATTCCGACTTCGAAAAGATGGAGGAAATTCGCAACCGGGTCGACGCCATCGTCGGCGATCGCGAGACGGCCGGCAAGCTCAAGGCCTGGTATGGCCAGCTCTGCAAACGGCCGTGCTTCCATGACGAATATCTGCAGGCGTTCAACACGCCCGGGCACGCATCTGGTCGACACCGACGGCAAGGGGGTCGAGCGGATCACCGAGAACGGGCGTCGTCGTCGCGGGCAAGGAATACCCGCTCGACTGCATCATCTACGCGTCGGGCTTTGAGGTCGGCACCGAATACAAGCGCCGGTCCGGCTTCGACCTGTCGGGCCGGGACGGCGTCAAGCTGTCGGAGCATTGGGCCGCAGGGCATGCGCACCAAGCACGGCATCCACGTCCACGGTTTCCCGAACGCGTTCTTCGTGCAGCCGACGCAGGGCGCCAATCTGATCTCCAACGTGCCGCACAATCTGACCGAGGCCGCGAAGACCATCGCCATGATGGTCAAGCACGCGCAGGACAATGGCTTCAAGGAAATCGAAGTGACCAAGGAAGCCGAGGACAAATGGATCGAGCTGCTGCTGACCGGCGTCGGCCGCATGATCGGCGGGCCTGATTGCACGCCCGGCTACTACAACAATGAGGGGCACGAGCCCGGCCCGGCGGCGCAAGCTGAATGTCGGCCATCCCGCCGGCGCGATGGCCTACTTCAAGTATATCGACGCGTGGCGCAGCACCGGCGAGTTCGAAGGGCTGCAGTTTCGCTGAAACCGGTGCGTCCGGTTTCGATGTTCAGGTAATGTCGAGGGAGTGAACGAGCATGACCCAGACAACGCGCAGCGGAAACGCCCAAGGAAACTCCCAAGCAAGCCTCGGCCTCGGTCATCGCGCAGCACGCGGCGACGCTGAAGGCGCTGCCGTTCTCCGACACGCGCGATTTCGACGACGCCACGCGCGGCTTTCTCGGCACCATCGAAAATGCGCGGATCGCCAACGCCGCAAGGGCGGGTGGTCTGGAGCCTCGAGCCCTACGGCTTTCTCTCGGCCGAGGAGGCGCCGCCGACGGTCGATCCGAGCCTGTGGCGGCAGTCGCGGCTCAACATGAACCACGGCCTGTTCGAGGTGGTGCCCGGCGTCTATCAGGTGCGCGGGCTCGACATCGCCAACATGACGCTGATCGAGGGCGACAGCGGCGTGATCGTGGTGGATACGCTGACCTCGATCGAGGGCGCGCGCGCCGCGATGGAGCTTGTATTTCCAGCACCGCGGCAAGCGGCCGGTCGCGGCCGTGATCTTCACCCACACCCATACCGACCATTGGGGCGGCGCGCGCGGCGTGCTCGACGACGCGACGCTGGCGAGCGGCCAGGTGCCGATCATCGCGCCGAATTTCTTCATGGAGCATGCGGTCTCGGAAAACATCATCGCGGGGCCCGCGATGCTGCGGCGCGCGCAATATCAGTTCGGGCCGTTGCTCGCCAAGGGCGTGCGCGGGCAGGTCGATTGCGGGCTCGGCAAGTCGATGGCGGCGGGCTCGGTGGCGCTGCTGCGTCCGACCGATCTGATCATCGCGACCGGCGACAAGCGCACCATCGACGGGCTCGAATTCGAATTCCAGATGGCGCCGAACTCGCGAAGCGCCGGCGGAGATGCATTTCTTCATTCCGCGCTACAAGCTTTTGAATCTCGCGGAAAACTGCACGCATAATTTCCACAATCTGCTGCCGTTCCGCGGCGCCGACGTGCGCGACGCGCTGGCGTGGTCGAAATATCTCGGCGAAGCGCTGCAGATGTGGGGCGGCAAGGCCGATGCGATGTGCGGCCAGCACCATTGGCCGGTGTGGGGCCATGAGCGGATCGACACCATGATCCGCCAGCAGCGCGATCTCTACAAATTCGCGCATGACCAGACCATCCGCCTGATGAACCACGGCCTGACCGCCACCGAAATCGCGGAGACGATCAAACTGCCGGCGAGCCTCGACGGCGCCTGGCACGGGCGCGGCTACTACGGCCACATCCGGCACAATGTGAAGGCGATCTACCAGAAATATCTCGGCTGGTACGACGCCAATCCGGTCAATCTCGATCCGCTGCCGCCGGTCGAGTCCGGCAAGAAATATGTCGAGTATATGGGCGGCGCGGACGCGATCCTGGCGCGGGCGGCCAAGGATTTCGCCAAGGGCGAATTCCGTTTCGTCGCGCAGGCCGTCAGCCATCTGGTGTTCGCCGATCCCGACAATCAGGCGGCGCGCGCGATGCTGGCCGATACCTTCGAGCAGCTCGGCTACGCCGCGGAAAGTTCGACCTGGCGCAACGCCTATCTGTTCGGCGCGCAGGAATTGCGCAAGGGCATGCCGAAGGTGCCGCCGCGCCCGCCGATGCCGCGCGAGACGCTGGCCGCGCTGCGCACCGAGCAGCTATGGGACGTGCTCGGCGTCCGCCTCAACGGCCCCAAGGCCGAAGGCAAGCGCATCGTGCTGAACTGGAATTTTACCGACACCAACGAGACGCTTTGTGCTCAAGCTGGAGAACTGCGCGCTGACCTATGTCGCGGGCAGCGCAGGCGGCCGACGCCGACGCCAGCTTTACGCTGGCGCGCGGCGTGCTCGACGAAGTCATCGCCAAGCTGACGACGTTTCCGGAAGCGGTCGGCAGCGGCAAGATCAAGGTCAGCGGCAATCCGATGCGGCTCGGCGAACTGATGATGCTGATGGACGAATTCCCGCGCATGTTCGAGATCGTCGAGCCGAAGCGGACGGCGGTGAGTTGAAGGGTGCAGCCATCATGCGTGCGGCAAGCGCGGCCTTGCGCCGTGCCCACCATCTCGCGCAGATCGTTGTGACTTGAAATGGTGCGGCGATGGGCCTCGCTTTGCCGCGACTCGGTTCGATGCCGAAGTCAGCATCACGCCGCCTGCGACCCCACCGTCTTGCGATACAGCGCGCTATAGAGCGACGCCGAGAGATCCCAGCTGAACGACCGCGCCATCGCGCTGCGGCGCATCGTATCGAGGCGGTCTTTCGCCCCGAAAGTCGTCGAAGGCGCGCCGCACGCCGCCGAGGAAGGATTCCGCCGACGGCTGCGAGAACAGGAATCCGGTCTCGCCGTCCTTGATGGTTTCGGCGAGCCCGCCGGTCTGGTGGCCGATCGGCAGCGATCCGAACCGCTGCGCATACATCTGGCTCAGCCCGCACGGTTCGAACCGCGACGGCATCAGCGTGAAATCGCTGCCGGCGAAAATCCGCCGCGCCTGTCCGTCGTTGAAACCGATCGCGACGCCGATCGCATCCGGCCGGCGGCGATGCGCATCGACCAGCGCCTGCTCGATCTCGGGCTCGCCGCTGCCGGTCACCACGATCTGTCCGCCGGCCTCGATGATCTCGTCGGCGGCGGACAGCACGAGGTCGACGCCCTTCTGATGCACCAGCCGCGCGACCAGGCCGAAGATCGGACCGCGCGACACCGCCAGACCGAACTGCTTGCGGACGTAATCGGCGTTGGCCTGCTTGCCTTCCCAGTCGCCGGCGCCGAACGGCTGCGCCAGTTGCGCGCAGGCGCGCGGGTCCCAGCTTTCGTCGATGCCGTTCAGGATGCCGGTCAGTTGCGACGCGTCCGAGCGCTGCCGCAGCAGGCCCTCGAGCCCGCAGCCGAGTTCCGGCGTCGTGATCTCCCTGGCATAGGTCGCGCTGACGGTGGTCAGGTGCGAGGCGTAGACGATGCCGCCCTTGAGGAAGGACAATTTGTCGTAAAATTCGAGCCCGTCGATGTGGAAGGAAGCTTCGGGCGCGCCGATCCGGCGCAGCGACTCCCGCGGGAACAGTCCCTGATAGGCGAGATTGTGGATGGTCAGGATCGAGGGGACCTTGACGCCCTTCCAGGCGAGGTAGGCCGGCGCCAGTGCGGCCTGCCAGTCATTGGCGTGAACCAGATCCGCTGCCCAATTCTTGTCCAGCGTGCCCGCGGCCAGTTCGGCGGCGGCGGAGGCAAATCGCCCGAAGCGGATGTCGTTATCCGGCCAGTCGCGCCCGGCTTCATCGCCGTACGGATTGCCCGGCCGGTCGTACAATTGCGGACACAGCAGCACGTAGACCGGCAGGCCGTCCCTGGTCGACGCCCGCCCGAGCGAGCAGGCCGGCATCTCGGCCAAAGGCGCGCATTGCCCAACGATTTCAATGTGGGTGAACTGTTCGACGACGTCCCGGTAGCCGGGCAGCATGATCCGGACATCGCTCCACGGACGCAGCGCCCGGGGCAGGGCGGCGGAAACGGCAGCGAGACCGCCCACCCGGACGAAGTCATCCATTTCCGTGGTGACGAACAAGACCTTCAAGAAACGCCCTCGTACCAGCCTGTAATAACGGCTTATGCAAGAAAGGGTCCAATTTATCTGCATCGCATGACAATGCGCATGCCGGGACAGTCGTTCCCGGAGAAACGCTTCCCTGCCACGCCTGCACAATTTAGGGTCACGCCGCGCCAGAAAACGAAAAGCCAAACGAAGCCAACGAAAGCCGCAAGGCCGAGGGAGCTTCGGAATGACGATAGATGGTAACGATGAGGGGAATTTGACAGGGAGCTTTGCCGGCCTGCGCGTCCTCGATTTTTCGACCACGATTGCCGGACCTCATTGCACGCGCATGCTCGCCGACATGGGCGCCGAGGTCATCAAGATCGAAACCGACGAAGGCGAGACGATGCGGACCCGTCCGCCGGTGCGCAACCATTGCAGCACCGCCTTCGGCCAGCTCAATGTCGGCAAGAACAGCCTGGTGCTCGATCTGAAATCGCCCAGCGGGCATGGAAGCCGTTCGCCGGCTGGTCGCGACCGCCGACGTGCTGGTGGAGAATTTTCGCCCGGGCGTGATGCGGCGATTGAAGCTCGATTACGCGTCGCTGCACGCGCTCAATCCGAAACTGATCTATTGCTCGATCTCCGGATACGGCCAGACCGGGCCGTCGTCGGAGCTGCCGGCCTATGCGCCGGTGATCCACGCGGCCTCGGGCTATGAAATGGCGCATCTGGCCTATCAGCCCGGACGCACCCGGCCGGACTATTGCGGCATCTATCACGCCGACGTGCTCACCGGCGTCTACGCGTTCGGCGCCATCTCGGCGGCGCTGTACCAGCGCACGGCAACCGGCAGGGACAGCACATCGACGTCTCGATGCTGGAATCGATGCTGAGTCTGACCTTGAACGAATTGCAGTGGTCGCAATTCGAGGTGAAGCCGACGCAGCGGCCGATGTTCGGTCCGATCGAAACGTCGGACGGTTATGTCATGGTCGCGATCGCCAGCGAGAAAACCTTCCAGAGCCTGATGAAGGTGATCGGTCATCCCGAATGGGTGAGCGATCCGCGCTTTGCGCAATATGCCGATCGCCGCGAAAACTGGGGCAGCCTGATGGAGGGCGTCGAGGCATGGTCGCGCACGCGTGACGACCGCAAAATGTCTCGTCGATCTCAACGACCACGGCGTTCCCTCATCGGCCTATCGCACCGTGGCCGAGGCGTTGCAGGATCCGCAGCTCGCCCATCGCGGCGCGCTGGCCGAGGTCGAGGACGGCGGCGGCAGCTTCAAGGTGATGAATCTGCCGTTCCGCATGTCGGGCGCCAGGGTCTCGGCGGCGAAGCGCGATGTCGACGCTTGGCGAACATACGCGCGCCTATCTGAAGGAGACCGGCCTGTCGGAGGACGAAATCGCGGCCTTTGCCGGCAAGCCGCCGGTCGCGGCGCGCGGATGACGGCCATCGCGATTGCGGCGACAAGACTTAGCCCTGCGGCTTTTCATCCCGCCTCGCGAACGGCCTTGCCCGCGACCGCGATTCCAGACAATCTTACCGTCAGCCATCAACGATCCGGAATACCGGACAGACGACACCTCGGGAGGGAACATCGATGATAGCGGCGGTCGGTTCGAGCGCGCTTGCGCGAATATTTCTTGTGGCGGGATTTGCGGTCTCGCTGTCCGCGGCCCCCGCCAGCGCCCAGAAAAAGGGCGGCAGCATCACCGTCGGCCTCGAACTCGACATTCCCGGTTTCGATCCGCTGAAGGTCGGTGTGTTCGATACGGCTGCGGCATGACGGCCGCCGCCGCGATTTTCGATACGCTCACCTACTCTCGATGACAAGGGCGTGGCGCAGCCGAAGCTGGCGCTGTCCTGGGAGCCTTCGGACGATTTCAAGACCTGGACCTTCAAGCTGCGGCCCGGCGTCAAATTCCACGACGGCACGCCGTTCAATGCCCAAGCGGTCAAGGAGAATTTCGACCGTCAGAAGGATCCCGCCAACAAGTGCCGTTGCGCGTTCTACATCGCCGTTCATCAATGACGTGCAGGCGCCCGACGAATTGACGGTGGTCTACAATCTGAAGGATCCTTCGGTGAATCTGCCCGCGCTCATGAGCTATCCGAGCGCAGAACTTCGTGGTCCAGTCGCCGACGGCGTGGAAGACCAAGGGCGACGACTACAACCGCAATCCCGTCGGCACCGGTCCCTACATTCTGAAGTCATGGACCGCGGGCGACCGCATGGTGCTGGAAAGGAATCCGGACTACTGGGACAAGGACCACGTCTACCTCGATCGCATTATCCTGAAGCCGCTGCCGGACGCGCAGTCGCGCTTCGCCAGCCTGCAATCGGGCGAAGCGGATATCATCTGGGACGACGAGGCGTACGCGGACAATATTCAGCGGGCGGAAAAGGATCCGAAGCTGAAGGTGCATACCTATGCGGGCTCCGGCGCCGCGGTTGCCGCCTTCAACACCAAGGTCGCGCCCTTCGACGATGTCCGCGTGCGCCAGGCGCTGGTGATGGCGCTCGACCGCAAGAAGATGTCGCAGGCGCTCACCAATGGTCTGGCCCGGCCGGCAACCAATCCCTATGGCGACGGCTCGTGGGTGAAGTGCAAGGATGACGGCGCGCTGCCCTACGATGTCGAGAAGGCCAAGGCGCTGATCAAGGACTACGGCAAGCCGGTCGATTTCAAGATGCTCGTCACCGCAACGCCGCGCGGACGCGCCAACGGTCAGGTCCTGCAGCAGTTCTGGAAGCAGGTCGGCGCCAATATGGAGATCGAGCAGGTCGACCAGGCCACGATCCCGCCGCGCGCCTTCATGCGCCAGTTCCAGGTGACGCCGTGGCGGATCGTCGATCTCGCCGATCCCGACGTCCAGATGTATGCCAATTTCCACACCGGCAGCCCGGTCGCGCTCGCCAATTATTCGAATCCGGAACTCGACAAACTGCTCGAGCATGCGCGGGTCACCGCCGACCAGGCCAAGCGGATCGAGGATTACTGCGCCATCAGCCGGCTCATCAACAAGGAAGCGATCTGGTTCTGGACTTTCCAGAACACCTATTACGCGATATCGAGCACAAAGCTTAAGGGCTTGCCGAAGATGTACAGCGGCGTGATCGACGTATCCCGCGTCTGGCTGGAATAATCCCGCATGCTGTTCTTTGTCGCGCGAAAGTTCCTGTACCTGGTGCCGGTCCTGATCGCGGTATCGCTGCTGACCTTCCTGATCGCCTCGCTGCTGCCGGGCGATCTCGCTACACGATCCTCGCCGATCAGGCGACGCCGGAGAACGTCGCCGCGTTGCGCCACGACATGGGGTTGGATCAGCCGATCTGGGTGCGTTATTTCGGCTGGCTCGGTCACGTCCTGCAGGGCGATTTCGGCCGATCGTTCCGCACCGGGCAAACCGTGTTGCAGGCGGTGACCGAGCGGCTTCCGGTCTCGTTCGAACTGATGATCCTGGCCGAGATCATGTGCCTCGTGATCGGCATTCCGCTGGCGATCATTTGCGCGGCGCGCAGCGGCGGCGCCTTCGATCGCTTCATGACCGGCACCGCCTTCGGCATGCTGTCGGTGCCGACGTTCCTGTCGGCGATCCTGCTGATCTATCTGTTTGCCGTGGAGCTGCGCTGGCTGCCGGCAACCGGCTATGTGCCGTTCGGCGAAGATCCGGCCGCGAATTTGCGCTTCATGGTGCTGCCGGCGATGACGCTGGCGCTTGCCGAATGGCCGGGGATCATGCGCGTGCTGCGTTCCGACATGATCGCGACCCTGCAGGAGGACTATATCGCGCTGGCCAAGGCCAAGGGCCTGAAGGCGTCGCGCATCCTGTTCGTGCATGCGCTCAAGCCTTCATCGCTCACGCTGGTCACGATCACCGGAATCAATATCGGGCGGTTGATCGGCGGCGCGGTCATCGTGGAGACGATTTTTGCGCTGCCGGGAATTGGCCGGCTTCTGGTCGGCGCGATCGGCACGCGCGACCTCATCATCCTGCAGGGCGTGGTGTTGCTGGTCGGCGCAGGATTCGTGCTGATGAACTTCATCGTCGATATGCTCTACGCCGTGCTCGATCCAAGGATCCGTCATGGCCACGCTTGAACTCGGCATCGACGAAGGCGTTGCGGAAGCACCGGTGCGGCAGGGCCGCCGGCTCGGACCGCTGTTCTGGATCGCGATCGGCTGGGTGATTTTCGTGTTTGCGGTCGCGATATTAGCCGACCTGCTGCCGTTGCCGAGCCCGACCGACATGGACATGCTGGAGAAGCGTGCGCCGTTCTCGCCCTCCCACTGGCTGGGCACCGACGGTCTTGGCCGCGATGAACTGTCCCGGGTGATCTATGGCGCGCGGATATCGCTGGTCGTGGGAATTTGTGCGCCGATCATCGGGCTCGTACTCGGCGGCGCGCTCGGCATGCTGGCCGGCTATTTCCGCGGCCGGTTCGAATCGCTGGTGGTCGGCAGCATGGATGTGCTGCTGGCGTTTCCGCCGCTGATCCTGGCGCTGGCCGTGACCGCCTATCTCGGCCAGTCGGTCTTCAACCTGACCTTCATTCTCGGCGTGCTCAGCGTTCCCGCCTTCATGCGGGTCGCACGCGCCGCGACGCTGACGCTGGCGCGCCGCGAATTCGTGATCGCGGCGCAGGCGCTGGGGGCGACGCATGCGCGCATCCTGCTGCGCGAGTTGCTGCCCAACGTCATGCTGCCGCTGTTTGCGTTCTTCCTGCTCGCCGTCGCCGTCATCATTGTGGCCGAAGGCGCCTTGTCGTTCCTCGGCCTCGGCGTGCCGCCGCCGATATCGAGCTGGGGCAGCATGATCGGGGAGGGGCGCCAGAGCCTCGAGGTGGCGCCGCGGCTGGCCTTCATTCCCGCGATCGCGATGTTCCTGACCGTGTTGTCCTTTAACCTGGTCGGCGACACGCTGCGGGCGCTCACCGATCCCCGTCAGGGCGCGCTGTGACCGAAGCTACGCTGCTTTCCGTCGAGGACGTCACCGTCGATCTGCCGACGCCGCGCGGCAATCTGCGCGCGGTCGATCATGTCGACCTCACCGTCGGCGCCGGGCGGACGCTCGGCGTCGTCGGCGAGTCCGGTTGCGGCAAGACCATGCTGTCGCGCGCGGTCCTGCAATTGCTGCCGAAGAAGGCAAAGCTCTCCGGCCGCGTGATGTTCGACGGGCAGGATCTGTTGCAGCTGTCGCCGGAGAAGCTGCGCAAGCTGCGCGGACGGTCGCTGGCGGTGGTGTTCCAGGACCCGATGACGTCGCTCAATCCGGTGCTGACCATCGGCACCCAGTTGATCGAGACGCTGCAGGAGCATCTCGAGCTCGATCTGGCGGCCGCCACCAAACGCAGCGTCGAACTGCTCGCCGCGGTCGGCATTCCCGCGCCCGAGCAGCGGCTGATGCAATACCCGCATCAACTGTCCGGCGGCATGCGGCAGCGGGTCGCGATTGCGATCGCGCTGTCCTGCGAACCGAAGCTGCTGATCGCCGACGAGCCGACCACCGCGCTCGACGTGACGATCCAGGCGCAGATTCTCGATCTGCTGGCGCGCGAGCAGCGCCGCCGGCACATGGCGATGATCCTGATCACCCATGATCTCGGCGTCGTCGCCGGCCGCACCGACGAGGTCGCGGTCATGTATGCCGGCCGCGTGGTGGAGCGCGCGCCGACGCCGGCCTTGTTCAAGAAAATGCGGATGCCCTACACCGAGGCCCTGCTCGCAGCGCTTCCCAGGATCGATGCCGCGCCCCACACGCCGTTGCCGGCGATCTCGGGGCGGCCGCCGGATCCGACCCGGCCGCTGAAAGGCTGCTCGTTCTCGCCGCGCTGCCGCTATGCGGCCGGCCTGTGCCACACCGAAAAGCCCGGTCTCTCGGTGGCTGAAACCGGCGAACACCTCTACGCCTGCTTCCACCCGATCGACACCGGCGCCGGTCCGCGCATGATGCAGCAATCCTCGCCACCTCAAAACGATCCGCTGCTCGACGTCGACAATCTCGTCGTCGAATATCCCGTCGGCAACAAGATCGTGCACGCGGTCTCCGGCGTGTCCTTGCAGATCGCCCGCGGCGAAACGCTGGGGCTGGTCGGCGAATCCGGTTGCGGCAAGTCGACGCTCGGCCGCGCCGTGCTGCAACTGCGCCGGCCGACGTCGGGGCGCGTGCCGCTTCGACGGCCAGGACCTCACGGCGATGCAGGGCGATACGCTGCGGCTGATGCGCCAGCGCGTGCAGCTGATCTTCCAGGATCCGATCGCGTCGCTGAACCCGCGGCGGCGGATCGGCGACATCGTCGCCGAGCCGCTGGTGATCTCGGGCGTCAAGGACCCGGACAAACGCAAGCAGCTCGTCGACGAAGTGCTGAGCGCCGTCGGCCTCGATCCGGCGCTGGTCGTCGGACGGCTGCCGCATGAATTCTCCGGCGGGCAGTGCCAGCGCATCTGCATTGCGCGCGCGCTGGTGCTCAATCCGGAATTCATCGTCTGCGACGAGCCGGTCTCGGCGCTCGACGTTTCGATCCGCGCCCAGATCCTCAATCTGCTGGAGGAGATGAAGGCGCGTTATGGCCTGACGCTGCTGTTCATCGCGCACGATCTCGCGGTCGTGAAGGCGGTGAGCGACCGCGTCGCGGTGATGTATCTCGGGCGGCTGTGCGAAGTCGGTCCCTCCGAGCAACTGTTCGCCAAGCCGGCGCATCCCTATACCGCGCTGTTGATCGAGGCGATCCCGATGCCCGATCCGGACGTGCGCCCGGCCGAAACCGTGCCGGTCGGCGAGCCGCCATCGCCGATTTCGCCGCCTTCGGGCTGCCGTTTCCGCACCCGCTGCCCGCGCGCGGACCAGCGATGCAGCGACGAGGTGCCGGAACTTCGCACCGTCGCCGCCGGCCAGTTCGTGGCTTGCCATCATCCGCTGATCTGAATATCTAGGAGATTCGCGCGTTTGTCTCGCTCCGGCGGACGTGGCAATGTCGGCTCCGAAAATGCCCATCCAAGAACAAGAATGACGGGAGAGACGCGATGAAGAGTTTCCAGGTCGCCGAGTTCAACGCCCCCCTGAAAGAGGTCGATCATCCGACGCCGCAGCCCACGGGCACGCAGGTGCTGCTCAAGGTGAAGGCGGCCGGCGTCTGCCACAGCGACCTCCACATCTGGGAAGGCGGCTACGATCTCGGCCATGGCCGCAAGCCGCTGTCGCTGAAAGATCGCGGCGTCTCGCTGCCGCGCACGATGGGCCATGAGACCGTCGGCGAGATCCTGGCGTTCGGGCCCGACGCCAAGGCCGCGACCGGCGGCCTCAAGGTCGGCGACGTCACGCTGGTCTATCCCTGGCTCGGCTGCGGCAAATGCGAGACCTGCATCGGGCGGCGACGAGAACATGTGCGTCGTCAAGCCGAACGCGCTCGGCGTCTATTGCGACGGCGGCTATGCCGATCACATGACGGTGCCGCACCCGAAATATCTGCTGAACCTGAACGGGCTCGATCCCGTCACCGCGGCGCCCTATGCCTGCTCCGGCGTCACCACCTACAGCGCGCTGAAGAAGGTCGAGAACGTCCTGCACACGCCGATCGTGATTTTCGGCGCCGGCGGCCTCGGCCTGATGGCGCTGTCGCTGTTGAAGGCGATGGGCGGCAAGGGCGCGATCGTGGTCGATATCGACGCGCGCAAGCGCGAGGCGGCGGAGGCGGCCGGCGCGCTCGCGACCGTCGACGGCAAGGCGGCGGATGCGCTGGAGCAGCTGCAGAAGAAGGCCGGCGGGCCGATCCGCGCCGTGATCGATCTGGTCGGCAACGCCCAGACCACGCAGCTCGGCTTCGACTGCCTGACCAAGGGCGGCAAGCTCGTGATCGTCGGCCTGTTCGGCGGCGGCGCGACCTGGGCGCTGCCGCTGATCCCGATCAAGGCGGTGACGATCCAGGGCAGCTATGTCGGCAATCTTGCGCGAAACGCAGGAATTGCTCGATCTGGTCCGCAGCCAAGAAGATCGCGCCGATCCCGGTGACGCCGATGCCGCTGTCGAAGGCCAACGAGGCGCTGATCGATCTGCAGAAGGGCAAACTGGTCGGCCGCGCGGTGCTGACGCCGTAGGACGCTCTTCCGTCATTGCGGGAGCGCAGCGACGAAGCAATCCATCTATCCGTTATGCCGCGACATGGATTGCTTCGCTTGCGCTCGCAATGACGACCGAAACTTCCGTATTTCTCTTGAGGAAACTCCATGTCCGCCAACAACGCACTCCACATCGCCGTGCTCGGCGGCGATGGCATCGGCCCCGAGGTGATGGCGCCCGCGCTCGAGGTCTTGCGCAAGATCGAGGCGACGACGGATCTGAAATTCCGCTTCACCGACGCGCCGGCCGGCGCCAACAATTATCTCGCCACCGGCAAGTCGATGCCGGAGAGCACCGTGCGGCTGTGCGACGAGGCGGATGCGATCCTGCTCGGCGCCTGCGGCCTGCCGTCGGTGCGCTACCCCGACAACACCGAGATCATGCCGCAGGTCGAGCTGCGCTTCCATTTCGATCTCTATGCCGGCGTGCGCCCGGCGCGGCTGATCCCGGGCGTGCCGAGCCCGATCGTCGGCGCCGACCAGAAGGGCATCGATCTCGTCGTGATCCGGGAATCCACCGAGGGCCTGTTCGCCTCGATGGGCAAGGGCGTCGTCACCGACACCGAGGCGCGCGAGACGCTGGTGATCACGCGCAAGACCTCGGAGCGGCTGTTCGAGTTTTCGTTCCGCCTCGCCGAACGCCGCAAGGCGCGCGGCCGCGCCAATGGCGGGCTGACCTGCGTCGACAAGGCGAACGTGTTCAAGGCCTTTGCGTTCTTCCGCGAGATGTTCGATGAGGCCGCCAAGCGCCATCCCGACGTCAAGACCGACCGGCTCTATGTCGACGCCTGCTCGGCGCTGCTGGTCAAGCGGCCCTGGGATTTCGACGTCATGGTGATGGAGAACATGTTCGGCGACATCCTCTCCGACATGACCGCCGGCCTGATCGGCGGCATGGGCATGGCGCCGTCGGCCGATATCGGCGACCGCCACGCCGTGTTCCAGCCCTGCCACGGCACCGCGCCCGATATCATGGGGCAGGGCAAGGCCAACCCGACCGGGATGATCCTCTCGGCCGCGATGATGCTGGACTGGCTCGCCGACAAGCACGGCCTCGAGAGCGCCGCCGAAGCCGGCGAGCGCATCGAGCGCGCGGTCGACAAGGCCTATGCGGATGGCATCAAGCCGATGGAGTTCGGCGGCGGCAACGGCACGGCGGATATCGCGAAGGCGGTGCTGGCGGCGTTGTAAGTTGCGGCCGGGATGTCGCGCCGCAAACAGCCGTCATCCCCCGCGAAGGCGGAGGACCCAGTACGCCGCGGCTTCTCGGTTCTATCGTTGGCGCCTCTGGAATACTGGATCACCCGCCTTCGCGGGTGATGACAAGCGTGGTGGCGGCGCTTCAAATCACCCGCTTCGCCTTCAGCTTCTCGATCGCCTCCGCATCATAGCCCAGCGACTGCAAGATCTCGTCATTGTGCTCGCCGAGATCCGGCGTCGCCGTCCGGATCGCGCGATCGAAGCCCGTGATCTCGCAGGGCTGCGCGACCAGGTCGATTTCGCCGAGCCGCGGATGCGTGACGGGCCGCTCGATCCGCAGCGCCTCGACCTGCGGATCGGCGAAGGCATCCTTGATGTTGTAGACGGGGCCGCAGGGCAGGCCCGCCTCCACCATCATCTCGAACCATTCGCGGCTGGTTTTCGCCCGCAACGCGGTGGCGATCAGTTCGTTCAGCGCCTCCTTGTTTCGCGCCGCGCAGGCCGGTCGAGGCAAAGCGCGGATCGGTCGCCATCTTCTCGCGGTCGATCAGCTTGCAGAATTTCTGAAAATTCTTGTTGCTGGTGGCGGCGAGGTTGAGAAAGCCGTCGGCGGTGGGATAAAGCCCCATCGGCATGTTGGTCGGATGGTAGTTGCCTTCCTGCGGCGGCACTTTCTTGTCCATGGTCCAGCGCGTCGCCTGGAAGTCCAGCAGCGTGAGGCCGGCCTCGATCAGCGAGGTCTGCACCCAGCGGCCTTGGCCTGAAACCTCGCGGTCGAGCAGCGCGATCAGGATGCCCTGCGCGAGGAACGCGCCCGCCATGATGTCGGTGACGGCGACGCCGACGCGGACCGGACCCTGGCCCGGAATGCCCGTCACCGACATGATGCCGCTCATGCCCTGCGCGATCTGGTCGATCGAGGGCCGCGCGGTGATAGGGGCCGTACTGGCCGAAGCCGGAGATGCTGCCATAGACGATGCGCGGATTGCGCTTCTTCACGGCTTCGAAATCGACGCCGAGGCGTTTGGTGACGCCGGGCCGCATGTTCTCGACGATGACGTCGGCCTGTTCGGCGAGCCGCATCAGGATCTCGCGGCCTTCGTCGGTCTTCAGGTTCAGCGTGATCGCGCGCTTGTTGCGATGCAGGTTCTGGAAGTCCGAGCCGTCGCGCCGTGCCGACCAGTTCGCTGGCCTCGGCATCGTCCGGCGGCGGCTCGACCCGGATCACGTCGGCGCCCCAGTCCGCCAGCGTGCGGACGCAGGAGGGGCCGGCGCGCGCCAGCGTCAGGTCGATCACCTTGAACCGCGACAGCGGCAGGCGCGGGCGTTTCGGTCGGCGCGGCCGCGGGGTGGGACGTCTCGACGGGCTTATGCATGATGATCGCCCCGGCCTATTTGCCCTTGAACTGCGGCTTGCGCTTTTCCATGAACGCGGTGCGGCCCTCGCGGAAATCCTCCGAGTCCATGCAGGCGGTGCCGATCGCCTTGATCGCGTCCATGTCGCGCTGGCTTTCGTCCTTCAGCACCTGCGCGATGGTGATCTTGGCGGCCTTGATCGCGAGCGGCGCGTTGCCGGAGATGGTGCGCGCGATCTCCATGGTCGCGTCCCACAATTCGGCGTCCGGCAGCACGCGGTCGACCAGCCCGATCCGCACCGCTTCCGCGGAATCGATCCGCATGCCCGTATACATGATGAGCCGCGCCCAGGACGGCCCGACCAGCGAGACCAGATGCTTGAGCCCGTCATAGCCATAGGCGATGCCGAGCTTGGCGGCGGGAATGCCGAACTGGCTGTTGTCGGAGGCGATGCGGATATCGGCCAGCATCGCCACCTGCATGCCGCCGCCGAGGCAGAAGCCGCGGATGCAGGCGATGGTCGGCTTCGGATAATTCGCCAGCAGCGCGCGCTGCGCTTCGCTGCGTCTGGAATATTCCTCCGAAGCCTGCGGCGTTGTGGCGGGTCTTTTCGAACTGGCTGATATCGGCGCCCGAGACGAAGGCCTTGTCGCCGGCGCCGACCATGATCACGACGCGCACATCGGGATTGTCGCGCAGTTCGATCAGCGCGCTGCCGAGCCCTTCCCACATCTCGAGCGACATGGCGTTGCGCTTTTCGGGATTGTTGAAGGTGATGACGCCGACGCCGTCGCTGACGCTCTGCAGGATCTTGCCGTCGGCAAAGGATTTTTCGCTTGTTTTGGGAACGTCTAGCATCGGTCGGGATCCAGTTCGGGTTCAGGAAGTGACGAACGGGCCGAAATTGGCGCGCACATAGGCCGGCCGCGCCTGCAGTTTAGTCCACCAGTCGTGGACGCGGGGATGTTTCTTCGCGCTCACCTCGTCCGGCGCGATCTCCTCGTCGATCCGCTTGACGAAGGGGGCGGCGGCAATATCGGCGATCGAATAGGCCTTGCCGACCAGCCAGCCGGAGGGTTTCAGCGCCTCTTCCATCTTGTCGAGCAGCACGACCAGTTTGGCCCGCGCGGCGTCGCGCTCTTCCTCGGTGTAGGGTTTGCGCGCGGCCCGCAGCCAGGCTTCCTGGCGCTCCTTGCTCGGGATGTTCTTGAGCTTTTCGGCCAGTTCCTGCGTCGGTCCATTGCGACGCCGTCTTCGCCAGATGGTGCCGCCAGTTGAAGATGATGAGGTTGCCGATCAGGCCGTCGATGTGCCGGATCCAGTTGCGCATCTCGGCGCGCTCGTAGGGCGTGTCCGGGCGCAGCGGCGGATCGGGAAAGGTCTCGTCGAGATATTCGCAGATCGTGCCGCTCTCGTGCAGCGGCCGGCCGTCATGGATCAGCGTCGGGATCACGCCGAGCGGATTGATCTTCAGATATTCCGGCGAATGATGCTCCATCTTCGCCATGTCGACGACATGGCCCTCATAGGCGAGGCCCTTCTCCTCGAGGCAGAGCCGCACGCGGCGCGAAGCGCTCGAACGCCAGCCGTGGTGAAGGATCATCATGGCCGCCTCCCGAAAACCGGTCATTCCGGTCTTGTTGTTGGGAGTGTGGTGCCACGGTTTGGCGATCCCGGGCAAGGTCCGGCGCACAAGCCGGTCCATGCGTTTGTGCATGAGGCATTGAGCAGAATAGCGCGCGGAGGGCCTCGTCTCGACCCCTGCAAGAGCGGGCGCGAGGGGAGCAGAGACCCTACTGCGCCAGATGCGCGGTCAGCGGATGATCGGCGGCCTTGTTGAAGAAGGCGGCTTCCTCGGCGGTGGCTTCCAGCAGCTGCTCGTCCTGGGCGTAGATGTCGTTGCGGAACTGGACCGTCTGGTCCTTGGTCATCCAGGCCGTGAGATAGATCCAGGCCACCGGGACCTTCTTGGTGACGCGGACATCGTGACGCTGGCCGGTCGCGATCATGGCGTCGATCGCGGCGCGGTTCCATTGCGGCTGGTCCTTCAACAGCCAGGCGGCGAGATCGCGCACATTGTCGACGCGCGAGCAGCCATGCGAATCGAAGCGGTAGTCGTCGTTGAACAGATTGCGCTGGTTGGTGTCGTGCATGTAGACCGAATAGGAGTTCGGCATGTCGATCTTGACCGCGCCCAGCGCATTGAAGGTGCCGGATTGCTGGCGCACGGTGAAGTTCGGCGTATGGGTGCCGGACCAGTCCACCGAATGCGGATCGATCGGGGCATCGTTGGCGCCGAGCACCTCCATGTGCATGCGGGAGAGGTAGGTCGGGTCTTTGCGCATATGCGCCGAGATCTCGCTTTTCGCGATCGACGACGGCACCGTCCAGGTCGGGTTGAGGTTGACGCTGGTGATGTCGGCGGTCAGCGTCGGCGACGGCTTTTCGGTCTTGCCGACGATGACGCGATAGCGCCGCACCACCTTGTCGTTCTCGATCGCTTCGGCAAAGGTCGCGGGGATGTTCACCACCACATAGCGCTGGCCGAACGGGAAATTCATGTGGCCGAGGCGCTCGAGCGAGGCCTCGAGCTGCTTGATGCGCTTCTGGACGGAGACGTTGAGCGCGGCCAGCGTCCGCGGCGTCACCGTTCCGGTCGCGGCCAGCCCATGGCGCACCTGGAAACGTTTGACGGCGTCGGCAACCGCGTCGTCGTAAGGGCCGGTCGCCTTGTCGGCGGCGAGATCGCCGCTGATGATCAGGCGCTTGCGCAGCAGTTCGTCATGCGGCGCCCTGCGCGCCGGCCGCGAATTTGGCGTCGGAGGGGATCGCCGGCCATCCGCCGCGCACCGCGATGTCGGAGTAGCTCAGCGCGGCTTCACGGATCCGTTGCGCGCTGCCTTCGTCGTAGGTCGGGTCGTGCGGGAGCGCCAGCGCCGCCGCCGAGCGCGATTCCGGCGTTGACGAAGGCGCGGCCGGTTTGGCCGGCGCCGCATGCACGGCGGGGGCTGTGCCCGGCGCTGCCGTTGCCGGCTTGGCCTGAGCCAGTGCCGTACCCGCACTTGACGTCGCCTGGTCGGCTGGTTGACCCGCGCCCTGACCAAACGCCGGCGCGGCGACAAGCATCGCGGCCATGGCAACGATTGTCATTCTCTGCATGTCGGATTTCCTCATGTCGGATTTCCTGGGAGGCGCGCGATGCGCCGGAATTGAAATGAATGGTTCGGCCGGCTGCACCCGACGGGGCCGGGCGGGGCTGTTGGTCAACAATCGAAGGATACGCCGCGAGAGTTGCGTTCTGATTAAGTCGCTGTCGTGGCTGTTGCACTGCCGCAAATCCGCAAGCCGTCCCGTTGCTGTGATTTGGACTTTCGTCCCCTTTGATATGTCGCCGTGACCGCTATTGTGGTTCGCAACAGACCAAGAAAACGAGTTTCGGGAGAACGGCATGCCGTTGACGCGCCGGCAGGCGATTGCGGGATGTGGCGGCGGACTGGCCTGGCTGGCCGCCTTTCCCGCGCAGGCCCAGGCGGCCTATCCCAGCCGCACCATCAAGATGATCGTGCCCTATCCGGCCGGCGGCACCACCGATCTTCTCGGCCGGCTGGTCGCCGACCAGTTCAAGACCGGGCTTAACGCGACCGTCGTCGTCGAGAACAAGCCGGGCGCCGGCACCACGCTCGGCGCCGACCAGGTCGCCAAATCCGAGCCCGACGGCTACACGCTTCTGATGGCGACCTCGACCACGCTCGCCATCAACAAGACGCTCTACAAGAAATTGCCCTATGACCCCGTCAAGGACTTTGCGCCGATCGGGCTGGTCGCCGCGCGTGCCCTTTGCGCTGATCATCAATCCGGAGATCCCGGCCAAAACGCTTGCCGAGTTCATTGCCTACGCCAAATCGAAGCCGGGTCTGGCCTATGGCTCGGCCGGCAATGGCAGCCCGCAGCATCTCGGCGCCGAGATGCTGAGGACGGCCGCCGGCATCGATATCCGGCATGTGCCCTATCGCGGCAGCATTCCGGCGATGCTCGACGTGATCGCGGGCCACATCCCGTTCATGGTGGTGGACCTGCAGCCGGCGCTGCAGCAGATCCGCGAGGGCAAGGTGCGGGTGCTCGGCGTGACCACGCCGAAGCGGGTTGCGATCGCCCCCGATATTCCGACCATCGCCGAGGCCGGACTACCCGGCTATGAACTGGTCGCCTGGCAGGGCGTGGTGGCGCCGGCGGGCACGCCGCGGCCGATCGTCGACGCGCTGGCCGCGCAGATGGGCAAGCTGATGGCCGATCCCGCCACCCGGGACAAATTGACGACGCTTTCGCTGGAGCCGCTGCCGCCATCGACACCGGACAGTTTTGCGGCTTACATCAAGGCCGAAGTCGAGCGCTGGGCCGTGATCGTGAAGAATTCCGGCGCCGAGATCGAATAACGACCCGGATAACAAGAAGTCTTCGGTAGATGGCTCCCCTGCAAGCGCGCGCTCCGTGCCCGACATGAACGACACCAATGTCCTGATCGTCGGCGCCGGACCGGTCGGGCTGACGCTCGCGATCGATCTGGCGTGGCGCGGCATCGACGTGACGGTCGTGGAGACGCGCGCGCCGGCTGCGCCGCCGGAGCCGAAATGCAACCACGTCGCCGCCCGCACCATGGAAATCTTCCGGCGGCTCGGCATCGCCGAAAAAATCCGCAATGCCGGATTGCCGGCGGATTATCCGCACGACATCAGCTACCGCACCTCGTTCACCGGACAGGAGCTGACGCGGATTCACATTCCCTGCCGGCGCGACCGCTTCACGGCGACCGACGGTCCCGATTGCAACTGGCCGACGCCGGAGCCGCCGCACCGCATCAACCAGATTTTTCTCGAGCCGATCCTGTTCGAACATGCGGCCGCGCAACCGCGCATCCGCATCATCAACCGGACCTCGGTCGAGGACGTCGTGGTGGAAGACAATTCCGCGCGCGCCAATCTGCGCGATCTCGATACCGGCGCCGTGACGACGGTGAATTGCCGCTATCTGATCGGTTGCGACGGCGCGCGCTCGATCGTGCGCAAGGCGATCGGCGCGGAACTGTCCGGCGACGCGGTCGTCCAGCGCGTGCAGTCGACCTATATCCGCGCGCCCGGACTGATCGACCGCCAGCAGCAGCGAACGCGCCTGGGGCACCGGCTCCATCAATCCGCGCCGCTCCGGCATGGTGTATGCGATCGACGGCCGCGAGCGCTGGCTGGTGCACAATTACATGAGGCCGGGCGAGGGCGATTTCGACGAGGTCGATCGCGACGCCTGCCTGCGCACCATCCTCGGCGTCGAAGGTGATTTCAAATACGAGATCCTCTCGAAGGAAGACTGGTATGGCCGCCGGCTGATCGCGAACAAGTTTCGCGACCGCTGCGCCTTCATCGCCGGCGATGCCGCGCATATCTGGGTGCCCTATGCCGGCTACGGCATGAACGCAGGCATCGCCGACGCCATGAACCTGTCGTGGCTGCTGGCGGCGCATCTCAACGGCTGGGCGCGGGCCTTCCATTCTCGACGCCTATGAGGCCGAGCGCTGGCCGATCACCAGCCAGGTCTCGAGGTTTGCGATGTCGCATGCGGAAGCCGAAATCCGCCGCCGCGGCGCGGTGCCGCCGGACATCGAGGATGCGGGACCGCAAGGCGCAACGCGTGCGCGACGAAGTCGGCCGGCTCACCTACGAGATCAACGTCCAGCAATATGCCTGCGCCGGTCTCAACTTCGGCACCTATTACGATCGCTTCGCCGATCATCGCCTATGACGGCGCCGAACATCCGGCCTACACGATGAACCACTACACGCCGTCGACCGTGCCGGGCTGCCGCACGCCGCATTTTTCGCGCGCCGACGGCAGCTCGCTCTACGATGCGATGGGGCCCGAGTTTACGCTGTTGCGGTTCGATTCCGGTGCGGACGTCGCGGCGCTCGAGGCGGCGGCGCAGAGCAGGGGCGTGCCGCTGAAGGTGCTCGATCTCGAAAGACCCGATGGCGCCGGCTATGACGGCCACAGCCTGGTGTTGTCGCGGCCGGACCAGCACGTGGCCTGGCGCGGCGATCCGGCTGCCGGATGATCCGCTTGGGCTGATCGACCGTGTTCGCGGTGCATGAGGGCAAGCGGATTTCCGCTCAACGCCTATCAATGTCCCAACACGCTCTTCAGCCCGGTATAAATCGACCCGCCGGCCGTTGCGACGAGGCCCGCGAGCGGACCGATCGTCTTGATCAGCTCCTGTATCCGCCGTGCGCGCCGGCGCATGACGTCCGGCCCATGCTGGCCCAGCAAACGCGCCAGCCGAACCGCCATGGCGCTCGGACGGCCCGAGGTCGCCATCGCATTGGGCAGCAACCGCAGGATCAGCGTCGCCAGCAGGTCTCCCGTCACGTAGGCCAGCGCGATACTCAGCGCATATTCGATCGCCTCCCGCCATTCGCGCGCCGTGTCCGGCACGACCGGCACCTTGTCGATGTATCCGACGACAACGAGCATACCGATCACGCCGAGCAGGGCGGTCGCGATCCCCAACCCGATCGAACCCCTGACGCCGATCTTGTTGGCGGCATAGAGCGCCATCCCGAACGGAATCGGAATGATCACCGACGCAATACGAAGGTAGACCGGTGAAACATCGAGCAGGATGGTCACAATGGCGTGGGCGGCGAGCAGCAGCAGCGTCGGGGCCAGGACGTAAAGCGCAGCGTTCCGCAATACGAAGTGCACCGGCCGATCGAAGAACGCGAGTTGCGTATTGATCCGGTCCAGTTCGAGCTGGAGCTGATCGAGTTCCGTCACCAGTTGCTGAACCTCGATCACGACGGGCCGCACGATTCGCAGATCCCGGCTGCAATGGCTGCAAACCAGCGCTTCCTCCTTGATCGTCTCGGCGCAGAAAGGGCATTCCATTGGGCCGCCAGTCGGTAAGGGGTTGCGAGCGCCGGATGCAATCGTTCAGGCGTTGATCGGCTTCTGCCGAAGAGCCTTGAGCCGTGCCTTTGCCTCGGCAAGCTCCGCACGCAGGCGATCCCGTTTCTGTGTCAAGGCCTGAAGTTCGGCAGCCAGCGTGGAAGGAATGGCCGTATCGCGGCCGCATGCGGCGCACACCAGCGTGCGCGCGTCGCTTTCCGTTTGGCAAAAGAAGCATGTTTCGGGCATGCGCGGTTTTTCTACCTCGAGACGTTGAGCAGGAACGTCGTCACGGTGCGCCGGCCCTCCGAATCCTGGATTTCGATGCGGACGAAATGTTGGCCTGGTGGCGCTTCGGCGTCCGGAATTTCGATGCCGGTCGGTTGGACGTAAGGCCTCACCCGCGAAGTCAGATCGACGTTCGGCTGCTTCAGGTAAGTGACGTGAAGCGAGTCCAGGTTGATGCTGGCGCCGCCAAAACCCTTGAACTTGAGTTGCAGCCGCAGCGGCGAATGCAACTCGCCGCTATCCGAATCGGAAAGCTCGATGCGCGGTCCGCGGGTGATCGCGCGGGGCGCAAAAACGCCTTTCGGCGTCGGAAGCTGCGCTTCGTCCGGCGTTATCAGCACGACGCCGGCTCTGGCGTCGGGCGGTTGTGCCGTCACAATGAATGCTGCCAGTAACGCGCCGCAGAACATTCTCACAAAAATTGTTCTCCCGATTGCTTTGCGTTCAATTGCAGATTTCGCGAGCCGAAGTGCAATCCCCATACCATGGCGAGGAATGTCTTCCAGTCGGCAACCGTTTGGCCACAGGTCGGCACCCACCCGAACCGCAAACCATCTGGCCGGAAGCCTGCGGCTTTGCGGGTGCAGCTTCCGTCCTGGCGCGTTCCGACCTTTCGCGCTTCGGTTCTTCGCGCTTGGCCACCGGCTTCTTCACTTCGATTTTTTCGCAGGTGTTATCATCGCCGACTTCGTATCCGGCTCGACAGGTAATTCTCGTGCAACGGTCGCCATCGGCCCTGAAACCATGATCGCAAACCAGCGGACAAACCCGGTTTGTCTTTCCCTTGACCGCGTCGAGCGCATCGACGCTGGCGGTCTTGACATCCAGCTTCATCCCCGCGTGCTTGTTGAATAGATCAAGCGACCGCTGCGACGCCGCGTTCCAGTTGCCGTCGACCGCGCCGGTGTTGCATCCGACCCGTCGCAATTCGGCTTGAAGTGAACGCGGAAGATCAACTGCCGTTTGCTGATCCGGTTTGTCAGCCGTTGGATTCAGCGCTGCAAGCTTTTCTTCCTTGGCCTTTAATTCGACGGCCTGCCTTTCTTCTTTGGCCTTTAGTTCGGCCGCCAGTTTCGCCTCTCTCGCAGCGTTGGCGGCTTCGGCCGCCTTGACGCGTTCGGCTTCCTTTTCCGCTGCCTTGGCCAACGCCGCGGCCTTGACGCGTTCGGCTTCGGCAACCTTCGCCTCTTCGGCCTTCTTCGCCTGTTCCGCGGCGATCGCGTGCCTTTTCGGCGGCCTTGGCTTGTTCGGCCGCTTTGGCCTGTTCCGCTGCTTTGGCACCTTCGATCGCGAGCCGCCTCTGCTCTTCCTCGGCGGCTTTGGCCTTGTTGGTCGCCTCGATCTGTGCAGCTTCCGCCGCGAGCTTGTCGCGGTGCGCTTTGGCAAGCGCGGTGAAGAACCCTGATGGATATTGTTCGATGAAGGCGTCCCAGACAGGCTTCGAACCGATCTGCAAGGCGAACTCATAGTCGCGTCGCATGGTCGAGTTTTGGTCGGCGGGTGCGGCGACGGCAGGTTTTGCCGGTGTAGCCGGAACAAGGGGAACGTCGTCACCGCCCAGCGAAGTATAGGTGTACGGTTCCTGCGCGTTATTGGTCGCCTTCAACACGTCATCGCGTACATAGCGAAACGCCCTTTGAAGATCGAGACCAGGCTTGGCGAGATGATCGACCAGGGCCGTGGCGAACGGACTGTTCTTGCCGGTGCCGTCGGATGCTGTCGATCCGGCCTTCGCGGCAAACGCGATCACCGTGTTCGGACTGGACGGCTCGACCTTGGCGAGACCGCGGCCGATGGCGCGTGACGCCATCGTCCGCTTCATGTTCTTTGCAAACGGGTTGTCCCGGCAGGCGTCGAGGATGATAAGCCGCAATTGCTTCGCCGGTTCGACCGCGACCAGCACACGGTCGAGCGACAGCGTTTCATCCAGAACGTCTGTATCGGTTTCGAGCGTCGCGTCGACAGGGATCAGATAGTTGGTGCCATCCAGTTCGATGCCGTGGCCGGCATAATAGACGACGGCGACATCGGCATCGCGGCTCGTGTTGCCGAAGTCGCGCAGCGCCTTGCGCAGTTCGCTGACGGTCAGGTTCAGTTTGGATTCGACCGTGTTGAAACCGGCCGACTTGAACATGGCCGCAACCGCCGCGGCGTCGTTGGCGGGATTACTGAGCTTGGCCACGTTCCGGTAGGAAGAATTGCCGATCACCAGCGCCACGCGCTTGTCGGCCAGCGCGGGGTGAGCCGTTAGCAGGATTATTGAAACCATAAAGACCAAGCTTAACAAGGCTCGTATCTGAAAATTCCAAATCGGCATGGTCCACTTTTCTGGCTTCGTCAGCTTGTCCATCAATTACAAACTTCGATAAGTCCCGCGACACCCGTGTTTATTCTCTCTTGGGCGGTTTTTTCTCTAATCCTGCATCCCTGTTTTGTTGGCCGACACCCACCCCCGTCGCAAATGATCTGACCAGACGCCTGGGCCTTGGGTCGATCCGGTTCTACCTTCGGGGGCTCGGAACGTTCACGTTTCCCCGGCTGTTCTTCCCGCTTCGCAATAGGCCTTTCACGCTTCTTCTCGCACACATCGTCATTGTTCACGAACGAGCCGGCAGGGCAGCTGATCTTGGAGCACCGATCGCCATCGGCCCTGAACCCATGCTCGCAAACCAGCGGACAAACCCGATTTGCCTTCGCCTTTACCGCGTCCAGAGCGTCGGCGCTGGGGCTCTTCACGTCGAGCTTCATGCCCGCGTGCTTGTTGAAGAGATCGAGCGAGCGCTGCGACGCCGCATTCCAGTTGCCATCTACCGCACCGGTGTTGCAGCCGACGCGTCGCAGTTCCGTCTGCAGCGAGCGGGGCAGATCGATCGCCATTGGTTGATCGGATTTGTCGGCCGGTGGCGTCAACGCTGCAAGCTTTTCCTGCTTTGCCTTTTCGTCCGCGGCCAGCTTTTCTTCCTTGGCTTTTAGTTCGGCTGCCAGCTTCGCCTCTCGCGCAGCGTTGACGGCTTCGGCCGCCCTGACGCGTTCAGCTTCTTTTTCCGCTACTTTGGCGATCGCCGCGGCTTTCGCGCGTTCGGCTTCGGCGACCTTCGCCTCTTCGGCTTTCTTCGCCTGTTCGGCCGCGATGCGGGCTTTTTCGGCGGTCCTGGCCTGTTCGGCGGCCTTGGCCTGTTCCGCAGCCTTGGCGCCTTCGATCGCGAGCCGCCGCTGTTCTTCCTCGGCGGCTTTGGCCTTGTTGGTGGCTTCGATCCGCGCAGCTTCCGCGGCGAGCTTGTCGCGTTGCGCTTTGGCGAGCGCAGTAAAGAAGCCCGAAGGATACTTCTCGATAAAGGCATCCCACACCGGCTTGGTGCCGACTTGAAGAGCGAATTCGTAGTTTCGCTGCATCGTGGCATCGTGATCGGTTGCCGCGGCGGCCGGGGCCGTAGGGGCGGCTGGCACCAGGGTCACGTCGTTGCCGCCCAACGAACCATAGACAAACGGTTCCTGCGCATTGCCGGTTGCTTTCAGGACATCGTCGCGGACGAAGCCGAACGCCTTACGAAGGTCGAGACCGGGTTTGGTGAGATGATTGACGATCGCCGCCGCAAAGGGACTGTTCTTCGAATCGCCGTCGGACGCGGTCGAGCCGGCTTTGGCCGCAAACGCGATCATCGTGTTCGGGCTCGACGGTTCGACCTTGGCAAGGCCGCGGCCGATCGCCCGCGATCCGATCGTCCGCTTCATGGTCTTGGCGAACGGATTGTCGCGGCAGGCGTCCAGAATGACGAGCCGAAGTTGCCTGGCTGGTTCTACGGTGAACAGCACGCGGTCCAGCGGGAAGGTCTCGTCGAGAACGTCGGTATCCGTCTCGAGGGTCGCGTCGACCGGGATGAGATAATTGGTGCCGTCCAGTTCAATGCCGTGGCCGGCATAATAGATCACCGCCACGTCGGCATCACGCGTCCTGTTGCCGAACTCGCGCAGCGTCTTGCGCATTTCGTTGGCATTCAGATCCAGTTTTGAGTCGACGGAGTCGAAACCTGCCGACTTGAACATGGCCGCAACAGCGGCGGCATCGTTGGCGGGATTGCTGAGCTTCGCCACGTTCCGGTACGACGAATTGCCGATCACCAGCGCCACGCGCTTGTCGGCCAGCGCCTGATGACCTGTGAGAAGGGTGAGCCAAAACGTCAGGGCGATCCCAAGCAAAGTTCGGGTCAATAATTTCCAGATCAACATTGGCTTGCTCTGGCTCATCAACTTGCCCAGTTATCAATCGTGCGCTTCGTCAGTTCCAACACAGATTTTTCTGATGTTCAGTTACAGACTTCAACGTTTCGTGCATGAGAACTACCGTAGCCTTCGCGTTTGAACTCAAGCCTGCAGCCTTTTTGCAACGGCCGACAGCCGCCCTGATCACATACTACCTGTCCCGACGCCTGCGGCTTCGACGGAGCAGCTTCCGTCTTTGCGCGTTCCTGCCGCTCGCGTTTCGGCTCCTCACGCTTCGCGGCCGGCTTCTTGACTTCGATTTTCTCGCAGGTGTTGTCGTCGCCGACTTCGTATCCGGCCCGACAGGTGATTTTCGTACAGCGGTCGCCGTCAGCCCTGAAGCCATGATCGCAAGCCAGCGGACAAACCCGGTTCGGCTTTCCCTTCACGGCGTCCAGGGCGTCGGCGCTGGCGTTCTTCACATCGAGCTTCATCCCGGCATGCTTGTTGAAGAGGTCAAGCGACCGCTGCGACGCCGCATTCCAGTTGCCATCGACCGCGCCGGCGTTGCAGCCGACCCGGCGCAATTCGGCCTGCAATGAACGTGGAAGATCGACCGCTGTTGGCTGGTCCGATTTATCAGCCGCTGGAGGCAGCGCAGCGAGCTTCTCTTCCTTGGCCTTTTGATCCGCTGCCAGCTTCGCCTCTTTCGCCGCGTTGGCGGCTTCGGCCGCCTTGACGCGTTCAGCTTCCTTTTCGGCGGCCTTGGCCAATGCTGCGGCCTTGACGCGCTCGGCTTCGGCGACCTTGGCCTCTTCGGCCTTCTTGGCCGCTTCAGCCGCGACCCGTGCCTTTTCGGCGGCCCTGGCTTTCTCGGCCGCCTTGGCCTGCTCGGCCGCTTTGGCGCCCTCGGCCGCAAGCCTGGCTTTCTCTTCCTGTGCGGCTTTGGCCTTGTCGGTCGCATCGATCCGCGCCGCTTCGGCCGTCAGCTTGTCACGCTGCGCCTTGGCGAGCGCGGTAAAGAAGCCGGAAGGATATTTCTCGATGAAGGCGTCCCACACCGGCTTGGTGCCGATTCGCTCGGCATAGTCGTAATCGCGTCGCATCGTGGCGTCGTGATCGACAGGTGTGGGGACAGGGGCCGCGACAACCGCAGGCGCGGCTGGCACGAGCGCGACGTCGTTACCGCCCAGCGATCCGTAAATAAAGGGCTCCTGAGCGTTGTTTGTTGCCTTCAGAACATCGTCACGGACGAACCCGAATGCCCTTCGTAAATCGAGACCGGGCTTGGCGAGATGATCGACCAGCGCGGTTGCGAAGGGGCTGTTTTTGCTGCTGCCGTCGGATGCGGTCGATCCGGCCTTCGCGGCAAAGGCGATCACCGTGTTCGGGCTCGAAGGCTCTACCTTTGCCAGGCCGCGGCCAATCGCGCGCGACGCCACCGTACGCTTCATGGTCTTTGCGAACGGGTTATCCCGGCACGCATCGAGGATGACAAGGCGCAATTGTTTGGCCGGCTCGACGGCAAACAGCACGCGGTCCAGCGACAATGTTTCGTCAAGGACATCGGCGTCGGTTTCGAGCGTGGCGTCGATCGGGATCAGGTAGTTGGTGCCGTCGAGTTCGATGCCGTGGCCGGCATAGTAGACCACGGCGACGTCCGCATCCCGGCTGGTATTGCCGAAGTCGCGCAGCGCCTTGCGCAACTCACTGACGGTCAGATTCAGTTTGGATTCGACCGTGCTGAAACCGGCCGATTTGAACATGGCGGCGACGGCGGCGGCATCGTTGGCGGGATTGCTGAGCTTGGCCACGTTCCGGTAGGACGAATTGCCGATCACCAGGGCAACCCGCTTGTCTGCCAGCGCGGGCTGCCCCGCCACCAAAGTCAGCCAAAACGTCAGGAGGATGCCCAGAAAGGCGCGCGTCATCAAATTCCAAATCAGCAATGAAATTCGACACTAACATCGAATCCAGCGACCACAAATGCGCAAGAAGTCGATCTTCATATGTGATCTTTATCACAGTATTCCGCGCAGAACTGCGGGGCTACTTCGCCGCGCCAAACAGCAATCTGCGATGCGGCGGGGCGACACCGCAACCCGAAGGGCAAATAGATTCTGATTTACAGAAATCGTGTCAAGCAGAAAATCAAAGCCAAACCAAAATATTTCGCTTTATCCGAAGCGCAAATCAGGACTATATCCATGGCCATCCCGTCCCGACCAGAGGGGCGCTCGCGATCGTCACGAACGTGGGACGGGGATGCGGTGGACGCGGAAGCTGCAACTGACGAGCGCGGCTGACGCGTACGGCAAAGACGTGTGGTCCTGACGTCGCGGTGCTGGCGTCAATGCACCTGGAGGCAACTGCTTCTCAGGGCGCGACGGAGGCAAAAGAGCCGTTCTCCGGGGAGAGCACGTTATAAGCCGTAAAGCCATTGCGCAGGGAAGGTCGGATGCTCTCCGCTGCCCTGTATGCTCATGTGCGCACTCTTTGTGCCCATTGCACATGAGACCGCGGGTGCAGCGCGCACCCGGTCTTCCCTGCGCCCTCTGACTACCGAGGGCGAAGAGTTTCCAGCAAACCTCGGGCGCAATGCGTCGCGAGAATCGCGAAGGTGACTGTTTGATCGCGCCTAGCGCGTCGATGCGCAGCGCTTGACCCGCGGCATCAGATCACGCTTCGCCGAGCGAATGCGCGATTGCCTCGAAGGATGAATTGGATTGCGCGGGATCATGCTCGTCAATGACGGCGAAGGCTGTTTGAAAATTGAATCAGAAAAGCTCGTCGGTTCTGACGAGATCAGAACCGGGCTTCGGTTGCCTCATGCGGTGTTGTATCACCGGCATTTTCAAGCGCTTTTTGTTGACGCGTTTTCTTCGCGCGAACCGGCCCCGGTTCGCGCGAGAACACCAGGCAATCGATCAGTCTTCGTTCGCGGCGATCGATTCCATCAAGGACACCAGCTGACGCTGTACGGTCTGGTCCTTGATCTTGCTGTAGGCGCGCAGCAGCCGCAGGCTGAAGGCGCTGTCGAGGAACAGCAGGCTCTCGACCTCACGGGCCTTGCCGTCGCCGTCGTAGAAGAATGTGACGGGGACGTCGAGCGCCGTGGCGATCGACTGAAGACGAGCTGCGCCGACACGATTGACGCCCTTCTCGTACTTCTGGACCTGCTGGAAGCTGACGCCGAGTTTGTCGCCGAGCTCCGCTTGCGAGATTTTCTGCTCCACACGCCGCAGGCGAATCCGCTTGCCCAACTCGATGTCGGGTTTGCCGGCACTGCGCTGCTTCATCTTCTTTGCTGCTGATCTGTTCATTCTGGTTTTACCGTCCTTCGATCGGGAAGCCCTCACCGATTAGGTCAGGGATTCATCCGCATTTACCGCGTTAAGCTTCATCAGAACCGTGAGTTCGTCTCGAGAACCAAGGCATCTTCAGAGATTGCGGGATGGTAGCCAATGGCGTCTGCGCACTGGAAGCATCCTGATACCGGCACTCTCGACTACGTTCAGCCGTTGGCGCCCGGGGCAAAATTATCAAAACCCCGCACGCCTACACTTGGCAAACTATACAACAAAGTACAACCACTGCGGGTTCAATGGCCCACAGAATTTAGAAGCATACTTACTGTTGCAGGGCAGGACACTTGGTACTTTTACTGACCTCGCGGAAGGGTTGCGGTTTCGGAAAACTGCACTTCCGGGTCGGTCTTCGGGTCCTCCGGCCGGCTTGTGTCCGGCGAGCGGCTCAACCGTCATATTTCGGGAAATACAGCAGCTTCGATCCGGTTTTCGCATCAATCGCGCGCTGGACAATTGTTCAAAAGTTCGGGATCATTGGCCCAGCCTCACACACGGACTTTTGCGTGCCAGCGGCCGAATTATTTTGTGCCTTTTCGGGGAGGGGCTGATGAAACGAAGAACCGGACCACCTCCAGTCTACCTTGCAAGCTCGGGAATTGAAAAAATGCCGGTGGCTCATTCGGAAGAACGTTTGCTGTCGCTTCTCGCCACGCTGGAAGAGTGCCGCGCGTTTCTGGCGGGCAAGGCCAGTCCGGAAACGGGACGATTGCTGTCGCTGGCCATTCTCGAACTCCGGATGGAACTCCATCAGGTGTCGGATGAGGAACTGAAGGCGTTGTGCGACCTGATGGCGACGGAAGACCAGGCTGCGCAAGGCAAAGAGGCCGGCCAGGGCCAGCGGCTGCCGCACTATCTGAAGCTCATCAAGTAGAGGCGCGTTTTCGCGGGCGATCCCTCGCATCCGCCTCGCGGCGGATGCGACCCGTTGTCGCGCGATCGCGGGAATTCCGGCACGCTCAATTCTCATGATCGAGCGCGCTGGTCAGCGTGCAGACGACGCCGCGGGGCAGAAAGTCGACGGTGGCCTCGCCGCCGAGCTGGTCGCGCGCGCTGCGTTCGATCAGCCGCGATCCGAAGCCGCGCTGCACCGGCGCGGTGACATGCGGGCCGCCGGCCTCGGTCCAGATCAGCCTCAGTTTGCGCCCGTCGCTCTCCTCGATGATCTCCCAGTCCAGCGTGACGGTGCCGGTGTCGTTCGACAGCGCGCCGTACTTGGCGGCGTTGGTGGCGATCTCGTGCAGGATCATCGACAGGATCACCGCCAGCCGCGGCGACAGCGGCACCTTCGGGCCGAACATCCGCACCCGCTCCGGATTGTTGAGCAGATAGGGATTGAGGACGCGGGCAATGACGTCCTGCAGTTCGGAGCCCTGCCACTTCTCCTGGCTCAACAGATTATGCGCTTCGGCGAGCGCACCCAGCCGCCCCTCGAATTTCTCGCGCTCGGCGCGGCTGGCGCTGCGAAAGGTCTGGGTGGCGATCGACTGCAGGATCGCCAGCGTATTCTTGACGCGGTGGTTCAGCTCCTCGATCAGGAGATCATGAAGCATCTCGCCGCGCGCAATCGCCGTCGCCATCCGCACCGCAAAGGCGAGGCCGACCATCAGCAATACGCCGCCGATCACGCTGGTGATCGCGAGGCTGCGCCATAGCGGCGCGACCAGCGAGCTTTCCGAAATTCCGGCGGCGACGGTCCAGCCGGTCAGCGAGGAGCGCGCGATGCTGGTAATCAGCGGCACGCCCTCGAGCGACACCGTGGTGAAGGTCGCTTCCGGGTTGCGGAACATCTGCGCATGCAGCGAGGGCGATGCCGGCTTGCCGATCGTATCCTGCGGGTTCGGCACGCGTGCGAAATTGACGCCTTCGCTGTCGAAGATCGAGATCGTCCAGTCCTTGTCGGGCCGCTGTTGTTCGATGATGGCCTGAAAAATCGCGATCGGCGGGCTGAAGGAGATGACATAGAGCACCTCGCCGTCGCGAATGACCGGTACTTCAACCGTCACGATCAGCGTCTTCTTGACCACGCCGACGAACAGGTTTGAGTAATACGGACGCTTGGTCGCGAACACCTTCTCGACGATGTCACGGTTGTTGCGCGGCGGCAGGCTTGCGACGTCAGGCGTGACCGAGGAAAACAACTGGCGGCCTTCGCGGTCGGCCACCAGCACGACGCCGTCCTTGCCATATTGGTCGAGGAAGCCGGCGGCGATGCGGCGAAAATTGTTGAAGTCGCCGCCGCGCAGCGAATTGGTCAGCGCAAGAACCTGTAAGCCCGCCGGTCATGCGCTGCATTTCGGCGTCGAGCACGAGGCGGATGCTGCGCACGGTTTCGAGCACGCGCTGCGTCGCGTCCCTGCGGTCCTGTTCGTAATTGTTGAAAACGATGCCGGCCGCAAAAATGATCAGCGGCAGCGTGGTTCCCGCAACCAGAAGGGCGAGACGCACTGGCAATGAAGGTTTCGGCAATGCAAGTCCCGGATCGGCGCCCAACTGCCGCGGAGCATAGGAGAACGGGCGCGGATCCGCCAAGGATTTCAGCCTGATTTCAGCGTCGCCAGGCTGCGCGGCGCCGGCGTGTGCGCCGCGGAATCAGCTCCTGCCGCGTGGTCGCCGGTGGCGGCGACCCGGATCATGGTGCGCAGATTGCCGCAGTCGGACGGTGTCCGCTCATCCGGAATTAGCTTCCACAGCCGCACTCTTTTGCATACGCTTGCAGGCTGGAGCCGCATCGTCGGCAGAGCTCACGACCCGGTACAGGGGCGGGGCACAGGGAGGGGAAACCTATGAAGCGCAGAACGGTACTCGCCGGGCTCGGTGCGACAGCCGCCGCCGGCGTTCTTGGAATGCCGTCGATCCTGAAGGCGCAGGCGCCCATCACGCTGAACGGCGCCGTGCAGTTCAACGACGATCACGCCTTCACCAAGGCGCTGGTCCGGTTCGAAGAGCTGGTGCAGAAATATTACGGCAAGCCGGTCAATTTCACGCTGCACAGGAACTCGTCGCTCGGTCTCGAGAAGCAGTATTTCGAGTACATGTCGCAGGGCAAGGCGGTCGATTACGGCATCGTCTCGCCGGCCCACATGTCGACCTTCGCCAAGGCGGCGCCGTTCATCGACGCGCCGTTCGTGTTCAAGGGCATCGAGCACATGAACAAGGTGGTCGAAGCCAACATCCTGGCGCCGATCGCCGACGAAGTCGCGGCCAAGGCCGAGGTGGTGCTGATCGGCTATTCCGGCGGCGGCATCCGCAACATCTTCGCCAACAAGCCGCTCAAGAACCTGGCCGATCTCAAGGGCCTCAAGGTGCGCGTGCAGGGCGCGCCGATCTGGTCGAAGACCTTTGCGGCCGTCGGCATGAGCCCGACCGTCATTGCCTACAATGAAATCTACAATGCCATCCAGAATGGCGTGATCGCGGCCGGCGAAAACGAGGCCGCCGGCGTCGAGGCGATGAAGTTCTACGAAGTCGCGCCGCACCTCAATCTGACCCAGCACGCGGTGTCGATCCGGCCGATCTGTTTCTCGGTGAAGACGCTGAAAACCCTGCCCAAGGAGTTGCAGGACGCCATCATGAAGGCGGGCAAGGAGGCCGGCGATTTCGGCCGGCAGCTCGAATCGAGCGAGGAAGTCACCAAGCTCGATGCGCTGGAGAAGGCCGGCAAGCTCAAGCGCGTCCCGTTCGAGGAGCGCGACGCCATGAAGAAGCTCGCCGATCCCGTGATGGCCACCTACGCCAAGGAAATCAGCGCCGAAGGCATCTTCGAAAAGATCAACGTCGCCTGACCGCAAAATCGCTTAGGCGAGATTCCGGGGCAAGCCTCGCGGCTTGCCCCGCTTGATGACTGTCACTGCGCGGGGGCCAATGACCGAAATACCGATGCCTTCCAACCCGTCGCTGTGGCGCCGCGTGACGGCCGGCTATGCCAAATTGCTGGAAATCCTGCTGGGGCCTGCGTCGGCATCCTGGTCATTCCCGTCACGCTGCAAATCGTCTCGCGCTACACCCCCTTCATCCCGTCCTACATCTGGACCGAGGAGATGGCGCGGTTCCTGTTCGTCTGGACCATCATGATCGGGGCGATGGTCGGCGTCAGGGAAGCGCAGCATTTCGAGGTCGATGTCTGGCCCGATCTGTCGCGGCGGTCCGAGGCTGCGGTGCGGATCGTGGCGCGTCTCGGCATCCTGGCGCTGGCGCTGGTGTTCGTGTGGGCGGGGCTCGAGTTCACGCGGTTTGCCTGGAACAGGACGTCGGAGCTGGCCGACCTGCCGCTCTGGCTGATTCACGTCGCATGGCCGGTGGCAGGCTTCACATGGATCGCGTTCGCGGGCGAACAGATTTTCGATGAAGCGCGGATCCTGATCGGAGCGAAGCGATGAGCGGTGGCAATGTTTTTTCCGCCGGACAGGCCGCGCTGGTTCTGTTTGGCGTCTTCATCGGTCTGCTGATCATCCGCGTGCCGGTCGCGTTCGCGCTCGGGCTCGCATGCCTGCCGATCCTGCTGATCGAGCCGCGGCTGTCGATGATGATGCTCGCGCAGGAAACCTTCAACGCCTACAATTCCTTCATCCTGCTGTCGGTGCCGTTCTTCCTCTTGACGGCAAACCTGATGAGCATCGGCGGCATCACCGACCGGCTGGTGGCGCTTTCGCGCGCCATGGTCGGGCATTGGCCGGGATCGCTGGCGCAGATCAATGTCGTGCTGTCGGTGTTCTTCGCCGGCATCTCCGGCTCCTCGACCGCGGATGCGGCGAGCCAGTCGAAGATCTTCATCGATGCCCAGACCAAGGAAGGCTACGACCTCTCGTTCTCCATCGCCATTACGGCGGTGTCGGCGGTGCTGGCGGTCATCATCCCGCCGTCGATCCTGATGATCGTGTGGGGCGGGCTGATCTCGACGTCGATCGCCGCCATGTATCTGGCCGGCATCGTCCCGGGACTGTTGATCGCGGGCGCGCAGATGGTGACCGTGCATGTCTATGCGGTCCGCCGCGGTTATCCGACCTATCCGAAATCGAGCTGGGTCGAGATGCGCTGCTCGATCTGGCGTTCGATACCGGCGCTGGTGACGCCGTTCATCATCGTCGGCGGCATTCTGCTCGGCTGGTTCACGGCCACCGAGTCCGCCTGCGTCGCGGTGCTGTATTCCGTGGCGCTCTCGACCTTCTTCTACCGGGAAACCGGCGTGAAGGAGCTTTACAAGGCCTTGCTCGACACCGGGCGGCTGGCCGGGGTCGCGCTGTTCTGCGTCGGCACGGCCAGCGCGTTCGGCTGGCTGCTGGCCTACTACAAGATTCCGGAGGCGCTGCTGGCCAACGTCTCGACCTGGGGCATGGGACCGATCGCGGCGGGCTTCTTCATCGCATTCTGTTTTCTGGTGGTCGGCTGCTTTCTCGACGCCATTCCGGCCATCGTCATCGTCGGCACCGTGCTCGAGCCGCTGGCGAGGTCGGTCGATCTGCACCCGGTGCAATTCGCCATCATCTCGATCGTCTCGTTGGCGTTTGGCCTGGTGACGCCGCCGTACGGCCTCTGTCTGATGATCGCGTGCTCGATCGCGGGCGTACGGCTGCGCTATGCGCTCAAGGACACGATGATCATGCTGGTGCCGATGCTGCTGGTGCTGGCAGCGCTGATCATCTGGCCGAGCGTATCGCTGTTCTTGCCGCGCCTGATCGTGCCGGAGATGCTGAAATAGCCGGAAGCCTCGCTCCCGGCTGCGGCCTTACAGATTGCTGTCGGTGATCGCGGAATACACCATGGTCCGCAGTTCGCGCCGCACCGGGTACGAGCTCGACGGCAGCAGTTGGGTCATGAAGATCGTGATCAGCTCTTCGGCGGGATCGATCCAGAACGCCGTCGAGGCGGCACCGCCCCAGTAATATTCGCCCGCGCTGCCCGGAAGCAGCGTCAGCGCCGGGTTCATCGTGACGGCAAAGCCGAGACCAAAGCCGACGCCCGCCAGGGTCGCCTCGCTGAACATCGATCGCGACATTTCCGTGAGGTCGCATCCGCCGGGCAAATGATTTGTCGTCATCAGCGCCAGCGTCTTCGGGGCGATCAGCCTGACACCGCCGAGTTCGCCGCGATTGAGCAGCGCGCGGCAGAACGTCAGGTAATCCGCAGCCGTCGAGCACAAGCCGCCGCCGCCCGAAACCAGGGATGGCGGTTTGAGAAACGAGCTCTCTGCCGGATCGTCCTGCAAGGTCATGCCGCCCTTGCCGTCGGCGGAATAGCACGCCGCAAGGCGATGCGCCTTCGCCGCGGGAACGTAGAAGTCCGTGTCGTTCATCCCGAGCGGATCGAGGATGCGCTGCTTGACGAACTGCTCGAACGGCATACCGCTGATCAAGCCGACGAGATAGCCGACCACGTCGGTGGAGACCGAATAGTTCCAGGCCTCGCCAGGCGAGAATTCCAGCGGAATTTTGGCAAGGTCGTCGATCATCGATTGCAGCGTGCCGGACTTCTCGACCTCGCCGATTTTCCTGTCGCGATAGGCTGCATCGACATTGGAGCGCTGCTGAAAACCGTAGGTAAGGCCGGACGTATGCCGCAACAGGTCGACGATCTGCATCGGCCGTGACGGTGGTTTGGTCAGAAACGCCGGGTAAGTGCCGGCCTGGAACACGCCGAGGTTCTTCCATTCCGGAATGTATTTATGAACGGGCTCATCGAGCGCGACTTTGCCTTCCTCCACCAGCATCATGAAGGCTGTGCTCGTGATCGGCTTGGTCATCGAATAGATGCGGAAGATCGTGTCATCCCTGACCGGAACCTTGCGCTCGAGGTCGGCATAGCCCTGCACGGTCGAGTGCACGACCTTGCCGCGGCGGTAGACCAGAAGCTGCGTCCCCGGGAAGCGGCCGGCATCGATGTAGCGCTGCTTCAAGTGGTTTTCGACGCGGTCGAGCGCCGCCTTGGACATTCCGGCGGATTCGGGCGAGGCGGGGGCGGGGGCTAACATCGGGGACTGATCTCCGGCTGGCGGGGAGGCCTTGATAGCCGAAAAGTCTGCCCTGTTCCAACAGCCCCGCGCTTACCCCGCGCGCAACGGTGGTGTAGGCTTGCGCCTGCCATCGTTCACCCTGCAGGACAGCCCAAAATGCCCCAATTCAACGAGACCGAACTGACTGCCGCCGTGATCCGCAGCTTTGACGACGCGCCCGATCCCCGCGCGAAATTCCTGCTGCAGGAGCTGGTGAAATCGCTGCACGAGTATGTCCGCAGGACCGATCTCACCTTCGAGGAATGGGAATATGCGATCGATTTCCTGACCCGCACCGGTCAGAAGTGCACCCCGATCCGCCAGGAGTTCATCCTGCTCTCCGACACGTTGGGGGTCTCGATGCTGGTCGATGCGGTCAATCACAGGGAACGCGAAGGCGCCACCGAGACCACCGTGCTCGGACCGTTCTATGTCGGCGAGCACAAGGTGATGCCGCACGGCACCGACGTTTCGGCCGATCTGGCGGGCGAGCGGATGTTCGTGCAGGCCCGCGTTACCGATCTGAAGGGCAAGCCGCTGGCGAACGTTCCGGTCGATATCTGGCATGCCGATGGCGACGGCTTCTATGATTTACAGAAGCCGGAATATGCCACCGAAGGGCCGTCGTCGCGGGCGCGCTTCGTCACCGACGCCGACGGCCGGTTTTATTTCCGTACCATCCTGCCGTGCAGCTATCCGATCCCGACCGACGGTCCGGTCGGCGAGATGATCATCCAGACGCTGCGCCACGCGATGCGGCCGGCGCATGTGCACTTCCTGGTCAATGCGCCCGGTTATCAGCCGCTGATCACGCATGTGTTCATGGAGGGCGACAAATATCTGGATTCCGACGTCGTGTTCGGCGTCAAGGACGAGCTGGTGGCCAGAATCGAAAGGCGCACCGACGCCACGATGCCGGATGGCAAGCCGGCAGAGGCGCCGTGGCATTTGATGACCTATGAATTCAGGGTGAAACCGGGCGATGGCGCCGCGCCAAAACCGATGGCGGCGAAGGCAAAAGAAGACGCCTGACGACGTTGTTTGGGCGCATGCTCAATTTTTGTGCGCCGCACAAGAATTGAGCGAATTGCAAATTTTGGATGCGGGCGCGCGTCCTTGCGTGGCTCCGCGTCAAACCTTCAATTGATTGAAATAAATAAGTTTTTTGCGCTGCGGGAGGCTTGGCACAAAGCTTGAATAGCTTGTGCCGACGCCATTGAAGCCGTCCCTTGAGACTCATCATCCGACTTGTAACGCCGCCATTTCGGGGCCTCCCCGGAACGCGCCCTTTTGCGCCTCGCTCGGCGGCATCAACCGGACGGCCACTTCAGACGCAAAGGACACTGACACAAATGACGAAGCCTACCCATCCGACTTCAAAGGGACTTAGCCGCCGTCAGATCCTGAAAGCGACCGCTGGGACGGCGGCGTTGCTCGCCGCAGCCAAACTGAATTTCCCGGCCGGCGCCTTTGCGCAAGGGGCGGGTCCGGAGGTGAAGGCGGCCAAGCTCGGCTTCATCGCGCTCAGCGACGCCGGTCCGTTGTTCGTCGCCAAGGACAAGGGCTTTTTCGCCAAGTACGGCATGCCCGACGTCGAGGTACAGAAGCAGGCGTCCTGGGGCACGACGCGTGACAACCTCGTGCTCGGCTCCGAAGGCAACGGCATCGATGGCGCGCATATCCTGACCCCGATGCCGTATCTGATCTCGGCCGGCAAGGTGACGCAGAACAACCAGCCGACGCCGATGTACATCCTGGCGCGGCTCAATCTCGATGCGCAGTGCATCTCGGTCGCCAAGGAATATGCCGATCTCAAGGTCGGCGTCGATGCCGCGCCGTTCAAGGCGGCGCTGGAGAAGAAGAAGGCCTCCGGCAAGGCGATCAAGGCCGCGATGACCTTCCCGGGCGGCACCCATGATCTGTGGATCCGCTACTGGCTCGCCGCCGGCGGCATCGATCCCGACAAGGACATCGAAACCATCGTGGTGCCGCCGCCGCAAATGGTCGCCAACATGAAGGTCGGCACCATGGATTGCTTCTGCGTCGGCGAACCGTGGAACTTGCAGCTGATCCATCAGGACATCGGCTACACCGCGGTCAACACCGGCGAAATCTGGAGCAAGCATCCGGAGAAATCGTTCGGCATGCGCGCCGCCTGGGTCGACAAATATCCGAAGGCCGCGCAGGCGATCACCATGGCGGTGCTGGAGGCGCAGCAATGGGCCGACAAGGACGAGAACAAGGAAGAACTCGCCACCATCATGGGCAAGCGGCAGTGGATCAACTGCCCGGTCGAAGACATTCTCGATCGCACCAAGGGCAAGTTCGACTACGGCACCGGCAAGGTGGTCGAGAACAGCCCGCACGTCATGAAGTACTGGCGCGATCACGCCTCCTATCCGTTCCAGAGCCATGACCTCTGGTTCCTCACCGAGGATATCCGCTGGGGCAAGTTCGAGGCCGGCTTCGACACCAAGGCGCTGGTCGGCAAGGTCAACCGCGAAGACATCTGGCGCGAGGCCGCCAAGGCGCTCGGCGTCGCCGCTGCCGACATCCCGGCTTCGACCTCGCGCGGCAAGGAGACCTTCTTCGACGGCAAGGTGTTCGATCCGGAAAACCCGGCGGCGTATCTGAAGTCCCTGTCCATCAAGCGTGTCGAAGTCTGATTGCGGGCCGAGCCGGTCATTTGAACACGGAGACGCACTTCCAATGAATATGCCCGCGATCAAGACCGAACCTGCCACCGCGATTGTTGCCCCCGCGGCGGCCCCGGTTGCCACCCCGGTCGTGACGATGACGCCGAAGCGTCCGCCGCGCGCCGAAAAATACATCAAGATGGCAAGGGAGACTGCGGTGCGCGTCGTGCCGCCGCTGGTCGTGATCGCGCTGCTGATGCTGTTCTGGGAACTGGTCTGCCGCCGCGCCGGTTCGACCCTGCCGCCGCCGTCCCGCGTATTCAAGGACACCAAGGAATTGATCCTCGATCCGTTCTTCGATCGCGGCGGCATCGACAAGGGGCTGTTCTGGCATCTGTCCGCCAGCCTGCAGCGCGTCGCGCTCGGCTACTCGCTGGCGGCGATCGCCGGCATCGCGCTCGGCACGCTGGTCGGACAATCGGTCTGGGCGATGCGCGGGCTCGATCCGCTGTTCCAGGTGCTGCGCACCATCCCGCCGTTGGCGTGGCTGCCGTTGTCGCTGGCCGCGTTTCGCGACGGCCAGCCGTCGGCGATCTTCGTGATCTTCATCACCTCGGTGTGGCCGATCATCATCAACACCGCGGTCGGCATCCGCAACATCCCGCAGGACTACCGCAACGTCGCCGCCGTGGTGCAGCTCAATCCGCTGGAGTTCTTTTCCAAGATCATGATCCCGGCCGCGGCGCCCTACATCTTCACCGGCCTGCGCATCGGCATCGGCCTGTCCTGGCTGGCGATCGTCGCGGCCGAAATGCTGATCGGCGGCGTCGGCATCGGCTTCTTCATCTGGGACGCCTGGAACTCCTCGCACATCAGCGAAATCATCCTGGCGCTGTTCTATGTCGGCATCATCGGCTTCGTGCTCGACCGCCTGATCGCGGGGATGGCGAAGGTCGTGACCCGCGGCACCGCGCTGAACTAGAGGGAAATGTCATGCAGGCCTATCTGAAGCTCGACCACATCGACAAGACCTTTAGCCGCGGCAATGCCACCACCGAGGTGCTGAAGGAAATCAACCTGACGATCGACAAGGGCGAATACGTCTCGATCATCGGCCATTCCGGATGCGGAAAATCCACGCTGCTCAACATCGTTGCCGGCCTGACCACGACCACCAATGGCTGCGTGCTGCTGGAAAACCGCGAAGTCAATTCGCCGGGGCCGGACCGTGCGGTGGTGTTCCAGAACCACAGCCTGCTGCCGTGGCTGACCGTCTACGAAAACGTCAAGCTTGGCGTCGACAAGGTGTTTTCGTCGAGCAAGACCCGCGCTGAGCGCGACGCCTGGGTGATGCACAATCTCAATCTCGTGCAGATGGCCCATGCCAGGGACAAGCGGCCATCGGAAATCTCCGGCGGCATGAAGCAGCGCGTCGGCATCGCGCGGGCGCTGGCGATGGAGCCGAAGGTGTTGCTGCTCGACGAGCCTTTCGGCGCGCTCGACGCGCTGACGCGCGCGCATCTGCAGGACTCGGTGATGGCGCTGCATCAGAAGCTCGGCAACACCATCCTGATGATCACGCATGACGTCGACGAGGCCGTGCTGCTGTCGGATCGCATCGTGATGATGACCAACGGGCCGAGCGCGCGGATCGGCGAGGTGCTGGAAGTGCCGCTGGCGCGTCCGCGCAAGCGGCTCGAGCTTGCAACCAACCCCGGCTACCTGAAATGCCGGCAGCGCGTGCTCGAATTCCTTTACGAGCGGCACCGTTTCGTCGAGGCGGCGTGAACTTTCTGCACTGCCGGAGCCCCGCGGTTTGAACCAATGCTCCAGGCTGGCGACCAACAGTCTCACCTTCAGGTCCGTCTTTTAGCACATTGAGGAGAGTTGAGATGAACGCGGCACAAATCAAACTGGTTCAGGATAGCTTTGCCAAGGTTGCGCCGATTTCGGCGCAGGCCGCAGTGTTGTTCTACGACCGCCTGTTCGAAGTGGCGCCGGGCGTGAAGGCGATGTTTCCAGCCGACATGACCGAACAGCGCAAGAAATTGATGGCGACGCTCGCCGTCGTCGTGGGCGGATTAAGCAACCTCGAAGCGGTGCTACCGGCCGCGAGCGCGCTCGCCAAGCGTCATGTCAGCTACGGCGCAAAGCCCGAGCATTATCCGGTCGTTGGCGGCGCGTTGCTGTGGACTCTGGAAAAGGGGCTCGGCGACGCCTGGACGCCGGAAGTCGCCGCGGCGTGGACCGCGGCCTACGGCACGCTGTCCGGTTACATGATCTCGGAAGCCTACGGCAGCGCGCAAGCCGCCGAGTGAGGATGCGCCATGAGCGAACCGCTGGTGATCGTCGGCAACGGAATGGCCGCCGCGCGTCTGGTCGATGAATTGGCCAAGGTGGCGCTCGGGCGCTACGCCATCGCCGTCATCGGCGACGAGCCGCGGCTTGCCTATAACCGCGTGCTGTTGTCCTCGGTTCTGGCCGGCGAGACCGCCTCGCACGATATCGAGCTCAGGCCCGCGACGTGGTGGCGCGATCGCGGCGTCACCTTGAAATACGGCTGCCTCGCCACGGAAATCGATGTCGGACGGCATGAAGTCAAAATCGAAAACGAGGAAAGCGTTCCGTATTCGAAGCTGATCCTGACCACCGGCTCGTCGGCGTTGCGGCTGAACGTACCAGGCGCCGATCTTGCCGGCGTGCATACCTTTCGCGACAGCCGCGACGTCGATCTGCTGCTGACGCTGGCGGCGCAGAAGAAGCGCGTGGTCGTCGTCGGCGGCGGACTGCTGGGACTCGAGGCGGCCTACGGGCTCGCCAAGGCCGGTGCGCCGGTGACGCTGGTTCACCTGATGGACCGGCTGATGGAGCGCCAGCTCGATGCGCCGGCCGCGGAATTGCTGAAATCGCTGGTCGAGCGCAAGGGCATCGAGATCCTGCTCAACGCCAACACCGCGCGCATCCATGGCGTGACGCGGGTCGAAGGCGTCGAACTGAGCGACGGTCGTCGCATCGACGCCGATGCGGTGATTTTCGCCGCCGGCATCCGGCCGAACATCACACTGGCAAGAGAAGCCGGTATTGCCGTCAACCGCGGCATCGTCGTCGATGACCACCTGCAAACCGGCGCATCAGATGTCTTTGCGATCGGCGAATGCGCCGAGCACCGCGGCATCTGCTACGGCCTGGTCGAGCCGGCCTACGAGCAGGCGCGCGTACTGGCGCGGCATCTCGCCGGGAAGCAGGCGGCCTATGCCGGCAGCGTGGTGGCGACCAATCTGAAGGTCTCCGGCGTCAGCGTGTTCTCGGCAGGCGATTTCATCGGCGCTGAGGGCTCCGAGACCATCGTGCTCAGCGATATCAATTACGGCACCTACAAGAAGCTCGTGATATCGGAGGGACGGCTGACCGGCGCCGTCCTGATCGGCGATGTCAGCGACGCGCTCTGGTATCTCGAACTGATCCGCAGCCGGCAACCCACGCTGCGAATTCGCGCCGACATGATGTTCGGCCGCTCGCTCGCGGTCCGTTCAGAGGCGGCATGAGCCGGCAGCTCGCATGACCGCCGTCGACCCGCATCTGCGCGCCACCAAAACCACCTGCGCCTATTGCGGCGTCGGCTGCGGCGTGTTGGCGACGCCGGATGGCAGGGGAGGTGCGGCGATCTCTGGCGACCCCGAGCATCCCGCCAATTTCGGCCGGCTGTGTTCGAAGGGATCGGCGCTCGGTGAGACGCTCGGTCTGGAAAACCGCCTGCTGCATCCGATGATTCGCTGCGGCAAGGGAACCATGGAGCGCGTGGCCTGGAGCGACGCGCTCGATCATGTCGCGCACCGGTTCCAGCACATCATCGCGCGCGACGGTCCCGGCGCGGTCGCGTTCTACCTCTCCGGCCAGTTGCTGACGGAGGACTATTACGTCGCCAACAAGCTGATGAAGGGGTTTGTCGGCAGCGCCAATGTCGATACCAATTCGCGGCTGTGCATGGCTTCATCTGTCGCCGGGCATCGCCGCGCGTTCGGCGCCGACACGGTGCCTGGCTGTTACGAGGATCTCGACGAGGCCGATTTGCTGGTGCTGGTCGGCTCCAACGCCGCCTGGTGCCATCCGGTGCTGTACCAGCGCATGCTCGTCAACAAGCAGCAGCGCGGCGCCCGGATCGTGGTGATCGATCCGCGCCGGACCGATACGGTGGCCGACGACGATCTGTTTCTCGGATTGAAGCCGGGCACGGACACCGCGCTGTTCAGCGGATTGCTGGTGCATCTGGCCGACCGCGGCGCGCTCGATCGCGACTACATCGAACGCCATACCGCCGGTTTCGAGGACGCGATCGCGCGGGCGCGAAGCATGGCCGGCAGCGTCGGCGCAACCGCGCTGGCGACGGGGCTGTCGGAGCAGGACGTCGCTGCGTTCTTCCAGATGTTCGCCAACACGCCGCGCGTCGTCACGATGTATTCGCAAGGCGTCAACCAGTCGGCGCAGGGCACCGACAAGGTCAATGCCATCCTCAATTGCCACCTCGCGACGGGACGGATCGGAAAAACGGGCGCGTCGCCGTTCTCGCTGACCGGCCAGCCCAATGCGATGGGCGGCCGCGAGGTCGGCGGGCTCGCCAACCAGCTCGCCGCCCATATGGGCTTCACGCCGCCGGACATCGACCGCGTGCGCCGGTTCTGGAAGGCGCCGCGGATCGCCACCCATGAAGGGCTGAAGGCGGTCCAGATGTTCGAGGCCATCGCACGCGGCGAGATCAAGGCGCTGTGGGTGATCGGCACCAACCCCGCGGTGTCGCTGCCGAACGCCGACGCCGCCCGCGAGGCGCTGAAGAAGCTCGAGCTGTTCGTCGTCTCCGAGAACGTGACCTCCAACGACACCGTCGATGCCGGCGCGCATGTGCTGTTTCCGGCGCAGGCATGGGGCGAGAAATCCGGCACCGTGACCAATTCGGAACGGCGCATCTCGCGGCAGCGCGCGTTTCTCGCCTCGCCGGGCGAGACCCGGCCCGATTGGTGGATCATTGGCGAGGTCGCAAAACGGCTCGGCTTTGGCGCGGCGTTCGACTTCAACTCCGCCGCCGACATCTTCCGCGAACACGCCGCGCTTTCGGCGTTCGAGAACGACGGCAACCGCGACTTCGACATCGGCGGGCTGAAGGCGCTGTCGGACGAGGATTTCGACGCGATGGCGCCGGTGCAGTGGCCGATCCGGTTGAACGGTCAGCCGCAGGCGCGCTTCTTTGCCGAGGGCGGATTCTTTGGCGGTGAAGGCAAGGCGCGTTTCATCGCACCGGAAATTCCGGCGCTGCGCACCGAGACCACGGCCGCGCGGCCGCTGCGGCTGAACACCGGCCGCATCCGGGATCAATGGCACACCATGACCCGCACCGGGGCGAGCCCGCGGCTGGGCCAGCATCTGCCGGAGCCGTTCGTCGAGGTTCACCCCGACGATGCCGCACGCTACGGCGTCGCCGACGGCGACTTTGCGCGGGTCACCACCGATTACGGACAATGCACGCTGCGGGTTGTCGTCAGCGAGCGGCAGCAGCGCGGCATGCTGTTCGCGCCGATCCACTGGAGCGAGGTTACGGCGACTGCGGCGCGCGTCGGCTCGCTGGTGGCTCCCCACACCGATCCATTCTCTGGCCAGCCCGAGAACAAGGCGACGCCGGCGTCGATCGCGCCTTACGAATACGTGTTTCGCGGCTTTGCGCTGTCGCGCACGCCGCTCGAACTTGCCCGCGCATGCCTGGTGGGCGCGCGTCGCCGTCAATGGCGGTTATGGCTATCTGCTCGCCGACAATGCCGATCTTGCGGGTTGGCAATCCTGGCTCGGATCGATCGCGGGCGACGATCTCGCCGAATACAGGGATTTTGGCGGTGGCGTCTACCGCGCGGCATCCTTTGCTGCCGATCGCATCGAAACCTGCCTGTTCATCGGGCCTGCGCGCGATGCCGGCGACTGGAATGTCGTCAAGGGCCTGTTTGCGGCTGATACGCTCAGCAACGAGCAGCGCCGCATGCTGCTGTCGGGCAAATCGTCGGACGGCCTTGCCGATGCCGGCCCGATTGTCTGCGCCTGTTTTGGCGTCGGCCGCACCACGATCTGCGATGCGATTGCCACTGGCGCGCATTCGGCCGCCGAGATCGGCGCGAGACTGAAGGCAGGCACCAATTGCGGCTCCTGCATTCCGGAGATGAAGCGGCTGATCGCGCAGGCCGCGCCGCATGCCGTGCCGCAGCAAGTGGCGGCGGCGAACTAGAAGCCGGCCTCTCCACGTCATTGCAAGCGCAGCGAAGCAATCCATCGCTTTCTTTTTTGGCGCGATGGATTGCTTCGTCGCTTGCGCTCCTCGCAATGACGAGGGCAATCGACGTCGCATCCGTCATCTATGGTGCCCCCGCTTTGCAATGCAGGTGATCCAATGATGTATCTCGAAACGCCGCCGAAACTGATCGAAACCGAAATCTTCTCGGCGATGCCCGACGAATTCCGCCGCAAGGTGCGCACCGAATGGGCCGACGCCAACCGGCCGGGCGCGATGACGGATTGCTTCATCGAGGGCCCGTCATTCGACGCGTCAGGCAATCTCTACATCGTCGACATCCCGTTCGGACGCATCTTCAGGATCACGCCGGACAAGAAATGGTCGCTCGTCGTCGAATATGACGGCTGGCCCAACGGCCTCAAGATCGCCGCGACGGACGCATCCTCGTCGCCGATTATCGCCACGGCATCATGGAGCTCGACGCGCGGGCAGGGCGGATGCAGAAGGTCTTGACCTCGCGCAACTCCGAGTCCTTCAAGGGCTGCAACGATCTGCACATTGCGAGCAATGGTGACATCTATTTCACCGACCAGGGGCAAACCGGCCTGCACGATCCGACCGGACGGGTCTACCGGCTCGCCGCCAGCGGCAAGCTCGATTGCCTGATCGATACCGGCATCAGCCCCAACGGCCTGGTGCTCGATCCGCAGGAGGCCGTGCTGTTCGTCGCGATGACCCGCGACAATGCGGTCTGGCGGATGCCGTTCATGAAGGACGGCAGCGTCTCCAAGGTCGGCCGCTTCTGCTCGACCTTCGGGCCGAGCGGCCCCGACGGCATGACCATGGACAAGGACGGCCGGCTGTTCGTCGCGCACGCATCGCTCGGCCATGTCTTCGTGTTCGCACCCAACGGCGAATGCATCGCCCGCATCAAATCCTGCGCCGGGCAGAGCTGCACCAATGTCGCAATCGGCGGCGAAAACCGCGACCGACTCTACATCACGGAATCGGTGACCGGCACGGTGCTGGTCGCGGATATCAGCGGGCTCTAGGCTGGATCGCGATTTCCGGTGCTCGCGTCGACGCGATCGCGGCCGGCGTTGTCATCGCCCGGTCATTTTCGGGTGATGACAATCCGGGAGCGGGTTCCACGGGGGGACACCACAATCAGCTTCGTCTAAAGTCGGGTGGGCTGGCTTGAAGGACGAACGAGGCGACGCTTTGCGCAAACAGAAATTCGGCAGTAGCGGTCCCGATGTGACGGTCATCGGGCAGGGCACCTGGTACATCGATCGCGGCGACCGCAGGAGCGCGGTTGCGGCGCTGCGCCGCGGCATCGAGCTCGGCATGACCCATATCGATACCGCGGAGATGTATGGCGACGCGGAGCTCGTGATCGCGGAGGCGATGGCAGGCAGGCGCGACGATGTTTTCCTCGTCTCCAAGGTGTTGCCGAGCAACGCGTCGCGGCGCGGCACGATCTCGGCCTGCGAGCGCTCCCTGAAGCGGCTGAAGACCGAGCGGCTCGACTGTTATCTGCTGCACTGGCGCGGGTCCTATCCGCTCGAGGATACCGTGGCGGCCTTCGATGAACTGATCGCGGCGGGAAAAATCGCCTCATGGGGCGTCAGCAATTTCGACACCGACGATCTCAACGAACTGCTGGCGGTCGCGGGCAAGGGCAAGATCGCCTGCAACCAGGTGCTCTATCACCTGCAGGAGCGCGCGATCGAACACGGGGTGATCCCGTGGTGCGAGCGCAACGGCGTTGCCGTCGTCGCCTATTCGCCGTTCGGCCATAATGATTTTCCGTCGCCGCGCAGCAACGCCGGCGAGGCGCTGCAGGCGATTGCGGACGCGCATCGCGTCAGCGCGCGTCAGGTCGCGCTGGCGTTTCTGACGCGCATCCCGGCGGTGTTTGCGATTCCGAAAGCCGCGAGCGCGGAACACGCGGCCGACAACGCCGCAGCCGGGACGCCTCAGGCTGAGCGAAGGTGAAATCGCCGCCCTCGACAAGGCCTTTCCGCGCGGACCGAAGCCGCGCGGCCTGCCGATGCTGTAGCGGACACGGTTCTTAACAAAGTGTTTCGACAGCGATCGCGCGCGATGCCGCTGTGACAAGTGGGCCCGCGCGCGTCAGCGCATATCCGCATCCTGTTTTCGGACCTTGTTGTTCCCCGCCAATTGGCGTTTTCTGAAGCCTCACCAGATTCGATATTGACTACCTCCGAGATTGCCGTGACCCCGCCTCCCGCCGCAGCCGCAAGGCTGGACAGCGCTCCATTGCCGTTGCCCGAGAAGAAGTCCACCGCCCCCAAAGCGCCCGCGCGCGCCGATCGCCCCTTCAAGGGCATCGCGTTGATTCTGGCGTCGACGGTATTTCTCGGCGCCTCCGACGTGACCGCGAAATATCTGTCGGCGACGCTGCCCTCGATCGAGATCGCCTGGATCCGGTTTCTGGTGTTCGCGCTGATCATGACGCCGGCGATGATGCCGGGCTCGCCGCTGTTTGCGCTGCCGACCGACCGGCTCGGCCTGCAATTGCTGCGCGGCCTGACGGTGCTGGCCTCGTCGCTGTTCTTCATCTCCGGCCTGAGCTTCCTCCCGATCGCGGAAGCTTCCGCCACCGGCTTCGTCGCGCCGCTGTTCGTTACCGCGCTGTCGATTGTTTTTCTCGACGAGAAGGTCGGTCTGCGGCGCTGGATCGCGACCGGTGTCGGCCTGATCGGCGTCATCATCATCCTGCGTCCCGGCTCCGGCGCATTTCATCCGGCGGCGTTTTTCCCGATCGTCTCGGCGCTGGCCTGGGCCTGCACCCTGATCATGACGCGGATGATGAGCGGCACCGAGCGCGCCATCACCGTGATGACCTATTCGTCGATCGCAGGCGTCTGCATCCTCACCGCGCTGGTGCCGTTCGTCTGGGTCGCGCCGAGCTGGCACGACATCATGTTCGGCGTCTTCATCGGCGTCGCCTCGACCACGGGTCAATGGATTGTGGTGCTGGCGTTCCGTTACGCGGGTGCTTCCGTGCTGGCGCCGTTTTCGTACACGCAATTGCTGTGGGTCAGCGTCGGCGGTTTCCTGATGTTCGGCGAAGTGCCCGACGTCTGGACCGTGACCGGGGCGGCCTTCATCGTCGCCAGCGGCCTCTATACCGCCCACCGCGAGCGGGTGCGGCGGTCGCAGCTATTGGCGGTGCCGGCCGAGCCGTCTCCCAACGCCTGAGCGTTCCAGGGCAATATCTTGCGCTGATTGGGAATGGCCGCCCCGCGAGCGTTGCCCGGCTACCACAGTGCGGCCGGAAAACGCCCATTTTCGGGTTAAGAAACAAGGGATTCCGGCCGGACCGTAAATATACCGAGACCCGCCATGGTAGCCTGATTCCTGACGGCGCCGCAGAGCGCTGGGGGTTGCGGGGTTCAGGCGTGCAGTTTCGACGGGCATCGGGCGTACAAGAACGGCTGCGGCAAGGCTTGGCGGTGCTGCTGTTTGGTGTTGGACTGGCCTTCGCGGGCGTATCCGCGGCGCAGGCGCAAGCCTCCACCTGGGGCGGCACGACGTCCACAGGCGACTACAACACCAACACCGAACTGGACTCCCGCCACCGTGCCGACTGCGGCCGGCCAGTCGGCCATTTTCGATGCGGTGGGACCGGACACCATCAATGTATCGGGCGGGATTGCGCCTGATTCCTGGACATTCAACGCCAACGCGCAAAGCTATTTGATCACCGGTTCGAACGTCGACTTCAGCCAGGCGGGAGCCGGCGGCGGCATCGTCAACAACGCCAGCGCCGGCCAGTTCATCGCCATCTTCAACAATATCGGGGAATCGGTTGCGGGCGTTCAGGTGCAGCAGTCGGGCGCGAGCACGCTGGTGCTGGCCGGCACCAATACCTATACCGGCGGCACGCTGATCTCGTCCGGCACGGTGCAGGTCCGCAACAACAGTTCGGTCGGCCTCGGCGCAGTGACGTTGGATGGCGGCACCTTCCAGACCGACGGCACGAGCCCTCTGACCTTTACCAACGCCTTCAACGTCAACACCACGGGCGGCACCATCGACAATTTCGGCTCGTTCCTGACGCTCCAGGGCACCATTGCCGACGGCAACGGCATCACCGGCGTGTTGCAATTCACCGATACTTCCTTCAGCGGCGGCACCACGGTGCTGTCCGGCGCCAATACCTATTCCGGCGGCACGCTGATCTCGGGCGGAACGGTGCAGGTCACCAGCGTCAGTTCGGTCGGGACCGGCGCGGTGACCCTCAATGGCGGCAGGTTCCAGCTCGATGGTGCCGGCGACCTCACCTTCACCAACGCCTTCAGGCTGGACACCGGTGGCGGCGTCCTCGACTCCAACGGCAGGTTCCTGACGATCGGCGGCATCATCAGCGATGGCAACGGCCCGGGCCTGTTGCAAATAACCGATACCGCCGGCGGCGGCGTCACTATCCTGTCCGGCACCAACACCTATACCGGCGGAACGCTCGTGAGCGGCACCGTGCTGCAGGTGAACAACAACGCATCTGTCGGCACCGGCACGGTGACGCTCGACAACGCAATATTTCAGACCGACAACACCATCGACCTGACCTTCACCAACAATTTCCAGATCAACATCACCGCGGGCGGCGGTACGCTCGACGCCAATGGCAAGGTGCTGACGATCGCAGGCAACATCAGCGACGGCAACGGTCCCGGCCAATTGCGGGTGGCCGATACGTTTGGCGGCGGCAGGCTCGTGCTTCTCGGCAACAACACCTATAGCGGCGGCACGGAAATCTGTTTCTGCTCGACGCTTCAATTGGGTGACTCAACCCATATCGCCAGCCTTGTCGGCGCGGTAAGCAATTTCGGCACCCTCGACATCGTCAACGCCAACACCGCCGGAATCACCTCCATTACCAACGATGGCGGCTTCGTCATCTTCCGCAATGCCAATTCCGCCGGCTCCATGACGATCGACAACCTCAGCGGCAGCGGCGCGTCGATCGAGTTCCGCCAGACGGCGTCGGCGGGCAATGCGACGATCAACAATTTTGACGGCACCAGCACCACCTTCTTCAACAACGCCACTGCCGGCAACGCGACCATCAACAATATCGCCGGGTTCGGGTCCGGCGTCATTGAATTCAACAATTTGAGCCGGGCAGGCACGGCGACGATCAACAATGCCGGCAACGGCTTTGTCGTCTTCAACGACCGCACGACGCTGGAGAACGGCAAGATCGTCAACGCGGATGGCGGATTGGTGCTGTTTAATTCGCAGAGCAGCGCCGGCACCTCGCTCGCCTCGATCACCAACAAGGATTTGGGCCAGGTCCATTTTCTGGATCGCTCCAGCGCCGGCGGCGCCACGATCATCAACAGCGATTTCGGCGTGCTGGATTTCAACAACCGGACGACGGCGGCAAACGCCACGATCGTGAACTCCAGCTTCTTCGGCATGGCGTTTCTCGATCAGAGCACGGCGGGCAATGCCTTCATCACCACCAGTAACAACAGCACAACCTTTTTCTTCAACCGCAGTGACGGCGGCACGGCCCGCTTCGAGACCGAGGCCGGAAGCGTCGTCGATTTCTCGGGCAGCCGCGGGCCGAACAACGACAAGATCATCAACGCCGGCTCGATCGGCGGCGCGGGCACCTACTATCATCGGCGACGGCAGCACGCTGGTCGTCGGCGGCAACAATCTCTCGAGCGAAGTCATCAGGCGTGATCGCCGATACCTGCGGCTGTACGCCCGGATCGGGATCGCTCGACAAGGTCGGCACCGGCAACCTGACCTTGTCCGGCGTCAACACCTATACCGGCACCACGTCCGTGAACGGCGGCAAGCTTACCGTCGACGGCTCGATCGTGTCGTCGAGCGGTACCACGGTCAATTCAGGCGGTACGCTCAGCGTCAACGGCTCGGCGGGCAATGTCATCGTCAATGCCGGCGGCACCCTCGGCGGCAACGGCGTCGTCGCCAACGCGACGATCGGTGACGGCGGCGCGCTGGCGCCCGGCAATTCGGTCGGCCTGCTCACCGTGCAGGGCAACCTCGTGTTCACGGCGGCGGCCACCTACATGGTCGAGATATCGCCCGCCGGTGCCGACCGCACCAACGTGACCGGGACGGCGTCGTTCGGAGGCGCCACCGTCAACGCGATCTTCGCGGCCGGGACCTACGTCACGAAACAGTACACCATTCTGAGCACCGCCGGCGGCGTACGGCGGCAACCCGTTCGGGCTGCTGAACACCAATCTGCCGAATAATTTCAAATCCAGCCTGAGCTATGACGTCAACAACGTGTATCTGAATCTCGCGCTGGACTTCAATCCGACCCCGTCAGGGCCGCAGAATAATGGTCTCAACATCAACCAGCGCAATGTCGGCAATGCACTCGTCGGATTCTTCAACAGCACCGGCGGCATTCCGCTGGTGTTCGGCAGCCTCACGCCCGGCGGCCTGACGCAGGTGTCGGGCGAACTGGCGACCGGCTCGCAGCAGGCGACCTTCGATGCGATGAACATCTTCCTCGGCCTGATCACCGATCCCTTCGTCGCCGGTCGCGACGGCGGCCTCACGCCCGGCGGCGGCGCAACACCGTATGCCGAGACCAGCGGCTCTTACGCCTACGCCGCGAAGAACCTGAATGCGGCGCATGGCGCCTTCGCGAAGATGCCGACCAAGGCCGAGGTCGCGCGCAACAATGTGTTCAACCCCGGCTGGAGCGTGTGGGGCGCGCCGTTCGGCGGCGGCGCCTCCACCAGCGGCAACGCGGTGCTGGGCTCGAACAACGCGACCGTGCGCGAGTTCGGCTTCGCCGCGGGCGCCGACTACCGCCTTTCGCCTGCTACGCTCGCAGGCTTTGCGCTCGCCGGCGGCGGCACCAATTTCAGCGTGAACGGGGCCGGCTCCGGACGTTCGGACCTGTTCCAGGCCGGCGTATTCGTGCGCCACCATGTCGGGGCTGCCTATGTCACCGGCGCTTTGGCCTATGGCTGGCAGGACGTCACCACCGACCGCACCGTCACGGTCGCCGGCGTCGACCGCTTGCGCGCGGAGTTCAACGCCAACGCCTGGTCGGGCCGCGTCGAAGGCGGCTACCGCTTCGTGACGCCGTGGATGGGCATCACGCCCTATGCCGCCGGGCAGTTCACCACCTACAAGCTGCCGGCCTATGCCGAGCAGGTAATATCTGGCGGCAATAATTTTGCGCTCAACTATGCCGCCAAGGATGTCACCGCGTCGCGCACCGAACTCGGTATTCGCAGCGACAGGTCCTTCGCGATGCAGAACGGGATCCTGACGCTGCGCGGCCGCGCCGCCTGGGCGCATGATTTCAACACCGACCGCAGCATTGCGGCGTTGTTCCAGACGCTGCCGGGCGCCACCTTCGTCGTCAACGGCGCGGCGCTGGCGCATGATTCCGCGCTGGCTACGGCCTCCGTCGAAATGAAATGGCTGAACGGCCTCTCGGTCGCCGGCACTTTCGAAGGCCAGTTCTCCAACGTCACCACCGCCTACGCCGGCAAGGGCGTCGTCCGCTACGCCTGGTGACGACGCGGTAATCGGACGCGCTACCGCTTCCTCCTTCTGCCTGTTTTCGTTCTTCCCTTCTCCGCGCAGCTATGGGAGAGGAGAAGCAACCAAGAACAGGAGAGGACGCCGATGCGCGCTGCAATCTTCCGGAACGGCGAGATCGTCGTCGATCAGATGGCCGAGCCGAAGCCGGGCGCAGGCCAGGTGCTGGTCAAGTCGCTGGCCTGCGGCATCTGCGGCTCCGACCTGCACGCCCGCAAGCACGCCCATCGCATGGTGGAACTTTCGAAGCATTTCCCGGCCCGCAAGCCGATGGATCTTTCCCGCGACGTCGTGTTCGGCCACGAATTCTGTTGTGAAATTCTCGATTACGGTCCGGATACCGCGCGCAAATTCAAGGCCGGCGCCAAAGTATGTTCGCTGCCGGCGTTGCTGACGGCGAGAGGGCCCGCAGGGCATCGGCTATTCCAACGACAATGTCGGCGCCTATGCCGAGCGCATGCTGCTCAGCGAAGCCTTGCTGCTCGAGGTCCCGAACGGATTGCCGCCCGAGCACGCGGCATTGACCGAGCCGCTGGCGGTCGGCGTTCACGCGGTCGCCAAGGCCAACATCAGAGGCGGCGAGGTGCCGCTGGTGATCGGCTGCGGACCGGTGGGACTGGCCGTGATCGCCGCCCTCAAGATCAAGGGGTTGCACCCGATCGTGGCGGCGGATTATTCGCCGGCGCGGCGGGCGCTGGCCGAAAAGCTCGGCGCCGACATTGTGGTGGACCCTGCGCGCTCGCAGCCCTATGCGACCTGGGCCGAGCACGCCGCGATGTCGCCGGAGGAAAAGGCCGCGCGGCCGCCGCTGCAGGCGTTGTTGCCGGCGCTGAAGCCCGCGCTGATCTTCGAATGCGTCGGCATCCCCGGCCTGATCCAGCAGGTGTTCGAAGGCGCGCCGCGCGATGCCCGCATCGTCGTGGTCGGCGTCTGCATGGAGAACGACCGCTCCGAGCCGATGCTCGGCATCCTGAAGGAGCTCAACGTCCAGTACGTGCTGGGCTATACGCCCGATGAATTTGCCTGGTCGCTGCGCCTGATCGCGGAAGGCGAGGTCGATGCGGCCTCGCTGGTGACGGCGCGCGTCGGGATCGACGGCGTGGCGCAAGCATTTGCCGATCTCGCCAATCCGGAGCAACATACGAAAATCATCGTCGAGCCGTGGCGGTAACGTCGTCCCGGCGAACGCCGGGACCCATACGCCGCGGCGGTATGGTTGAGCACAATGTCGACACCTTCTTCAACAACAGATGACCGGGGTTATGGGTCCCGGCGTTCGCCGGGACGACAATTGATAAAGGGAGCTAGTCAATGATCACGCTGACCGCAAAAGATGTTCTGCCCGAAGACGGCACCAGCGGCACGCTGGTGGGACGGGTCTGGCTGCCGGAGGTGGCGGGCCCGGCCGTGGTCGCCATTCGAAGTGACGGCGTGTTCGACGTCAGCGCTGGTTTCTCGACCGTCAGCGCGCTCTGCGAGGAAGCAAACCCGGCGCAGGCGTTGCGCGGCATCGCGGGGAAACGGATCGGCGATCTCGAAAGCATTCTCGCCAATACGCCGCCCGATCGCCGCGACAGCGCAAAACCCTGGCTGCTGGCGCCGCTCGACCTGCAGGTGCTGAAAGCGGCGGGCGTCACCTTTGCCATCTCGATGCTGGAGCGCGTGATCGAGGAGCGGGCGCGCGGCAATCCGGCGTCCGCGGAGGCCATCCGCAAGGAAGTGCTGCGGCTGGTCGGCGACGATCTCTCGAAGCTCAAGCCCGGCTCGCCGGAAGCCGATGAGGCTGAAGCAGGTGCTGATCGACCAGAACGCCTGGAGCCAGTATCTGGAAGTCGGCATCGGACCTGACGCGGAAGTGTTCACCAAGGCGCCGACGATGTCCTCGGTCGGCACGGGGATGGATGCCGGCCTGCATCCGAAGTCGACCTGGAACAATCCGGAACCGGAAGTCGTGCTGGTCGTCTCGAGCCGCGGCGCGATCGTCGGCGCGATGCTCGGCAACGACGTCAACCTGCGCGACTTCGAGGGACGCTCGGCCCTGCTGTTGTCCAAGGCCAAGGACAACAACGCCTCCTGCGCGGTCGGCCCGCTGCTGCGGCTGTTCGACGGAAGCTTTTCGCTCGACGATATCAGAAAGACGGACGTCGGGCTGACCGTGAAGGGAGCGGACGGCTTCGTGCTCGAGGGGAGTTCATCGATCGGCAAGATCAGCCGCGATCCCACCGATCTCGTCGCCCAGACCATCGGACCGGTGCATCAATATCCCGACGGCTTTGCGCTGTTCCTCGGCACCATGTTCGCGCCGGTGAAAGACCGCGATACGAAAGGTGAGGGCTTCACCCACAAGCGCGACGATATCGTCACCATATCGGCGCCCCAGCTCGGCAAACTGGTCAACCGCATGCGCACCAGCGACGAGTGCGAGCCCTGGACCTTCGGCATCGGCGCGCTGATGCGCAATTTGGCGAAGCGGGGGATTCTCTAGCGCCAGGAGGACGACAGCAACGTCGTTTCCATGGGGACAATCAACGGCTCCTGTTTGCCCGACGGGCAAATCACTTCCGATTTTCGGAAATCGTGTCAAGCCCCGAAATAAAAAATATTTCGCTTTTCCGAAGGGCAAATCAGGGGTATATCTATCGCCATCCCGTCCCGACCAGAGGGGCGCTCACGATCGTCACGATCGTGGGACGGGGATGCGGTGGACGCGAAAGCTGCGACTGACGAGCGCGGCTGAAGCGTACGGCAAAGACGTGTGGTCCTGACGTCGCGGTGCTGGCGTCAATGCACCTGGAGGCAACTGCTTCTCAGGGCGCAACGGAGGCAAAAGAGCCGTTCTCCGGGGAGAGCACGTTATAAGCCGTAAAGCCATTGCGCAGGGAAGGCCGGATGCTCTCCGCTGGACCTGTATGCTCGTGTGCGCACTCTTTGTGCACATTGCACACGAGACCGCGGGTGCAGCGCGCACCCGGTCTTCCCTGCGCCCTCTGACTACCGAGGGCGAAGAGTTTCCAGCAAACCTCGGGCGCATCGCGCCGCGAGAACGCGAAGCTGTATCCAATGTCGTCCCCGCGAAGGCGGGGACCCAGTATTCCAGAGACATCAATGATTGAGTCGAGAAGCCGCGGCGTACTGGATCCTCCGCCTGCGCGGAGGATGACAGCTTTGTATGTTGACGCATTGTCCCCGTCATTGCGAGCGAAGCGAAGCAATCCATATCACCGCACGAAGAAAGATGGATTGCGTCGCTTCGCTCGCAATGACGGAACCCAGTCCTCACACCGGCAGCGCGATCGAATATTTCACCTGGCTCAGCGCAAAGCTCGAACTCGATCGAGGCGATGCCGTCGAGCCGGGTCAGCTTGTTCTTCAGGAACGCCTCGTAGGACGACAGATCGGCGGCGACGACGCGCAGCAGATAATCGCGGTTGCCGGTCATCAAATAGCATTCCAGCACCTCGTCCCATTTCGAAATCGCCTTGGCAAAACGGTTGAGGTCTTCCTCCTTCTGCCGCGCCAGCTTGATCGAGATGAAGACGCTGACATGCAGCCCGAGCGATTTCTGGTCGACGGTCGCGATGTAGCGGGTGATCACGCCGCGCTCTTCCAGCAATTTCACCCGGCGGTGACAGGGCGACACCGAAAGGCCGACCTTGTCGGCGAGCGCCTGCATGGTCATGCGGCTGTCGGATTGCAGCAGGCTGAGGATTTTGCGGTCGATGGCGTCGAGGGCATGCATTGGAATGAACTCTGTCAGATGGAACCAAAAGTGGGATTTTATCCCAATATTGGCGGGTATGTCGCGTGAATTTGAGATTTATGGGAACCGCCGGCCCGCTAGAATTCGGTCAGATCTGGCCTTGAGACCGGAGCGCTCGCCATGCCCATTGAGCCCGCACGCCTCGAATTATTGTCCGCGCTGGCACGTAAAGTGTTGTGGCTGTCGTCGTGGACCATCCACCACGCCAACCACATCCGGCCCAGTGCCGACGGGCTGAAGGTCGGCGGCCATCAGGCGTCCTCGGCCTCGCTCGCCAACATCATGTCGGCGCTGTATTTCTCGGTGCTGCGGCCGCAGGACCGCGTCGCGGTGAAGCCGCATGCGAGCCCGGTGTTTCACGCCATCCAGTACCTGTTCGGGCACCAGACCCGCGAGAAGCTGGAGAATTTCCGCGGCTACAAGGGCGCGCAATCCTATCCGTCGCGCACCAAGGATTCCGACGACGTCGATTTCTCCACCGGCTCGGTCGGCCTCGGCGTCGCGCAGACGTTGTTCTCCTCGCTGGTGCAGGACTACGTCAAGGCGCATGGCTGGCTGAACGATCGCCCGGAGGGGCGGATGATCGCGCTGGTCGGCGACGCCGAAATGGACGAGGGCAACATCTTCGAGGCGCTGCTGGAGGGCTGGAAGCACGGGCTGCGCAACACCTGGTGGATCGTCGACTACAACCGCCAGAGCCTCGATGCGGTCGTTCGCGAAGGCCTCTGGGAAAAATTCGAATCCATGTTCCGCAATTTCGGCTGGGACGTGGTGATCGTGAAATACGGCACGCTGATGCAGGCGGCATTCGCCGAGCCCGGCGGCGAGGCGCTGAAGCGCTGGATCGACGCCTGCCCGAACCAGATGTACGCCGCGCTGTGTTTCCAGGGCGGCGCCGCGTTCCGCAAGCATCTCCAGGACGACATCGGCGATCAGGGGCCGGTCTCGCAATTGATCGACCGGCGCAGCGACGAGGAGTTGCTGGCGCTGATGTCCAATCTCGGCGGCCACGACATGGCCAGCATGATCGATGCATTCGAAGCCATCGATCACGACCGGCCGGTCTGCTTCATCGCCTACACCATCAAGGGCGTCGGCCTGCCGTTCCAGGGCCACAAGGACAATCATGCCGGGTTGATGACGCCGACGCAGATGGAAAAATGGCGCGCGACGCAGAATATCCGTCCCGGCCGTGAATGGGAGAAGTTCGAGGGATTGACGCAGGCCCGGAACGAGCTGGAGGCGTTCCTCGCGGCAGCGCCGTTCAACCGCGAAGGGCCGCCGCCGGCTCACGGCGCCCGCCATCGAGGTGCCGCAGCAACTGTCGTTCAAGCCCTCGGCGCAGATGTCGACCCAGCAGGGTTTTGGCCTCGTGCTCAACGAACTCGCCCGCGGCGACAGCGAACTGGCCTCGCGCATCGTCACCGCGTCGCCCGACGTCACCGTCTCGACCAATCTCGGCGCCTGGGTCAACCGCCGCGGGCTGTTTGCGAAGGCCGAAAACCACGATCTGTTCCGGCAGGAGAAGATCCCGTCGACCTTCAACTGGGACTATTCGCCCAAGGGCCAGCACATGGAACTCGGCATCGCCGAGATGAACCTGTTCATCATGATGTCGGCGCTGGGACTGTCGCACCAGATCAACGGCGCGCGGCTGTTGCCGATCGCGACGCTGTACGATCCCTTCATCCAGCGCGGTCTCGATGCGCTGAACTATGCCTGTTATCAGGACGCGCGCTTCATGGTGGTGGCGACGCCGTCGGGTATCACGCTGGCGCCGGAAGGCGGCGCGCACCAGTCGATCGCAACACCCCTGATCGGCATGGCGCAGGATGGCCTCGCCTCGTTCGAGCCGGCCTTTGTCGATGAACTCTCCGTGATCATGGGCTGGGGGTTCGCCCACATGCAGCGCGAAGGCGGCCAAAAAAACGGCCAAGGAGAAGAGGGCGGTTCGGTCTATCTGCGGCTTTCGACCCGGACGCTCGACCAGCCGCAGCGGATCATGACGCCGGACCTGCAACGCGACATCACCGACGGCGCCTACTGGCTGCGCGAGCCGGGCGCGAACTGCGACCTCGTGGTCGCCTATACCGGCGCGGTGGCGCCCGAAGCGATCGAGGCGGTTGGATTCATCGGCGAAAGCCACCGCGATGTCGGCCTGCTGGCGATCACGTCGGCCGACCGCCTGCATTCGGGATGGACCGCTGCGCGAAAATTGCGGCGCGACCGCCGCGGCGTGGCGCATCTCAGCCATATCGAACAAATGCTGGCGCCGCTGCCGCGCGACTGCGGCATCGTGACCGTGATCGACGGCCATCCCGGCATCGCTCGGCTGGCTCGGCAGCGTGCGCGGCCACCGCGTCGAGGCGCTCGGCGTCGAGACGTTCGGCCAGACCGGCACCATCGGCGACCTCTACCGCCACCACGGCATCGACGCCAACGCCATCATCGATGCGGCGGAAAGTCTCACCGTCGGCGCCCCGGTGCGGCACCGCAAGATGGCGGTGTGAATGAATGATCGTCGGAGCAAGCCGTCCCCCACCCCGACCCTCCCCCGCAAGTGCGGGAGAGGGGGCTCAGCGCGTTCCGTGATGACGATGTTCGCCGCAAATTCGGTCCACTCCCTCTCCCGCTTGCGGGGGAGGGCCGGGGTGGGGGTCTGCTCCACACGCGCAGATGCTCGAGTGCATGTCTTGCATCCGTCACACCACTGACCTTATATTCCGCGTTCGCCGCATCGCGGCATCCCGCATATGGCGGGTTCAATTCCCCCGGCTTTCGTGCAAGGATGCCTGCCGAACGCTCCCGTTCCCTAATCCTTCGCCCTGCAATAACGAGGTTTCCGATGGTCAATCGCATGCAATTCTACATCGACGGCGCCTGGGTCGATCCCGCCGTCAAGAAGTCCACGCCCGTCGTCAATCCGGCGACCGAAGAGGCGATGTATGAGGTTGCGCTCGGCTCGAAAGCCGACGTCGACAAGGCGGTCGCCGCCGCCAGGCGCGCCTTCCTGACCTTTTCGCAGACCAGCCGCGAGGAGCGCGTCGCGCTGCTGGAAAAGATCATCGAGATCTACAAGGGCCGCATGAAGGATATCGGCGCTGCCGTATCCGACGAAATGGGCGCGCCGCTGCCGATGGCGGAGCGGCTGCAGGCCGGCGCCGGCCTTGGCCATATCGCGTCCACGCTGGAAGTGCTGAAGAACTATCATTTCGAGGAAAACATCGGCACCGCCACCGTGTTGCGCGAGCCGGTCGGCGTCATCGGCATGATCACGCCGTGGAACTGGCCGCTTGAACCAGATCGCCTGCAAGGTGGCGCCCGCGCTCGCCGCCGGCTGCACCATGATCCTGAAGCCGTCGGAATTCACGCCGTCCTCGGCGTTGATCTTCGCGGAAATCCTCCATGAAGCCGGCGTGCCGAAGGGCGTGTTCAACCTCGTCAACGGCCTCGGCCCCGAGGTCGGTGCGGCGATGAGCGAGCACCCCGATATCGACATGATCTCGTTCACCGGCTCGACCCGCGCCGGCGTCGACGTCGCCAAGCGCGCCGCGCCGACCGTGAAGCGCGTCAGCCAGGAACTCGGCGGCAAGTCGCCGAACGTCATCCTCGAAGGCGCCGACCTCACCAAGGCCGTCACCGGCGGCGTCATGCACATGTTCAACAACTCCGGACAGTCGTGCAACGCGCCGTCGCGGATGATCGTGCCGCTGTCGAAGATGAAGGAAGTCGCCGCCATCGCCAAGGGCGTCGCCGACAAGACCAAGGCGGGCGATCCCCGCGCCGAAGGCACCACCATCGGCCCGGTCGTGTCCCGCATCCAGTGGGACAAGATCCAGGCCTTGATCCACAAGGGCATCGAGGAAGGTGCAACGCTGGTCGCCGGCGGTCCGGGTCTGCCCGAGGGCGTCAACAAGGGCTTCTATGTGCGCCCGACCATCTTCGCCGACGTCACCAACGACATGACCATCGCCCGCGAGGAAATCTTCGGACCGGTGCTCACGATCCTTGGCGCCAAGGATGAAGCCGAGGCGGTCAAGATCGCCAACGACACGCCGTATGGTCTGGCCGGTTACGTCACCGGCGATACCGTGGAAAGCGCGCGCCGGGTCGGCAAGCAGATCCGCGCCGGCAACGTCAACCTGCAGGGCGTTCCGAACGACCGCACCGCGCCGTTCGGCGGCTACAAGCAGTCCGGCAACGGCCGCGAGTGGGGCAAGTACGGTCTGGAAGAATATCTCGAAGTGAAGGCCGTCGCCGGCTACAACGCCGCGTAAGCCGATGCGGCGCTTGCGCCGTCCTTAAGGAAAAATGCCGGCTGCCGAAGCGGCCGGCATTTTTTTGACTAAAATCGTCGTTACGTTGGACGAAGAATAACAAGCAAGAATGAGGGCGGAAATGAAGAAGCTGGTGATTGCACTCGTCGCGCTTTTTCCGATTGCCGGCTTCGCGCAGGCGCAGACCCCGAAGGACCTGCTTGCCGCTCTCCTGGTGAAGTGGAATAAGCCAACCGAGCCGTTCAGGATAATCGACAACGTCTATTATGTCGGGACCGACGGCCTGGCGTCCTACCTGATCACTTCGCCGCAGGGCCATATCCTGGTCGATACGGTGATGCCGGAAGCAACGTCGCAGATCAAGGCGAGCATCGAGAAACTCGGCTTCAAGGTCAGCGACATCAAATATCTCGTCAACACCCACGCGCATATCGATCACACCGGCGGCTTTGCCGAAATGAAGCAGGTCAGCGGCGCCCAGATGGTCGCGGGCGAAGCCGACAAGCCGCTGCTCGAAGGCGGCTACTATCCGGGACAGCGCGAGGAGACGGTGCTTCAGTTTCCGCCGGTGAAGGTGGATCGCACGGTTCGCGAGGGCGACAAGGTTACGGTGGGCGAGGTTACGCTGACGGCCCGCGCGACGCCGGGCCATTCGCCCGGCTGCACCAGTTGGGAGTTCGCCGTGAAGGACGGCGGCGCCACCCGCTCCGTGCTGATTTTCTGCAGCGCCACCGTCGCGCTGAACCGCCTCGTCGGCAGCCCGACCCATCCCGGGATCGTTGACGACTACCGCAAGACGTTCGCGCGGGCGAGGGACATGAAAGTCGACGTCCTGCTCGCGCCGCATCCGGAAATGTACAGGATGGCCGACAAGCGTGCGATGCTCGCCGATGGTGCGCCCAATCCGTTCGTCAATCCCGGTGAGTTCAACGCCTATGCCGCGACGCTGGAAAAGGCGTTCGAGGAGGGGCTCGCCAAGCAAACCGCCGCGGCACAGGAAAAGAAGGGATAGGGAGCGCGCCAGGCTAGCCCCCGAGCGCGCCCTGCGTATTCACGTACAGCGCGTAGATCGACTGGCTCGCGGCCATGAACAGCCGGTTGCGCTTCAGCCCGCCGAAGCAGAGGTTGGCGCAGCGCTCGGGCAGCGCGATACGGCCGATCATCACGCCGTCGGGCGCAAAGACCACGACGCCGTCGAGTTCGGGATCGCCCATGCCCCAGCCGCACCACAGATTGCCGTCGATGTCGGAACGCATGCCGTCGGGCGTGCCGGGGCCGGCGTCGACGAAGACGCGCTTGTTGGAAATCGTGTCGCCGCTCGGCGCCGACGTCGTAGGCCAGGATCTTGCGGGTCGGCACGCCGCGGGACTCTATGATGTAGAGGATCTTTTCGTCCGGCGAAAAGCACAGCCCGTTCGGCCCCAAGCACGCCTTCGGCGACGATGGTCGCCTTTCCGGTGGCGCCGTCGATCCGGTAGACATTGGTGTCGAGTCTCGGGCTCGGCCTTGTAGCCCTCGTAATTGCCGAGCAGGCCGAAGATCGGATCGGTGAACCAGATCGATCCATCGGATTTGACCACCACGTCGTTCGGCGAATTCAGGCGCTTGCCGTTGAAGGAATCGATCAAGACGGTAATCGATCCGTCATATTCGGTGCGGGTGACGCGGCGGCCGCCGTGCTCGCAGGTGATCAGCCGCCCCTGGCGGTCGCGGGTATGGCCGTTGCCGAAATTCGACGGCTTGCGATAGTGGCTGACCGCGCCGGTCTCCTCTTCCCATTTGATGATGCGGTTATTGGGAATGTCGCTGCACAACAAATAGCGCCCGTCGCCGAACCACACCGGGCCCTCGGCCCAGCGCAGCCCGGTGGTCAGCCGTTCCACCGCCGAGAGTTTCAGCCAGTATTTTTCGAAGCGGGGATCGAGTGCGTGGATGGCCGGATCGGGATAATAGGTCGCCGGCTGCCAGCCGGCGCGGGATTTTGCCTCGGACATTTGCTGCTCTCGTTGTTGTTGCGTTTCCTCGCGGATTGGTTTGCTATCATTGTCGGCCAACGACCGCAAATCGGTCGCAAGAAAGAGGGAAGAAATGCCACGCATATTGATGACCGGCGCCGCCGGGGGAATCGGCACGAGCCTGCGCAAGCTGCTGCCGCCGATCTATCCGGATCTCGTGCTGAGCGACCTGAAGGCGCCGGCCGATCTCGGCCCACACGAGACGTTCAAGGCGGCCGATCTCGCCGATCTGGCCCAGGTCGAGGCGATCTGCGAGGGCGTCGACGGCATCCTGCATTTCGGCGGCTATTCGGTCGAGGGCCCGTGGGACGACATCCTGCAGGCCAACATCATCGGCGGCTACAATCTGTTCGAGGCGGCGCGCAAAAAGGGCGTCAAGCGCGTGGTGTTTGCCTCGTCCAACCACGCGGTCGGCTTCTATCCGCGCCACCACCGGATCGGCACCGATGTCACGGCCCGCCCCGACGGCCGCTACGGCGTCAGCAAGGTGTTCGGCGAAGCGGTCGGCGCGCTCTATGCCGACAAGCACGGGCTTGGGGTGACGTGTCTGCGCATCGGCAATTTCGGCGAAAAGCCGCTGGATCACCGCCGGCTCGCGATCTGGCTGAAGCCGGAAGATCTGGTGCAGCTGTGCCGGATCGGGCTCGACCATCCCGACATCCATTTCGAGATTTTCTACGGCGCCTCCTACAACGAGCGCTCATGGTGGGACAACCACCGCGCCTACGATCTCGGCTATCGCCCGACCGGCCGGGCCGAGGATTTCCGCGAGCATGCGATGGCCGAGCAGGCCAAATTGCCGCCGGACCCGGTCGGCGATTTCTACCAGGGCGGCGCGTTCTGCGGCATGGAGTTCGAGGCGACAAGAGCAGGATCATCGATTGGAAGTAACGGCTAGCTATTTCGCGCGCTCATCCTCAGCCCCGATCCGGCCGAGATAGTCCGACTTGCTGAACTGCATGTGGTCGACGCAGAGCTGCGCCAGCGCCCAGTTGTCGCGGCCCCTTCAGCAGTTCGATCATGAATTCGTGCTGGCGGCGCGACAGCGCCAGTCCCTCCTTGTCGGCCAGGTTCTTGGCGCGCATCGGCAGCGTGAGGTTCATGTAGTCCTGCAGCGAGCGCACCAGATAGGGGTTGCCGCAGGCCGAAAACAGCGCGACGTGAAAGGCGTCGTTGGCCTCATGAATGCCGCGCAGATCCTGCGCGTCGGCCCTGGCGCAATATTGCCGCTGCAACTCGCTCAACTCCTCGATCAGGCCTTGGGAAGCGGGCAGCGCAATCATCAGCGCCGCCTGCCGCGTCAGCATTTCCCGCACCTCGTAGATCTGGCGCACTTCCTCGGCCGAGTAGAACCGCACGGTGGCGCCGATGTTCTTCTCGCGCAGCACGATGCCCTGGCGCTCGAGCTGAAACAGGCCCTGGCGCACGAAATGCCGGCTGGCGCCATAGCGCGTCATCAGCGTGTCTTCGACCAGCCGCGAGCCCGGCGCGAAGCGGCCGAAGATGATGTCCTCCTCCAGCCGGCGGATCACTTCCGCCTGTTCTTCCTCGCGCGTCAGCGCGGACACTTCCGGCAACGATTCCTGCGGCTTCATGGCAAGGCCTCCCAGCCGGACAGCCGATAGCAATCCTCGACCAATCGCAAGGTCTCCAGATTGTCCTGCGGTGCGGTCTCGAAGGGCGAATTGTCGCGCAACGATTTCACGAAATGCGCGATCGTCCGGTTATAGGACCCCTGATATTCGACGGCGAGATCGTAGGTCTTCTCCGCCGGCGAGGCGCCCGAACAGACAAGCTGCGGCCCGTCGAGCTTGATGGCGCCCTTGTCGCCGAGGATTTCGAGCCGGTCGATCTGGGTCGCCGGATGTCCGTGCGCAGCAAAACTCGCAAACACCGTGACGCCGGCGCCGTTCCCGGCCTGGAGCTGGATCACCGCGCCGTCTTCGCCGACGAGTTGCTCGCTCGAGCGCGAGAGCTGCGCCGCCGTCACGCGCAACGGTCCCAGCAGCATCCGCAGCGTATCGAGGTGATGGATCAAAACCTCCGCGACCAGCATGCGCTTTTCCCGGCGCATGAAGGGTTGCCGCTCCAGCGCCGGACAAAGTCCGTCCGGTCCCGGCAGCACGCCCGACGTCAGCAGCGTGAGTTGCGCCTGCTTGACGTTGCCGATGCGCCCCTCACGCAGCCAGGCCGCGGCGTCGCGGTAATAGCCGCGAAAGCGCCAGTTCTCGTGCACCATCAGGCGCGTCAGATCGCTGACCTCGGCGGCAAGTTCGGTCGCCTCTCGCAGGTTCGGCGCCAGCGGCTTTTGGCACAGCACCGGCAGATGTTTTTCGGCCGCGAGCCGGACCAGCGGCGCGTGCATCTCGCGCGGCGCAGCGATATCGACGGCGTCGAGTTCGACGGCCGCCAGCATCGCTTCGGCGCTGGCGATAGGTTTGCGGAATCCCGAACTCAGCCGCACGGCGCGCGGCGTTGTCCGCGGAGGGATCGGCGACCGCAACAACTTTGGCCTGATCTGCTATGTTGGCCCAGGCGATCAGATGATGGCGGCTCACCATGCCGGCGCCAACAAGGCCAATGCGCAACGGCTGGTTCATGGGCGCTCGCTTCCGATCATCGCCGGAAATCAGCACGCGCGGCCGCTTATTGTCAATAATATCCGGTCATTGACGGCTGGATCGGCGTCGAATTGCCGCCGAATATCAAATATTGACAATAATTCCGCGGGCTCCTTTAGTGCGGAGCACGCGGCGACAGGGAATAACAAGATGGCTGATGACGGACTTCGCAAGGGACTGGCGAGTTATGGCGATGCCGGCTTCTCGCTGTTCCTGCGCAAGGCCTTCATCAAGGCGATGGGCTATTCCGACGATGCGCTCAATCGCCCGATCGTCGGCATCACCAATACCTACAGCGACTACAATCCCTGCCACGGCAACGTGCCGCAGATCATCGAGGCGGTGAAGCGCGGCGTGATGCTGACCGGCGCGATGCCGATGGTGTTCCCGACCATCTCGATCGCCGAAAGCTTTTCGCATCCGACCTCGATGTATCTGCGCAATCTGATGGCGATGGATACCGAGGAGATGATCCGCGCCCAGCCGATGGACGCCATCGTCGTGATCGGCGGCTGCGACAAGACCTTGCCGGCGCAGATCATGGCCGCGGTCAGCGCCGACCTGCCGACCGTCGTCATTCCGGTCGGACCGATGGTGGTCGGGCATCACAAGGGCGAGGTGCTGGGCGCCTGCACCGATTGCCGGCGGCTGTGGGGAAAATACCGCGCCGGTGAAATCGACGATGTCGAGATCGAGGCCGTCAACGGCCGGCTGGCGCCGTCGGTCGGCACCTGCATGGTGATGGGCACGGCCTCCACCATGGCGTGCATCACCGAAGCGCTGGGCCTGTCGCTGCCGATGAGCGCGACGATCCCGGCGCCGCATGCCGAGCGTTTCCGTTCGGCGGAAGCGAGCGGCAAGGTCGCCGCCGCGATGGCGAAAGCGAAGGGGCCGCGGCCGAGCGAATTCCTGACCGCGGCGTCGTTCCGGAATGCGCAGGTGGTGCTGCAGGCGATCGGCGGCTCGACCAACGGCCTCATTCATCTGACCGCGATCGCCAACCGCACCAGGCATCGCATCGATCTCGAAGCCTTCGACAAGCTCGGCCGCGAGGTGCCGGTGCTGATCGACCTGAAGCCGTCGGGCGAGCATTACATGGAGCATTTCCATCATGCCGGCGGCGTGCCGAAGCTGATGGCGCAGCTCGGCGATCTCATCGATCTCGATGCCAAAACCATTACCGGCGCGACCTTGCGCGAAATCGTGGCCGGTGCCGAGGACGTGCCGGGGCAGGACGCGATCCGTCCCCGCGGCAATCCGATCAAGCCGGAAGGCGCGATGGCGGTGCTGCACGGCAACCTCGCGCCGCGCGGCGCTGTCATCAAGCATTCGGCGGCGAGCCCGAAGCTGCTGCAGCATACCGGCCGCGCCGTGGTGTTCGAATCCGTCGAGGACATGACGCTGCGGGTCGACGATCCCGCGCTCGATGTCAGCGCCGACGACGTGCTGGTGCTGCGCAACGCCGGCCCGAAGGGCGCGCCGGGCATGCCGGAAGCCGGCTATCTGCCGATCCCGAAGAAACTGTTGCGTACCGGCGTCAAGGACATGGTGCGGATCTCGGACGCGCGCATGAGCGGCACGGCGTTCGGCACCATCGTGCTGCACATCACGCCGGAATCCGCCGTCGGCGGTCCGCTGGCGCTGGTGCGGAACGGCGACATGATCCGGCTCGATGTCGCCAAACGCAGCATCGATCTGCTGGTCGACAATGCCGAGCTCGAAAAGCGCCGCGCGGCGCTGGCGCCGGCAACGACGCCCGATTGGGCCAGGCGCGGTTACGCGCATCTGTTCAACGAGACCATTCTGCAGGCCGACGAAGGCTGCGATTTCGATTTCATGCGCGGCGAAGGAAAGGGATAGGCGGCTCGTCCGCCCTTTGGTCGAAGCCGCTGGCCGCACGAATGATTGGATGCGGTCGCGCTCCTGGCAGTGACGGTGGACGTTCGTATGATTTCATCTCGCACATGCGTTGCGCCTTTGGTTTGATTGACATTCAAACGAGTCCCGATGGGATGATCAAAGAAAAATAACACAGGGGGAGACGATGAACAGACTGAGAAGCGTTCTTGGTGCGGCCGTCGCCGCGCTTGTCATGACGACCGCAGGCGCCGGTGCGCAGGAAGTGAAGCATTATCGCTTCGCCTACGATCAGCCGAAGATAACCGGCTACGGAATCCTCGGCGATATCTTCAGCGAGAAGCTGAAGGCGCTGAGCAAGGGCACCATGCTGATCGACCAGTATCCGGGCGCGCAGCTCGGGCAGGAGCCGCAGGTGCTGCAGCTCGTCAAATCCGGCGACGTCGAGTTCTGCATCTCGTCCTCCGCCAACGCCGCGACGCTGTCGCCGCAGGCCGGCGTGATGTCGATGCACTTCCTGTTCCGCTCCGAAGCGCATCTGATCAAGGCGATGGCGGATCCCGGCGTATCCGGCGCGGTCAAGGCGATGATCGCGGAAACGGTGCAGGGCGCCCGCGTCATCGCGCTTGCGACGCTCGGTCTGCGCAACATGTATTCCAAGCGCGAGATCAAGAAGATGGACGACGTCAAAGGCCTCAAGGTGCGCGTCCAGGCGACGCCCACCGAGGACACCATGTTCCCGGCCTACGGCGCGCAGATCGTGCACATGCCGTTCGGCAGCGTCTACACCTCGCTGCAGACCGGGGTGGTCGACGTCGGCGGAAAACGGCGTCAACGTCTATCTCGCCAACAAGCACTACGAAGTGGCACCGGTGCTTTCGATGACCGAGCACGAGGCCAACAACAGCCTGGTCTGGGTCAGCGACAAGCTGTGGAACAGCCTGACGCCGGAGCAGCAGGGCTGGGTGCAGGGCGCGGCCGACGAGGTCAACAAGACCCAGCCCGCGAAAGCGATCGAGCTCGAGCATCAATCGCAGGACAAGCTGAAGGCGATCGGCGTCAAGGTCGTCACCGACGTCGACAAGTCCGGCTTCGTCGCGGTCGCCGATCCCTATCTCGACAAGCTCGCCAAGGAGCTCGGCCCGCATGCCGAGAAGGTCAAGGACCTGATCCGCGCGATCAAGTAAGGCCGACAACTCGGTTCGGCCGGCCGCGGCATTCCCGTGGTCGGTCGGGAATTGTCGATAATCCCTGCCTTTGATGGCGGTGAATTGCCGCATCGGCCCGAAAGGCCGATGTTTTATTGACAATCCGGCGACCTTGATGGGATGATCAAGAAAACCAAAACAGGGGAGCGGGATGGCCAATCGACGGAAATTCATCGGTGCAACGGTTGCTGCAGTGGCAGTCATGTTCGCCGCAAGCGCCGGCGCCCAGGAGACGAAGCATTATCCGCTTCGCCCACGATCAGCAGCTCAACACCGGCTACAGCGTCGCCTACGACATGTTTTCCGCCAAGCTCAAGGAATTGAGCAAGGGCACGATGCTGGTCGACCAGTATCCGGGCGCGCAGCTCGGGCAGGAGCCGCAGCTGTTGCAGCTGGTGAAGTCCGGCGACATCGACTTCGCCATCGTCTCCTCGGCCAACACCGCGACGATTTCGCCGCAGGCCGGCGTGATGTCGCTGCACTTCCTGTTCCGCAGCGCCGATCACCTGGTCAAGTCGCTGGCCGACCAGAAGGTCATCGACGCGATCATCGCGATGATCGACGAGACCACGCAGGGCCTGCACGTCATCGCCACCGGCTCGCAGGGCGTGCGCAGCATCTACAGCAAGAAGGAAATCCACAACGTCGGCGACATGAAGGGCATCAAGATCCGCGTTCAGGCGACCGCCACCGAGGACGCGCTGTTCCCGGCCTATGGCGCCCAGACCGTGCACATGCCGTTCGGCAGCGTCTACACCTCGCTGCAGACCGGCGTGATGGACGCCGCCGAGAACAGCATCAACGTCTATCTCGTCAACAAGCACTATGAAGTCGCGCCGGTGCTGTCGATCACCGAGCATGAGGCCAACAACGCGCTGTTGTTCGTCAGCGACAAGCTGTGGCAGAGCCTTTCCGCCGACCAGAAGCAGTGGGTGAAGACGGCCGCCGCGGAAGTCAGCGCCAAGGAGCCGGCCAAGGCGTTCGAACTCGAAAAGGCCGCCGCCGCCAAGCTGAAAGGCTTTGGCGTCAAGATCGTCGAGGATGTGGACAAGAAGAGCTTTGCAACGGTCTCCGATCCCTATCTCGACAAGCTCGCCAAGGAACTCGGTCCGCATGCCGAGAAGATCAAGAACCTGATCCGGGCGATCAACTAGACGCGCACTGTTCCATCCACGCGTCGTCCCGGCCTAACGCCGGGACCCATACTCCGTGCCGCATGTTGGGCGACCGGAGACACCTTGCTCGCTCGGCGCCGGTGGTTATGGGTCCCGGCGTTCGCCGGGACGACGACTGAAGAGGACGACGGAGAGTTTTGACGATGGCCATCGCCGATAAACTGGTGCTGCAGCGGCAGCGTCACCTGAAATGGCCGGCGTTCGACAAGCTCGAACTGGTCCTGATGATCCTCTGCGGCGTGTTGTGCTTCGGGTTTTCGCTGTCGGTGACCTGCGACATCGTCACGCGGAAGATCGGCCGCCCCTGGCTTTGGCTGCAGGAAGTCACCTCGACGCTGTTCATCTACGCCATCTTCATTGGTGCTGCCGTCGCGACCCGCCGCAACGATCATCTGTATCTGACCGCGATCTCGGAGGCGATGCACGGCACGCCGCGGCTGATTGTCGAGATCATCATTCGCATCGTCGTGCTCGGCGTGGCGTTCGGCCTGATCTGGTTCGGCTATATCAACTATTTCCGCGGCTTCGGCAGTTTCCGCCTGCCGTCGGGCACGCCGATCGCCTCGCTCTATGCGGCGATTCCGATGTCCGGGGTGCTGATCGGATTGTTCACGATCGAGCAACTCGTCAACGGCATCCGCAACGGCTTCGACCATCCGGAACCGCCGGAAGAAGATCCGGCAATACCTGTCATCGACACCAACGCCCGGATCGGAGTGCGGCCGTGAGCTCACCTGTCATCCTGGGATTGATGACGTTCTGCTTCCTGTTCTTCGGCTATCTCGGCGTGCCGGTGCCGTTTTCGCTGCATGGCAGGCGTGTTCGTCGGCGCCATGCTGACCGATGTGTCGCTGGCGGCGATCATCCAGAAGGTCTTTGACGGCGTCGACTCCGAGGCGTTGCTGGCGATCCCGTTCTTCCTCCTGGTCGGCGAACTCATGAGTTCGGCGAATGTGGTGGTGCGAATAGCCAATCTGTCGCTGTCGCTGGTCGGACATATCAGGGGCGGGCTGTCGCAGGTCGTCGTCGTCTTCAGCATGTTCTTCTCGGAAATGTCGGGATCGACCACCGCCGACGTCGCGGTGATGAGCCGCGCGCTGGGCGGTCCGATGAAGCGGGAAGGCTACTAGCCCCGCCTTCATCGCCGCGATCATCGCGTCCGCCTCCACCATCGCAGCGCTGGTGCCGCCGAGCATCACCGCCGTGGTCTATGGCGCGGTCGGCAACGTCTCGATCGCCGGGCTGTTCATGGCCGGCGTGGTGCCGGGATTGATGATCGGCTTCGGCCTGATGATCTATTGCTACTTCTTCGGCCCCGTCCGGCATGCGCAAGCCGCGCGCGCCGTTGCGCCAGGTGGTGTTCGCCGCCGGCGATGCGGCGCTTCCGTTGATGATCCCGGTGATCCTGCTCGGCGGCATTCTCACCGGATATTTCACGCCGACCGAAGCCGGCGTCGTCGCCGTGATCTGGATCATCGCGGTGGTGATCCCGGCGCTCAACCGCGGGCATTTCAGCAAGATTCCCTACGATTTCTGCCTGGCCGGGCTGATCTTTTCGCTGCCCTTGATCACCATCGGCGCCGCCAACGCCTTCGGCTGGATGCTGGCCTATCTGCGCGGCGCCGCCGTGATCGCCGACTGGATCACCTCGCTTGCCGGCAACGATCCGCATCTGATGATGTTGCTGCTGGTGCTGTTGTTCACCGTGGTCGGCGATTTCATCGAGCCGGTGCCGACCATCATCATCTTCATGCCGCTGGTGAACACGCTGACGCAGGCCGGCGACATCAACGGCGTCCATATGGGCGTGGTGCTGATCGCGACGCTCGCCTTCGGACTGATCACGCCGCCTTACGGGCTGGTGCTGCTGATGGCGTCGAAATTCGTCGGCGTCAGTTTTGCAAAAGCGTTACGCGCGGCGCTGCCGATCTATGTGGTGTTCCTGGTCACCATCATGTTTCACGATCTATTTCCCGAAGGTGGTGCTGTGGCTGCCGAAGCAGGTGATCCCGGAGTCGGTCGGCTGCTTCAAGTCGCCGGCGGGGACGGGGTATATCTGCCCGAACTAGAGTCGCGTGCCTACTTCCCCTTGCTGGTGAACTTCTTCACCGCGGCGCGGAATTCGTCCGTGTTGCATGGCCTCGATGATCTTCGCTTCCTCGGCATCGAGCTGCTGCTCTGGTTGGCGTCACCGCGGCCTGGTAAACCAGTGATTTGGTGCCGCTGATCGCGGCCGGCGGATTCTGCGCCAGCCGCTCGGCGAATTTCTGCGTCGCTGCCTTCAGTTCCGCCGCCGGAACGACCCTCGCGACCAGGCCCCACTCATAGGCCTGCTGCGCGGAAAAACTGTCCTCGGCCAGAAACAGCTGCAGCGCGCGGCGGGTGCCGACGGTGCCGACCATGCCGACGGTGCTGCCGCCATCCGGCGACACGCCGATCTTGGCGTAGGCCGGCGTGAAGCGGGCGTCCTCGGCGGCGATGCAGAGATCGGTGACGAAGGCGAGCCCCATGCCGGCGCCGGCCGCCGAGCCGTGAACGCTCGACAGCACGATCTTCGGCATCCGCCGCACCGTCTCGATGAAGGCGTGATAATGCTTCAGCAGTTCGCCGACGACGGGAGCGATGGTGTCGGAGGCGGCCGCGGCGCCGATGGTCTGCAGATCGCCGCCGGCGCTGAAGGCGCGGCCTTCGCCCTGGATCACCAGCACCCTTATCGCGTCATTGGCCTCGACCTCGGCGCCAAGCTGTTCCAGCTTCCTTGCGATCGACAGGTCGACCGAGTTGAACGCCGCGGGCCGGTTCAGCGTGATGGTCGCGATCGGACCTTCGATCGTGAGCAGTGCCGGTTGATCGGAAGGGGTGGCGGGTATGATCTGGTGTCGGCATCGAAAAGCCCTCGGGTCGGAACGGCGCAGGGGTCAAAGCGGGAGGCATATTGATAGCACAGGCCGGGCGGTAACAATCCCGGACCGGGGTGCGGCCTTACCGCCTCCATTGGCCCTTTCCCTGGGGTAGACGCTCTTGCGCGTCTCCAAACCATAAGGCCTAATAGGGGCTGCCATCGCAGGGCACGCGGACACGAGCGCCGCGCCTCGCGAGGCAAGCAAGCCAAAATCGGCAGAGCGAGGAGACGACATGGGTAATTCCTGTGCGCAGGCAGTTGGGTTGTCCCGATGACGAAAGGGCCGGTTGTGCGAGGACCAGTCGTGATTGTCGGCGCCGGCCACGCGGGCTTTCAGCTTGCGGCCTCGCTTCGCCAGCATGGCTTTGCCGAACCGATCGCGCTCCTGAACGACGAGGGCCATCTGCCCTACCAGCGGCCGCCGCTGTCCAAGGCCTATCTGAAGGGAACCGGCGGGCCTGACAGCCTGATGTTCCGGCCGGAAAAATTCTATCACGACCAGAAGATCGATCTGATTTCCGATCGCGCGGTGTCGATCGACCGCGGCGCGCACAAACTGTCGCTCGGCTCCGGTTCCGCGCTCGACTACGGCCACCTCGTGCTGGCGACCGGCGCGCGCAATCGGCTGCTCGATATTCCCAACGCCAATCTCGACAGCGTGCGTTACTTGCGGACGCTCGACGAAAGCGAGGCCTTGCGGCACCTGATCGGATCGGGCCAGCGCGTGGTGGTGATCGGCGCCGGCTTCATCGGGCTCGAATTCGCCGCCACCGCCCGGGCCAAGGGCCTCGAAGTCGACGTGGTCGAGCTCGGCACGCGCGTGATGGCGCGCGCGGTGACCGCGGAAATCTCGGAATTCTTTCAGTCGAGCCACACCGCGGCCGGCATCCGTATTCATCTCGGCGTGCAGGTCACGAGCATCGAGAGCGACGGCAGCAAAGTGACCGGCGTCAGCCTCAGCGACGGCCGGCACATGGCCGCCGACCTCGTGGTGGTCGGCGTCGGCGTGTTGCCGAACGTCGAGCTGGCGGCGCAAGCCGGCTTGCCGGTGGCCGCCGGCATCGTCGTCGACGAATTCCTGTCGACGGCCGATCCGGATATCTCGGCGGTCGGCGATTGCGCGCTGTATGCGAGCCCGCGTTTCGGCGGCGCGCTGCGGCTCGAATCCGTGCAGAACGCCACCGACCACGCGCGCTGTGTCGCCGCGCGGCTGACCGGCGACGCCAAACCCTATGACGGGCTGCCGTGGTTCTGGAGCGATCAGGGACCCTACAAGCTCCAGATCGCGGGTCTCACGACCGGCTATGATCGCGTGGTGGTGCGCGGCGATCGCGGGCAGGGCGCGTTCTCCGCCTTTTGCTACAAGGCCGGGCAACTCGTCGGCATCGAATCCGTCAACCGCGCCGGCGATCACATGTTCGGACGCCGCCTGCTTCCCAACGGCTCGATCACGCCGGAGCAGGCGGCCGATGCCGGCTTCGATTTGAAGAGTGCCCTGACGCAACGAGACTAGCATCGAAGCAGGTCCGCGACCTCCGCTGCCGTCGGCATCGACGGCGCGGCGCCCATTCGCTGCACGCAGATCGATGCGGCGGCGTTGGCGTAAGTCAGCGCGTCATGGATGCTCTTGCCGCCGGCCAAGTTGCGCCGCGAGCGCGCCGACAAGACAGTCGCCGGCGCCGGTGGTGTCCACCGCCTTGACCGCGCGGCCGGCAATGACCGACGCCTGGCCGTCGATGACAGCCAGCACGCCGCGGCGGCCGAGGGTCACGCAGACGGTCTGGTCCGGCTCGCGTCTGCAGCAACCGGATCGCCTCGACGAAGCGCGCGTCGTCATCCGAATCCCGAAGCTCGGTGCCGGCGAGCACCCCGAGCTCGGTTTCGTTGAGCACGAGCACGTCGACGAGATCGAGCAACTCGCGCCCAAACTTGATGGCAGGCGCGGGATTGAGGATCGTGGTGGCGCCGGCCGCTCGCGCGCGCTGGAAAGAACGCGGCGATCGTCGGCAGCGGAATTTCGAACTGGCTGACCGCGACGTCGCCTTTGGCGAGAGCAGCGGCGCCGACATCCTCGGCGCTGACCAGCGCATTGGCGCCGGGCACCACGACAATGGTGTTGTCGGCATTGGCGATCGTGATCAGCGCCGTTCCGGTGTGCGCCTCGGCCGTGTCCTTGACGAAGGTGAGGTCGATTCCCTGCGCGGCGAGAAACGTCCTCAATTCCTTTCCGAAGGCGTCGGCGCCCAGACGGCCGATCAGCGTGGATGGCGCGCCGAGCTTGGCGGCGGACACCGCCTGGTTCGCGCCCTTGCCGCCGGGAAAATAAAGCACGGCTGTGCCGGCGACGGTTTCGCCGACCTGCGGATGCCGGTCGGCGGTCGCCACCACATCCATGTTGATGCTGCCGGCGACGAAGACGCGCGCCATGTTAGCCCCCAAAATGCCTAATCCCAGAACTCCTTCTTGCGGCCGATTTGAAACTCCTGCTTGACGGCCTCGATATCAGGCAGCGCCGGCAATCCGGCCTCGTTGCCGAGACGCTGGATCTTGTAGGTCGACGCGGCGCGTGCGAATTCGAAATGGTCTTGCCAACTTTTGCCGGGGTTGGCCAGATAGGAGTAGATGTAGGCGCCGTGGAAGACGTCGCCTGCGCCGTTGGTATCGATGACGCGCTCGCGCGAGATCGGTAGCGCTGGCAGGCTGCGAACCGCGCCGGTCTCGTCGTACCAGAGCAGGCCTTTTTCTCCCATCGTGACGCCGCCGACGCGGCAGCCGCGGCTCTTGAGATAGTCCAGCATCGCCTCCGGCGTCTTGTCCATCTGCTCGCACAGCCGTTCGGCGACGATCGCGATGTCGATGAATTCCAGCAGTTCGTGGGTGTTGCTGCGCAGGCCGCCGCCGTCGAGCGAGGTCAGGATGCCGGCCTCGCGGCACAGCTTGGCATAATGGATCGCGGCGTCGGGCTGATGGCCGTCGATATGCAACGCGCGGCATCCCCTGAGGTTGAGGATCGGAAAAGGATGAATGTGTTCGTCGTCGCGGCAGCGCACGATGGCGCGCTTGCCGTCCTTCGGCATGATGAAGGACAGCGAGGAGGCGTTGACCTTGCGCGGATGGATCGAGATCCCGTATTTCGCGCTCATGTCCTGGAACATGCGGCCGAGCCAGTCATTGGCGACGGTTGCGATCAGGTCCGGCACGATGCCGAGCTTGGCGCAGCAGAACGCCGCGGTGACCGCGTTGCCGCCAAACGACACCGCGTAGGCGGAGGCCACATGTTTTTCGTCGCCGGTCGGCATGTGGTCCGTGATGAAGGTAACGTCGATATAGGTCTGTCCGATGAAGAGGGCCTGCATTCGTTTTCCGTCATGTACTTCAAAGCTTGGGCTTTAGGGGTGGATCGGGCCCGGCGCGCTACATTAGCACCGCTTATCGGATGCATTCGCTGAAATTATTCGCAACCGTGCCGTCTTTGCGGCTTGAGGTGGGCATGTCGGGAGACTACGACCATCCCCTGGGTATCGCCAGCATGCCGGCCGATAACGGCCGACCGCTGTCCGGGGTTCCGGGCGGTGCGACCAAACGGGAGTGAAACGATGACCGTCTATTCCGGTCCGGTGTTCGACATGGCGGTGAACCAGTTCGGCGTCATCGCCAACCATCTCGAAATTCCCATGGACGAGCGCGACCGCATCCTGATGCCGAAGCGCGCGGTCACTGTTTCCTGCCCGATCCACCGCGACGACGGCACGGTCGCGGTGTTCGAAGGCTATCGGGTCCAGCACCATCTGACGCTCGGTCCGACCAAGGGCGGCACGCGGTTTGCGCCCTCGGTCGATATCGGTGAGGTCGCAGCGCTTGCGATCTGGATGAGCTGGAAATGCGCGCTCGTCGGCCTGCCCTATGGCGGCGCCAAGGGCGGGATCTGCGTCGATCTGTCGACGATCTCCAAGCGCGAACTGGAAGCGCTGTCGCGGCGCTACATGCAGGAGATGATTCCCGTTCGTCGGTCCCCATATCGACGTGATGGCGCCGGATATGGGCACCAACGAGCAGGTGATGGCCTGGTTCATGGATACCTATTCGATGTATCAGGGCCGCACCGTGACCGAAATCGTCACCGGAAAACCGGTCGCTTCCGGCGGCACGCTCGGCCGGCGCGAGGCCACCGGCCGCGGCGTCGCCTATCTGGCGCGGCGGGTGCTGAAAGAACTCGCGATCAATCCGGGCACCGCCACCGCCGTGATCCAGGGTTTTGGCAATGTCGGCTCCTATGCCGCGCTGGAGTTGCATCAGTATGGCCTCAAGATCATCGCGGTCAGCGACCACACCGGCGCGCTGCATGATCCGGACGGGCTCGATATCCCCGCGCTGATGCGCCACGCCGGCACGCATGGCAGCATCGCCGGCTTCTCCAACCAGATGGCGTTCGATCCCGAGCAAATCCTGACACTTGCCTTGCGACGTGCTGGTGCCGGCGGCGATGGAGCGGGTGATCGATGCGAAGGTTGCCGAAAACCTGAAATGCCGGGTGCTGGCGGAAGGCGCCAACGGCCCGACCACGCCGGATGCCGACCTCATCCTGGAAAAGCGCCAAGGCGAAGTGTTCCTGATTCCCGACATTCTCTGTAACTCCGGCGGCGTCGTGGTCAGCTATTTCGAATGGGTGCAGGATTTGCAGCAATTGTTCTGGGAAGAAGAGGAAGTGATGCGGCGCGAATACCAGATCCTCGATCGCGCCTTCGACACCATGGTGACGCGCGCCAGGACGGACAAAATCCCGCACCGCACCGCCGCGATGGCGATCGGCGTGGAGAAGGTCCGCGCCGCCAAGAATACGAGAGGGCTGTTTCCGTGATTATCGGCCTCGACCACGTCGTCGTTCTCACCGGCGACATTGCGGCAGGTACCGCCGCCTACCAGACGCTGTTTGCGCGGACGCCGGCGCTGGACGTACTCCGGCGATGGCGCCGACCGCGCGCTGTTCACGCTCGACAACATGTCGCTGGAACTGGTGGCGCCAAACGGCGAGGGGCCGGCCGGCGATCGCATCCGCAGCGTGCTGGCCGAGCAGGGCGAGGGATTGGCGAGCCTCTGTTTTCGTACCGATGACATCGCGAAAATGCATCGCCGGCTCGACCGGCTGACCTTGAAGCCGGAGCCGGTCGCCGAGGTGGAAAGCCGGGATGCTGCCTCCGGCGCCACGCTGTCCTGGAAACGGACCCGTGCGGCGTCGGACACGACGCACGGCATCCGGCTGTTCTTCCTCGAACGATCGAAGGAGCGCCCGCTCTCGGTGCGAACCGCGGCCGGCGTCGATCACCGCGATGGACCATGTGGTGGTCTCGACGCCGGACCCCGAGCGGGCCGCGGCGCTGTATGGCGCGCGGCTCGGCCTCGACATGGCGCTCGATCGTTCGCATCCCGAGTGGGGCCGGCTGATGTTCTTCCGCTGCGGCGACCTCATCGTCGAGGTCTCGCACCGGCCGGGCAAGCCGGCGGACGGAACGCACGACAGGCTGCGAGGAATGTGCTGGCGCGTCGCCGACATCGACGCCACGCATGCGCGGCTCGCTGGCCGCCGGCGTCGACGTCTCCGAGGTCCGCACCGGCCGCAAGCCGGGCACGCGGGTGATGACCGTGCGCAACGGCACTTGCGGCGTTCCGACGCTGCTGGTGCAGCCGTCGGCGCGCAAAGATTGAGGGCGAGGCTTCATTCCCTGACCGCGCCGCGCGTGCTACATCGGGTAATCCCGAGCATCATCGAGCGGTTGATTTGGCCAAGGCAAAGCGAATTCTGAAATGGCAGCGCGACCCCGAGGGCATGCGGATCCGCATCCTCGAGGCGGCGAAGCAGGAATTCGCCGCGCATGGGCTGGCCGGCGCGCGGGTCGACCGGATCGCGGCCAGCGCCGGCGCCAACAAGCGCATGCTGTATTACCATGTCGGCAACAAGGAAGACCTTTACCTCGAAGTGCTGGAAGGCGCCTATGAGAAGATCCGCGCCGAGGAGCGCGGGCTCGATCTCGAACATCTCGATCCGCCCAAGGCGATCGAGCGGCTGATCGACTTCACCTGGAATTATTTTCTGCGCAACCCGGAATTCCTGGCGCTGCTCAACACCGAAAACCTCGCGAAAGCGCGCCATCTCAAGCGTTCGACCAGGGTCAAGACGATGCATTCGCCGTTCGTCGAGATGATCCGCACCGTGGTGAACCGCGGCGTCGAAAGCGGCGACTTCCGCGTCGCCGTCGATCCGGTGCAGCTCTACATTTCGATCGCCGGTCTTTGTTTTTTCTATCTCTCCAACAGCGCGACGCTCGGCGTGATCTTCGGCCGCGACCTCCTGAAGAAGGAGGCGAGGGACGAACGCCTCGCGCATATGGTGGCGCTGGTGCTGGCGGCGCTGACCGGAAAATCGACCGCGGATTTCGGCAAGCCCGAGGCGGCGGGGCTGCGGGCGCCGGCACAGCAGGTGGTGTGAGTTTTCGTTTCGCGAAGCTGCGTCTTGGCGAGGGTCAGGCGACGAGGTGATTTCCCGGACAGTGTCGAGACGGCACCCCTCCCTCAGCCTCGTCATTGCGAGCGAAGCGAAGCAATCCATTCTTTCTTCGTGCGGCGCATGGATTGCTTCGCTGCGCTCGCAATGACGGGAGATACGCTTCGCATTCTCGCGGCGCGTTGCGCCCGAGGTTTGCTGGAAACTTCCTCGCCCTCTCCAATCAGAGGGCGCAGGGAAGACCGGGTGCGCGCTGCACCCGCGGTCTCGTGTGCAATGTGTAGTAGGAAATGCGCACACGAGCATACAGGTTCAGCGGGAGCATCCCGACCTTCCCTGCGCAATGGCTTTACGGCTTATAACGTGATCTCCCCGGCGGGCCGGGCTCGTTGTCACCGTCGCTGCGCGGAACGTTGCTTCCACGCAGCTTGACGCCAGCTCGGGACGTCAGGACCACACGTCTTTGCCGTACGCTCTCATGCCGTTCGCTATCGGCACTGCCAGCGTCCACCGCGACCCGCCCCACGATCGTGGCGATCATGATACGCCCCTCTGGTCGGGACGGGATGGGTGTTATGTAGCGCTGATTTGTAATTCGGATAAAGCGAAATATTTTTCATTTCGGGGCTTGACACGATTTCCGAATATCGGAAATGATTTGCCCGTCGGGCAATTTTGCCGCTGGACAGTATTTATCCAACGGGTTAATTTCTCGCCCGAACCAATCCATGATACGGACTGATGATGCCGCCACGTATAGCCGTCCGGGATATCGCCTTCTTCGAACGCCCGGTGACGTTTGCCCGGCCGTTCCGGTTTGGCGCTGTCGTCATCAACGCCACGCCGCAGATGTTTGCCCGCGTCGAGATCGAGGTTGAAGGGCAAAGCAAGAATAGCGGCAAATCGACTGGCGCCACCGCCGAGTTCCTGGTGGCAAAATGGTTCGACAAGCGGCCGCATCTGGCACCGCAGGAAACGATCACGGAGTTGCGGCGCGCGCTGCTGATCGCGCGGGAACTCTATCTGGCGCATTCCGGGTTCGAGACGGCGTTCGGCCTGCACGCGGCCTGCATCGGCGCGCAGATCGAGGCCTGTGCCCGCGAAGATATCCCGCCGCTCGCCGCCGCCTACGGGCCGGCGGAAATCGACAAGGCGATTCTGGATGCGCTGCTGCGTGCGACCGGCCAAAGCTTCTTCGACGGCATGGCCGGCAATATCGCCGGCCTTGACGCGCGGTTGTCGCGCGATCTCGCGGATGCGGATATTTCGCGCTTTCTTGCCGGACGTCAGCGGCTGGAGCGCGTCGCGATCCGCCACACCGTCGGCATGGACGACAAGGTCGAAGGCGAGGGCGGGGTTGCCGACCAGCACGAAAACGCCGGCGCCCGCTACTTCAAGCTCAAGCTCAATGGCGATCCCGTGCATGATGCGGCGCGCCTGACCCGGATCGGCAACGAGCTCGCCACGCTGCCGCATGACTATCGCGTGACGCTGGACGCCAATGAGCAATATGCCGATTTGCAATGCGCTGGGCGCGCTGGTCGAGCGTCTCGACCGCGACAGCGCGCTGAAGCCGATCGCGGCGAAGCTGTTGTATATCGAGCAGCCGATGCCGCGCGACATCACGCGCCAATCGCCGCTCGGCGCGCTTGGCAGCCGCGATTTCATCATCGACGAGGCCGATGATTCCTATGACGCCTTCGCCGCAGCGCGCGCGCTCGGCTATCGCGGCATCTCGTCGAAATCCTGCAAGGGCATCTACAAGTCCGTGATCAACGCCACCCGCGCCGCCAAATGGAGCGCGGAAGGTGAAAAAGCCTTCATCGCGGCGGAGGACCTGACCTGCCAGGCCGGCCTTTGCGTACAGCAGGATCTGGCGCTTGGCGCGCTGATCGGCGTTACCCATGCCGAGCGCAACGGCCATCACTATGTCGACGGCTTTGGCGAGACGCCCGCTGCCGAAGCGGAAGCCTTTCTCGCCGGCCATCCCGATCTCTATCGTCCGCGACGGCAACAAGATCCGCCTCGCGATCCATGACGGCGACCTGCTGACGGGGTCGCTGACCACACCGGGCTTTGCCACCTCCGTGCATCCGGTGTGGTCCGCGATGTCGCCGCTGGAGCGGCCAACGGCAAGAACCATGCAGGAGCAGTCAAGATGACCACCAAACGCCTCGGCCTGATCATGAACGGCGTGACCGGCCGCATGGGGCTCAACCAGCATCTGATCCGCTCCATCATCGCGATCCGCGACCAGGGCGGCGTGGCGCTCAAGAACGGCGACCGCATGATGCCGGACCCGATCCTGATCGGCCGCGACGCCGGCAAGGTCGAAGCGCTCGCCAAACGCTTCAACGTGACGCGCTGGTCCACCGATCTCGACAAGGCGCTGGCCGACAAAAACGACACCATCTTCTTCGACGCCGCGACCACGCAGGCGCGGCCCTCGCTGCTGACGAAGGCGATCAACGCCGGCAAGCACGTCTATTGCGAAAAGCCGATCGCGACCAACCTCGATGAGGCCGTGGCGGTGCTGCGGCTCGCGGCGTCGAAGGGCGTCAAGCACGGCACCGTGCAGGACAAGCTGTTCCTGCCGGGCCTGAAGAAGCTCGCCTTCCTGCGCGATTCCGGCTTCTTCGGCCGCATGCTCTCGGTGCGCGGCGAGTTCGGCTACTGGGTGTTCGAGGGCGGCTGGCAGGAGGCGCAGCGGCCGTCGTGGAATTATCGCAGCGAGGACGGCGGCGGCATTATTCTCGACATGGTCTGCCACTGGCGCTACGTGCTCGACAATCTCTTTGGCGAAGTCGAGAGCGTCAGCTGCCTCGGCACCACGGATATTCCGGAGCGCTTCGGCGAGGACGGCAAGACGTACAAGGCGACCGCGGACGATTCCGCCTACGCCACCTTCCGCCTCAAGGGCGGCGTGATCGCGCATATCAACATGAGCTGGGTGACGCGGGTCTATCGCGACGATCTCGTCACTTTCCAGGTCGACGGCACGCATGGCTCGGCGGTGGCGGGCCTGTCCGATTGCGTGATCCAGGCACGGCAGGCGACGCCCCGGCCGGTGTGGAATCCGGACGAGAAGCGCACCCATGATTTCTATGCCGACTGGCAAAAGCTTCCCGAGAATGTCGTCTATGACAACGGCTTCAAGGAACAGTGGGAAATGTTCATTCGCCACGTCTGCGAGGATGCGCCCTACAAGTATACGCTGCTGGAAGGCGCCAAGGGCGTGCAGCTCGCGGAATGCGCGTTGCAGAGCTGGAAAGAGCGGCGCTGGATCGACGTCGCCCCCATCAAGGTGTGAGGTAAGGCCATGAACAAACCGGTATTGCCGATGTCTTCGCTGTCGCTGAGGCTGCCGACGGCGGGCGGCGCGATCGAGACCTATCGCCTGGCGGCGTCGCGGACGTTTCCGGCCCGTCTCGAAGGCACCTTGAACCGCGTGGCGTTCTCGGCGGCGCATGTGGTCGCCGACCCGCGCGTCGACAACGACCCGTGGCTTTCGGCCGCGATCGACTGGGACAAGACCATCGCCTTCCGCGAGCATGTCTGGGACCTCGGGCTTGGCGTCGCCGAGTCCATGGACACCGCGCAGCGCGGCATGGGGCTGGACTGGCCGACCTCGCTGGAATTGATCCAGCGCTCGGTGAGGGCTGCCAAAGCACGAGGCAATGCGCTGGTGTTTTCCGGCGCCGGCACCGATCACCTCGCGGTCGAGGATGCGAAGTCGATCGACGACGTGATCCGCGCCTATGAGGAACAGATCGCCGCGGTCGAGAAGGCCGGCGGCCGCATCATCCTGATGGCCTCGCGCGCACTGGCAAAGCTCGGCCGCAACGCCGACGATTACGCCAAAGTCTACAACCGCGTGCTGTCGCAGGTCCGCGAGCCCGTGATCATCCACTGGCTCGGCGACATGTTCGATCCGGCGCTGGCGAATTATTGGGGCACGAAAAGCCTCGATGAGGCCATGGACATCGCGGTCGGCATCATCAACGCCAATGCCGCCAAGGTCGACGGCGTCAAGGTCTCGCTGCTCGACAAGCAGCGCGAGATCGACATGCGCCGACGGCTCGACAAGAACGTGAAGATGTATACCGGCGACGATTTCAACTATGCCGAACTGATCGCCGGCGACGAGAAAGGCTTTTCGCACGCGCTGCTCGGCATTTTCGACGCCATCGCGCCGGCGGCGTCCTACGCGCTGTCGCGGCTTTCGGCCGGCGACGAGGCCGGTTTCCACGACGTGCTCGGGCCGACGGTGCCGTTGTCGCGTCATATCTTCAAGGCGCCGACCCGGTTCTACAAAACCGGCATCGTGTTCATGGCCTGGCTCAACGGCCACCAGGATCATTTCACCATGGTGGGCGGGCAGGAGAGCACGCGCTCGACCTTGCATCTGGCCGAACTGTTCCGGCTGGCCGACCAGGCCGGGCTGCTCGCCAATCCGGAACTGGCGACGCGGCGGATGAAGACGGTGCTGGCGACGCGTGGCATCGAGCCGTGACGCGTGATTTTTCGAAAGACCATCGCTGGCTGTCGCTGAACACGGCGACCGTCCGCAAGCAGGGCAATCTCGTCGAGATCATCGAGGCCTGCGCGCGGCACGGCATTCGCGCCATCGATCCCTGGCGCGATCAGGTAGCTGGCGTCGGCCTCGAGCGCGCCGTGCGCGCGGTGCGCGACGCCGGGCTGGAACTGACCGGCTATTGCCGCGGCGGCATGTTCACGTCTGACGCCGCGCATCGCGACGCGGTGCGCGACGACAACCGCCGCGCGGTCGATGAGGCCAAGGCGCTGGGCGCGCCCTGCATCGTGCTGGTGGTGGGCGGACTGCCGCAATATTCGCGGCCGGGCAGCGCGGCGTCAAAGGACATCGCGGCTGCGCGTGCGCAGGTCGACGACGGCATCGCCGAGATGATGGAATATGCCCGCGCCGCAAACATGCCGCTGGCGATCGAGCCGCTGCATCCGGCCTATGCGGGCGACCGCGCCTGCGTCAACACGACAAAGCAGGCGCTGGATATTTGCGACCGGCTGGATCCGAAACGTACGGGCGCGCTCGGCGTCGCGCTCGACGTCTATCACATCTGGTGGGATCCGGAATTGCTGCCACAGATCGCGCGCGCCGGAAAAGATCGCCTGCTGGCGTTCCACGTCTGCGACTGGCTGGTGCCGACCAAGGACATCCTCAACGACCGCGGCATGATGGGCGACGGCGTCATCGACATCAGGTCGGTGCGATCGGCCGTCGAAGCGCAGGGCTTTGAAGGTTATTCCGAGATCGAGATTTTTTCGGAGGATTGGTGGAGCAGGCCGATGGATGAGGTTTTGAAGACCTGCATCGAACGGCATCGGTCGGTGGTTTAGCGTTGCGTCGTCCCGGCGAAGGCCGGGACCCGCGCCGTGTCGGTGCTATCTAGCGCTGGCGTTAGTGACCTGCCGCAACCACGACTGCCGCGGAGTATCGGTCCCGGCCTTCGCCGGGACGACGGCAGAGTTTTTCGGAACCGCTCAAAGCAGCCGCTTGCGGATCATGTCCTCGATGGCGGCGAGTTCCTGATTGGCCGTGTGGAGCAGCGCCTCGGCCGCCTGGGCGCGGAATTCGGCAGCAAGGGCGTGATCTTCGGCGGCGACGATGCGTTGCTGGGCGCGATGCAGGGCCTGCGTCACGTCCTCGAGCTTGCCATTGAATTCATGGACGACGTCGTGACGGGCGCACTCGGCCGCGTCGCGCTGCTTTTCGGCGAGCCGTAGTCGCTGGGCGGCGCTTTTGCACAGCGACTGAGCGCGGGCTTCGGTCTCGCGCGCCTGGTTTTCGATGCCCTCGAAGAACTCAGCGGCCTGTTGCACCAGGTTGAGCGCCGTCGAGCTGCTGTGCTCCGCCGGCTGCCGGACAAAATTGACGACGTTTTCGTCGTCCTCGGCGGGCAAGGGGTTTTGCGAAAATTTGTAGCGGTAGTCCCAGAGATCGTCACGAAGCTGCTGGTTTGCGCGGTACGCCATTTGCGTGGGACCCTTTTTCGAAACGCCGGAGCGAAAAAGGTACTGCAAACATGGTAAACCCCGGGTTAATTTGGCCCGGGAACCGGGACGGCAGCGGCAAGGCAAAGACGAGGCAGCGAACGAAATCGCGCCTGCTGCCGGTGCAGGCCAGGATGACAATCCATCCAAGGTCAGAAAAGCCTGACCGCTATTTCCGTTTGATCGCGCCGGCGCCCGGCTGCAGGCTTCCGACACCCTTCTGGCTCGGGGCTGCCGCGATCGTCTTGATCTTTTCCTTCTTCGGTTTCTTGGTTTCCCGATTGCTTCGTTGCTCGCCCTTGGCCATGGCGGTCTCCCCTTGGGTTTGATGGTTGCCGATATCGGTCGAAAGCGCCGAACCGCGCGAAAGTAGCAACTTGGCAAAGGATAGATACAGGCGAGGGCGGCGATTGCCGATTTAATTTCACGCGACCGGGCCTGCGATGGCCTAAGGTCATCAGGCGATTCCCGGCGCGGCCGGAGCGACCATGGCAAGGCAGGCACGCATGAGCGAACGACTGGAAAATCTGCAGAAGGCGAGAGGCCGCATGGTCGAAGAGCGCGATGCGCATGCCAAGGTTCTGGCGGCGCCGTTCGATCGCGACAAGGCGGAGCGGGCGCGCGCCAAATTCGTCGAGATCACAGGGCCTGATCGATGCGATCGACCGCGCCATCGCCGGCGAGCCGGCGGCGGCGTAGCTATTTCGGCTCGGGAAGTTCGCCCCGCGCGACGGGGAATGGTTCGCGCCTTATCCAGGCGGCGGCCCGGCCACATTGCCTTAGCCAGGCACAGTGCCTTTGACAGCCCATGCGACGCTGACAAAGCTTCGCGGGCCATCCGGTTGATCGCTCAGATAGGCTTGGCGAACGCCGGCCTGCACGCGCTCCGCAACGCCTTCGGGCTGGGTCGCCAGGAATTCGGCCACGTTGCCCTGGCCGTTGATCAGCGGAACCCAGTAGTCATCGAAATTCGCAAAATCCATCCGAATAGTCAGGGTGGTTTCGGCGATTTGTTCCAGGCCGGCAGTGTTGAACGCGTTCGTCATCTCGCCGGGAAACGTCATCGGCCTTACCAAAGCTGCGCCGCGCCTTTTGAGCGCATTTGGCTCGATCGCGGCGAAGGTATCCCAGAACATGCGCTGGCTCGGCATCCCGCCAAACGTATCCCAGACGGTGGCGGCGACGACGCCGCCCGGCCGCACCACGCGCCGCATCTCTGACACCGCTTGATGCGCGTCCGATACGAAATGCAGAACGAGCATGGACAGCGCGCGGTCGAATTGATTGTCGCCGAAGGGCAGCGCACACGCATCGCCCTGGCGCGCGGATATTCGCGGATCGGTGTTTCGCTGCCGTAGCGCCTCAACGAATTGTTCTTCGTAATCGATCGCCTCGATGGCCGCCGCATTCGCCCGCGCCGCAATCAGGAACGTCAGGTTGCCGGTCCCGCAGCCAACGTCAACGATGCGCTCGCCGTCCGCAGCTCCGGCAAAATCCAGAAACAATGGCGCCAGACGCGCACTCCACCTTCCCATGAATTGATCGTAGCCGTCAGCGCCCTTTGCAATGAAGGTAGTGGGCATGTCTTGCCTCGGTGTGGGATTGGCGCAAGCGGCATGAAATCGATATTGCTCAATTGTCGTGAGCTTAAGCACCCGGCGAATGGTTGCCTAGCGAAGATTGAACATCGCCGTGCGCTTGGGTCTCATTGACACGCTACAGCTTTTCGCCAACCCGGCACGGCACGCTGAGAAATCCGCGGAAGCGGACGCGGCCGCCGCGCACGGGTTCGCCGCGCAGCGCATAGTGTGGAAACCGCGCAAGGAAATGCGAGATCGCGATCGCGCCTTCGAGTCGCGCCAGCGCCATCCCGGCGCATTGGTGCGCGCCGGTGCCGAAGGCGAGATGCCGGTTCGGCGTGCGGCCGATGTCGAGACGTTCGGGGTCGGCGAATTGGACGGGATCGCGATTGGCGGCGCCGATGCACAGCGTTACCGGCGTGCCCGCCGGCAACGCGATGCCGCCGAGTTCGACCGGCTCGACCGTCATGCGGTTGCCGAGCTGGTTCGAACTTTCGAACCGCAGCATTTCCTCGACCGCGGTCTTGATCAGTTCCGGATGTTCGATCAGGCGTTTTTTTTCGGACGGATGGTTCGAGAGCGCCACCAGCCCGTTGCCGATCAGGTTGGTGGTGGTCTCATGGCCGGCATTGAGCAGGAAGATGCAATTGTGGAGTAACTCCTTCGATGTCAGCCGCTCGCCATTGTCCTCTGCACCTTGGATCAGCCGCGTCAGCACGTCGCGTTCGGGATTGCCGGGTTTGGCGCGCCTTCGCTCAACAAGGGTTTCAAGATAGGCAAGGAAATCCTCGACCGCCTTGTTGCCGCGCGCGAACACCTCGGGGCTGATCACCGGCTCCAGCGCGCCCAGAATGGCGAGCGACCAGTCGCGCAGCGGCTCGCGCTCCCCATGGGGCACGTCGAGCAGATTGCCGATCACCTCAATCGGGATCGCGGCGGCGAAGTCGTCGATCAGGTCGAAACTGGCCTTGGCGGCCAGGCCGTCGAGCAATCCATCGACCAGTTTTATCAGGTCGGGCTCCATCGCGGCGATCGCACGCGGCGACAGCGCGCCCATGATCAGCCGCCGCACCCTTGTGTGGGCGGGCGGATCGTTGAAGACGAGGCTGGTGGTGTGGTGCTCGTAAAGCGGCGAGTTGCCGTATTTCGGCAAAAACTCCTTCTTCTTGTCGGAGGAGAACACCTTGGTCGCCTTGTAGGCGGTGACGAGATCGTCGTAGCGGGTCAGGAACCAGGCGCCGTTCGGCAGCCGCTTGACCGGTTCGTTCTCCCGCAGCGCACGATAGGTCGGATAGGGGTTGGCATAGAATTCCGGCGTCAGTTTCTCGAGATCGAAATTCGCCGACAGCTCCCGTGCATCCCGATTCTCCTTCTCGTCCCTGTTCATGGCGCGTTGCTCTTTTCGAGGACGGACGAGGGTTGCGAAATTAGTCTCAATTGCAACTATCTTAAACCCGGTCCCCGGGCGAGGGTCAACCCAAATGGGTGCGGCTATGCCGTTTTTGCGCTTTTGTTGGGCGGCGCGGCGTCTACAGTCCCGCCCGAACCATTCTCTCGCCCCGACTGGAAATGCCAATGCACGCTCGCGCCGACGCTACCGAGGAACAAGTCTTCTCCCTGGCCCGATGAGATCTTTTCGATATTGCAGCGCTTCGACGTCCGCCAGGTGCCTTATGTGCCCGATGCCGGCCATTCGCAGCTGATCGACCGCGTGCTGGCTTCGTCGACGATGCGCGGCGTGTCGTTGACGACCGAGGAAGAGGGCGTCGCGCTATTGGCCGGCGCCTGGGCCGGCGGCCAGCGCGGCGTGCTGCTGATGCAGTCGAGCGGCGTCGGCAATTGCATCAACATGCTGTCGCTGACGCAGATCTTTCGCTTTCCGTTCCTGACGCTGGTGACGATGCGCGGCGAATGGGGCGAGTTCAACCCCTGGCAGGTGCCGATGGGATCGAGCACGCAAGCCGTATTCGAACTGTCCGGCATCAGGGTCTTGCGGGCGAACCATCCGCAGGAAGTGCAAGAGGTGGTCGAGGCCGGCGCCATGCAGGCCTACAACGCCTGCACGCCCACGGCCGTGTTGTTGTCGCAGCGTCTGATCGGAACCAAGGTTTTCACCAAATGAGCAAAGCAAATCTCCTCGACCGCCGCGCCGTCGTCTCCGGGCTATTGGCGATCGCAAGGATGCCATCGTGGTCGGCGGCCTCGGCGCCTCGACCTACGACATGGCGGCTGCCGGCGACCACGACCGTAACTTCTATCTGTGGGGCGCCATGGGCGGCGCCGTCATGATCGGGCTGGGCATGGCGCTGGCGCAGCCGAAGCTGCCGGTGGTCGTGATCACCGGCGATGGCGAGATGCTGATGGGCATGGGCAGCCTTGCCACCGTCGGCCTGCAGAAGCCGGCCAACCTCACCATCGTCGTGCTCGATAACGAGGCCTACGGCGAGACCGGCGGGCAGGTGAGCCATACGGCGGCTGCCGCCGACCTCGTCGGCGTCGCCAAGGCCTGCGGGATCGCGGACACGCGGGCGATGACCACCATGGCCGAGGTCGAGGCCTTTGCGCCCACGCTGCAGGACGTTTCCAGCGGGCCGCGCTTTGCCAGCGTCAAGATCGACGCCGCCAATCTGGAGCGGGTGCTGTCCAGCCGGGACGCCAACTTCATCGTCAACCGCATCCGCGGCGCGCTGGGATTCCAGCCGATCTAGGGTCGACTTAGCTCAATTCTTGCCGATTTGGACCAAAATGGTCCTTTTGCGCTGCAATAATTCCTTGACTTGAACAAGGTGAGTGATTACTCACGCGCCTATGTCGACCCTGCGCATGACGAGTGATTTGCGGCGTCAGTTGATCCTGAGCGCCGCCAAGCGGTGCTTCGCCCGCAACGGCTTTGCCGGCACCACGACCAAGAGCGTGGCGGCCGCCGCGGCTATTTCAGAAGGGCTGCTGTTCAAGCACTTTCCGTCGAAGGCCGCGCTCTATGCCGAAATCCTCGCCGAAGAGTGCGAGGCCGATCCGGATCTGGCGCATCTGCTCGGGCAGGGACCCTCGACCGGCACGCTGGTCGAACTGATCAAGGGCATGGTCGGGCACTTCATGCGGATTTCCGACGGCGCCGACGAGCAGGAGTCGCAGCGGCTGCGGCTGATGACGACGAGCCATCTCGACGACGGCGAATTCGCACGCCTGCTGTACGCCAAAGTGGGCGATCTGATCGGCCCGGTGTTCACCGCGTCGCTGGAAAGCGCGGTCGCCGCCGGCGACGCGTCGCGGATCGGAAGCCAGCCGCTCAATCTGTTCTGGTTTGCCCATCACACCGTGTTGATGTCGGCTTTGGCGCGGCTCCCGGTCGTGCCCTGTCTGACCTACGGCGACGCCGCCGATCTCGAGCGGCAGCTTTGCCAATTCATCCTGCGCGGGATCGGACTTAACGAAGCCGCAATTGCTTTGCATCTGGACCGCGAGCCGTCGCCGAATTCGGGACAATCGGTAACTGCAGAAAGTGCATGACATGAATATCGTGACCGAAAGCCACATCAAGGGTCAGCCGATCGGCGACAAGGCGCGCACGCGCCCGATCCGGATGGTGCGCTGGTTCATTATCGTCGGGTTGTTGCTGTCGATCCTGGTCGGCGGCCTGGTCTGGTTCAATTACTTCCGCGGCAAGATGATCGCGCAGTTCTTCGCCAACAACAAACCGCCGGCGGCGAGCGTCAGCGTTGCCGAGGCGAAGACCGAGACGATTCCGAATCTGTTGACCGCGGTCGGCGATCTCGCCGCCGTGCATCAGGTCAACGTCACCTCGGATGTGAACGGCCGCATCACGGAAATCCTGTTCACCGCCGGCGCCAGCGTGAAGGAAGGGACGCCGCTGTTGCAGTTGTTCGACGGTCCCGAGCAGGCCGATCTCGCAAGCTTCAAGGCGCAGTCGACCATGGCCCAGCTCTCGCTCGATCGCGCCAAGCAATTGGCGAGCCGTCAGTTCGGACCGCAGGCAACCGTCGACCAGGCGCAGTCGGCGTTCGACCAGGCCAATGCCGGGATCGCGAGGACCCAGGCCGTCATCTCGCAGAAGCTGGTGCGGGCGCCGTTCGACGGCGAACTCGGCGTTCGCAAGGTGGAAGTCGGTCAGTACCTGACGGCGGGAACCCAGATCGTGTCCCTGACCGATCTGTCGCAGCTCTATGCCAACTTCACGGTGACCGAGAAGGACTCTGGCGCGCTCAAGGTCGGACAGGTCGTCCGCATCGCGGTCGATGCCTATCCGGGCCGCAAGTTCGAAGGCAAGATCACGACCATCGAGCCGCAGATCGCCACCGACACGCGCAACATCCGCGTCCAGGCGACGATCGCCAATCCGGAGAAGATCCTCAAGCCCGGCATGTTCGCGACCACCACCGTGGTGCTGCCGGACAAGCCGCCGGTCATCACGATCCCCGAGACCGCCGTCGACTACACGCTCTATGGCGACTCCGTCTATCTCATCACCGAGAAGAAGGAGGATGACGGCAAGACCAGCCTGACGGCGGTGCGCACCTTCGTGCAGACCGGCAACCGGATCGAGGGACGCGCCGAAATCCTTAAAGGCTTGAAGCCCGGCGAGCGTGTCGTGGCCGTAGGCCAGCTCAAGCTGCAGTCGGGTTCGGCCGTAGTGATCTCGACCGATCCGCTGCCGCCGATTCCGGCGAAGCCGCCGCGCTACTAGGCCCGGCGTTACCAGACAAGAGCGCGGCTCCGCGTGAGCCGTGCTGGCGAAGAGCGGACGGGATCCAGGACCCTGTCCAATGCATGCTTACCGGGATGATCTGCGATGGCCATAACTGATATCTTCATCAAGCGTCCGATCTTGTCGGTCGTCGTCAGCCTGCTGATCCTGCTGATCGGCTTGCGGGCTGCAATGGTGCTGCCGATCCGGCAGTACCCGAAGCTGTCGAACACGGTCGTCAACGTCACCACCGTGTATCCCGGCGCGTCCGCGAATCTGATCCAGGGGTTCATCACCACGCCGATCGAGCAGGCGGTGGCGTCGGCCGAAGGCGTCGACTACATCACCTCGTCGTCGGTGCAGGGCACCAGCACGATCCAGGTCTACATCAAGCTGAATTTCGACCCGAACCAGGCGCTGACCGAGGTTCTCGCCAAGGTGAACTCGGTCAAATATCTGATCCCGAAGGAATCCAACGATCCGGTCGTCACCAAGACCACCGGCCAGACCACCGCCGTGATGTATCTCGGCTTCTCCAGCGAGGAGCTCTCGGCATCCGCGATATCGGACTACCTGACGCGCGTGGTGCAGCCGGTGCTTTCGACCGTCGATGGCGTGGCGTCGGCAGACATCCTCGGCGGCCAGACGTTCGCGATGCGACTGTGGCTCGATCCGGTCAAGATGGCCGGGCGCGGCGTGTCGCCGAACGATGTGCAGGCGGCAATCGCGGTCAACAACTTTCAGGCCGCCGCCGGCCAGGCCAAGGGTTACTTCATCGTCTCCAACGTGACGACCAATACCGACTTGCGCAACCTCGATCAGTTCAAGCGCATGATCATCAAGTCCAAGGACGGTGGTTTCGTCCGGGTCGAGGATGTCGCGACCGTCGAACTGGCCGCGCAAAGCACCGACGCCAGCGTCGCCTTCAACGGCGAGCATGCGGTCTTCATCGGCGTGCAGGCAACGCCGCAAGGCAACCCGCTGACGCTGGTCAAGGGTGTTCGCGCGCTGTTTCCGGAACTCGAACGCAACCTGCCGCCGTCGATGAAGATGAAGGTGGCTTATGATTCCACCAAGTTCATCCAGTCGTCGATCGACGAGGTCGAGAAGACGCTGGGCGAAGCCGTGCTCATCGTCGATCGCCGTGATCTTCCTGTTCCTGGCCTCGTTCCGCTCGGTCATCATTCCCGTCGTTACGATTCCACTGTCGCTGATCGGCGTCTGCAGCCTGATGCTGGTGATGGGCTTCAGCTTCAACTTGCTGACGCTGCTGGCCATGGTGCTGGCGATCGGGCTTGTGGTCGACGACGCCATCGTGGTGGTGGAGAACATCCATCGCCATCTGGAGCAAGGAAAGACGCCGGTACAGGCATCGCTGCAGGGCGCGCGCGAAATCGTAGGCCCCGTCATTTCGATGACGATTACGCTCGCCGCCGTGTACGCGCCGATCGGTTTCCTCGGCGGCTTGACCGGTTCGCTGTTCCGCGAATTCGCCTTCACCCTCGCGGGCTCGGTGATCGTGTCGGGCGTGATCGCGCTGACGCTGTCGCCGATGATGTGTTCGGTCTTGCTCAAGAGCGCCGAAGAGGGACGTTTCGCCAGGGTCGTCAACAGGGTGTTCGGCGCGATGACCCGCTGGTACGGCAGGCAGCTCGACCGCTCGCTCGACTACCGTCCGATCACCGGGCTGTTCGCGCTGACGATGCTCGGGCTGGTCGGCTTCCTCTATATGCACACCTCGAAGGAGCTGGCGCCGGAGGAGGATCAAGGCATCGTGTTCTCGGTCATCAAGGGGCCGAAATACGCCAACATCGACTATCTCGATTTCTACGGCGAGAAGCTCGACAAGGTGTTCGCGAGCTTCCCGGAGACCGACCTTCGCTTTGCGCTGAACGGCATCAACGGTCCGCAGAACGGCATTGCCGGCATGTTGCTGAAGCCGTGGGACGAGCGCGAGCGCTCGTCGATCAAGCTGAAGCCGCTGGTGCAGGCGCAACTCTCGAAGATCGAGGGCGCCCAGGCGTTCGCGTTCAACCTGCCGCCGCTGCCGGGCGGGCCGGGCGGTCTGCCGGTGCAGATGGTGATCAATTCGACCGCCGGATTCCAGGCCGTCTATGAGCAGATGGCCAAGCTGAAGGACGCCGCGCGCAAGAGCGGCATGTTCATCGTCTCCGATAGCGACCTCGACTTCAACCAGCCGGTGGTCAGGGTCAACATCGACCGTTCCAAGGCGAGCGACCTCGGCATCAACATGGCGCAGGTCGGCGGTACGCTGGCGACGCTGCTCGGCGGCAACTACGTCAACCGCTTCAACCTCGAGGGACGGTCGTACCAGGTGATTCCGCAGGTGCCCCGCGGCACGCGGCTGTCGCCGGAAGCGCTCGGCGGCTACTACGTGCCGACCAACACCGGGCAACTGGTGCCGCTGTCGACCATCGTGTCGATCGAAACCGGTACCGATCCGAATTCGCTGACCCATTACAACCAGCTCAACTCGGCGACCTTCTCGGCGGTGCCGATGCCGGGCGTGACGGTCGGCGCAGCGGTGGACTTCCTCGAAGCCGAGGCCAAGAAGCTGCCCGCCGGCTTCGGCCATGACTATCTGGCCGACTCCCGTCAATATGTGCAGGAGGGTAACCAGCTCGCGATCACCTTCGGCTTCGCGCTGATCATCATCTTCCTGGTGCTGGCGGCGCAGTTCGAAAGCCTGCGCGATCCGCTGGTGATCATGATCAGCGTGCCGATGGCGATCGTCGGCGCGATGATCCCGCTGTTCTTCGGCGTAGCGACCATGAACATCTACACCCAGGTCGGATTGCTGACGCTGGTCGGCCTGATCACCAAGCACGGTATTCTGATGGTCGAATTCGCCAACGAATTGCAGCTCAAGGAAGGCCTCGACAAGCGTTCGGCGATCGAGATGGCGGCGCGCATCCGGCTGCGTCCGATCCTGATGACGACGGCGGCCATGGTCACCGGCCTGATTCCGCTTCTGACCGCGTCGGGCGCCGGTGCGGCCAGCCGCTTCTCGATCGGTCTCGTCGTTGTTGCGGGCATGTCGATCGGCACGCTGTTTACGCTGTTCGTGCTGCCGGCGGTCTATGTCTTCATGGCGACGGATCACCAGGCCAACGCCGGCTCGCAACGGACCAGGGAGATTGCCGACTTCGATCTCGGCAATCCGGCGCTCAAACCAGGTTGAACCCAGGTCGGCGGCGACCCCAATCGCCGCCGTCCCGCCTATTCGCCGACATCCCGCACTGCGGCAAGAGACAAGCCCAAGTCTTCTTGCTAACTTGGCCGGGATGAGCATTTCCGTGCATCCCGACACGCCCGAGGGGCGGACGCTGGCGGCATCGCCTGTGGCTGCGGCTGCTCCCGTGGAGGGGGCCGCCGGGACCAAAACCCGCAGCCGGTTGTTCATCAAATACGTCGCGCTGTTCGTTGCCGTGGTGGGCGTGGCGCTGGCGTCCAACGGGATTTTCGAGGTTTTCTTCTATTACCGGGAGCACAAGGCTTCCCTGATCCGGATCCAGCACGAGCAGGCCGAAGCCGCCGCCGCCAAGATCAGCCAGTTCATCAAGGAAATCGAAAGCCAGCTGGGCTGGACCACCCAGTTGCCCTGGTCGGCGACGTCGGACCGCCGGTTCGATGCGCTTCGCCTTTTGCGTCAGGTGCCGGCCATCACCGAATTGTCGCAGGTCGATCCGACCGGCAAGGAGCGCTTGCGGGTGTCGCGGCTGGCCATGGATGCCGTGGACTCCGGCCTCGACCTCTCCAAGGATCCGAAGTTCACCGAGGCGGTTGCCAACAAGGTCTATTACGGGCCGGTGTATTTTCGGCGCGAGTCCGAACCCTATATGACGCTGTCGCTGGCCGGCACCCGCAAGGACTCCGGCGTCAGCATTGCCGAGGTCAATCTCAAGCTGATCTGGGATGTGGTTTCCCAAATCAAGGTCGGCGAGCGCGGTCATGCCTATGTCGTGGGTTCGAAAGGACGTTTGATCGCCCATCCCGACATCAGCCTGGTGTTGCGCAATACCGACATGTCCAAGCTGGTCCAGGTGCAGGCCGCGCTGACCGAGCAGGCGGTCCTGGAGGAGCAGGTGGCGGCACAGGCTGCGGCGCTAGCGGCGCAGAGTGCACAGAGCGGGCGGGCAACGCCGGCACCGCCGCAGCCTCCGCGGGCAACGGTCCCGCATCTGGATTCCCTGCAAGGCGCGTTGAATATCCAGGGGCAGGAGGTGCTGACGGCTTCGGCGCCGATCTGGCCGCTGGGCTGGGTCATGTTTGTCGAACTGCCGGTCAAGGAGGCTTACGCCTCGCTGTACCAGGCGCTGCAGCGCCTGGCGCTCGTGCTGGCCGGCGCCTCGATCTTCGCGGTGCTGGCGGGAATCTTCCTGGCGCGGCGCATGGTGGGCCCGATCCAGGCGTTGCGGGCGGGGGCGGCGCGGATCGGCGGCGGCGATTTCGCCCAGCGCATCTCGATCAAGACCGGCGACGAACTCGAGGGCCTTGCCAACCAGTTCAACGACATGGGCGCGCGGCTGCAGGAATCCTATGCGGACCTGGAGAACAAGGTCGAGCAGCGCACCGCGGAGTTGAGCGAATCGCTCCAACAGCAAACGGCGACATCGGAAGTGCTGGAAGTGATCAGTTCGTCTCCGGGCGAACTGGAGCCTGTGTTCCGGAAGATGCTCGAGAATGCTACGCGCGTCTGCGAGGCAAAATTTGGCATTATGAACCTATGGGACGGTGAGAAATTCAATATCGTTGCTGATCACAATATCCCGCCCGAGTTCGCAGCTTACCGGAAGGAGACCGCAGTTCGGCCACTTCCCGATACATCGCTCGAGGCCGTCGTCAGGACGCATCAGGCAGCCCAGATTCGCGACTTGAGGGAAAGTCCGGCTTATCTTGCTGGCGTTCCTATGGTGGTGCGGATGGCCGATGTCGCCGGCGCGCGAACCATCATGGCCGTGCCCATGTTGAAGGAAGACGAACTCGTGGGCGCTATCACAATCTTTCGCCAGGAAGTTCGTCCCTTTACCGACAAGCAGATCGCATTGGTCGAGAATTTCACCAAGCAAGCCGTGATCGCCATCGAGAACACACGGTTGCTCAAGGAATTGCGCCAGCGCACCGACGATTTGAGCGAATTGCTGGAACAACAAACCGCGACATCCGAGGTGTTGCAGGTCATCAGCTCTTCGGCCGGCGAGCTGGAGCCGGTTTTCCAGAAGATGCTGGAGAACGCGACGCGTATTTGCGGGGCAAAATTCGGTACGATGAGCTTGTTCGAAGGAGACCAGGCACGGCAGGTTGGGGTCTACAACGTGCCGCCGGAATACTCTGCCGCGTCCCAGGTCCTGTTGTTCCGGCCTCATCCCGAAAGCGCGCTCGGTACGGTGGCCAGGACCAAGCAGGTCGTTCAAGTCGACGATGTCAGGACTCAAGCGCCCTACCGTGAAAGCGATCCTGCGGTCCGCGCGTTGTCCGATCTCGCAGGAGCCCGCACCGTAGTCGCGGTCCCGATGCTCAAGGAAAATGAGTTGATCGGAGCAATTGCCATCTTCCGTCAGGAGATCCGGCCCTTCACCGACAAGCAGATCGCGGTGGTGAGCAATTTCGCAAACCAGGCCGTGATCGCCATCGAGAATACGCGCCTGCTCAGGGAACTGCGCGAACGCACCGACGATCTGAGCGAATTGCTGCAGCAGCAGACCGCCACCGCCGACGTGCTGAAGGTGATCAGCCGTTCCGCATTCGATCTGAAATCGGTGCTGACGACGCTGACGGAATCGGCCAAGGCGCTGTGCGGCGCGTCGCTTGGCATCATTACGCTCCGCGACGGCGATGTGATGCGGCTGCAGGCCGAATCCGGCTGTCCCCCGGCCTTCGTCGACTTCATGAATGCCAACCCGATCAGGCCGAGCCGCGACACGCTGACCGGCCGGGTCTTCATGGACGGCAAGCCTGCCCACGTTCCGGACGTGCAGACCGACGCCGAGTACAATTTTGGCCCGGCGCCGGTGCTTGGCGAATACCGGGCGGTGCTCGCCGTGCCGCTGATGCGCGACGGCGCGGTCGAAGGCGTGCTGCTGCTCGGACGGTCGGTGCCCGGACCGTTCAGCCAGCGTCAGGTCGACCTGGTCCAGACCTTTGCCGACCAGGCCGTGATCGCGATCGAGAACGTGCGGCTGTTCGATCAGGTTCAGGAGCGCACCAGGGAATTGTCGCTCTCGCTCGACGATTTGCGCACCGCGCAGGACCGCCTGGTGCAGACCGAGAAACTGGCTTCGCTCGGCCAACTCACCGCCGGCATCGCCCATGAAATCAAGAACCCGCTCAACTTCGTCAACAATTTCTCGGCGCTGTCCTCGGAACTGATCGACGAACTGAACGATGTGCTCAAGCCCGCCGCGCTCGACGACAAGGTCCGCGAGGAGATCGACGAACTCACCCACATGCTGAAGGGCAATCTCGAGAAGGTGGTGCAGCACGGCAAGCGCGCCAATTCGATCGTCAAGAACATGCTGCTGCATTCGCGCGAGGGCGCGGGCGAGCACCGTCCCGCCGACATCAACGCGATCATCGAGGAGAGTCTCAACCTCGCCTATCACGGCGCGCGGGCGGAAAAATCCGGTTTCAACATCACGCTCAAGCGCGCGTTCGACCCCGAGGCCGGCGTCATCGATCTTTACCCGCAGGAGATCACGCGGGTGTTCCTCAACCTGATTTCGAACGGCTTCTATGCCGCGAACAAGCGCAAGGAGACCGGCGAGGAGGGCTTCGACCCGACGTTGAGCGCCACGACAAAGAGCCTCGGCAACAAGGTGGAAATCCGGATCCGCGACAATGGCACGGGTATCCCGTTGGAAGTGAAGGAGAAAATGTTCAATCCCTTCTTCACCACCAAGCCGGCGGGCGAAGGCACCGGCCTTGGCCTTTCGATGAGCCACGACATCGTCGTGAAACAACATGCCGGCACAATCGACGTCGATACTGAGCCGGGCGTATTTACCGAATTCATTATTACATTGCCGCGTACAGGCGCCGCACAGGTCAAGACATGATCCAGAACGGATCGTGCGCAAATATACTGGAGGCAGCAATTGAGCGTTTACATACTCGTCGTGGATGACGAGCCCGATGTCGAGGCGCTGTTTCGTCAGCAGTTCCGGCGCGACCTGAAATCCGGACGCTTCACCATGGAGTTCGCGCCGTCGGCGGTCGACGCGCTCGGCCGCATCGCCGAGATCAGGGACCCGTCGCTGATCCTGATCCTGTCCGACATCAACATGCCCGGCATGAGCGGGCTGGAAATGCTGCCGAAGGTGCGCGCGGAGCGGCCCGACGTTCCCGTGATCATGATCACCGCCTATGGCGACGCGGAAACGCGCCGCAAGGCGATCGAGCGCGGCGCGGTCGGCCTGTTGACCAAGCCGATCGACTTCGCGCTGCTGCGTCACGAGATCGATACCAGGCTCGGGCAGGCTGCATGACCGCGACCATCCTCGTCGTCGACGACGAACCCGATCTCGAGGCTCTGGTGCTGCAGAAGTTCCGCCGCCAGATCCGCGACGGGACGGTCAGCTTCTTGTTCGCCCATGACGGGATCGAGGCATTGGCCTCGATCGAGGCGCACCCGCATGTCGACATGGTGGTGTCCGATATCAACATGCCGCGGATGGACGGGCTGTCGCTGCTGGCGAAGCTGCAGGAGGGCGAGAACAAGAAATCGACCATCATCGTCTCGGCCTATGGCGACATGAGCAATATCCGCACCGCGATGAACCGCGGGGCGTTCGATTTCCTGACCAAGCCGATCGATTTCGGCGATCTGGAAATGACGATCGACAAGACCGTCCGCCATGTCGAGATGATGCGCGAGGCGCGCCACCGCCAGGCTGAGGCCGAGCGGGCGCACGCATCGCTGTCACGGTTTTTCTCGCCGCAGATCGCCTCCCAGCTTGCCTGCGACGGCGAGGCCGACGGTATGACGGTGCATTGGCGCAAGGTCGCGGTCATCTTCACCGACGTCACCAGCTTCAGCACACTGGTGGAAACCGCAGCGCCTGAAGTGTTCGGCCCGCTGCTCAATGAATATATCGGCGGCATGACGGAAGTGATCTTCGCGCATGAAGGCACGGTTGCGAAAGTCATCGGTGACGGAATCCAGATTCTTTTCAATGCGCCCGGTGACCAGCCGGACTATGCGACGCGGGCGATCGCATGCGCGCATGACCTCGATGTCTGGGCCCAGCAATTCCGTGAACGCTGGAAGGCGAAAGGCGTAAATTTTGGCACAACCCGGGTCGGCGTTCACGCCGGTCCGGCGATGGTGGGTAATTTCGGCGGCAACCGCTTCTTCGATTACACCGCCTATGGCGACATCATCAACACCGCTTCAAGGCTCGAGGCCGCCAACAAGATTCTCGGCACGCGCATTTGCGTCAGCGCGGCGGTCGCCGACGCCACCGTCGGTTTTCGCGGCCGCCCGGTCGGCGATCTCGTGCTGCGCGGCCGGAGCGAACCGCTTCGCGCCTACGAGCCGCTGACGGAAGCGGCGTTCGAGGGGCCGGCGACGTCGCAATATACCGAAGCCTTCGCCAAGCTCGAAGCGGGCGATTCCGGCGCGATGCCGGCCTTCGCGGCGCTGGTGGGTACCCATGCCGACGACGCGCTGGCGGGCTATCATCTGAGGCGGCTGCTCAACGGCGCCAAGGGCGTCCGCATGCAGCTGGACTAAAAGCAACAAGAAACGGGAGAGCACATGACGAGCGATTTTCCGGCCGGCAATTACCGGTTTATTCCGGGCGTGTTCCAGTATTCGGCCGGAGCTGCGGCCAGTCCCGGTTTTGAAATCGAACGGGTGCGGTTCGATCGTCCCGTGGCGCTGGCCGAGGGCTTTGCAAGAATCGCGAAATACATCCAGGCAGCGGGCAGGCCGCTGACGTCGTTCTGCGCCTGCGAGCTGCGCTCGCCGGCGGCATTCACCGACGAGGGTTTTCGGAATTTCAACCTGCACTACGTCAAGACGCTCGGCGAATGGGGGATCTACGACGGCAAGACCAACCCGGTGGCGCGCAGCAATGTCTGCCCCGAGATCGATCCGCCGGCCGAGCCGTCGTTTTACGCGTTCTCGTTCACGCGCCCGAGCGAGAGCACGCAGCCGAGCTTCGTGATCGCCGGCAGCGGCGAGTCGCAGGAAGGCAACGCGAGCTATGCGGAGCGTACCGTGCGCTACCGCGACATCAGCCCGGCAGGCATTGCGGAGAAGGTCCGCTACGTCGTCGGCGTGATGGAGAAACGCATGAGCGAGTTTGGCTTTGGCTGGAAGGACGCGACGGAGGTGCAGACCTACACCATCCATGATTTCCATGCGGTGTTCGCCGAGGAACTGGTCCGCCGCGGCGCCGCGCGATCGGGTCTGACCTGGCATTTCGCCCGTCCCCCCGTGATCGACCTCGAATACGAGATGGATTGCCGGAGGGTGCTGCGGGAGCTGGTGATCTAGAGTCAGATTCTCGTCATTGCGAGCAGCGAAGCGACGAAGCAATCCATCCATCCGTTATGCCGAGAGATGGATTGCTTCGCTTCGCTCGCAATGACGGCAATAGAAACCGGCGTAGAATCACCGCTCCCTTGGGTCGAGCGCGTCGCGCAGGCCGTCGCCGACCAGGTTGAACGACAGCACCACGAGGAAGATCGCAAGCCCCGGCCAGATCGCCATCCAGGGTGCGTTGGTCAGGAAGCGTTGTGCGGCGTTGAGCATGCTGCCCCAGGACGGCGCGGGCGGCTGCTGGCCCAGCCCCAGGAATGACAGCGCGGCTTCGGCGATGATGGCGGCCGCAATCGACAGCGTCGCCTGCACCAGGAGCGCCGGCATGATGTTCGGCAGGATATGGAACAGCGCGATGCGCCAGCGCGGATTGCCCATCGCGCGCGCCGCCTCGACATAGTCCTCGACCTTCACGCTCATTACCTGGCCGCGGGTCAGCCGCACGAAGATCGGCGTCGCCGAGATGCCGATCGCGATCATGGCGTTGCCGAGGCTTGGGCCGAGAAACGCGGCCAGCGCGATCGCGAGGATCAGGAACGGGCAGGCCAGCATCGCATCCGTGATGCGGCTGATCAGGGCGTCGATGAAGCCGCCGCGATAGCCTGACAGCAAGCCGAGCGGCACGCCGATGCCGAGCGCAATCCCGACCGAGATCGCACCGGCCATCAGCGACGCGCGCGCGCCATAGACCACGCGGCCGAGAATGTCGCGGCCGAGATCGTCGGTGCCGAACCAGTGCTGCCACGTCGGCGGCTTGCGCACCAGCGACCAGCTGGTCGCGATCGGGTCGTAGGGCACGATCAGCGGCGCAAACAATGCGAGCAGCAGGAACAGCGCGATCACGACGAGGCCGACGACCGCGCCCTTGCGCTTGAACAGCCGCCGCAGCGCGCGCCGCGTCGGGCTCTCCAGTTCGTCGGCGGCGGCGACCGGGAGGGCGCCGATTACGGTGTCGGTCATGGTCAAGCCCTCAGCCGCGGGTTGACGAGGATATAGGCGATGTCGGCGATCAGGTTCAGCGTGATGTAGATCGTCGCCGTCGTCAGCACGACGCCCTGCACCACCGCATAGTCGCGGTTGAACACGGCATCGACGATCAGCTTGCCGAAACCGGGAATCGAGAAGATCTGCTCGGTCAGCACCGCGCCGGACAATAGCGTGCCGAGTTCGAGCGCGCCGAGCGTAATCACCGGCGTCAGTGCGTTGCGCATCGCGTGCTTGAGGATCACCGAGCGCTCGGACAGGCCCTTGGCGCGCGCGGTGCGGACATAGTCGCTTTCCAGCACCTGCAACATGGCGCTGCGGGTATGCCGCATCAGGATCGCGGCAATGGCATTGCCGAGCACGAAGGCGGGCATGATGGTGGAGGCGAGGCTGGCGCGCCAGTTTTCGGACAGCGGCACATAGCCGGACGCCGGCAGCCAGCCGAGCTCGATCGAGAACAGGAAGATCAGCATGATGCCGAGCCAGAAATTCGGCGTCGAGATGCCCCACAGCGCGAACAGATTGGCGCCATAGTCCCACGCCGTGCCCTTCTTGACCGCGGAGACGATGCCGGCGGGAATCCCGATCAGGAACGCGATCACGATCGCCATCGAGCCGAGCTGGATCGTCACCGGCAGCTTCTGCGCGATCAGGCTCAGCACCGGCACCTTGATGCGCAGCGACTCGCCGAAGTCACCCGACAGCACGCCCTTGACCCAATAGACGTACTGCACCGGGATCGGCTGATCGAGGTGGTACTGCGCGCGGATCTGCGCGATCACGTCGGGATCGCGCTCCTCGCCGGCCATCACCAGCGCCGGATCGCCCGGCAAGGAGATGCTGCAGCGAAAAGATCAGGACCGACACGAAGAACAATGTCGGGATCAGCTGCAGGACGCGCTTGCCGAGGAAGTTCAGCATGGGTTTGCCGTGCCTGCCGTACGCACGTGGCCGCGCTCTATCGCTCCCTCCCCCGCAAGGGGGGAGAGCGCAGACCGGTGCCCGTGGCCAGCGATCGTCACTTCAGCGTCAACCCGGTTACGCGCACCAGCCCGTCCGGCATCTGCTTGTAGCCTTCGAGCTTGTTGGTGTGCGCGATCAGGATCCTGCGGTGGTAGATATAGAGGATCGGGTTTTCACCCAATTCGAGCTTGGCCAAGTTCTCGTAGATCGCCTTGCGCTTCGCCTGATCGGTGACCAGGCGGGCGTCGTCGAGCGCCTTGTCGGCCTCGGCATTGGCCCACGCGCTGTAGTTCTGCGGTGCATTTGACTTCAGGAACACATAGGCGTTGCCGTCGGGATCGATCCGTCCGCTCCATCCCAGCAGATAGGCCTGGTATTCGCCGGCCTCGGCCTGTTTCAGCGAGGTCGCAAATTCAGTGACCCTGATCTTCATGTCGAAGCCGGCGTCGGAAGCCATCGACTGCACGACCTGCGCGACCGCTTCGGTTTCCGCGCCCTTCGGCACCATGAAGTCGACGCTGATGGGCGGGGTGACGCCGGCTTCCTTCAGCAGCGCCTTGGCCTTGTCGATATCGCGCCCGCGGACCGGGAAGGCTTTCTGGTAATAGGGGTGATCGGGATTGAGCCACTGGTTGCCGGTCTTGAATTCGCCGTTGAACACCACCTGGTTGATGGCGTCGCGGTCGATCGAGAGATCGAGCGCCTGACGCACCTTGGCGGACTGGCTGAGCGGTCCCTTGGTCTTGTCCTTGCCGACGTTCAGCGTGATGCCCTGATAGCCGAGCTCGATCGCGCTCGACAGTTTCAGTTTTGGATCCGACTGCACCGCCTTGATGTCGGTGGCGAGCAGCCGCTCGATCAGATCGAGACCGCCGGATTTCAGATTGGCGAGGCGAACCGTGGCGTCGACCAGCGGCAGATAGACGATGCGGTCGATCTTGACCTTGTCCTTGTCCCAATAGTCGGCGAACTTCTCGAACACGATGCGGTCCTGCTGCACGCGTTCGACGAATTTGTAGGGACCGGCGCAAACCGGTTTCAATCCGAACTTGTCGCCTTCGGCCTTCGCGGCCTTGGGCGACACCATCATGCCGGCGCGGTCGGTGAGCTGGGCGATCAGCGGCGAGAACGGCGTCTTCAACACCAGCTTGATGGTGAGGGGATCGACGACGTCGACATGGTCGAGCTGGGTCAGTTCCGGCTTGCGGAACGAGGTCGGCATCGTGACGTGGCGATCGAGCGAGAATTTCGCGGCCTCGGCGTCGAACGGCTCGCCGTCGTGGAATTTGACGCCCGGCCGCAGCTTGATGAAGACCTCCCTGCCGTCGTCGGAGATCTCGTGCGACAGCGCCAGCTGCGGCACGATGTTGAGCTTCTCGTCGATGTCGAACAGCTTGTCGCACAGCGAGGCGAACACGATGCGGCCGACATAGGTGCGCCCCAGCGTCGGATCGAGAATATCCGGATCCTCGGCAAGCCCGATGCGCAGCGTGGTCTGGGCCTGAACGGTCGCCTCGAACGACAGCAACAAGGCCGCCGCGGTCACTGCCAAACGCAATATTTTCATCGCACCCATCCCCATATCCACGATTAGACTTTGATTGATCGTGCCCCGATTATACCAACCCCGGGGCCGCCTGCACCTTCCGTCCGCCCGAAGGCGGCAACCAATTTTTCGAGCACCGGCGAAAAGCCGCCATCGGCGGGAACGATGGCGTCGGCCGCCGGCAGTTCCGCAAGGCGGTGGCAGGCGGTGGCGTGCCCGGTGGCATCCGCTGCCAGCTGCGGTACTTCGGTGCGGCAGCGCGCAATCGCGTAGGGGCAGCGGGTGTGGAAGCGGCAGCCTGCGGGCGGATCGAGCGCGCTCGGCATCTCGCCCTGCAGCATGATGCGGCTGCGCTTGGCCTGCGGCTTGGGGACGGGAATGGCCGACAGCAAGGCGCGGCTATAGGGATGGCGGGGGGCGGCGAACAGCGCTTGCGCCTCGGCGGTTTCGACGATGACGCCGAGATTCATCACCGCGACGCGGTCGGCGATGTGCTTCACCACGGCCAGATCGTGGCTGACGAAGATGTAGGCGAGCCCAAGCCGGTCCTGCAGGTCGCGCAGCAAATTGAGGATTTGCGAGCGGATCGAGACGTCGAGGGCGGAAACCGGCTCGTCGCAGATGATCAGCTTCGGTTCCACCGCGAGCGCCCGTGCAATCGCGATGCGCTGGCGCTGGCCGCCGGAAAACTCATGCGGATAGCGGCGCGCGAAGCGTGGCTCGAGGCCGACCAGCCGCAGCAGTTCCTCGACCCGTTCGCGGCGCCGCGGGGCCGGCACCAGATCATGCAATGCCAGCGGCTCGGTCAGGATCTGGCTGACGGTCATGCGCGGATTGAGCGAGGCGTAGGGGTCCTGGAAGATGATCTGCGCATCGCGGCGGAAGGTACGCAACGCATCGGCATCGAGCGACAGCAGATCGCGTCCCTCGAAACGAATTTGGCCGGCGTCGGGCTCGATCAGCCGCAGCACCAGCCGGCTCACGGTGGATTTGCCGCAGCCGGATTCGCCGACCAGCGCCAGCGTCTTGCCGGCCTCGACGCGAAAGCTGACGCCGTCGACGGCCTTTACAAAGGCAGTCGCGCGGCCGAACACCGAACGTGTGGCGACGAAATGCTTGACCAGGCCTTCGACCTCGAGCAGCGCGGTCATGACACCAGCCGCTCCAGCGGGGCCCTGATGCAGCGCGAGGCGTGGCCGGGCGTGAGCATCGCCAGCGGCGGCGGCGTTGCGATGCAGATGTCGCGGACGAACGGACAGCGCGCCGCGAACCGGCAGCCGGATGGCGGATTGGCCATGTTGGGCACCATGCCCTCGATGGTCGCCAGATGCGAGGCGCGGCGGTCGAGCCGCGGGATCGAGCCGAGCAGGCCGACGGTGTAGGGATGCTGCGGATTGGCGAACAGCTCGTCGACCGGCGCGCGCTCGACGATCTCGCCGGCATACATCACCGCGACCTCGTCGCAGACCTCGGCGACCACGCCGAGATCGTGCGTGATCAGGATGATGGCGGCGCCGCTCGCGGCCTTCAGCTCGCGCATCAGATCGAGGATCTGCGCCTGCAGGGTGACGTCGAGCGCCGTGGTCGGCTCGTCGGCGATCAGAAGCCGCGGATCGCAGGCCAGCGCCATCGCGATCATCACGCGCTGGCGCATGCCGCCAGAAAGCTTGTGCGGATATTCGTCGATGCGCTTGTCGGGCGAGGGGATGTGGACGCGGCGCAACAGCTCGATCGCGCGCTCGCGCGCCTGGCGCTTCGATCCGCCGCGATGGCGCAGGATGGTCTCGATGATCTGGTCGCCGATGGTGAAACTCGGATTGAGCGAGGTCATCGGCTCCTGGAAGATCATCGCGAGCCGGTTGCCGCGCAGGTCGCGCAGCGTCTCGTCGGGCACGTCGAGCAGATCAAAACCGTCGAAGCGGATCGAACCGGAGACTTCGGCGGAGTGTTTTGACAGCAACCCCATGATGGCGAGCGACGTCACGCTCTTGCCGCAGCCGGATTCGCCGACCAGCCCGAGGGTGGCGCCATTGGCGACGCTGAGATCGACGGCGTCGACCGCGTGCGTGGTGCGGCCGTCGTCGCCATGGAAGACGACGCGCAGGCCCTCGATTTCGATCAGCGGGCTCGGCGTCATGTCTTGGCTGTCATCGCCGCGATGCCTGCCGCGACGCCCGCGTCGATGGTGGCGCGGTCGGTGATCCCGGCCGGATTGTCGCGCGTCGGCAGGAAGGCGCGGAAATGCACCCAGCGTTCGCGGCTGACCTGTTCCAGCCGCTCCAGTTCGCGCAGCGGATCGGTATGGTCGTCGACGCGCAAATTGAGCGCGGACCATTCCTCGTCGCCATGGATCAGCAGCGCCGCCGATTGCTTGCCGCGCTTGTCGCCGCCGGCGGCCTCGCCGGCATGCATCGCCGCGATCAGCCGCTGCGCGAAAGGCAGTTTGGCGTTGGCGAGATAGGCTTTCGCGGTGTCGTCGAGCACGGCGGCGCCGGCCAGCATGTTGCCGGCAATCGAGAAGCCGTCGCCCTGGATATGCCCGCACCAGTCGACGCAGTCGCGCCCGGTATGCGCGGCGATGCGGCCCTTGGCGTCCATGATGTGCAGTTGCCGGCTTTCACGGCCGCCATCGCCGGCAATCAGGGTTTTGACGATATCGCCGGGTTCACGCCCTTCGTGCAGCAGCTTCACGCCGTCGATGCCGTAATAGGGATTGACCAGCGCCTGGGTCGCGATGCCGCCGAAGCCGGCCGCGATGTGCGGCACGCGCGCGCCGACCGCGAAAAATTTCGTTGCGACCGCGATGCCGAACTGGCCGGTTACGGAATCGCGGGCGATGATCGACCAAGTCATCTCAGGCCTTAAATGTCATCTTGGCTCTACTCGTTATCGTCCGGCCGCGTAGCCCTGCATGCCTCTTGGATTGGCGGCCGCGCGGCGGCGGCGGCCAACCTTGGAGGCTGCGGTGAGGCGGCCTTCCGACCAGTCGGGGCCGATCTCGACGACATGGCCGCGGCCCTTCAGGGTGTCGATCGTCGCCTTCGGCACGCGGTTCTCGACCACGAGCACGCCGGGCCGCGCGGTGCGCGGCCAGAACGAGATCGGGAAATGTTCGGAGTGCCACGCCGGCGCGTCGATGGCTTCCTGCAGGTTCAGCTTGGCGTGGACATGGCGCAGGAAAAATTGCGTGGTCCATTGATCCTGCTGGTCGCCGCCGGGCGAGCCCCAGGCCATGTACGGCTCGCCGTCGCGGTGGCACATGGTCGGTGACAGCGTGGTGCGCGGGCGCTTGCCCGGCGCCAGCGCGGCCGGGTGGTCTTCCTCCAGCCAGAACATCTGGGCGCGGCTGCCGAGGCAGAAGCCGAGTTCGGGAATGACCGGCGAGGATTGCAGCCAGCCGCCGGACGGGGTCGCCGAGATCATGTTGCCGGCCTGGTCGATGATGTCGAAATGCACGGTGTCGCCGCGCACTTCGCCGAAGCGGCCGACGGTCGGCTCGCCCGCGCCCATGGCGCCGACCGCCTCGCGATGGCCTTCGGCGCGACGCAGCTTGACGATCGAGCCAAAGCCTTCGACCGAGCCGGGCAGGAAATCGAGCGAGGCCTTGTCCTTCGAGATCAGCTTGCGGCGTTCGTCGTTGTAGGCGTCCGACAGCAAGGTCGCGATCGGGATGTCGGTGAATTTGGGATCGCCGTAGAATTTCTCGCGATCGGCAAACGCAAGCTTGGCGCATTCGATCTGCAGATGGATGAATTCGGGCCCGGCGGGATCGAGCCCGTCGAGTTCGAAACCCTTGAGCAGCGCCAGTTGCTGCAGCATCACCGGGCCCTGGCTCCAGACCCCGGGCTTGCAGACGGTGTAGCGGCCGTAATCATAGGTCAGCGGCGCCTCGATCGTCGGCTGCCAGCGCGCCATGTCGTCGGCGCGGAGCACGCCGCGATGCGGCGAGCCGCTGACGTCCATGACGTCCTGGGTGCGGCAGAATTTGTCGATCGCCTCGGCGACGAAGCCTTTCGACCATGCCTGGCGTGCGCGCTCGATCTGGGCAACGCGGTCCGAACCGGCGCTCTCGGCCTCTTTCAGGATGCGGGCGTAGGTTTCCGACAGCTGCTTGTTGGTGAAGAGCGTGCCGGGTTTCGGCACCTCATTGTTCGGCAGATAGACCGCGGCCGACGTCTTCCAGTGGTTCCGGAACAATTGCTCGACGACCTTGATGGTCGCAGCCGCGCGCTCGACCAGCGGGTAGCCGTCGCGGGCGTAGGCGATCGCGGGTTCCAGCACGTCGCGCAGCCGCATCGTGCCGTAGTCGCGCAACAGCAGCATCCAGGATTCGAACGTGCCGGGCACGCAGGCCGCGAGCAGCCCGGTGCCGGGCACCATCTCCAGTCCCTCGCTGCGATAATGCGCGATGGTGGCGCCGGCCGGCGCCGGGCCCTGGCCGCAGATCACCTCGGTGCGGCCGCGTTTGGTGTCATGCACGATGATGGGCACATCGCCGCCCGGGCCGTTCAGATGCGGCTCGACGACCTGCAGCGTAAAGGCGGTGGCAACGCCGGCGTCAAAGGCGTTGCCGCCCTTTTCGAGGATCCCCATGCCGACCGCGGTGGCGACCCAGTGGGTCGAGGTCACAACCCCGAATGTGCCTTCGATTTCCGGCCGGGTCGTGAACGGATCGGGATTGATGTTGCTCATGGGAATCCAATGCTTGCGCTGGTACCGTGGTGCGGCGGCACTTGACCACAGGGCAGGCTTCTTGCCAACCGTTTGGTTGACTGGGATGGCTGCTCATCCCCGTGATCACGCGGGCACGGCCTCGGCCGGGCTGTTGACGGCATGGCAGGCGACGCCGTCGATCAGTGCGGGCGCCTGCTGGCGACAGAGATCGAAGGCCAGCGGGCAGCGCGGGTTGAAGGCGCAGCCGGGCGGCGGATTGATCGGATTGGGGATCTCGCCCTTGACCGGAATCCGCTGGCGGCCGGACATCGCGAGATCGGGAACCGCGCCCAGCAGCATCTTGGTGTAGGGCATCCGCGGGTTGTTGAAGAGTTCGCGTCCCTCCGCGATCTCGACGATGCGGCCGAGATACATCACGCCGATGCGGCTCGCCATGTGACGCACCACGGCAAGGTTATGGCTGATGAAGAGATAGGTCAGGCCGAACTTGTCCTGCAGGTCGCGCATCAGATTGAGGATCTGCGCCTGCACGGAGACGTCGAGCGCCGAGGTCGGCTCGTCGCAGACGATGAATTCGGCCTCCGAGGCCAGCGCGCGGGCAATCGCGATGCGTTGGCGCTGGCCGCCGGAAAATTCATGCGGGAATTTCAGGCCGTCGTCGGGATGCAGGCCGACGAGGTTCAGCAATTCGCCGACGCGGGCGGCGATGTCGCGCTCGCCCTGGATCAGGTCGAAGGCGCGGATCGGCTCGGAGACGATGGCATCGACCCGGAAGCGCGGGTTGAGGCTCGCGTAAGGGTCCTGGAAGATCATCTGGATGCGGCGGCGCAGCTTTTGCCGCACCTGCGCCTGCTTCGCATCGGTCATCGAGACGCCGTCGATCACGACTTCGCCGGAACTCGGCGGCAACAGGCCGACCACCATCCGCGCCACCGTGGTCTTGCCGGAACCGGACTCGCCGACGAGCGCGAACGTTTCACCCTTCTTGATGTCGAAGGTGACGCCGTCGACGGCTTTCAGGAATTCCAGATGGCCGCCTTCGAGCACGCGGTTGAGCCACGGTTTCGAGACGTCGAATACGCGGCGCAGGTTCTTCACATCGACAAAGGGCGCCGCACTCATGCCGCGGTCTCCTTGACCGTCGCGTTGGCCGCGTCATCGTAGAGATGACAGGCCACGGCCTGCGTGCCCTGCACGATCGGCTCGGGCCGTTCGACGCGGCAGCGGTCGAAGACAAAGCCGCAGCGCGGGTTGAACGGACAGCCCGGCGGGATCGCCGACAGACGCGGCATCGAACCCGGAATCTGCACCAGCCGCTTGTCCTCGCCGGCCAGCGTCGGGATCGCGCCCATCAGGCCCTTGGCGTAGGGATGCAGCGGGTTCTGCACCACGTCCTGCACCGGGCCGATCTCGGCGATCCGCCCCGAATACATCACCGCGACCCGGTCGGAGGTCTCGGCGATCACGCCCATGTCGTGGGTCACCAGCATCACGGCGGTGCCATGGTCGCGGCCGAGGCGCTTGATCAGCTGGATGATCTGCGCCTGCACGGAGACGTCGAGCGCTGTGGTCGGCTCGTCGGCGATGATCAGTTCCGGTTCGGCGCAGATGGCGAGCGCGATCACGACGCGCTGGCGCATGCCGCCGGAGAATTCGTGCGGATAGGCGTCGATGCGTTTTTCGGGGGCGGGAATGCCGACTTCGGCCAAGCAGATCGATGGCGCGCTTGCGCGCCGCGGTCTCCGAGAGATTAAGATGGGTGCGGATGGTCTCGACGATCTGGTCGCCGATCCTGTAGAGCGGATTGAGGCTCGTCAGCGGATCCTGGAAGATCATCCCGATCCGCTTGCCCCGGATGCGGCGGATTTCCTCCGGCGGCAGATGATCGATCCGCGTGCCCGACAGATGGATCTCGCCGCGCGCGATGCGGCCGGGCGGATCGATCAGGCCGATGATGGCAAGGCCGGTGACCGATTTGCCGGCGCCGGATTCGCCGACCACGCCGAGCACTTCGCCCTTGGCGATGTCGAAGGAAACGCCGTTGATCGCGTGCAGGGTGCCGCGGCGGGTGAGGAATTCCACCTCGAGGTTGCGAACGGAGAGGACGGGAGCGGTCATCGGAGTTTCGGATTGAGCGCGTCGCGCAGCCAGTCGCCGAGCAGATTGATGGCAAGGATCAGCCCGGCCAGCGCGACGCCGGGGAAGGCCACGATCCACCATTCGCCCGCGAACAGATAATTGTTGCCGATCCGGATCAGCGTGCCGAGCGAGGGCATGGTGTCGGGCATGCCGGCGCCGAGGAACGACAATGTCGCTTCGGTGATGATGGCGAGCGCCAGATTGATGGTCGCGATCACCAGGACCGGCCCCATCGTATTGGGCAGTACGTGGCGAAGCATGATCACCGGCGCGGGAAGGCCGATCAATTGCGCCGCCGCCACGTAGTCCTTGTTCTTCTCGACCAGGACCGAGCCGCGCACCGTGCGGGCATATTGCACCCAGAAGCTCAATCCGATCGCAAGCACCAGCACCGCCAGCGTACTCATGGCGTCCATCCGGTTGCCGAATACCGATTTGACGACGCCGTTGATCAGCAGCGCGGTCAGGATGGCGGGGAAGGTGAGTTGCACGTCGGCGATGCGCATGATCAGGCCATCGACCGCACCTCCGACATAGCCGGCGATCAGCCCGAGGAGGATGCCAAGCGTGCCGGAGAACAGCACGCCGAGTACGCCGACCGCGAGCGAAATGCGCAGGCCATAGAGAATGGCGGAAAACACGTCGCGGCCCTGTTCGTCGGTGCCGAGCAGGAACGGGCTTTGACCGTCGGCGGTCCACAGCGGCGAGATGCGCGAATTCAGCAATTGAAGCTGCGCCGGATCGAACGGATTTTGGACCGCGAGCGCGGAAGCAAAGATCGCGAGCAGAAAGAACAGCAGCGTGATCGCGGCCGCCACCATCGTCATCTTCGAGCGGCGGAACGAATAGAGCATGTCGCTTTCGAGCGCGCGCCGGAGCCAGCTTGCCCCCTTGCGCGCAGGCGATGCGCTCGGTTTGACTTGGGGGACGACGGCATCGGACATCGAATATCTCGCTTCAAGCCGGGCGACTGATGGTCGAGCGCAGCCGGGGATCGACAATGGTGTAGAGGATATCAACCACGAGGTTGATGGTGACGAAGATCAGGGACACAAACAGCAGATAGGCCGCCATGATCGGGATATCGACGTTTTGCACCGCTTGCACGAATAGCAGCCCCATTCCCGGCCACTGGAATACGGTTTCGGTAATGATCGCAAATGCAATAACCGAGCCAAATTGCAGACCGGCGACGGTGATCACCGGAACCAGGGTATTCTTGAGGGCGTGACCGAAGTGAACCGCCCGCGTCGTCAATCCGCGCGCCCGCGCGAAGCGGATGTAGTCGGTGCGCAGGACCTCGAGCATTTCAGCCCGAACCAGCCGCATGATCAACGTCATCTGGAACAGGCCGAGCGTAATCGAGGGCATGATCAGAGCCTTGAGGCCGGAAATAGTCAGCAGCCCCGTGGTCCACCAGCCGATCCGCACGACGTCCCCGCGGCCAAATGACGGCAGCCAGCCCAGCGTCACCGCAAACAGATAGATCAGGAGGATGCCGATCAGGAAGGTCGGCAGCGAGATTCCGATCAGCGACACGGCCTGGAATATCTTGGCCAGCACGGTGTCGCGCCGCAGCGCCGAATAGACCCCCATCAATATGCCGCATATCATCGCGAGGATGGTGGCGCAGATCGCCAGTTCCAGCGTCGCCGGCATCCGCTCCTTCAGCAGGGTCGCCACCGGCTGGCGGAATTGATAGGAGATGCCGAATTTGAATTGCGCGGCGTTGCCGAAATAGCGGGCGAACTGCACCGGTACGGGATCGTCGAGGCCGAGCGACTTGCGGATTTCCATGCGTTCGGCGTACGACGTATCAATCCCGACGATCTGGTTGACCGGGTCGCCCGCGAAGCGGAACATCGAAAACGAGATGATGCCGACCGCAATCAGGACGCCGATGGCCTGGATGGCGCGGCGAAGAGTGAAAGCGAGCATGTTATCCTTTCACTTTTCTTTCTTCTGGTATGGCGGACGTCACTGTCGGCCAGAAACGAAAAGCCCCCGGGAGCATGAAGCTACCGGGGACCGTGAGTAGTGAAGCTGCCTATTCCTGTTTGGTCGCCCAATAGAAGATGACCTGATTATCCGCACGTTGCGGCAAACTCAGTTTCTTCGATACGCCCCACGCCAGACCCTGCTGGTGCAACGGGATGTAACCGTAATCTTTTTGGACGATTTCGAACGCCTCCTTGATCAGCAGATCGCGCTTGGCCGTATCCGGCTCGACCAGCACTCTTGGTGGCAATTTCATCGATCTTCTTGTTGCAATAGCCGCCGAGATTTGCCTCGACCGCGCGTTGACTTTCGGGTCGTCGCGGCAGCCCATGATCTGGAAGAGAATGTCGTGCGCGTCGGACGTGCCGGGCGTCCAGCCGAGCAGGTAGAACGAGGTCTGGTAACCGCCGGCTTTCAGCACCTTGGCGAAATACTGCGCCTTGGGTTGCGCCAACAGGTTAATCTTGACGCCGATACGGGCGAGCATCCCGACCACCGCCTGGCAGATCGCGGCGTCGTTGACGTAGCGGTCGTTCGGGCAATCCATCGTGACTTCGAACCCGTCAGGATAGCCCGCTTCCGTCGAGCAGCTTTTTGGCGCCATCGGGATCGAGTTTCGGACGCGTAAAATCCTTTGCAAGCGGGAACAGCAGGGGCGAGATCATTAATGCCGACGGCACCGAGAGTCCGCGCATGACCCGGGTCTTGATCAACTCGACATCGATCGCCTTGAAGAAGGCTTCGCGGACGCGGACGTCCTTGAATGGATTCTTGCCCTTGACGTTCGAGTACAGCAACTCGTCGCGGGTCTGGTCCATGCCGAGGAAGATGGTGCGGATTTCCGGTGCCTTGAGCACTTGCGCGTTGGGAGCTGGAATCAACCCGCGAAATATCCTGAACCGGAACCGGCTCGATGATATCAACCTCGCCCGACAGCAACGCGGCGACGCGCGTGGCATCCGAGCCGATCGAGGTGAAGACGATTTCCTTGATGTTGTGCTCGGGTTTGCGCCACCAGTTCGGGTTGGCCTTGAACACGGTCTTCACGCCGGGCTGATGGCTCTCGATGGTGAAGGCGCCGGTGCCGTTGGTATGGAGCGAGGCATAGCTGGGCGAGGTTGCCGCGACTGGCGTCGGTTCCACCGCGTTGTTCGCTTCCGCCCACTTCTTGCCCATGATGTACCAGGAATGCCATAGCGCATGCAGAATGGGATTTGGCGAGCTCAGTACGAAATCCACGGTGTAGTCATCGACCTTGACGACCTTGGCGTCCGCGGGAATGTAGGACTGAAGATCCGAGCCTTTGGCGCGAACGCGGTCGGCGGAAAAAACCACGTCGTCGGCGGTGAAGGGGTCGCCGTTCTGGAACTTGACGCCCTTGCGCAAATGGAAGCGCCAGTGGGAGGGATCTTCCTTGATTTCCCAGCTTTCGGCCAGCGCGGGAATGATCTTGAGATCCTTGTCGCGCGCGATCAGGCCTTCATAGACATTTCCGAGATGCCCATGGGTGGTGCTCTCGTTGAGCGTATAGGGATCGAGCGATTTCAATTCACCCTGGTTGGCGTAGCGCACGGTCTGCGCCGATGCCGGCACCACCGCCCAGGCGACGGTGGCACGGGCCGCTGCAAACAAACTCTGACGTACTGACATATTTTTGGATTCCCCGCTTTGATCAGCCCAATTCCGCAACAGCGGCGGATATTGCCGATCCACGTTGCCAAAGTCCAGCCGCCACGCAAGCCTGATTTCCCGTAACCGGCGAGCCGGTTTGCGCGGCAGTGCGGCAATGACTAGTTTCACCCCAGGCGCAGCGCGAGACTGCGTTACATTGAACTTTCGGAGTGCCGAATGGCGGAACTGAAGGCAGACGTGCTTGTTTTGGGGGCGGGGATGGTCGGCGTCGGCGCCGCCTTGCACCTGCAGAAGCGGGGCCGCGACACGGTCCTGATCGACCGGCACGAAACGGCCGGCGAGGAGACCAGCTACGGCAACGGCGGATTGATCGAAAGCGCCTCGGTCTTTCCCTATATGTTCCCGCGGGACCTGCGCCAGATCCTGCAATATGCGTCCAACCGCACGCCGCAGGTGCGCTATCATTTCTCCGACCTGCCGGCCTTCCTGCCCTGGCTGGTGCGCTACTTCCTGGCATCCTCGCCCGAGCGGGCCCTGCATAGCGCGAAGGCCGAATTGCCGCTGATCCAGCGCAGCCTGATCGAGCATGAGGCGCTGATTGCGGAAGCCAATGTGCCGGAGCTGTTGCGGCGCGGCGGCTGGATCAAGCTGTACCGTTCCGATGCGACGCTTGCCAAAGCCTTGGGGGACCTCGAACGCGCCAAACAATATGGCGTCGCGGGCGAGGTGCTGGACCAAGCTGCGATCGCGGCGCGCGAGCCGAACCTGACCGGCGATTTCGCCGGCGGCGTGCATTTTCCCGATCCCGGCTTCGTCCCCGATCCCGGAGGCCTCGCCAAGGCCTATGCGGCGCTGTTCGGCCGCAAGGGCGGCCGGTTCCTCGTCGGCGACGCGCGGACGCTCGAACAGGCAGGCGGCCGGTGGCGCGTCGCCACGCTGGAAGGCACCATCACCGCGCGCGAGGTGGTGGTGGCGATGGGGCCATGGTCGGATCAGATCTTTGGCCCGCTCGGCTATTCGATCCCGCTCAACGTCAAGCGCGGCTATCATCTGCATCTCAAGCCCCGCGGCAACGCCGTGCTCAATCACCCGGTGCTGGACTCAGATCAGGGCTTCCTGCTGGCGCCGATGAACCGCGGCATCCGCATGACCACCGGCGCCGAGTTCGCCCACCGCGATAAGCCGCCGACCCCGGTCCAGATCGAACGGGCCCTGCCGAAGGCGCATAAATTGTTTCCATTGGGCGAACCGGTCGATGCCCAACCCTGGAAGGGCGCGCGCCCCTGTCTGCCGGACATGCTGCCGGTGATCGGCAAGGCGCCTCGCCATCCCGGGCTGTGGTTCGATTTCGGTCACCAGCACCACGGCCTGACGCTTGGACCTGCGACCGGTCGCCTGCTGGCGGAAATGATGACCGGCGAGACCCCGTTTGCCGATACCACCCCCTTTGCGGTTGAACGGTTTGGTTGACCAAACGGTTTGGTTGACCATGTGCGACGAATGAACGACGCCGGATGCGGCGTTTTCCTTGCGTGACAGAGCCAGTCACGGCGATACTGCGATAAGCCATCAAAGCGGTCAGGAGCGGTCATGAAGGTAAATGTCGAAATAGATTGCACGCCCCTCGAGGCCCGGCAGTTTTTCGGACTTCCGGACGTTGCCCCGATGCAAACCGCGGTCATGGACAAGATGCAGCAGCAGATGATGGCCAACATCGAGAAGGTGTCGCCGGAATCGCTGATGCAAAGCTGGTTCACCTTCGATCCCAAGATCGCCGAACGCTTTCAGGACATGTTCGTCACCATGGCCGGCCTCGGCGGCATGACCAAGAAGGACAAGAAATAGTGGCGGTCGTCGACGACGCGCCGGGGGAGGAAGGCAGGCTTCGTCCGCCGAGCCTGTTCCTGATGCTGGCGGAAGCCAGAAGCGTGTTCGAATTCAACACGAGCCTGCTGCTGTCGCCGCTCTTGATGCGGGCGCCGAGGGGCGACGGGCACCCGGTGCTGGCGCTGCCGGGATTTCTCGCCAGCGACCTCTCGATGGCGCCGATGCGGCGCTATCTGAAAGAACTCGGCTACGACACCTACGCCTGGAACCTGGGCCGCAATCTCGGCGGCGTCGCCAGCAAGCGCGGCGCGCTGCGCGATCTCTTGAAACAAATTCACGAGACGAGCGGACGAAAGGTCAGCATCGTTGGCTGGAGTCTCGGCGGCATCTATGCGCGCGACCTGGCGCTGCAGCTGCCGGACATGGTGCGCTCGGTGATCACGCTCGGAAGTCCGTTTGCCAATGACATCACCGCGACCAACGCCACGCGGCTGTACGAGGCGCTGTCGGGAGAAGGCATCAACGACAATCCGGAGATCAGGGAAGCCATTGCCGGCGACCTGCCGGTTCCCGCGACCTCGATCTATTCGCGTACCGATGGCATCGTGAACTGGCGTACCAGCCTGCTGCGACCCTCTGATACCGCTGAGAATATCGAGGTGCATCTGGCCAGCCATATCGGCCTTGGCGTTAACCCTGCCGCCTTGTGGGCGGTGGCCGATCGCCTGGCGCAGCCCGAGGGTGAATTCAGGCAATTTGACCGGTCGGGGCCGTTTGCCATTGCATATGGCACCCCGGAAAATGCACAATCCTGACTAATGTCCTGAAGGCCAGCAATCGTTTCCAGGACCGTCTGAACGCCAGAAGCGCTGCCCAAGGCGCCGTGTGATCTGTCTGCGGGAGGAAAACATGACTGACGCCAGAAAACTGTCATCGATGGACGCGTCGTTTCTCTATCTGGAAACGCCTGAGATGCCGATGCATGTCGGAAGCATGGCAATCTTCCGCCTGCCCGAGAATTACAACGGCAACTTCTTCGAAGACTTCAAGGCGATGATCGCCTCGCGGCTGCATATCGCGCCCATCCTGAAAGCACGGCTGGAAAAGGCGCCGCTCGACATCGACCATCCGTCCTGGGTCGAGGACGACCAGTTCGACATCGACCGCCATATTTTCCGCGGCAGCCTGCCGGCGCCCTACGACCGCGCGACGTTGGAGCGCCTCGTCGGCTGGATGCATGCCAAGCTCCTGAACCGCGCCCGTCCGCTCTGGGAGTTCTATGTCTTCGAGGGCATGAAGGACAACGAGATCGGGCTCTATTCGAAGATGCACCATGCCTGCATCGACGGCGGCGCCGGTGCGGCGCTGACCAACATGATCTACGACCTGACGCCGGTGCCGCGCGAGGTCGAGCCGCCGACGGCGCGCAAGGTCACCCAGGAGCCGCGCGACATCGCCGCGAACCTGATCGATTCCTATCAGCAACTGTGGCGGCAGCCGTTCGATTCCTCCGCGGCGCCGAAGAGCCTGGAACTGCCGCGCTCGGGCAAGAGCGATCTCGGTTCGATCCTGTTCGACAATGCGATGTTCCAGATCGAGAGCGCGGTGAAATTCGCCGCCAGCGTACCGACCATGCTGAAAAGCGTTTCCGAGGTGGTCGGCAAGATTTCCGATCCGAAGTCGCGTGACAGCATCGTCAGCATGATGTCGCCGCCGACCATCCTGAACAAGGCGATCTCGTCGGAGCGCAGCTTTGCCGGTACCTCGATCTCGCTGTCGCGGGCGAAGGCGCTCGCCAAGGCCTCCGGCGGCAAGCTCAACGACGTGGTATTGGCGCTCTCCTCCGGCGTGGTCCGGCGCTATCTGATCCAGCAGGGCGCGTTGCCGAACAAGTCGCTGACGGCAGCGGTGCCGATCTCGCTGCGCGAGGAGGGCAACACCGAAGCCAACAACCAGGTGTTCGGCATGATCTGCTCGATCGCCACCAATATCGAGGACCCGAAGGGACGGCTCGAGGCGATCATCGCGCAATCCACCAAGTCCAAGGAAATGTCGCACCCGCTGCGCGCCCTGATGCCGCAGGTGTCCAACATCTCGATGCTGGGCGCCCCGATCCTGGTGCAGATTCTCGCGCTGCTCTACAGCCGCTCCAATCTCTCCGACGTGTTGCCGCCGGCGGCGAACATCACGGTGTCCAACGTGCCGGGGCCACGGCAGACATTATATGCAGCGGGCGCGGAATTGCTGCACATCTTCCCGGTGTCGATCTCGACCCACGGGCTCGCGCTCAACATCACCGTGCAGAGCTACCGCGACCAGCTCGATTTCGGCTTCATCGCCGGCGCCAACATCATTCCCCATGTCCAGGTATTGTGCGACATGCTGCCGCTGGAATTTGAAGCGCTGGAAGCGGCCTATGCGCCGCCGCCGAATATGACCAGCGCCGCTGAATAGGGCCTTGCGATGATTGAAATGCCGCCGCTGCAGTTCGCCCAAACGAACGGGATTCGGATGGGCTATTACGAGGCGGGGCCGAACACCGACAAGCCGCCGGTGATCCTTTGCCACGGCTGGCCGGAGATGGCGTTTTCCTGGCGGCACCAGATCAAGGCCCTGAGCGAGGCCGGCATCCGCGTGATTGCGCCGGACCAGCGCGGCTACGGCGCGACCGACCGGCCCGAGCCGGTCGAAGCCTATGACATGGAGCATCTGACCGGCGATCTCGTCGGCCTGATGGATCATCTGAAAATCGACAAGGCGATCTTCGTCGGCCACGACTGGGGCGGATTCATCGTCTGGCAGATGCCGCTGCGGCATCCCGCCCGTGTCGCCGGTGTCGTCGGCCTCAACACGCCGCACTGGGATCGTGCGCCGGTTGATCCGATCGAACTGTTCAAGATGCGCTACGGCGATCAGATGTATATCGTCCAGTTTCAGAATCCCGCGCGCGAGCCGGACAGGATCTTTGGCAGCCGCGTCGCGCAGACGTTTGACTTCCTGATGCGTGAACCTGTGCCGCGCAAGGCGGATGCGCCGGCCACGCCGCCGACCGCGGGCGTCGGCGCCCCGCCCAAGCTCAATCTGGCGATTCCGCAGATGGTCGCGGCCTACGACCCGAAATTCGATCCACGCAAGCCGATCCTGTCGCCCGAGGAGATGAAGGTGTTCGTCGACGCCTTCACCGAAACCGGCTTCACCGGCGGCATCAACTGGTACCGCAATTGGACCCGCAACTGGCAACGCGCGGCCGGCCTCGATCACAACGTACGGGTTCCGTCGCTGATGATCATGGCGGAGAATGACCTGGTGCTGCCGCCCTCGGCCGCCGATGGCATGGAGAAGCTCGTCCCGGATCTGGAAAAATATCTGGTGCGGGATAGCGGCCATTGGACGCAGCAGGAAAAGCCGGGTGAGGTCAGCGCCAAACTAATCGAATGGCGTAGAAAGCGGTTTGGTTGAGCCGAACACCGACGTTGGTTACGTGGCAAGAAGGCGGGAGAGATTTTAGCAATGGCGTCCAGCAACCGACTGAGTCCGATTCCGCATCCGCCAACCAAGCCGGTGGTCGGCAACATGCTGTCGCTGGATGCGGCGGCGCCCGTTCAGGATCTTGTGCGGCTTAGCAAGGAACTGGGACCGATCTTCTGGCTGGACATGATGGGCGCGCCGCTCGTCATCGTCTCCGGCCATGATCTGGTCGATGAACTGTCCGACGAAAAGCGCTTCGACAAGGCGGTGCGCGGTTCGCTGCGCCGGGTGCGCGCAGTCGGCGGCGACGGTCTTTTCACCGCCGACACCAGCGAGCCGAACTGGGGCAAGGCGCACAACATCCTGCTGCAGCCGTTCGGCAACCGCGCCATGCAGTCCTATCACCCGAGCATGGTCGATATCGCCGAACAACTGGTCAAGAAATGGGAGCGGCTGAACGGCGACGAGGAGATCGACGTCGTCCACGACATGACGGCGCTGACGCTGGACACCATCGGCCTCTGCGGTTTCGACTACCGTTTCAATTCGTTCTATCGCCGCGACTACCATCCGTTCGTGGAATCGCTGGTGCGCTCGCTCGAGACCATCATGATGACCCGCGGCTTGCCGCTGGAAGGCCTGTGGCTGCAGAAGCGCCGCCGCGATCTGGCCCAGGATGTCGCTTTCATGAACAAGATGGTCGACGAGATCATCGCCGAGCGCCGCGGCAACGCGGCGGCGGCCGAAGGCAAGAAGGACATGCTTGGCGCCATGATGACCGGCGTCGACCGCGCCACCGGCGAGCAGCTCGACGACGTCAACATCCGCTACCAGATCAACACCTTCCTGATCGCGGGCCACGAGACCACCAGCGGGCTGCTTTCCTGCACGCTCTATGCGCTGCTCAAGCATCCCGATGTGCTGAAGAAGGCCTATGAGGAAGTCGATCGCGTGCTCGGACCCGATACCGACGCGCGGCCGACCTATCAGCAGGTCACGCAGCTCACCTACATTACCCAAATATTGAAGGAAGCGCTGCGCCTGTGGCCGCCGGCGCCGGCCTATGGCATCGCACCGCTCAAGGACGAGACCATCGGCGGAAAATACAAGCTGAAGAAAAACACTTTCGTCACCGTCCTTGTCATGGCGCTGCACCGCGATCCCAGCGTGTGGGGGCCGAACCCGGATGCGTTCGATCCGGAGAATTTCAGCCGCGAGGCCGAAGCGAAACGTCCGATCAACGCCTGGAAGCCGTTCGGCAACGGTCAGCGCGCCTGCATCGGGCGCGGCTTTGCAATGCACGAGGCGGCGCTCGCGATCGGCATGATCCTGCAGCGCTTCAAGCTGATGGATATCCACCGCTACCAGATGCAATTGAAAGAGACGCTGACGATCAAGCCCGACGGCTTCAAGATCAAGGTGCGGCCGCGGACCGAGAAAGAGCGTGGCGCCTTCGCGGGCCGCGCTGCCGCGGCGGTTGCAGCCTCGAACACCGCGGCTCCCCAGGCCCGCACGCGCCCCGGCCACAACACGCCGCTATTGGTGCTCTACGGCTCCAACCTCGGCACCGCGGAAGAGCTGGCCACTCGCGTCGCCGATCTCGCCGAGGTCAATGGCTTCGCGACAAAGTTGGCGCCGATGGATGAGTTCGCGGGCCAACTGCCGGACAAAGGCGGCGTGCTTATCTTCTGCGCCTCCTATAATGGCGCGGCGCCCGACAACGCCACGCAATTCGTCAAATGGCTGGGTAGCGACCTGCCCAAGGACGCGTTCGCAAACGTCCGCTACGCCGTGTTCGGTTGCGGCAACAGCGACTGGGCGGCGACCTATCAGTCGGTGCCGCGCATGATCGACGAGCAATTGGCGGCGCATGGCGGGCGCAGCGTCTATGCGCGCGGCGAGGGCGATGCCCGCAGCGACCTCGACGGCCAGTTCGAAAAATGGTTTGCCGCCGCGGCTCCCGCGGCCACCAAGGAATTCGGCCTCGCATCGAGCATCACGCGCAGCGCCGATGATGCGCCGCTCTACACCATCGAGCCGGTGGCGCCGACCGCGGTCAACACCATCGTGGCGCAGGGCGGCGTCGCGCCGATGAAGGTGCAGGTCAATTCCGAGCTGCAAAACAAGTCCGGCGCCAACCCGTCCGACCGCTCGACCCGGCATATCGAGGTGCAACTGCCGCCGGGCGTTTCCTATCGCGTCGGCGATCACCTCAGCGTGGTGCCGCGCAACGATCCGGCGCTGGTCGATTCGGTTGCACGGCGGTTCGGCTTCCTGCCCGGCCGACCAGATCAGGCTTCAGGTAGCCGAAGGCCGCCGTGCGCAACTGCCGGTCGGAGATACCGTGTCGGTCGGGCGGCTGCTGACCGAGTTCGTCGAATTGCAGCAGATCGCGACCCGCAAGCAGATCCAGATCATGTCCGAACACACGCGCTGTCCGGTCACCAAGCCGAAGCTGCTGGCCTATGTCGGCGACGATGCCGCGTCCAGCGAGCGGTACCGCAACGAGGTTCTGGCGAAACGCAAATCGGTGTTCGATTTGCTGGAGGAATATCCGGCGTGCGAACTGCCGTTCCACGCCTATCTCGAAATGCTGTCGCTGCTGGCGCCACGCTACTATTCGATCTCGTCATCGCCTTCAGGCGATGCCGCGCGCTGCAGCGTCACCGTCGGCGTGGTGGAGGCGCCCGCAAGCTCGGGGCGCGGCGTCTACAAGGGCGTCTGCTCGAACTATCTCGCCGGCCGCCGCGGCGGCGACACCATCCACGCCACCGTGCGCGAAACCAAGGCCGGCTTCCGCCTGCCGGACGATCCGTCGGTGCCAATCATCATGATCGGCCCCGGCACGGGGCTGGCGCCGTTCCGCGGCTTCTTGCAGGAGCGGGCCGACCGCAAGGCCAAGGGCGCGAAGCTCGGTCCCGCGATGCTGTTCTTCGGCTGCCGACATCCCGAACAGGATTATCTCTACGCGGACGAATTGAAGGCGTTCGCCGCCAACGGCATCACCGAACTGCATACGGCGTTCTCGCGTGCGGACGGGCCGAAGACCTATGTGCAGCACTTGGTCGCGGCGCAGAAGGAACAGATCTGGAACCTGATCGACAAGGGCGCGATCGTCTATGTCTGCGGCGACGGCGGCAAGATGGAACCGGACGTCAAGGCCGCACTGGTGTCGATCTATCGTGAACGCACCGGCGCCGATGAAGCCGCGGGTCTGCGCTGGATCGACGATCTCGGTAGTACGAACCGCTACGTGCTGGATGTGTGGGCGGGGGGATAACGGACCCAACACACGGTCGTCCCGGCGTTCGCCGGGACGACGAAAAGGCGTGCTAGAACCACTCCATGATTCCATGGGTCAAAATCGATACCGCACGCATTCCCGGCACTGTCGAGGAACTGCGGCTGATGCGGCGTGGCGCCGAGTTCTCCATTAAGCTCGGCACCAATGAGCTGATGAACAGTCGCCTTCGCGGCTCGGAGGCGGCGCTTGCCACGCTCGCAGCCAGGAAAATCGAGGCGATCAAGAAGCCGTATCTGCTGATCGGCGGACTAGGCATGGGTTTCACACTCCGCGCGGCACTCACGGTATTGGGAAGCGGCGCACGGATCGTGGTGGCCGAACTGGTGCCGGCCGTCGTTGCCTGGGCGCGTGGTCCGATGGCGGAGATTTTTGGCGACAGTCTGGGCGATCCGCGCGTCAGCATTCGACGAAATCGATGTTACCGAGATCATCCGGTCCCACACATCCAAATTCGATGCGATCCTGCTCGACGTCGACAATGGCCCGGAAGGCCTGACCCGCAAGGCCAATGATGCACTTTACAGTTCAGCCGGACTGGCTACGACGCACGCAGCGCTACGGCCCGGCGGTGTGCTCGCCGTCTGGTCATCGGGGCCCAATGCCGCGTTCTCGAAACGCCTGCGCGGCACAGGTTTCGACGTCAACGAGGTCGCGGTGCGCGCCACGGGGAAGGGCGGTGGCGCGCGTCACGTCATCTGGATCGCAACCCGAGGCAAATAGCGTCAAGCCGCCTTCGCCGCCGCGCCATGCGCGTGCTTGTCGATGGCGTCGATGATCTGTGGCCACATCGGGATCGGCAGCGCGTGGCCCATGCCCTCGATCATCACAAGCTTCGCGCCGGGAATCGAGGCCGCGGTGTCCTTGCCGCCCTCGGGGCGCACCAGCGGATCGACGGTGCCGTGAATGACCAGCGTCGGCGCCTTCACTGTGCCGCAGCCGTTCCTTGCGGCTGCCGGAGGCGAGCACCGCGCGCAACTGCCGGCCGACGCCGGCCGGATTGAGGCCGCGCTCGAACGTGCGCTCGGCGCGCGAGCGGTCGAGGGCCTCGTCTTCGGGGAACGAGCCGACCCGCAGGATTTTCCAGGTTTTTGCGAACCGCTCGAAATATTCTTCCTTGGTTGCCGGCGGCGGCGCCATCAGCATGGCGGCGGCCTCGCGCGTCGGCGGCGGCACCTTGGGATTGCCGGTCGTCGACATGATCGAGGTCAGCGAGCGCACCCGTTGCGGGAACGAGATCGCGACTTCCTGCGCGATCATGCCGCCCATCGATGCGCCGACCAGGTGCGCCGACTTGATGCCGAGCACGTCCATCAGGCCGACGGTATCCCTGGCCATGTCGATCAGCTTGTAGGGCGCGGCGACCGGGATTTTCAGGAACCGCAGCTTGAGCAGTTCGAGCGGCGTCAGGCGCTTGCCGCCGCTCATCCGGGAGGATTTGCCGATGTCGCGGTTGTCGAAACGGATGACGCGAAAGCCGCGCGCGGCGAGTTGACGGCAGAAATCGTCGTCCCAATGGATCATCTGGGCGCCTAGCCCCATGATCAGCAGCAGCGGTTCCGCACCGGCGTCGCCGAAGATTTCGTAGCAAATGTCGATGCCGTTGGCGCGGGCGGTCTGCGGCGGCTGGTGGGCGAGCGTCACGTCGGTTGTCCTTCGATGGTACTGTAATGGGGAACTGTATGGCATGGTTTACCGCATCGCAGAAGCTTTGTCGCAGGCGTCCAAACGCCCGTTGACCGGCCCGCCGCAACGGTGTGGTATGGCTGACAATATCGAGGCGTGGCAAAGCGCTCGTAACCTGATGGAGGGCGCCGATGGCCGACAAGGGCAACGATCCTGCCGTGATCTGGCAGACCATGATCGGGGAGATGGAGAAGGGGTTCAACTCCTTTGCCAACCAGGCGATGGCGTCGCCGGAATTCTCCAAGGTGATGAACCAGGTCGGCGGCGTCACTGCGGGCGCGCAAAAGCAGCTCGGCGAGATGATGGAGAAATATCTCGTCAGCATGAACCTGCCGAGCCGGGCGCAACTGGTCGGCATGGCCGAGCGCATCCAGAACATTGAAGGTCAGCTCAACGAGATCAAGGCGATGCTGCACCAGATCCATCACAATTCGGCAGCGCCCGAAGGCGGCTACGGCACGTCACGGCCGCCGCGCACCAGGCGTCCCCCGTCGGAGGGAGAGCAAAAATGAACGCTCCCGCAGGCCTCGATCTGGCGTCGATCCCGGAGCGGATCCAGTCCGAGGTGCAGCGCGCGATCCAGCGCAGCATCAAGGGCGTCGAATATTTCTCCTCGTCAGGTCCCTCGCTGGGCTCGACGCCAAAGGACGTGCTGCTCAGCCGCGGCACGCTGAACCTCTATCACTACCGCCCGATCGCCGACGAAATCTACCGCGTGCCGATCCTGATCGTGATGGCGACCACCAACCGCGGCTACATCCTCGACATGGTGCCCGGCCAGAGTTTCATCGAGTTCCTGCTGAAGCGCGGCTACGACGTCTACATGCTGGACTGGATCGGCGCCGAAGCCGGAAGAGAAATCGCTGCGAATGGAGGATTACGTCCTCGACTTCATTCCGGACTGCGTCCGCCGCGTGCAGCAGGATTCCGGCGAGACCGATGTCTCCGTGATCGGCTATTGCTTCGGCGGCGTGCTGTCGCTGCTGTACGGATCGATCTTCAACGACGGGCCGATGAAGAATTTGATCTGCTTCACCACGCCGATCGATTTCCGCGAGATGAAGCTGTTCTCGAATTTCTCGGACCGGCGCTATTTCGACGTCGACCGGCTGGTCGATAGCGTCGGCAACGTGCCGCCGGAAATGATCCTGTCGTCGTTCGAGATGCTGCGGCCGGCCTCGCGCGCGGCCAGCCAGGTGCAGTTGTGGGAAAACATCTGGAACGACGAATACGTCAAGGCCTACCGGATGATGGATCGCTGGGGCACCGACACGCTGCCGCTGGCCGGCGAATATTTCCGCACCATCACCAAGGACCTGATGTGGGACAACAAGCTCTACAACGACACCATGACGGTCGGCGGCCGCGCCGCCAACATCGCCGACATCAAGGTGCCGATCCTGCATGCGGTCGCCGAGCACGACCACATCGTGCCCTATGACGCGGCCAAGCACCTGATCACCAAGGTCGGCTCGTCCGACAAGGAAGAGGTGATGCTGAAGGGCGGTCACGTCAGCCTCGTCGCCGGCGCCAACGCGATCAAGCGGCTGTGGCCGAAACTGGACAACTGGTTAGGTAAGAGATCGACATGAGTGAAACACGTTCCTATCCGCGGCACGCCAAGACCGACGCCGGCGAGATCGAATTCCGCCTGATGGCCCGCGCGGACGAGGCCGCCGTGCTCGCCTTCGCGCAAAAACTGCCGACCCATGATCTGCTGTTCCTGCCGCGCAATATCAGCCAGCCCAAGGTGCTGTCGGCCTGGATCAACGAGATCGAACGCGGGCAGATCACGAGCCTGCTGGCGGTGAAGGACGGCACGGTGGTCGGTTGCGGCACGCTGGTGCGCGACCCGCATTCCTGGTCGCCGCATGTCGGCGAGATCCGGATGGTGGTGTCGCTGGACGTGCGCGGGCAGGGCGTCGGCCGGGCGCTGTCGCAGGAGACCTTTGCGCTGGCGCTTGGGCGCCGGGCTGGAAAAGCTCTCGGTGCAGATGACGGTCGACCAGCAGGCGGCGATCGCGCTGTTCGAGAGCCTCGGCTTCAAGGCCGAGGCCCTGCTGCGCGACCATGTCCGGGACGTCGACGGCAAGAAGCACGATATCGTCGTGCTCGGGCACAACGTGGCGCAGGTCCGGGCCCAGATGGAGGCCTACGGGCTCCCTGGGGCCGTCCAGCACTAGAGGCTGGACACAAAATCGCGAAAACAACCCCATGCAAAGTAGAAGGCCCGCTCGGAGCCTTGCGCTGCGTCGCGTCGGCCTCCGGCATCGGCTAAAGTGGAACTTTCGCCGTTCCTCGGCAAACTGCTAAGATCAGCTGATCACGAATTCGTGATATCGCGATGCAACATTGATGTTGCGTCGCACCATTAACTATGGCACAACGATCTCGCCCCGGGCCAATCCGGACGGGGTGAGCCCATAGCTCAAACCTGAGGATGGAGAGACCCCCATGACCACCGAAACCAATTCCGTGCTGAACACCGTCAAGGAAGCCTTCGCGCCCGTCACCGAGGCGTTCACCAAGCTCCAGAACATGGAAGTTCCGGAAGCCGCCCGCGAGTTCGTGAAGAAGCAGGCCGAGACCGCCAAGGTTCGCGCCGCCGACATGCATGCCGGTTCCGAGAAGGTGACCGCCGCGATCGAGACCGCCGTTGCCGGTTCGGTCTCCGAGGCCGCCAAGATCAGCCGCAACATCCAGCAGGCGCTCTATCAGGACGCGGAAGCGTTCTTCGCCGGCATCGACAAGCTCGCTTCGGCCAAGTCGCTGAGCGAAGCCGCCCAGATCCAGTCGGACATGGTCCGTGCGCGTGGCGAAGCTGTTCGTCTCGCGGGCGAAGGCCACCACCGAATATCTCGGCAAGCTCGTCGCCGACAGCGCCAAGACCGCGCAGGACAACTTCTCCAAGGTCTACAGCAAGACCGCCTGATCGCGATCTGCCAACTGCCGTTTTGGAAGGCCCGCTTAGGCGGGCCTTCTTTTTGTCGGGTGTCGTCCATAGATCAGTGCAGCCCGTCACGCGTGAGGCGGCGCGCTTGCGTCATCTGCGAGGAGCGCAGCGACGAAGCCGTCCATCCTTCGATGTGCGGCAGCGTGGATTGCTTCGCGTCGCTCGCAATGACGGACGCTGTAGTCGACGCTGCTTCGATCCACTCGAAAGCCGTCATGACCGTCGCCGGCCACATTCGTCGTCGACACGCCCGCCGACGCGCAACGCGCCGCCGAACTGCGCCGCGTCAAGTTGCTGGCGACGCTGGTGCTGGCGGCGACGTTTGCGCTGTTCATTGCGGCAAAGGCGTTGCTGCCGGTGCATCCGGCGTTCGGCTTCGTCGCGGCCTTTGCCGAGGCCGCCACCATCGGCGGCCTCGCCGACTGGTATGCGGTGGTGGCCTTGTTTCGCAGGCCGTTGGGGCTGCCGATCCCGCACACCGCGATCATCCAGAGCAACCAGCACCGCATCGCCGACAAGCTCGGCGAATTCATCGAGGTGCATTTTCTCGAGGCCGCACCGGTCGAGGCCAAACTGCGCCAGATCGATTTCGGCTCGTTCATCGCCGACTGGCTGCGCGACCGCAAGCGCAGCGAGGATCTCGCGCGCTTTGCGCTGCGGCTGTTGCCCGAAGCGGTCGCGGCGACCGAAAACTCCGGGCCTGATGACCTTCGTCAGCCGCCGCATCACCTCGCAATTGCATGTCGATCGATCTGGCGCCGCTCGCCGCCGGCACGCTGCGCACCTTCGTGAAGGAGGGCCGGCACCAGGGCCTGCTCGACGACATCCTGCGCGCGGTGCATCAGATCGCTGACGCAGGCCGAGACCATGGCCATGATCCGCGAGAAGATCCGCGACGAATTGCCGACGCTGCTAAAACTCTATCGCGCCGACAAGTTCCTGGTGAACAAGATCGTGGCCTCGGCGACCGCGTTCTTCGAGGAAGTCCGCAACGATCCCAAGCATCCGTTTCGCGGCGAGTTCGATCGCATGGTGCTGTCGTTCGTCGACCGGCTCGGCAGCGATCCAGGCCTATGCCGAGTCGCATCGACGGCCTGAAGCGCGATCTCCTGGCGCGGCCCGAACTCGGCGATCTCGCGCGCAACATCTGGTCGAATGCGCGCTCGTTCATCGAGCGCAGCGCGTCGCGGCGAGACGCAGGTGCTGCAGCAGCATCTGGCGCGGCATGTTCGTGGCGGCCGGCGAGGCGCTGGCCGGCGATCCCGAGCTGCGCGCCGAGATCAACCAGGGCCTCGTCGCCGTGCTGCGCAGCGTCGTCGCCGAACAGAAGAGCGGCGTCTCGACCTTCATCTCCGATCAGGTCAAGTCCTGGGACATGGGGCAGTTGATCTCGCTGATCGAAATCAACATCGGCCGCGACCTGCAATACATCCGCTTCAACGGCTCGCTGATCGGCGGGCTTGCGGGACTGGCGCTTTACACGCTCGAATACCTGCTGCGGCTCGCTGTGACTAATTCATCACGGCCAGTGCTTTTAGTTGTCGCGATGTCGTGGCAGTGCGCCTGCTTGAAAGCGGAAAACCGGTTCCCTAGCTTTTTACGAACGATTGTTGCGTTGCGGAACGATTCTACCAGGTTTGCGTCTTCTCACTGATCCATTGGCCGGCTGCCGAGACTTAAGGGGCCGGGCCGAAAGGAGATACGATGTCCGTTGCTACGCAGACGCTTCGTCCGCCGTCCAGAACCCTGATGTTTCTGGAGGGGCGCGCCATTTCCGAATTCGGCGCGTTTCTCGGCGCCTTGCCGCTGCTGAGCCTCGCGCCGCAAAGGCGACGGACATCCGGTGCTGGTATTGCCCGGCCTCGTCGCCTCCGACACCTCGACGCGTCCGCTGCGCAGCTTCCTGAAGAGCCGCGGCTATGCCGTCAGCGGCTGGCGCCAGGGCCGCAATCTCGGTCTGCGCCATGGCGTGCAGCACGCGATGGTCGATCTCGTCCAGGAATTGAACGACACCCATGGCCGCAAGGTCAGCCTGGTCGGCTGGAGCCTCGGCGGTCTCTACGCGCGCCAGCTCGCCAAGATGATGCCGGATCGCGTGCGCTCGGTGATCACGCTCGGCAGCCCGTTTGCGGCCGGCCCGAAGGCGACCAACGCCTGGCGCGTCTATGAGATGGCGAGCGGCCGCCGCGCCGACGAAGAGGATGCGCGCTTCGGCGGATCGCTGGCGGAGAACGCCGCCGGTGCCGACCACCGCGATCTTCAGCCGCACCGACGGCATCTGCGCCTGGCAGGGCTGCATGGAAAAGACCACCGCGACGTCGGAGAGCATCGAGGTCGAAAGCAGCCATTGCGGCATGGGCCATCATCCCGCCGTGGTCTATGCGGTCGCCGATCGTCTGGCGCAGCCGGAAGGCCAATGGTCGCCGTTCGATCGCAGCGGCTGGCGCAGCCTGGTCTATCCGGATCCGAACAGGTAAGCGGCGTGGCTCTGGCCTCGTGCTTGCGAGGCGCGGTCGGCTTGCCGCAGCTCATCCGGATGAGGGTTCGCGTGCAGAGCCCTCACCGCTGAGGAGCGCCGCTACGCCGCGCGTCTCGAAGCGCAGTGAAGGCGCTGACGCCACGGCATTGTCGCGAATCCGCAAAACGCGGTATGCGTTGACGCATGCCGCAGCCGCTCGCCCGCATCGTCGACCAGCTCAAGCGCGAACCGTCGCGCACCGGCTCGATCGTCATCACCGTGTTCGGCGACGCCATCGTGCCGCGCGGCGGTTCGGTCTGGCTCGGCACGCTGCTGGAATTTTTCGAGGCGCTCGACATCGACAGCGGCGTGGTGCGCACCGCGATGTCGCGGCTGGCGGCCGACGGCTGGCTCGAGCGCAACAAGGTCGGCCGCAACAGTTTTTACCGGCTCGGCAAGAAGGGCCGGCAGACCTTCGATACCGCGACCAAACACATCTACGATCCGCCGCCGTCCGACTGGACCGGACGGTTCGAACTGCTGCTGATCGGCAATGGCGAGGATCGCGACGCGTCGCGCGAGGCGCTGAAGAACGCCGGCTTCGGCAGTCCGCTGCCGGGCGTGTGGGTCGCGCCGTCGGGCGTGCCGGTGCCGGAGGAAGCGGCGGGCGCGATCCGTCTGGAAGTCTCCGCCGAGGACGACAGCGGCCGGCGTCTGCTCAGCGAAAGCTGGCCGCTCGAGCGCACCGCCGACGCCTATCTGAAATTCATGAAGACCTTCGAGCCGCTGCGCGGCTGGATCGGCCGCGGCGAGGCGCTCGTCGACGCCGATGCCTTCACCGCGCGGATCCTGCTGATCCACCATTACCGCCGCGTGGTGCTGCGCGATCCGCTGCTGCCGACGGCGCTGCTGCCGCGGGACTGGCCGGGCAGGGCGGCGCGACAGCTCTGCGGCGAGATCTATCGCGGGCTGCTTCCCGCGTCGGAACAATGGCTTGACCGCCATGCCAGCAACGAAAACGGGCCGCTGCCGAAGGCCGGACAGGCGCTGGCGCGCCGGTTCGACGGTACGTAAATATGTTACAAAAATACTTGCATATTGATAATTTTTGTTATATATTCAAGTCCAACAACATCCGGGAGGTCGGCCATGTACACGCAGGCGCTCAACACGTCCGACGGCGACGACCGCAATGTCGAGGACGCCGCACGCTCCGCGCAGTTCCAGGCGCGCATCGACGCCGACGAGCGCATCGAGCCGAACGACTGGATGCCGGCGGCCTATCGCAAGACGCTGACGCGGCAGATTTCCCAGCACGCCCATTCCGAAATCGTCGGCATGCTGCCCGAAGGCAACTGGATCACCCGCGCGCCGTCGCTGCGCCGCAAGGCCGCGCTGCTCGCCAAGGTGCAGGACGAATGCGGCCACGGGCTTTATCTCTATGCCGCCGCCGAGACGCTCGGCACCTCGCGCGAAGAGCTGGTCGATCTGATGCTGGCGGGGAAGGCGAAATATTCCTCGATCTTCAATTATCCGACGCTGACCTGGGCCGATATCGGCGCGATCGGCTGGCTGGTCGATGGCGCGGCGATCATGAACCAGATTCCGCTGTGCCGCTGTTCCTATGGCCCCTATGCGCGCGCGATGATCCGCGTCTGCAAGGAGGAATCCTTCCATCAGCGCCAGGGCTTCGAGATCATGGTGACGCTGTCGCGCGGCACCGAAGAGCAGAAGGCGATGGCGCAGAGCGCGCTCGATCGCTGGTGGTGGCCGGTGCTGATGATGTTCGGTCCGCCCGACAAGGCGAGCCAGCACAGCGACACCTCGACCAAATGGAAGATCAAGCGCTTCTCCAACGACGAGCTGCGCCAGAAATTCGTCGATGCCACGGTGCCGCAGGCGCAGTTTCTCGGGCCTCACCATTCCCGATCCCGGCATGAAGCAGAACGCGGACGGCAATTGGGAATACAGCGCGATCGACTGGGAAGAATTCAACCAGGTGCTGGCCGGCAACGGCCCCTGCAACCGCGACCGGCTGGCGGCGCGGCGCAAGGCGCATGACGACGGCGCCTGGGTGCGCGAGGCGGCCGCAGGCCTATGCCGAAAAGCGCAAGGCAGCGCCAGCTCGCGCAAGCCGCGGAATGAGGGAGATCACGATGGCCACGCCGAACACGCCGCTCTGGGAAGTCTTCATTCGCAGCCGCAACGGGCTTGCGCACAAGCATGTCGGCTCGCTGCACGCGACCGACGCGACGCTGGCGCTGCAGGCCGCGCGCGACATCTACACCCGCCGCGGCGAGGGGCTGTCGATCTGGGTGGTGCCGTCGAGCGCGATCACCGCGTCCGATCCGTCCGAGAAGGGCATGATGTTCGAGCCGGCGGAATCCAAGATCTACCGGCATCCGACGTTCTACGACGTGCCGGATGAAGTCGGGCATATGTGATTTCTGTCCTCATGGTGAGGAGCGCGCGAAGCAACCGTCATCGAGCGCAGCGAAGCAATCCATGGCCCATCCTTCGAGACGCATCGCTTCGCGCGCTCCTCAGGATGAGGTCGGAGCAAGCGAGCAGGTTGGATCGATATGGCAGTCGCCTCCATCTCCGTCTCCGAAACGCCGCTGGTGCTCTACACGCTGCGCCGCGCCGACGATGCGCTGATCCTCGGCCATCGGCTGTCGGAATGGTGCGGCCACGCGCCGATGCTGGAAGAGGACATGGCGCTCGCCAATATGGGCCTCGATCTGCTCGGCCAGGCGCGCGAGCTCTATTCCTATGCCGCCAAGGTCGAAGGCAAGGGCAACGACGAGGACAAGTTCGCCTATCTGCGCGACGTCAGGCAGTACCGCAATCTGCTGCTGCTGGAGCAGCCGAACGGCGATTTCGCGCGCACCATGGTGCGGCAGTTCTTCTATGCGGCGTTCGCCGATCTCTATTGGCGCGCGATGATGAAATCGACCGATCCGACGCTGGCCGCGATCGCGGCGAAATCGGAGAAGGAAAGCGCCTATCATTTGCGGCATTCGTCGGAATGGATGGTGCGGCTCGGCGACGGCACCGAGGAAAGCCACGCGCCGCGCGCAGACCGCGATCGACGATCTCTGGGCCTATCACCGGCGAGATGTTTCGCGGTCGACGACAGCGAGCGCGGCCTGATCGATGCCGGCATCGCGGTCGATCCCGCGACACTGCACGCGCAATGGCTCAAGACGGTGTCCGGCGTCGTCAACGAGGCGACGCTGGCGCTGCCCAAGAGCGACTGGATGCAGCAGGGCGGCCGCAACGGCCGGCACAGCGAGCATCTCGGCCATCTCCTCAGCGAATTGCAGTCGATGCAGCGGACCTTTCCGGGGGCCACATGGTGACCGCCGTGCTCAGCGATGCCGATCTGCGCCGGCGCGCCTGGGATGCGGCGGCGCAGGTGGTCGATCCCGAAATTCCGGTGCTGACCATCGCCGATCTCGGCGTGCTGCGCGACGTCGCGGTCAGCGACGGCCACGTCGAGGTCGCGATCACGCCGACCTATTCCGGCTGTCCCGGCGATGAACATGATCGCGCTGGAAATCGAACTGGCGCTGGAGCGCGCCGGCATTCGCGCGGCCGAAAATCCGCACCGTGCTGTCGCCGGCCTGGACCACCGACTGGATGAGCGAGGACGGCCGCCGCAAGCTCAGGGAATACGGCATCGCGCCGCCGCAGGCCGCAAGCTCCCGCCGCGCGCTGTTCGGCGAGCAGCAGGTGGCGTGCCCGCAATGCGGCTCCGGCAATACCGAAGTGCTGTCCGAATTCGGCTCGACCTCCTGCAAGGCGCTGTGGCGCTGCAAGAGCTGCCGCGAGCCGTTCGATTATTTCAAGTGTCATTGAGCCGTCATCCATCACCCCGTCATTGCGAGCGAAGCGAAGCAATCCATCTCGCCACGCAAAGAAAGAATGGATTGCTTCGTCGCTTGCGCTCCTCGCAATGACGGTGAGATGAAGGCCGACTGATGTCCCTAGCACCCCCGCTTTCATCGTCTCGCCGTCAACGATCTGCGCCGCGAAGCGCCGGACGCGGTGTCGCTGACCTTTGCGATCCCGAACGAGCTCGCCGACGATTACAGTTTTGCGCCCGGCCAGTATCTGACCCTGCGCACGACGATGGACGGCGAGGAAGTGCGCCGCTCCTATTCGATCTGCTCCGGCCCCGATGACGGCGAACTGCGGATCGCGGTGAAGAAGGTCGATGGCGGCGCGTTCTCGAGCTGGGCCGCGGACGAGCTGAAGGCCGGCGACGAGCTCGACGTGATGACGCCGACCGGCCGCTTCGGCGTCGCGCATGCGCCCGATGAGGCGCGGGTCTATGTCGGCTTTGCCGCGGGCTCCGGCATCACGCCGATCCTGTCGATCGTCAAGGGCGTGCTGGCGCGCGAGCCGAACAGCCGCTTCTTCCTGTTCTACGGCAACCGCTCGACGTCAGGCATGCTGTTCCGCGAGGCGCTGGAAGAACTGAAGGACCGCTTCATGCAGCGGCTTCTCGGTGTTCCACGTCATCTCCGGCGAGGAGCAGGACATTCCGATCCTGCACGGCCGGCTCGACGGCGAAAAGGTGCGGGTGCTGCTGCGCTCGCTGGTGCCGGCCGCCAGCGTCGATCATGTCTTCATCTGCGGCCCGACCGGCATGAGCGAGGACATCGAGGCGACCTGCCGCGATATCGGCATTGCCGAGGATCGCATTCATGTCGAGCGCTTCGTCTCCGAGTTCGGCGGCAAGCCGCGCGCCGAAGAAGGTGATCGCGGCGTCGGCGCCGCCGAAGGCGCTGGCCGTCGCTGATCATCGACGGCAAGCGCCGCGAGGTGCCGGTCGCCGAGGACGAATCCATTCTCGATGCGGCGCTGCGCGCCGGCATGGATCTGCCGTTCGCCTGCAAGGGCGGCATGTGCTCGACCTGCCGCGCCAAGCTGGTCGAGGGCGAGGCGCAGATGGAAGTGAACTATTCGCTGGAGCCGTGGGAGCTGAAGGCGGGGTTCATCCTCACCTGCCAGGCGCGGCCGGTGTCGGACAAGGTCGTGGTGGATTACGATCACGTGTAGAGCGTCCGGGGCGTTGACAGCGCGGCGGCTTCGCTCAAGACTAGCATCAATCCAGAGAAGCTTGTTGCAACAAGCCGGCGACAGGGAGACCGCAGTGAACGTCAAGGCCACGCTTTCGCCCGACGACCTCGCGCGCGCCTGTGCGGACGCGATGTGGAAGGAGGACGACGCCAGCAAGGGCCTCGGCATGGAGATCGTCGAGATCGGGCCGGGCCGGGCGACGCTGTCGATGACGGTGCAGGCCGGAGATGGTCAACGGCCAGCGCATCGCCCATGGCGGCTTCATCTTCACGCTGGCGGATTCGACCTTCGCCTTTGCCTGCAACACCCATAATGAGCGCGCGGTCGCGGCGCAGTGCAACGTCACCTTCATCCGGCCCGGCAAACTCGGCGACGTGCTGGTCGCGACCGCGCGGGAAATTTCGCGCAGCGGCCGCTCGGGTATCTACGATGTGCGCGTGACCGCGGTGATGAGGTGATTGCGGAGTTTCGCGGTCATTCCCGCACCATCGGCGGCGCGTGGCTGCCGGAGATCGAAGCGACCGATACAAGGCAAAAGAAGAAACCGTTTTGGAGGAAACGCGATGGCTTCGACAAATCTTCAAGTCCAGGGCAAGCGGCTACCGCGCCGAGATGGACGCGGCCGAGCGCGCTTCCCGCGACGAGATCATGGCGCTGCAGACCAAACGCCTCGCCTGGTCGCTGGCGCATGCCTACGACAATGTCGCCCATTACAAGAAGGCCTTCGACAAGGCCGGCGTGCATCCCGCGCGATTTCAAGCAGCTCTCCGATCTCGCGAAATTTCCGTTCACGGTCAAGACCGACCTGCGCGACAATTATCCCGTTCAACATGTTCGCGGTGCCGCGCGAGAAGATGGTCCGCGTCCACGCCTCTTCCGGCACGACCGGCAAGCCGATCGTGGTCGGCTACACCCAGGCCGATATCGACATCGTGGTCCGACGTGATGGCGCGCTCGATCCGCGCCGCCGGCGGCCGCACCGGCATGATCATGCACAACGCCTATGGCTATGGCCTGTTCACCGGCGGGCTCGGCGCGCATTACGGCGCGGAAAAGCTCGGCTGCACCGTGGTGCCGGTGTCCGGCGGCATGACCGAACGGCAGGTGCAGCTGATCAACGATTTCAAGCCCGACATCATCACGGTGACGCCGAGCTACATGCTGGCGATCCTCGACGAGTTCAGGAAGCAGAAGCTCGACCCGCGCAAATCGTCGCTGAAGTTCGGCATCTTCGGCGCCGAGCCCTGGACCAACGCGATGCGCGCCGAGATCGAGCAGGCCTTCGATATGGACGCGACCGACATCTACGGCCTGTCGGAAGTGATCGGCCCCGGCGTCGCGCAGGAATGCGTGGAGACCAAGGACGGCCTGCATATCTGGGAGGATCATTTCTACCCCGAAGTGATCGACCCCGAGACCGGCAAGGTGCTGCCGGACGGCGAGAAGGGCGAACTGGTGTTCACCTCGCTGACCAAGGAAGCGTTTCCGATCATCCGCTACCGCACCCGCGACCTGACGCGGCTGTTGCCGGGCACGGCGCGGCCGGGCATGCGGCGGATGGAAAAGGTCACGGGGCGTTCCGACGACATGATCATCCTGCGCGGGGTCAACGTGTTTCCGACCCAGATCGAGGAAGCGTTGCTGGCGACCGACTGGTGCGGCGGGCATTTCATCATCGAACTGACGCGCGAAGGGCGCATGGACGAGATGACGGTGCTGGCGGAAGCCCGCCCCGAACATTGGGACGGCAGCGGCCTCACCGACCAGGCCGAAAAGGTCGCGACCTTCATCAAGAACACCATCGGCATCACCGCGCGCATCAAGGCCGTCGCGCCCGAGACGCTGGAACGTTCGCTCGGCAAGGCCAGACGCGTGTTCGACAAGCGGCCGAAAGGATAACTCAGCACCGAGGGAGTGTTCATGACCAATCCGTCCCGCCGTGATATCCTGAAAACGTCGGCCGGCCTTGCCGCCGGCGCTGTCCTTCCTTCCCTCGGAGGCGCTAGCTCCCGCCATGGCCGATTCCAACTCCGATGTCCGCCGCCGAAATCGTCGCCGCCATCAGGGCGAAGAAGATAACGGCGACGCAGGTTGCCAAGGCCGCCTTCGCGCGCGCCGAACAGGTCAAGGATCTCAACGCGCTGATTTTCGTGAACAAGGATCCGGCGACTGGCGGCGGCGGCCGAAATCGACGAGTGGTCGCGGCCCGAGCCGCTCCCGCTCGCCGGGCTTCCGATCGTCATCAAGGACAACATCAACACCGCCGACATGCCGACATCCGCCGGCACGCCTGCGCTGCAGAACGCCCAGCCGAACCGCAACGCGCCTTCGCTGGAAAAACTGCTGAAGGCCGGCGTCATCATGATCGGCAAGGCCAACATGCATGAGCTGGCGTTCGGGATCACCAGCACCAATCTGGCGTCATTCGCAGGGCCGGTCAAAAATCCCTACGACAAGACGCGGATTCCCGGCGGCTCTTCCGGCGGAACGGCGGCGGCGATCGCCGCCGGCATCGTCACCTGCGGATTGGGATCGGACACCGGCGGTTCGACGCGCGTGCCGGCCGCGCTCTGCGGCATTGTCGGGCTGCGGCCGTCGGTCGGCAACGGCGGCGCGGAACGTCGCTACGACGACGCCAATCATGGTGGTCCCGATCAGCCATACCCGCGATACCGTAGGTCCGATGGGCCGCACGGTGGCGGACGTGGCGCTGCTGGATTCCATCATCACGGGCACGCCGATGGCGACCGCCGAGCCGTTGCGCGGCAAGCGCCTCGGCATTCCCGCGGCTTTCTGGAGCGGACTTGACCGGGACCTCGAAGACGTGGCCGGCACGGCGCGCGCCAGGCTTGCCGAAGCCGGCGTCGTTCTGGTTGATGTCGACATGCCCGGGCTGTTCGAGCAAAACGCGAAAGTGTCGTTCCCGGTCGCGTTGCACGAACCGATCGCCGACATTCCGGCCTATCTCGAGGCGACCGGCATCAAGGGCATCTCGCTCGCCGACATCGCCGCCAAGATCGCCAGCCCCGACGTCAAGGGCGCGTTCGGCGCCATCACCGCCGACGCCTTCGGCGCCGCCTATTCCGATGCCATCAATGTGCACCGGCCCGGCTTGCAGAAAATCTACCAGGCGTATTTCCGCGACAACAATCTGGACGGCATCCTGTTTCCGACCACGATCGCGCCTGCACCGCTGATCGATGCCGAGAAGGGCTCCGGCGAGATGGCGATCAACGGCGACAAACCGGTGCCGACGTTCGACACCATGATCCGCAACACCGATCCCGGCAGCAATGCCGGCCTTCCCGGCCTGTCGCTTTATCGCGGGCATGACGCCGGGCGGCCTGCCGGTCGGGATCGAGATCGATGGTCCCGTCGGCAGCGACACGAAACTGCTGGGCTCGGGCTTTCGATCGAAGCCATCCTGGGTATCTGGCGCCGCCGCCGAAGCGTCTAGATGAAGCCGGTGTCCCAATCCGATCAATCACGCCGTCGAGGCGCGCTGCGTTCGCCTGCACGGCCAAGGTCGCCGATGCCGCTTCGCTCGCGCCCGTCGTCGAGACCCGCGCGTTGTCGCGCGCGGCGAACGAACTGCTGATCGAGGTCAAGGCGGCCGCCGTCAATCCGTCCGACGTGAAGGCCGCCACCGGCCTGATGCCCTATGCGGTGTTTCCGCGCACGCCGGGCCGCGACTATGCGGGCGTCGTGATCGACGGCCCGGCGGAGTGGATCGGACGCGAGGTGTTCGGCTCGTCCGGCGATCTCGGCATCCGCCGCGACGGCACCCATGCCACGCATCTCGTGCGTCGAGGCCGACGCCGTGGTGGAGAAACCGAACAGCCTTTCGTGGGAAGAGGCCGCCGGGATCGGCGTTCCCTTCGTCACCGCGATGGAAGGCCTGCGCCGCGCCGGCATCCCGAAGGCCGGCGAGACCGTGCTGGTCATGGGCGTCAACGGCAAGGTCGGCCAGGCGGCGGTGCAGATCGCGAGCTGGCACGGCGCGCGCGTGATCGGCGTGGTGCGCCAGGAGCGAACCCTATGAAGGCCACAGCAATTCGAAGGTCGAGGTGATCGACGCTTCCGCGACCGACGTCGCGGCGCGCGTGCGCGAACTCACCGGCGGCAAGGGCGCCGATATCGTCTTCAACACCGTCGGCGATCCCTATTTTCAGGCGGCGCATCAATCGCTCGGCTTGCGCGGGCGCCAGATCCTGATCGCCGCGGTCGACCGCATCGTGCAGTTCAACATCCTGGAGTTCTATCGCGGCCAGCACACCTATGTCGGCATCGATACGCTCGGCCTGTCGTCGATCGCAACCGGCGCGGTGTTGCGCGAGCTCGGCCCCGGCTTCGCCGGCGGCCATCTGAAACCGTTCCCGATCAAGCCGGCCGCGATCTATCCGCTGGAACAGGCCAGGGAAGCCTTCGTCGCGGTCGCCGGTTCGTCGCGCGATCGCGTGATCCTGCGGCCGGCATAGACGGCTCGGCCCGAATATTTTGCCTCGATTTTGGCGGGAACGAAACCATTCGCGTTTCGGTTTGAGAGCGAAGGTTTTATTCTCCTCATCGTTCGCGCGCGCGATAGCTTCATTCTTTGCGCTTCGCCGCCGTGGACTGGCCCATGCAAGCGGCGCTATAGCAGGGCGAAATTTGCATCTTATTTGAGCTGTGCGCGGCCATTTTCGGCCGTGAATGTTTCCGAAGGAAAAGCCGTGCAAGGCGCCAACATCATCGTGCTGAGTGGACTGCTGATCGGCCTCGTCTATGGCGCGGTCGGCCTGTTGAGCGGCTTTTGCATGCTCTCGAGCCTGCGCGGCTGGTGGGCGGACGGCGACGGCCGCCTGGTCCGCACCTATGCGCTGGCGATCGGCGTGGCGGTGGCCGCGACGCAATTGCTGGCGGCGGCCGGTCTGGTCGATCTCGGCAAGTCGATCTATCTGCAGCCGTCGTTCTCGGCGCCGCTGATGTTTTTCGGCGGGCTGTTGTTCGGCTACGGCATGGTGATGTCGAACGGCTGCGGCTCGCGCGCGCTGGTGCTGCTCGGGCGCGGCAATCTCCGCTCCTTCGTGGTCGTGATCGTGCTCGGCATCGTCGCGATGATGACGCTGAAGGGTCTGATCGCGCCGGCGCGCATCGCGATGGTGCAGGCCTCGCAGATCACGACGAAAGTGAATTCGGTGCCGGCGCTGCTGGCAGGGCTGGGCTTTAGCGAGATCACGGCGCGCATGGTGGCGGCATCCGTCATCAGCGCCGCGCTGATCATCTTCGCGTTCGCAAGCGTGCCGTTCCGGCGATCGCCGGGCCAGGTCGCGGCCGGTGCTCGTGATCGGCCTTCTGGTTGCGGCCGGATGGTTCGCGAGCGGCTATCTCGGCGCCGACGATTTCAACCCGACGCCGGTGGTGTCGCTCACCTTCATCGCGCCGATCGCGGACGCCCTGCAGTATGTCATGCTGTCGACGGGATCGACGCTGAATTTCGGCATCGCCACCGTCGGCGGCGTGCTCGCCGGAAGCCTCATCACCGCGCTGGCGACCGGGCGTTTTCACCTGGAGGGCTACCAGTCGCCGCGCCACATGCTGCGCTCGGCCGGCGGTGCTGCGCTGATGGGGGCGGGCGGCGTGATGGCGCTCGGCTGCTCGGTCGGGCAGGGGCTGACGGGATTTTCGACGCTGGCGCTGGCCTCGTTCATCGCGGTCGCCGGAATCATGGTCGGCACGGCGCTCGGCCTGCGCGGCGCGTTCCGCGTCCGTCCGCTGGCGACGGCCTAGTCCGTCGTCACTCCGCGGCCTTGGTCACGATGCGAATTTCCGACGTCAGTGTCCGGTGCACCGGGCATTTGTCGGCGATTTCCATCAACCGCTTGCGCTGATCGGCATCGAGCGCGCCCTCGATTGCGATCACGCGGTCGATCTGGTCGAGCATGCCTTCGCTGGTTTCGCATTCGGCGCAATCTTCCGCATGGATCTTGCTGTGCTTCAGCGTCACGGTGATGCGATCGAGCGGCAGCGATTTGCGGTCGGCATACATCCGCATCGTCATCGACGTGCAGGCGCCAAGGCCCGCCAGCACGAAAGTCATAGGGGCCGGGCCCGGTATCCTCGCCGCCGGCGGCGACGGGTTCGTCGGCCAGCATCTGATGCGGGCCTGATCGTGACCGTTTGCTGGAATTTGCCGGCGCGGGTTTCGCGCACCACGACGTTGCGCGGCGCTGCGCCGGGATCGGCGGCCGGCTGTGCCGCGACGCGGATCGACATAGCGTTCGGCCCAGGCCGCGATGACGTCGGCGACATAGGCGGCATCGCGCTTGCCGCTGAGCAGATGATCGGCGCCCGACAGCGAGACGAAACTCTTGGGATGCTTGGCGGCCACGAAGATGTTGGTGGCGTTGTCGATCCCGACCGTGTCGTCGGTCGGCGAATGCATAACCAGCAGCGCCTTGTGCAGCTTCGCAACATGCGCCATCAGATCATGCTCGGCGATATCGTCGAGGAATTCGCGCGTGATGTGGAACGGCCGCCCGGCGAGCTGGACCTCGACCTTGCCCTGGGTGCGGATGTCCTCGATGCGATCCTTGAAAAGATGCGTGACATGCGCGGGATCGGACGGCGCCGCAATGGTGACGACCGCTTTTGCCTCCGGAATTTGACCGGCGGCGGCGAGGATCGCCGCACCGCCGAGGCTGTGGCCGATCAGGATCGCGGGCGCCTTGCGGGTCTCGCGCAGATGATCGGCGGCGCGGACGAGGTCGGCGACGTTCGAGGAGAAGGTCGAGTTGGCGAAATCGCCCTCGCTGGAGCCGAGGCCGGTGAAGTCGAACCGCAGCACCGCGATGCCCCGCGCCGCCAGCGCCACCGCGATGCGTTTCGCCGCCAGCACGTCCTTGCCGCAGGTGAAGCAATGCGCAAACAGCGCGTAGGCGTGGATCGCGCCGTCAGGCGTATCGAGCGCGGCGGCGAGCTGATGGCCGCCTTCGCCGGTGAATTGAAAGCGTTCGGTCGGCACGGGCGTTCTCCCTTGCGTCTAATGCACTTCAGTCGCCGGAATAGCGTTGCTTCGGCCCAGGGATCGCCGCGGTTGTGATAGCCGCGGACTTCCCAATAGCCCGGCGCATCCTGTTCGAGGAATTCGATGCTCTGCAGCCATTTGGCGCTCTTCCAGAAATAGAGGTGCGGCAGCACCAGCCGCACCGGGCCGCCATGATCCTGCTCCAGCGGCTGGCCGGACCAGCTATGGACGAGCAGGGCGTCCTCGGCGGCAAAATCCTCCAGCGCGAGATTGGTGGTGTAGCCGTCATGGCAATGCAGCACCACGAAGCGCGCCTCGTCGCGCGGCCGGCAGATCGTCAGCAGGTCGCGGGTCGCAAGCCCCTCCCATTGATTGTCGTAGCGCGACCATGTGGTGACGCAATGAATGTCCGAGACGAATTGCGACTGCGGCTGCGCGGAAAATTCCGCAAAGGTCCAGAAGATCGGGTTTTCGACCGCGCCATAGACGTCGAGCCGCCAGCGCTCGCGCGAAATGTTCGGCGAAAGTCCGAGATCGAGCACCGGCCAGTCCCGGGTGAGATGCTGGCCGGGCGGCAGGCGCGCCTCTTCGGGACGACTGACCTTGCCGGTGAGGAAGCGGCCTTCGCGCGCCCAGCGTTCCTTGCTGCGCGTCAGCTTGCTTTCCGGCGGCGGCTCATGATCGTCGGTCATCTCGAGGACCCGTCGTCTCCCGGGAAGGTGTCCGGCTATTCAGGTGTTATTTAGGCGCCCGCGGAATGATCGGCGTGGTGCCGCGCACGCCCAGAATGTCTTCGAGGGCCTTGGCGCCGGCCAGCAACTGCGCCTCGCCGCGCGGGGCTGCGACCATTTGCAGTCCGACCGGCAGGCCGGATGCGGTGAAGCCGCAGGGCAGCGACAGCGCGGGACAGCAGACCAGCGTGATGGCGTAGACGATGCCGAGCCACTCGACGTAGTTGTCGAACTTCTTGCCGGCGCATTCGGCGACGTAGCGGTTCTCGATCGGGAACGGCGCCACGATGGTAGCCGGCGCCAGCAGCAGATCATACTTGTCGAAGAATTCCAGCGTGCGCGCGGTCATGGCGACGCGCTGGGCTTCGGCACGCGCGATCTGCTCGACCGTCAGCTTGAGGCCTTCCTCGATGTTCCAGATCACTTCGGGCTTGAGCTGGTCGCGTTTGGTGCGCAGCAGCGCCGCTTTGCTGCATCGCGAAGTCGAAGGCACGCAGCACGTGGAAACATTCGTGCGCCTCGCGCAAATCCGGATGGGCTTCCTCGACGATGACGCCCAGCTCTGCAAAACGCTGAGCGGCCTTGCGGGTGACGGCGATCACTTCGGGATCGACCGGCGTGATGCCGAGATCGGGCGAATAGGCAATCCGCTTCGGCTTCTTGCCGGAGCGCGCGGCGGAGAGGAACGAATTCGGCAGCACGGGCAGCGACAGCGGATCGCCCGGATGCTCGCCGCTCATTGCGTCGAGCAACAGGGCGACGTCCTCGACATTGCGCGCCATCGGGCCCTGGACGCCGAGATTGCGGTCGACCGCGCTGACAAGCGTGTGCGCGACGCGGCCGATGCTGGGCCGCAGGCCGACGATGCCGCAGAAGCTGGCGGGGTTGCGCAAGCTGACCGCCCATGTCGGAGCCGTGGGCGAGCCAGGCCGTGCCGGTGGCGAGCGCGACCGCAGCACCGCCCGAGGAGCCGGCGGCGGAGCGCGAGGTGTCCCAGGGATTGCGCGTCTTGCCGAACACTTCGTTGAAGGTGTTGGCGCCGGCGCCGAACTCGGGCGTGTTGGATTTGGCGTAGATCACCCCGCCATTGTTTTCGAGGTGCTCGACCAGGATGTCGGATTTTGCCGGGATATTGTCCTTGTAGATCGGCGAGCCCTGGGTGGTCAGCACGCCTTCGACCGCGGTCAGGTCCTTGATCGGGATCGGCATCCCTGCCAGCAGGCCGCGCTCGGCCACCGGCTTTTGCATCAGCTCCCTGGCGTGTTTTCGGGCGCGGTCGAAACACAGCGTCGGCAGCGCGTTGACGGGGCCGTCGACCTCGGCGATCCGCTTCTCCAGCACGTCGAGCAGGTCAAGCGGGGTGACTTCACCCGATCTGAGCTTGCCAACGATCGCACACGCCGTCTCCCGCACCAATTCCTGATCGGCCACCTGGGTCTCTCCCGCCATTTTTTGTTCGTGGATGGTGCTGTAGAACATTTTCCGGCAAAGTGGAAACGCGATCACGTCGTGGCTGCTCTGGAGATTTGGAATGTCGGCATTGTTTTCTGCGCTGGACTGGCGGGCGATGAGCCAGCAGGACCGCGATCTCGGCCTCAATAATGGCGTAGCGGTCAAGGGCAGCGTCGAGATGGTCGCCGGCTGGGAGCAGCGTTCCGGCGAGATGCGCAAGCGCTTTTCCGGCCATCTCGACCTGCGCTATGGCCCGCGCGAGCGCAACCGGATCGATTTTCTGAAAGCCGCTGACAAGGCGCCGACACTGCTGTTCATTCACGGCGGCTATTGGCAGGCCCGCGCCAAGGAAGTTTTTACGGTCGTAGCCGAAGGCCCGATGGCGCATGGCATCAATGTGGCGCTGATCGGCTACACGCTGGCGCCGGACGCGACGCTCGATGAAATCGTGGCGGAAGTCCACGCCGGCATCGACTTTCTCACCGGCCAGTTGCCCGCGCTCGGCGCGGCGGCCGAGGGCATCGTGGTGTCCGGCTGGTCCGCCGGCGGCCATCTCACCTCGATGGCGCTGTCGCATCCGAAGGTGAGGGGTGGGATGGCGATATCGGGGATCTACGACCTCGAGCCGATCCGTCACAGCTATCTGCAGGAGAAGTTGAAGCTCGACGAGGCGATGTCGCGCCGCAACTCGCCGATGATGCAGCCGGGTGGGCCGGCAAAACCGCTGTCGCTGGTGGTCGGCAGCGCCGAACTGCCGCTGCTGCGCAAGCAGACCGCCGATTTCGCCGGCCACCGCGCCCGCTACGGACTGCCGGTGACTTACGAGGAGATCCCCGGCGCTGATCATTTCACCATCATGCAGGAGATGATGTCGCCGTCGGGGCGGATCACGACGCTGATCAGGCAGTTGTTCGAGCGGACGAAGGACTAACCACACCGTCATTGCGAGCGAAGCGAAGCAATCCATGCCTCGGATAAATGGATTGCTTCGTCGCTATCGCTCCTCGCAATGACGATAGTGACAAGCCTACCCCCAGCCCGCCGTGAGCCCGCCGTCCACCGTGTAGATCACGCCCGACGTATAGCCGGCGCGGTCGGAGGCCAGGAACGCCATCAGGTCGCCGATCTCGCGCGCGTGCGCCGGGCGGCCGAGCGGCATGCCCTTCTGGAATTCCTTGTAGCGGTTCTCGTCGCCGAACTGGTTCTTCGCGCGCGTCTTCAGCAGCGTGACGTGGCGGTCGGTGCCGACGGGACCGGGGTTGATGCCGACGACGCGGATATTGTCGGCGAGGCTCTTGCCGCCGAGCGCGCGGGTGAAGGCCATCAGCGCCGCATTGCCGGCGCTGCCGCAGATGTAGTTGGCGTCGAATTTTTCGCCGGCGGCGCCGATGTCGTTGACGATGACGCCGTGGCCGCGCGCCTTCATCTGCGCATAGATCGCGCGGGTGAGGTTGATGTAGCCGAACACTTTCAATTCCCAGGCGTGACGCCAGGTCGCCTCGTCGATCTTGTCGATCGAACCGCCCGGGATATCGCCGGCATTGTTGACGAGGATGTCGATATCGGAGGAATCCTTCACCAGTTTCTCGATGTCGGCAGGTTTTCGCAGGTCGACGACATGCGCGGTCGCGTCGATCTGGTGGGTCGAACGCAGCCGGTCGCACAAGGCTTTGAGCTGATCGCCGCTGCGGGCGGCGAGCCGCAAATGGCAGCCCTCCTCGGCAAAGGACTCGGCCGCGGCCGCGCCAATGCCCTTGGAGGCGCCGGTTATCAGGACACGCTTGCCGCGCAGATGCAGATCCATGGAAATTCTCGCTTCATGAGGGGATGTCGGTCGGGAGAGTTGAGCGAAATTGGTAGGCGTTCGGCCCCGCCGCGGTCAACATTGCACTGCAGCGTTGCACCGGCGCGCGGTTTGGTCCATTGCAAGGCAATCGGATTGGCCGTGTTCAGGGCATGGCAAGAGGACTTAAGGAATCCCACGGATGAGCAAGAAAACATATCGGATCGCGGTCATTCCCGGCGACGGCATCGGCAAGGAAGTGGTCCCGGAGGGCCTGCGCGTCCTCGAGGCGGCGGCGAAAAAGCACGGCGTGTCCGTGCATTTCGATCATTTCGACTTCGCGTCCTGGGATTATTACGAAAAGCACGGCGAGATGATGCCGGAGGACTGGAAGGCAAAAATCGGCAAGCACGACGCGATCTATTTCGGCGCGGTCGGCTGGCCCGCCAAAATCCCCGATCACATTTCCTTGTGGGGCTCGCTGATAAAATTCCGCCGGGAGTTCGACCAGTACGTCAATTTGCGCCCGGTGCGGCTGATGCCGGGCGTGCCGTCGCCGCTCGCGAACCGCAAGCCAGGCGACATCGATTTCTGGGTGGTGCGCGAAAACACCGAGGGCGAGTATTCCTCGGTCGGCGGGCGGATGTTCCCGGATACCGACCGTGAATTCGTCACCCAGCAGACCGTGATGACGCGTATCGGCGTCGACCGGATTTTGAAGTTTGCGTTCGAACTGGCGCAGTCACGGCCGAAGAAGCACCTGACCTCGGCGACCAAGTCCAACGGCATCTCGATCACGATGCCCTATTGGGACGAGCGCGTGGAGGCGATGGCGAAGAATTATCCGAAGGTAAAGTGGGACAAGTATCACATCGACATCCTCACCGCGAACTTCGTGCTGCATCCGGACTGGTTCGACGTCGTGGTCGGCTCCAATTTGTTCGGCGATATCCTCTCTGATCTTGGGTCCGGCCTGCACCGGCACCATCGGCATCGCGCCGTCGGGCAATATTAACCCGCCCGGACTGTTTCCCTCGGTGTTCGAGCCGGTGCACGGCTCGGCGCCCGATATCGCCGGACAGGGCATCGCCAACCCGATCGGCATGATCTGGTCGGGCGCGATGATGCTGGAACATCTCGGCGAGAAGACCGCGGCCCAATCGATCGTCGGCGCCATCGAGCGCACGCTCGGCGAACGCACGCTGCGGACACGGGATCTCGGCGGCAATGCGGATACGACCGCGTGCGGCAAGGCGGTCGCGGATATGGTGGATTGATTTTCTGCGTCGTCCCGGCGAACGCCTGGGACGACGGGGATAGGGACTGACTTCGTCCCTGCGATCCGGCGGCAATGCGCCCACGCCGCCGCAATCAAATTCTCGCTCGCTTCCGGCGTGCGGAACGCCGAATGCGCCGACAGCGTGACGTTCTGCACTTTGGTCAGCGGATGATCGGCCGGCAGCGGCTCGGTGTTGAAGACGTCGAGCCCGGCATGGCGGATCTGGCCCGAGTTCAAGGCCTCGATCATCGCTTCCTCGTCGACGATCGCGCCGCGCGCGGTGTTGACCAGGATGACGCCGGGTTTCATCGCCTCGATGCAGGCGCGCGAGACCAGCCCGCGGGTCTCGTCGTTGAGCAACAGATGGATCGAGATCACGTCGCTTTCCGACAGCAACTCGTCAAGCTCGACGAATTCGACCTTCGGATGTTTCTTCGGCGACCGGTTCCAGGCGATGACGCGCATGCCGCTGCCGAGCGCGATGCGCGCGACTTCGGAGGCGATGCCGCCGAAGCCGATCAGACCCAGCGTCTTGCCGGTCAGTTGCATGGCGTCGTCGCGCAGCCAGTTGCCGGCGCGTATCCCCCGGTCCATGCGGGCGAGGCCGCGCGCCGCTTCCCACATCAGCGCAATCGCGCATTCGGCGACAGCCGTGTCGCCGTAGCCCTTGATCAGGTGCACCTCGATGCCGAGCTCGGCGAGCTCTTCAGGATTCATGTAGCTGCGCGCGCCGGTGCCGAGGAACACCACGTGCTTCAGCCCCTTGCATTGCTTTGCAATCTCGGTCGGCAGCGCGGTGTGATCGACGACCACCATTTCGGCGCCGTCGAGCAATTTCGGGTATTGATCCGGCTTGATATCGGGATCGCGATTGATACGAACCTTGGGATCGCCCGGTTTTTCCAGCCGCTCGAAGATCACGGCCAGCGATTCATTGGCATCGACAAAAACACCGCGCACGGCAATTCCTCCGGTTTTGATCAGCTTATGACGCGACGCCGGCGAGCGCCAGCACGGTATGCATCAGGACGTTGGCGCCCGCCGCGCAATCGGGTTGCGTGGCGTCTTCCAGCTCATTGTGGCTGATGCCGTCCTTGCAGGGCACGAACACCATCGCCGCCGGCATCACGGTGTTGAGGTTGCAGGCGTCATGGCCGGCGCCTGAGGTGATGCGGCGATGCGAATAGCCGAGCGATTTCGCGGCATTCTCCACGGCATCGACCAGCTTCGGATCGAAATGCGTCGGCGGCTTGCGCCACACCAGGTCGAGCTTGACGTCGACCTTGCGCCGGGTCGCGATCTCCGCAATCGCTGCGCGCAAATCCTTGTCCAGCGTGTCCATGACCGCAGCGTCGGCGCTGCGGCAATCCACCGTGAAGGCGATCTCGCCGGGAATGACGTTGCGCGAGGGGCTGGCGATCACGGCTTCGCCGATGGTGCCGACCGCCTTCGGGACCGTGTTTTTTCGCAGCCGCCTCCATCGCCAGCACGATTTCCGACAATGTCGCCAGCGCGTCGCGCCGCAGCGGCATCGGCGTGGTGCCGGCATGGCTCTCGAAGCCGGTGATCTTGCCGTCGTACCACAGCACGCCCTGGCCGGAATCGACCACGCCGATGGTCTTGTTCTCGGCTTCGAGGATCGGGCCCTGTTCGATGTGCAGTTCGACGAAGCCACTGAACTTCTGGCGGCCGACGGGCGCATCGCCGCGATAGCCGATGCTGTCGAGCGCTTCTCCGACGCTGACGCCCTCGGCATCCCTGCGCGACAAAATGTCGTCGGTGGTGAAATCGCCGACATAGGCGGCCGACGCCATCATCGCCGGCGCAAACCGCGAGCCTTCCTCGTTGGTCCAGTTGCAGATGCAGATCGGGGTCTCGGTTTCGATCCCGGCATCGTTCAGGGTGCGGACCACTTCGAGCGCGGCGAGCGTGCCGAGCACGCCGTCATATTTGCCGCCGGTCGGCTGGGTGTCGAGGTGGGAGCCGAGGCCGATCGGGGCCTTCGACATGTCGCGTCCCTTGCGCAGGCCGAACATCGAGCCGAGCGTGTCGACATGGACTTCGAGACCGGCCGCCTCGCAGGCTTTGCGGAACCAGTCGCGCACCTGTTTGTCCTCGGGTCCGAGCGTCAGCCGCCGCACGCCGCCTTTGGGCGTGGCGCCGAATTTCGCGGTCTCGTGAATCGTATCCCACAGCCGGGCCGAGTCGATTTGCAGATTGGATGCGATCTTGGTCATCAGGCCATTCCGGTCATCACTACGATCCACGCGTCCTGCTTCAATGACGCGGCGACGGCGGCGCGTCAACAACGACGCTGCCTTGCGCCAGCGAGGCCGCCAGTTCCGCTACGCGTTCGACCGCAACCGTGTCGGGCGAGGCCAGCCAGCTCGCCGAAAACGTCAGCAGCGGGATCTGCAGGTTAGTCGACAGCAATTGCAGCCGTCCATCGGCCATTTCGTTTTCGACGATCGCGGTTGGAATGACGGCGATGCCGAGGCCTTCGATCGCCATGTGAATTACGGTGCCCAGGGACGCGCTGGCATGCAGGCGCATCGGCGGCAGATCCGGCCGGTTGAACAGCGAACGCACGATTTCGTAGGGCGGCGTCTTGCGCGGAAAGGTGATGATCGGAAATTTCGCCAGATCGTGCACCGTCAGCCTTTCGTTGCCGAGGCCGAGCGACGGGCTGGCCAGAAAGCCGACCTGATAGTCGCACAGCACGCGGTTGCTGACGGTGGGCGCGGTCAGGGGGCCGAGCAGGAAGGCCAGTTCGATTTCCTGCGCCAATAGCCGGGTCCGCAAGTTCGAGGTGATGTCGACCTCGATTTCCAGCGTGAGGTTGGGATAGGTGTGATTGACGCTCTTGATCAGCTGCGTCAGCCAGGTGTGAACGATGGTCTCGGCGACGCCGAGCCGCAGCACGCCGCGCATCGCGGAGTGGTCGCCGACCACGGCCAGCATTTCCGAACGCAGCCCGATCAGTTTCTCGGCATAGACCATCATTTGCCGGCCGCTCGGCGTCGGCAGCACCATGCGGCGGTCGCGCTGCAGGAGTTTCACGCCGACCTCGCGTTCAAGCTGGGCGATCCGCTGCGAGATCGCGGGCTGGGTGGTGTTGAGCTTCTGGGCGGCGCCGCGGAAGCTGCCGAGCGTCACCACCCACATGAAGGTCTCAATTGCCTTGAAATCAGCCATGCACCCTCTGCCCGCAGATCGATAAATACTGATTTATCGATCTTGATTAAAAATCACGATTAGACATTATCATAGCCATATGCGCGAGTAGATGTCGACCCGATTGGAGCTGTTGCAATCATGACCAGCTTGGCAAGAACGGAACGACCCGATCTCGATACGGCGGATTTATCGCCGAGCGTCGCCGCTCGCCTTGCCTGCCGGACCGGCATGGCCTCTTCCACCGCCGGCGTCGCCAACGGTTATGTCCAGGGCAATCTCGCGATCCTGCCGGAGAAGCTGGCGTCGTCGTTTCACCGGTTCTGCCAGCTCAATCCGAAGCCGTGTCCGATCATCGGCATGTCCGATGTCGGTGATTTCAGGATTCCCGGCGCTCGGCCTCGACCTCGACATCCGCACCGACCTGCCGCGCTACCGCGTCTGGCGCGACGGCGAAGTGGTGGAGGAACCGACCGACATCATGGCGCATTGGCGCGACGATCTCGTCGCCTTCGTGATCGGCTGCTCGTTTTCGTTCGAGGAAGCGCTGATGGCGGATGGGCTGCCGATCCGCCACATCGAGCGCAATGTCCGCGTGCCGATGTATCGCACCAATGTCGCCTGCAGCCCCTCCGGCCCGTTCGCGGGTCCGATGGTGGTGTCGATGCGGCCGTTCAAGCCGGCGGATGCGATCCGCGCGGTGCAGATCACCTCGCGCTTTCCTTCCGTGCACGGCGCGCCGGTTCATCTCGGCCATCCGCATTCGATCGGGATCGCCGACATCAACAAGCCCGACTATGGCGATGCGGTGCCGGTCGCAGCCGACGAAATTCCGGTGTTCTGGGCCTGCGGCGTGACGCCGCAATCGGTGATCGCGGCCGCCAGGGTGCCGTTTGCGATCACGCACTCGCCGGGATTGATGCTGGTGACCGATCTGCAGAACAAGTCGCTTGCCGTGCTTTGATGCAGGCTCTGCCGCTCATTGAGGCTTTACCGTAACCGCCAACCGTTTCATCGATAGCTGCCGATCAACAGGGGATTTTGTAAATGACGATCACTCGCCGCAATGTATTGCTTGGAACCGCCGCCGCTGCCGCTTTCGCGCCGATCGCGGCGCGCGCGCAAACGTCGGAAGTGGTGATCGGCGTTCTCTATCCGCTGTCCGGCGCCAACGCGCAGATCGGCGTCGATGCGCAGCATGCCTATGGCACCGCGGCCGACATCATCAACAACAATTATGATTTCGATCTGCCGCTGGCAAAGGGGACGGGATTGCCCGGTCTCGGCGGCGCCAAGGTGCGGCTCGTATTCGCCGACCATCAGGGCGACCCGCAAAAGGGCCGCGCCGAGACCGAGCGCCTGATCACCCAGGAAAAGGTCTGCGCCGTCATCGGCACCTACCAGAGTGCGGTGGCGGTCACCGTCAGCCAGGTCTGCGAGCGCTACCAGATTCCGTTCATTTCGGCGGACAATTCGTCGCCCAGCCTGCATCGCCGCGGCCTCAAATACTACTTCCGCGCCGCAGCCCATGACGAAATGTTCTCGACGGCGATGTTCGACTTCTTCGATGCGATGAAGAAGAAAGGCACCAAGATCGAGACGCTGGCGCTGTTCCACGAAGACACGATCTTCGGCACCGATTCCGGCAACGCCCAGCTCAAGCTGGCGGCCGACCGCGGCTACAAGGTGGTCGCCGATATCAAGTACCGCGCCAATTCGCCGTCACTGTCGGCCGAAGTGCAGCAGATCAAGGCGGCCAACGCCGACGTGCTGATGCCTTCGAGCTACACCACCGACGGCATCCTGCTGGTCAAGACCATGGCCGAACTCGGCTACAAGCCCCCGGCGATTGTCGCGCAGGACGCCGGCTTCTCGGAAAAGGCGCTGTATGATGCGGTCGGCGACAAGCTCGAAGGCGTGATCTCGCGCGGCAGCTTCTCGCTCGATCTCGCCGCCAAGCGTCCGGTCGTCGGCACCATCAATGCGATGTACAAGGCAAAGTCGGGCAAGGACTTCAACGACCTTACCTCGCGGCAGTTCATGGGCCTGATCGTGATGGCGGACGCCATCAACCGCGCCAAGTCCACCGATGGCGAGAAAATTCGCGATGCGTTGGCCGCCACCGACATGCCCGGCGAGCAGACCATCATGCCGTGGAAGCGCGTCAAGTTCGACGAGATGGGCCAGAACAACGACGCCGATCCGGTGCTGCTGCAATATGTCGGCGGCAAGTTCGTCACCATCTTCCCGCCGCAAGCGGCCATTGCCGAGCCGATCTGGCCGATGAAGTAGCTGGCAACGCTGGGGGCGGGGGCCATGACAGCCGAGACCATTATCCAAAGCCTGGCGAGCGGCCTGCTGATGGGGCTGCTCTACGGGCTGATTGCGGTCGGCCTCGCGCTGATCTTCGGCCTGATGGACGTCGTGAATTTCGCCCACGGCGAATTCCTGATGATCGCGATGTACGCGACCTTCTTCCTGTTCGCGTTCTTCGCGATCGATCCCCTGCTGTCGGCGCCGCTGGTCGCCGCCGCGCTGTTCGTTTTTGGCGCGGTGGTCTATCTCCTGATCGTGCGCTTTGCGGTGCGCGCCAAAGCCAATGCCGGCATGGTGCAGATCTTCTCGACCTTTGGGCTCGCGATCGTCATGCGCGGCCTGTCGCAGTTCTTCTTCACGCCGGACTATCGCAGCGTCACCCATTCCTGGCTCGGCGGCAAAACCGTCTCGATCGGCGGCATCTTCCTGCCGGTGCCGCAACTGGCCGGCGCGCTGGTGGCGATCGCAGCCTTCGGCGCGCTGTATTTCTTCATCAACCGCACCGATTTCGGCCGCGCGCTGGAAGCAACCCGCGAGGATGCCGGCGCGGTGGCGCTGGTCGGTATCGACAAGAACCGCGTGTTCGCGCTGGGCTGGGGCCTCGGCGCGGCGCTGGTCGGGCTCGCCGGCGCCATCATGGCGATCTTCTTCTACATCTATCCCGACGTCGGCGCGTCGTTTGCGCTGATCGCCTACGTCACGGTGGCGCTCGGCGGCTTCGGCAGCGTGTTCGGCGCCTTTGCCGGCGGCATCATCGTTGGCCTCGTCGAGGCGACGACGGCGCTGATCCTGCCGCCGTCGCTGAAATCGGTCGGCATCTATGCGGTCTATCTGCTGGTCGTGTTCGTGCGGCCGCGCGGCCTGTTCGGGTCGATGTGATGGACACCGATTTCGCAAAGCGCCGCCGCCGCGATCTGATCGTCGCGTTCTGTCTTGCCGTGGTCGCCGCGCTGGTGCCGCTGTTCGTCAAGGACGTCTACGTCCAGAACATCATGGTGCTGACGCTGATGTACGCGGCGCTGTCGCAGAGCTGGAACATCCTCTCCGGCTATTGCGGGCAGATTTCGCTCGGGCATGCGCTGTATTTCGGGCTCGGCGCCTACACCACCGCGATCCTGTTCACGAAATTCGGCGTGCTGCCGTGGTTCGGCATGCTCGGCGGCGGGCTGATCTCGGCCGTCATCGCGATGGCGCTCGGCTATCCCTGCTTCCGCCTGCGCGGCCATTATTTCGTCATCGCCACCATCGTCATCGCCGAGATCGCGCTGCTGCTGATCCAGAACTGGGATTGGGCGGGCGCCGCGCTCGGCATCGACATTCCCGTGCGCGGCGACAGCTGGCTCAAATTCCAGTTCACGCGCAGCAAGCTGCCGTATTTCTATTTCGCGCTGGGGCTGGCCTGCGTCGCCTGGTTCGTCACCTGGTGGCTGGAAGATTCCAAATGGGGCTATTGGTGGCGCGCGGTGAAGGACAATCCGGACGCCGCCGAAAGCCTCGGCGTCGTCGTGTTCAATTCCAAGATGGGGGCAGCGGCCGTCTCGGCGTTCCTGACCGCGGTCGGCGGCGGCTTCTACGCGCAGTTCGTCTCCTATATCGATCCCGAAAGCGTGATGGGCTTCCAGTTCTCGCTTCTGATGGCGCTGCCGGCGGTGCTCGGCGGCATCGGCACGCTGTGGGGGCCGATGCTCGGCGCGGTCATCCTGATCCCGCTTACCGAACTGACGCGCTCCTTCATCGGCGGCTCCGGCCGCGGCGTCGACCTGATCGTCTATGGCGGCCTGATCGTCGCGATCTCGCTGGCGCGGCCGCAAGGCCTGGTCGGGCTGTTCGCGCCCAAGCGCAAGGAGGCGGTGCGATGACCGCGCCGTTGCTGGAAACCCGCGGCGTCTGGCAGCGCTTCGGCGGCCTCGTCGCCAACAGCGACGTCTCGATCTCGGTCGGGCGCGGCGAAATCGTCGGCCTGATCGGCCCGAACGGCGCCGGCAAGTCGACGCTGTTCAACCTGATCGCGGGCGTGCTGCCGCCGACCCAAGGCTCGATCTGGTTCGACGGCGAGGACGTCACCGCGCTGCCGGCGGCGGAGCGCTGCCAGCGCGGCATCGGCCGCACCTTCCAGGTGGTGAAGAGTTTTGAGACCATGAGCGTGATCGACAACGTCATCGTCGGCGCGCTGGTGCGCAACACCGTGATGCGCGTGGCGCGCCGCAAGGCGCATGAGGTGCTGGAGTTCTGCGGCCTTGCCGCCCGCGCCAACGTGCTCGCGAGCGACCTGATCCCGTCGGAGAAGCGCCGCCTCGAAGTGGCCCGCGCGCTCGCGACCGAACCGAAGCTGCTGCTGCTCGACGAGGTGCTCACCGGGCTGACGCCGATCGAGGCGCAGACCGGCGTCGAACTGGTGCGGCGGGTGCGCGCCACCGGCGTCACCGTGCTGATGGTCGAGCATGTCATGGAAATCGTGATGCCGCTGGTCGACCGCGCCATCGTGCTCGATCTCGGCAAGGTGCTGGTCGAGGGCAAGCCGACGGACGTCGTTCGCGATCCGAAAGTCATCACCGCCTATCTGGGGGACCGTCATGCTGTCGGTGCATGAAGTCACCACCGCCTATCAGGGGCTGGTCGCGATCTCGGCGGTCGAGCATCGAGGTCGGCAAGGGCGAGATCGTCTGCGTCGCCGGCGCCAACGGGGCCGGCAAGTCGACGCTGCTGAAATCGATCGCGGGCGCCGAGCGGCCGCGCTCCGGCACGGTCACGTTCGACGGCGCGCGGATCGACGGCCTGGCGCAGCATGTCATCACCTCGCACGGCATCGCCTATGTGCCGGAAAACCGCCGGCTGTTTCCGCGGCTCTCGGTGCGCGACAATTTGCGGCTCGGCAGTTACCTCTTTCGCGGCAAGCCCGATCGCGAGGCGCCGCTGGATCTGGTGTTCCAGCTGTTCCCGCGGCTGTCGGAGCGGCTGGAGCAGCGCGCCGAAACGCTTTCCGGCGGCGAGCAGCAGATGCTGGCGATCGGCCGCGCGCTGATGACGCGGCCGCGGCTTCTGATGCTGGACGAGCCGTCGCAGGGCATCATGCCGAAACTGGTCGACGAGATCTTTCAGGCCGTGAAACGCATCCGCGACACCGGCCTGACGGTGCTGATCGTCGAGCAGCGGATGGCGGAGTGCCTCGAGATCGCCGACCGCGCCTACATCCTGCAGACCGGCCGCGTGCTGATGCAGGGCGCCGCGGCGGAGATCAGGACCAATCCGGATGTGCGGAAGGCGTATCTGGGGCTGTAGGTTCCGGCCTGTATGCCGTCATTGCCTGCGACAAACGCGAAGCGTTTGCGCAAGGGAGCGAAGCGACGAAGCAATCCATACTTCCTTCGCTGTCCGATGGATTGCTTCGCTTCGCTCGCAATGACGTGGAGAGGCTAATCGTGCCCATGCTCCGGCAACACCAGCCCAAACACCTTGGTCAAATCCGCCACCTGTTCCGGCGACAAATACCGCGGGTTCAGCCCGCGCAGCAGCAGATAGAGCTTCGCCGTCTCTTCCAGTTCCTCGATCGCGAATACGGCGGCTTCCAGCGTATCGCCTGACACCACCGGGCCGTGATTGGCGAGCAGCACGGAGGAGTATTTCCCCGCCAGTCCCTTGATGGCGTCGGCGACGGCCGGATCGCCGGGGCGGTAATAGGGCACGAGCGCGGTGTGGCCGCATTTCATCAGGTAATAGGGCGTCATCGGCGGCAGCGCCGCGCGGGGATCGATTTCGGGCAGCATCGAGAGCGCCACCGAATGGGTCGAATGCAGGTGCACCACCGCGCGGGCCGCGCCGCGGGTCTGGTAGAGCGCCGAATGCAGCGGCACTTCCTTGGTCGGGGCGTCGCCGGAGACCAGTTTGCCGTCGGCGCCCAGCCGCGACAGCCGCGCCGGGTCGAGGAAGCCGAGCGAGGCGTTGGTCGGCGTCACCATATAGCCGCCATCGTCGAGTTTGACGCTGATATTGCCCGAGGAACCCGGCGTCAGCCCGCGCTCGAACAGCGAGCGGCCGAGGCGGCAGATTTCCTCGCGAATTTTCGTTTCGCTCATGGACAGAACCCTGTTTCCTGGCGTTGTCTCACGCTTTGGCAGCGCGGCCAAGCCGTGATACCCAGAGGCAAAGCCGCAAATCCGGCTCAAGAGAAACCAGCAAGGGAACGCCGCATGCCAGAATCCGCCAAACCGCGCGTCGCCGTCATCGGGCTCGGCTCGATGGGCTTTGGCATGGCGACCTCGCTGCGCCGCGCCGGTTTCGAGGTCACCGGTTGCGACGTTTCGGCTGATGCGGTCGCGCGGTTCGTGGCCGAGGGTGGGGGCGGCGCCAAAACCCCGGCGGAAGCCGCCAAAGCCGCCGATATCGTCGTCAGCGTGGTCGTCAACGCCGCGCAAACCGAAACCATCCTGTTTGGCGCCAATGGCGTCGCCGAAACTCTCGCCAAGGGCGCGGTGTTCATCTCCTCGGCGACGATGGATCCCGACGTGGCGCGGCGGCTGGCCAAACAGCTGGAGGCGACCGGCCGGCTTTATCTGGATGCGCCGATCTCCGGCGGCGCGCAGCGCGCGGCGCAGGGCGAACTCACCATTCTCGCATCCGGCAGTGCCGCCGCCTTTGCCAAGGCGCGGCCGGCGCTCGATGCGATGGCGGCAAAACTCTATGAATTGGGCGATGCGCCGGGGCAGGGCGCGGCGTTCAAGATGATCAACCAGTTGCTGGCCGGCGTGCATATCGCCGCCGCCTCCGAGGCGATCACCTTCGCCGCCAAGCAGGGCCTCGACATCCGAAAAGTCTATGAGGTGATCACGGCGTCCGCCGGCAATTCCTGGATGTTCGAAAACCGCATGCCGCATGTGCTCGATGGCGACTATGCGCCGCGCAGCGCGGTGGAGATTTTCGTCAAAGACCTCGGCATCATCCAGGACATGGCGCGCACGGCGAGGTTTCCGGTGCCGGTCGCTGCGGCCGCATTGCAGATGTTCCTGATGACGGCGGCCTCCGGCATGGGCCGCGACGACGACGCCTCGGTGGCGCGGATGTATGCCCGCGTCACCGGCACGCAGCTGCCGGGTGAATCAAACTAACCAAGCAAGAAGAGGATCGCCGATGCCCCGCTTTGCCGCCAACCTCTCGATGATGTTCAACGAGGTGCCGTTCCTCGACCGCTTCGACGCCGCGGCGAAAGCCGGCTTCACGGCCGTCGAGTTCCTGTTTCCCTACGATCATCCGGCCAAGGAGGTCGGCGAGCGGCTCAAACGCAACGGCCTGACGCAGGCGCTGTTCAACCTGCCGCCGGGCGACTGGAACGCCGGCGAAAAGGGCTTTGCGGCGTTGCCGGAGCGTTTCGACGACCTCAAGCAAAGTCTGCAACACCGCGCTGCCTTACGCGCAGGCGACCGGCGTCAAGCGGGTGCATCTGATGGCCGGAATGGCCGATCGAAGCGATCGCAAGGCGGTGGAGGCGTATTACAAGTCGGTGGCATGGGCTGCGGAATTCTTCGCGCCCCATGGTCTCGACGTCGTGATCGAGCCGATCAATTCGCGCAACATTCCCGGCTATTTCCTCAACGACTTCCTGTTCGCGCGCGACCTGATCACCGAGTTGAAGCTTCCGAACCTGAAGCTGCAGTTCGATATCTATCACTGCCAGATCATCCATGGCGACGTCACCATGCGGTTGCGCGAAATGATGCCGATAATAGGCCATGTCCAGATCGCCAGCATTCCCTCGCGCAACGAGCCCGATGGCGAGGAGCTGAACTATCCGTTCCTGTTCGCCGAGCTCGACCGGCTCGGCTATGACGGCTTTGTCGGCTGCGAATATAACCCGCGCGGCAAAACCACCGACGGCCTCGGCTGGTTCAAGCCCTATGCCGGAGTAAAACCGTGACGCTTGCCGGCAAACTATCGCTGGGCTGCATCGCCGACGATTACACCGGCGCCTCCGATCTCGCCAACACGCTGACCCGCGCCGGCCTGCGCACGGTGCAGACCATCGGCGTGCCCTCGGACGATCTCGCGCTGCCCGAGGTCGACGCGGTGGTGGTGTCGCTGAAGAGCCGCTCGATCGAGGCGGGCCTTGCGGTGAGCCGTTCGCGATCGGCGGAAAAATGGCTGCGCGGCCGCGGCGCAGATCATGTGCTGTTCAAGATCTGCTCGACCTTCGATTCCACCGACGCCGGCAATATCGGCCCTGTCATGGATGCGCTGCGCGCCGATTCCGGCGACGCCATCGTGCTGGTGACGCCGGCCTTTCCGGAAACCGGCCGCACCGTCTATCAGGGCAATCTGTTCGTCGGCGCGGTGCCATTGAACGAGAGCCCGCTGAAGGACCATCCGCTCAATCCGATGCACGATTCCAATCTGGTCCGGGTGCTGGCGCGCCAGAGCAAGAGCAAGGTCGGGCTCGTGCCGCTTGCCGCCCTTGCCAAAGGCGAGGGTGCCGTGCGCGCGCGCCTTGCCGATCTCGCAGGCCAGGGCATTGGCGCGGCGATCGTCGATGCCGTATTCGATCCTGATCTCGAAACCATCGGCAAGGTGGCGCTGGATCACCGGCTGTCCGTCGGCGCCTCCGGCATCGGGCTCGGCCTTGCCCGGGCGATGGTCGCTTCCGCCAGGGTCAAATCGAATGTGACGCGTGCGAACGCCGACACGCCGGTCGGCGGACGGGCCGCGTGCCTTGCCGGCAGTTGTTCGCAGGCAACGCTGCAGCAGATCGCCAACGCCGAAAAGGCGATGCCGGTCCTGCATCTCGATCCCGACCGGGTCATCGCCGGCCCCGATGAAGCCCGGCGCGCACTGGCCTGGGCGAAAGACCGAATGAGTGACGGCCCGGTCCTGATCGCCAGCAGTTCGACGCCGGACGAGGTCGCAGCCCTGCAATCGCGTCACGGCCGCGATGCAGCCGGACATGCCATCGAGCAGGCGATGGCCGATATCGCCGACGGTCTGGTGCAGTCGGGCGTGCGCCGATTGATCGTCGCGGGCGGTGAAACCTCAGGCGCGGTCGTCGATCGCCTGCGGCATTCCCGGATTCCTCGTCGGTGCGGAGATCGCTGCAGGGGTGCCGGTTTTGCGCGCGGTCGGCGCCGGGAAAGGCGAGATGTTGCTTGCACTGAAATCAGGCAATTTCGGCGGGACCGGAGTTTTTTTCCGACGCGCTCAAGCTGATGCGCTGATCTCCTGGCTAGGCCGCGCCGCCGTCGCCGGGTCCCGCGAGGCTCCGGCGCGCGACATCATGCATCACCGATTCGACCAGTGCCGGGTCAACGCCGTTTCTCTCGGCGGCTTCCGCCAACAGGCCTGGTCTCGGCTGGGTACGCAGGACCACCGGATATTGTGAGGGTGTATGATTGGCGACGCTCAATCTGACAAGGTCAGGTCGCGCGTAATGCCCATTGGTATCGACAATGGCCTTGCAGGCCTTGATCATCCAGGCCTGAAGTTCTGCGCGCACGATCGCCGGGCCATCGACCGGCCCCGCCAGCGGAATCCCGAGCGGGGCGATGATGCTTGATCCACCTTTGGCGTAACCGATGTTCATCTTGCCCTTGTGCGGAAAATCGTCGGGGATATCGGCTTCGTCGATCTGCCCGCACGCGGAGAGGACGAACGCGCCGGCCTCCATCGCGTGCGCACGCACGGAGGCGTGGCCCCAGAACGCCTGATGCCCCGCGTCCCATTCCTCCAGTTGCGGTCCGGTATGTAGCGCGAACGCACCTGGAAATACGGCGACGTGAATCTCTTCGCCGAGCCCGATCATGGCCGCCCGCATCAGGGTCATCAGGTGCTCGCCACAGATCAATCCACCGAGGCGGCCGATGTCGGTGTCGAATACGATGAGATCGGATGCGTCGCCCTGACCCCAAAACAGCCGCTCCGTAAAGGTCGGCATCGTTTTCCGGTGCCGACCCATCAGGCGCCCGTCACGGTCGAAAAACAGCAGCGCGTTGTAGATGGTGGAGACCTCCGGACGAGGGTCCATCTCGTTGCATCCCATCACGACATAGGCGCCAGCCTTGCGTGCGGCAGCACCCAGCCGTTCGGTGTCTTCGCTTGGAGCGACGATGGCCGCATCGCGGAAGCGGACGCGACCTCCGGCCCATTGTTGCAGAGGACTGTCCCAACCTTCGGTCCAGTAGGGATAGCCGGAGAGCCACACTTCCGGAAACACGATGAGGTCGGTGCCGCCTTCGGCCGCTTCCGCGATCAGTTTTTCGGCCCGGGCCAGCGAAGCCTCGCGGTCCATGAAGGCTGGCGCCTTCTGCACGATGGCGACGCGTACAACTTCGCGTCCGCCCAGAACCGGCTTGCTCGATCTCTGCGTCATTGCATTTGCTCCCGTAACAGGTGAGTGCCATCATGGATGATGACAACCGCGGCCGCTTGTACCGGTGGGACATGCGCTGGTACCTGCGGGCCAACTCTCCTTGGGGAACGCATTTGCTGAACACTCTTTCGACCGATCCTTTGGAACCCGGCCGCCGGTTTGCGTTTTGGTCGGAGGTCGTCTGCCGGACATTTACGATGCTTGACTGCCGGGTGGCGGACTGGACCGACTTCCGTGCTCGATTGTGCAGCCGTTCAGTCGCGGGCATCTCCGTGGCGCGTGTCGAGGCCACCCCTTCCAGCGTCGTTCGGACCGCCGGACTGATCCGCTCCAGCCACGACGATTCACACATTGTGATGCTGCAGATCAGCGGCTCCACGGAGATCCGGCAAGGCGAGCGGTCCCGGGCGATGTCTCCGGGAGCGTTCGACGTCGTGCAGGCGGACAGGCCTTACGTTCTGAACTTCCCGCGCGCCTTTTCCCAGTATGTGATCAAGTTGCCCCGCGGCACGCAGCCGCTTGGCGGCGCGATCAGCCCGACGGCAGCACGGTTCGTCCGATCCCTCGCGCGCGATTTGCTTGATCCGGACGTCGAGCCTGATTGCGTCTGCGACGAAATCACAGCCCGGGCCTTGCAAGACCTGTTATGCGGGCGTCCGGCCGAACCGGCACTGCCGCATCGCATGCCCGACCTTTACGGTATGGCGGTCGCCATGATCCGGGAGAAAATGTTCGAACCGCTGCTGAGCCGCAACAGGGTGGCGGACGAACTTGGCGTATCCGTGCGCACGCTCGCGAGAGCGTTTGCGGTCCACGGTGCATCGTTCAATGGTTCGCTCTGGAATTGCCGGCTGGAGGCTGCACATGAGGCTCTGTTGTCGAGCTCGGGGTGGCACAAACATTACGGAAGTCGCGCTTCGGCACGGGTTTTCGGATTCATCGCACTTTACGCGTCGCTTCAAAGCGCGATTCGGCGTCAAGCCGGGGTCGATGCTGGATCGTTAAGGCGGTGTTAGCGCCCTGCGAGCCATTGTCGGCCGTAGTTTTGCGGAGCGGCAAATTAACGCAACCGCAGGACGAATCGGGCTTGATCCCTGCGCCCCGTCCCTGCGTTTCCCCGATCCAGATCGCCTTTTATGCCGGCGTGAGCCCCGCGCCCAAAACCAAGAGATTGCCGCCATGCTCGCGAAATACTCGATCCGCACCAAAATCATTGCCGTCGTCGCCTTTCTGCTGGTCGCGATAACAGGCATGGGCCTGCTGGCGGTTCGCAACATGCGGGCGATCAACGCCAACACCGTCGATATCGCGACCAACTGGCTGCCGAGCGTCCGCGTGCTTGGCGAGTTGCGCGCCGGCGTCATCACCTATCGCAACGTGATCCGCGAGCACATGCTGGTCGAGACGCTGGAGGAAAAGCAGGCGTCGGAAAAGATACTGGCGGGCGTCGTTGAGGCCAACACCAAGATCCGCGCCGCCTATGAGCCGATGATCACCTCGGCCGAGGAGCGTGCGCTGTACACGGAATGGTCCGCGCTCTGGGACAAGTACAAGAAGGGCACCGAGGACGTGATGGCGCTCTCGCGCAAGGCCATCGGCAAGATTCCGACCGAGGCGCATGATCTGAACACCAAGGTGGTGAACAAGATCGGGCTCGACGCCGACGCCATCCTGAAGAAGGACATCGATCTCAACAATTCAGGCGCCGACAAGGCGGCCCAGGACGCGGCCGACAGCTACGCGTCCGCGGTCATGATGCTGGCCGCCATCCTCGGCGCCGCCGTCATGGTCGGCATCGGCGTCAGCTTCTATCTGGTCCGCGACGTATCGAGCGTCATTGCCTCGATCGTGACCCCGATGCAGGCGCTGGGCAAAGGCGATCTGAGCGCCGAGGTGCCCCACCAGGGCGAGAAGACCGAAATCGGCGCCATGGCCGACACCCTGCAAGTGTTCAAGCAGGCGCTGATCGCAAAGAAGGCCGCCGACGAGGCCGCCGCGGTCGACGCCGAAGCCAAGATCGAACGCGGCCGCCGGGTCGACAGCATTACCCGCAATTTCGAATCGATGATTGGCGAGATCGTCCAGACCGTGTCATCGGCTTCGACCCAGCTTGAGGCTTCGGCCGGTACGCTGTCGGCGACCGCCGCGCGTTCGCAGACGCTGACCACCGCGGTGGCGGCGGCCTCCGAGGAAGCCTCCACCAACGTGCAGTCGGTGGCGTCGGCCACCGAAGAGCTGTCGTCCTCGGTCAACGAGATCAGCCGCCAGGTGCAGGAATCGGCGCGGATGGCGACCGATGCCGTCGGCCAGGCCCGCGTCACCAACGACCGCGTCAGCGAACTGTCCAAGGCCGCATCCCGCATCGGCGACGTGGTCGAACTGATCAACACCATCGCAGGCCAGACCAACCTGCTGGCGCTCAACGCCACCATCGAGGCCGCGCGTGCCGGGGAAGCAGGCCGAGGATTTGCCGTCGTCGCCTCTGAAGTGAAGGCATTGGCCGAGCAGACCGCAAAAGCCACCGGCGAGATCGGTCAGCAGATCACGGGTATCCAGGCCGCAACCCAGACTCGGTGAACGCGATCAAGGAAATCAGCGGCACGATCGAGAGGCTGTCGGAGATTTCCTCGACCATTGCGGCTGCGGTGGAGGAGCAGGGGGCCGCGACCCAGGAGATTTCCCGCAACGTGCAGCAGGCCGCCCACGGCACCCAGCAGGTCTCCGCCAACATCACCGACGTGCAGCGCGGCGCCTCCGAGACCGGCTCGGCCTCCTCGCAGGTGTTGTCGGCGGCACAGTCGCTGTCGGGCGACAGCAACCGCCTCAAGCTCGAGGTCGGCAAGTTCCTGGATTCGGTCCGGACGGCCTGACATCCACGCGAAGACCACCCAAAAGCCCGGCTTCCCAAAGAAGCCAGGCTTTTTGCGTTTGGCGCGGCCGCCCGGTCGGCAGCCTCCGTAGTTCCACCAGTAATTAACCAGTCCTGTTTACAAGATCGTTAGCTTTGCGGCGCGCGGGTCACGGCTTCCGTGGGCGTCGATTCCGCGTTTGGGGTAATTTGGGGTTCGCTGACATGATCAAGCTCAATCGCATCGGGTACAAATTGGGCCTGGCCGGCGCACTCAGCGTCGTGCTGGCGGTCGGCATGGTGGCCAACCAGATGGTGACGGAATCGCACATTGCAGGCTCCACCGAACGCGCCGGCCGGTCGCAGCGGGTGGCCGACAGCTCACTGGCCGCGCATCTGGACCTACGCAAGATACAGCTCACCGCCCGCGAGGTCAGACTGGCCAGGACCGCCGCCGATGTCGAAAAAATCGTCGCCGACCTGCAAGGCTTCAAGGCATCCGAGGCCAGGCAACTGGAGATCGCGCTGACGTCCGCACAGAACGCGGAAACCAAAGAGCGCGTTGCCAGGATCAAATCCTTGATGGACAGTTTCGCGGCCGCGGTGGAAGATTTGGCGAAGACCCAGACCACGCTGCTGGCGCAGATCGACAAGCGCTCGGCGATCTCGGGGGAGTGGAGCAAGGCGATCGAGACCCAGCTGACTTCGAAGGCGCTGGCCAAGCTCGACAACCGCGCCGAGATCGAAAAGCTGCTGCATCAGGCCGATGCCAAGGTGAACGCGCTGCGCGCCATGGTCTGGCGGCTCGGCGCCACCGGCGATACCAGCCTGATCGCCGAGATTGCCAAAACCCAGGCCGCGCTCAAGACCAATTTCAACCTGCTACGCGGCGAGGCCGATGACCGCGATTTGCTGACCGTGATCAGCTCGCTCGATCAAATCGTCAAGCGTTTCCTCGCCGCCAATGACGAGGTCGTCAAAAGCGAGGAGTTGAAAGCCGATATCATCATCAACCGCACCGTCAAGGTTGCCGCCGACGCCGCCGATCTGATGGAAATGACGGTCGAAAATGCGCAAAAGAATTCGCTGGCGTCGCGGGACGAGGTCATGGCCGAGACGGCGCAGGCCAACCGCGTCAACCAGATCATGACCGCCATCGTCATCCTTTCATTGATCGCTTCGATGGCATTTTCCTTCCTCGGGATCTCCCGTCCGATGATGCGGCTGAACGGTGCGCTGGGCGAGATGGCCGGCGGCAATCTCGACGTGGTGATTCCCGGCGCCGGCCGCGGCGACGAAATCGGCGATCTCGCCAAGACGGTTACGGTCATCCGGGAGAACGCCGAGCAGAAGGCACGCGACGAGGCCGACGCCAAGATCAGGCAGGACCAGATCGCTGCCCAACAGCGCAAGGCCGACATGATCAAGCTCGCCGACAACTTCGAGACGGCGGTGGGCGAGATCGTCGAGACCGTGTCGTCGGCGTCGACCGAACTCGAAGCCTCCGCCGGCACCCTGACGACGACCGCCGAGCGCGCCCAGGAACTGACGACGATGGTGGCGGCGGCTTCCGAGGAAGCCTCCACCAACGTCCAGTCGGTGGCGTCCGCAACCGAAGAGCTCTCCTCATCGATCAATGAAATCGGCCGCCAGGTGCAGGAATCGGCGCGGATGGCGACCGATGCCGTCGGCCAGGCGCGGGCCACCAACGATCGCGTCAGCGAATTGTCGAAGGCCGCGGGCCGCATCGGCGACGTGGTCGAGCTCATCAACACCATCGCCGAGCAAACCAACCTGCTGGCGCTCAACGCCACCATCGAGGCGGCGCGGGCCGGCGAGGCCGGCCGCGGTTTTGCCGTCGTGGCGTCCGAGGTCAAGGCGCTGGCGGAGCAGACCTCCAAGGCCACAGGCGAGATCGGTCAGCAGATTTCGGGTATCCAGGCCGCCACCCAGGACTCCGTGAACGCGATCAAGGAAATCAGCGGCACCATCGAAAAGCTGTCGGAGATCTCCTCGACCATTGCCGCCGCCGTCGAAGAGCAGGGCGCGGCGACGCAGGAAATCTCCCGCAACGTGCAGCAGGCCGCCGAAGGCACCCAGCAGGTTTCCTCCAACATCACCGACGTGCAGCGCGGCGCCTCCGAGACCGGCATCGCCTCGACGCAGGTGCTTTCGGCGGCGCAATCGCTGTCGGGCGACAGCAACCGCCTCAAGCTCGAGGTCGAAAAATTCCTGGATTCGGTGCGGGCGGCCTGACGAAGCCCGCCCAAGGCGCGCTTTAGAGCCCTGGGGCTTGATAAGCTATGCCAGGGACGTGAAGGGCTTGTGCGCTGCGCGCGTTGGCTTTTGGGCTCTTTTTCGGCTAAATCAACCCGGACGAATTGGCCGGCGGGGGCGCCAATATCCGTCTTTCCGTGGCCGATGGGGACGCCTGGTCGATGATCGCACTGGTCCGTATTGCGCTGAGCCGGCCCTATACTTTCGTCGTGCTCGCGCTGCTGCTGCTGATCATTGGACCGCTGGCCGCGTTGCGCACGCCGACCGACATCTTCCCGGAAATCCGGATCCCTGTGATCGGGGTGGTCTGGAATTACACCGGTCTGCCGCCCGACCAGATGTCGGGGCGTATCGTCTTGCCGTTCCAGCGCTCGCTGACCACGACCGTCAACGATATCGAGCACATCGTCGCCAATTCCTATACCGGCATCGGCATCGTCAAGATCTTCTTCCAGCCCAACGTCGATATCCGCACCGCCAACGCCCAGGTGACGGCGATCTCGCAAACGATCATCAGGCAGTTGCCGCCCGGCGCGACCCCGCCGCTGATCCTCAACTACAGCGCTTCGACCGTCCCGATCATCCAGGTTGCGCTGTCGGGCGAGGGGCTCACCGAACAGAATCTCGCCGACATCGGTATCAATCAGTTGCGAACGCCGCTCGTCACCGTGCCGGGCGCGGCCATTCCTTTCCCGTTCGGCGGCAAGCAGCGGCAGGTGCAGATCGATCTGAACCCGGCCGCCCTGCAGTCGCGCGGCCTGTCCGGTCAGGACGTCGCCAACGCGCTGGCCGCGCAGAACCTGATCACACCGGTCGGGACCCAGAAGATTGGCCAGTTCGAATACACCATCCAGCTCAACAACTCGCCGCTGAAGCTTGAGGAGCTTGGCGACCTGCCGATCAAGACGGTGAACGGCGCGATGGTTTACGTTCGCGACATCGCATCGGTGCGCGACGGCAACCCGCCGCAAACCAACATCGTGCACGTCGACGGCAACCGCTCGGTGCTGATGATGGTGTTGAAGGCGGGCGCGACCTCGACGCTCGATATCATCGCCGGCATCAAGCAGAAGGTGATCACCGTCAAGGATCAGCTCCCGGACGCGCTCAAGATCGGTTTCATCGGCGACCAGTCGGTGTTCGTGCGCGGCGCTATCGAGGGCGTGGCCGTTGAAGGCGTTATCGCCGCACTCCTGACCAGCGTCATGATCCTGCTGTTCCTGGGAAGCTGGCGCTCGACCGTCATCATCGCCATCTCGATCCCGCTGTCGGTGCTGGGCGCGATCATCATGCTGTCGGCGATCGGCGAGACGCTCAACATCATGACGCTCGGCGGGCTGGCGCTCGCGGTCGGCATCCTCGTCGACGACGCCACCGTGACCATCGAGAACATCAATTACCATCTGGAGCAGGGCAAGCCGGTCGAGCAATCGATCATGGACGGCGCCAACCAGATCGTGACGCCGGCCTTCGTCTCGCTGCTGTGCATCTGCATCGTGTTCGTCCCGATGTTCTTCCTGCAGGGCGTCGCGCGCTTCCTGTTCGTGCCGATGGCCGAAGCGGTGATGTTTGCGATGATGTGGTCGTTCATCCTGTCGCGCACGCTGGTGCCGACGATGGCGAACTATCTCCTGAAGGCCCATGTCCATCATGACGGCGGGCCGCCGAAGTCCCGCAATCCGCTGGTGCTGTTCCAGCGCGGCTTCGAGGCACGGTTCGAGCGCATTCGCGCCACCTACCGCGACCTGTTGGCGATGGCATTGGGACGGCGGCCGCTGTTCGTCACCGGCTTTCTGGCCGTGATCGCGCTATCTTTCCTGCTGGTGCCGTATCTGGGCCGCAACTTCTTTCCGGCGGTTGATTCCGGCAACATCCTGATGCATGTCCGTACCCAGATCGGCACCCGCGTCGAGGAGACCGCCAACCAGCTCGCCGACGTGCAGAAGGCGGTCCGCAAGATCATTCCGGCGCGCGAGCTCGACACGCTGACCGACAATATCGGGATGCCGATCTCCGGCATCAACATGACCTACAACAACACCGGCGTGATCGGACCGGCGGACGGCGACATCCAAATCAAGCTCAGGGAAGGCCACCGGCCGACGGACGAGTATGTCCAGCAACTGCGCGAGCAATTGCCGCGGCTGTTCCCGGGCATGAGTTTCTCGTTCCTGCCGGCCGACATCGTCAGCCAGATCCTGAACTTCGGCGCGCCGGCGCCGATCGACCTGCAAATTCGTGGCGTCAACCAGGCGGCGAATTTCGTCTACGCCAACCGGCTACTGGGTCGTATCAAAAAGATTCCCGGAATTGCGGACGCGCGTATCCAGCAATCGCCCAACGCCCCGACCTTCAATATCGAAGTCGATCGTACCCGAGCGCAGTATGTCGGCCTGACCGAGCGCGACGTCACCAACAGCCTCGTGGTCAATCTGGCCGGCAGTTCGCAGGTCGCGCCGACCTACTACCTTAACCCCGACAATGGCGTGTCGTACTCGATCGTGATGCAGACACCGCAATACAAGATGAACTCGCTCAGCGCGCTGCAAGCGTTGCCGATCACCGCCAGCGGCAATCCGCAGGCGCCGATCCTGGGCGGCATCGCCGAGGTGAAACGGTCGACGTCCAGCGCCGTCGTTTCCCATTACGACATCCAGCCGATGGTGCAGATCTACGCGACGCCGTCTGGCCGTGACCTCGGCGCGGTTGCCGCCGACGTTCGGGTCGCGATGGCGGATACCGCCAAGGACGTGCCGAAGGGCTCATCGGTGGTGCTGCTCGGCCAGGTGCAGACCATGAACAGCGCGTTCTCCGGCCTGCTGTTCGGCCTGCTCGCCGCCATCGTGCTGATCTATTTCCTGATCGTGGTGAACTTCCAGTCCTGGTCCGACCCGTTCGTGATCATCACGGCGCTGCCGGCCGCCCTTGCCGGAATCGTCTGGATGCTGTTCACGACCCAGACGACGCTGTCGGTGCCGGCACTGACCGGCGCCATCATGTGCATGGGCGTCGCCACCGCCAACAGCGTGCTCGTCATCAGCTTTGCCCGCGAACGTTACGAGGAACTCGGCGATCCCGTCGCGGCCGCGCTGGAAGCCGGCTTCGTCCGCTTCCGCCCGGTGCTGATGACGGCGCTCGCCATGATCATCGGCATGACGCCGATGGCGCTGGGGCTCGGCGAGGGCGGCGAGCAGAATGCGCCGCTCGGACGGGCCGTCATCGGCGGCTTGATCTTTGCCACCATTGCCACCCTGATGTTTGTTCCCGTGGTATTCAGTATGGTACACAAGAAGCAGGGCGTCATCGCCGACGCCGCACCGGAGAAGTCGTATGACCACTGAACAACGCCCGCCGGTCTCGCGCCGGAAATTGGGCATATTCGGGGTTGTCGCGCTGGTCGGGGCGGGCCTGATCGTGGCCACCGGCATCCGGGCTCGCGAGGATTCCAGCGCAAAGCTGAGGGAATGGACCGATGCGCAGGCCATTCCGACGGTTGCCGTCGCGCCGCCCAGCGGCCGCGCGCTCAGCCCGACCATCGACCTGCCGGGCCGGCTGGAGGCCTATTCCCGCGCCCCGATCTTCGCCCGCGTCAGCGGCTATCTGAAGGGCTGGAGCGCCGATATCGGCGCCAGGGTCAAGGCCGGCCAGGTGATCGCCGAGATCGAGGCGCCCGACCTCGACCAGCAATTGCTGCAGGCCCGCGCCGATCTCGTCAGCCAGCAGTCGAGCGCGCGGCTGTCGGAAGCCACGCTGAACCGGCGCAAGACGCTGCTCGCCTCGAACTTCGTCTCGATGCAGGAGATCGACGAGCGCACCGCCGACCTCGCCAACAAGAAGGCCGCCGTCAATTCCGGCACCGCCAATGTCGAGCGCCTGGAGGCGCTCGCGGGCTACAAGAAGATCACCGTACCCTTCGACGGCGTCGTCACCGCGCGCGAGACCGATGTCGGCGCGCTGATCAATGCCGGCGGCGGCACGGGGCCTGCGATGTTCGTGGTATCCGACATCACCAAGCTGCGCGTCTATGTCAACGTGCCGCAGAACTACGTACCTGCGGTCAAGATCGGTGCGAAGGCCGTGCTGACGCTGCCGGAGTATCCGAACCGGACGTTTGCGGCGACGGTGGAGGCATCCTCGCAGTCGGTCGATATCGGGTCGGGGACGACGCGGATGCAACTGGCGCTCGACAATGCGGGCGGCGAACTGATGCCCGGCGCTTATGCCAATGTTCGCCTGCCGCTCGACCGCGATGCGGTGCCGCTGCACATCCCGGCCAGCGCCCTCATCTTCAACAAGGACGGTCTGCGGGTCGCGACCGTCGGCCCCGACGACAAGGTGCTGTTCAAGACCGTCACCATCGCCCGCGATCTCGGCCGCGAGATCGAACTCGCCTCCGGCGTCGCCGCCGACGACCGCATCATCACCGCGCCGCCCGACGGCATCGCCGATGGCGATCAGGTCCGTGTCGTCGGCGCCGGCGCCAAGGGCAAGCCGGCGACGGCCTCGGAAAAGCAGGACGTGAAGGGGTAGGGGCGGAATCTTGGAAGAGCATCGTGATGTCCGCCCGCTTGAAGGGCGAGCCATCGGCGAGTCTATCGGCGCGATGATACTCGATGCAGAGTCGAAAGCTTCGAGGCCGACGTTCTTGCCCGTCATGCCCGGGCATGACCCGGGCATCCACGACTTACTCTCTTCCGTCGCGCAAAGAACGTGGATGGCCGGGCAAGCCCGGCGCGATGGCGAAGAAACTCACCCCACCCGCCATTCCAGCACGCCATCCTCCGCCGTGGTGATATCGCCGAGCGATCCTACCGGCGTGCGGTCCATGTTGCGCAGATGCGCCAGCGTCGCGCTGTCGCTCGCGGACACCCGCGCCAGCGCGCGGGCATCTTCCTGCGTGCGCAGCATCACGACGCCGTGCTGGACGTCGCCCTTGCCGCCATAGATCACGGTAAAGCTCTCGACCTTGCCTTTGCCGCCAGCCTCAGTGACGAATTCCGGCACCGCGCCCTTGGCTCGATCGGCCTCGGCCTGGACGCTGGTGTCCTGTTCGAGCGCCGCCTTCGGCGCCTGCCGCGACAGCACCAGGCCATGATGCTTGGTGACAAAACCGCCCTGGCCGTAGAGCAGGCCGAACGTGCCGCCGGCGCGCAGCTTGCGCACCATCGCAACCGCCGCATGCGTCATATAGGTGTTGAGCGGCGCGCCGAAGAACGTCAGCCCGCCGGTGACGGTCGGCCTGACGTCGGGCCCGAGGCCGAGCGTCCGCCGCGCCATCTTCGGCACGCAGGGAAAGCAGCTGTATAATTCGATCGCGTCGAATTTCTTGCCGTCGCCCTCAACCAGATCCATCACTGCCTTGAGCACGGCATTCTGCGGATGGCTCTCGAAGAACTGGTCGCGCAGCAGATAGTCGCGCGGCTCTTCCGCCGATGCGCCGCCCAGCGGATAGATCAGGCGATCTTCGCTCACGCCGGCGGCGCGGGCTTTGGCCAGCGACGTCATCAGGATCGCCGCCCCCATATTGACGGTCGGATTGGCCACCATCAGCTTGGTGTAGGGCCAGGCGATCAGCCGGTTTTCCGGCGTCGGCGTCGTGATCTCCTCCGGCGTAAAGCGTTTCTTCAGCCACGAGTTGGGGTTTTCCGCAGCGACGCCCGCATAGGTCGACCAGAGCTGGCCGGACTCCGCCAGCGCCTCGCGCGGCGTCTGGCCCCAATGGGCCGAGGTCGCGGATTCATAGAGCGGATAGACCGTGATCGGGCGGAACACGCCGAGTTTCACCGCCATCGGTTTCTGGAACGCCGCACCGCGCTTCGGCTCCTCGACGTCATGGGCGAACGGCGTCCATGGCAGCGTAATGCCGCCGCGCTCGGCCTTGGTCGCGGTCGATTGCGCCTCGGCGCCGCACACCGCCGCCACGCTGCATTCGCCGCGCGCGATGCGCTTTGCGGCCTCGTGCAGATAGCGGATCGGGCTCTCGCCGCCGACCGGGCCGTAATAGCAATGCGATGGTTTTGCGCCCAGCCGATCGGCGAGCAGCTTTTCGGGATCGCGGTAGCGCCAGCTCAGGAAATTGACGACGTCGAGCGAGCCGAGTTCGCCGAGCAGTTTTGCGCCGCTGTCGGCCTCCGCGCGCCTCACGGCCTGCTCGAGCAAGGCGAGCGGCTCGAGTCCGTCGGCGATTTCCTTTGGCCGGTCGGCGATTTCGCCGACGCCGACGATGACGGGGATGCGGTCTTCGGGGAGGGGAGATGTTGTCATTTTTTCTTGCTTCGCTTTCTTGGTGTTAGACACGCCGTCCGCCGTCATTCGAGGTGCGCTTCGCGACGAGCATCTCAGGGTGACGGCTACGGGCAAGCCGTCGATCCTGAGGTGCTTCGCAGCGCGTCTCGAAGGATGGACGTGGAGAGATATCACTCCTCCAGCAGCGCGTTCATGTGTTCGACCGCCTCGACGAAATCTTCCTTGAATTCCTGCACCACGGCACCCGCAGATTTGACGCTGTCGATCAGGCCGACGCCTTGTCCCACGAAATAGCTGACGAGGTCGCGCGCCTGGGCATTGCCGGCGGCGGCCGCGCGATCGATCGAGTTGAAGGCGTCGCGGCTGATGATGCTCTGCAGCGGCATCGGCAGCGCGCCCGGGCTGTCCGGGCCGCGGTCCCAGGCGTCGGTCCACACCGAGCGCAACTGCCGCGCCGGCTTTCCGGTGCGGCCCTTGGAGCGGATGGCGTCGCGCGAGGACGCCGCGATCATCTTCTCGCGGAAGATTTCGGTGGTTTCGGATTCGACGGTGGCGAGCCACACCGAACCGGTCCAGGCGCCGGCCGCACCCATCGCCATCGAGGCCGCCATCTGCCGACCGGTCATGATGCCGCCGGCGGCCAGCACCGGCACGTCGCGGATCGGCTTGATCGCCTTGATCACCTCGGGCACCAGCACCATGGTCGAGACTTCGCCGCAATGGCCGCCGGCTTCAGTACCCTGCGCGACCAGAATGTCGACGCCGGCGGCGACCTGGCGCAGCGCGTGCTCCTTGGAGCCGACGAGGGCTGCGACCGGCACGCCATGTTTCCGGCCCATCTCGATCATCGCCTTGGGCGGCACGCCGAGCGCGTTCGCGATCAGCTTGATCGGATGACGGAAGGAAACCTCCAGCACCTCCATCGCGCGCTGCGCGTCGAACGGTTGTGGCTGGTTGTCGGCGACATTGGTCGCCGTCAGCTCGATGCCGTATTTCTTCAGAAGGTTGCGGGTGAAGTCGCGATGCGCGGGCGAGATGCGCGCTTCCAGGCTCTTCCAGGTGACGTCCTTTTCACCTGCTGTCGAGATGTTTTCGGGGATCAGCACGTCGAGCCCGTAGGGCTTGCCGTCGGTGTGGTCGTCGATCCATTTCAGTTCCAGCTCGATCGATTCGGGCGAGTGCGCGGTGGCGCCCAGCACGCCGAAACCGCCGGCGCGGCTGACGGCCGCCACCACATCGCGGCAATGGCTGAAAGCCAGCAGCGGAAACTCGATGCCCAGCATGTCGCAGATCGGGGATTTCATGGTCGTATCCGTTCCCTGTGGCGGCCTTAGGCCGCTCATTGTTGGTTTATTTGCGGTATTCGAAAGAACGCTAGCCCATCGGGGGCGGAAATGCCAAGCGGGTTTCCGTGCAGGTAATTCTACGCATTCCACCTCGCAAAATATGCAACGAGGCACGGCCGATTTGGCTCTTGCGCTTTCGCCCCTCGCGGAGAATGCTGTTCGATAAATCAGTGAAAATTTCAGGGAGTCCGCTTCCATGTCCGCCTCGCTATCTCCGTCAGGCAAAGCCGCCGAGAGCTATGACGTCGTCGTGGTCGGCGCGGGCTTTGCCGGTATGTACATGCTGCATAAGTTGCGCGGGCAGGGGTTTACGGCGCGGGTCTATGAGCAGGGCGATGGCGTCGGCGGCACCTGGTACTGGAACCGCTATCCCGGCGCGCGCTGCGACGTCGAGAGCATGCAATATTCCTATTCGTTCTCCGACGAGCTGCAGCAGGAATGGGACTGGAGCGAGCGTTACGCGCCGCAGCCGGAGATCCTGAAATACGCCAATCACGTCGCCGACCGTTTTAATCTCCGCCCCGATATCCAGTTCAATACCCGCGTCGAGCGCGCGGCGTTCGACGAAGGCGCCAATACATGGTCGGTCACCTTGTCCGACGGCAAGACCGTGATCGCCAAGTTCGTCGTGCTCGCCACCGGCTGCCTGTCGAATGCGCGGATGCCCGAGATCAAGGGGCTCGATGGCTTCAAGGGCAAGGTCTACCACACCGGCCACTGGCCGCATGAGACGGTCGATTTCACCGGTCAGCGCGTCGGCGTGATCGGCACGGGATCGTCGGGGATCCAGTCGGTGCCCGTGATTGCCGAGCAGGCGAGCCATCTCACGGTGTTCCAGCGCACCGCGAATTTCTCGATTCCCGCCCGCAACGCCGCGCTCACGGAGGAAGAACGGCAGGCGTTCCGCGCCAAATATCCGGAAGTCCGGCACTTCGCGCGCGTCGAGTCGCGTAACGGCATCTATACCGAGATGCCCGACCGCGGCGCGCTCGATGACGGCGACAACGAGCGCCGCTCGAAATACGAGGCGCGCTGGAGCCGCGGCGGGCTCACCTTCATGTCGGTCTACAACAATCTCGGGCTCGAGAAGGCGGCCAACGACACCGCCGCCGATTTCGTCCGCGAAAAGATCGGCGAGATCGTCGAGGATCCCGAAACCGCAAAGCTGCTGCAGCCGAACTCTCATCCGATCGGGACCAAACGCATCTGCATCGACAGCGATTATTTTGCGGCCTTCAACCGTCCGAACGTGACGCTGGTCGACATCAAGTCGAATCCGATCGAGGAGATCACGGCGAATGCCGTGCGTACCGGCGGCAAGGATTATCAGGTCGATGCACTGGTGCTGGCGACCGGCTTCGACGCCATGACCGGGTCGGTGGCGAAGATCGACATCCGCGGCCGCAACGGCCAGACGCTGAACCAGAAATGGGCCGAGGGGCCGCGCACCTATCTCGGCCTGATGACCTCAGGCTTTCCCAATCTCTTTGTCATCACCGGCCCCGGCAGCCCGTCGGTGCTATCGAACATGATCGTCTCGATCGAACAGCACGTCGAGTGGATCACGGACTGCGTCACGTACATGCGCGACCGCGGCCTCGCCGCCATGGAAGCGAACAAGGACGCCGAGGACAAGTGGGTGGCGCATGTCAACGAGGTCGCCTACACCACGCTCTATCCGACCGCCAATTCCTGGTACATGGGCGCCAACGTCCCCGGCAAGCCGCGGATCTTCATGCCCTATATCGGCGGCGTCGGGCCGTACCGCCAGATCTGCGACGACGTCGCGGCCAAGGGTTATGAGGGCTTTGCGATGACGGGCGCGGAACAGCCGCGCAAAGCGGCGGCGTCGTAGCTCCCAAAGACCGTCATTGCGAGCGAAGCGAAGCAATCCACCATCTCCACGCAAAGGAAGGATGGATTGCTTCGTCGCTGCGCTCCTCGCAATGACGGGGTGAGGCCGCGTCACCCCGCAGCCTTCTCGCCAACACCTCGACGAACCGGTCGGCATCGGCCTCGTCATTGTAAACGTGCGGCGAGATGCGCATGCGCCCCAGTCGCGACGCGACGTAGATACTCTCGCTTGCCAAGTCCCTCGACCAGTCCCGCCAGCACCCCGTCCTGGAATTTCAGGCTCAGTATGTGCGGCGCGCGGGGACGCGCCTCGGACACGCTGACACCGATGCCGCGCACCCCCTCTGCAATCCGCTCCGTCAGCATCTTTATCCGCTGCGCGACGGCAGCCGCGCCCCATTCGGCCAGCATTTCCAGGCCGATCGAAGCCATCTCCATCGAGATGAAATAGTCGCGCTCGCCCATGTCGAAGCGGCGTGCATCGGGGACGTAGTCGAGATCGGTGAAATAGCGCGCGTTCTCCGCGCGCACGTTGCGGCGGCCGGCCGAAATCTGTTCGAGCGGGATGCCGCCCTGGTGGCGTTTCGCAACATAGAGGAAGGCGCGGCCGTAGGGTCCAAGCACCCATTTGTAGGTCGGGAACATCACGAAATCGGGGTCGAGACGCTTCACGTCCATCGCCAGCACGCCGACGGCTTGCGTCGCGTCGATCAGGAAGAATGCCCCCCGCTGCCGCAGCGCCGCGCTGACCTTGTCGACGTCGATCAGTGCGCCGTCGGACCAATGCACCGACGAGATCGAGGCAAGGCTGACCGGCGGCGCACCGGATCGCTCGATCGCGGCGAGCACCGCCGACGTCCAGTCGCCATCGCCCGGCCGCTTGACGGTCTCGACCGTAAAACCTTGCGCCTCGGCGCGCGAATGCCATTCCAGAACCGGCGAGGAGTGATCGTCTTCCAGCACGATCACGCGCGTGCCGCGGGGAATCGTCAACAGCTTCGCCGCCGTCGCAACGCCGTAGCTGATCGAGGGGATCAGCGCGACATCGGAAGCCTCGGCGTTGATCAGCCGCGCCGCCGCCGCCCGCGTGCGCTCATACTGCTCGTTGGCGAAGCTGGCCGGGAGCATCCAGGGCCTGCCCTTGCGTCCGACCGCGTCGCGGCCGGCTTGCTGCGTCCGCAGCGGCAACGGGCTGTAGGAGGCGGCATTCAGGTAGCAGATGTCGGGCGGGATATCGAACAGAGCGCGCTGCGAGGCAAGCATTTAGGATGGTCTCTCCTGTGGTGACCTCGCCATTATGGCTGATCCCGGCCGGGCCAGCCACAAAGGCATTGCTCCGAGTACAACTCTGCCGCGGCTCAAACATCTGATATAGGATGTCGGTTCGGAACGGGGGCGTTACGTCCCGTTCACGAAAAGAGAACGCAGGGAGATACGCCATGGATGTCATGCGATTTGCGGTCGCGGCAATCTCACTGGCAGGCGCGCTGCTGGCCTCGACCATCCTGGTTTCGGCAGATGCGATGATCCCGCTGTCGGGCGACCCGCTGACGATCACGAGCGGAAAGGTTTCGGGCACCAGGCTCAGCTCCGGTGTAAAGGCCTATCTGGGAATCCCGTTCGCAAAACCGCCGACCGGCGAGCTGCGCTGGAAGTCGCCGCAGCCGGTCAGCTGGGACGGTATCTGGAATGCCGACCGCAAGGGACCCGAATGCATTCAGGTGCTGCGCGCCCACGACATCAACCACTATTTCGGCGAGGAGCCGACCAGCGAAGACTGCCTCTACCTCAATCTCTGGGCGCCGGCCGAAGCCAAAGCGAGCGATGGCCGTCCGGTCATCGTCTTCATCTATGGCGGCGGCGGGACCCTCGGCTCGTCGGGCATGGCCAATTACGGCGGCGAGAACATGGCGAAGCGCGGGGCCATCTTCGTCAACTTCAACTATCGCGTCGGCATGCTCGGCTACATGGCGCATCCCGAGCTGACGCAGGAGCAGGGCGGCCATTCCGGCAATTACGGCTATCTCGACCAGAACGCGGTGCTGAAATGGCTGCGCGACAACATCGCGAAGTTCGGCGGCGATCCCAACAAGGTTGTTATCACCGGCCAGTCGTTTGGCGCCGGCGCGGTTGCCGCCCAGATCACCAGCCCGTTGTCGAAGGGTCTGTTCCGCGGCGCGATGATGACCAGCGCGTGCAATTTCGGTGGCGCCGGCCTGATCGGCGGCGCGGTCCCGCTGGCCGATGGCGAGAAGGCCGGCCTCGAACTGCAGAAGCGCCTTGAGGCAGCCGGATCTCGCCGCCATGCGCAATGTCCCGGCCGACCGGATCCTGGCGCTTCAGGAGGAAAACCAGCTTGGCCTGCGCGTGTCCGGCGTTCGGGCGCCCGCGGTTATCGACGGTTATTTCTGGACCGGCACCAAGGAGCAGGCCTTCGCCTCCCACCAGGCGAGCGACGTGCCTGTCATCGCCAGCTCCAACGGCGACGACCTCAATTCGGCGCGCTACCCGCTGACGCGCGCCCGCACCGTCGCGGACTACCAGGCGATGGCGCGGCAGATGTACGCCACCGAGGCCGACGCGTTCCTGCAGCTTTACCCGGCGCAGACCGACGCCGACGTTCAGCCGATGGCGCGTCGCGCCGCCATGGAAAACGGCATGATGATGAATTCGCGAAGCTGCGCCGAGATGCAGGCCAAACACGGCAAGGCGCCGGTCTATATCGACACCTTCACGCGCAAACACCCCTATGCGCCGGGCGTGAAGATCGCCGACCAGAATCCCGCCACCGTGGGCGCCTACCACACCGCCGACGTGCCGTACTGGCTCGACACGCTCGATACCTATAACTGGCAGCGGCCGACCCGGGTGTGGACGGCGTACGACCGCGAACTCACCGATCGGATGGCGGGCGCGCTGATCGCCTTGGCCGAGACCGGTTCGCCGGTGACGCCGCAGCTCAACTGGCCCGCATGGACCGCGGCGTCGCCGCAATACATGGTTTTCGGCGATACCGTCGCGGTGCAGACCATGGATCTCAAGCGGATGGACTGGCTGGCGGCGCACCCGCCTGCGCCGGTTGCGCCGGCAAATGCACAGCCCAGCGCGGCATCGGATATTCCGGATCGGTCAGGGTGGGAAATTCGCCGGCCTGTTCGAACACGCCCGGCTTGCCGTGGGTTTCCACGATGGCCTGCGCCAGCAGGTCGATCAGGGCAGGGTGGATGTCGTTGCGCACCAGCACGACGTTGCTGGCGGCAATCAGGACCATGTCACTTGCGGGCACGATCTTCTCGAAATTGATCACCGCCCGCGGCAATACCAAACGCACCAGAAACGGAAAAATCCGGACCAGGGCGTCCGCCTCGGTAAAGCTCATCGACTTGATGCGGGGATTTGTCAGCAAGCCATACAGAATGTCTCGAGTTCAGCGCGAACGGCAGAAACAGGGCATCGATATCGCCGTCGTTGAGGCCGCTGGCCGCGTCCTGCGCCGTCAGGCCCAGCAGCGTCGTGTTTTCGGAATTGACGCCGCTCGCCGCGAGTATCTGCTCGGTCATCGGCCGCTGGCCGCTGCCCTGCGGCCCCAGCGCGACGCGCTTGCCCTTGAGCTGCCTCAGATCGCCGAGCGTGTCGCCCGCCCTGAAGAAGATCCAGTAGATCTGATAGTTGATACGTCCCAGCGACCGCAGATCCGGCGATTGAACGCGGTTCGAAATGCCGCCCTGTACGATCCCGGCCTTGATGCCGGAAGCCGGATCGTTCAGCAGGCCGATATTTTCCAGCGCCCCGTTCGTCAATCGTATGTTCAAATCGACATGCGAACGGGCAAGTATTTCCCGATACTGGTTGCCGATGCCCTCGTAGATCTGGTGGCTTCGGCCGGTGGCGATTGAAAACTGCGACGGCGGTGCCGGAATGAAATGCATCAGCAGCAGCGATGTGATGGTCATCACGCAGACGATCGCGGCCAGCAATGCCAGCAGATGCTTGCTTGTGTACCCGAGCATGACTTCTCCCCCAGGGGGCTGCCGTCTTGCGCGGTTTCAACCCATGCCTCGCCGGAAAAAAGCTTCAAAGCGCGGCGGGCGGCATCACGCTACAGGGAACCCGCGTTGCACGCGAAGGCGCAGCCGCAGCCGCCGCGGGCGAGGGATTAGGCCCGCGTTCGTTGAACCTTGGATATGGCCGCAGCGACCAAGGGGCGTCCCGCGGAACTCGACGATTCCCGCGGCAACAGAGGCCGCCATGTCACTTTCTTTGGAAAACCAACGACCCATCGCTTCGGACAATATCCTCGCGATCGCCGTCTACGCGCTGTACGTGCTTGGCTACTTCACCGTGGTTACGGCGGTGATCGGCGTCATCATCGCCCATGCGATGGTCGACGATGCCGACCCGGTGACGCAGTCGCATTTCCGGTTCCAGATCAGGACCTTCTGGATCGGACTGCTATACAATGTGGTCGGCCTTCCGCTGTGCCTGGTGCTGATCGGCTTCCCGATCCTCATCTGGTGGTTCGCCTGGTCGGCGGTCCGCATCGTCAGGGGCGGCCTGTTGATCCTCGAGAACAAACCGATTGCCAATCCCAAATCCTGGCTGTTCGGATAGTCCAGCCGGTCTAAACCTCCAGCCACTCCTTGCGGACGCCGGCATTGGCGGCAAGCTCGGCCGGCGTGCCCTCGAACACGATGCGGCCGTGGCCCATCACGTAGAGCCTGCGAGAAATCTTCAGCGCGATGGTGAGCTTCTGCTCCACCAGCAGGATCGCCGTGCCGCGGCGGGCGATTTCGTCGAGCAGCTGGGCGACCTGTTCGACGAGTTTTGGCGCAAGCCCCTCGGTCGGCTCGTCGATGATGACGAGGTCCGGGTCTCCCATCAGCGTGCGGCACATGGTGAGCATCTGCTGCTCGCCGCCCGACAGCACGCCGGCCGGATTGTCCTGCCGCTCGGCGAGATTGGGAAACAGCGCATACACATCCTCGAACTTCCAGCTGCCGACGACACCGGCGCGCTTCAGTCCGAGTTCGAGGTTCTGTTTCACCGTCAGCCCCGGAAACACCTGGCGGTCTTCCGGCACGTAGCCGATGCCGAGATGGGCGATCTGGTCGGGACGCAGCCCCGCGATCGAACGGCCCTTGAAGCCGATCTGGCCGACCGGCGGCACCAGCCCCATGATGGTCTTGCAGGCGGTCGAGCGGCCGACGCCGTTGCGGCCGAGCAGGCTGACGATTTCGCCCTGGTCGACCGAGAGGTCGACGCCCTGCAGGATATGGCTCTTGCCATAGAAGGCGTGGAGATCGCGGACCTCGAGCATCATGCCGCCACCGTCCCGAGATAGGCTTCCTGCACGGCGGCGTTGCCGCGGATCGCGGCCGGCGCGTCGGAAGCAATCACCTCGCCGTAGACCAGCACCGTGATGCGATCGGCGATGCCGAACACCACGCTCATGTCGTGCTCGACCATGATCAGCGTCTTGCCTTCGGACACCGAACGGATCAGCGCCACCGCGGCTTCGGTCTCGCTGTGGCTCATGCCGGCGGTCGGCTCGTCGAGCAGGATGATCTCGGCGCCGCCGGCAATGGTGATGCCGATTTCGAGCGCGCGCTGCTCGGCGTAGGAGAGCAGGCCGGCCTGCAGGTTGCGGCGGTCGGCGAGCTTCAGCCGTTCCAGCAATTGTTCGGCGGCCTGGTTCAGCGCCTTCTGCTGCCCCAAGAGCCGCCAGAACGAATAGCGATAGCCGTGCGACCACAACAGGCCGCAGCGGATGTTCTCGAACACGGTCATGCGCGGGAAGATCGAGGTGATCTGGAAGCTGCGCGACAGCCCGAGCCGGTTGATCTCCTGCGGCGCGAGGTCCACCGTCGACTGGCCGTTGACCGTGATCTCGCCCGCGGTGATCGGAAAGCGCCCCGAGATCAGGTTGAACAGCGTGGTCTTGCCGGCGCCGTTGGGGCCGATGATGGCATGCCGTTCGCCCTGGGGGATGCTCAGGTTGACGCCGCGGATGATTTCGGTGCGCCCGAAATTCTTGCGTACGTCGGTGAGCTCGATGGCGGGCGCGGTCATGCCATCGCCCCCTGCCGCTTGACGCTTTCCATCACCTTGTCCCAGCGCTCACTGAAGCCGCGCGCCTCATGGCGCAGCCACAGCGCGCCGAGGATCAGGGCGGCGAGCGCGATCACCCAGGGCATCGGCGCCGTGGTGTCGATGAGATGGCCGCCGATCTTGAATTTCTTGCCCTGGGCGGCGCCGATGGTGGTGAAGGACGCCAGTTCGACGATCAGCACGAAGCCGAGCATGACGATCAGCGCCGGCGGAAACGCCTTCGCATACGGCACCAGCAACTCGCGCATGCGCCCGGCGCGCCAGATCGGCATATGCATGAAGATCAACCCGATCAGCCCGCCCGGCGCATACATCACCATGACGATGAAGAGCACGCCGACATAGAGCAGCCAGGCGTTGCTGAGCAGGCTGACGCCGCTTTGCAGCAGCACCACCACGATGGTCCCCAGAATGGGTCCGAAGAAACCGCCGGCGCCGCCGATATAGACCGCCAAAAGCGCGTTGGCGGATTTGGCCGCGGACACCGTGTCGAAGGTGACGATCTCGTAGATCAGCACATAGAGCCCGCCGCCGATGCCGGCGAAGAAGCCGGACAGCGTGAACTGCATCAGCCGCACCATGCGCGGATCGTAGCCGACGAACTGTGCCCGCTCGAAATTGTCGCGGGTGGCGTTGGCGATGCTGCCGAGCGGCGTCTGCGTTTGCAGCCGCATCAGCGCCGTGGCGATGAAGGCCCAGACCAGCACCAGGCAATAGACCTGCCAGGGCGAGGAGTAGCGGACGCCGACCAGGCTGGTATCCATCACGCGGTCGATGCTGATGCCGCCTTCGCCGCCGAAGAACGCCATGAACATCAACGCCGCCGCCGAGACCAGCTCGCCGAGCCCCATCGTGATCATGGCGAACGCGGTGGCGCGCTGTTTTGTGACAAGCCAGCCGAACACGTAGCCGAAGAACATCCCGCCGAGCCCGCCGGCCAGCGGGATCAGTTCGGTCGGCAGCCAGATCGTGCCGGCCTTGACCAGGTTGACGACATGCGCGGCGCAGTAGGCGCCGAGCCCGAACAGCACGGCGTGGCCGAACGACAGCAATCCGGCCTGGCCCATCAGCATGTTGTAGGACAGCGCGAAGATCGCCATCACGCCGATTTCGCTCATCAGGGTCAGCACGAAGCCGGAATGACGCCCCTTGCCCCAGTCGTAGAACAGGAACGGGAACGCAAGCAGGATGACGAGGACCAGGAGCCAGGGCCAGTGGCGGCGCAGCATGTTCATGTATCGCGTGTCCCCATCAGCCCGCGCGGCCGGAACACGAGGATCAGGACCAGCATCAGGAACGGCAACAGCGCGCCGACCCGGGGCAGCGTCACGGTGAGGAGTTCGGCAAACGGCGTGCTCGAGGTCACCACGAAGCCGAATTTGCCCGAGCAGATCCGCCAGCGACACGTCGAACACCACGGCAAAGGTCTGGATCAGGCCCATCAGGATCGAGGCAATGAAGCAGCCGGAGAGCGAACCCAGGCCGCCGAACACGACCACGACGAACACGATCGGCCCCATGCTGAAGGCCATCGCGGGCTCGGTGACCTGATAGTTGCCGCCGATCACGCCGGCGAGGCCGGCCAGCGCCGTACCCGCTGCGAACACCAGGGTAAATATCCGCGGCACGTTATGGCCGAGCGCGGACGCCATGTCGGGGTGGGTCAGCGCCGCCTGGATCACGAGGCCAATGCGGGTGCGGGTCAGGCCGAGCCAGATCGCGCCGAACATCACCGCCGAGATCAGCAGCATGAAGGCGCGGTAGGCCGGGAATTGCGTGCCGTAGACCTTGAACAGCGGGAAATCCAGCAGCTCCGGCACGCGGTACGGCACCGGCAGCAGGCCCCAGGTCATCTGCACGCCCTTTTCGATCAGCAGCGCGAGGCCGAAGGTGAACAGCAATTCGGCGATGTGGCCGTTGCGATGAACGCGCCGCAGCCCCCACATCTCGATCGCAGCGCCAACCAGCCCGCAGAGCAGGGGAGCGATGATCAGCGCCGGCCAGAAGCCGATATAGAGGCTGATGGTATAGGCGAAATAGGCGCCCAGCATGTAGGCGCTGGCATGGGCGAAGTTCAGCACGCCCATCATGCTGAGGATGAGCGTTAGCCCGCTCGCCAGCATGAACAGCAGCATGCCGTAGACGAGACCGTTCAGGAGCGAGACGACAAAGACTTCCATGTGACCTGACCACCGCAAAGGCGCGACGCCTGCTCCCCGGGAAGGGAAGCAGGCGACTGTTGTGTTGGTCAGGCGCCGCTCGGACGCTTCATCTTGCAGGTGTTGGGCTGGTCGACGTCCTTGGCGAGGATCGTCGCCGAGGTCGCCCAGCCAAGCCCGGTGCCTTCGGCGTCGTACTTGACGCCCTTCTTGAAGGTGCCGACGAAGTACTCGCTGATGATCTGGTGGTCATCCTTGCGCATCTTGGTGTCGAAGCCGAGGAAGTCCTTGACCGTGCAGGTCTTCCATCGCGGTCGCGATCTTGGTCGGGTCGACCGAGCCCGCCTTGTTCACGCGCGGCCTGCAGATATTCGAAGATGGTGCGGAAGCCGGCCGCGGAGAAGTCGAACTTGTGCTTCTCGCGGAAGCCCTGCGTGAACGCCTCGGCCTCCTTGTTGCCGATCTCCGGCGCCACGTTTTCGCCGAACGACATCACCGCCAGCACGCGGTTGTCGCCGCCGACGCCGATCGCGGTCGGGCCACCGGCCAGATGCGCATAGAAGGTGTAGTAGCGCAGGTCAGCGCCGGCATCGACGCCGGCCTTGATCAGGAGGTTCATGTCCGGGCCCCAATTGCCGGTCAAGCAGCGCCTGCGCGCCGGAGGCCTTGATCTTGGTGAGATAGGGCGAGAAGTCCTTGATCTTGCCGAGCGGGATCAACTCGTCGCCGACGACCTGGACGTCAGGCCGCAGCTTGGTGAGATAGGTCTTGACCTCGCGCTGCACCGACTGACCGAACAGGTAGTCCTGGTTGATCAGATAGACCTTGGTGACGTCCTTCGGCAGCGATCGCGAACCATCACCTCGGCCTTCATGCCGACATGGAGGTCGAAGCGGAAATGCCAGAAGCTGCATTGCTCGTTGGTCAGTTCGGTCGCCACCGCGCCGCAGTTCAGATAGATGATGCGGTTGTCCGGGTTGCGCTCGTTGTGCTTGTTGACGCCGTCGATCAGGGCGGCGGCGATGTTGGAGCCGCTGCACTGCATGATGAAGGGCATGTTCTGGTCGGTCGCGCTCTTGAGCGCGATCAGCGCGTCCGACGGCTGCGACTTGTTGTCGAACGGCACCAGCTCGAACTTCTTGCCGAGCGCGCCGCCCTTGGCGTTGATGAAGTCGATAATGTATTGCATCTGCTTCAGGTTGGCGTCGCCGACCTGCGCGAACGGGCCCGAAAGCGGATCGGTGTAGGCGACCTTGATGGTCTCCTGCGCCGACGCCATGACCGCCACCGGCGATCGCGAGCACAATTCCAAAGAACGCAGCTAACCACTTGCCTTGCAGCATGGTGCAGTCCTCCCCTGATATGCCCGCATGTTGTTGTTTATCTTGCGGTGCCGATACGAAATCGTAACATGGACCCGGCGCGGACCGCCACAGGGAATTGACCGGCATCGCGGTGTGGCAGCACCATGGTTGGCCTGATATGCCAGCGGTCGTGCTAAAGCGTCGCGCCAATAATTCCGCCGCGCGGCAGATCGCCTGAAACACGGCCGAAAAGAAGCCTGGAGCCCAACCAATGAACGACACTGTCACTGATCCTTCCACCTATGTGCCGCCGAAAGTCTGGACCTGGAACAAGGAAAGCGGCGGCCGGTTTGCCGCCATCAACCGCCCGATCGCCGGTCCCACCCATGACAAGGAGCTGCCGGTCGGCCGCCATCCGTTCCAGCTGTATTCGCTGGCGACGCCGAACGGCGTGAAGGTCACGGTGATGCTGGAGGAATTGCTGGCGGCCGGGCACAAGGGCGCGGAATACGACGCCTGGCTGATCAGGATCGACGGCAACCAGTTCGGAAGCGGCTTTGTCGCGGTCAATCCGAACTCCAAGATCCCGGCGCTGATGGACCGCAGCGGGCCGGACCCCGATCCGGGTGTTCGAGTCAGGTGCGATCCTGATGCATCTCGCCGAAAAATTCGGCGCGTTCCTGCCGCAGGCGTGGCCAGGCGCGCGCCGAATGCCTGTCATGGCTGTTCTGGCAGATGGGCAGCGCGCCCTATCTCGGCGGCGGTTTTGGTCATTTCTATGCCTATGCGCCGACAAAGATCGAATACGCCATCGATCGTTTCGCGATGGAGGTGAAGCGCCAGCTCGACGTGCTCGACCGCCGTCTGGCCGACAACGAATATCTTGCCGGCAAGGAGTACACGATCGCCGACATCGCCACCTGGCCGTGGTACGGCGCGCTCGCGAAGGGCCTGGTGTACGGCGCCGGCGAATTTCTGTCGGTGCACGAATACAAGAACGTGCAGCGCTGGACCGATGCGATCGCGAAACGCCCGGCGGTGAAGCGCGGGCGGATGGTCAACCGTATCTCGGGCGATCCGGCGAGCCAGCTGCACGAGCGCCACGAGGCCAGCGATTTCGACACCAACACCCAGGACAAGATCGGCGAGCCGGCCAAAGCTGCCGCCGTAAAACGCGGATCAGGAAAACTTCCAGGAAAACTTTCAGGAAAACCTCGAGGGAAACGTCCAGCAAAATCACCAGCAAAACGTTCAGGAAAACGTTCATGAGCTTTTTCGAAAAAGGCGCCGTTCGCATCCACTACGAAGAGGCCGGTTCCGGCTTCCCGCTGCTCATGATCGCCGGCGGCGGATTGAACTCGAACATCCAGGGCATTGTCGGCAGCTATCCGCCGTTCAACGCCATCGAGGCGTTCAAGAACGAATACCGCTGCATCGCCTTCGACCTGCGCAATGCCCCGCCCGGCCAGTCCACGGGCCCGCTCGAGGTCGACCGTCCCTGGGATTCCCATACCGATGACCAGTTGGCCCTGATGGATCACCTCGGCATCGACCGCTTCATGGTGCTGGGTTTTTGCATCGGCGGTCCCTTGATCTGGAATCTCTTGAAGCGTGCGCCGGATCGCGTCGTCGCCGGCGTGCTGGCGATGCCGTCCGGATCGCGCCCCGAGATGCGCGACCTGTTCTACGACAACAACACCAAGGGCTGGGCGCTGGAGCTGATGAAGCAGCGGCCCGACATCACGAAGGAGCAGACCGACAAGTTCCTGACCAGGATGTACCGCACCGATCCCGATTTCGTCTTCACGGTCACGCGAGATTTCGTACGCCAGTGCCAGACGCCGGTCTTGATCCTGCCCGACGATATCCCGGCACACCCCTACGCGGTCGCCATGGAGTCGGCGATGCTGGCGCCGAACGCGGAAGTCAGCCTGTTCCCGTGGAAGGAGCCGAAGGAGCGGGTCCCGCTGGCGGTGCGCCAGATCCGCTCGTTCCTGCGCGCGCACCGGCCGGCACAGGCTTGATGGGCATTTCGGTGCGTAGGGTGGGTAGAGCGCAGCGAAACCCACCGCCGCGGCGAAGAAAGTTGATGGGTTTCGCGGAGTTTATCATCGGGCGCGCATCCGCGCGACCCGGTGGCTCTACCCATCCTGCGAAACCGCGCACAATCGATCCAGCATCGGTCCTGCGAGACCGGCGGTTCAGACAAAGAGGATTACATGACCGAGCCCAAAATTCGCTTCGAAGACGGCGCGGGCTACGAGCGAATGATGGGGGTATGGAGCCGTCTCGCCGGCGACATTTTTCTCGATTGGCTCGCGCCGCGCCCGGGCTTGCGCTGGGTTGACGTGGGTTGCGGCAATGGCGCGTTCACGGAGTTGCTGGCGGCGCGCTGTGCACCGGCCGGGATTCAGGGGATCGATCCGTCCGAGGCACAGATCGCGTTTGCGCGGGGAAGGCCGTCGGCAAGCGTGGCCGGCTTTCAAACGGGGGATGCCATGGCGCTTCCCTTCCCGGAGAACAGTTTCGAGGCGGCCGTCATGGCGCTCGTCATCTTCTTCGTTCCCGACCCTGCCAGGGCTGTCGCGGAGATGGCGCGGGTCGTCGGGCGAGGGGGCATCGTTTCGGCCTATGCCTGGGACGTGGTGGGCGGCGGACTTCCTGCCGCGCTAATTCAGGCCGAGATGCGCGCCATGGGGATGACGCCGCCGCTGCCACCGAGCTTCGAGGCTTCGCGGCTGCAATCTCTCCGGAGTTTGTGGTCGGAGGCGGGGCTCGAAAAGATCGAGACGCGCGAGATCAGCGTGCAACGAACTTTCGCCGATTTCGAGGAGTTCTGGACCATCAATTTGCTGGGCCCAAGCATCGGCGGTGTCGTCGCATCGATGCCTAAGGGCGATGCCGAATTGCTGAAAAAGCGCGTTAGCGCCCGGCTGCCGGCGGATGCCAACGGACGCATCACCAGCGCGGCGCGCGCTAACGCCGTGAAGGGATATATGCCGGCGTAACGTCCCTTAAGTCGCGGCCACATCCGGCGCCGCCGGAAACACCACGCGGTCGTCGGTGCGGCAATAGCGGTCGGCGAACATGCGGCCGATCGGGTGATAGCGCTCCATGTGGACGCGCATCGCCTCGGGATCCCACAACTCGTCACGGATGTAGAAGTTGATGCCTTCGCCCATGATGAGCTGGCGGACGCTGTTGACATCGATGATCTTCCAGATCTTGCACTCCATCGCCCATGGCGCGTCAGCCAGCCGCGGCACGGCAACCCGTGTCGAGGGCGCGAGCTTCAGGCCGAGATAATCGGGCTCGCCGATATCGGGCGGAAAGTCGCCGCTGGAATCGTGCATGGCGCGGGCCAGCGGCTCATCGGTGAGGTTGACGACGAATTCGCCTGATCGCTGGATGTTGGTCAGCGTGTCCTTGACGCGTCCGTCCGGCCGCTGGTTGACCGCGAACATGCAGAGCGGCGGATCCTCGCAGAACACGTTGAAGAAGCTGTAGGGCGCGGCGTTGACCACGCCGGTCGGACCGATCGTCGTCACCCACGCGATCGGCCGCGGCAGCACGAACCCGGCCAGCAATTTGTAGCGCTCGCGCGGTTGCAGGTTTTCGGGGGCGTATTCCATGGGGGGTCCTCACGCGTCTGACGGGGTCGCACTCTTAGGCAGGGAGTTTGCGGAAGCACCCCCACCCCAACCCTCCCCCGCAAGCGGGAGAGGGGGCGCATTAGCGTTTGTCGGGGAGATTGAAATCAACAATGATCATTTGAGTGCGCAATTTGCCGCACGACGAACTCGTCTCCCTCTCCCGCTTGCGGGGGAGGGCCGGGGTGGGGGCGCGCCTCGGGGATTCCATCGAAGTGCGCCCATACTCCTACGGCATGCTCAGTTCGTGCCGGCCGACCACCATCCAGTGCACTTCATCGGGACCGTCCGCAAAGCGCAGATGGCGGACGTCCTGGTACATCTCGCCGAGCGGGCTCCAGTGCGAAATGCCGGTCGCGCCGTGCATCTGGATCGCCTGGTCGATGATCTTGCAGGTGCGCTCGGGCACCATGGCCTTGACCATGCTGACCCAGATCCGCGCTTCCTTGTTGCCGAGCACGTCCATCGCCTTCGCGGCCTTGAGCACCATCAGCCGCATCGCCTCGATCTCGCAGCGCGCCTGCGCGATGATCTGCATGTTGCCGCCGAGATGCGCGATCTTCTTGCCGAAGGCTTCGCGGGTGAGGCCGCGCTGTACCATCAGGTCGAGCGCCTTCTCGGCCTTGCCGATGGTGCGCATGCAGTGATGGATGCGGCCCGGGCCCAGGCGCACCTGCGAGATCTCGAAGCCGCGGCCTTCGCCGAGCAGCATGTTTTCCTTCGGCACCCGGCAATTGTTGAAGCGCAGATGCATGTGGCCGCGCGGCGCGTGGTCGTGGCCGAACACGTGCATCGGGCCCAGGATCTCGACGCCGGGGGTGTCGATCGGCACCAGGATCTGCGATTGCTGCTTGCTCGGCGCTGCGTCGGGATTGGTCTTCACCATCACGATCATGATCTTGCAGCGCGGATCGCCGGCGCCGGAGATGTAGTACTTCTCGCCGTTGATCACCCATTCGTCGCCGACGAGTTTTGCCGATGTCGAGATGTTCTTGGCGTCGGAGGAGGCGACATTCGGCTCGGTCATCGCGTAGGCCGAGCGGATCTCGCCGGCGAGCAGCGGCTTCAGCCATTTGTCCTTCTGTGCCTTGGTGCCGACGCGCTCCAGCACTTCCATGTTGCCGGTGTCGGGCGCGGAGCAGTTCATGGTCTCCGACGCCATCGGGTTCTTCGCCAGTTCGACCGCGATATAGGCGTAGTCGAGGTTCTTCAGGCCCTGGCCGGTCTCGTCATCGGGCAGGAAGAAGTTCCACAAGCCTACTTCCTTGGCCTTGTCCTTGGCCTTCTGCAGGCACGCGAGCTGTTCCGGCGTAAAGCTCCAGCGGTCGGTCTTTTTCTCGCCCAGTTTCACGAATTCGACCGACATCGGGTCGACGGTTTCGCGAATGAATTTCTTGACGTGCTCGTAGAGCGGACGGACCTCGTCCGACATGCGGAGATCGTTGAGTTCTTCGCCCGGATTGAGGTTGTAGGTGGTGGTTCGCGGGATATAGGCGTGTTTCATTCGTTTTTCTCCCAGTGGCGCAAGGCGGTTGTTCGTTGGCCGGCAATCTAGACGCCCAGTGGGCCACCGCACAAGCGGGCGGCGCGCCGCGCGCGGCAGCCCTGCAAACGCCAATCGGGGCAGATTCAAACAACGTTTGAATTCGCTCCTCGCCATTCCGGGGCGGGCGAAGCGCGAGCCCGGAATGACGGAGAAAATCCTGCGTAATCAACAAAACTGCCCGACGGGCAAATCATTTCCGATATTCGGAAATCATGTCAAGCTGCGGGATAAAAAATATTTCGCTTTATCCGAAATTAAAATCAGGGTACAACTCAACCCATCCCGTCCCGCTCAGAGGGGCGTTGGCCATCGTCGCAACGAGGGACGGGTATGCGGTGGACGCTGAAGTGCCTGATGACGAGCGGTGCTGAAGCGTACGGCGAAGACGTGTGGTCCTGACGTCGCGGTGCTGGCGTCAATGCACCTGGAGGCAACTGCTTCTCAGGGCGCAACGGAGGCAAAAGAGCCGTTCTCCGGGGAGAGCACGTTATAAGCCGTAAAGCCATTGCGCAGGGAATGTCGGATGTTCTCCGCTGCCCTGTATGCTCATGCGCGCACTTTCTGTGCACATTGCGCATGAGATCGCGGGTGCAGCGCGCATCCGGCATTCCCTGCGCCCTCTGATTGCAGAGGGCGAAGAGATTCCAGCAAACCTCGGGCGCAATGCGTCGCGAGAACGCGAAGATGTGTTTTTTCGTCATTCCGGGATGCGCCACTTGGCGCAGGCCCGGAATCATTGATCCACTAACTTTGCCGAGCGATGGATTTCAGATGCGCAATTGCGCATCATAGCTCGTGCTTCGCACGCCCCGGAATGACGAAGGGATGGATTGCTTCGCGGAGCCTGTCATCGGGCGGCCATTCGGCCGACCCGTTGGCTCGCAATGACGGGTTGAAAAACAGAATCTTCAAAACGCCGTATATCCCCCGTCGATCACAAAACAATCCGCCGTATGATACGACGACGCCTGGCTCATGATGTAGACCGCGATGCCGCCGAAATCGCTGGGCTCGCCGAAGCGGCGCACCGGAATCCGGGCATCACATTGGCGACGAATTTTTCGTTGCCCATGATGCCCGCCGTCATGTCGCTCTTGATCCAGCCCGGCAGGATCGCGTTCGCGGTGACGCCGTAGCGGGCGAGTTCAACGGCGAGCGCCCGGCACAGCGCGTTCAGCGCGGCCTTGGTGCCGGCATAATGCTCGTTGCGCGCGGTGCCGAACAGCGAGGCGAGGCTCGAGGTCGCGACCAGCCGGCCGAACTTGTCGCCGGCCTCGGCGCGCTCGGTCATGTGGCGGGCGGCCACCTGGAACACATGGAACACGCCGTCGAGATTGGTGGCGAACATTCTCCGCCATTCCTCCTCGGTACGGTCGATGAAGGCGCGCCGTCCGCCGCCGCCGATGCCGGCATTGGCAAAGCAGCCGTCGACGCGGCCGAAGGTGTCCAGCGTTGCCTTCATCGCGGCCTTGACGGAGGCGGGGTCGCTGACGTCGCAGATGACGGTGGCGACCTTGCCCGGGCCCTTGGCCAGCGTTGCCGCCGCGGTTTTGTTCTTGTCGGCGTTGCGGCCCCAGATCGAGACGTTGCAGCCGGCGGCGTTGAGCGCCTGCGCGATGCCGAGACCGATGCCGCCATTGCCGCCGGTGATGACGGCGGTGCGGCCGGAGAGGTCGAAAATGCTCATGAATTTTCCTTTGGAGTTTCCCCAAGTCGTGCGCCCGGTGGCGGGCAGATGTTCATGTCCAAGCATGGACAAGCTCATCAGGAAAATCAAATATGGGTGGAGAATTGACGCTGTCGGGGCCCGATAGCGCGTAAACACAACTCATGAGGAAACTATGCAATTCAAGCACGTCACGCTCGATTTCGATGGTTCGGTCGCGGTTTTGAGGCTCGACCACCAGGAAGTCATGAACGCGGTTTCGATGGACATGCTGGGCGGCCTCGGCGAAGCGCTCGACGCGATCGAGGAGAAGCGGTCGGAGGTGCGCTGCCTCGTCCTCACCGGGGCCGGCCGCGCGTTCTGCACCGGCGCCAATTTGCAGGGCCGCAACAACGTCAAGCCGGGCAAGGTCAATGCGGGATCGTCACTGGAGATCGGTTTCCATCCGTTCCTGCGCCGCCTGCGCAACCTGCATTGCCCGATCGTGACCGCCGTCAACGGCCCCGCCGCCGGCGCCGGCATGAGTTTTGCGCTGATGGGCGACATGATCCTGTGCGCGCGATCGTCCTATTTCCTGCAGGCCTTCCGCCGCATCGGCCTGGTGCCGGATTGCGGTTCGACCTGGCTGTTGCCGCGGATCATCGGCAAGGCGCGCTCGGTCGAACTGTCGCTGATGGGCGAACGGCTGCCGGCCGAGAAGGCGCTGGAATGGGGCCTCGTCAACCGCGTCCATGACGACGCCGTGCTGATGGAAGAGGCGATGAAGCTGGCGCATGATCTCGCGGGTGGGCCGACGATCGCGTTGTCGCTGATCCGAAAACTCTATTGGGACAGTTCCGAAAACTCTTTCGAGCAGCAGCTCAACCTCGAATTCGAATCGCAGCGCATCGCGGGCTCGGCGGAGGATTTCAAGGAAGGCGTCACCGCGTTCCTCGAAAAGCGCCCCGCCAAGTTCAAGGGCAAATGATCCAAGGCAAATGATCGAAGAGCAACTCGGACGCTGCGTCGCCGCCTGGTTTCCGGGCGCGACCGGCGTCACTGGCGCGGCAAAACTCTCCGGCGGCGCCAGCCAGGAGACCTGGACGTTCGATATCGTGCACGCCGGCGGCCCCACCGGCGCGATCCTGCGCCGCGCGCCGCCGGGCTATGGCGCGTCGCCCGGACGCGCCGCCGGCCTCGACGCCGAGGCGGTGCTGATGCAACTGGCGCATGACGCCGGCCTGCCGTCGCCGCGCGTGATGCATGTGCTTGCGGCCCGAAGACGAGCTCGGCACCGGCTTCATCATGACGCGGATCGAGGGCGAGACCATCGCGCGGAAGATCTTGCGCGATGAGCAGTTCGCCAACGCGCGACCCATCCTGGCGCGCCAGCTCGGCGGCGTGATCGCCGGCATTCACGACTTGCCGGCGGCAGAAGCTGCCAAAATTGCGCGAGATGAATTCGACCAAAGAGCTTGTCGACCATGGAGCGGGAGTATCGCAGTTTCGGCCGGCCGCGTCCGGTGTTCGAACTGGCGCTGCGCTGGCTGCGCGAACGCGATCCCGGCCCGCCGAAGGAAGTGACGCTGGTGCATGGCGATTTCCGCCACGGCAATTTGATCATCGGCCCCGACGGCGTGCGCGCGGTGCTGGACTGGGAGATCGCGCATTTCGGCGATCCGATGGAGGATCTCGGCTGGATCTGCGTCAATTCCTGGCGGTTCGGCGAGATCGACAAGCCGGTCGGCGGCTTCGGTTCGCGCGAGGATCTGTTCGCCGGCTATGAGGCCGCCGGCCGCAAGGTCGATCCCGACCGCGTGATGTTCTGGGAAGTGATGGGCACGCTGCGCTGGGGCATCATGTGCTGCGGCATGATGCAGCGCTTTCGCTCAGGCCCCGACCATTCGATGGAGCGGGCGATGATCGGGCGGCGCTCGTCGGAGACCGAAATCGATTTGCTGCAGACTGCTAGCCCCGAGGGGGAAGTAAGATGCAGGACGACCCGACACCCACCGAACTGATCAAGGCGGTCGCGGATTTTCTGCGCAACGAGATCACGCCCGTCATCAAGGGCCACAACGCCTTCAAGCTCCGCGTCGGCATCAACGCGCTCGATCTGGTGACGCGGCAACTGGCGCTGGAGAGCGGCGGCGACGCCGCGGAAGCCGCGCGGCTGAAACAACTGCTCGGCATGCAGGGCTCGCTGCTCGAGCTCAACCGGCGCTGTCGGACCGGATCGCGAAAGGCGAGGTCGATTTGCAGACGCCGGGGCTGACCGAGCATCTCTGGCAGACCACGATGGACAAGCTCGCCGTCGATCAGCCGAATTACGCGTCGTACAAGAGGGAGTTGAAATCGTAGGATGGGTAGAGCGAAGCGAAACCCATCATCACACGCGGGCGCCGCCTGATGGGTTTCGCTTCGCTCTACCCATCCTACAGATCTGTCATTCCGGGGCGGCGCGTAGCGACGAGCCCGGAATCCATAACCACGATCGAGACTATGGATTCCGGGCCTGCGCCAAGGGGCGCATCCCGGAATGACGGCGGGAATACCTTACTTCCCAACCCATTTCGGCGGGCGCTTCTCCGAAAACGCCTTCGGCCCCTCGATGTAATCCTGCGAGGCCGCCATCGCCTTCACCGCCGGGTAATCCCGCTGTTCGGCGATCGCCTGTTCCAGCGAGACCGACAGGCCCTTCTGGATCGCCTGCTTGGAGGCGCGGATCGACATCGGCGAGTTCTGGCAGATGGTCTCGGCCCAGCGTTCGGCGGCGGCCAACGCGCCGCCGGCCGGCACCACCTCGTTGACGAAGCCGAGCTCGAGGCCCTCCCTGGCCGAAACATGGCGCGCGGTGAGGATCATGCCCATGGCGCGCTTCAGCCCGATCTGCCGCGGCAGCCGGTGCACGCCGCCGGCAAGCGCGGCAAGGCCGACGCGCGGCTCGGGCAGCGCAAAGGTGGCATTCTCGGAGGCGATGATCAGGTCGCAGGCGAGCGCGATCTCGAAGCCGCCGCCCATCGCAACGCCGTTGACGGCGGCGATGATCGGCTTGTCGCAGTCGAAGCGCGAGGTGAGGCCGGCGAAGCCGCCCTTGTCGGTGCCGCGCTTGCCGCCTGCCGCCTGCCATTTCAGGTCGTTGCCGGCGCAGAACGCCTTGTCGCCGGCGCCGGTGACGATCGCGACCCACTGCTCGGGGTCGGCCGAGAAATCGTCGAACAGCTTGTTGAGTTCGAAATGCGCGTCGATATGCAGCGCGTTGTACACTTCGGGACGGGACAGGGTGATGATGGTGATCGGCCCCTTGCGCGTCACCTTGGAGAATTTCAGGTCCATGTTTGCTCCCGTGGGTTTTTCTGTGGCGAGGAATAATAGCGTGAAGGTTGCCGCCGGAACCCATTCAATTACGCAAGCGAGCCGCGCGTCACAAGCGATATTCCATCGCCCGACTTTGCTTGACTTGGGTCTGGTCTTCCAACCTTAATCGATCGCGAGCTAAATGCTCGGTAGCCACTAAACACAATAAACGACATTCCGGGAGACCGCCGTGGATTTTGCATTGCCCGCCGACCTCGTCGCCTATCTCGACGAACTCGATCGATTCATCGCGCGCGAGATCAAGCCGCTGGAAGCAGGCCGACGACAACATCCGCTTTTTCGATCATCGCCGCGAATGGGCGCGCACCGATTTCGACAATGGCGGCCTGCCGCGGCATGAATGGGAAGCGCTGCTGCGCAAGGCTAAAAACCTCGCCGATGCCGCCGGCCATCTGCGTTTTGCGATCCCGAAACGCTACGGCGGCAAGGACGGTTCCAACCTCTGGATGGCCGTGATCCGCGAACATTTCGCGTCTCAGGGTCTCGGACTGCACAACGATCTGCAGAACGAGCATTCGGTCGTCGGCAATCTGCCGATCGTGACCATGCTCGACCGCTACGGCACCGACGCGCAGAAGGCGATGATCGACGGCTCGATCACCGGAAAGTACCGCATCACCTTTGGCCTGACCGAGCCCGAGCACGGCTCCGACGCGACCCACATGGAAACCCGCGCCGTGCCGGCAACCCAGGACAATATCAAGGGCTGGCGCATCAACGGCCAGAAGATGTGGACCACGGGCATGCATGTCGCAACGCATTGCGCGCTGTTCGCCCGCACATCAGGCAATGACGGCGACGCCCGCGGCATCACCTGCCTGCTGGTGCCGGCCAAGAGCGAAGGCGTCAAGGTCGAGGAGTACATGTGGACTTTCAACATGCCGACCGACCATCCCCGCGTCAGCTTCACCGACGTGTTCGTGCCCGACGATGCGCTGTTCGGCGAGGTCGGCCGCGGCCTGTCGCTGGCGCAGTGTTTCGTGCACGAGAACCGCATTCGGCAGGCGGCGAGTTCGCTGGGAGCTGCGGTCTATTGCATCAACGAAAGCGTGAAATATGCGCGCAAGCGAAAGCCGTTCGGCAAGGCGCTGTCCGAGAACCAGGCGATCCAGTGGCCGCTGGTGGAACTGGCGACGCAAGCCGAGATGCTGCGGCTGTTGATCCGCAAGACCGCATGGGAGATGGACAAGCTGACCCAGCCGGAGGTCGAAAACACGCTCTCCGACAAGGTCTCGATGTGCAACTTCTGGGCAAACCGCCTGTGCTGCGAGGCCGCCGACCGCGCCATGCAGGTCCATGGCGGCATGGGCTACTCGCGCCACACCCCGTTCGAACACATCTACCGCCACCACCGCCGCTACCGCATCACCGAAGGCAGCGAGGAAATCCAGAAGCGGAAAGTGGCGGGATTCCTGTTCGGGTATATGGGGGCAGGGAAGCATTGAGAGTCTCGCCGTCATTGCGAGCGAAGCGAAGCAATCCATAGCGCGGCATAACAAATGGATGGATTGCTTCGTCGCAAGTGCTCCCTTGCGCAAACGCTTCGCGTTTGTCGCAGGCAATGACAGCTCAATTCACCTGCCGGTCCTTCCCCGCCCAATACGGATCGCGCAAATTCCGCCGCAAGATCTTGCCCGACGGATTGCGCGGCAGCGCTTCCATGAAGTCGATCGACTTCGGCGTCTTGAAGCCCGCGATGCGCTCGCGCGTAAAATTGATGATGTCGGCCGAAGTCGCGCTCTTGCCGGGCTTCATCACCACGATCGCCTTCACGGCTTCGCCCCATTTGTCGTCGGGGATGCCGATCACGGCGGCTTCGGCCACGTCAGGATGATCGCAGATCGCGCTTTCGACTTCGGCCGGATAGATGTTCTCGCCGCCGGAGATGATCATGTCCTTGATGCGGTCGTGGATGTAGAGGTAGCCATCCTTGTCCATGTAGCCGGCGTCGCCGGTGCGCAGCCAGCCGTCGCTGTCGAGCGTCTTGGCGGTCGCTTCCGGCAGGTTCCAGTAGCCGACCATGTTCGAGCCGGAGCGGGTGGCGATCTCGCCGACTTCGCCCGGCGGCAACCGCTTGCCGTCGGCGTCGAGGATCGCAAGCTCGATGCCCGGCAGCGCCTTGCCGGCCGAGCGCATCCGGTCGAGCCCCTCGATGTGGTCCTCGGGCGGAAGCGCGACGATGGTGCCGGTCGTCTCGGTCATGCCGTACATCTGCACGAAGCCGCATTTGAAGACCTCGATGCATTCCTTCAGCAACGCCGCCGGAATCGGCGAGGCGCCATAGAGCATGTATTTCAGGCGCGAGAAATCCACACTTCGCGCGCGCGGCTGCCGCACCACGAACTGCATCGCGGCCGGCACCATGAACAGTTTGGTGATGCCGGACTGCTCGAAGAAATCCAGCACTTTTGTGGGATCGAACTCGCGCGCGATCACGCCCCGCGCGCCGTGATAGAGCCCCATCACGCCCCAGCCGGAGCCACCGATGTGGAAGATCGGCATCGCCACCAGCGAGACGTCGTCGGTCGTCCATTTGTTCCAGTCGGGCTTCTCGGCCTCATTGCCGCTCTGCACCAGATTAAGGAAATTGGCGTGCGACAGCATCGCGCCCTTCGGCTTGCCTGTCGTGCCCGAGGTGTAGAGCTGGATCGCGATGTCCTTCGGGCTGATCGGCACCTTGGGATCGTCGCCGCTCTGCGCGTCGCGCCACGCCGTAAAATCCTGCCATTCCGGCGCGCCGCCTTCGGTGGTGATGATGGTGCGAACGCTCGGCAGCTGCGGCTTGATGTTGCGGACCTGGGTGATGAACTCGGGACCGACGAACAGCACCGGCGCCTTGCAGTCCTCGACGATGAAGGCGACCTCGGGGCCGGCGAGCCGCCAGTTCACCGGCGCCATCACCACATTGGCCTTCATCGCGCCCATCAACAGCTCGAAATAGAAGTCGCTGTTCTTGCCGAGATAGGCGATGCGCTGGCCCGGCTTGACGCCGAGCGCGATCAGCGCGTTGGCCACACGGTTGGTCTTGATGTCGAATTCGGCGAAGCTGGTCTGGCGGCCCTCGAATTCATAGACCAGCGCATTGCCGCGGCTTTTGGCGCGGTCGCGCACCATCTCGGCGAGGTTCGCCGGTGCCTGAGTAGCGGACATGTTTCTCCCGTGCTGTGTTATTTTCGTTGCGCGAAGTTTGGCGCGATCCGGCAACAAAGACAATCCGGGAGACTACCCGCGCGCCGCGCGGTCCTTTTCGTTCTGCGCCTTGATCGAATCGCGCGCCGTGTTCCAGTCGTTGTCGCTCCAGTCGCGCAGCTGATAGAAATTGCCGCCCATGGCGAGCGCCTGCGCGCCGTCCATGGCGATGGTTTCGCCGTTGATCCAGTCGCAGCCGCCGGAGATCAGGAACACCGCAAGGTTCTGCAACTCCTCCATGGTGCCGACGCGGCCCATCGGGTTTTGCGCCTTGGTGCGCGCGCCGGCCTCGTCGCCGGGCTTGATGCGCTTGCTCATGCCTTCGGTCGGGATTTCGCCGGGCGCGATGGTGTTGAGGCGGATGCCGTGTTTGCCCCATTCGACCGCGAGCGACATGGTCATGGCGTGGATCGCCGATTTGCTCATCGCCGACGGCACCACATAGGGCGAGCCGTTGCGCACCCAGGTCACGGTGATCGACACCACGTTGCCGGGCAGCTTGGCGGCGATCCAGCGCCGGCCGACCGCATGCGTGACGTAGAAGGTGCCGTGCATCACGATGTTGGCGACGGCATCGAAGCCGCGCGGCGAAAGCTCTTCGGAGCGCGAGATGAAATTGCCGGCGGCGTTGTTGATGAGATCGGTGAGGGGACCAGCGGTCCAGATCTGCTCGATCATCTCGTCGACGGCCATGCGCGTTGCGGATGTCGACGCCGTGGCTGATCACGCGTCCGCCGTGCAGATCCATCAGTTCGGTGGCGGTTTCATCGCACACGCTTTTGCGGCGGCCGCAGATATGGACCTCGGCGCCGAGCTCAAGGAATCGCGCGGCCATGGATTTGCCGAGGCCGGTTCCGCCTCCGGTCACGAGAATGCGCCGCCCGGCGAGAAGCTGATCGTTGAACATCGTTTCCACCCAAAGGAATTGCTGTTAATTGGTCGATTGACTAAATCCGGACAACGCCGTTCTGTAAAGCGGCAACAAAGAATAGCAGCGGAGGAAAATTCTCATGGAGCAGCGCGTCGCGATCTCGATTTCGGACGGCATTGCCGACGTCCGACTGGTGCGGGCGGACAAGATGAACGCGCTCGACGCCGCGATGTTCGAGGCGATTGTCGCTGCGACAGAACGGCTTGCCCATGAAAAGGGCGTTCGAGCGGTAGTATTGTCCGGCGAAGGGCGGGCGTTCTGCGCCGGTCTCGATATGGGACGTTTCGCCGCGATGAAGGAGACCGGCGGTAACGGGATCGCCGGTGGCGAGAAGCGCGACCTTTCCGCGCGCACCCATGGGCTGGCGAATTTTCCCCAGCAGGCGGTGTGGGGCTGGCGACAGCTTCCGGTGCCGGTGATTGCCGCGATCCAGGGCGTCGCGTTTGGCGGCGGCTTCCAGCTCGCGCTCGGCGCCGACATGCGGTTCCTCACGCCTGACGCGCGGATGTCGATCATGGAGATCAAGTGGGGCCTCGTGCCGGACATGGCGGGCACGCCGATTCTCGCAAGCCTGGTGCGCGACGATATTTTGCGCGATCTGACTTACACCGGGCGGATATTTTCGGCGCAGGAAGCCATGAGCTACGGCCTCGCGACGCGGATTTGCGACGATCCGCGTGCCGCTGCCTTCGAGGTTGCGCGCGAGATCGCCGGCAAGAGCCCCGATGCGATCCGTGCCGCCAAGCGTATGCTCAACAATCTGTCCGTCGATCCCGGCCCGGCGCTGCTCGCCGAATCCGTCGAGCAGATGAAGCTGATGGGCACCGCCAACCAGCAGGAAGCCGTGCGCGCCAATCTCGAGAAGCGCGCGCCGCGGTTTGCGGATGCATGACAGAGCACTCCGAAAACTCACCCTTCCTCGGCATCATCAGCGGCCAGCGCCGGCGCGACCATGCTGAAGTCGCCGATCGCGCCGACCGCATCGCCAGCGGATTGCACAAGCTCGGCGTCAAGCCGGGCGACAGCGTCTGCATGCTGATGCGCAACGACATCGCCTTCATCGAGTCGGCTTACGCCGCGATGCGGCTCGGCGCCTATGGCGTGCCCGTCAACTGGCACTTCAAGCCGGAAGAGATCAATTACGTGCTGAAGGATTCCGGCACCTCGGTGCTGATCGCGCATGCCGACATGCTGCATCAGTTGCGCGAGGCGATCCCGCCCGGCGTCACCGCGCTCAGCGTGCCGACGCCGCCGGAAATCCTGGCGAACTACAAGATCAACCCCGATCATCTCGCGACGCCGGATTTCGCGATCGACTTCGAGATCCTGGCTTGCGCAGCACGCGCGCTACGACGGACCGGTGGTGCCGCAGCCGCAGAACATGATCTACACCTCGGGCACCACGGGCCATCCCAAGGGCGTGCGCCGGTTCGCGCCGACGCCGGAGCAGACGGCGAACGCGGAACGTATGCGCGGGATGATCTACGGCTTGAAACCTGGCGCGCGCACGATCCTGCCGGGACCGCTCTATCACTCCGCGCCGAACTCGTTCGGCCTGCGCGCCGGGCGGCTCGGCGGCGTGCTGGTGCTGATGCCGCGTTTCGAGCCGGAAGAATTCCTGCGGCTGATCGAGGAACAGCGGATCGACACCATCTTCATGGTGCCGACCATGTTCATCCGGCTGATGAAGCTGCCGGAGGCGGTCCGCAAGAAGTACGACATGTCGTCGCTGCGCCACATCATCCACGCCGCCGCACCCTGTCCGGCCGACGTCAAGCGCGCGATGATCGAATGGTGGGGGCCGGTGATCTATGAATTCTACGGCTCGACCGAATCGAGCGCCGTCACCTTTGCCAATTCCGAGGATGCGCTGAAGAAGCCCGGCACCGTCGGCAAGATATCGCCGGGCGCCGAGCTGCGCTTCATCGGCGATGACGGGCGCGTACTGCCGCCGGGCGAGATCGGCGAGATCTATTCGCGCATCGCGGGCAATCCGGATTTCACCTACCACAACAAGCCGGAGAAGCGTTCCGAGATCGATCGCGAAGGTTTCATCACCTCCGGCGACGTCGGCTATATCGACGAGGACGGTTACGTCTTCATCTGCGACCGCAAGCGCGACATGGTGATCTCGGGTGGCGTCAACATCTATCCGGCCGAGATCGAGGCCGCGCTGCACGCCGTTCCCGGCGTCCATGATTGCGCGGTGTTCGGCATTCCCGACGAGGAGTTCGGCGAGGCGCTGATGGCGGTGGTGGAGCCGCAGCCGGGCGTGACGCTCGATATCGCCGCCATCCGCGCCCAGCTCAAGACGCAGCTCGCCGACTACAAGGTGCCGAAACACGTCGAGATCCAGGCCAACCTGCCGCGGGAAGATTCCGGCAAGATCTTCAAGCGCCGCCTGCGCGATCCCTATTGGGAGCGGGCCGGGCGGCGGATTTAGCTGGCCGCCATCTTTATCTTGCACTGCGGCAAAAAACTTGCACACTCCGGAATTGCCGGGCAAGCCTCTGGAGTAGCCACGCCATGTCGCCCCAGACCATGCCTTCCGAGACCGAAATCCGCGCCAATCGCGTCGAAGACGCCGAGGATGCGCGGCTGCGGACCGATATCAGGCTGCTCGGGCGCATTCTCGGGGACACCGTGCGCGACCAGGAGGGCGCCGACGTGTTCGACCTCGTCGAACGCATCCGGCAGACCTCGATCCGGTTCCACCGCGACGACGACCAGCCGGCGCGGCGCGAGCTCGAACTGATCCTCGACAGCATGTCGATCAGCCAGACCCTGCGCATCGTGCGCGCCTTCAGCTATTTTTCGCATCTGGCGAATATTGCCGAGGATCAGAACAACATCCGGCAGATGCGGGCGCGCTCGACGGCCGGCGGCACGCCGCCTCCCGGCACGCTGCCGTTGACGCTGGCGCATGCCCGTGCGGCGGGTTTCAGCGCCGCCGACCTGCGCAAATTCTTCGCCGAGGCGCTGGTCAGTCCGGTCCTGACCGCGCACCCCACCGAAGTCCGCCGCAAGAGCACGATCGACCGGGAGATGGAGATCGCCGCGCTGCTCGACCGGCGCGAACGGGTGCAGCTCACGCCCGAGGAAGCCGAGGCGAGCGACGAACAATTGCGCCGCGCGGTGCTGACGCTGTGGCAGACCAATCTGTTGCGCCGGACCAAGCTCACCGTGCTCGACGAGGTCGCCAACGGCCTGTCGTTCTACGATTACACGTTCCTGCACGAGGTGCCGAGGCTGCATTGCCTGCTGGAGGACCGGCTGAACGAGGGCGACAGCGCCCGTGGCGAATTGGCGTCCTTCCTCAAGATGGGAAGCTGGATCGGCGGCGACCGCGACGGCAACCCGTTCGTGACCGCCGACGTCATGCGCGGCACGCTGAAACTGCAGTCGAGCCGGGTGCTGCGTTTTTATCTGGAAGAACTGCACCTGCTCGGCGCCGAACTGTCGCTGGCGGCGCATCTGGCCGACGTTTCCAAGGATTTGCGCGCGCTCGCGGAACGCTCGCCGGACACCTCGCCGCACCGGAGCGGCGAGCCCTATCGCCTCGCGGTATCCGGCATCTTTGCGCGGCTGACCGCGACCGCGGCGCGGCTCGAGGTGGAAACCACCCGCGCGGCGGTCGGCGAGGCGGCGCCTTACGCCAATGTCGCGGAGTTCAAGGCCGATCTTGATACGCTTTATCGCTCGCTGATCTCGAACAATTCCGGCGTGATCGCGCGCGGGCGGCTGCGGCTGCTGCGCCGGGCGGTGGATTGCTTCGGTTTCCATCTCGCAAGCCTCGATATCAGGCAGAACTCGGCCGTGCACGAGCGCACGGTCGCGGAACTGATCGACGCGGCGATGCCCGGCATGTCCTATCTCGCGCTGAGCGAGGAGGCGCGGGTCGCGCTGCTGGCGGGCGAATTGCGCAACGCGCGTCCGCTGACGTCAGCCTTTGTCAAATACAGCGAGGAAACCGCCGGCGAACTCGCGCTTTTCCATGCGGCGGCCGACGCCCATGCCCGGTACGGGTCGGCGGCGATCCCCCAATGCATCATCTCGATGTGCAAGGGGATGTCCGACATGCTCGAGGTCGCAGTCCTCCTGAAGGAGGCCGGCCTCGTCCATCCCTCGGGCCGCAGCGCGATCAATATCGTGCCGCTGTTCGAGACCATCGAGGATTTGCAGGCCTCCAGCGGCATCATGGACCGCATGCTGTCGATTCACGACTACCGCAAGCTGGTCGACAGCCGCGGCAGCGTGCAGGAAGTCATGCTCGGCTATTCCGACAGCAACAAGGACGGCGGCTTCGTCACCTCGGGCTGGGAGCTCTACAAGGCCGAGATCGACCTGGTCGAGGTGTTCGAGCGCCACCACGTACGCTTGCGGCTGTTTCACGGCCGCGGCGGCTCGGTCGGCCGCGGCGGCGGGCCGAGCTATGACGCGATCATCGCGCAACCGGGCGGCGCGGTGAACGGCCAGATCCGCATCACCGAGCAGGGCGAGATCATCTCCAGCAAATATTCGAACGCCGAAGTCGGCCGCAGCAATCTTGAGATTCTCGCTGCTGCCACGTTGGAGGCGAGCTTGCTTCAACCGAAGCACAGCGCGCCGCGGGCGGAATACCTCAAGGCCATGGAAGAACTGTCGGCGCTGGCTTTCAAGGCCTATCGCGGGCTGGTCTATGAAACGCCGGGCTTTGCCGACTACTTCTGGGGATCGACCGTCATCACCGAAATCGCCACGCTGAACATCGGCAGCCGTCCGGCCTCGCGCAAGAAAACCCGCGAGATCGAGGATTTGCGCGCGATCCCCTGGGTGTTCAGCTGGGCGCAGTGCCGGCTGATGCTGCCGGGCTGGTACGGCTTTGCCAGCGCGGTGGAGACCTGGATCGCGGAACATCCGGAGCAGGGCATGCCGTTCCTGCAGGAGCTCTATCGCGAGTGGCCGTTCTTCCGCATGCTGATGTCGAACATGGACATGGTGCTGGCAAAAAGTTCGATCGCGATCGCCTCGCGCTATGCCGAGCTGGTGCCCGACGCCACCTTGCGCGAAAACATTTTCGGGCGCATCCGCCGCGAATACCACAGTTGCATCGATCTACTCCTGAAGATCATGGGGCAGGAGCGCCTGCTGCAGGGTAACCCGCTGCTCGAGCGCTCGATCCGCAACCGTTTCCCCTATCTCGATCCGCTGAACCATGTGCAGGTCGAGCTGTTGAAGGAGCACCGCGCGCAGAACCCCGACGAGCAGGTGCTGCGTGGCATTCAGATCACCATCAACGGCATATCGGCGGGACTGCGGAACAGCGGGTAGAGGCGGGTACTAACCCATCTGCGTCGTCCCGGCGAATGCCGGGACGACGGCAAGAGTGCTGCAACTCAAATCGGATCCCACGTGAAGACATCAGCGGAGCGGTCGAGCTTGGAGAATGATGCCTTCAGCGCCGGCATGCCGTGCTCGGCGATGGTCTGAGGCGTCCAGCCTTCGCTGCGGTGAACCGAACGCACCGGACGATGCTGACCGAACAGGAAGATCTCGTTCATGCGCACGCCGAAGATCTGCCCCGTCACGTCCTTGGCGGCGTCGCTGAGCAGATGCGCGCAGACCGGCGCAATCTTCTCCGGGCCCATTTGCTGGATTTTCGCCACGCGCGCTTTCTCGGCCTCGGTCTCGGTCGGGATGGTGCCGATCATGCGGGTCCAGGCGAATGGCGAGACGCAGTTGGAGCGTACGTTGAAACGGCCCATGTCGAGGGCGATCGATTTCGACAGCCCGACGATCCCGAGCTTCGCGGCGGCGTAATTGGCCTGGCCGAAATTGCCGATCAGGCCCGAGGTCGAGGTGAAGTGCACGAATGAGCCGCTCTCCTGTTCGCGGAACAGCCGCGCCGCAGCGTGGCTGACATAGAACGAACCCATCAGATGCACCTTGATGACGGACTCGAAGGCTTCGACGCTCATTTTGTGGAAGATCATGTCGCGCAGGATGCCGGCGTTGTTCACGACGCCGTCGAGTCGGCCGAAATGATCGGTCGCCGTCTTCACGATCTTGCTTGCGGGGATCGCTTCCGCCACCGACTCGAAATTGGCGACCGCCGTGCCGCCGCGCTTCTTGATTTCCTCGACCACTTCCTCGGCGGGTGCCGCGCTGGAGCCCGCACCGTCGGCGGCGCCGCCGGGATCGTTGACCACGACTTTGGCCCCCTCGGCCGCACAGAGCAAGGCGATCTCGCGGCCGATGCCGCGCCCTGCGCCGGTAACGATGATGACTTTGTCTTGCAGTGATTTGGCCATGGTGGTTCTCCGGTGTTCGTTTGTATCGAGTTTAAATTGTTTTCGTCATTCCGGGATGCGCCCCTTGGCGCAGGCCCGGAATCCATACTCCCGATCGTGGTTATGGATTCCGGGCTCGTGCTGCGCACGCCCCGGAATGACAGTTAGCGCTCGTTCGTAAAAATGATCGTGCCCGACGCCGCGAACATGCCGCCGACGCCGTGGCACACCGAGATCCTTGCGTCCTTGACCTGCGCCGGCGCGATGCCGCGCATTTGCCGCACGCTTTCCTGCAGCGCGTACATGCCGTACATGCCCGAATGCATGTAGCTCAAGCCGCCGCCATTGGTGTTGAGCGGCAGCTTGCCGCCGGGCCGCGTGTTGCCGTCTGCGACGAACTTGCCGGTCTCTTCATGCGGCATGAAGCCGAGATCGCCGAGGCCGTAGAGCGGCAGATGTGCAAAGGCGTCGTAGATCATGAGATGATCCACGTCCTTGTGGCTGATGCCGGCTTCCTTGAAGGCCAGGGGCCCGGCGACCTTGAAGGCGCGCGAGGAGTTGAACGTCTCCATCTGGCTGACCATCGGCGTTTCCACGCTCTCGCCGGTGCCGAGGATGTAGACCGGCTTCCGCGGAAAGTCCCTGGCGCGGTCGGCCGAAGTCAGGATCAGCGCGCCGCCGCCGTCGGTGACGAGGCAGCATTGCAGGATGCGGAACGGATAGGCGATCATCTTCGAGTTCAGGACGTCCTCGACCGTGATCGGCGCCTTCATGGTGGCGCGCGGATTTTTCGCGGCCCATTCGCGCTGCACCACCGCGACCATGGCGATCTGCTCATGGGTGATGCCGTAGGTCTTCATGTAGCGCAGCACGGGGATCGGGAACATGCTGGGCGGCCCGAACACGCCGTAGGGTGACTCGAACTGGCCGTTGAGGCTGTCGGCTGGCGTCGAGCGCGGCTGCTTGCCGATCATCGACTTGCCGCTTTCGGCGTGCGTGATCAGCACGGTCTTGCAAAGGCCTGCCTCGATCGCGGCTGCGGCGTGACGGACATGCAGCATGAACGAACAGCCGCCGACGGAAGTGCCGTCGACCCAGGTAGGCCTGATGCCGAGGTAATGCGCGATCTGCTGCGGGGTTTCCACGGCGGTCGCGATGCCGTCGATGTCGGACAGTTTCAGTCCGGCGTCGGCGATGGCGTTGAGCGCCGCATCCGCATGCAGCTGGATCTGCGACACGTTCGGGATGACGCCGAGTTCGGTGGTCTCGGCTGCGCCGACGACGGCGACCTGGTTCCTGCGCATGATGCTTAGCCCTTCGCCGGACGGAATTGGGGAAGGGTGATCTTTTCGTCGAGCTTCTCGAAGGCGACTTCGAGCTTCATGTCGAGCTCGAGCGCTTCGGGCGTCTGCGGACAATCGATGATGTTGCTCATCATGCGCGGACCTTCGTCGAGTTCGACGACGGCGATCGCGTAGGGCGGGGTGAAGCCCGGCGCCGCGGGACGATGGTTGATGACGTAGCTGTAGAGCTTGGCTTTGCCGCTCGCCTTGAACACGCTCACTTTTCGCGAGGCACAGGACGGGCAGAACGGGCGCGGCGGGAAATAGACATTGGCGCAGGCGTCGCAACGCTGCAGGCGCAACTCGCCGGCCGCAGTTCCGTCCCAGAAATGCTGGGTTTCCGGCGTCGGTTTCGGTTTCGCGCGCGCTGGCTCCGGCATGTCAGGCATTCCTCCCTGCGAAACGGGCATTGACCCGTCTGTTGCGATCTTGATGCGACAATTGACCATTCCCCGTCAACGGTCCAGCGTCGCGTTTCGCATGGCCGCATTCCGCTGGGTGGACAGCGCTTGTATGCCAGCGATTTCCCGCGCTAGGGTATTTGCCGTTGCGCTGCGCGGAATGTGCTCGCGATCCCTTGGAGACGATGTGCGAACCATTCGAATTGGATCCGGTGCCGGCTACTCGGGCGATCGCATCGAGCCTGCGGTCGAACTCGCCGAAAAGGGCGATATCCAGTACCTGGTGTTCGAGTGTCTGGGCGAACGCACGGTCGCATTGGCGCAGCAGGCGCGGATGAAGAACCCGGAAGGTGGCTACGATCCGCTGCTGGAGGAACGGATGCGCGCGGTGCTGCCGCTTTGCGCCTCCAAAGGCATCAAGATCGTCACCAATATGGGCGCGGCCAACCCGGAAGCCGCCGCGCGCCGGACCGCCGAAATCGCGAAATCGCTCGGGCTCGCCTCGCTGAAGATCGCCGCCATCGTCGGCGACGACGTGCTCGATGCCTGCAAGGACGGCGATCTGCCGATCATGGAATTCGACGGCACCATCAAGCAGCTCGGCAACCGCCTGCTGTCGGCCAATGCCTATCTCGGCGCCGAACCGATGGCCGAGGCGCTGACATCAGGCGCGGATATCGTCATCACCGGGCGCGCGTCGGACCCGGCGCTGTTTTTGGCACCGATGATCCACGCCTTCGGCTGGGCGATGGACGACTGGAACCTGCTCGGGCAGGGCACCGTCGCCGGGCATCTGCTGGAATGCGCCGGCCAAATCACCGGCGGCTATTTCGCCGATCCCGGCTACAAGGACGTTCCCGATCTGGCGCGGCTCGGTTTTCCGATCGGCGAAGTCGGCGAGGACGGCAGTCTCGTCATCACCAAGGTTTCGGGCTCCGGCGGCGCGGTGACGGCGCAGACCTGCAAGGAGCAATTGCTCTACGAGGTGCACGACCCCAGGCAGTATTTCCAGCCGGACGTGGTGGCGGATTTTTCGGAAGTCACCGTCGAGGAAATCGGACCGGATCGCGTGCGGGTGCGTGGCGGGCGCGGCAACAAGCGAACCGACACGCTGAAAGTCTCGGTCGGCTATGTCGACAGCTATATCGGCGAGGGTCAAATCTCCTATGCCGGTCCGGGCGCGCTGGCGCGCGGACGGCTGGCGCTGGAGATCGTTCGCGAACGCTTGAAGCTGACTGGTGTCGCCGCCAGCGAACTGCGTTTTGAACTCGTCGGCATCGATTCCCTGCATGGCGCGCAAGTCTCCGCGGGCGCCAACGAACCCTATGAGGTCCGCGTGCGCGTCTCCGGGCGCACCGAAAATTGGCGCGAGGCGGTCAGGATCGGCAACGAGGTCGAAACGCTCTACACCAACGGCCCGGCCGCCGGCGGCGGCGCGTGGAAGTCGGCGCGCGACGTGGTTGCGGTGGCCTCGGTATTGCTGCCGCGTGAATTGGCGAGGCCGCAAATCCGTTTCGTGGGGGCATGAGGTGAAGCTGCGCGAGATCGCCCATTCCCGCACCGGCGACAAGGGCAATACGTCGAATATCTCCGTCATCGCCTATGACGCCAGGCATTATCCGTTGCTGCTGGCGCAGGTCACGCGCGAACGGGTGAAGGCGCATTTTGCCGGCGTTGTCGAGGGCGATGTGGTTCGCTATGAATTGCCTAACCTGGCGGCGCTGAACTTCGTCATGACCCAGGCGCTCGGCGGCGGCGTAACACGGTCGCTGGCGCTCGATGCTCACGGCAAATCGTTGAGTTCGGCGCTGCTCGATCTCGACATTGAGCCCGGTTCGGACGACAAGTAGCGGCGCCCAAGCAAGCAAAGAGAACAACATGCCGAACATCCCGACACTTGCCTCACTCGCCGCCGACCTCGACAGCGGGCGAACGTCCGCCCGCAAGCTGGTCGAGGAATGCCTTTCCAGGATCGCCGAGCCTTCGGGCGAGGGCGAGCGCGCCTTCATCCATGTCGACAGAGGAGGGCGCGCTCGGGGCGGCGGACGCGATGGACCGATTGCGCAAGGCGCATGCGGCGCCGTCGCCGTTTGCAGGCATCCCGGTTTCGATCAAGGATCTGTTCGACATCAAGGGGCAGGTGACCCGTGCCGGCTCCCGCGCGCTGGAGGAGGATTGCACGCCGGCGGATGCCGATGCGCCCGTGGTGGCGCGGCTGCGGCGCGCCGGCTTCATCGTGATCGGCCGCACCAACATGACCGAATTCGCCTATTCCGGCATCGGCATCAATCCGCATTACGGCACGCCGAAGAGCACCTGGAACCGCAGCGTCGGCCACGTGCCCGGCGGCTCGTCGTCGGGGGCTGCGGTCTCGGTCGCGGACGGCATGGCGCACGGCGCGCTCGGTACCGACACCGGCGGCTCCTGCCGGATTCCGGCGGCCTTCAACGGCATCGTCGGCTTCAAGCCGACGCAACGCCGCGTGCCGCTCGACGGCGGCGTGCCGCTGTCATCCTCGCTCGACAGTTTTGGACCGCTGGCGCGCACCACGCAGTGCTGCGCGACGCTGGACGCCGTGCTGGCCGATGAGCCGGAGCAGCCCGTGCAGCCGCGCCCGGTCAAGGGCATGCGGCTGGCGGTGCCGACCACGGTGGCGCTCGATGACCTCGATGACGAAGTCGCAACGACGTTCGAGCGCGCGCTGGCGACGCTGTCGCGCCAGGGCGCGCTGATCGAGCGGATCGAGGTGCCGGAATTCCTCGACGTCGGCGCGATGAACGCCAAGGGCGGTTTTGCGGCCTCGGAAAGCTTTGCCTGGCACCGCTACCTGATCGTGAGCAAGGGCGACGTCTACGATCCCCGCGTTTACACGCGGATCCTGCGCGGCGAAGGCATGAGCGCGGCCGATTACATCGACCTGCTTGGCGCCCGAAAATCGTTCATCGCGCACACCGAGGCGCGGATTGCGCCCTATGACGCGCTGGTGCTGCCGACCACCGCCAACACGCCGCCCAAAATCGCCGACCTCGCCGACGACAAGGCTTTCACCGTGCAAAACCTGCGCGCGCTGCGCAACTGCACGCTGATCAACATGCTCGACGGCTGCGCGATCTCGCTGCCCGCGCACCGCGAAGGCGAGGTGCCGGTCGGGCTGATGCTGGCTGCCGCGGGTGGAAGAGATCGCTGCATCTTCGAACTTGCTGCCGGAATGGAGAACGTCATCCGTGTTTGATCTTACCTTCACCATCGAAAACAAGGGCGCGCCGACGCCGCTGACGCTCGCGATCGACAAGGCCGTGATCGCCGGCTGGACTGGCCGCGATCCGGTGGCGCGCGACAAGCACATCGCGGAGCTGGAAGCGATCGGAATCGCGCGGCCGGCCTCGACGCCGATCTACTACCGCGTTTCCGCCTGCCGCATCACCACATCAGATACGATCGAAGTCTCTGGCGGCGATTCCAGCGGCGAGGTCGAGTTCGTGCTGATCGGCTGGCAGGGCCGCATCTTCGTCGGCTGTGGCTCCGACCATACCGACAGGAAAGTGGAGGCCTACAGCGTCACGGTCTCCAAGCAGATGTGCGACAAGCCGATCGCCCCCGTGCTGTGGGAGCTGGAAGATGTGATCGGTCACTGGGACCGGATGATCCTGCGCGCCTGGGCGTTCATCGGCGGCGAGCGGGTGCTCTACCAGGAAGGTACGCTCGACGGCATGCTGCCGGTCAAGGACCTGATCGCCGGCGGTTTTGGCGGCAAAGGCATGCCCGACGGCTGCGCGATGTTCGGCGGCACCTTTGCCGCCAAGGGCGGCATCCGCCCGGCTGATCGCTTCGAGTTCGAGCTGGAGGATCCCGTGCTGAAGCGGAAGATCAGCCACGGGTATGATGTGATGACGATGCCGGTGCTGGGTTAAACTGTCGTCTCTCGTTCGTCATTGCGAGGACCCCTTGCGACGAAGCAATCCATTCTTTCCCTGCGCGGCGAAATGGATTGCTTCCGCCTTCGCCAAGGCTTCGGCGGACAAGTCGCTTCGCTCGCAATGACGGGGAATTCGGAAATCGGGTGGCTCGAGGCGCTGCCGGTCTGCGAAACTGGCCGCCATGAAAGCAATCGCAAAAATCGACCGCCACCCATCCCCCGACATCGCCGGCCGCGTCGACGCCATCGACTGGACGCAGGTGACCACCGATCTCGACGGGCAGGGGTGTGCCGTGCTCGAGGGATTGCTGTCGCCCGACGAATGCGCCGCGCTGGCGGCGCTCTACCCGGACGATACGCACTTCCGCAGCCGTATCGTGATGGGGCGACACGGTTTTGGGCGCGGCGAATACAAGTATTTCTCCTATCCGCTGCCTGACCTGATCGCGGAATTGCGGCCCGCGCTGTATGCGCGGCTGACCGGCATCGCCAATCGCTGGAACCAGACCATGGGTATCGATATCAGCTATCCCACCACGCATCAGACATTTCTGAAGCGCTGTCATGACGCCGGGCAGGCGCGACCGACGCCGCTGCTGCTGCAATATGGCGCCGGCGACTATAATTGCCTGCATCAGGACCTCTATGGCGAACATGTGTTCCCGCTGCAGGTCGCGATCCTGCTTTCGGAACCCGGGCGCGATTTCACCGGCGGTGAATTCGTGCTGGCCGAGCAGCGGCCGCGGATGCAGTCGCGGCCGGAAGTGGTGCCGCTCGCGCAAGGCGACGCGGTGGCATTTGCTGTGCATCATCGCCCGGTGCAGGGGACGCGCGGGTTCTACCGCGTTAATCTGCGCCATGGCGTCAGCCGGATCCGCTCCGGCCACCGCCACACCGTCGGCGTGATCTTTCATGACGCCAAATGATTGCCAGGTGAGAGCGAAGCGACATTGACCACCGATTTGTTCGACGCCGTTGCCGCTATCGGCCCGTCGCGGGAAGCGATGGCGGACGGCGCCGTGCTGCTGCGCGGTTTTGCCGGCCGGTTCGAGGGAGATCTGCTTCCGGCGCTGCGTGCGATCGTGGCTCAGGCGCCGTTCCGTCATATGTCGACCCCCGGCGGCCATCAGATGTCGGTCGCGATGACCAATTGCGGAGATGCCGGCTGGGTCACCGATCGCACCGGCTATCGCTATGACGGCGTCGATCCAAATTCCGGCGAGAAGTGGCCGGCGATGCCTGCGGTGTTACGCGAGCTGGCTGCGGAGGCCGCGGCCGAGGGAGGCTTTGAAGGTTTTGCGCCCGATGCCTGCCTGATCAACCGCTATGCGCCCGGCGCCCGCATGTCGCTGCATCAGGACAAGGACGAGCAGGATTTTGGCGCGCCGATCGTGTCGGTGTCGCTGGGAATCCCCGCGATCTTCCTGTTCGGCGGATTGAAGCGCAGTGACAAACCGCGAAGGTTTCGGCTGGCGCATGGCGACGTCGTGGTATGGGGCGGGCCATCGCGGCTGTTCTTCCACGGTGTCGCCCCGCTCGCCGACGCCGAGCACGCCCTGATGGGGCGCCAGCGCATCAACCTGACGTTCCGCAAGGCGCGCTGAGATCGCCGTGTCCCGGACGCAACGGAGTTTTTTGCCAAAGCAAATCTAGATGTTCCTGGTGGGATGAATGAACGCCCACGGGCTGACTTCAGAGTCGGTCGGCACTTCCACTGAAATCACGTAAGGCCCGCCATCGGCCAGCGCCTTTTCCAACGCGGGGCGGAAATGATCCGGCGAGGTGACGCGCGCGGCGCCAACGCCGAACGACTCCGCGAGCTTGACGAAATCCGGATTGACGAGGTCGGATGCCACCACGCGGCCATCGAAGCGTTCGCGCTGGTCGCGGCGCACATTGCCGTAGGCGTTGTTGTTGAAGACCAGCGTCACCACGCCGATCCCAAACTGCACGGCAGTGGAAAGTTCCTGCACGCCGAACATGAAGCCGCCGTCGCCGGTGATCGCGACCACCGGCCGGTCGGGATGGGCGACCTTGGCGCCGAGCGCGGTCGGGAAGCCCGAGCCGAGCGTGCCCTGATAGCCCGACGTGATGAAGGTACGTGGCTCATAAATCGGAAAGCCGTACCAGGAGGCAAAGCCGACCTGCGACAGTTCGTCGGTGACGATGGCGTTCGGCGGCAGCACCTCGCGCAGGATGTTCAGATACGCCATCTGCGGCTGGATCTTCTGGATCTCCTGATGCGCAGCCGCCGTGGCTTCGCGGATCGCTGCACGTCTTCCGCTGGTCTTGCTGTAGCCCGCCTTCCTGACCGCTGCGGCCAGATCGGCGGTGCCGGCCCTGGCGTCGGCGATCACGGCCGTATCCGGCGTGTAACGCCGCATCTCGGCCGGATCGATATCGATCCGGATCGATTTGAGGCCGTCGGGCCGATAGGGCCAGCGCGTCATCGTGGGCAGTTCCAGCCGCGTGCCGATGCCGATCATCAGGTCGGTCGTCGGCCATAATTTATAGGCGGCCGCCATCGTCAGCCCGAGTTCATGCGCGTTGGAGACGATGCCGCGGCCGCTGCGGAACGCCACGACGGGCGCATCGATCATTTCGGCGAGCTCGAGGATCTCCTCGCAGGCGTGGATCGCACCGCTGCCGACAAAGATCATCGGCCGCTTGCTGCCCGAAATCAGCGCCGCCGCCGCCTTGATGCGGTCCGGATCGGGCTGCGGGGCGGGGAAGGGTTCGAACGGCGTTGAGCCCGCGACCTGCGTGCGCTGCGTGAACACGTCCCATGGCATTTCCAGCGACACCGGGCCGCGGCGTCCCGACAGCATTTCCTGAAACGCGCGCGAGACCTTCGCCGGCGCATCGCCTGGATATTCGATCCGCTCCGCCCATTTCACGAAGGTGCGCAGCGTCGCCAACTGGTCCGGCATCTCGTGCAGATGGCCGCGGCCCTTGCCGAGGTACGCCGTCGGCACCTGTCCGGTCAGGCACAGCACCGGTTCGTTCGATCCGAACGCCGTCAACAGCGCAGCACTGGCGTTGAGCACGCCGGGGCCGGGGACCACGCTGAATACGCCGGGCTTACCCGTCGACCGCGCATAGCCATAGGCCATGTAACCGCAGGCCTGCTCGTGCCGCGCACCGATCACCTTCAGCTGCGCCTGATGAAAGGCATCGAACAGGCCGTAGATCTGCGCGCCGGGCAGGCCGAACACGGTGTCGACGCCGTGCGCGACGAGGCCATTGACGATTGCTTCGCCGCCGGAAGTTGAAGTCATGTTACCATCCATTCACGCAAGAGATTTCATCAGGCTTCGTCGGCCACGCCGTTGCGCAAGATGCCGACACCTTCGGCTTCGACCTCGATGACGTCGCCGGGTTTGAGGTAGCGCGGCGGGTCGAACCGCGCGCCGGCCCCCGTCGGCGTTCCCGTTACGATAACGTCGCCCGGCACCAGCGTGGTGAAGGTCGAGATGTAGCTGAGGAGATAGCGGAAGCCGAAGATCAGCCGCGAGGTGCGGTCGTCCTGCCGGGTCTCGCCATTGACGCGCGTCGTCAGGTGAACGTCCGCGATCTGCGACTCGCTGGTGTAGGGCACGAGCCACGGGCCGAGGCTGCCGGTCGAATCAAAATTCTTGCCCTGGGTGACGTTGAACTTGGCATGCCGCACCCAGTCGCGGATGGTGCCCTCGTTGCAGAGCGTGACCGCGGCGATGTGGTCGAGCGCCGCGCTCTCCTTGATGTGGCGGCCGGCCTTTCCGATCACCAGCACCAGTTCGCCCTCGTAATCGAGCTGCGCCGACGCGCGCGGGCGCACCAGCGGCGAGTTGTGCCCGACAAAGGAGCGCGGCGTCCGCATGAACATGCTCGGATATTTCGGCGCGTCCTGGCCATCCTTGTATTCGGCGTTACGGTCCGGATAGTTCACGCCGATGCAGATGATCTTTTCCGGCGCCGGGATCGGCGGCTGCCAAATGATCGCGTCGAGCGCATGGTCCGGCGAACGCTTTGCCGCATCCTCGACGAGTTTCGTCAGGGCGCCGGCTTCGATGGCTTCGCGCAGCGTCGGATATTCCTTCCCGAAGCGCGCGGTGAGATCGACGATGCCGATATCGGTGACCGCGCCGTATTTTGTGGCGCCGCCGATCGAATAGGTCGCAAGGCGAGATGAGGTCATGGGAATTCCTGTCAGCAGATATTCTGTTAACCCGGTGTCAGGCCGGCGGCTTTGATGAGGGCGGTGGCGGCCGGCGTCTTGAGGTAGTCGATCAATGCTCGCGCCGCGTCGGCTTCCTTGCTGTCGGCGGCAACCGCCGAGGTGAATACCAGCTCCTGCTGCAGGTCGCCGGGGAAGGGACCGACGAGTTCGACGCCGGGCGCGATCAGGACGTTGGTCAGGAACACGCCCAGTTCAGCCTCACCCTTGGCGACGGCGGGCGCGATCGCACCCGGCGCGGCCTGCACCTTGGTCTTGGCCTTCACTTCCTCTGAAATGCCGAGGCGATCGAACACTTTGGTGATGTAGGCGCCGGCCGCGCTCGATGGCAGGAAGGCGATCGAGGGTGCGGCGAGGAAAGCCTTCTTGAATGCGTCCGGCGTCGAGATGTCGGGTTTCGGCGCGCCGGCGCGGACGATCACGCCATAGCCGACGCGGGCGATATCGACTGTGGGGCCTGGCGCAAAGCGGGCCTTTGCGGCGGCGTCCTTGAAGACATCGACGGGCACCACGACCACATCGAACGGTGTCCCCGAATTGATCCGCGCGATGATGTTGGGGGTGGAATCGAAATGGCTGACCAGCCTGTGGCCGGTCGCCTTCTCGAATTGCGGAGCGATCGCATTTATCGAGGCGGTCATCGAACCGCCCACGATCACCTTGAGTTCGGCGGCTTGAAGCGAGGTGGCAGCGGCCATGGCGAATATCCCGGACAGAATTGTTGTGACTGTAAACAGCGGCTTGATCATGACACTCTCTCGCTTTGGCCTCGCCTAATCCGCAATCGTGACGTCGGCGACAAAGGCGGGTTCGCGCACGGCCTGGCCCGTGAACGGCGAGCCCTGTTCGAACCAGGAGCGCGGCGCCGGCGCGCCCCACAGCGTCTGCCGTCGCGGATCCTTCAGCGACCAGCGCAGCGGCTCATGGTCGTGATCGCCCGTGAAATAATCGCTGGTGTAGAGTTCGAGGCGGTGGCCGTCGGGATCCCTGATGTAGAGGAAGAACGCATTCGAGATGCCGTGGCGGCCGGGCCCGCGCTCGATGTTCTTCAGGAAGCCGGAGGAGGCCATCACGTCGCAGAGATGCAGGATGTTCATCGCGGTGGGCACCCAATAGGCGAAGTGATGCAGGCGAGGGCCCTTGCCATTGGTGATGGCAAAATCATGCACGTTGCCCTTGCGGTGCAGCCAGGCGGCAGCGATGCGTCCGTTCGGCCCGTCTTCCTCGCCATATTCGGTCAGGCGGAAGCCGAGCCTTGCATAGAAATCGACGGTGCCCTGGACTTCAGGGGCGAAGACGTTGAAATGATCGAGCCGCTGCGGATGGCAGCCCTTGTAGAGGTCGTAGCGCCGCAACAGATGCGGGCGCTTGTCCATCGACGCGTAGAGTTCGATCTGGAAACCGAAGGGATCGGTGAATTGCAGCGTGCGGCCCTGGAACGGCTGTTCGGCGAAGGCGTAGGTGACGCCGTTCTCGGAAAAGAACGCCGCCGCCTTGTCGAGGTCGCCGTCATGGCCGACCTTGAAGCCGATCCGGTTGCAGGCCGCCGTCGGCGCCTTGCGCAGCACCAGCGAGTGATGCTGGTGCTCCTCGGCGCCACGCAGATACACCGCCCTGTCGTCGCGGTCCTCGACATGGAGGCCAACGGTGTTTTCGTAGAATTCGCGGCTGGCGTTCAGATCCGTCACGTCGAGCACGGCGTGGCTGGAACGGATGATGTTGAACGGCGGATCGAAGACGTGTTGCGGAACGGGCATGTTGTTTCCCTGGTTGGCTTCGTCATTCCGGGATGCGCCACTTGGCGCAGGCCCGGAATCCATAACCACGATCGTGGGTATGGATTCCGGGCTCGACGCTGCGCGTCGCCCCGGAATGACGGTGTTAAATCCCCAATCTCTGAATCTTGTGCGTCCCGCGCGCCAGCGAGACGTGTTTGGTTTCCATGTAGAAGTCGAACGAGTAGTCGCCGCCGTCGCGGCCGATGCCGGATGATTTCATGCCGCCGAACGGCGTCGGCAGATGGCGGACGTTTTCGGAATTGAGCCAGATCATGCCGGCTTCCAGCGCGTCTGCCACGCGCAGCGCGCGGCCCATGTCGCCGGTCCAGACATAACCGGTCAGGCCGTACTGCACGCCGTTGGCGATCTCGATGGCGTCCCTCTCATCCCCGAACGGAATCACGGTGAGGAACGGGCCGAACACTTCCTCCTGCGCCACGCGCATCTTCGAATGCGCGCCGGTGACCAGCGTCGGCTGCACATAATGCCCGCCGCCGGGACCGTCATGCGGCTTGCCGCCGACCGCAATGGTGGCGCCGTCCTTCCGCGCCACGTCGAAGTAGCTGCACACTTTTGCAAGGTGCCGCTCATGGATCAGCGGCCCGACTTCGGTCGCGGGATCGAGGGGGTGGCCGACCTTCAGCGCCTTGACGCGCGCGGTGAGTTTTTCGATGAACTTGTCGGCAATGCCCTGCTGCACCAATAGCCGGCTCGACGAGGTGCAGCGCTCGCCGTTGAGCGAGTAGATCATGAACACGACCGCATCGAGCGCACGGTCGAGATCGGCGTCGTCGAATACGATCACGGGATTCTTGCCGCCGAGTTCGAAATGCACGCGCTTCAACGTCGGCGCGCCCTGCGCCATGATCGCGGAACCTGTCGCACTCTCGCCGACAAATCCGATCGCCTTGATGGCGGGATGTTCCGTGAGCGCCTTGCCGGCTTCCTCGCCAATGCCGTGCACGGTGTTGAGCACGCCATCGGGCACACCGGCCTGCTTCACCAGTTTGGCCAGCAGATCAGCCGTCACCGGCGACCATTCGGCGGGCTTGTGTACGACCGTGCAGCCGGCGGCCAGCGCCGGGGCGATCTTCCAGGTCGACAGCATGAACGGCGTGTTCCACGGCGTGATCACGCCGACCGGGCCGATCGGCACCCGGGTCGAGACGTTCCAGTGTTCCTCGCTCGGCATGTTAAGGCCGTCGCGGGCATCGGCGCATTTATCGGCAAAGAAGCGGAAATTCTCGGCGGCGCGGATCGCGGCCTTGGCCATGAAGCGGTGGGCCTGTCCGGTATCGATGCATTCGAGCACGGCGATGTCGTCGGCGCGGTCCTCGATCGCGTCCGCAACCCGGTGCAGCAGCTTCTTGCGCATGGTCGCCGGCATGTCGCGCCAGGATTTGAAGGCCAGCGAAGCCGCGGTGGCGGCGCGGTCGATATCCTCGGCATTGCCGCGCGCGACGGAGGTCAGCACCGCGCCGTCGACCGGCGACTTCGTCTCGAACGTTTGCCCGGATGTCGAGGGCACGGTCTTGCCGTCGATCATGTGGCCGATGCCTTCGGCTTTCAGCTTGGCGAGCAAGGGGGCGGCACGGTCGCGATTGGCCTGAAACACGTCCTTCGGGGTGACCTTATCCATGGGCCGTCTCCACTTTCAGGGCTTCGTGGATGTTGTTGCGCTTCCAGCTGGTGTCCTTGTCGTTGATCTGCATGTCGAACGACAACGCGAATTTGGTCTCCTTGAACACCGGATCGAGATAGGCCGACAGCGCCTTGAAGATATGTTCGCCGGCCTTCTTGCGGGTGGCGAGGTCGCGGCCTTCGCCGAGCCGCAGCACCATATCGAGAAAGCCGAGATGCGGGTTGCCGTCGGCAATCGCGTAATGCTCGCAGCGCACGGTGCGGACGCGAATGCCGCCGAGCGGGAAGATGCCGGTTTCAACGGCGGCCTTGCGCACCAGTTCCACGACGGCGCCCATGTCGACGCGCGCGTCAAGATTGGCGGAATATTCGATGGTGAAATGCGGCATAGCTTTACTCCAGCGTTTCCCGTTGCAGCATCAAGCGAAGTAACAGCTCACCGAGCCGTAGGGGCCATAATCGGCCTGGATCGTGTCACCTTTGCGGGTTTCGATCGGGCGAATGAACGACCCTGCCAGCACCACCTGACCGGCTTCCAGCGCAAGCCCGTTGGGCGCGATCTTGTTGGCGAGCCAGGCCACGCTGGTTGCGGGATGATTGAGCACGCCGGCGGCAAGCCCGGTTTCCTCGAGCTGGCCGTTGCGAAAACACAGGGCGCCGATCCAGCGCAGGTCGGCATCCATCGGACGGATCGGGCGGCCCCCGAGCACGATGCCGGCATTGGCGGCGTTGTCGGCGATGGTGTCGAAGATTTTTCGCGTCGCCTTCGTTTGCGGGTCGACCCGCTCGACCCGTGTGTCGAGGATTTCCAGCGCCGGCACCACGAAGTCGGTGGCGTTGAGCACGTCGAACATGGTGCAGTCGGGCCCGGAAAGCCGGCTCTTCATCACGAACGCCAGTTCAGCCTCGACGCGGGTGGCGATGAAGCGGTCCGATGGCACCAGGCCGCCATCGGCAAAGAACATGTCGTCGAGCAGGATGCCGGAATCCGGCTCGTCGATATTGAGCGCGCTCTGCATCGCCTTCGAGGTCAGCCCGATCTTGTGGCCTTTGACGATGCGCCCCTGCGCCACCTTCATCTCGACCCACGCCTTCTGGATGGCGTAGGCGTCCGCAATCGTGATGCCGGGATGCTCGAGCGAAATCTGGCGGATCTGCGTGCGGGTTTTCTCCGCACGGTCCAGCCGCTCGGCGCTCTCGCGAATTTGGTCGTTGGAAAGGGACATGGGCGCTCGGTAAAAAACAGGTGCCGGAAGATGATTAACATGTTAAGTGAAACCGATCAAACCGAATTGACGCTTGCTGCACCGCAAAACTTTATGCCCTTTAATGGACACTGCTGACGACGGACGAGCCGATGGCGCGGAAGAAATCGCAAGGTGAATCCGGCGCCGCTGCAGCCGAGACGGCGCGGCGTGCGCCGATGCGCGATTTCTCACGCTCGCTGCCGATGTCGCTGCTGCGCGCCCGCGAAGCCGTGATGCGCCAGTTCCGTCCGTCCTTGCGCAACCACGGCCTGACCGAACAGCAATGGCGCATCCTGCGCGCGCTGACGGCTGTCGACGCCATCGAGGTCACGGAACTGGCGCGCGTCGCGTTTCTGCTGGGGCCCAGCCTGTCGCGAATCCTGCGCGACCTCGAAGCGCGCGATTTGATCGAGCGCCGCACCGCAAAGGCGGATCTGCGGCGCGGCGTGGTGTCGATTTCCGCCAAGGGGCTGAAACTGATCGAGGCGGTGGCGCCTACGTCAGAGGCGATCTATGCCGAGATCACCAGCCGCTACGGCGCCCGCAAGCTCGCCGAATTGCAGGACATGCTGGCCGTCCTGGAACGCAGCCTTGGCGCCATGGAAGTTGCAGGCGAAGACGGCGGCGAGGCGGAGGAGTGAACGCAAAATTGCATGATGCTACCGGCGCCATGCATAGCGGCCGGGAAATGATCGCAATCATCAGTCGAAGGCGGCCGAGGCCATAGACACGCGTCCGGTTTTTCGCTCAAAGTGCCGCCAAGCCGGTCGTGAAATACGGTGTGGGAGCTAGCGGTTTTGTCGCGCAATGACGCGGCTGGACCGGCGACAAGGACGAGGCCGAATTCCGGACATGGTCACTATCCAGGTCAACAATTTGATCGATTTCGTTGCAGAGGTTTTTTCCCGTTCGGAATCTTCGCCTGAAGAAGCCCGCCGCATCGCGACGTATCTGACGACCGCCAATCTCACCGGCCATGACAGCCACGGCGTGATCCGGGTACCGCTCTATGTCAGCTGGCAGAAAGCCGGGTCGGTGGTTCCCGACCAGACCGCCGAAATCGTGGTCGATACGCCCTCGCTCGCGGTGATCGACGGCAAGTTCGGCTACGGGCAGACGGTGACGCCGCAGGCGGTACGGATCGGCATCGACAAATGCAAGAAGACGGGCCTTGCCGCGATCGCGCTGCGCAACGCCGGCCATATCGGCCGCGTCGGCGACTGGGCGGAGATGGCGGCCGCCGAAGGCCTGGTGTCGGTGCATTTCGTCAACGCCGCCGGATCGCTGTTGGTGGCGCCCTATGGCGGCGTCGAGAAGCGGTTGTCGACTGCGCCCTATTGCGTCGGCATTCCGCGTCAGGGCCAGGATCCGATCGTGCTCGATTTCGCAACCTCGATCGTTGCCGAAGGCAAGGTGCTGGTCGCAAGCCGAGGCGGCAAGAAACTGCCAGAGGGCGCGCTGATCGACGCCGACGGCACGCTGAGCGAGGCGCCGACGGTGTTGTACGGAGCGCATACCAGGAATGGTCCGCGCGACCACACGCAAGGGACAGGTGCAATCCGCGCGTTCGGCGAACACAAGGGCTCGGGACTGGCGTTCATCTGCGAATTGCTCGGCGGCGCATTGACAGGTACCGGCGCAACCGCGCCGGACCGGCGCTTCGCCAACGGCATGTTGGCGATCTATGTCGATCCTGGGGTGGTCGACACCAGCAATTTCTTCGACGGCGAAATTTCCCGCTATGTTGACTTCATCAGAGCAACCAAACCGGTCGCAGGCGTTGACGCCGTGCTGATTCCCGGCGATCCCGAGAAGAAGATGCGTGCGGACCGCACCAGGGACGGTGTACCGCTGCCCGACGATACCTGGGCCGCGATCGTTGGTACTGCGCGCGAGGTTGGTGTCAACGAAGCCAGTATCCAGAGAGCCATGAGCTAGCAGGCAAGTGAAGTGAACTCCAAACAGGTTGTAACGATCACAAAAGGAAACGCGATCAATGACTACAAATAACGTCAAGAAAGTCTGGGCCTCCGGCAAGGCCGTGGTGAACGCCTGGCTTGCCATCCCGTCGGGGTTTTCGGCCGAAGTGATCGCACAGTGCGGCTTCGACAGCGTCACCGTGGACATGCAGCACGGCGTGCAGGACTATCAGTCGATGGTGCAATGTTTCCAGGCCATGAACGGTCACCCCGTGACCCCGATGGTCCGCGTGCCCTGGAACGAGCCCGGCATCATCGGCAAGGTGCTGGACGGCGGCGCCTATGGCGTGATCTGCCCGATGATCAATACGCCGCAGGAAGCCAAGAACCTCGTTGCCTATTCCAAATACCCGCCGATGGGCGTGCGTTCGAACGGGCCGATCCGCTCCGGCATGTATGGCGGTGCCGGCACCTATCAGAAGACGGCGAACGACGAGATCGTGCTGCTGCCGATGATGGAGACAAAGACCGCGATCGAGAACATGGAATCGATCCTCGACGTCCAGGGCATCAATGGCGTCTATGTCGGTCCGTCCGATCTCGGCTTCTCCTACGGTCTGGTGCCGAAGCTCGACCGCGACGAGCCGGAAATTCTCAAGATCTATGAGAAGATCGTCAAGGAATGCGGCAAGCGCGGTCTTCACGCCGGCATCCACTGCTCCGGCGCGGAAGGCGCGGTGCGTGCGATCAACATGGGCTTCAAGCTGGTGACGCTGTCGAACGAGAGCGGCCTGATGATGACCTACGCCAAGATGCAGGTGAACCAGACCCGCAAGGATTCCGGCGGCAAGGCGTAAGAAGGCGCGAATAGCGAATAGGGAGTAGCGAATGGAAGTGGTACCATTCGCCACTCACCATTCGCTACTCGCCACCTTTACCAAGGAGACATCCCATGGCCCCAGCACCCGTCATACGCCTGCATCCCGATGATGGCGTGCTGATTGCGCGCTCGAGCCTGCCGGCGGGTATGGTGGTGGCCGACGGCGTCACCACGCTCGAGCGGATCCCGGCCGGCCACAAGGTCGCGATCAAGCCGATCGCGGTCGGCGAGGCGGTCCGTCGCTACGGCCAGATCATCGGCTTTGCGACGATTCCGATTGCGCCGGGCCAGCACGTCCATACCCAGAATTGCGGCATGGGCGATTTCGCCAAGGACTATGCGTTCGGCGTCGACGTCACGCCGACGCCGAATTTCGATTTGCCCGCGACCTTTGACGGCATTCGCCGCGCCGACGGACGGGTCGCGACCCGTAACTATATCGGTATCCTCACCTCGGTGAATTGCAGCGCCCATGTCGCGGGCATGGTTGCCGACATCTTCAAGAAGAACCCGTTCACCGGCGACAATCCGCTGGCCGATTTCCCGAACGTCGACGGTGTGGTGGCGCTCACCCACAAGACCGGTTGCGGCATGACGCAGGACGAGCCGCTGGCGCTGCTGCGGCGGACGCTCGGCGGCTATGCGCGGCATGCGAATTTCTCGGCCGTCGTCGTGCTCGGCCTCGGCTGCGAGGTCAACCAGATCGGTGGCCTGATGCAGGAGCAGAAGCTCGCAGGCCGCCTGCGCGCGATGGACATTCAGGAAGTCGGCGGCACCCGCAAGACGGTGGAAGCCGGCGTCGCCTTCGTGCGCGAGGCGCTGACGGACGCCAATAAAGTGAAGCGCGAGGCCGTGCCCGCAAGTGAACTGACGGTCGCGCTGCAATGCGGAGGCTCCGACGGTTACTCCGGTGTGTCCGCCAATCCGGCGCTGGGCGCCGCGAGCGATCTTCTGGTGCGCCACGGCGGCACCGTCATCCTTTCGGAAACGCCTGAAACTTACGGCGCCGAACATTTGCTGACGCGACGCGCGGTCAGCCGCGAGGTCGGCGAAAAGCTCGTCGGCCTGATGCGCTGGTGGGAAGAATACACCGAGCGGGAAGGCGCCGAAATGAACGCCAATCCGAGCCCCGGCAACAAGGCCGGCGGCCTCACCACTATTCTGGAGAAGTCACTGGGCGCGATGGCCAAGGCCGGCAGCACCAATCTGGTCGATGTGCTCAACTACGCCGAACCTGTCACCAAGAAGGGTTTTGTGTTCATGGATACGCCCGGCTACGACCCGGTCGCGGCGACCGGGCAGGTAGCGGGTGGCGCCAACCTCGTCTGCTTCACGACCGGCCGTGGCAGCGTGTTCGGCTGCAAGCCCGCGCCCTCGATCAAGCTTGCGACCAACACGCCGATGTACAAGCGCATGGAAGACGACATGGACGTCAATTGCGGCACCATCCTCGACGGCGAGGAGAGCGTGCAGCAATGCGGCCAGCGCATTTTCGAGCTGATGCTGAAGACGGCCTCTGGCCAGCCGACCAAGAGCGAGAACTTCGATTTCGGCGGCGCCGAGTTCGCGCCGTGGGTGCTTGGCGCGACGATGTGATGTGAGGGAGAGCGGGGACCCTCCGAACGTCATTGCGAGCGAAGCGAAGCAATCCATAATGTCGCATGCGGAACTATGGATTGCTTCGTCGCTTCGCTCCTCGCAATGACGGGTTTTGCCGGACTTCCGCCCGCCGTCTAGGCATCCGCTGCCCGTTGTTAGTGCTTGAAGTCAGCCGGGACCAGTGTTCTGCTTAAAAAAGCTGCTGGAGTGGCCCGTCCGTGTCGATCTTCGTCGCACTGCATCACGTCACGCACTACAAATACGACCGACCGATCGATCTCGGCCCGCAAACCATACGCCTGCGTCCTGCGCCGCATACCCGCACGCCGGTCCTGAGCTATTCGCTCAAGGTCACGCCGACCAATCACTTCGTGAACTGGCAGCAGGACCCGCAAGGCAACTGGCTGGCGCGCTATGTGTTTCCGGAGAAGGCGACCGAGCTGAAGATCGAGGTCGACTTCACCGCGCAGATGACGGTGGTCAATCCCTTCGATTTCTTCGTCGAACCCTACGCCAGCAGTTTCCCGTTTCACTATACCGACGATCTCAAGACCGAGCTGGCGCCGTATCTGGCGACAACTGAGCAGGGACCGCTGCTTGCCGCCTATCTGAAAGACATTCCGCGCGAGGCCGACAGCACCGTCAATTTCCTGGTCGAGCTCAACGCGCAACTGCAGAAGAAAATCCGGTACCTCATCCGCATGGAGCCCGGTATCCAGACGCCGGAGGAAACGCTTGCGGCCGGCTCCGGATCGTGCCGCGACTCGGCCTGGCTGCTGATCCAGATCTTCCGGCATCTCGGCCTCGCGGCGCGGTTCGTCTCCGGCTATCTGATCCAGTTGCGCCCGGACGTCGATCCGGTCGAAGGCCCGCGCGAGGTCGAAAACGATTTCACCGACCTGCATGCCTGGGCCGAGGTCTATCTGCCGGGCGCGGGCTGGATCGGCTTCGACGTCACCTCGGGCATGCTGACCGGCGAGGGGCATATTCCCGTTGCCGCCACGCCGCATTATCGCTCGGCCGCGCCGATCTCGGGCAGCGCCGGCTCTGCCAATGTCGAGTTCGGCTTCGAGATGAGCGTCAAGCGCATCCGCGAGGCGCCACGCATCACGCGGCCGTTCTCCGACGAATCCTGGGCGCGGCTCGACAGGCTCGGCGAAGCGGTCGATGCCGATCTCAGGAAGGACGACGTGCGGCTGACCATGGGCGGCGAGCCGACATTCGTTTCCGTCGACGATCTGGAATCGCCGGAATGGAATATCGCCGCCGTCGGTCCGACCAAGCGCACGCTCGCCGATGAACTGATCCGAAAGCTGCACGCACGTTTTGCGCCCGGCGGTCTGCTGCATTACGGGCAGGGCAAATGGTATCCGGGCGAAAGCCTGCCGCGCTGGGCGTTCGGGCTTTACTGGCGCAAGGACGGCGTGCCGATCTGGAAGAACGCCGGCCTGATCGCGAACATCGAAAATCCGAGCAAGGCGGAAATCACCGACGCCGAACGCTTCGCCGAAGGTACGGCGAAGAAACTCGGACTCGGCGCCGAATACGTGCTGCCCGCGTTCGAAGATCCCGCGCTTTGGATCGCGAAGGAAGCCGGCCTGCCGGCAAATGTCGATCCCAGCAGATTCCAGATTGTCCGATCCGGAAGAGCGCCTGCGGATGGCGCGGGTGTTCGATCACGGCCTCAACACGCCCAAGGGCTTTGTGCTTGCCGATCCAGCGCTGGAACGCGGCGGCAAGGCCGCATCCCGGACGCTGGCGCAGCGAACACTGGAAAGTCCGGCGCGGCAATCTGTTTCTCTTTCCAGGCGATTCCCCGCTTGGCCTGCGGCTGCCTATCTCCTCCCTGGAGCACATTCCGCCGGAGGAATACCCTTACATCGTCGAACAGGATCCGATGGAGCCGCGTGACGAACTGGCTTCATCCGACAAGGATGCCGCGGCGAAAGCCGCCAAGACAAAGGACAAGCCGAAACTGGAGCCCGTGCGCACGGCGATGTCGATCGAAATTCGCGACGGCGTGCTGTGCGCCTTCATGCCGCCGGTCGAAAAGCTGGAAGATTATCTCGAACTGATCACCGCGGTGGAGGCGACCGCCGAAGAGCTGCAGCTGCAGGTTCATGTCGAGGGCTATTCGCCGCCCTACGATCCGCGGATCGAAGTGATCAAGGTGACGCCCGATCCCGGCGTGATCGAGATCAACATCCAGCCGGCGCAAAGCTGGCGCGAGGCGGTCGATATCACCTTCGGCGCTTTACGAGGACGCCGCGAAGACGCGGCTCGGCGCCAACCGTTTTCTGGTCGATGGCCGTCACACCGGCACCGGCGGCGGCAATCACGTCGTGGTCGGCGGCAGCACGCCGCAGGATTCGCCGTTCCTGCGCCGCCCCGATTTGCTCAAGAGCCTCGTGCTGTACTGGCAGCGGCATCCGTCGCTGTCGTACCTGTTCTCGGGCATGTTCATCGGCCCGACCAGCCAGGCGCCGCGCATCGACGAAGCGCGCCATGACGGGCTCTATGAACTGGAGATCGCGCTCGCCCATGTGCCGCCGCCCGGCATCGAGGCGCCGCTATGGCTGGTCGACCGCCTGTTCCGGCACATCCTGGTCGACATAACCGGCAATACCCATCGCGCCGAAATCTGCATCGACAAGCTCTATTCGCCGGATGGGCCGACCGGCCGGCTCGGGCTGGTCGAGTTTCGCGCGCTGGAAATGCCGCCGCGATCCGCGGATGTCGCTGGCGCAGCAATTGCTGATCCGGGCGCTGATCGCAAAGCTCTGGCGCGAGCCGCAACAGGGCAGCTTTGTGCGCTGGGGCACCACGCTGCACGATCGCTTCATGCTGCCGCATTTCCTCTGGGAGGATTTTCTGGGCGTGCTCGAAGAACTCCGGCAATCCGGCTACGAATTTTCGCCGGAATGGTATGCGGCGCAACTCGAGTTTCGTTTCCCGGTGTTCGGCCGTGTCCATCATGGCGGCGTGGCGCTGGAACTGCGCCAGGCGCTGGAGCCCTGGCACGTGCTTGGCGAGGAAGGCTCGGCAGGCGGCACCGTGCGCTATGTCGATTCGTCGGTCGAGCGGTTGCAGATCAAGGCCTCGGGCTTCGTCGAAGGCCGTCATATCGTCACCTGCAACGGCCGGCGGATGCCGATGACGGCCACCGGCCGCTCCGGCGAATCGGTGGCCGGCGTCCGCTTCAAGGCCTGGCAGCCGGCGTCCGGGCTGCATCCGACCATTCCGGTCCACGCGCCCCTGACGTTCGACCTGATCGACAGCTGGAACGGCCGCTCGCTCGGCGGCTGCGTCTACCATGTCGCCCATCCCGGCGGCCGCAGTTACGACACCAAACCGGTCAATTCCTATGAGGCGGAGGCGCGGCGGCTGGCGCGGTTTCAGGACCACGGCCATACGCCCGGCAAGATCGACCCGCCGCCGGAGGAACGCACAATTGAGTTTCCCTTGACGCTCGACTTGAGGACGCCGCTCCTGCACTAAGGATGCTCTGGAATCGGAGACCAGGATGGCGGGGCAAGCCGGCAGTCACGAAAACAAGGCCCGTCCAGGCCAGCGCCGGATAGCGCAATGGACGCGCGATTATGCGCGGCTGCCGGGAATTCCCGATGAATATATCGGCGAGAACGGCGCACCGCGGCCTGCCTGGGCGCGGTTCTTCGACGCCTTTGCAGCGCTATCGCCGGCCGATATCGAGCGGCGATTCGCTTCCGCCGATCGTCATTTGCGCGAAGCCGGCGTCACCTATCGGGCGCCGGGCGAGACCGCTGACCGGCTGTGGCCGCTCAGCCATCTGCCGCTCATCATCGACGAGACCGACTGGCAGCAACTGACCAGCGGGATCGCGCAGCGCGCGCAACTGCTCGAAATGGTGCTGCGCGACCTCTATGGCGATGGCCGGCTGGTCGCCGACGGCGCGGTGCCGGCCGCCGCGATTGCCGGCAGCAACGAATATCTGCGCGCGGTTTGCGGCATCAAGCCGCCGGGCGGACGCTATCTCCATCTCTATGCCGCCGACGTCGGCCGCGGCCCCGACGGGCGCTGGTGGGTGCTGAGCGACCGCACGCAGGCGCCGTCCGGCGCCGGCTATGCGCTGGAGAACCGCCTGGTGCTGTCGCGCGCGTTTTCCAATCTCTACAAGTCGATGAATGTCGAACGCGTGGCGCCGTTCTTCGAGGCCTTTCGCGACAGCTTGCGCGCCAGCGCCGACCGCGACGAGCCACGGATCGGCGTGCTGACGCCGGGCGCGTTCAGCGAAACCTTCTTCGAGCACGCGACGATCGCGCGCTATCTCGGCTTCCTGCTGGTCGAGGGCGACGACCTCGCTGTCAGCGGCGACCGCATTCATATCCGCACCGTTGCCGGCCTGAAGCGGCTCGACGTGCTGCTGCGCCGGGTCGATTCCAATTTTCTCGACCCGCTCGAGCTCGATGCGTCCTCGCATCTCGGCGTCCCCGGCCTGATCGACGTGCTGCGCAAAGATGGTGTCGTGGTCGCCAACATGCCGGGATCCGGCGTGCTGGAGGCGAGGGCGCTACTCGGCTTCCTGCCCAATCTCTGCCGCCGCCTGCTCAGCGAAGATCTGGAAATGCCGCACATCGCGACCTGGTGGTGCGGCCAGAAATCGGCGCGCGAGGAAGTGCTGTCGCGGCTCGACGATTTCGCGATCGAGGGGGCCTATGGCCGGGCGGTACCCGGCTTTCCCGGCAATGGACCGGTGCTGGCGAGCGAACTGTCGCCGTCCGAGCGCGAGCGGCTGCGGACCGCGATCTCCGACCGCGGCATCGATTTTGTCGGACAGGAACTGGTGCGGCTGTCGACGACGCCGGTGTGGGAGAACGGCCGGCTTACGCCGCGCCCGTTCGTGCTGCGGGTATTTGCCGCCGCGACGCCCAATGGCTGGACCATTCTGCCCGGCGGCTTCTGCCGGATCGCCGACGAGCCCGATGCGCGGGCCGTATCGATGGGCGACGGCGCGCGGTCGGCCGACGTCTGGGTGGTGTCCGACAAGGCGGTTTCGGCCTCCTCCTTGTTGCCCGTCGCCGATACCGTGCGGATCCGGCGCATCGCCGGCGTGGTTCCGAGCCGCGCCGCCGACAATCTGTTCTGGCTCGGCCGCTATCTGGAGCGGGCCGAGGCGACGCTGCGGCTGATAAGGGCGCTCGGCACGTCGGTGCGCGATCCCGGCAAGGTCACATCCTCCTCGGCGGCGACGGCGTTGCATTCGGTGGAACGCATCCAGCGGCTTCTGGTGACCTGGGGCGCGATCTCGCAGGCGAGCCGGGCGAATTCCGCCAAGGTCGCCGCCGAGGCGCTGCAAAGTGCGGAAAAGTTCGGCTCGGCGCTGTCGCTGCTGCGCTCGGCCCAGCGCACCGCGACCTCGTTGCGCGAACGGCTGTCGCCCGACGCCTGGCAGGTCATTACCGAGATGGTGGAGCGTCTTGGCGTCGAGGCCGATGACGATGACGGGGTCGTCAGCGCCGCCGAGTTGAGCCTGCAGGAGCTTGCGAGCTTCGCAGGCCTCGCGCAGGAGAACATGAACCGCGCCGCCGGCTGGCGCTTTCTCGAAATGGGCCGCCGCGCCGAGCGCGCCATCAATACCGCACGGTTTGCGCGCCAGTTCGCCTATGACGAGGCCGGCGACGAGGATCTCGACGTGTTGCTGACGCTGGTCGATTGCCAGATCACCTACCGTTCGCGTTATCTCGTCGGGCCGTCGCTGGCGCCGGTGCGCGATCTCGCGGTGCTCGATCCCGTACAATCCGCGCTCGGTCGCGTTCCAGGTCGCCGCGCTCAATGACCACATTGCCGCCCTCCCGAGCCTCAAGGAGCACGGTCTGATCGAGCGGCCGCAGCGGCTGGCGGTGGCGCTGCAGGCCACGCTGACGACGGCGGAAGCCTCACACCTGGACGTCAAAACCCTGTTCGCGCTGGAACAGGACCTGCTCAACCTCGCCGACGCGATCGGGCTGCACTATTTTCCGCACGGACCCAATGCGAGCCGGCCGGAGAAGCTGACGGGCCTCGCGTGATCTACGACATCCGTCATGTCACGACCTACAGCTACGAGAGCCCGGTCAGCTTTGCGCGCTGCTCGCTGCGGCTGGAGCCGCGCAGCGGCGACGGACAGCAACTGGTCTCGCACGCGGTCGAGATCCGGCCGCGGCCGGCGGAACGCACGATACGGCGGGATTTCTTCGGCACCCACACCGAGAGCGTGCTGATCGAGACCGCGCATCGCAACTTGCGGATCGATTCCAGATCGCGGGTTACGGTATCGCGCCAGGCGCCCGGCCGCACCGCGCCGAGCCCGTCATGGGAGAGCGTCCGCGACGTCGCGTTCGAGGCCTCGAGCCTCGGTCCCTCATCGCCGGTCGGCTACGTGTTTGCGAGTTCGCTGGTGCCGGTGCAGCAACCGGTGACCGCCTATGCCGCGACAAGCTTTCCGCAAAGCCAGGGCATACTTGCCGGCGCCGTCGACCTGATGCACCGCATCCGCGGCGATTTCAAATATGATCCGAAGGCCACCGTGATCTCGACGCCGCTCAAGGAAGTGTTCGAGAAGCGTCACGGCGTCTGCCAGGATTTTGCCCATGTGATGATCGCAGGGCTGCGCGGATTGGGCCTGCCGGCGGCCTATGTCAGCGGCTATCTGCGCACCATTCCGCCGGCGGGCCAGCCGCGGCTGCAAGGCGCGGACGCCACCCACGCCTGGGTCTCGGTGTGGTGCGGCAGCGAGATCGGCTGGATCGGGTTCGACCCGACCAACGACCTCGTGGTCGGGAACGACCACATCATCCTGGCGGTCGGCCGCGACTTCTCCGACGTCTCGCCGGTCGACGGCATCATCGTCGGCTCCCGCAAGCAGAAGCTCGCGGTGGCCGTGGACGTGCTGCTGGTGGAGTGATCTGCCAGGCTCAGGGCGTCGGGGACAAAAAACTCGAAAACAACCCCATGCACAGTAGAAATTACTCCCGCGAAGGTTGAGTTTTTTAAAATATTACAATCCTAGAGAGAAAAGAACGACGCAGGCGGGATCAAACCCCGTATTTGGCGAGGAAGTCGCGCCAGTTGCGCTCCTCCTCATTCTTCCCGACCTGGCTTCCCCTGATCGCGGACAACAGCGCGTCATCATCTATCAGCAGAGCAGTACCGCATGGCAACGCCCGGTAGCGAAGGTTCCGACGGTCGATGGCCTCGTTCAGATCTCCGACGGCACTCCAGCTTCGCTCTACCGGGCGCAGCGCACCTGCGGCGGAAAGGACGAGGGCATTGGCCACCGCATCCTGTGGCGGGAGTTCAAATTCGGTGCAGATATCGGCAAGGACACGTGGCCCGCCGGCAACTGCAGCGACGATGTTCCGTGCGATGCCGTTATCGTATCGCAGTTGACCGGCCGGTGTTTGCATTTTGTACGTGATCTCGTTCACCGGCCGTGTGAGCACGAAACATCTGGTCAGGAGCTGAGCCCGGCGCTCGCTCTCGTTCAAGGCCCGGCCGCGCCGAATAAATACGTCGTGGCGGAAGAACTGGTCGACCAGAAAGTCCCGTGCAAGCTCCCTTGCGTCGACATCGGCGATGGTTGCCAGAAGCTTGCGGGCAGCTTCGCCCAGCACAAATGAATCATAGTTCTCGACGAGCTTTGTCGACCCGGCTGGCAGGAGTCCAATCGTGCGCATCGCGGCGCGGACGTCCGTGACGCATAATGGCTGCCAATGCTCCGACATCAACTCGTGGGACAAGTAGGCAAGATCGGCATCGGTATTGCGCGCGCGAATTCGTGCCGCTGAAATGCTCGTTTAGATGCACCGCCAAGAGGCTGCCAACCAGAGCCGGTGCTTTCAGTTGGGTCAACTTGTTCACAATTTCGATTGCTGAAGCGCATCGGGTTGCGCTGTCTCCGGAAAATGTGAGCCCAAGTGTTCGCGCCAGCCTTTGAACCGGTAGATCGGCAGCTCGGCCCGGCAATGCGTAATAACTGACGTAAGCCAGTCCTCCGGGTCTGAGATGACGATCAATGAATTGCCGCAAGGCACTCTGGCTTTGCTCATCCACCCATGAATAAATGCCGTGCGCTACAATGTAGTCGAACCCACCGAAGTCGGTCTCTGTGGCAGCCGCGAAATCCGCGGCATGAAATTCGACATTTTCAATTCCGGATTCTGCCGCCAGGCGCCGCGCGTTTTCGATGTGCGTCGCCATGAAATCGATTCCGAAAAAGCGCCCGTCCGGATGCGTCGCAGCAAGAATTGCTGCCGTCAGCCCTTGCCCGCAACCAAGATCGCACCAGGCAAATTTTTGATCGCGAGACGGAGGCGCAAACCCCGACACCAATGCAACATGATCGAGCCACGCGGGCGCCAAATCCGGGATGAAAGTCCACACGTAGGGAACGTCAGTAACGTAGCCGGCGGCCTCCAACGGCATCGATTTCTCCCGGGCACGGCCAAAGGCAACCCGTGCGGCGAGAGAATTCCAGAATTCCTTCGCGTCCGGGCTGCCTCTTCGCGCGAAATCATCCTTCCTTATTTCCCTTTATGTCGTACTTGAAATGAAGCCCCGCGTCCAAACTGCCGTCCGCTTTCTGGGGCTTGTACTCGACATTGACCTTTTGGCCGCCGGACACGCGCTTCAGTCCTTCCTCGGTCAATTCCACGTCGCCGCTTTTGCTGGTCTTGACCAGATCATCAGCGGAGGAAACGGTCGCATCCTTTTTGCTGGGATCAGCCTTGTCAGTGCTCATGGTCGTTGCTCCTTTTCGCAGTCCCCCTGGGGAAGAGTGCCATTCCGCCGGTCCCGGAAGTGTGACGCCCTTCACGTTCAAGTAGGTCAAACGGGCTGTCTCAACGGCAAATTCAATGGCCGGTCCCGCCGCTTATTGCGGGATCCCGAAGGACCGCTGTTCGTCTCACGCCCGGTGACGATTTGGTTGAGCGGTTGCATCGCCGGATATCTGATGGGCGAACCTGGACTCCTTACTCCCAATAAACGGCGAACCGCAACTGTCGAATGCATCGATTGCAGATAGCCGGCAAACGCCTCCGAACCGGAGGTCATCGCATCGCCCGGACAGCGAGCACAGGCCGAGGCTTCGGCGCCTCTTGCTTGATAACGGGTTTCGAATTTGTCGCCTCTTGGCTTCGCTGCGCGAGATAGGCGTCACCCCAGATCCACAAGGCGCGGATGACCGGCTCCAGCGATTGTCCGTGAGCCGTCAGCGCATATTCGACACGGGGCGGTACTTCCGCAAAGATCGTCCGGCTGATGAGGCCGACTGCCTCGAGCTCACGCAATTGCCGGGTCAACATGCGCTGCGTGATTTTTGCGAGGCGCCGTCGCAATTCGTTGAAGCGCATCGTTCCCTTCAAGAGATGATAGAGGATGATCGCTTTCCATTTTCCGTCGATCAAATCCAGCGTCGCTTCGACGGGACATCCGGGTGTGCAATCGTACTTCTTTGCGAACAGGTCTTGCATGGTTCACTCCGTGATACCTAGTCCCAGAATTGTGCGTACTTGCTCAATATAACTCCAGCGCGCTAACTCTGTCACGCAAGTTCGGCATTCGTTGTTTGCGGACTCGATCGATCGGCATGACGCGCGCACGGGCGACGATGTGCGAACGCTCACGATGAGTGCCTCGGGACGACAAGCGTTCAGTCTATTGCGACCAAAGCCCGCGGCGGAGCGACGACCGCGGCGGGCATCGAATTAACTCGTCGTACAACCTGGAAACCCTTCAACGAGGAAAAACTACGATGCGTATCAACCTGCCCGCACTCATTGTCGCGCTGGCGGCGGCGACCCCCGCCTTCTCGCAACAGCAACCCAACACCGTGACCGCCGAGATATTTGCCAGGTTGCCGCAATCCGTCGGCAACATCGCGTTCACGCCCGACAATCAGGTGATCTTCAGCCACCATCCCTTCTACAGTCCCGACGTGCGCGTGGCGAAGCTCACGTCGGCGACGACCTTCGAGCCGTTCCCAAATGCGGAATGGAATACGCCGCAAAAGGGCAGCGACCAGTATCTGGACAATGTCCTGGGGTTGCGGTCCGATGAGAAGGGCGTGGTCTGGATGATCGATATGGGATTCCGCACGAAGATCACGCCAAAACTCGTCGGCTGGAATACAAATACGAACAAGCTTGAACGCATCTACTACATGCCCGAACCTGCGACACGGCCCGGATCGCAGCCGCAGGACATTGTCATCGACCACAAGAACCGGAAATTCTACATTGCCGACGAAGATATCGGGCCGGGCGGTGACGGTTCGAAGGCAGCGATCATCGTCATCGACATCGACAGTGGACGCGCCCGGCGCGTTCTCGAAGGCGACAAGTCGACCGTCCCGGAGAACGTTCCGATCACCGTCGACGGCAATGACCTCACCGTTCCCGGCAAGGACGGAAAACCAACCATCATCAAGGTCGGCTGCGACGGCATCACCATGGATGCGAAGGCCGAATGGGTCTACTACGCGCCGCTCAGCGGCCGCAGCGTGTATCGGATCCGGGTCGCCGATTTGAACGATGAAAGCCTGTCGGGCGCCCAACTGAGCGCAAAGGTCGAGCGCTACTCGGACAAGCCGAACAATGGCGGGCTGTCGATCGACTTCGCCGGAAATCTCTATCTGACGGCGGTCGAGACCAAATCGATCGGTGTCATCACCACAGATCGCAAATATCGCACGCTTACCAGCGACGCCGAGATGGTCTGGCCCGACGGTATTTCATATTCGCCGGACGGCTACATGTACGTATCGGCGTCGCAGGTTTCCGCTGCGGCCATGTTCCACGGCGGCAAGGCCGAGAACAAGACTCCGTATTTGATCTATCGCTTCAAGCCGCTGGCGGCGGGGATCATCTCTCGCTGATGCCGGAAATCTGGCGGCGGCCACGACCGTTCGGCCTGCATCGGCTGCGTGGCCTCGACCGGCAGCACGAACTCTTCGTGCTGCCGGTCGCTTAAGTCGGTCGTCGCGCTGTTGGCGAAAGTGCAGAAAACGCAAGTGATAGGTGACCTCCGTCAAACGGGAGCGCCAGGTGTTTACCGTCTCTTGATCCGCGCAGGCTAAAGTCCTGTGCGGGAGACCAACATGCCATTCACGATGGACTGGATCGGCGCGGGGATCAGGTTCGGCGGCTATGCTGACGGCTCTGACTGGGTGGTTGTCCCAACCGGTGGAGACGTCAGGAACGTAGGCTTCGCCGGCGATCGCGCGTCGGCAACGCGCGCCTGGGCCGTCATGGGTCCGCGAAACGGGTATGGCGACGAACGCGTCGTGGTCCTGCTCGACGTCGCGGCGCGGAGGAGGCTCGGCAGCATTCCGTTCGAAGGAATTGAGAGCGATACGTTGCTGGCGTCGCGCGATGGCCAGCGCGTCCATGTCGTCAGCAGCCGTCACGAGGGCTCCCGGGAAACCGGTGACTATCGACATCTGGGCGTTGAGATCGCTGTCATCGACGTCGTCTCCGGCGCCATCGCCAGCCGACATCTGATCGATGGCGCCTACGCCTGGCTCTATCGTCAAGTAGTCGTGGAAACAGCCGACGGCCGCATCTGCCTGCCCGTCAAAATCGAAGCACCGGAGGAAGGAAGATACCGCAGAGCTATTGCAACGCTTGATCCGCGTTCGGGTGAGATTTCCTTCACTTCACTGCCAGAGGGCGGAAGCTATGTCTGGCTGAGCCCGCGAGGCCGGTTTGCATTGAGGCCCAATCTCGCCAGCCTTCCGATCCGGGATGAGGCGCCGTTGTCGCTGGCAGGCATCGGGATCGGGCCGAAGACACGGTACTACGGCGTATGCCTGCAGCTGTGGGAGGTTGGGCCGGCGCGGTATCTCCGGACGATCCCCGTGGTGTGGTTGACCTACAAGGAACTTCCCGACGACGCGCGGCCCGAGCCGCACAAGCGATCCGCCTATGAAGCGATCCGGGCGGCCTGTGAGAGCCAGCCCTCGGATTCACAGGGCCCACCGCCGCTGACGGCCGACATCTATCCGTCCGACCCGGCGCGCCAGGTCGTATCGACGGTTCATTGGGCGTTCGCCGAACAAACGTTGAGCGACATTATCTGGGCCGACGACGAGCAATCGTTCTGGGTCAAGACGCACGGCTTCTGGACGTGGGCCGGCATTGACGGCGCAACCTCGCCGCGGATCCGCCTGGAGCGGACCGGCATGAAATCCGGCATGGTGGTTCCGTTCGCCAATGGGCCTCATCTGGTGGAACCGCTCGGCGGACGCAAAGCACGTTTTGTGTTCCGGGGATGGCGCGGCGACGGCGACGGCCGCAACGGAAGCGCCGTCGTCGAGGCGCCATCGCCTTCCGGCTTCCGCGCCGTGCAAGTTTACCCGAAAGGTGACGACGGCTGGCAAGATGTAGAATTCGAGCACAGTGCCATCGCCATGCGCATCCACACTGCCGTCAGCGCCATGCAGACGGTCAAGATTTCCCTCGCCAGCCTTTCCGCGCCGGATTGCGTCAAGGCGATTGCGCGGCTCGACAAGAAGCTTCGCAGCTTCCTCAAGGAGACCCTGACGCGTGATTCAATCGACTTCTCGTTCGTAGTTGCGGGCCGCGCGCTCGGCGAAGAGGCGTTCTTCCTGCATGTCGAAGCCAATGCTCCCGGGGCCGCGCCGGAACTGCGCAAGCTGGTCGAGAGGCTGGTCAGCGCGCCGAGCCTTCCGGATGGCGGGAGCGAGTTACCATTCTCCTGTGGATGGCAGTTGCTGGGACCGGCCGTGAAGGCGCTCGGCGTGCTGGACCGGTCGGCACTGGAAACGGTCGCCAGGTACGGCCGCATGGTCGATCGCGAGCATGAGTTCTATTTTATCCAAACGACGCTGCCGGCAATCGTCAGGGCGCACGGCTGGACCGCCGAGGTGGTGGATTTTGAACTGGCCATGTTGCTTGCGGGCTTCGATATCGGATCGTCGCTTTGGCGCGACTGGGGCATGGGCGCCGCCGTTGCGGCCAGCACAAGTCCTGAAGACTTCGCGGCACGTATTATCGAAGTAATTGCACGGGAAAGCCCGCCGGAGGAATCGTACCGGTTCGGACATCCGCAGCTCTATCAGCTATGGGAAGAGATCGCGCCGCTGACGCCCTGGGAACAGCGCTTGTTCGCGGCGCTGGACGCGACCTTCCCCAAGTACGATTATCCAGCGTCCTGAAAGACCACATCTAGAGGATAAAAACAGCTCCCCCGTGAAGGTCGGTAAGGTGGAGGAGCGGCGATGGCTGGTCTTGACTGACGAACGGATCATAGGAGTTGTTGACCTGGTGGAACAGCATTTCCAATGCAGCAGCCGGGCCACTGAATGAAAACGCCGGTAGTGGGCCGGACGAAGGGCTTTGGGCATCAAGCGCGTTGAAGTTTGCCGACGCCAATGCGGAATTTGTCCCGAGATCCGGCGAGAAGACAAAGGAGTTGCCGGCGAGGGCGGAAGCCGCGGGCATGCTGACCGCCGCATGGGCGGTCGGGACGCCGATCACGCCGTCGCCATTGAGGTCCTGGTGAAAGCGCACCTCCGCCGCTTTCAGCACGAGACTCGTTCCCGTCAGCGTATCCGCACTCGAGACGCGGTTGCCGTTGCTGTCAGTGTTCCAGATCGAATACTGATTGGCACCCGTTACTTTCCAGGCCACTTCATAGCCGCTCGCCGTCCGCTCCGCGCCGATCGGCGTCCACGACCCAAACTGCCCGGCAACGACGGCCGCGCCTTGATACCTGAGTAACGGGCCGGTGCCGCCACTGACCGGATCGAGATAGTAATTGCCGCCGAACTGATCCAGCCGCGTCGAGCCCAATGCCTCGATATAGGGAAGGCCAATGAAGCCGTCGCCGTTGAGGTCCTGTTTGAAGGTGGTTTCTATCGATTGCAGGTCAAAGCTGGCGCCCGACACCGTACCGATGATATTGGTGATGTAGTTGCCGCTGGCGTCGGTACTCCAAACCGTAAATAAATCAATGCCGATCATTTTCCAGGCGACGTCATAACCACCAGCCGTTTGCTCCGCTGCGATTGGCGTCCACGCACCAAACTGGCCGGGAGTCACAGGCGCGCCTTGATACTTCAGGACGGGACCTTGCCCGCCGCCAGCCGGATCGAGGAAATAGGTACTTGCAGCCGTCTCCAGTCTGGTCGAGCCTGCCGCCTCGATGGTGGCAAAGCCGACGAGGCCGTCGCCGTTCAGGTCCTGTCTGAAACTGAATTCCGCGGAAATCAGATCCCAACTGTTACGCTGACATCAAACCGCCGTTGCCCCCGTTGGAGAGGTAGTTGCCCCAGTTGTTCGCAATCCAGATCTTGTATGAATCGCCGATCTTCCATGCGACTTCAAAAAACCCGTTGCCGATTTCCTCGGCGCCGATGGGGATCCACACGATATGAAAGGTCCTCATCTCGGCCCTGATAAACGGGCTCATCGTCGAAATGCAGCAAGGCGCCGGACTCGACCCCGCCATTCGCCGGATCGAGATAAAAATAGCGTCCAACCTGCTCCATCCTCGTCGAGCCGGCGTTGTCAATCACCGTCACGGGAAGCGTGGATACCACGTGGAAGCCCAGCACATCCAGCTGCAGGATGTCGACCGCCGTGAGAAACTGTTTGGTGCATCTATTATAAATCTCGTTGAACGCGATCGTCCGACCCTTGCACGCCTGTGTTGAGGAAGTCGCTGGGGTCGTTAAACTCGGCCGTAGTCGGCCGCCCTGGTGAAGCCTCCATCCACGGAGAAATAGGCTGCAGGGGCGGGATGAGCGTTATCCCAGGAGCTTTGGAACAGCCGTACGCCGGGGCTCGTAAAGCGAAACAGATCGAAGACGTTGGGCACCTTGGTATCGATCTCGAGATGACGGGCGCACGGCCCAACGCGTGAGTCAGTTCGTGAAGCGCCATGCCTGTGAGCTGCTGCAAAGGGATATCTGTATTGAAGATGGCGTTGCCGTCGGCCGTGGTGGTGTCGTTGGCGCCGAGCAGTCCCCAAAGCTTCTCCTGCGCATTGTAGACATCGACACTGCTTTGTCCCTGGATCGATGATGTGGCTGGCAGGATGTCGCCAAAGATCGGCCCCGAATAGTGGATCAAGTCTTGCCTGACGGTGGTGTAGGACAGTGGAGTGTACGTCGATCGGCTTGGCCATCGCGCCCCCGCCGGTGCCGCTGTAATCTATCGTTATGTTAACGGTGATCCTGTCCGTGATGGCGCTTGCCAGCAGCGTGGCCGCCTGCTCGATGCCCTGTCTAAAGCTCTCCGGCGCGCTCATGGCGGCCACATTGAACAACAGGTTGATGGTGATGCCGCCGAGAGTGATCGGCACCGACGTGAAGCCCGACAGCGAGGCTTGCGCCGAGATCGCAGCCGGCATCGAACCGACCGGCGCTTCTGATGGCATTGCCGCCGGATGAATTTCGTCCGGCGCAGTCGCGGCGATCGTTGCCGGTTGAAAGCTCCGGATGAAGCTTGCGCCGGCCTGATCGTCGGTGAGCGAGAAGGAGGAATCGTCGAAAGCCGAATGTGAATCTGTCAGCGACTTGTGCTTCTGCTTCATGGCGCGGTCTTCTTTCCAAACACGCTCTTCATGAGACTCAACCTCTGCGGATGGTCCATCATGAAAATCGGGTTGATGTACCGAGCTGCAACCTGACGCGCGTCCTGCGAATGCACGATGGCCGCTGGTATGGGCGGCAGATCACGCAATCGTTTTTCTGACGACGCCAATCGGCTCCGAACGCCGAGGCTTCACGTTGCCAACGAAGCTGGCTGCAAGTCTGTCTGCGCCGACACCGAGGCAGGTACAGGATGATATGGAGCGCATGCGCGACGGGCAAATCTGTCAAGGCAAATGCTCATAACTCCCATGATCTGGTGGAAAAGGCTTGTTCTGTCCGGTGGATTTCCAATAGTGCAGACGTAACGGGGCAAGCCGTCCCCAGGGAGGAAGCGATCGCGTGAGCAACTCGCCGTTCCGGCGGATGATCGCGGCCAGTGCGCCGGACTTCTGGCGTTTGTGGTATGTCGGCCTGATCGTCGCCACCGTGCGCTGGCTGGAAACCATCGCGGTCGGAGTTGTGGTCTACCAGCGCACCGATTCGGCGTTTCTGGTCTCGATGATGACCATGCTCCGTCTGCTTCCGATGGGTCTCTTCGGGGTGTTTCTCGGCGCGCTTGCGGAACGCTTTGATCGCGGCAAGACCCTTCTCATTGTCGTCCTGCTGATGAGCGGCACCTCGGCGCTTCTGGCAATTCTGGCCTGGACCGGGCACCTCGAGATCTGGCATCTGGCGCTCGCCAGCTTCATCAACGGGTGCGGCTGGTGCACCGACAACCCGGTGCGCCGCGTGATGATCGGTGAGGTCGTGGGCCGCGAACAGATGGGCACCGCGATGGCGCTGGACGTCGGCGCCACCAATGCAAGCCGCATGGTCGGCCCCGCCGTCGGCGGATTCCTGCTCGCCGGGACCGGCATTGAGGGCGCTTTTATCCTGAGCGTGCTGATGTACTGCACCGCGCTCTGGGCGGTTCTGACCATCCGCTCGCGGATTCCTCGCTCCGCGGGTTCCGGCGCCGTGCTGGCGCGGATCGCCGAGGGGCTCGCTTTGGTGCGCACCGACAAGCGGCTCATCGGCGTGCTGGTTGTGACCGTGGTCTACAATATCTTCGCCTGGCCCTTCACCAGCATGATCCCCGTCATCGGGCGCGACCGTCTGCATCTGGGTCCGGAGGGCGTGGGCCTGCTGGCGACCATGGACGGGATCGGCGCTTTCGTGGGCGCGCTCCTGATCGCGCTGTGGCTGGCGCCGAGATGGTACGGCCGGGTCTATCTTTGCGGCGTCGTCTGTTACCTGATCACGGTGGTGATTTTCGCGCTGGTGCAAAGCCCGGCGCTGGCGGGCGCGGCATTGCTGCTGACGGGGTTGGGTGGCGCCGGATTTGCCACGACGCAGGCCACCCTGGTCTATCTCGCCGCGCCGCCGGAAATGCGCTCGCGCATACTGGGCGTCCTGACCGTCTGCATCGGCACGGGCCCGATCGGCTTCCTGTGGCTGGGTTGGCTCGCAGACCGCATCGGATCCCACAACGCCACGGCCGTAACCGGCGTTCTCGGCTTGCTGGCCATGGCCGCGACCTGGCGCTGGTGGAAGGAGATTTGAGGGTGAAGCGCCTGTTCACCGGAGTTCTCCTGTCCGGCTCCGGAGTTTGATCTCGGCGCTTAACCGCCAGCCCTCGGGACTTGCCTGACTTCCGTCGCGGCACCAATCAATTTCCGGCTTGGGCGCCGATCGAGCTTATTCAATCACCTGGAACGATTTTCCCTCCAGGGCGTCAGGTTTCTACGTCCCCACGGGAGAACTTAGATGACCGGCCACCATAAGCCGCCGCCCGATACCGACGGTCCAAGCAGGCTCGACCAGGCCACGGAGGCCGTTCAGGCGGCGACGCAAACGGTCAAGGAAACCACCCGGTCCGTCGCCGACGCTATCGAAGCAGGCCGGAAACCGGGGGCGCCGCTCGACCGCTTGGCCCGCTGGGCTCGAGAATCTCCACTACACGCGGTTGCCGTAGCGTTCCTGTTCGGTGTTCTGCTCGGGCGGCGCCATAGCTGACGCGGTCCCCATCGCACCGCCGTCGGTTCAACGACGTCTGTCCATCCCTGCCATTGCGAACAGGTGGCTGCAGGGTGAACTCACGGCGCATCTGCCAAAAGGTGCCCCTGGCGGGTTCGAAATTAGGCACCGGCATTGCCAAATCAGACGGGCTCGCGCTGGCTAGGTCCCGGTCCGCCTGACTTCGTCGAGCGGATCGGCGCGCAGATTGCCGAAGAATTTCTCGACTTCGCGCGACAGCGTCTCGGCGGTGGCGGTCAGGTCGCTGGACGCGGTGAGGACGGAAGCGGCGGCCGTGCTGGTCTTGCCCATGGCGTCGCTGAGCGAGCCGATATTGACGACCAGCGTGCCGTTGCCCTGGGCTGCCAGTTGCGCGTTCTGCGAAATTTCGCGGGTCGCCGCATCCTGCTGGCTGATGGCGTTGGCGATATTCGTTGTCACATCGTTGATTTCGCGCACCGCGTTGCCGATTTCGCGCACCGCGTCGACGGAGTTTCTGGTCGAGGTCTGGATCAGGCTGACATTCTGGCCGATTTCAGCGGTCGCTTTCGCAGTCTGCTCCGCCAGCGCCTTGACCTCGTGGGCGACGACGGCAAAGCCGCGGCCGGCGTCGCCGGCGCGCGCCGCCTCGATGGTGGCGTTCAGCGCCAGCAGGTTGGTCTGCTCGGCGATCGCCTGGATCAGGTTGAGCACGCCGTCGATGCGCTGGGTGGCCGCGGCGAGCCCTTCGATTTCGGTGATCGATTTCTCGGTGCGCAGGCCGGCCTGCTCGACCGCGCCGGCGGATTGGCGAACCTGGCGGCCGATTTCCTCGACCGAGGTGGAGAGCTCTTCGGCGGCGCTGGCGACCGCGGAAACGTTGCTGGAGGCCTGCTCGGTCGCGCCCGAGGCCGCAACCGCGCGTCCGCTGGCGTCCGATGCCACGCTGGCGATGGTTTCGGCGGTGCCGCGCATCGACGTCGCATTGAGGGCTACGGCGCGCAGCACGCCGCCGATCGCTTCGCGGAAGGCGTCGACCGAGGCTTCGATGTGCCGGGCGCGTTGGTCGCGTGCCCTGGAATCTTCCAGTACCTGCGAATTGAGGTTGCGGTTGCGGTCCATCGCTTCCTGGAAAATCTTGATGGCGCGCGCCAGCGCGCCGATCTCGTCGCCGCGATCGGCGTGGGGCACCTCGACGCCTTCGGCGCCTTCGGCGACGCGCTTGATGGTGTCGGTGATGACAGACAGCGGACGCGCGACCGAGCGGGCGATGATCAGCACGCCGATCACGACCACGACCATCGCCAGCACGCCGAGACAGGTCAGGACAAAGGCCATCATGTGGTTGGCGTCGGACTGCTGCGCCAGCTTCTTGCTGCGTTCGGCGTAGACCCTGGAAAGCGCCTCGAGGTCCTTGTTCAGGGCCGAGCGCACCTAGCGGTTGGCGTCGTTGTCGCCCCATTCGCGGCCTGCGGCGGGGCTGATTTCCACGCCGCGGCGAACCAGTTCGTTACGGAATTCGATGAACTGCTCGATGCGCTTCTTGAAGGTCGCGAACTGCTCGGCATCGTCGGCCTGGACCAGCGCCTGCCAGTTCTTGACGACCTCGAGAATCGTTCGTTGAACTTGAGCAGTCCGTCGCCGTACTTCTTCACGACGGCGACATCCGTCGACATGTAGACGCCGCGGGATTCCATCACCACCGCATAGACCAGCGAATTGACCCGCTCGACATTGACCGCGGCGCGGCTGGCGGTCGCGACGGCTTCGGTGAGGGCGGCATTCTGGCGGGTGTTGTAGTCGGACAACGCGGTGATGGCGGCGACGAGGACCGCGAACAGGGCAAAGATCGAATACAGCTTGGTGGCGAGCGAGAGCCGCGAGGTCAGGGCGCGAACAGAGGCGCGGCCGGTCGCTTTGGTGATGGCAGCCATGGGGCACTCCAAAAAGGCCGGTGAGCACCGTCGGCCGTAGACAAATTATCCTAAATTGTAATGGAAAATGTCTTAACAAGACGGCGGCGGGTCTTGAATAAATCAACAGTAAAATCAAACATTTAAGATAAAGTAACCACGTATCGCGGCGCGCCGGACAACCGATCCGGCACGGCATCGCGGCATCTGGAGACGCGCATCCACCTTTAGTCGCAGTTGCACAGCCGACAGGCAATTTAACCGTTGGTTCGCTCTTTTCTGACAGCTTTTGAATTTGCGGTCGTTGACCGCCTGTCAACCAATCGATCGGGAGAATGGAACTTGAATACTCGGTTCAGGAAGTTGCTGATAGCCACTCTCGCAGCCACGGTTGCATCCGTCACCACCGCCGCATTGGCGAGCGGGGGTGCAAACAAAGATGACGCCGTCGCGATGGTCAAAAAGGCGGTCTCCTTCATCAAGGAACAGAGCCCCGACAAGGCCTACCCCGAATTTACAAGCAAGGACGCCAAATTCATCGATCGGGACCTGTACGTCGTCGTCTATCAGCTCGACGGCAAGGTGCTGGCCCATGGATCGAACCCGAAATTCGTCGGCAAGGACATGAGCGACGCGCAGGATGTCGACGGCAAGCTCTACGTCAAGGAGCGGGTCGAACTTGCCGGCAAGCAAGCCTCGTTCTGGCAGGACTACAAATTCGTCAATCCGGTGAGCAAGAAGGTCGAGCCGAAACAGATGTATTGCGAAAAGCTCGAGAACACCGCCGTGTGCGCGGGAATTTATAAGGACTGATACGCAGCAGCCAGTGCTGCGGGCCGGTCATTGCACCTTAAGGATTGATATGTTCGGCTGGATCAAGAACATCGGCCTGTCCTGGAAGGTTCAGCTCGCTCCGGCCTTCCTGGTCCTGGTTCTGGTCGGCCTCGGCGCTTATGCACTGCAAGCCCTGCGATCGAACCAGGCTTCGGTCGACGCGCTGGTTGCCGGGCCGATCCGGCAATCGGAACTTGTGAACGATATTACGACCGTGGCCTGGATGGCCCATGCCAAGCTCTATCGTCTCGCGGCTGTCGCGGCCAATGAAAAGGACGAGAAGAAGATCGAGGCGATGGCCAAGGAAGCCTCCGCCGCCGCAGCCAAGATTTCGGGAGCCTTGAAGGCGGCCGAAGGCGCTCAAGGCGAATTCAGGTCGGAGGCCCTTGAAAAGCTCAACGCTGCCGTTGCGGGCTACCTGAAGAAATCCAAAAGCGCGATCGAAATGGCCGATGGCGACGCCGGATCGGCGCTGATGTTCATCAAGGGTGCGGAACAAAGCTTTGCCGGTATCGAGAAAATCACCGACGATCTGATCTTGCTCAGCAGCGAGAGCAAGGACCGGGAGATTGCGCGTGCCGGAATGAAGCTGGACCAGCAGCAGCTGACGCTGATGATCGCGCTTCTGAGCGTTGCTTTCGCCGGCATCGTTGTTTCATTCTTCGTTGGCCGGGGTATTTCCCGCCCGGTGGTGGCTATGTCGCGGGCGATGCGCGAATTGGCGGCCGGGAATTTTGAAGTGAAGCTGCCGGGCCTCGAGCGCCGCGACGAAGTCGGCCAGATGGCTCACGCGGTCCAGGAATTCAAGGTGCAGGCTGTCGCCAAGGCTGAACGTGAGACCGCGGTACGCGAAGAAGAGAACCGCGGACAGCAGGCTACCCGGCGCGCCGAGCTTCACCATCTGGCCGAAAGTTTTGAAACCGCGGTCGGTAACATCATCGACAACGTAAGTTCGGCCTCGTCCGAGTTGGAAAATTCCGCCGTTGTCCTCAACAGGAGCAGTGCCGCAACCCAGCAACTCAGCATGGTTGTCGCCACGGCCTCGGAACAGACGTCCTCCAACGTGCAATCGGTCGCCTCGGCAACAGAGGAGATGGCCGGCTCCATCAACGAGATCGGACGCCAGGTGACGGATTCCAACAGGATCGCGAATGAGGCGGTCGATCAGGCGCAAAAGACCGATGCGCGGATCGCCGAATTGTCGCTCGCTGCCAACCGCATCGGCGACGTCACCCAGCTGATCACCACAATTGCCGAACAGACCAACCTGCTGGCGCTGAACGCGACCATCGAAGCCGCCCGCGCCGGCGAGGCCGGCCGGGGTTTCGCCGTGGTGGCGCAAGAGGTAAAGGCGCTGGCGGCGCAGACCGCCAAGGCCACCAGCGAGATCTCTGCCCAGATTGCCGGCATGCAGGCGGCGACGCAGGATTCGGTAGTCGCCATCAAGGAGATCAGCGGGACGATCGGACGGGTATCCGAAATTGCCGCGGCGATCGCCGCTGCGATCGAGGAGCAGGGCGCCGCCACGCAGGAAATCGCCCGCAACGTGCAGCAAGCCGCGATCGGGTCCACGCAGGTCGCAACCAGCATCGCCGACGTAAATCGCAGCGCCGACGATACCGGCTCGGCTTCTTCTCAGGTGCTTTCGTCGGCGCAAATGCTTTCGAACGAGAACAAGCGTCTGAAGACCGAAGTGGTCAAATTTCTCGCAACCGTTCGGGCTGCGTAGCATCCCTTCAGGTGATAGACTTTCCGGCGGCCGGCCGCGCTTCCATGCGTTGGCGGCCCCGGAGCTGCCATGGTCTATCGCCGAGCCATCGATGCCACTTCCTACGTCTTCGATGATTTGCGCGACCTGCTCGCCAAGGCGACGCCGCCGCGCTCCGGCGATCGCCTTGCGGGCTTGGCGGCCGACAGCGCCGAGCAGATGATCGCGGCGCGGATGGCGCTGGCCGACGTGCCGCTGCGGCAGTTTCTCAATGAAGCCGTGGTCCCTTACGAGGACGACGAGGTCACCCGCCTGATCGTCGACAGCCACGATACCGCTGGCTTTGCCGCTATCGCGTCGATGACGGTAGGCAGCTTCCGCGACTGGCTGCTCTCGGACGCTGCGACGGGTGAGGTGCTGAAGAAAATCGCGCGCGGAATCACGCCGGAAATGGCGGCTGCCGTGTCCAAGCTGATGCGCAATCAGGACCTGATTCTGGTCGCGAAGAAATGCGCAGTCACTTCGGCCTTTCGCAACACCATCGGCCTGAAGGGGCGGATGAGCGTCCGCCTGCAACCCAATCATCCCTTCGACGACGCCAGGGGCATTACCGCCTCGATCCTGGATGGCCTGCTGTTGGGATCGGGCGATGCCTGCATCGGCATCAATCCGGCGAGCGACGATCCGGCCACAATCGGCGAGTTGCTGCGGCTGCTCGATGGCGTCATCACGCGGCTGCAGATACCGACCCAGGGCTGCGTCCTCACCCATGTCACCACCACGCTCGGATTGATCGGGCAGGGCGCCCCCGTCGATCTGGTGTTCCAGTCGATCGCGGGGACGGAGGCCGCCAATCGCAGCTTTGGCGTCGACCTGGCGCTGTTGCGCGAAGCACACGCGGCCGGCCTGTCGCTGCGCCGCGGCACGGTCGGCGACAATGTGATGTATTTCGAGACCGGGCAGGGCTCGGCGTTGTCGGCCAACGCCCATCACAATGTCGACCAGCAGACCTGCGAGGCGCGGGCCTATGCGGTGGCGCGCGCCTTCGATCCGCTGCTGGTCAACAGCGTGGTCGGCTTCATCGGCCCCGAGTACCTCTATGACGGCAAGGAGATCATCCGCGCCGGCCTCGAGGACCATTTCTGCGGCAAGCTGCTCGGCCTGCCGCTCGGCGTCGACGTTTGCTACACCAACCATGCCGAAGCCGACCAGGACGACATGGACAATCTGCTGACGCTGCTGGCCGCTGCCGGCGTTACCTTCATCATGGGGGTGCCGGGCGCCGACGACGTCATGCTGAACTACCAGTCGACCTCGTTCCACGATGCGCTCTATGTCCGGGACCTGTTCGGCCTGAAGCGGGCGCCCGAGTTCGACAACTGGCTGGTTCGCACCGGGCTTGCCGGCGCCGATTTCCGCCTTGCAGGCAATGCGGGGCTGCTGCCCGAATTTGCGTCACGGTTGATCGCTTGAACCGCCGCCAGGCCTGCGCCGACCAACTTGTCACGCAACCATCGGGCCGTCCGTGGGTTAGAGTGCGCCGCCACAATCTTGAAGAAATTCTGGCCCACCCTTCAATGACGTGCTTAGATTTGCGCAAGACTTTGGCTGAGGGAAGTTTGATGAGAGCTGAAGGCATCGAGACGGTACGGCGCATCCTGTGCGTCTTCCCGCGCTATACGTCTTCTTTTGGTACCTTCGAACACGCCTATCCCCTGACCGACGGCGTTCAGGCTTTCATGCCGCCGCAGGGGCTGCTGCTGATTGCGGCCTATCTTCCGGCCACCTGGCCGGTCCGCTTCATCGACGAGAACATCCGCCCTGCCACGCAGGAAGATTTCGAGTGGGCGGAAGCCGTGTTCGTCAGCGGCATGCACATCCAGCGCCAGCAGATGAACGATATCTGCCGCCGGGCGCACGCCTTCGACCTCGCGGTGGCGATCGGCGGGCCGTCGGTCAGCGCGTGCCCGGACTATTATCCCTCGTTCGACTATCTCCATGTCGGCGAGCTCGGCGACGCCACCAATGAATTGATCGCGCGGCTGGCGCGCGATCCGTCGCGGCCGGAAGCGCAGGTGGTGCTGAAGACCGCCGATCGTCTGGCGATGACCGAATTCCCGATTCCGGCCTATGAGCTGGCCGAGACCAGAAAATATCTCCTCGGCAGCATCCAGTATTCGAGCGGCTGTCCCTATCAGTGCGAGTTCTGCGACATCCCGGGTCTCTATGGCCGCAATCCGCGCCTCAAGTCGCCGCAGCAGATCATCGCCGAACTCGACAAGCTGCGCGAATGCGGCATGACCGACACGGTGTACTTCGTCGATGACAATTTCATCGGCAACCGCAAGGCGGCGCTCGACCTGCTGCCGCATCTGGTCGAATGGCAGAAGCGCACCGGCTACATCACGCGGCTCGCCTGCGAGGCGACGCTCAACATCGCCAAGCGGCCGGAGATCCTCGAAAAGATGCGCGAGGCCTACTTCGTCACCGTGTTCTGCGGCATCGAGACCCCCGATCCCGACGCGCTGAAGGCGATGCACAAGGACCACAACATGATGGTCCCGATCCTGGAAGGCATCCAAACCATCAACTCCTACGGCATGGAGGTCGTCTCCGGCATCATCATGGGGCTCGATACCGACAAGCCCGAGACCGCCGACGCGCTGCTCGGCTTTGTCGAGGAATCCCGGATCCCGCTCCTGACGATCAATCTGCTGCAGGCGTTGCCGAAGACGCCGCTGTGGGACCGCCTGGAAAAGGAAGGCCGCCTGCTCAACGACGACGACAGCCGCGATTCCAACGTCAATTTCCTGCTGCCTTACGACGAGGTGGTCAGTTCGTGGCGCAAGTGCATGGAATTCGCCTATGAGCCCGCCAGACTGTTCGCGCGCTATCAGTATCAATGCGAGTACACCTACGCCAACCGGCTGAAAGTGCCGGTCAGCCGGGAGACGAAAAGCTGGGCCAATATCCGGCGCGGCCTGATCATGCTGCGCAATATTTTCTGGAAGGTCGGCGTGCTCGGCGACTACCGGAAGGCGTTCTGGAAATTCGCGCTGCGGCGGCTGCGGCAGGGCGACATCGAGGGCCTGATCGGGTCGGCCATGATCGCGCATCATCTGATCATATTCGCGCGCGCGGCGTCGGGCGGTCAGCAGAACGCATCGAACTATTCGATCCGGCTGCGCGAGGCCTCGGTCCCCGCCGAGTAACGCCAACACGAAAACGTAATGCAAGTATGAAAACGCTGCCGCCGTCCCGTCCGCTGAGCGATCTGCGGGAGCTGACACCGGCGCGCGTCGGGCTTGGCCGGGCCGGCGCCAGCATGCCGACGGATGCGTTGCTCGCCTTTACGCTCGACCACGCGCGGGCGCGCGATGCGGTTCATGGCGCCTTCGATACCTCAGGTCTCGTCGAGGGACTTGCCGGCCTTGGGCTAAAGCCGGTTCTGGTTTCCAGCCAGGCGCGCGACCGGCGCGATTATCTGCGCCGCCCCGATCTCGGACGCATGCTCGATCCGCCCTCGCACCGCGTGCTGGCCGATCAGGGCATTGGTCCGTGCCAGCTCGCGATCGTCATCGGCGACGGCCTGTCGCCGGCGGCGGTCAATGTCCACGCGGTCGAACTGGTTCGCAACCTCGAGCCGCGATTGAAGCGAATCAGGCATCGAGATCGGCGCAACCGTGATCGCATCGGGCGCGCGCGTCGCGCTAGGCGATGAGATCGGCGCGATCCTCGGCGCGCGCATGGTCCTGATGCTGATCGGCGAGCGGCCGGGCCTGTCGGCGCCCGACAGCCTCGGCGCCTATCTGACATTTGCGCCGCGCATCGGCCTCACCGACGCGATGCGAAACTGTGTCTCCAACATCCATGGCGCCGGGCTCGAGCTACGACGAAGCCGCCTTCAAGATCGCGTGGCTGGTGCGCGAGGGTCTGGCCCGGCAGGTCACGGGCGTCGCACTAAAAGATGAAAGCGGCGGCGGCTATCAGGCGCAGATCGCGCCGGAGAACGGCGAGTGTGACAAATCAGAGACTTAACGCGGATTTTCGTCACCTGCGCGCGGATTTGCCCCTGGGGCCACGCTTGCCGGATGCGGGCGCGGACCTGTAAAACGGCGCCGGTTAATTTACCGCGTGATTTCAAGGGCTAGCGTCGATCAGACAGGGCTGAGACAGCCGCATTCGCGCCCGGAACCCAAGCTACAATTCAAGCCGATGTGAGAACTGGACAGGGTATGCTCGAAAAGAACTCCGAAAGTCAGGTCCACGTCGAGGAGATCGAGGAGCCGCCGGGGTCAAGCATCGCCTTCGGGCTGGAGCGCATGGGCTGATCGCGGTCAAGGCGCCGATCCTTTCCGTGCGTCATTCTCCTCGGGCTGATGATCGCGGCGATCTTCGGCATCGAGCGCATCAAGATCGACGACTCGCTGAGCCAGCTGTTCCGCTCCGATTCCAAGGACTACAAGCAGTACGAGGCGGTGACCAAGCGCTTCCCGGCGACCGAATTCGACGTGCTGGTCGTGGTCGAAGGCAAGACGCTGCTGGCGCGCGACAATCTCGAAAAGATCCGTGACATGGTCACCGACCTGCAACTGGTCGATGGCGTGCGCGGCCTGGTCTCGCTGTTCTCGGCGCGCCAGGCGCCGGAGCCCGGCAAGCTGCCGGCGGCGCTGTTTCCCTCCGAACTGCCGGAAGGGGCGGCCTACGACAAATTCGTCGAGACCGTGAAGACGAACGAGATCATTCGCGGCAAGCTGTTGTCCGAGGACGGCACGCTGGCGCTGATCGTGCTGTCGCTCGAACCATCGATCGTCTCCAGCAACGCGCTCACCAAGGTGGTCGCCGATATCCGCAAGATCATGGCCGACGATCTCGCCGGCAGCGGGCTCAACGCGCAGCTGTCGGGCGTGCCCGTGATGCAGCTCGAGATCCGCAACGCGGTCAAGCGCGACGGGCTGACCTACAACATCCTCGGCATTCTCGCCGGCTGCATCATCGCGATCGTGTTCTTCCGCAAGATATCGTTCATGATCATCGCGGCGTTCCCGCCGATCATCGCGATCCTGCTCGCGCTCGGCGGCCTCGGCTGGGCCGGTTTCAATCTCAACATGTTCCTCAACGTGATGACGCCGCTCATCATGGTGATCAGCTTCTCCGACTCGATGCAGCTGACATTCGCGGCGCGCGACCGCCTGATCGCAGGCCAGGACAAATACACCGCCTTCAAGAACGCCGTGCTGGTGGTCGGACCGGCCTGCGTGCTCACCCACGGCACCGCCGGCATATCGTTCATCGCGCTGCAATTCTCCGATTCCGAACTGATCCGCAAATTCGGCGAGGCCGGCCTTGCCGCCACCATCATCGCGCTGATCGCGGTGCTGTCGCTGGTGCCGGCGTTCGGCGTGCTGCTGGTGCGCAACGAAAAGATCTTCGCGGTCAAATTCCAGAGCGCCGACGCCGGCGTTCAGGCGCTGCGCAATTTCTGCTACTGGATCGCGGTGCGCATGGTCGGCCGTCCCGGGCTGTTCAGCCTGATCGCGGTGATTCTGGTCGCCGGCCTCGGCTACATCTACGCCACGCTGGAGCCGCGTTACCGGCTTGCCGACCAGGTGCCGGACAAGCGCCAGGCGGTGGCGGCGTCGAGCCGGCTCGATGCCAAGCTCACCGGCGCCAATCCGATCGACGTGCTGATCGAATTCCCCAAGGGCGCCTCGCTCTACGCGCCGGAGACGCTGAAGACGATCGCCGATGTCCACGCCATGGTGGAAAACGCGGCCGGCGTCGGCAACGTCTGGTCGCTGGAAACGCTGCGCCGCTGGCTCGCCGAGAAGGCCGGCAGCAGCGACGTCGCGACGCTGAAGGAATATGTCAGCGTGATTCCCGAACATCTGGTCCGCCGCTTCATCTCGGCCGATCAGGATGCGGTGGTGGTGTCGGGCCGCGTGCCCGATCTCGACTCCAGCGAGATCCTTCCCGTGGTCGACAAGCTCGATGCGGCGCTCAACAAGGTGCGCACCGAGCATCCCGGCTACGAGATCGCGGTGACCGGCCTGTCGGCGATCGCCGCGCGCAACAGCGCCAACATGATCGAAAAGCTCAACCGCGGCCTGACGGTCGAATTCCTGCTGGTCGCGATCTTCATCGGGCTGGCGTTCCGCTCGGTGGTGGTGATGTTCTCCTGCATCCTGCCCGGCATCTTCCCGGTGGTGGCGTCGGGCACGGTGCTGTGGATGCTGGGCGAGGGGCTGCAATTCGCCAGCGTGGTGGCGCTGACGGTGTCGTTCGGCCTCGGCCTCAGCGCGACGATCCACTTCCTCAACCGGCTGCGGCTGGAGTCGAAGCCGGGCATCAGTCCGGAACTGGCGGTGGAACGTGCGACCGTGCTGGTCGGCCCGGCGCTGATCCTGACCACGGTGGTGCTGGCCTGCGGCCTCGTCGTGACGGTGTTCTCCGACCTGCCGTCGCTGCGCCTGTTCGGCTGGCTCAGCGCGTTCTCGATGGTCGCAGCCCTGGTCGCGGATCTCTTCATCCTGCGGCCGACGTCGATGTTCCTGATCAATCTGTCGGAAAAGATTCGCGGGACCGCCGGTCAGGCGAAGCCGGCGGAGTAGGGCAGACCGCTGAAAACCCGCGCAAAGCAAAAAGCCAGGTTCTGATGCAATCAGAACCTGGCTTTCGCGTTTGCGGACGTTGTGGACCGAGAGGATCAGGTCTTCGTCATCGTGATGGTGACGCCGCGGATTTCGCCCTTGGAGTTGATCTGGACGACCTGCTTGGTGCCGTTGGTGCGCAGGTTCAGGTTGGCGGCAAAGCCGGACGCCTCGACGAACACGTCGATCTGTCCGCCGCCGGCGGTGCCCTGCAGGTTGCCGAAGATGTTGCGGCTCTTCTCGCTCCAGTTGCCGGAGATGCGGTCGCCCTGGCTGGTGACGTCGCTGGAGAGATCGAATTTGTAGCTGTCGCTGGCGCAGTGCAGGTTCTGCTTCAGGCCGAGCCCGTTGGCGTTGACCTTGTAGTCGGCCTTGCAGCGGATGTGTTCCGTGGTGCCGTTGGACAGCGTGACCGTTGCCGCTGCCGGTCCAGTTTCCGTCAAAGCCGGCAAAGGGGCCACCCGCCTGGGCATGGCCCGCGGATGACCGACATCATGAGCGCGGCGCCAACGCCGGCAGCGGTGAGGGCCTGCCCGAACAGGCCAGAACCAAACAGTTTCATAGTGAGTTTTCCCATTAAAATAGACGTTCCTTCAAAGACACGTCTCGCCGCATCGAAGATTTAGTGTCCCCGCAGTATGTTAGGTTCAAATGACAAAACGCCGCGTCCGGCCGATCGCGCCAAGGATCGCGTCAAGTCAGGCGGCATTTTGCTTCCCGAAATCAAGAAACATCCTGCGAAGCTTCGCCGGCATCATCTAGCTTTGCCGCGCCATGCTTCGCAACAGCCAATTGTGAAGAATGCCAAGGCAGAAATACACGTTAGATATCAGTCGGTTAATAGATCAGCTCGACGCCGCCGCAAATTTGGCCGCATTTAGCAGTGCTTGTCCTCACCTCGCTGCTGCGTTACGCGGCGCCTGCCATCCAAACAAATCCCTCCCGGCGATGCCGAAGCGCGATCCGGGAACCGGATTTCTTGCTGCCGAAATGAAGGAATACGATGCGTAAATTTCTCCTGGCTCTCTCCCTGTTGTCATCAGCGGTTTCATCGGATGCCTTCGCCCAGCAGCAGCGCAGCGGAACGCCCGAGGAGCAGAAAGCCTGCGCCCGTGACGTGCAGCGCTTCTGCCGCCCGGTGATCGATCAGGGCGATTTCACCATCCTGGCCTGCCTGCAGCAAAATCGTCCCAAGATCACGCCGGCCTGCGACCAGGTGCTGAAAAGCCACGGCCAATAAGCCCCTTCGCATCGCTTAACCGTCGCGCAAGGCCTGTTTCCGGCCTGTTTGCCGGCGCGGCGGCATGGGCTGATCAGCCCAGATAGCATTGGTTTTGGCGGCGTATTCCCCTATATGGGGCTCGCGATCCGTCGCATGCGCTTGAAGCATCGGCGCGTGCCGCCATGCCAGACCAATGTAGCCAGTTCTATTGATGACCAGCGCGAGCGAACTGCGATCCGGAAAGACCCACCGCGACGAGAATTTTCCGGTCGCGTCGTGGATCATTCATCCGCGTCACCGGGCGCTGATTCTCGCGTTCTACAATTTCGTCCGCACCGCCGACGACATTGCCGATCACGCCACGCTCGCGGCCGACGAAAAGCTGCGCCTATCTCGATTTGCTCGAAGCCGAACTGCTCGGCAACGGCGACACCCAGAAGGAGGCGGTCAGCCTGCGCCACGCGCTGGCCGAGCGCGCGATGCCGCCGCGCCATGCGCTCGACGTGCTGATCGCGTTCCGGATGGACGTCACCAAGCTGCGCTACGAGAACTGGGACGACGTGATCCATTATTGCCGCTACTCGGCGATGCCGGTCGGCCGCTTCATGCTCGACGTCCACGGCGAGAGCACCTCGACCTGGGCCGCTTCCGACGCGCTGTGCGCCGGCTTGCAGATCAACAACCATCTGCAGGATTGCGCCAAGGACTTTCGCGATCTCAACCGCGTCTACCTGCCGCGCGATGCGCTGGCGGCTGCGGGCGCGACCGTCGAGATGCTGGGCGAGGCAAAGTCGCCGCCGGCGCTGTTGAAGTGCCTGCAGGCGCTCGCGGTGCGGACCGAAACCCTGCTCAACGAAAGCAAATCGCTTTGCGCCGAGGTGAGGGATTTTCGGCTCGGGCTCGAGGTTGCGGTGATCCAGGCCTTTGCCGACAAGATCGTCGGCATGCTGAAGGTGCGCGATCCGCTGAGCGAGCGGGTGCATCTTTCCCCGCTCGAATTGCTCGGCCAAAGCCTCGGCGGCATCGCCGGCGAGATCACCCGCCGCGCGGTCGGGACGGCGGCCCGTGTCAAAACCGGCGGCCGGCGCATGACGCTGCAGACGGCGGCGGCCAACGCAAATTACGGCACCACCGCGTCCGGCAGTTCGTTCTATGCCGCGATGCGCATCCTGCCGCGCGACCAGCGCGAGGCGATGTTCCAGATCTACAGTTTCTGCCGGCAGGTCGACGACATCGCCGATTCCGACGGCCCGCGGCCCGAGCGGCTGGCCGCGCTCCAGCAATGGCGCGACGATATCGACGCGCTGTATCAGGGCCATCCGCCGCCGCGCCTGCAGGATTACGTGGCGTCGGTGCACCGCTTCGGTCTCAAGCGCGAGGATTTTCTCGCCATCGTCGACGGCATGGAGATGGACGTGCCGCAGGACATCCGCGCGCCGGATCTTGCAACGCTCGATCTCTATTGCGACCGGGTCGCCAGCGCCGTCGGACGGCTGTCGGTGCGGGTGTTCGGCCTGCCCGAGGACGACGGCATCCAGCTTGCGCATCATCTCGGCCGCGCGCTGCAACTGACCAACATCCTGCGCGACATCGATGAGGACGCGACCCTCGGCCGGCTGTATCTGCCGCGCGAAGGGCTGCTGCACGCCGGCATCACCAGCGACGACCCGCAGAAGGTGATCGTCGAGCGCGCGTTGCCGAAAGTGTGCCTGCCGCTGGTCGAACGGACCAAAGCGCATTTCGCCAAGGCCGACGAGATCATGAAGCGCAATTCCCGCCGCGCGGTGCGCGCGCCCCGGATCATGTCGAAATATTATCGCGCGATCCTGGAGCTGCTGGTGGCGCGGGGATTTGCCGCTCCGCGCGCGCCGGTCCGCGTCAACAAGATGGCGAAGATCGCCATCCTTCTCCGTTACTCGATCATCTGATGCAGAAAACCGCCCACATCATCGGCGCCGGCATTTCCGGCCTCTCCGCAGCCGTCCGGCTGGCCAACGCCAATTACCTCGTGCACGTCCACGAGGCGACGCAGACGGCCGGCGGCCGCTGCCGCTCCTATTTCGACGCCGCCACCAATCTCACCATCGACAACGGCAATCATCTGCTGCTGTCCGGCAACCGCCATGCGCTGGCTTATGCGCGCTCGATCGGCACCGAGGCGGGACTGGTCGGACCGAAGCGCGCGCAGTTTCCCTTCGTCGATATCTCGACCGGCCAGCGCTGGCAGCTCGATCTCGGCGACGGCCGGCTGCCGCTCTGGGTGTTCGACGAGGCGCGCCGCGTCCCCGACACCGGCCTGCGCGATTATCTGGCATTGACGCCGCTGATCTGGGCAGGGACCGACAAGCTGGTCGGCAACGCCATCCCCTGCGAGGGCACGCTGTACCAGCGGCTGGTGCAGCCGCTGCTGCTCGCCGCGCTCAACGTCGATCCGCCCGAGGGTTCGGCGGGTCTGGCCGGCGCGATCGTGCGCGAAACCCTGCTGGCGGGCGGGCAGGCCTGCCGGCCGCTGATCGCCCGTGACGGCCTGAGCTCGGTGCTGATCGAACCCGCGATCAAGCTTTTGCAGGACAAGGGCGCGACGATCCGGTTCGGACACGAGCTGCGCGAGTTCGCGATGGCCGGCGACAATGTCGGCGAACTGAAATTCGGCGACGACACCATTGCGGTCGCGGCCGACGACGTCGTCGTGCTCGCCGTGCCGCCGCGGCCCGCGGCGTCGCTGCTGCCGGGCCTGAAGACGCCGACGAAATTCCGCGCCATCGTCAATGCGCATTTCCGCTTCGATCCGCCAAGCGACGCGCCGGCCATCCTCGGCGTCGTCGGCGGCCTGGTGGAATGGCTGTTTGCGTTTCCGCAGCGGCTGTCGGTCACCATCAGCAATGGCGACCGGCTGGTCGATATGCCGCGCGAGGAGCTCGCGCAGGCGATCTGGCGGGACGTCTGCAAGGCCGCGGGCGTACAGGGCGAATTGCCGCCCTGGCAGATCGTGCGCGAGCGCCGTGCTACATTCGAGGCGACGCCGGAGCAGAACGCGCTGCGGCCGGGCCCGGTCACGGCCTGGAAAAACCTGTTTCTCGCCGGCGACTGGACTGATACGGGGTTGCCGGCAACCATCGAGGGATCGGTGCGGTCCGGTGACCGCGCCGCCGATCTGGTGCTCGCCAGGCGGCCGGCCTGATCGTGACGTGCGATGACGACCGGGTCGCGAACAGAGGGATGTCTGGCGAAATGCCTTCCGTCGATCAAGCCGAAGCCGTCGATCGCCGTCGCGCTGGAGAAGAGCATCTCCGCGGCGACGCAGGCGCTGCTCGGCTATCGGCAATCCGACGGACATTGGGTGTTCGAGCTGGAAGCCGACAGCACGATTCCGTCCGAATACGTGCTGCTGCGCCATTATCTCGGCGAGCCCGTCGACAGCGAGCTCGAAGCCAAGATCGCCAACTATCTGCGCCGCACCCAGGGTGCCCATGGCGGCTGGCCGCTGGTGCAGGACGGCGCGTTCGACATGAGCGCCAGCGTCAAGTCCTATTTCGCGCTGAAGATGATCGGCGATTCCGTGGACGCGCCGCATATGGCGCGGGCGCGCGAGGCGATCCGCTCGCGCGGCGGCGCCGCCAACAGCAACGTCTTCACCCGGTTTTTGCTGGCTTTCTTCGGCGTGCTGACCTGGCGCGCCGTGCCGGTGCTGCCGGTCGAGATCATGCTGCTGCCGATGTGGTCGCCGTTCCATCTCAACAAGATTTCGTACTGGGCGCGCACCACGATCGTGCCGCTGATGGTGCTGGCGGCGCTGAAGCCGCGGGCGAAGAATCCGAAAGGCGTCGGCATCGACGAATTGTTCCTGCAGGATCCGCGCTCGGTCGGCATGACCGCCAAGGCGCCGCATCAAAGCTGGGGCTGGTTCGTGCTGTTCCGCGCGCTCGACGTCATCCTGCGCGCGATCGAGCCGCTGTTTCCGAAAAAGCTGCGCGCACGCGCGATCGACGCAGGCGGTCGCCTTCGTCGAGGAGCGGCTGAACGGCGAAGACGGCCTTGGCGCGATCTATCCGCCGATGGCCAACACCGTGATGATGTATGAGGCGTTCGGCAGGCCGCGGATTATCCGCCGCGCGCCATCACGCGCCGGGGTCTCGACAAGCTCCTGGTGATCGGCGAGCACGAGGCCTATTGCCAGCCCTGCGTCTCGCCGGTGTGGGACACCGCGCTGACCTGCCACGCGCTGATCGAAGCCGGCGGGGAATCGTTGCCGCAGGCCAAGCAGGCGCTCGACTGGCTGAAGCCGAGGCAGGTGCTGGACGTCAAGGGCGACTGGGCCGTGAAGCGTCCCGACGTGCGGCCGGGCGGCTGGGCGTTCCAGTACAACAATGACTACTACCCCGATCTCGACGACACCGCGGTCGTGGTCATGGCGATGGATCGCACGCGGCGGGAGTCCGGCAAGCGACGAATACGACACCGCGATCGCGCGCGGCCGCGAGTGGATCGAGGGCATGCAGAGCCGCGACGGCGGCTGGGCCGCGTTCGACGTCAACAACCTCGAATATTACCTCAACAACATCCCGTTCTCCGACCACGGCGCGCTGCTCGATCCGCCGACCGAGGACGTCACCGCGCGCTGCGTTTCGATGCTGGCGCAGCTCGGCGAGACCGCCGCGACCAGCAAGGCGGTCGCCGACGGGGTCGCTTATCTCCGCCGCACCCAGCTGGCGGAAGGGTCGTGGTACGGCCGCTGGGGGTTGAACTACGTCTACGGCACCTGGTCGGTGCTGTGTGCGCTAAATGTCGCAGGGGTCGATCATCAGGATCCAATGATTCGCAAGGCGGTCGATTGGCTGCTATCGATCCAGAACAGGGATGGCGGCTGGGGCGAGGATGCGGTCAGCTACCGGCTGGACTACCGGGGATTCGAGGACGCACCGTCGACGTCCTCGCAAACGGCATGGGCCTTGCTTGGATTGATGGCAGCGGGCGAGGTCGGGAACCCGGCCGTTGCGCGTGGTGTGGAGTACCTAAAAACCACACAGACCGAAAAAGGGCTGTGGGACGAGCCCCGGTACACGGCAACGGGGTTTCCGCGGGTGTTTTACTTGCGTTATCATGGCTACTCGAAGTTCTTTCCGCTCTGGGCGTTGGCGCGGTATCGAAATTTGAGAAGCACCAACAGCAGGGTGGTAGGGGTCGGGATGTGACTTTGGGGGCGGGGGCCGCCGCGATCGTGGACTATGCGATTGATAGCAATTCAATTGATCCACGGCCGGTTTTGATCGTGACAGGCTTGGTGCAGGAGGCCCGCATCGCGGCCGGGCCAGGCATGATCGTGATCTGCAGCAGTAGCGATCCGCAGCAATTGCGCGCGCTGCTCGCGACACTGGATTCATCGACATTCAGGGGCGTGATCTCGTTCGGCGTCGCCGGCGGGCTCGATCCGTCGTTGAAGTCGGGCGACGTCGTGGTCGCGACCGAGGTTCTGGCCGGCGATACCCGCTTCCTGGCCGGCCTCGCCCTGAACGAGGAAATGATCGCCAGCGCGGCGCTGCGGCGCCGGCGCGTGGTCCGTGGCGGTCTTGCCGGGGTCGAACAGGTGATCGCGGCAACGGCCTGCAAGGCCGCGCTGCATTCGGAGACGGGGGCTGCGGCGGTCGATATGGAAAGCCATATCGCGGCGGCCTATGCGGCCAAGGCGGGGTTGCCGTTCGCCGCGCTGCGCGTCATCTCCGATCCCGCCAGCCGCGCCTTGCCGGCGCTGGCCAAGAGCGCCATCAAGCCGAACGGCGATATCGACCTGCGCAAGGTGCTGCGCGGCCTCGCGCGCAATCCGACGACGCTGCGCGCGCTGGTCTCCACCGGGATCGATTTCAATCGCGCGCTGCGCTCCTTGCGCGGCTGCCGCGGCTTCCTGCGGCGGCGAGGGCCTCGCCACGGCGAGCATCTGACGGCCGCTGGCGACACGCCGTCTCAACGAAGCACAGCAGCCTCAACGAAAAATGCCGCCGCGATCGACGCGACGGCATTTTTGTTTTTCAGCCTGTTGGCCTGATCAGCGCGCCCTCAGGCGGCGGTGGAGGCCTTCTGCTGCTGCTTGGCGGCCGCGGCCGCCGCTTCGTCGCGGCGAATCTCCGACAGGCGCTTCTGCACTTCGGCCGAGAAGATGTACTGCGCCGGACGCTGCTTATCGAGGTTGATCTCGGGCGCCATCGGACCCGTGGTCCTGACGCCGCGCAGCGCCACCCACATCGCCTTCAGCGGATTGGTCAGCGCGGCGTTGGCCGCCGTCGGCTCGTAGCCGCAATGCGCCATGCAGTCGGCGCACTTCTCGTACTTGCCGGTGCCGTAGGTCTCCCAGTCCGTGGTCTCCATCAGTTCCTTGAAGGTCTTGGTGTAGCCTTCGCCGAGCAGATAGCAGGGCTTCTGCCAGCCGAAGATGTTGCGCGCCGGCATGCCCCACGGGCGTGCATTCGTATTCCTGGTTGCCGGCGAGGAAGTCGAGGAACAGGCCGGAATGCATGAAGTTCCACTTCTTGCCCTTGCCGAGCGCAAACACGTCGCGGAACAGCTTCTTGGTCTTGGTGCGGTTGAGGAAGTGCTCCTGGTCGGGCGCGCGCTCATAGGCGTAGCCCGGCGACATCGAGACGCCGACACCGAGTTCGGTGGTGAAGTCGAGGAATTTTGCGATTTCTTCCGCCGGATGGCCGTCGAAGATCGTGGCGTTGACGTTGACGGTGAAGCCGCGCGCCTTCGCCGCCTTGATCGCGGAAACCGCGCGATCGAACACGCCCTTCTGCGAGACCGCCTTGTCGTGATGGTCCTTCAGGCCGTCGAGATGCACCGAGAAGAACAGATAGGGCGAGGGCTCGAACAGATCGAGCTTCTTTTCCAGAAGCAGCGCGTTGGTGCAGAGCGAGACGAACTTCTTGCGCGCCACGAGGCCGCGCACGATCTCGCCGATCTCCTTGTGGATCAGCGGCTCGCCGCCGGGGATCGCCACCATCGGCGCGCCGCATTCGTCGGCCGCGTCCCAGCATTCCTGCGCCGACATGCGGCGGTTGAGGATCGCATCGGGATAGTCGATCTTGCCGCAGCCGACGCAGGCGAGGTTGCAGCGGAACAACGGCTCGAGCATCAGCACCAGCGGATAGCGCTTTCGGCCAAGCAGCTTCTGCTTGATCAGATAACCGCCGATACGCATTTCCTTGAAGAACGGTATTGCCATTGAGAAGTTTTCTTTCTGGACTCTAGGATAGTCGTGAGTGGGTCAGCCCGCAGTCAGTTCGGCCGGAAGCCGGAATTCGATGTTTTCTTCCCGGCCGGGAAGCACCGACACCTTGACGGGTCCGATACGCCTCAAAGCCTCGATCACGTCGTCGACCAAAACTTCGGGCGCCGAGGCGCCCGCCGTGATGCCGACGGCTTTTGCATCCTTCAGCCAATCCGGGTTCAGTTCGCTGCCGTCGGCAATGAGATAACTCGCGACGCCGACTTCGGTGCCGATTTCGCGCAGCCTGTTTGAGTTGGAACTATTGGCGGCCCCCACCACCAAGATGACGTCCACCAGTTTGCTCAGGTCCCTTACCGCAGATTGGCGGTTCTGTGTCGCATAGCAGATATCCCGGATGTCCGGGCCTTGAATATCTGTAAAACGGGCCTGAAGGGCGGCAATTATGTCCTTTGTGTCGTCCACGCTGAGCGTGGTCTGGGTGATATAGGCCACCGGGGTGTCGGCCGGCAGCGTCAGGGCCGCCACGTCGTCGACGTTCTGGACCAGCAGGACCGGCCCTGGAACCTGGCCCATGGTGCCCTCGACCTCGGGATGGCCGGCATGGCCGATCAGGATCAGGGCCCGGCCCTTCGACATGTACCGTTTGCCCTGATTGTGGACCTTGGTGACGAGCGGGCAGGTGGCATTGAGCACCGGCAGGCCGCGGACGGCAGCCTCTTCCTCGACGCTGCGCGCCACGCCATGGGCGCTGAACACGGTCACCGCATGCGGCGGCACTTCCGACAGATCCTCGACGAAGATCGCGCCCTTGTTCTTCAGGCTTTCGACCACGTATTTGTTGTGCACGATCTCGTGGCGCACATAGACCGGCGGGCCGTATTTCTCGAGCGCGCGCTCGACGATCTCGATCGCACGCACGACGCCCGCGCAAAATCCGCGCGGCTGCGCAAGATACACTTCCATGGGATGCCCATTACGCAAGTTGCACCAAATTCATTCAATTGCCTCCGTGCCGCTGAACCTCACGGATAGCTGCAATATCCGCACCAGCCGGTTCCCGCGGCGCTCGCTCCGCCCAAGCACATGGAAGCACAGGGCTTTGTGTCAAAAAATTAGCGGCTAGAAAAGGCGGATCGCAATCGGCCGGCTGCTGGCGTAGGGTCGCGATGGTATTATAGAACCTCTCGCTCTATCAAATCCTCACCGGTTCGTCACTTTGTCGCCCCTCAAGGCGGGCTATATGAGACCAGGCGAAGCCGTTTCAGGCCCTTTCCCAGTCCTTGTACGTCTCTTCCCGATCGCCGTCGAAAGTAACCAAAAACAACATTAGATCGACCTATGGAACTCCGCTAGACAGCGGGCGTTTCCGGCAGGCTCTCAGACTTAGAAAGAAACGATGTGCTGACCAGTATTGTTGTCTCGATTGTCAGATCTTGTACGCGGTTTGCCATTCCCATCGTCGTTCTCTCGCTGCTCCTCGCGATCGGGGCGGGCTTCTACACGGCCCGCAACTTCTCCATCAACACCGACATCAACACGCTGATTTCGCCCGACCTCGACTGGCGCAAGCGCGACAACCAGTTCGAGCAGGCGTTCGACCGGGAACGGCTGATTCTCGCCGTGGTCGAGGCGCCGACGCCGGAACTCACCAGTTCCGCGGCCAAGGCGCTCGCCGAGAAGCTTTCCGGCGACACCAAGAATTTCGAGTCGGTGACGCCGCTCGGTTCCGGCGAGTTCTTCGAGAAGAACGGGCTGCTGTTCCTGCCGGCGGAGGAGGTCGGCAAGGTCACCGGCCAGCTCGAATCCGCAGCGCCCCTGATCGAGATCATGGCCGGCGATCCCTCGATCCGCGGTCTGACCGGCGCGCTGGAAACCGGCCTTGCCGGCGTCAAGCGCGGGCAGGTCAAGCTCGACAATGCCGAGCGGCCCTTCAACCTGATCGCCCAGACGGTCGAGGACGTGCTGAACAAGGGCGACGGCGACGTTCTCCTGGCGCGAACTCGTCAGCGACAAGCCGCTGACCGATTCGGACAAGCGCGCCTTCATCGAGTTCAAGCCGATCCTCGACTATCAGGCGCTCGAGCCCGGCAAGACCGCGACCGACGCGATCCGGCAGGCGGCCACCGATCTCAATTTCGCAAGCAAGTATGGCGCGCGGGTCCGCCTGACCGGACCGGTGCCGATGGCCAACGAGGAATACGCCACCGTTCAGGACGGCGCGATCGTCAACGGCATCGGCACGGTCGTGATCGTGCTGATCATTCTCTGGCTGGCGCTGCATTCGGCGAAGATCATCTTCGCGGTGTTCGTCAATCTCTTCGTCGGCCTTTCGATCACCACCGCGGTCGGCCTGATGATGGTGGGCTCGCTCAACCTGCTGTCGATCGCCTTTGCCGTGCTGTTCGTCGGCCTCGGCGTCGATTTCGGCATCCAGTTCAGCGTCCGCTACCGTTCCGAGCGCTTCAAGAACGACGATCTGGCGCTGGCGCTGGCGAGCGCGGCGCGAGCGCGCCGCGGTGCCGCTGTCGCTGGCGGCGATGGCGACGGCCGCCGGCTTCCTGTGCTTCCTGCCGACCGACTACAAGGGCATTTCCGAACTCGGCAAGATCGCCGGCGCCGGCATGCTGGTCGCGTTCCTGACCAGCATCACGACATTGCCGGCGCTGCTCGACCTGCTCAATCCGCCCGGCGAGAACGAGCCGGTCGGCTATGCCTTCCTGGCGCCGGTCGACGACTTCCTGGAAAAGCACCGCGTCATCATCATCGTCGGCACGCTGCTGGTCGCGCTGGCCGGCCTGCCGCTGCTCTATTTCATGAAGTTCGACTTCAACCCGATCAATCTGCGCAACACGAACGCCGAGTCGATCGCGACCTTCCTCGATTTGCGCAAGGACCCGAACACCGGCGCCAACGCCATCAACGTGATGACGAATTCGGAAGCCGACGCCAAGAAGATCGAGGCGAAGCTCGAGAAGGTGCCGGAAGTGCTTCGCGTGATGTCGCTCGACAGTTTCGTGCCGGACAATCAGCCGGCCAAGCTGAAGCTGATCGCGCAGGCCGCCAAGGTGGTGGGGCCCGCGCTCAATCCGGATTCGGTCGATGCGGCGCCCTCCGATGAGGAGAACGTGGAGGCGCTGAAGAGCTCGGTCGAGAGCCTGCGCAAGACCGCGGGCGACGCCAAGAGCGCCGGGCGCGGTCGCCGCGCGGCGGCTGGCGGACGCGCTGTCGAAGCTTGCCGATTCCAACCAGGCGACGCGCGACAAGGCGCAGGCCGTTTTCGTCACCCCGCTCAAGATCGTGTTCGACCAGCTCAGGAACACGCTGCAGGCCCAGCCGGTCAGCCTGAAAAACCTGCCGGCCGAACTGGTCAACGGCTGGAAGACCAAGGACGGCCTGATGCGCGTCGAGGCGCTGCCGAAGGGCGATCCCAACGACAACGACAATCTCCGCAAGTTTGCCGATGCCGTGCTGGCGGCGGAGCCGAATGCGATCGGCGGGCCGGTCTCGATCCTCAAATCCGGCGACACCGTGGTGAAGGCGTTCGTCCATGCCGGCATCTGGGCGCTGCTCGTGATCAGCCTGTTGCTCTGGCTGACGCTGCGGCGGATCACCGACGTGCTGCTGACGCTGGTGCCGCTACTGGTGGCCGGCGCGGTGACGCTGGAAATCTGCGTGCTGATCGGGCTGCCGCTCAACTTCGCCAACATCGTCGCGCTGGCCGCTGCTGCTCGGCATCGGCGTCGCCTTCAAGATCTATTATGTGACGGCGTGGCGCTCGGGCAGGACGAACCTGCTGCAGACCAGCCTGACGCGCGCGATCTTTTTCAGCGCGCTGACGACGGCGACCGCGTTCGGAAGCCTGTGGCTCTCCAGTCATCCCGGCACCGCCAGCATGGGCAAATTGCTGGCGCTGTCGCTCGTCACCACGCTGGCCGCGGTGCTGCTGTTTCAGCCCGCGCTAATGGGCAAACCGCGCGATGTCGGGGAGTAGGCAGATATCGCCGACGGGATCGGCCGGCTGGCCGGCCGCCTGCTTCTGACCGGCGGCAGGCTTCTGTGCCGGCGCCGGGTTCACCGCGCCCGTGGTCTTCGGCGCGGCTGTGGCCGCCGTCGCCGGTTGCCGCGACACCGGACTTTTGCGGGGCTGCCGGATTCTTCGGCGCGCCCTTGGCCATGCTGTTGGCGGGGCTCGAGGGAATCGGCGGGCCGACGCGGGTCCAGGTTTCGCCGCCGCACAGGAAGCCCAGCACGCAGCCTTGAATCTCGAGCTGGTCGGTACCAACTGGCTTGATGGTCGAGCTGTAAAGCTGCCCGTCCTTGGCGTTATAGACTTGGCCTTCCCACGCATCGACGCCGGCCTTCTTCTTCATGTCGATCAGGATCGGCATGCCGAGCGTCGGCCTGCTCTGCTTTGAGGCATCCGGATTATGCATATCCTTGCCGCCCGGCTCTTTCTCCCAGGCGACCGCGCCCCACATGCTGCCGTTGCATTGCGCGACGCGGATGTTGGCGACGCCATCGGCCACCCGCCAGTCACCGGTGGGGTCGGCGGCAAGCGCGGAAGTAAGACTTGTGGCTAAAAACAATCCGGAAAAAACTATTCTGCGCGCGATGGTTCTTGGGCAGTGCAACATGGTTCAAACCTATGCTTAGGTCTAAGTGATGATCCAAAGCGGGGTCAAAACGCCGCATTGAGCGTTTTCAGTTGACGAAATGGCCATCAACCGAAGTATGTAGCGAATGCTAAGTTCAAATCTAGACGTTTCCGAGATGTTTGTGGAGCGCCAGGCGCAGCGCAGTTCCATGCATTCGCGCTATTTGAACGAGCAACTCGTTCGCGTGCTCAAGACCATCGGCTACGATGTCGGCTTTCAGAAGGGTCAAGGTCAATACCTCTTCGATCGTGACGGGGCCCGCTATCTCGATCTACTGAGCGGATTTGGCGTTTTTGCGATTGGCCGCAATCATCCGGCGCTGCGCCAGGCCCTGAAAAGCGTCCTCGACTGCGATCTGCCCAATCTGGTGCAGTTGGACGTCTCGACGCTGGCCGGCGTGCTGGCGGAACGCCTGCTCGAACATGTGCCATATCTGGACAAGGTGTTTTTCGCCAATTCCGGGGCTGAGACCGTCGAGGCCGCGATCAAGTTCGCCCGCGGCGCGACCGGCCGGCCCGGCATCGTCTCCTGCTCCCACTCCTTTCATGGACTGTCCTACGGCGCGCTGTCGCTGATGGACGATCCGAACTTCCGCAGCGGCTTCGAGCCGCTGCTGCCGGGCTGCACCGCAGATCGCATTCAACGATCTCGCCGCGCTCGAGCAGGCGCTGTCGTCGCGCCAGGTGGCCGCCTTCATCGTCGAGCCGATCCAGGGCAAGGGCGTCAACATGCCCACCGACGAGTTCCTGCCGGGCGCCGCCGCGCTGTGCCGCAAATACGGCACGCTGTTCATCGCCGACGAAATCCAGACCGGCATCGGCCGCACCGGAAAATTCCTCGCGGTCGAGCACTGGAATGTCGAACCCGACATGGTGCTGCTGGCGAAGGCGCTGTCGGGCGGACACGTGCCGGTCGGCGCGCTGCTGACGCGCAAGAGCATCTTCGACAAGATCTTCAATCAAATGGATCGCGCGGTCGTGCACGGCTCGACCTTTGCGAAGAACGATCTGGCGATGGCGGCCGGCATCGCCACGCTCGAAGTGATGAAGGCCGAAAAACTGGTCGAGCAGGCCGCCAAGCGCGGCGCCGAACTCCGCCTCGCGCTGACCCGCATGGTGCCCGGCTACGAGCTGATGAAGGAAGTGCGCGGCAAGGGATTGATGATCGGCGTCGAGTTCGGTCCGCCGAAATCGCTGCGGCTGAAGGCGTCCTGGAACGTGCTGGAGACCGCCAACAAGGGCCTGTTCTGCCAGCTCATCACGGTGCCGCTGTTCAAGGATCACAAGATCCTGACGCAGGTGTCCGGCCACGGCAGCCACACCATCAAGCTGCTGCCGCCGCTCGTCATCACGGAAGAAGATTGCGGCTGGATCGAAAAGGCGTTCGACGCCGTGATCGCCTCCAGCCACAAGGTCCCCGGCGCGATCTGGTCGCTCGGCAAGACGCTGGTCGACAACGCGGTGCGGAAGTCGGCGTAACGGCTTCCGTCATTCCGGCGCGCGCGAAGCGCGAGCCATGATGTGCGAGCACATCGCGAATCCATACCACGATCGTGAGTATGGATTCCGGGCTGCGCCAGTGGCGTATGCTTCGGCGTTCGCTCGGGAATGACGACTGAAGACTCCTACCCCGCCGTCCCGCTCTTCATCGCGCTCTCGAACTTGTCGCCGAACTCGGCGAGTTCGTCCTTGGCGAGATCGCTGACCGCCCAGTAGTTCAGGCCGCGGTCGCTCCAGTGCCGGATGTTGAATCCCTGCATGGTTTCGATTTTGGCGGCGCGGCGTTCGGTGCTGCCGGTTTGCGCCACGAACAGATTGATCACGTGCTGGCGCCTGCGATAGACCACGGCGCCGATGGCGCGGGCATCGACATAATCGAGCCGGCCGCCGATCAGGGTGAAGCCCTGCGCGGTGAGGTCGATCACCGGCGGCGAGACGTCGAGCTTGCCGTTGAACCACGGTTTTACGGTGTGCTGGTCGGTCGAGATCACGTCGGTGAGGTGGCCGGCCTGCAGCGAGCGCAGATGCGCCGAGACCACCTCGGACTGGATGCGCTCCATGTCGTCGTTGCGCAGCACGATGGCGACGAGCCCGGTCGCGGCCATCGCCGACACCGCCGATCCCATCGCAAAGCCGCGCAGCACCGCGCGCCGGTTCGGCACCGCGCGCGGTTGCGGCAACGCGGTCTCGATGCGCCGGCGCAGCTCGAGCGGCGCCTTGTAGCGCGCGCCGCCTTCCGCAATCATCTTGCTCATCTCGCGATAATCTTGCAGCGCGGCGGCGCATCGCGGGCAGCCCGCGACATGGTTTTCGACCTCGCGCGCGTGGCCGGCGTCGAGTTCGCCGTCGATCAGCGCGTGAAGCAGGAGTTCAGCCTCGTCGCAATTCATTTCGGTTGCTCCTCTTCCGCCATCCATGCCGAGCGCAGCATGGCGCGGGCGCGCGCGAGACGGGACATCACGGTGCCGACCGGCACCTCGGCGACGTCGGCGATCTCGCGGTACGACAGGTTCTGGATTTCACGCAGCACAAAGGTCTCCCGGAACGGTTCGGCCAGCGTTGCGATCAGCCGGCGGACGGTGTCGGAATCCCAGCGCCGCAACAGCTGCGCTTCCGGCGTTTCCTGGACTTCATGCCAGAGCGGGGCCTGCTCGGCGCTTTCGGGCACGTCCTCGATCGCGCTGGTCGGCGTGGTGGCGCGCCTGGCATATTCGGCGCGGCAGACGTTGCGCAGGATCGCGAACAGCCACGGCTTCATCGCCGGCCCGCGATAGCTGTCGAAATGCTTGAACGCGCGCAGGTAACATTCCTGCACCGCGTCCTCGGCGTCGGCGGCGTCGCGCAAGAGATAGCGCGCCAGCGTGTAGACGTCGTCGAGAAAAGGCAGCGCCGCCTCGCGAAAGCGCCGCGCCTTTTCCGGATCGTCGTCGGAAGCTTTGACAGGCATCGCCTTTGGTCCGGCACTTGCAGAAAACGGTCGTGCCCGGCCGGGGTCGATCCACCGGCCGGGCATTGCTGTGATGCCTTGATTTGGCATGTTACTCAACCTTGACCACCCCCTGCATATGCGGGTGCAGCGAACAAAAATACTTGTATTCGCCGGCCGTCGTGAACGTGAACGTGAAGGTGCCGTCGGTATCCATCGTTTTCGACCTGAACTTGCCGGCGCACACCACGGTATGGGGAATGTCGTCGCGGTTGGTCCAGGTGACGGTCGTGCCGACCTTCACGGTGAGCTGCTGCGGCTCGAAGACGAAGTTGTCGATGTGTACGGCGATATCTTCGGCATGGGCGCTTTCGGGCCGCAGGATCGTGGCCGCAGCCGTGGCAAAGCCGAGGCTGAGAATGCCGAGGCTGCGGCGAGTTACCAGAAGTCATTTCGAAATTCCCTTAGCCCTGCAGCGGCGTGTCGATGATGGCGAGCGGCTGGTTGTTCTGCTTGAAGTTGATGCTGGCGACACCGAGCAGGCCGCGCAGCTTGGCGTCCTCGACCTTCATCGGTCCGGGCGAGGGGGCGGTGCCGGGCGCCGGCTGCGGGAACGCGGTCGAGCGCGCGGTGTGGAAGGTGACGTTGCCTTCGACCTTCTGCATCACCTGGTGGATGTGGCCGTTGAGCACCGTCACCGAGCCAAAACCCTTGACGTAGTCGAGCGCGCGCGCGCCGTCCTCGGTGCCCCAGCCCCATTGCGGATACACCGTCCACAGCGGGATATGCGCGAACAGCACGACGGGCGTGGATTTCGATTTGCCCTTGAGGTCGTCCTCCAGCCATTCCAGCTGGTCGTTGCCGAGACTGCCGAGGCCGCCGCCCTTGAGGTTGGCGACATTGACGAGGCCGACGAAGTGCACGCCGCCGGCGTCGAACGAGTACCAGCCGTCACCCTTGGTGCCGCGGCCGTAGCGCTCCTTGTAGAGCTTGACCTCCTCGTCGATGATGTCGTGCTCGCCCGGCACGTAATGCACGTCGAGCTTGGCCTGCGAGATGATGCGCTCGGCGTCGTCGAATTCCTGCGCCTTCGACAGATGGGTGATGTCGCCGGTGTGGATCATGAACGACGGCTTGGCCGGCATCGCGCGGACCTTGTTGATGGCTTCCTCCAGCGTGCCGAGCGCGTTCGGATTGGCCGGCTTGTCGAAGCCGACATGGCTGTCGCTGATCTGCAGGAAGGTCATCCCCTTGGCTTCGGCGGCTTGCGGCCGAGCCGACCATCCCGAGCGAGTGCGGCACGCCGCCGGTGACGGTCCAGAGCACGCCGGTGCCCGCCCAGGTCATGCATTCCAGAACGCGGCGGCGGCTGACGCCCGATTTCGTCCTTCATCGTGGTGATCGTGACAGCTCATGGCAGAATCTCCCTGAGCCCTTGATTGGGCTTTCAGGGACGTGATCGGGGGACGCCGGGGTTTATTCCCGGGAGCCCGGCTCATTCGGTGGCGGGTGATGACGTTTTCGTGAGATCGCTGCGCTCGACCCATCCTGCGGGTCGCGTGACGCAGATTCGCTCATGCCGCAGTTTCGGCTAATCTGCGCGATAGCAGGCTTAGCCCGATCAATCACGAGGAGTTACCGATGCGCATTACCGGCGGCTGTCATTGCGGCGCGATCCGCTACCAGGTGGAAGGCGACCTGATCGTGCATGCGCTGTGCCATTGCGCGGATTGCCGGCGGCACGCCGGCGCACCGATGGTAGGCTGGGCGATGTACGCCGAAGACGCGGTTAAGGTGACGCAGGGCGAGCCGAAGATCTACGCGTCTTCCGAACACGGCCGGCGTCATTTTTGTCCCAATTGCGGAACCGGCCTGTTCTACATCAATGAGAATATGCTGCCCGGGATCATCGACGTGCAAAGCGGTACGTATGACGATCCCGATGCCGTTCCAGTCACGGTGCACATTCAGGTCGCCGAGCGGGTTGGCTGGATGGAGCGTGCGCACGAATTGCCTGTATTCGAGCGGTATCCTCCGCAGGCATAGGCGGCGGCGCGCGCGGCGCGGCTTCGTCAGAGGATGGCTACTTCGCATCCTGCAAAATCATCGCCGCGCCCTTTTCGGCGATCATCGCGGTCGGCGTATTGGTATTGCCCGAGGTGATGGTCGGCATCACGGATGCATCGGCGACGCGCAAGCCCTCGATGCCGTGGAAGCGCAGGCGCTCGTCGACGACGGCGGAGGCGTCGGACGCTGGCTCCCATCTTGGCGGTGCCGACGGGATGGAAGATCGTGGTGCCGATATCGCCGGCGGCTTTTGCCAGTGAGGCATCGTCGTCGCCGACCGCTGGGGCCGGGCAGATATTCCTGCGGGTGATACTTTGCCAGCGCCTGCTGCTTCATCAGCCGTCGCGTGGTGCGGATGGCGTCGGCGGCGACGGTGCGGTCGTCATCGGTCGACAGATAGTTCGGCGCGATCGCCGGCGCCTGATCGGCAGCGGCCGAGCGCACGCGCACGGTGCCGCGCGAGGTCGGCTGCAGATTGCAGGCGCTGACGGTGATCGCGGGAAAGCGATGCAGGGGATCGCCGAACTTGTCGAGCGACAGCGGCTGCACGTGGAACTGGATGTTGGCGCGCTCGCGGCGGGAATCGGAGCGCGTGAAGATGCCGAGCTGCGACGGCGCCATGGTCAGCGGCCCGCGGCGGCGGAAGGCATAGTCGAGCCCCATCAGGCCGCGCCGCAACAGCGAATAGTAGGTCTCGTTCAGGGTGCGGACGCCCTCGACCTTGTAGATCGCGCGCTGCTGCAGATGGTCCTGCAGATTGCGCCCGACGCCCTGGCGGTCGAGCGTGACGTCGATGCCGAGCGGTGCAAGCCAGTCGGCAGGCCCGATGCCGGAACGGTGCAGCACCTGCGTCGATCCGATCGAGCCGGCGCAGAGAATGACCTCGCCCTTGGTGCGGGCCTCGATCGAGTTCGTTGCCCTGATAGAAGCGCACGCCGACGGCGCGGCCGTTCTCGACGATGAGCCGGTCGACCAGCACGTTCTTTTCCAGCCGCAGATTGGGACGGTTCAACACGGGTTTCAGAAACCCCCGCGCGGAGGACCAGCGCCGTCCGCGCTTCTGGTTGACGTGGAAATAGCTGATGCCTTCATTGTCGCCGGTGTTGAAATCGGCGATCCGCCGAATCCCCATCTGCTCGGCGGCATCGCCGACGGCGTCCAGAACTTCCCAGGACAGCCGCGGCGCCTCGATCCGCCAGCCGCCGCCGGCGCCATGGTGTTCGCTGGCGCCCAGGAAATGATCCTCCAGCCGCAGGAAGTGCGGCAGCACGTCGTCATAGCCCCAGCCGGTGAGGCCGAGCTGACGCCAGTGGTCGTAATCGGCGGCCTGTCCCCGCATCGAGATCATGGCGTTGATCGCCGACGAGCCGCCGATCACCTTGCCGCGCGGATAGGCCAGCGCGCGGCCGTTGAGACCGGGCTCCGGCTCGGTCTTGAACATCCAGTCGGAACGGGGATTGCCGATCGCAAAGAGGTAGCCGACCGGGATGTGGAACCAGATCCAGTTGTCGTTGCCGCCGGCCTCGAGGATCAGCACCCGGTTTTTCGGGTCGGCCGACAGCCGGTTGGCCATGATGCAGCCGGCGGTGCCCGCGCCGACGACGATATAGTCGAAATCACCTTCAAGCCTGCCCGGCATTTTTCCGATTTCCGTCCGTTCGCGGTCTATTAGTCAGACGTCGGATGGCCGCGATCAGTCTAGCGCGAAGACGCGCTTGGCGCTTTAGCCCGGCCATGACGACTTTGGTAGGCTTCCGGGTGGATGGGGCTCTGCGGCAGCGTCTGTTGGGTGGACCGCCCCTTGCATGCTACAGAGACAGAGCATACCCAACCCGGAAGACCGATATTTCCCATGCCCATTGTCAACCGCGTCGCCGATCTGCAACCCGACATCCAGGCCTGGCGCCGGGATATCCATGAACATCCCGAGTTGCTGTATGACGTGCACCGCACTGCGGCATTGGTGGCGGACCGGTTGCGGGAATTCGGCTGCGACGAGGTGGTGACCGGTCTCGGCCGTACCGGCGTGGTCGGCGTCATCAAGGGCAACAAGCCCGCCGGCAAGGGTGACATGCGGGTGATCGGGCTGCGGGCGGACATGGACGCGCTGCCGATCGTGGAGGAAACCAATCTTCCTTATGCCTCCAAGACACCCGGCATGATGCACGCCTGCGGCCATGACGGCCACACCGCGATGCTGCTGGGTGCGGCGCGCTACCTCGCCGAGACCCGGAATTTCGCCGGCGAGGCGGTCGTGATCTTCCAGCCGGCGGAAGAGGGCGGCGCCGGTGCGGTTGCGATGATCAAGGACGGGCTGATGGACCGTTTCGGCATCGAGCAGGTCTACGGCATGCATAACGGTCCGGGCATTCCGGTAGGCAGCTTCGCCATTCGCCCAGGTCCGATCATGGCCGGCGGCGATGCCGTCTTCATCAAGATCGAGGGCCGCGGCGGGCACGCCGCGCGTCCGCACAAGTGCATCGATTCCGTGCTGGTCGGCGCCCAGCTGATCAACGCGCTGCAGTCGATCGTGTCGCGCAGCGTCGATCCGCTGGAGTCGGCGGTGATTTCGATGTGCGAATTCCACGCCGGCAGTGCCCGCAACGTGATCCCGCAAACCGCGCAGATTAACGGCACCGTCCGCACCCTGAACGCCGACGTGCGGAAACTGGTGGAGAAGCGGGTGCGCGAGGTCGTCGCCGGTGTGGCGCAGATGACCGGCGCCAGGATCGATCTGGAGTACAGCCACGGCTATCCGGTGACGGTCAACCACGCCTCGCAGACCGATGTCGCGACGCGGGCAGCGCAGGGAAATTGCCGGCGACGCCAATGTTCATCGAGATGCCGCCGCTGATGGCCGGCGAGGATTTCGCCTTCATGCTGCAGCAGCGGCCGGGCGCGTTGATCTTCTGCGGCAATGGCGACAGCGCGGGCCTGCATCACCCCGCCTATAATTTCAACGACGAGGCGATCGTGTACGGCACCTCCTACTGGATCAAGCTGGTCGAGAACACGCTGGCCGCGTGAGGGCTAATCAGACATCGTCATGGCCGTGCAAAAGCGCGAACGCGTCTTCGCGCTAGATGTCCTGCCAGTCGGCACGTATTCTAGCGGCTCTGAGCGCGGGATGGGCGCCCTGCGGCAGAGTGTTGGGTAGACCGCGCCTTGCATGCTACAGAGGCGGCAGCATTCAACCCGCAAGCAAGAGAGTTTTCATGCCCATCGTCAATCGCGTCGCCGATCTTCAACCCGACATCCAGGCCTGGCGCCGCGATATCCATGAACACCCCGAATTGCTGTACGATGTGCACCGCACCGCAGCATTCGTGGCGGACCGCTTGCGGGAATTCGGCTGCGACGAGGTGGCGACAGGTCTCGGCCTTACCGGCGTCGTCGGCGTCATCAAGGGCAAGAAGCCCGCCGGCAAGGGCGACCTCAAGGTGATCGGGCTGCGCGCCGACATGGATGCGCTGCCGATCGAGGAGGCGACCAATCTGCCCTATGCCTCCAAGACACCCGGCAAGATGCACGCCTGCGGCCATGACGGCCACACCGCGATGCTGCTGGGCGCCGCCCGCTATCTCGCCGAGACGCGCAATTTCGCCGGCGATGCGGTCGTGATCTTCCAGCCGGCCGAGGAGGGTGGCGCCGGCGCCGCCGCGATGATCAAGGACGGGCTGATGGACCGTTTCGGCATCGAGCAGGTCTTTGGCATGCACAACGGCCCGGGCATTCCGGTCGGCTCCTTCGCCATTCGCTCCGGCCCCGTCATGGCGGCGACCGATGAACTCGACATCAATATCACCGGGCTTGGCGGGCATGCGGCGCGGCCGCATTTCTGCATCGATTCCGTGCTGGTCGGCGCGCAGGTGGTCACGGCGCTGCAGTCGATCGTGTCGCGCAGCATCGATCCGCTGGAGTCGGCGGTGATTTCGGTCTGCGAGTTCCAGGCCGGCAACGCCCGCAACGTGATCCCGCAGACCGCCACGTTGCGCGGCACCATTCGTACCCTGACCCCGGAAGTCCGTGCACTGGTCGAAAAACGGGTGCACGAGGTGGTCGCCGGCGTGGCGCAGATCACCGGCGCCAAGATCGACGTCGTTTACAAGCGCGGCTATCCCGTCACCGTCAACCACGCCTCGCAAACCGACTTCGCGACGCGGATCGCCAAGGAAATCGCCGGCGAAGCCAACGTCCACGAGACCCCGCCGCTGATGGGCGCGGAAGACTTTGCCTACATGCTGGAGGCGCGTCCCGGCGCGTTCATCTTCTGCGGCAACGGCGATACCGCGGGGCTCCATCACCCCGAATATAATTTCAACGACGAGGCGATCGTCCACGGCACGTCGTACTGGATCAAGCTGGTGGAGAACGCGCTGGCGGCGTGAGGCGGCGCGCGTAAAACGGCTTCAAGTACTTCGATGGTTAGTTGAGAGAACGCCTGCATGTACCTGCAGGCGTTCTTTATTTTTGCTGCTTCTGCTTAAACCAATCTGTTGGCCGAGCGGGTTGGTTGGAACTGGGATCGTTGAGCGCCCGCTGCGGAAAATTGGCGGGAGCCAGTGGATGGCATGATGGCCGGGATGTCGGATTGGGTCGCGGTTTGAATGTGCATGGCGACAGTTCGGCGTCGGGGCGCGGACCGGGCAATGCGGAGCCGCAACCGCGAGCGATTTTAGAGGGCATGTGATGTGGAGTGGGCGGGAGAGCAGGTCGCGCGCCGCGCAGTGCCGGGGCTAGGGGTAACCGCGTGGCGCGCTGACCTCATGGGAACGTCATGGCGTGACAGGACGCCCCAACTCCTCCCCACAACATCAGATAGTATGCTTTATCAATTAAAGGTTGTACATCTATTTGTCATCTTCCCGTTGCCATTTTCGAGTGCACGCTAACGGGACTTGCCGTTCCATCGGCTTCGCGCAATTTCAGGCGGCGCGCGCTGATTTTCGCAGCAACGCGGCCGCGATTTTGAGGTCGTCGACAAAGCGTTGATATTCCCGCGCCTTGGCGTCGGCATCGGGCAAGCGCAGCAGATAGGACGGATGCACGGTGACGAGTGCCATCGTACCGTCGTCGAGGTCGAACAGCCGCCCGCGGGTTTTATTGATCGGGCGTAGCCTTTCCGAAAACGCTTTGCGCTGCGGTGGCGCCCATCGCCACTACCAGAGTGGGTCTGATCGCGGCCCGTTCGCGTTCGTACCAGGGACGGCAGGCCCTGATCTCCGGCGTGTTCGGCTTCTGATGCAGCCGGATCTTTCCGCGCGGCACGAACTTGAAATGCTTCACCGCGTTGGTGACGTAGACCTTCGCCCGGTCGATGCCGGCCTCTTCCAGCGCCACGATCCAGCATCTGGCCGGCCGGTCCGACGAACGGTTTGCCCGCGAGGTCTTCCTTGTCGCCGGGCTGTTCGCCGACCAGCATCATTTGGGCGTTTTGCGGGCCTTCGCCGAACACGGTCTGGGTCGCATCCTTCCAGAGCGGGCAGGCGCGGCAACCGGCGGCTTCCTCGCGCAGCGTTTCGATCTCGTCGTCGGTCTTTTTGCGGACCATGGGCGGTTCCTCGCGTCGCTGCGATTTGTGCGGTTCGCGTCGCCGCATTCGCGATCATCGCGCGCGTCGTCCGTTCGGCGCTTTCGATCAGCGGCTTAATCAACGAAGCCTCGGGCAGGTTCCGCCAATATCGCTTCGGCATCTCGGCTTGCATGGCCTTCACCTTCAGCCGCGCCGGGTTGAAGATGCTGGCGTAGTAACGCCGCCAGGTTTCCTCCAGCCGGTCCTCGGTCGGCGCTTCTGTCTTGCTGACGCCCGGGGTGATCGCGACGGCGTGGCCGTCCCAATGCGCGCAGACATCCGGCGTCAGGATCGACCACGGCATGTCGGCGAAACGGCGGGCGAAGAAGGGCGCGGCCAGCTCGACGATATGATGCGCCGGTTCGAACCAGGCGACGTAATGCGATTTCTGCTCGCGGCCGATTTCGCGGAAGCGGACAAAGGCGTGCATCTTGTGCTCGTCGTGATGCACGGCCTTCGCCATCGCGGCGACCAGCGCCACGTCCGGATCGGTCGCGACCGACAGTAGTTCGTGACGTCCGCGCAGCCGCCACAGCAGGCGATAGAGGATGGCAAAGCGTTCGCGGCTTCGGTGCAGGATCGCGGCCTTCGCCAGTTCGACGAATTTGGCTGAAACGCTGAAGCTGCCTTGCGGCAGATCGGCCGGCGGCGCGTCTGGTTCGAACAATTCGGGTGCGTCGCCTTGCACGCGCCACGTAATGTCAGTCGGGCTGACATCGGCAAGCGCCAGCCGCCGCGCGGCGTTACGCCAGCCGTCGAAATCCGTTTCGTGCTCGAGCGTGATGAAGTGCATCAAAACCCAAACCCCAGTTGCGTGGCTTTGGGCCGAAAACGTTCGGCCAGCCGCGCCCCGTCGAGCAGATGCGAGGGCGGCCGGTGATCGCTGAGAACGATGAACGGCAACGCCTTGCTGGCCGGGATATGCAGCCGGGCGAGGTCCGCCGCACGGATCGCGGTCACGCGGCGCGTGGCGATGATGCGATCGACGGCCTTGATGCCGAAGCCGGGCACGCGCAAGAGGTCCTCGCGGCTGGCGCGGTTGACATCCAGCGGAAAGCGGTCGCGGTGCCGCAGCGCCCAGGCGAGTTTCGGGTCGATGTCGAGCGGCAGCATGCGAACCGTGTCGTCGACGATCTCACAGGCGTCAAAACCGTAAAACCGCATCAGCCAGTCGGCCTGGTAAAGCCGGTGCTCCCTGACCAGCGGCGGCGGAGCAAGCGGCAAATCGCGGCTTGAATCCGGGATCGGGCTGAAGGCCGAATAATAGACGCGCTTGAGGTGATAGGAGCCGTAGAGGTTGGCGCTGGTGTCGAGGATGGTCCGGTCGTCGGCGGCATCCGCGCCGATGATCATCTGTGTGCTCTGGCCGGCGGGTGCAAAGCGCGGCGGCTTTGCTTTGGTCGCGGTCTTGTTGTTGTCCTGCGCTTCATCGAGCTTGAGCCGCAACCTTGCCATGGTGCGGCGGATCGCGCGTACGTCTTTCTCGGGCGCAAGTTTGGCGAGACTGCTTTCCTCGGGCACCTCGATGTTGATGCTCAGCCGATCGGCGTACTTGCCGGCCTCGGTGATCAGCGCGTCGTCGGCCTCGGGAATGGTTTTCAGATGTATGTAGCCGCGGAAGTGGTGCTCCTCGCGCAGCTTGCGCGCCACCGACACCACTTGCTCCATGGTGTAGTCGGCGCTGCGGATGATGCCGGAGGAGAGAAACAAGCCTTCGATGTAATTGCGGCGATAGAAGTCGAGCGTAAGCCGCACCACTTCATCTGTCGTGAAGCGCGCCCTCGGCACGTTGCTGGAAGTGCGGTTGACGCAATAAAGACAATCGTAATTGCAGGCGTTGGTGAGCAGGATTTTGAGCAGCGAAATGCAGCGGCCGTCCGGCGCGTAGGAATGACAGATGCCCATGCCGGGCGCGGTCGAGCCGAGGCCCTTGCCGTCGCTGGAATCCCGCTTCTCAGTGCCGCTGGAGGCGCAGGACGCATCGTATTTCGCGGCATCGGCCAGGATTTCCAGCTTGCGTTGCACATCCATCCTTGAATCCCTTTGATTCCACTCATGAATCGCCAAAGCGCCGATCCCGATTGACTCCACAGGCCCTGTTAGCCTTATATTAGAACATATCATGAACAAATGAGCCAGCAGCGGGTTCATTTCAAAACCGGCAGTGGCCCAATTTATTGAGGAGGCGGCGCATGACCGGCGCACGCATCAGCACGCTTGCGAGTTTGCGCGGCCGCATCGAGCGCATCGAGGCGGCTGGCGACGCGCACGCGCTTCACAAAGTGGCGCTCGGCCATGCCGAGGCCGATGCGGCGCTGTGCGGTGGCCTCGCCCGCGCCACCGTGCATGAGGTGTTCGCCGAGGGACATCAGAGCGCTGCCGCGACCGGATTTATCGCAGGCCTTGCGGGACGGGTGACGGCGCGCCGGCCGCTGGTCTGGGTGCGGCAGGATTTTTCGGAAATCGAATCCGGCGCGCTGTCGATGAGCGGCCTCGTCGAATTGGGCCTCGATCCGCGCGCGCTGGTAACCGTGCGCGCCGCCGATGTCGATGCCGCGCTGCGGACCACCGCCGACGCGCTGGCCTGCGATGCGCTCGGCGCCGTGGTGCTGGAAGTCTGGGGCGAGGTCGCGGCAACTCGACCTGGTCGCGAGCCGCAAGCTCACGCTGGCTGCCCAGGCCTCCGGCGTCACCGCGCTGCTGCTGCGCCTTGCGGCTGCGCCACAGCCTTCGACCGCGGAGACCAGATGGATCGTGCGCGCGGCGCATTCGCCGCCCACGGCACCCTGGCATGCCTGGGGCGCGCCGGTGTTCGACGCCGAACTCGTTCGTAACCGTCATGGCCCGGTCGGGCGGTGGATCATGGAATGGAAATGTGATGAGTGCCTTTTCTTTGAACCGGCGGCGTATCCTCAGCCTCTGGCTGCCACGCCTGCCCATCGACCGCATCCAGCGGCAGCTGCAAAGCGCTTGCAGACGAAGCGCGTGAGCACAATTCTCGCCACACGAACGGTGCGCTCCCTCCCCGCTTGCGGGGGAGGGCGGGGGAGAGGGGTGAGCCACACGCACCGCCGTGTGCCGCCACCCCCCTCCCTAACCCTCCCCCGCAAGGGGGGAGGGAATACGACTGAGCCAGCTGATGATCTGAGCGACACATCAGGCGAAACCGCCACCGTCGTCGTCGCCAAACAGAACAACGCGCTGGTGATCCATGCGCTCGACGATGCCGCGGCGCGGTCCGGGCTTGCGATCGGGCTGCCGCTCGCCAATGCCCGCGCCATCTGCCCCGAGCTGATCGTGTTCGACGCCGACCCCGTCGCAGATGCCAAAACGCTTGGCGATATCGCCGACTGGTGCGACCGCTTCACGCCGCTGGTGGCGCTCGATCCGCCGTATGGGCTGTATCTCGACATCACCGGCTGCGCCCATCTGTTCGGCGGCGAGCGCGCGCTGCTGCAGACTGTGTGCGGCGCGCTGAGCCGACGCGGCTTTGCCGTCAGCGCCGACATTGCCGGCACCTCGATCTGCGCGCGCACCCTGACGCGCCATGCGTCGGGGAAAATCATCGCCGATGGCGGGGAGGCCGAGGCCGTCGCTCCGCTGCCGGTTTCGGCGCTCGGCGCCGGTGAGGCCATCACGACAGGCCTGCGCCGCGCCGGCCTGAAAACCATCGGCGATGTCGCCGGCCGCGCGCGCCACGAGATCACGGCGCGGTTCGGCGCCCGCTTCACCGCTTTGCTGGAGCATGCGCTGGGCGAGGGCGATGCGCCGATCAGCCCGCGCAAGCCGCTGCCGGATTACATCGTCGAGAAACGCTTTCCCGAACCGGTCGCCACCGAAACCGTGATCTCGATCAATCTGTCTTCGCTCGCCGGCATGCTGGTGTCAGCGATGGACAAACAGGGCAAGGGCGCGCGGCGGCTGGAAGCGAGCTTCTTCCGCACCGACGGCGCGGTGCGGACGATCATGGTCGATACCGGCCGTCCGGTGACGCGAGGGGAAGTGATCGACCGGCTGTTTCGCGAGCGGCTCGATGCGCTGAACGACCCGCTCGATCCCGGCTTCGGCTTCGATCTCATTCGCCTGTCCGCCAGCCGCACCGAAATCGTGGTGCAGCAGCAGCGCGATCTCGACGCCAACGTCCATGACAATGACGAACTGGCCGCCCTGATCGACCGCATCGCGGCGCGGATCGGGGGTAAGCGCGTGGTCGTGCATCTGCCGCAGGACACCCATATCCCCGAACGCGCGGTGCTCGCTGCGCCTGCGCAGCATCATCTCGCCGCCGCCGTGCAGGCGGCCTGGCCGGCGCGGATCGAAAGCGAACCGCCGCTGCGGCCATTGCGACTGTTCGAAAAGCCCGAGCCGATCAAGGTGCCGTTCGCCACCGTCCCCGACGGGCCGCCGCACCAGTTCACCTGGCGGCGCGTTACGCATGCGGTGGTGCGGGTGGAGGGTCCCGAACGCATCGCGATGGAATGGTGGAAACAAAACGGCTGTGCGCTGACGCGGGATTATTTCCGCATCGAGGACGCCGAAGGTCTGCGCTTCTGGATTTTTCGCGATGGACTCTATGAAGGTGAACTGAAAGACGACGAAGCGGGCGAACCCGTTCCGCCCAAATGGTTCGTGCACGGGCTGTTCGCATGAACACATCGGATTATGCCGAGATCGGCATCACCACGAATTTTTCCTTCCTGCGCGGCGGCTCGGATCCGCGCGCCTATGTGCACGAGGCGGGCCGGCTGAATATTCCCGCGATCGGCATCGCCGATCACAACACGCTGGCCGGCGTGGTGCGCGCCTGGAAGGAGCTCGACAATCCCGATGTCGTCAACAAGCCGAAGCTTCTGATCGGCGCGCGCCTCGTCTTTGTCGACGGCACGCCGGATATTCTGGCCTATCCGCGCGACCGCGCCGCCTACGGCCTGCTGTGCCAGTTGCTCACCCGCGGCAAGCGCGGCGGTGACGCGGAGCGGATTGCGAAGGGCGAATGTCATCTCAAATTCGATGATCTGCTGGAATTTTCCGAAGGCCAGCTTCTGGTGCTGGCGCTGCCGCATCGTTTCGACGCGGCCGGTGCGTTGAAAATCCTGGACCGTTTGAAGGACAGCCGCGCCGACGGCGTGTGGCTCGCCGCAAGCCTGCTCTATCGCGGCGACGACCGGCGCCGTCTGGCGCGGCTGCATCGGCTGTCGCTGGCCGCCAAGGTGCCGTTATTGGCGACCAACGAAGTGCTGTACCACCATCCCGCGCGCCGCCCGCTACAGGATGTGCTGACCTGTATCCGCGAGAAGACGACGATCGAAGCGGTCGGCAAGCGCCTCGAGGCCAATGCGGAGCGCTATCTGAAACCGGCCCACGAAATGGCGCGGCTGTTCCGCGATCTGCCGGGTGCGATCGCGGAAACCATGCGCTTTGCCGGCCGCATCGGCTTCACGCTCGACCAGCTCAAATACCAGTATCCGGACGAGCCGGTGCCGCCGGGCAAGACCGCGCAGCAGCATCTGGAGGACCTGACATGGGCGGGGGTTAACAGATATTTCGGCGGCCGGATCGACGAGACGCTGCGCGCTACCTTGCTCAAGGAACTGGCGCTGATCGCCGAGCTCAAATACGCGCATTATTTTCTCACCGTGCACGATATCGTCCATTATGCGCGCAGCCAGAACATCCTCTGCCAGGGCCGGGGATCGGCGGCGAACTCGGCCGTGTGTTACGTGCTCGGCGTCACCTCGGTCGATCCGACCAAGGTCGATTTGCTGTTCGAGCGTTTCATCTCCAAGGAGCGGCTGGAGCCGCCCGACATCGACGTCGATTTCGAGCATTCGCGGCGCGAGGAGGTGATGCAATATGTCTACCGCCGCTACGGCCGCCACCGGGCCGCGATCATTGCCACCGTCATTCATTACCGGCCGCGCAGCGCGATCCGCGACGTCGGCAAGGCGCTCGGGCTGACCGAGGACGTCACCGCGGCATTGGCCGATACGGTGTGGGGCAGCTGGGGCAAGGGCCTCAACGAGATGCAGGTCCGCCAGGCCGGGCTGGATCCAGCAAAACGCCATGATCGAGCTGGCGGTGGCGCTTGCCACCGAACTGATCGAATTCCCCCGCCATCTGTCGCAGCATGTCGGCGGCTATGTGCTGACGCAGGACCGGCTCGACACCTATGTGCCGATCGGCAATGCGGCGATGGACGACCGCACCTTCATCGAATGGGACAAGGACGACGTCGACGCGCTTCATATGATGAAGGTCGACGTGCTGGCGCTGGGCATGCTGACCTGCATCCGCAAATGTTTTGATCTGATCGCGGATCATAAAGGCCAGCGCTGGGAACTCGCCACCGTGCCGCAGGACGACGCGCCGGTCTATGACATGCTGTGCCGGGGGGAATCGCTCGGCGTGTTCCAGGTCGAGAGCCGCGCGCAGATGAACATGCTGCCGCGCCTGAAACCCAGAACCTTCTACGACCTCGTCATCGAGGTCGCGATCGTGCGTCCGGGCCCGATCCAGGGCGACATGGTGCACCCTTATCTCAGACGGCGAAACGGCATCGACAAGGTGATCTATCCGTCGCCGTCGCCCGCGCACGGCGACAAGGATGAACTGCGCCGGGTGCTGCACAAGACGCTCGGGGTGCCGCTGTTCCAGGAACAGGCGATGCGGATTGCGATCGAGGCGGCGAAATTCACCTCGGAGGAAGCCAACGGCTTGCGGCGCTCGATGGCGACCTTTCGCAATGTCGGCACCATCGGCAAGTTCGAAGACAAGATGATCGGCAACATGATCGCGCGCGGTTACGCGCCCGAATTCGCCAAAAACTGTTTCGAGCAGATCAAGGGCTTTGGCAGTTACGGCTTTCCGGAAAGCCACGCCGCGAGTTTCGCGCAGCTCGTCTATATCTCCTCATGGCTCAAGCATTACCACCCCGACGCGTTCTGCTGCGGGCTGTTGAACTCGCAGCCGATGGGCTTTTACGCGCCCGCGCAGATCGTCGGCGACGCCCGCAAGAACGGCGTCGAGGTGCGCGAGATCGACGTGTCCTTTAGCTTTGCGCAGAACACGCTGGAGGAGGGCAGTAACGAGTATTGCGCCGTGCGGCTCGGGTTTCGCCAGATCGACGGATTTCACTGGCTCGATCCGGATGAGGAGGAATTGAAGAGACTCTCAGTCGTCATTCCGGGATGCGCCGTTAGGCGCAGGCACCGGAATCCATTGCGCCGCATCCGCGTGAGCAGAATGGATTCCGCGGCCTCGCGCCAAGAGGCGCGCCCCGGAATGACGAAAGACTGGGCCGATCGCATCGTTGCCGCCCGACAACGTCGCCCCTTCACCTCGCTGGAAGATTTCGCCCGCGACACCGCACTGCCAAAACGCGCGCTGATCCTGCTGGCGGACGCCGATGCGTTTCGCTCGATCGGGCTCGATCGCCGCGCGGCGTTGTGGGCGGTGCGCCGGCTGCCCGACGATGTGCCGCTGCCGCTGTTCGAGGCCGCGGTCGCACGCGAGCAACCCGACGAGAACGCCAAGCCGCTGCCTCTGATGCCGCTGCCGGAGCAGGTGGTCGCCGATTACCAGACCATCCGGCTGTCGCTGAAGGGCCACCCGATGGAATTCTTGCGGGCGATGTTCGCGAGAGAGCGCGTGGTTGCGTGCGAACATGTCGCGCATCGCAACGACCGGCGTCATGTCCGTTGCGCCGGCGTGGTGCTGGTGCGGCAGCGTCCGGGCAGCGCCAAGGGCGTCGTGTTCATGACGCTGGAAGATGAAACCGGCATCGCCAACATCGTGGTGTGGCCGGCGGTGATGGAAAAATACCGCAAGGAGGTGATGGGCTCACGCCTGATCCTGGTCGAGGGTTACATCCAGAGCAGTCCCGAACATGTCACGCATCTGGTCGCGCAGCGGATGTTCGACCGCTCCCACGATCTGGTTGGTCTCGCCAACGACGCGCTCTCCCGCAAGCACCCGGTGCCGGCAGGACCGGCGCTGATCGAACCGCTCAACGGCGACCGCCGCGATCATCCGGATATGCCGGCGCAAAAACATCGCCACCCGCGCAACGTCCGCATCCTGCCGCCGTCGCGGGATTTTCATTGAGACTGTGGATCAAGAGGCGGCCTAACCCTCCGCCGTCATTGCGAGGAGCGAAGCGACGAAGCAATCCATTCTTCCCCGCGGCGTGAGATGGATTGCTTCGCTTCGCTCGCAATGACGAGGCAGTTCGCGTCCCGCACAAAATGAAATGGCCGCTGGAAAAATCCAGCGGCCGTTCCCGGAAAAAATAATTGATTGGTGATGAACCCTAGCCCCGGGTGATGCGGATGTTAGCCGAGGTCACGCGATGCTTCGAGTCGAAAATTGACGGCGCTGCTGGAATGCAATGGTAATGTTACCGGCGGGCCTCACCTAAATGGGTGAGATATGTGGACCAATTATGGAAACCGCACGGAGAATTATCTTCGACACCGGTTACCTCAACGCCACAGCCGAATTGAAGCGATCCCCGCATATCGCCGGGGTATTCAGAGCGGCACGCCATCGCTATCCTCGACAACACCCCCGTTGCTCTCAGAAATTCACCCGGTTCGAGATCGCGCCGTCGACGATCAGGTTCGAGCCGGTCGTGAACGAGGAGGCCGGGCTCGCCAGGAACACGGCGGCATTGGCGATTTCCTGCGGCGTCGCCATGCGGCCCAGCGGGTTGCGCGCCATCGTGTCCTGAAAACGCTTCGGCATGTTCTGCTCGACCGTGTTCCAGACGCCGCCCTTGAAATAGACCGTGCCCGGCGACACCACGTTGACGCGGATTTTCTTCGACGCGTATTGCCGCGCCAGTCCCTTGGCCATGTGCACCAGGGCGGCCTTGATCGGACCGTACGAACTGGCGGTGTCGGCCTGCGCCGCCGAAACCGATGAAATGATGACGATGGCCGCGTCGCCGCTCTTCTCGCCGCTCGCTTCGAGGAACGGACGCGCGGCCTCGAACGCGTTGACGGCGCCGAGCACGTCGAGCCGGAAATTCTGCTCCCACGAGGCGGGATCGCCGCCTTGCGCCATGGCGCCGGCATTGGAGAACAGCATGTCGATGCTGCCCAGTTCCTTCGCGGCGTCCGCGATCCATGATTTCAATGCCGCCGCGTCGGTGATGTCGACCGGCGCGCCGGTGGCCTTCACGCCCTGCGCCTTCAATTCGCTGACAGTGGTCGCGACCTGATCCGCGTTGCGCGCGCAAACCGCCACGCCTGCGCCTTCGCCGGCCAGCGTGCCCGCAATCGCCCGTCCGATGCCCCGCGTGCCGCCGAGCACGACGGCGTTTCTTCCCTTCAAACCCAGATCCATTGTCGTTTCCTTTTGTTGTATGGCGGCACTGTAGCAGAACGGCGCGTGGGCAAAGCGGCCTGTCCGTCGCACGCGCTTTTTCCGCGCGACGAGAAAACTGCCCGACGGGCAAATCGAATTCCGATTATCGGAAAATCGTGTCAAGCCCCGAAATAAAAAATATTTCGCTTTATCCGAAGGCCAAATCAGGGCTATATCTACATCCATCCCGTCCCGACCAGAGGGGCGTATCATGATCGTCACGATCGTGGGACGGGTCGCGGTGGACGCTGGCAGTGCCGACAGACGAACGGCATGAGAGCGTACGGCAAAGACGTGTGGTCCTGACGCCCGGTGCTGGCGTCAAGTTCCGAGAAGCAACGCTTCTCAGGGGCGACGGAGGCAAAAGAGCCCGTTCGCCGGGGAGAGCACGTTATAAGCCGTAAAGCCATTGCGCAGGGAATGTCGGATGCTCTCCGCTGCCCTGTATGCTCATGTGCGCACTTTCTTGTGCCCATTGCACATGAGACCGCGGGTGCAGCGCGCACCCGGCATTCCCTGCGCCCTCTGATTGCAGAGGGCGAGAAGTTACCAGCAAAACCTCGGGCGCAATGCGCCGCGAGAATGCGAAGGCGTATCCATTTTCTCCGTCATTCCGGGGCGCGCGAAGCGCGAGCCCGGAATCCATCGGGCGGCAGAGTTAGCTGCGATCAATGGATTCCGGGCCTGCGCCAAGTGGCGCATCCCGGAAGCGACGAAGATGGATTTCGCTTGTCGCTTTGCTCCTCGCAATGACGGTTGAGGCATTCCTACTCCGGCGACGCCCCCACCGGCGGACCACCCGGAGGCCGGTGCAGATACGTGATCGACGCGTACGCGCCGAGCCATGATCCCACCGCCGCAAACGCGACGTAGACCCAGTTCTCGGTGTAGCTGATGACCGCATATGACGACAGCAGGTACCAGACGCTGCTCCAGGTCGCCGCCGGCACGCGCTTGCGCGCCACCACCGCCGAGGTGAACATGACATAGACCGCGTCCGTTGCGGCGGTCGCAAGCAGGACCGCGCCTGCGGTCAGGGGATCGATGGCAGCCATTGCAACTCCTGTGCTATAGCGTTTTCAAGCGAAGTGGATACCGGTTCGCGTGAAGAAAACGCGTCAAAATAAAAAACCGGTGAGGCAGAACTTTTTGAAAGTCAGGGAAGTTGAAAGTTAGGGAAGAAGCGACGGCCATGCAAAGCCCAATAAAAACACCACGCGAAATCCTCAGCGATGTCTGGACCTCGGTCGGCGGCGAGGCTGCCGCGCTCGAGGCGGTGAAGCTGACCGGCGACGAGCCGCAACTGCCGTCGTCGTTCCGCGTCGCCGCCGCGGCCCAGGCCAGCGTAGCCGCGACGGGACTGGCGGCCGCCGAAATCTGGAAATTGCGCAGCGGGCAATCGCAAGAGGTCGCGGTCGACATGCACCATGCCGTGGTCGAGTGCCGCTCCGAGCGCTATCTGCGCGTCGACGGCAAGCCGCCGCCGCCGGCCTGGGACGCGATCGCCGGCGTCTACAAGACGCGCGACGCGCGCTTCGTGCGGCTGCACACCAATTTCCGGCATCACCGCGACGCCGTCTGCAAGGTCTTGAACTGCAAGCCGGAGCGCGACGAGGTCCAGGCCGCGCTGATGCAGTGGGACGCCGAGGCGTTCGAGACCGCGGCCTATGCCGGCGGCGGCGTGGTTTCGATGATGCGGTCGTACGACGAATGGTCGGCGACGCCGCAGGCAAAAGCGCTCGCCGAACTGCCGCTGATCTCAATCGAGAAGATCGGCGACGCCGCGCCAAAACCCTGGCCCAAGGGCGACCGGCCGCTCGCGGGCATTCGCGTGCTCGATCTGTCGCGGGTGATCGCGGGCCCCGTCGCCGGCCGTACGCTCGCCGTCCACGGCGCCGATGTGCTGCTGATCTCCAGGCCCCGACCTGCCGGCCATCCCCTGGCTCACCATCGATACCGGGCGCGGCAAGCTCTCGAGCTTTGTCGAACTCAAGAACGAGCAGGGCCGCGGCGTCTTGCGCGATCTGCTGGCGCAGGCGGATATTTTTTCGCAAGGCTACCGGCCGCGCGCGATCGGAAGCCTCGGCTTCGCGCCGGAGGAGGCAGCCCGTATTAATCCGGGGATCGTCTATGTGACGCTGTCGGCCTATGGTCATGCCGGTCCCTGGGCGGAGCGCCGCGGCTTCGACTCGCTGGTGCAGACCTCCACCGGCTTCAACCATGCCGAAGGGCAGGCGGCCGGCGTCGACGGGCCGAAGGAATTGCCGGCGCAGATGCTGGACCACGCCACCGGTTACTTCATGGCGTTCGGCGCCATGATGGCGAAGGCGCGCCAGTCGCGCGAAGGCGGCAGCTGGCATGTCCGGGTGTCGCTGGCGCAGACCGGGCGATGGCTGTGGAATCTCGGCCGCGTCGCCGACGGCTTCAGGACCGAGGATTTGAAGGGAGAAACCGTGACGCCCTTGATCGAGGAAGTGGCCTCCGGCTTCGGTCCGTTGCGATCGGTCCGGCATTCGGCACAGCTGTCGAAGACCCCGGCGTTCTGGGCCCGCCCGGCGATGCCGCTCGGCAGTCATCCGCCGCAATGGCCGGCGCGCGAATGATTATTCATCCGGTGTTCAGACCGGCCTCTCCAAACTTTAACCTCAAACGCTAAGGCTATCTGCGGTTTTTAGCTTGTTTGAAACATCAATTGGGCACTATTAGCGCACCGGTGAGGCCGTCTTCGCCGGACTCATCGCCGACTTGACCCGGGCCGCATGTCTAACGAGTTTACCAAGCGATTGCAGATGCTTAGCCGGCGGCAACTGGTCGTTGCGGCGGCCCTGCTGATGCTTGCCGGCGCGGCCGTCTACGGCTTCCATGTATGTCGGCGGCGCAAAGAGCGGACATTCCGAAGTATCGAGCCAGTCCCGCAAGGGACTGCAGCGCTACACGCCGACGCCGGCCGAATGGGCCAGCCTCACCATCCAGCCCGTCACCGAGCGGGGCTTCCGGGCCGAGCACGTCACCGAAGGCAAGATCGCGATCGATGAGGATCGCTCGACGCCGGTGTTCTCGCCCTATGCCGGCCGGGTCACCAAGCTTCTGGTCCGGCCGGGAGACGCCGTCGTCAAGGGCCAGCCGCTGTTCGTGATCGAGGCCGCCGACAACGTGCAGGCGCAAAATGATTTCATCGGCGCGATGACCGTCGATGAACAAGGCGAAGTCCGCGCTCGATCTGGCGCAGCTGCAGGGCCAGCGCGCCAAGGATCTGTTCGAAGGCAAGGCCGTTCCGCTGAAGGACTACCAGCAGAGCCAGGCCACCCTGATCCAGGCGCAGAACGATTTGCGCTCCTCGCAGACGGCGATGGAAGCGGCGCGCAACAAGCTGCGCATCCTCGGCCTCACCGACGAGGACATCGCGACCTTCCAGGAAAAGGGCCGCATCAATCCGGAGACCACCATCTTCGCGCCGATCGCCGGCACCGTGGTCCAGCGCAAGATCGGCCCCGGCCAGTACGTCAACGCCGGCGCCAGCGATCCCGTCTATGTGATCGGCGATCTCTCCACCGTCTGGATGACGGCCTTTGTCCGCGAGACCGATGCCGCCAGCGTCTCGGTCGGGCAGGAGGTCACCTTCAACGTGCTGGCGCTGCCGGGCCGTCCGCTCTCGGCGCGGCTCAATTATGTGGCGACCGCGATCGATCCGGCGACGCGCCGGCTCCTGGTCCGCGCCACCATCGACAACAAGGACGGCATGCTGAAGCCGGAAATGTTCGCCAATGTGACGATCTATTCGGCCAGCGATCATCCGGCGGTCGGCGTGCCGAAGCAGGCGCTTGATCTATGAAGGCGACCAGGTCCGGATCTGGGTCGCGCATGAGGACAGGACGATCGAACTGCGCCAGATCAAGCCCGGCCTCACCAATGGCGATCTCGTCGAGGTGATCGGCAATCTGAAGCCCCGCGAGCAGATCGTCACCAAGGGCAGTCTGTTCATCGACCGGGCCGCGTCCGGCAGCTGATCCCTTCTATCAGGATCGACGGCCCCTCATTGAAAGCTTCGATCTGAATGGATCGCCTCGTCGCCCTCGCAGTCAGCCGCCGCTATTTGATGGTCGGCATGTTCGTCGCGGTGTTCGTCGGCGGCCTGATCGCGTTCAAGCAGCTCAACATCGAGGCCTATCCCGACCCGACCCCGCCGATGGTCGACATCGTGACGCAAAGTCCGGGGCTGTCGTCGGAGGAGATCGAGCGCTACATCACGATCCCGATCGAGACCCAGGTCGCGGGCATCAAGAACCTGCGCACCATCCGCACCATCTCGCTGTACGGATTGTCCGACGTCAAACTGCAGTTCTCGTTCGACTACACCTATGAGGAAGCGCTGCAGCAGGTCCTGAACCGGCTGTCGCAGCTGGCGCCGCTGCCGGGCAACGTGCAGCCGGGCATTTCGCCGCTGAGCCCGATCGGCGAAATCTATCGCTACCGGCTGAAGGGGCCGCCGAACTACAGCGTGCTCGACCTCAAGACGCTGCAGGACTGGGTGTTGCAGCGCCGCTTCCGCGCCGTGCCCGGCGTGATCGACGTCACCGGGTGGGGCGGCAAGACCAAGACCTATGAGCTGCAGGTCGATTTCAACAAACTGGTCGCCAACGGGCTGACGCTGCCGCAGGTGCTGCAGGCCGTCGGCAACGCCAACATCAATGTCGGCGGCAACACCGTCAATATCGGCGCGCAATCCGCCGTGGTGCGCGGCGTCGGACTGATCCGCTCGATCGAAGACCTCAACAACACCATGGTGTCGCAATCCGGCGGCAATCCGGTGCTGGTCAAGGATATCGCCACGCGTCACCGTCGGCGAGAAGCCGCGGCTCGGCATCGCCGGCCTCGACCAGGACGACGACATCGTGCAGGGCATCGTGCTGATGCGGCGCGGCGAGCAGAGTTCGCCGACCATTACCCGCGTCGAGCAGCTGGTCGCCTCCATCAACAATTCCTCGATCCTGCCGCCGGGCGTGCAGATCGAGCGGATCTACGACCGCAAGGACCTGATCGACATCACCACCCACACGGTGCTGCACAACATGGTGGTCGGGATCCTCCTGATCGTGCTGCTGCAATGGATCTTCCTCGGCGACCTCAGAAGCGCGCTGATCGTCGGCGCCACGATCCCGTTCGCGCTGTTCTTTGCCGTCATCATCCTGGTGCTGCGCGGCGAATCCGCCAATCTGCTCTCGGTCGGCGCGATCGATTTCGGATTGATCGTCGACGCCACCGTGATCATGGTGGAGGCGATCTTCCGCCGGCTGTCGCAAACCACCGCCTTGTCGGAAGCCGAGCGCAGCCACATCTCGTTCGATACCACGATGGGGATGAAGAGCCACGCCATCCTGTCGGCCTCCGCCGACGTGTCGCGCTCGATCTTCTTTGCCGCCGCCATCATCATCGCCGCCTTCCTGCCGCTGTTCACGCTGAGCGGCGTCGAAGGCAACATCTTCGGGCCGATGGCGCGGACCTATGCCTACGCGCTGGCGGGCGGCTTGCTGGCGACCTTCACGGTCACGCCGGCGCTGAGCGCGATCATCCTGCCCTCGCATATGGACGAGACCGAAACCTGGATCGTGCGGAAGCTCGATCGGCTCTATGTGCCGGTGCTGAACTGGGCGATTGCGAACCGCAGGATCGTCATGGCCGGCGCCGCGGTCCTCGTGGTCATGACCATCGTGTTCGCGCGGCTGCTGGGACTGGAATTCCTGCCCAAGCTGGAAGAGGGCAATCTGTGGATTCGCGCCACGCTGCCGCCGACCATCTCGCTGCAGGAAGGCAATGCCTACGTCAACGAGATGCGGAAGCTGATCCGCAGCCGCCCCGAGGTGGAATCGGTGGTGTCGCAGCACGGCCGTCCGGACGACGGCACCGATGCCGCCGGCCTGTTCAACGCCGAATTCTTCGCGCCGTTGAAGCCGGCGAGCGAATGGCCGGATACCCATGACAAGGAAGAACTGACGGCCCAGTTGCTGGCGCAGCTGCAGGACAAATTCCCGGGCGTCGAATTCAACTTCTCGCAATATCTGCAGGACAACGTCTCGGAGGCGGTCTCGGGCGTCAAGGGCGAGAACTCGATCAAGCTGTATGGCAACGATCTGCAGGCGGTGACCGACACCGCCAACAAGATCAAATCCGTTCTCTCCACCGTGCAGGGCATCACGGATCTGGCGGTGTTCACCTCGCTCGGCCAGCCCACCATCCAGATCGATATCGACCGCGCGCGCGCGGCGCGCTACGGCCTGTCGCCGGGCGATATCAACGCCACCATCAAGGTCGCGGTCGGCGGCGACAGCGCCGGCGATCTCTATGAGCCCGGCAGCGACCGGCATTTCCCGATCATCGTTCGGCTTGCGCCGGAATATCGCAAGAGCGCCGAGGCGATCCAGAATCTGCGGATCGGCGTGGCGGGGCCAGGCGGCGCGATCACGCAGATCCCGCTCAGCGAGGTCGCCTCGATCAATCTGATCTCGGGCGCGGCCTACATCTACCGCGAGCAGCAGGAACGCTATCTGCCGATCAAGTTCTCGGTCCGCGAGCGCGACCTCGGCAGCGCGATCCAGGAAGCGCAGGACAAGGTGGCGACGCAGGTGCAGCTGCCGCCGGGATCGCGGGTCGAGTGGGTCGGCGAATTCGGCAATCTGCAGGACGCCATCAAGCGGCTGTCGATCGTGGTGCCGATCAGCCTCGCGCTGATCGCGGTGCTGCTGTTCTTCAATTTCGGCTCGATGGTCGATACGCTGCTCGCCATGAGCGTGATCCCGATGGCGATCTTCGGCGGCGTGCTCGGGCTTCTGATCTCGGGAATTCCGTTCAGCGTGTCGGCGGCGATCGGCTTCATCGCGCTGTTCGGCATCGCCGTGATGGACGGCATCATCATCCTGTCGCAGTACAACCAGCTGATCGACGAAGGCTATGAGCGGATGCGGGCGGTGATCCGCACCGGCGAGCTGCAATTGCGGCCGGTGCTGATGACCTGCGTCGTGGCCGGCGTCGGGCTGTTGCCGGCGGCGCTGTCGGAAGGGATCGGATCGCAGGTGCAGAAGCCGCTGGCGGTGGTGGTCGTCACCGGCATGATGCTGGCGCCGCTGGTCATCCTGGTGACGCTGCCGGTGCTGATCTCGGTGTTCTCGCGCCGGGCGCGCTGAGGGCAGCCTTCGGACGGATGTGGGCACATGCCCATGTTTCCTGCCCACTCCGTTTGTGGTTGACGCGACCCTGCGGCCGTCCCTTGATGCGGTCAGGGACAACCGCAGGAGATCACCATGCGGATCGAGGAAAGCCAGGGACATTCGGGCGCCACCGCCGAGCAGATCCTCGGCGAAATCCGCGACTATTGCCGCGAGACGCAGACGGCCGAATCCACCTTCGGGCGGCTCGTCGTCAACGACGGCAAGCTGGTGTCGCGCCTGCGCGACGGCGCCAAGATCACGACCGGCACGCTCGACAAGGTCCGCGCCTATCTGACCGAGCACCGTACCGCTCGCCGTCAGCGCCAGGCAAGCCGCAGCCAATCGCGCGAGGCCCGCCAACGGCAGCGCCGCTGCCCCGGCCGATCGCGCCGCCGGGCTTCCGATTCTTCGACAACCGCCAGAAATATCTGCTGTTCGTCTCGACCTGCAGCGAGAAGACCGAGGTCGGCCACCGGATTTCGCTCGAACTCGGCAATCTGCAGCCGGCGCCGCCGGCGCTGCGGATTTTCGATGCCGGGGTCGGCGACGGCACCGTGCTGTCGCGGGTGATGCGGGCGGTGCATGCGCGCTTTCCGACCATGCCGCTCTATGTCGTGGCCAAGGAGATCAGCTACGAGGACGTCCGCCTGATGCTGGAGAAGATGGCGGACCGCCTGTTCGAGCATCCCGCCACCGTGCTCGTCGTCACCAATCTCTATTACGCCGAGGCGCCGTGGCTGACGCCGCGTTCGGCGACCGCGGCGCAAGGCCTGATCTGGAAGGACGTGACGCTGTCGGGCAATACCGCGCACGGCTTTGCCGAGCAGATCGGCGAGCTCGAGGGATTTCTGGCCGAGAACTGGCGCGCCGGCATCAGCCCGACCACCGGCAATCCGGTCTATCAACGGCCGATCATGCTGACGCTGCGGCGCGAGGATCATTCCTTCCTGCTCGATCCGATCATGCCGCGGCCGGGACGGGTGATGGCCGACTACGACCTCGTCATCGCCTCGCAGCCCTACCGGGCGCGGGCCAGCGTCGAGTTCAAGGCCTCGAAGGTGGTGACGCCGCTGGTCAGGTCGCTGCGGCCGGGCGGGCGGCTGATCGGCATTCATTCGCACGGCAAGGATCCCGGCATCGAGATCATCGATCAGGTCTGGCCGGGCGACGATCCCTTCAAGACCGACCGCTACGCGATCCTGCGCCAGGTCAAGCATGAGCTCGGCGCCGCCGCGCGGCACTACAATTTCAATGCGTCGTCCGATGCGCGCTCGATCTTCCGCTACCACATGCACACGCTGCCGGACGAGGTCAGCGGGCCGATCGGAACCTCGACGCTGTTCGCGGCCTGGAATGCCGCGATCTATGTCGCGCAGATCGAGGATGTCAGGCTGTCGGAAGTGGTCCGCGACGGCCGCTATCTCGAAGCCACCGACAAGGTGCTGAAGAAACATGGCGGCCTCTGGTTCAACGACGAAACCTATGTGATCTCGCGCCGCCGCGCGCCGGCCTGATCGCAGGAGGCGTCCGTGACCGCACCCGACCACGCACCATCCAGCGAACTGGCCGCGCGCCTGGCTTCGGCCACCGTCGAAATCTCCTCGCACGGCCATCAATTGCCCGAGCTGCGCGACAATTTCGCACCGGGCATCGATGTCACCATCACCTTCCTGCCCGGCGACAATTATCGCCACAATGTCGAGACCGCGACGGCCTTGCGCCGCGCCGGCTTCAATCCGGTGCCGCATATCGCCGCGCGCGAAATGGCCTCGCAGCCGGCGCTCGATGATTTCCTGGCGCGGCTGCGCGGCGAGGCCGATGTCAGGCGCATTCTCCTGATCGCGGGCGATGTCGCGGCCGCCAGGGGGCCGTTCAAATCGACGCTGCGATGTTTGCGCCAGCGGATTGATCGAGGCGCACGGCATCGCGCGCGTCAGCGTGGCCGGTCATCCCGAGGGCCATCCGTTTCTCGACCTGGCCGACTGCGCTGAAAGTGCTTGCCGCGTGGCGCGACTGGGGACGGCGGACCAACATCGGCGTCGATGTCGTCACGCAATTCTGTTTCGAAAGCGCGCCGATCCTGCAATGGATCGGCGAACTCGCCAAAGCGGACATCGATCTTCCCGTGATCGTCGGTCTCGCCGGCCCGGCGACGCCGGCGACGTTGACAAAATTCGCGCTTCGCTGCGGCATCGGCAATTCGATGCGCGCGCTGCGCGGCCAGATCGGCCGCTTCGGCCGGCTTCTCGACCGACACCGGGCCGGACGACGTCGATGCAGGGGCTTGCGATCGGCGCCCGCGGCTGCGACGGCGCCGATCGCGGGCTTCCATCTGTTTCCCGTTCGGCGGCCTGCGCAAGGCCGGCGAATGGCTGCGCAATTACGACCGCGACCCGCTCCGGCCAGCGGCAGCGGGCGGCGATCTTCGCGAACCTGATCTCAGAACCCGTAAAGCCGCGCCGGATTGTCGACCAGGATCTTCTTGCGGATCGCAGCGTCCGGCGCCCACACCGGCAGCTGGTTGAGCAGCCGCCCGTCGTCGATCTGGAACAGCGGCGTCACGTCGCTGATCTGCTTGCCCGGCGGCGTCACCGAGTCCGGATGCGGCCAGTCCGTGCCCCAGACGATGCGGTCGGCATTGGCTGCGATCAGCGCCTGGGCGAGCGGCGTGGCGTCGGCATAATCGGGCCCGAGCTTCGAGGCGCGATAGGCGCCGGAGATCTTCACATAGGCCTTGCCTGATTTCACCAGCTCCACCAGGTCGGCAAAGCCCGGCTGGCCGACGCCAAGCGCGGCCTGCGCGCCGCCGAAATGGTCGAACACGACCGGCACCGGCGAGGCCAGCGACGAGGTCCTTGATCGCCGAGATCATCGACAGGCTCGTGAACAGCTGCACATGCCAGCCGCGCGCCTTGACGCGCTCGACGGCGGCCGAGAACCGCGGCCGGCCGACGGTCGGATCGTTGACGCCGCCGGTGGCGAGATTGAGCCGGATGCCGCGGAAGCCGGCCTTGCCCATGGCGTCGAGATCGCTTTCCGGCGTCTTGTCGTCGATCACGGCGACGCCGCGCGCGGTCGCCCCGCGCGCCGTCATGCCGAACAGCGTCGCGGAGTTATCCGGGCCGTAGATGCTCGGCGTGACGATCACCACGCGCTCCATGTGCAGCGCCTTGTGCAGGGCCGACATTTCCTCGGGCGACGCCAGTTCCGGCGTGTAGACGCGGCCGGCGAAGAACGGGAATTTCGCGGGATCGGCGTGGATATGGGTGTGGCAGTCGCAGGCGCCGGCGGGAATGTCGAAATTCACCGGCGTCGATGGCTGCGCGGCTTTCGCAAGAACGGTTCGGTTGTTCATGGTCACTCCGGCGGCGATGGAGGCAAGCATCAAACTGCGTCGCGTCAGCATTGGCGTTCTCCCGGTGTTTTCTGTTTTTGAACGTAGACCTTGGATGTGCAGGATGGTCCCTCAGTTGGTGTTCGGCGTGAACAGTTTTGCATCCTCTTCCAGCAGCAGCCGGTCCTGCACCAATTGCTGCGCCGCTTTCGCGATCGCCGCCGCGCGATCGCCCTGGTTCGGATAGCGCTCGGCCATCGACAGCCGCGGATCGCCGGTCTTGAGCCGCTCGTCCTTCGTCGCGGCAAAGGGGATCATGGAGCCGTTGTTGTCGCACAATTCGCCTTCGGCAAAACCGGCCTTGCGCAAGTTCCACCCGGTATGGGTCGCCGCCGGCGCTTCCAGCGTCGGCAGGTGCAAGCCGGCGATGGCGCGGCCATCCGCATTGGTCTTCGGCACGAACACCGGATAGGCGTCGGCCTTGGACGGCGGCATCTCGTCCGACTTCAGGAGCGTCGGCTGGGCGATCCGGACGGGATAGCCGAAGCCGGGCACGCGGGGGAAGCCAACCTCGTCGATCACAGGCGGCACCAGCGTCCCGTCGGCGCGGCTCGGGTAGCGGCTTGCCGGCGGCGGCGTGCCGTTGCTGATCCAGGCATCGAGCGCGACCAGCAGCGCCCGCAGCGGCGGACCGGCATTGAGCGGATTGGTCGGGAAGGCGCAGGTCTTCGCCATTTCGGATTTGGCATTGGCGAGCGAATAATGCTGCAGGTTCGACAGGAAGAACAGCCTGACATTGTCGGGCATCGCCAGCGCGTTGCCTTGGTGTCGGTCACGACCAGCGATGCCCGCTGCTGATAGAACTCGATCTCGCTGTCGGTCTTGATGATCTTCGGGCAATTGCCGGCGGCGAGACAGCGCTGCGAGGAAACCGTCGCTCTTTCCGGTCAGCGTGTCGGTGATGACGGGATAGGTGAAGGGAAAGTCCGCGCCGGGATAGAGCATGTCGGCATGCTGGTACGGCGAGCGGCCGGGCTGGCTGAAGCGATAATTCGTGAACGTCTTCTTGCCGCCGGAGATGTGCGGCATCAGTCCGTCGAACACCGTGCGGCCGGCCTCGTCGGCGTTGAAGCCGAGATAGAGATAGTCGTGCAGGTAGCGGCCGCTCTGCGACAGGCCGAAGCCGATCGCGCGATCGATCCGGCCGGCGACCGGATTGGCGGTGCCTGCCGAATCCGCCGCCTCGTAGCGCAGGAACGAGACGATGTCGCGGGTCGCGGCAAAACCGAGGCCCATCACTTTCGGGTCCTTGGCGGTGTAGATGAACTCGTAGATCGCGCCGGCATCAAAGCCATCCGGCCGCTTGATCGAGATCTTGGTCGGACTATCGAATTTGACTTCGAGCCCGGCGGGCGTGGCGCGCGGATCGGCCTCGCGCTGGCGCACGCTGATCCTGGCATGCGAGGGATCGAGGTCGGCAGCGGGATAGCTCAACGTTGCCACGGCCGGATTGTCGATGTGGTCGAAGATAAAATCCTCGCGCGCGAGGCCGGTGATGTCGGGCACGACGGGCGGCGAGAACGTCATCCGGCCGCCGCCGGGCGCGACGTCGCCCTGCCAGCCGCTCCACACCAGCGTGTAGCCGCGGTTCATCAGAAAGCCGTTGCCGACGTCGGAAGCCTTGACGGGATCGTTGACGACGACGGAATGTCGTTGAACAGCGCCAGTCCCGAGTTTGTTGCCGCGGTTGACCACGTCGTAGAGCAGCCGGCGATTGCCGTTGGCGGCGACCGTCGGCCGCAGGATCTCGACATCGGCCACCGCCTCGCACGACGCCTTGCGGGTTGTGCGGCGCGCGGTCGATATCGACGATGATCGAATTGTGGGGATCGTCCGGCGCCACCGCGATGGTCGCGCGCGCGATGATCCGGTCATAGGTGCCGACAGCGCCGAAGCTTCGCCCGTCGAACGCCGGCGAATCCACCCGCGTAATCTCGAGCTTCAGGATTTTCGCGGCTGACGGGCTCACGACACCGACGATGCCGGCGATCAAGGCGATCGGTCTCAGCAAATGCCGCATGGCGTTCTCCCCAATATCTGCGCCGGGCGTTACGTTCTCCCGGTCTTGCGCCGGAGACTATCGTGGCAAGCGGGTTGCGGGAAGGGCGGCGGAGGCCGGTTTATTGCTTCCGCCAGGTTCACCGGTCCATCGAACCATAAGCGGCGCTGATTTGACTAATGATCCGCCCGCCCGGACTACTCCGACATCATCTGGAATCAATTCATGCGAAAATTTTCACAAAAGTTCAAAACCGGGGCGTCAGTCGTCGCGGTGGTCGTGGTGCTGTTCGGCATTTACGGGTACCGCAAGCTTCAGGCCTTGGCCGCCGATCCCGCCGGCGAAAAGGATTGCGGACCGGCGGTCGGCGGCGGCGAGCAGGCCAAAATCGATCTGGAGCGGATCAAGGCGATTGCGCCGCTGAAGGACGTGAAATGGTCGCAGCTCGGCGGCAGCATCAATGATGCAAGCTGCCTCAACAAGACCGAAATCTACGGCGTGGTCGAGGTGCACAGCGTCGACGACATCGCGAAAACGCTGGCGTTTGCGCGCGACAACAAGCTCTCGGTCACGACCGCCGGCGTGCGCCACAGCATGGGCGGGCAGGCGTTCCGCAAGGGCGGCATCGTGCTCGACATGCGCGGCTTCAACAGAATCGTGCTCAACGAGAGCTCGCGATCGATCACCGTGCAGCCGGGCGCGACCTGGCACGACATCCAGAACATGCTGCATCCGCGTTTTGCGGTGCGCGCCATGCAGTCGACCGATATTTTCAGCGTCGGCGGCTCGATCTCGGTCAACGCCCACGGCATGGACCATCAGGCCGGCGCGCTCCGCAAGTCGATCAAGTCGATGAAGGTGATGCTGGCGGACGGTTCGCTGAAGACGGTGTCGGCGACCGAGAACAAGGATTTGTTCAACCTCGTGGTCGGCGGCTACGGCCTGTTCGGCGTCATCGTCGAGGCCGAACTCGATATCGCCGACAACCTGGTCTACCAGACCGGGCGCCGCGTGATGGACTACAAGGAATTTCCGGCGCTGTTCGCCGGCGAGATCGAGAAGGACGCCAGTATCGGCCTGATGTACGGCCATCTCTCGACCGCGCCGAGCTCGTTCCTGCAGGGAATTGCTGCTCTATACCTACACCAGGGTCGACGGGTCGGATTTCAAGCGCGAGCCGCTGGGCGAGGTTTCAGGCACCAAATTGCGGCGGCTGACGATCAACCTGTCCAAGCAGGGCCCACTGTTCCAGGAAATGAAGTGGCTGTCCGAGAAGCACATCGAACACCGGATGGAAACCTGCACCGTGACTCGCGCACAGGCGATCGGGTCGGCGGAAGCGTGCCTCGTCAACCGCAACGATCCGATGCACGATTCCGTGCCGTATTTGCGCAACTCGCTGCCTGACGATACCGACATCCTGCATGAGTATTTCATCCCGCGCAGCCAGTTCGTCTCGTTCGTCGACGGCATGCGCAAGGTGCTGACCGACAACAAGACCAATCTGCTGAACGCGTCGGTGCGCATCGTGCATCAGGAGGACAATTTCCTGACCTATTCGCCGGAGCCGGCGTTCTCGCTGGTGCTCTACATCAACCAGACCACGGACGATGAGGGCAACCGGCGGATGAAGAAGGCGACGGAAGAGCTGATCGATCTCACCATCGCGCACAAGGGCCGGTTTTTCCTGCCCTACCAGCTTTATTATTCGAAGGATCAGTTGCAGCGGTCCTATCCGCAGATCAACGACTTCTTCGCGGCGAAGCGGAAATATGATCCGGGCGAGCTGTTTACGAACACGTTCTATCAGAAGTATGCGTCATAGCTGCGCAATACGCCTGGGCGGCAGGCCGCTGCAGCCGCCGGCCTGTTCCGCATCCAGCACCAGCAGTGCGCCGGCCGCGTAGAGGCGAGCGACGAAGTCGGAATCGTCGGAGCGGGCGAAGGTGACGTAGTTGCTCGCCGCCAGTACGCGGCCGTTGGCCTTGGCGATGATGGCCAGCGCTTGCGCGGGCGGGCCGATGATTGCCATCGACTTGCCGGGCGCCGATCCGAAGGTGAGGGCGATGACGACCACAAGCCAGCCGCAGGCCACGAGCGCAACGGCGCCGGCGATCCGGCGCAACTGCCGCAGCGAACTCCAGGGATGCGTCTCAGTAGTCATAGAAGTGCTCAATACTCACGCCTTTAGCCTTGAGATCGCGGTTGATGTCGACGAGACGGTCGATCCTAGCCTTCAGGCCGGCGCGGCGGAAGCCGGGCTTTGCATCCAGCTCCAGTGAAAACAGTTCGGTGGTGTCCATAACGTCCAGCTTGGCGGCTATCGGGCGCGATCACGGTGATCAGGATTTCATGGTTCCCGGCGATCTCGGCAAGGCCGAACCCCTGATCCAGTAGGCTCTGCAGGATTTCGGTCAGGTCCTTGTAGCGCGGCGTCTGCACCAGCTGCCATTGCGGCGATAGCGCCCGGATCGGTTTGATGCGCGGCTCTTTCGCGAGCACGGCAGGCGGCAGGGTCGAGACCGCGAACATGATGTCGCGGGGCTCGTCGTCACCGCCGGCGTCGAGCGCTTTCTGGATCAGCGCCGCGTAGCCGACCTTGACGTAATATTCGGTGCCGAGCGCGAAGTCGCGCTCCCATGTTCGCAACGGGCTCGGCGTCGGCGTTGAAATGGCCATCAGGCCATCGAGCTTGTCGCGGAACGGATATTTGTACCAGGGGATGGTGTAGAGAAAGGCGGAATAGTCCTGCAGCACCGTGCGGGCGAATTCGTCCTGCGGCGTGCGCGTCTCGCCCCGGATCCATTCGAAGACGCGGCCGATGGTGTTTTCGTAAAGACCCTTGATCGCGTATTCGCTCGAGTAGCTGATGCCGATCACGTAGATCATGGTCTTGACGTCAGTGAGCGATTCGCCGGTCGGCGGCACGGCCTGGTTGATGGTGCAGAAGCTGCGCCAGAACCCGAAAATATGTCCGAGATAGTTGAAGTGGCTTTCGCTGGAGCGGTCGAGGAAGCGGCCGAAATCCTCGAACGAATAGACGATGTACCATTCGGGAAAGGTGAAGAACGTGTTGTTCTGCTTGCGCCGGTAGCCCTGTTCGTTGATCGCAGGCAGCGCCACCGGCGGGGCGGATGACGCCGCAATCGACGAAGAGGGACGGCAGGTGCCCTCGATATAGGCGAGCGGCACAAGCACCGACAGCGCGATCAGGATCGCAATGCCGACAGCGATGCGCCGCAGCCATTTAAGCATGCACAGCCGTCCGCGTCCGCGGCGCCAGCAAATAGCCGATCAGGATCGCGACGCCGCCGAGGCCGAGATGCGGTGCGTTGGCGAACACCCGCGTCATCAGCGGCAGGTCGCGGATGCCATTGATGAGGATGCCGAAGTCGAGATAGCCCGAGCCGGTCAGGAGGCCGAGCACGCCGTCGGCGAAGTAAAATACGCCGAACAGCTGGAAGAACATTTCCGAGGCGCGGCGCGAGGTCATTGCCGCGGTCGCCGCCCACAGCGCGGAAACCAGATGCAGCCCGTCGGCATACCAGGTGCGGCGGAACAGGCCGAAGATCATGTCGTTGGCGTCGATGAAGGCCGGGATGTATCCGGTCAGGATCACGAAGCCGAGCAGGGCCGCATAACCCCATGCGCACAATCTGATGATATCCATGATGTCTCCGGCCGCTTCGAATCTGGACTGAGTTTAGAGTTTTCCGAGCGTCTTGAGCAGGGCATCGTTGAACAAAGCGGGATCTTCTATTTGCGGAATGTGACCGAGACCGGGCAACAGGGTGAGCGCGGTGTCCGGCGGCAATAGCGTTCGCAGATCAAGCGCCTGCTCGACCGGGGTAACGTTATCCTTGTCGCCCCACAGGATGGCGACGGGAAGTCTTGTGCGGGCATAGGCGGTGCGGTCGGCGCTCACGGCGTTGCGGTCGGCGCCGAGGAAGTAATACAGCCAGTCGGCGATATCAGGGGTCGTGTCGCGCTGCGTCGTCGGCCGTTGCAGGATGGCGACGAATTCGGGCAGCGCGCGCTCTTTCTTCTCGATCAGGGACTCGAGCAGCGTCTTCGTCGCCACCGGATTGGTGATGGTCAGCGACACCAGGATTTCGCGAATCCATTTCGGCTGGATGATCCACGGCGCGTCCGAGGGTGTCGCCGTCAGTCCCAGCGCCGCATCCACCAGCACCAGCGCGCGTGCGCGGTCCGGGTATCGCATCGCGAGTTCGGTCGCGGCGCCCGCGCCAAACGAATGGCCGACGATGATGGCGGGCGCGGCCTTCAGATGGATCAGCACGTCGTTGATGCGCGCGGCCTGGTCCTGCCGCGTGTAGCTGCCCGGGCGATCGGAGAACCCGAACGGCGGCAGGTCGAGGGCGATCACGTGAAAGCCGGCCGCAGCCAGCACCGGTGTGGTGTGCCGCCACAATTCGCTCCACGCCGCCGTGCCGTGGAACAGCACGACGGGAATGCCGTTCGGCGGGCCTTGCTCCTGCACGAACACGCTCCCCGAGCTTGTCGGCACCAGATGGCCCCATGACGGCGCCAGTTCGGCGCGGGTGCGGGTTTCGCGGATCGACGCGGCCATCCGGAAGGCGACGATGACCAGCACGAGCAACAGCAACAGCGCAAAAAGGCTTTTGCCCGACCAGCGCAGAATGGTTGAGATCACACGGCCTCGCAGAAATGGATCAATCAACTGGCAAACCGGAACTGGTCTTAGGCTAATGCAGATTCGTCGCGAGGAGAAACACCCGGCATGATCAGCGGGCGGTTAACAACCGCGGAAAAGTTGCGCGTTACTGCCCCGACGGCGTGCGCAGGCCGTGCCAGGCGTCGCGCACCTGATGGTAGTGCACCTCGGGCAGATAGTCCGGCGTATTGAGCGCGAGCGTCTTGACGTCGAGCCGGCCGATGGCGCTGAGCAGGGTGTAGGAGGCGATCACGCGGTCGCGCTGCGCGCCGATCAGGCGCGCCTTGGCCGAAATCAGATCCTGCTGCGAGTTCAGGACGTCGACGGTGGTGCGCTGACCGCCCGCGGCCTCCTTCTGGACGCCGGCCAAAGCGACGGTCGCGGCGCGCACTTCGGATTCGGAAGCGGCCACCGCGATCTTGGCGCCTTCATTGGCGACCCAGGCGCCGATCGCGGCGGTGCGGGCCTGATTGCGGACCTGGTCGAGCACCAGCCGGCTTTGCGCGGCGACTTCCTTGGCCTGCCGGGTCTGCGAGGCCGCCGTGCCGCCATCGTAGATCGGCTGCGTCAGCTGGCCGGTCACCGACGCCTGGTCGGTTCCGAAGGTGCCAGCGTGGGTCTGAATCCTTGCTGCGGCTGGCGCTGCCCTGCAGCGTGATGGTCGGCATCAGGCTGCTTTCGGCGACGCGAATGCTGGTGGAGGCGACGTCGACGTCGAAGCCCGCCGCCATCACCGCCGGATGCTCCCGGAACGCCATGCCGGTGGCGTCGTCGCGGCTGCGCGGCAGATAGCGGTCCACGGTTTCGGCGGGCCCCAACTGCGCGGGCGGGTTGCCGATCACCTGGGTGTAGGTCGCCTGGCTGATCGCGAGCGCCACTTCGGCGGCGTTGAGGTCGGCAAGGCCGCGGTTCAGGCGCGCCTCGGCCTGCGCGGTATCGGTCGGCGTGACGTCGCCGGCGTTGAGGCGCTTCTGGGTGATGCCCAGGGTCTCCCTCAGGAACGCAACATTGGCGCGCTGCGCCGTGACCAGCGATTGATTGGCCAGCACGTTGGTGTAGGCGGTGACGGCGTCGAGCAGCACGCCCTGGCCGACATTGCGCAGCGCCTCGCGGCCGGATTGCACCTGCAATTCCGCCACGCGCACGCTGTTGGCGGTCTTGAAGCCGTTGAACAGCGTCTGGGTCACCGTCACCCCGATGGTCCAGGGCTTTAAGGTCGCCGACTGGACGGTGTTGTCGGGCAAGAGGTTGCGGACCGCCTGCAGGCCGGCGGAAAGGCTGGCAACGATCTGCGGCCGGTAGCCGGCCAGCGCCTGCGGCACGTTCTCGTCGGTGGCGCGCTGGCGCGCCCGTTCGGCATTGAGTTGCGGGTTGGTCTGATAGGCCTTGGCCAGCGCATCCGGGAGGTTCTCGGCGCGCGCCTGCGGGGCAGCAAAAACCACGCAAGTCAGCACGCCAAGGCAAATGCCCGATCGAAGCACGCGCCCAGCAACGTGGCCAACCCTAGCGGCACGCCCAACCATTTGATCCCGTAAGCCAAACTCGTAAGTCAACTCTGGCCCGTCCGCCCCCGCCGACGGGCTCGACACATCTACCTGTTTAGGGGGCGCAGCCGCCACTGGCAAACGGCCGCGCGACATCATCACAGGAATTCGGCGCTTGGCTGTTGCCGGTTCGTCACAGACGAAGTTCGACGGCAAATGCGTTATAGCTCTCGGCGGTCGCCGCCCGATTCCAGGGGCGGGTGGCCGTTCATTGACGGCCGGGTCTTCATTTTGATGCCAAAGCTGTTTTCCGACCCCGAAGCGATCGCGGAAGACATCATCCGCGACGTCGGAACCAATCTCGTGGTCGGACTGCCGCTCGGGCTCGGCAAGGCCAACCACGTCATCAATGCGCTCTACGCCCGTGCGGTCGCCGACCGCTCGATCAAGCTCACCCTGTTTTCCGCGCTGACGCTGGAAAAGCCACGGCCGCGCAATCTGCTTGAACGGCGCTTCATCGGTCCCGTCATCGACCGGCTGTTCGGGGGATATCCGGACCTCACCTATGCCGACAGCCCTGCATGCGGGCGCGCTGCCGCCGAACGTAGAGGTGATCGAGTTCTTCTTCCTGGCCGGAAAATGGCTGCATGTGCCGTACGCGCAGGAGCATTATATCTCCGCGAACTATACCCATGCCTCGTCCTATCTGTTGGCGCGCGGGCTCAACGTCGTCACCCAATTGGTGGCCAAGCGCGTGGTGGACGGCGTCGCGCGCTACAGCCTGAGCTGCAACACCGATACCACGCTGGATATTCTGCGTGCCCGCGCGGAAGGACGTGCGTGTTCAAACTGATCGGCCAGGTCAATTCCGAACTGCCGTTCATGCCCGGCGCCGGCGACCTCTCGGGGGAAGAATTCAGCGCGGTGCTCGATAGCCCCGAGACCGATTTTCCGCTGTTCGCGCCGCCGGCCGAACCGATCAGCGACACCAAATATGCGATCGGGCTGCATGCCGCGGGTCTCGTGCCCGACGGCGGCACGCTGCAGATCGGGATCGGGCAGGTCGGCGACGCGCTGGCGCAGGGGCTGATCGTTCGCCACCGCGACAACGCGCAGTTTCATTCCATCATGAAACGGCTCTCTCCGGGAATCGAACCAGCCGCAGGGCAGCACCGCACCGTTTGAGAAGGGGCTCTACGGCGTCAGCGAAATGCTGTTCGAGGCGTTTCTCGGCCTGATCGACGCCGGCGTCCTCAAGCGCGAAGTCGACGGCGTGGTGCTGCACGGTGCGTTCTTCGTCGGTCCCAAATCGTTCTACCGTGCGCTGCGTGAGATGCCACTGGCACAGATCGCGCGCATCCAGATGATGCCGGTGTCATTCACCAACGAGCTCTATGGCGACGAAGCTGCCAAGCGCCGCGCCCGCGTCGACGCCCGCTTCGTCAACAATGCGATGATGGCGACCCTGATGGGAGCTGCGGTCTCCGACGGGCTCGAGGACGGCCAGGTCGTGAGCGGCGTCGGCGGCCAGTATAATTTCGTGGCGCAGGCGTTCGCGCTGCAGGGCGCGCGATCGGTTCTCGCTTTGGAAGCGACACGGCAGGCCGGCGCAAAGACGCTGTCCAACATCCGCTGGAATTACGGTCACACCACCATTCCGCGGCACCTGCGCGACGTCTTCGTGACCGAATACGGCGTCGCCGACACGCGCGGAAAATCCGACGCCGAAACCATCGGCGGCGATGCTCGCGGTGACCGACTCCCGCTTCCAGGCCGAACTCACGCGGGTCGCCAAGGATGCGGGAAAACTGCCGAAGGATTTTGAAATTCCGCCCGCGCATCGCGAGAATTTTCCGGAAGCGATCGCGGCGGCCTTGAAACCCGCGCGCGACGCCGGCTTGCTGCCGTCATTCCCGTTCGGCAGCGATTTCACCGAGGTCGAACAGCGGCTGATCCCGGCCTTGCAGGTGTTGCAGGAGGCGCAACGCACGCCGCTGCGTTTGCCCGGGATGTTGTGGCAGGGATTTACGCGTGAGGTGGATGCTGCCGATAGCGAATGCCTGGTGCGGCTTGGCCTCGACCGACCCACAACAATGGCCGAGCGCGCCTATCGCGCGCTGGTCAGCGCGGCGCTCAAGCGGAGCAGGGAGCCGTAGGCTCGGCGCAAAGCGCAGCGTGCCCACCATTCCAGCGATGGATTGGGAGGATGGTGGGCACGGCGCAAGCGCGCCTTTGCCCACCCCACGAAACTCACCGGTTCTTGTTCACCGGCTTGCGCTTCTCGATGAACGCGGCCATGCCCTCGGAGCGGTCTTCCAGCGCAAACGTCGAATGGAACAGGTTGCGTTCGACGTTCATGCCTTCCGACAGCGGCGTTTCGAACGCCCGGTTGATGGCTTCCTTGGCCATCACGGCCGCAGGACGCGACATCGAGGCGATCTTTTCCGCCGCCGCCAGCGCCTCTTCCATCAATTTGTCCACCGGGACGACGCGGCTGACCAGGCCCGAGCGTTCGGCTTCCGCGGCATCCATCATCCGTCCCGTGAGGCAGAGATCCATCGCCTTGGATTTGCCGATCGCCCGCGTCAGCCGCTGGGTTCCGCCGATACCGGGGATGGTGCCGAGCGTGATTTCCGGCTGGCCGAATTTAGCGGTGTCGGAGGCGATGATGATGTCGCACATCATCGCAAGCTCGCAGCCGCCACCGAGCGCATAGCCGCTGACGGCCGCGATCGTCGGCTTCCGGCAAGCGGCGACGCGGCCGCCGCCGATCGCGGCGAAATCGCTGGAAAACATGTCGATGAAGGTTTTCGGCTGCATCTCCTTGATGTCGGCGCCGGCCGCGAAGGCCTTTTCGCTGCCGGTGATCAGGATGCATCCGATTGCGTCGTCGGCCTCGAGGTCATCGACGGCGGCCGCAATCTCGCGAAACACGCCGAACGACAGCGCGTTGAGCATCTTTGGGCGGTTCAGCGTGATGATGCCGACCGCGCCCTTGCTCTCGACAATGATGAATTCGAACGTAGCCATGGTCCACCCCGGTGCCAGATGTCGCGGGCAATGTGCCCGCTGCCGGGATGGGCTTCAAGGGGTTGCAAGAAGCAGCAACCGGCGGTCCGGACGCGCTGCGTCCGGTGTCCGGCAACCTCACGCCATGAACATGCGGGCGGCGGAGGCCATCGTCAGCAATGCGCCGAAGGCGATGAAAATCTTGCCGATCAGCGAGGTCTGATCCCAGGTGGAAGCCTCACTGCCCGATGCCATGACAGGCGTCGCAGCGGGCTTGGCCGAGGCCATCGCAACCGTCTGTGTCGAGGGGGTCTGCTGCAGGGCGCGGTCGACATCGTTGAGCTGATCGGAGGAAACCACCGCCGCGTCGGAGACACCTTGCGCCTCTGCCGGGACCGGCTTGTCGGCGGCCGCCAAAAGCATCGTGTTGGCCTTTGCCGTCATGGCGCTGGCGCTGTCGGCGGCATCGGTGGACGTCAGTTGCGCATTGGCGTTGGCGACGGTCGCGGGAATCCTGGGCGCAGTGTCGCCGGAGGCGTCAGCGACGTCCTTTTCGGCGGACTTCTTGCTGTCGGCGGGTTTCGACGCGGCCTTGCCGGACTTGCGCGCGTAGCGTTTCCAGTGACGCACGCTCTGTCTTGCGGATTTGCCGGACGTCGCGCTTTCCGATTTCGAAGTAGCGGCCGCGCTGTCGCTGCTGGCTGCCACGACCGGCGACGGTCCGGCGAAACATACAAAGAGCCCTGTTGCAATTATCAAGGCCGAGCGCCCGCTGGCTTTGACCATCATCTGGCAATCTCCCCATTTGCCCGCCCCCGATGGCGAAATGAGACCCCGCCGCGTGTCCACAGCGGGGCAGAAAAAGGGAATCTTCGGGCAGGACCGGGCAAAAGCAGGGCAGCATCTGTGCGCCAGACGCGCGATCGCGCCGCGGCGTCGAGATGCGCGCGGATGCGAGCGAGCGCGATCGATGATATGAGCCTGCCGACGTGGGAACCGGCTGTCCCGATTCCCGGAGCAGGACGCGCGGACAGGCGACGCCGAGGCAATCGATCACGACTTCGTGATGACGCCGCGGCGGTGTAACAAATTGAAAGATCGACCGAATTGCAATGTGGGAGCGCGCGTGCGCGAACGTGAGGACGAATGGACCGGCCTGATGCGGTCGGCCATTTCAGGCGACAGTGCGGCGTATCATCGCCTGCTCAAGGCCGTCACGCCGGTGCTCCGGGCCGCGGCGCGCCGTGGCCTCGCGCGGGCAGGGCAACCGGTCGATCAATCCGAGGATATCGTGCAGGACATTTTGCTGGCGGTCCATTTGAAGCGGCACACCTGGGACGTCAGCGCCCCGTTTGCTCCATGGCTGTTTGCGATCGCCCGCAACAAGCTGATCGACGCGCTGCGTCGCCGCGGCAGGCGGATTTTCGTCAATATCGACGATTTCGCCGAGGTGCTTCCGGGCGAGGCCGCGGCCGAGACGGCGTCCGCCGGCGAGGTCGCAGCGCAACTGCAGTCATTGCCGGCGCGCCAGCGCGACGTGTTGCAATCGATCGCCGTCGACAGCGCCTCGATCAAGGACACGGCAGCAAAGCTTTCCATGAGTGAGGGCGCGGTGCGGGTGGCGCTGCATCGAGGTCTGACCAGCCTGACGGCGAAGTTACGGGAACAATGAGAATGGATACCGATCAGCTCATTCGGACCTTGGCCCAGGACAACGCGCACCGCGCGCGGCCGGTCGGCTTTGCGCTGATGCTGGCGCTGATGGCCGCCGCACCCGTCTCGCTCTTGATGTTCTTCACCGAACTCGGCATCCGGCCCGACGTGATGACCGCGATGCGCAACCCGTTCTTCGATCTGAAATTCGCCGTCACGCTGGCGCTGGCGATCGCCGCCATCGCGGTCAGCCTGCATTTGTCGCGCCCCGAGGCCTCGCTTCGCGGTTTCGGCTGGCTGCTGTTGATCCCGGCCGGGCTGCTGACCGCGGGGATCGGCGGCGAGATGATGATGCCGCAGCGGCTGCCGATGATGTCACGGCTGGTCGGCAACAACTCGCGGGTATGCATGACGGCGATACCGCTGTTGTCATTGCCGATCCTGGCCGGTGCGCTGATCGGCCTGCGTCACGGCGCGCCGGCGCGGCCGGCGCTCGCCGGCGCCATCGCCGGCATGTTGTCGGCGGGACTGGCGGCGACGCTGTACGCGTCGCATTGCACGGATGATTCACCGCTGTTCGTGGCGACCTGGTACACGATCGCGACCGCGCTGGTCACGGCGGTCGGCGCACTCGCCGGATCGAAGCTGCTCAGGTTTTGATTTTGTCGTCCGGCGATCCATACCCACAGCAGCGTGTGGTGAACGAAGGTCGTCGAAGAGCTTTCTGAAAATCGAGAGGCCGCGGCGTATGGGTTCCGGCTTGCGCCGGAACGACGCGAGCTGCTCACGCCGCCGGTGCGTTCTGCTGCATGCGGTGGAAGCGCAGCACCTGCTGGGCGGTCGACGGCCGCAGCCGTTCGTAGGTTTGCTTGCAGGCTGGCGATATCGGTCGGCTCGCCGCCCGACAGCTCGTCGCGCATGCTGATGATCGCACGGACGCTCGACCATGCCAGGCCCGCCACCTTGGCCAGGATCATCACACCCTCGGCCCGGGTTTCGATCATCATGTTCTCGGCGATCGCCACCGGCACGCCGGCGAGCGCTGCGATCGAGGCATTGGCTTCGTCGAACTTGCTGGCTTCGGCAAAAGACGCCACCTGGGATTCGTCGAGCCGGCCGTGCTCGTACAGCGACTTGACGAGCGCGTGCGCGATCACGGTGTCTTCCGAGGATGCCGAGCGCGCGCGCCGCGTCGCTTCCTTGACCGCGGTCGGAACCTCGGCGCCTAACCCGGGATTGGCGGCCTCCAGCCGCTGCCGTACCGTGTCGGAGGCTTTGACCAGCAGTTTCAAATAAAGATGCCGCGGAATGTTCGGACGCAGGCCGATGCAGGTGGCGAGGTTGTCGTCGCCCTCGGCGCGGCTGACCAGGCGCGTAAGACCGCGCTCGGTGAATTCGGCGCCGGGGTTGTTCACCGTGCTCTGGATCACTTCGTCATTGCCGCGCTGGACCAGCACGTCGGTGACGGCGCCGCTCAGCACCTTGCGGGTCGAGATCGCCATCAAATGCGCCTGGCTCTTGCTGCGCGCGTTCTCGATCAGGGTCTTGTCGTCGAGCCGTGCCGATTGCGACAGCACGGGTCCGGCAACCTCGATCACGTCGTCGAACGCGAGCGCCCGGATCGTCAGCGGCGGCGCGGTCTCGATCGGGGCGAGACGGTTGGCAAGCAGCGTCTTGGCGGATGTTTCGATGTGGTCGATCAGGCACTGGAAGACATCGTCGAACAGGCCGACCTGTTCGTCCGAAAAGTCCACCGCGCCGTTGATGAAGAGATCGGTGACCCGGCGCAGGGTCTCGACCCGGCGAGCGACCGTTCCGTGCGCCAGGGTGGATTGCAACTCGTCGAGTAGACTTGCGGGAGCGATGATAGCTGACTGCGAAACCATGTGACTCTGTCCTGGAGCAAAAGCCGGTGACGGATTCTTCGTCGCCGGTACTGAAATGGGTTGGATCAGGCGCGGGCGATGCGATTGCGTCCCCGTGCCTTGGCTGCATAGAGCGCGCTGTCGGCGCGCGCGAGGAATGTGTCCGGGGTCTCCTCCGGCTTCAGCGTCGTGACGCCGGCGGAAATCGTTACCTTCATGTCGGGTGAGAACGCGCTCCAGTCGAGATCGGCGATGATCGCGCGCAGCCGGTCGAGCGCGCGCACGGCGTTGTCGGTGCCCATGTCGGGAAGCAGCAGCAGGAATTCCTCGCCGCCATAGCGGCCGAAATGGTCGACGTTGCGGATATTGGCGAACATGGTGATGGAGAATGTCCGCAGCACCTCGTCGCCGGTCGGGTGGCCAAAGGCGTCGTTGATGCGCTTGAACCAGTCGAGGTCGATCAGCGCGATCGAGCAGGGCGCCCCAGTGCGGCCGGCGCGGGCGATCTCCTCGTCCAGCATCCGCATGATGCAGCGGCGGTTATAGGAGCCGGTCAGTTCGTCGAGTTCGGCGAGCTCCTCGATCCGCTTGTAGGCTTCCTTGAGTTTCAGCCCGCTCTGATAGAGCGATTGCTTCATCGAACTGGAGAAGATCCCCAGGAACATGCAGCGTCCGATGGTCAGGACGAACACCAGAAGGGTGGCGAAGCGTTCGAGGTGGCTGCCATGCGGTATCGAGACCGGTTTGTCGGTCAGAAGGAATAGTCCTGCCAGCCCGATCGTCATCGTCGTCCAGATCGCCATCGTCTCGGCGGGCGTCGAACGCAGCGAACTGAAGCTGAACACGATGAACAGCGTGCACAGGAACAATCCGCCGGCTTGCGGCGCGATGTAGGTGAACGCCACCGCGATCAGCATGCAGACGGTCGACTGCGGCGCGACCAGGTAATGGTCCTTGAAGCGGTCGTTGAAGCCGAGCTCGGAAAGGGCGATTGCGAAAGCGATCACGGTCAGGCCGGTGGTGGCATAGGCCGGGCCGATCGTGAAAGGTATCGTGCCGGCCTGCGCGTAAAGCAGCAGGATGCCGGCATCGATGACGTAGCTGCCGCCGATCATGATCAGGATCTGGCGGCGCTGCTTGGCGCGGCGCGCCAGCGCCTTCGCCGTCGGTTGGGCGCCGACGCCATCCAGTTCGGCCGGATTCACGAATGACGACGCAGCGGTGCCCATGGTCTCGCCGTTGGTGGAACTCGTTAAAAAATCTAAGTGGGAAAGCCTTTAGGTTTGGTATCTTTTGGAACCGAATCTGGTCCGTTGAAACCCTGCCATTGCGCTGTTTCGCAACGGAAATCCGCCGGTTCCAACCGTCGGGGCCATTGCGGCGGCCCGGCCTGCAAGCAGATGCTGTCTTGCAGACCAAGCCTTGGTAAGGTCGCCACGGGCGACGCGATCTCTTAGGGAAAGTTTAACCGTATTATGGTACCAATTGCGGGGCTTCGTTCGTTTTCGCCGGGACTGATGGCGCCCGGCGACCGCCTTCTGTGGGGTAGATCACACATGCAATCAGGACATTGCCGTAATGTGAAGAATCTTGCCTCCGCCATCGAACCCTCCGCCACCCCCATCCGACTTATCTTGCGAGACGGCCATTGAGTGCGACACAGGCGGCTTCAGACGAAGTTCTGATCGCTCGGATCGCTCAAGGCGACCGGCTCGCCATGCAGGTGCTGTACGGAAGGCACCATGTCAGGGTGTTCCGTTTCGGGCTCAGGCTCGTAAGGGACGAACAGGTTGCGGAAGACCTCATCAGCGAGGTTTTTCTCGATGTGTGGCGTCAGGCTGGCAAGTTCGAAGGCCGATCCGCCGTTACCACCTGGCTGCTGGCGATTACACGGTTCAAGGCCCTGTCGGCCCTGCGGCGCCGGAAGGACGTTGGACTGGATGACGAGACCGCGAACGCGATCGAGGATACGTCCGATGATCCGGAAGTGGTGGTGCAGAAGAAGGATACCAGTGACGCGTTGCGCAAGTGCCTGACATCACTTTCGCCTGAGCATCGGGAGATCGTCGATCTCGTCTACTACCACGAGAAGTCCGTGGAAGAGGTGGCCGAAATCGTCGGAATTCCGGAGAACACCGTCAAGACGCGCCTGTTTTATGCGCGCAAGAAATTGGCCGAACTGCTGAAGGCAGCCGGCATTGAGCGAGGTTGGCCATGATGGCAGTGAGCAAAAAAATGCTGGATCAAGAACCCAGCGAAATCGAAATGCTGTTGCCATTCCATGCGGCCGGCACGCTGAACGCGCGCGATACGCGCCGCGTCGATGAGGCGCTCGCCAGCGATCCGGACCTTGCCCGGCAATATGCCGTCATCCGCGAGGAATACGCCGAGACCATTCATCTCAACGAGAGCCTGGGAGCGCCGTCCGCGCGCGCCATGCAGAAGCTGTTTGCCGCGATCGACGGAGAGCCCGTGCGCAAGCCATCGCTTTCGACCAATATCTCGGCGCGGATCTCGGAATTCTTCACCAGGCTTTCGCCGCGGACGCTGGCGTGGTCGGCGAGCCTCGGCGCCGTGCTGCTGCTGTTGCAGGCCGGCGTGATCGGCGCGGTGCTGATGAAGAACCAGACCGCTTCGTTCCAGACCGCCTCGCTGAGCCTGAACGAGCAGTCCGGCGCCCATCACCCGCGATCTCGGCGGCGCCGCGCCGCCGCGCGCGCTGGTGCGGTTTGCGCCGGACGCGCGCATCGCCGACATCACCGCGCTGCTCGACAATTATCAGGCCTCGATCGTCGATGGCGCCAAGGGCGGCATGTTCCGGCTGCAGTTCGGCAACCGCGCCATGAACAAGGACGAAGTCGCCGGCCTGATGACCAGGCTGCAAGGCGAGAAGATCGTCAATCTTGCGGTGGCGACACCGTAAGGCGTCAGTCGCGTCCCTGGCCAAGCCGAGGTTCCATGGTGTCACTTTAGCGTGAATTGGCAGACAAAGACGCGGCAAGTGGCAATGGCATTGTCGGCGGTGGCGTTGCCGCTGGCCGTTCTCGGCGGCTCGGTGGCTCACGCGCAAAGCATCATGCGCACGCCGAGCCTGCATATCGATTCCAGGGTCACCACGATCAATCCGACGGTTGCGCCGCGCGTCAATCCCGTGGTGGGGACGCGCGTCAATCCAGGTCATCAGCGGCCGCACCGGTCGTCGGCGTTACCACCATCGCGCGAACGCCTTCGACCGGCGTCGGCGTGACCACGCTTGCGCGAACGCCGGCGATCAGGGACGGCGGCGGCAGTACGTCGATCATGCGGACCGGACCCGCATATCGGGATGCGGACCCGGATCCGCATATCGGGATATTGCGTATCGGCGCGGAGAAGCTTCCCTACGCGCGCTACTCGCACAGTCTCTATCCGGTTTGCGAATACGCCAACCGCGGTCCCGACGGCGAATGTTTCGATCGTCCCATTGTCTCGACCGGCGGCGGCAACGGCGCCTCGGGCAAGCGGACGAATGGCGGCGCGCGCAACAATGCGCAGGCTGCGATCGATCTGAACGCGGTCCGGAACGAGTTCGTGGCGGAGATCGACGGCGCGATGTCGCCTGCGCAGGCCGATGAACTGGCGCGGCGTCACGGCCTGGAGCGGCTCGCATCGCAGAACTTTCCGCTTCTCGGCGGCAGCACCATCGGCCTGTTCCGCATCATCGATCAGCGCCCGCCGGACATGGTGCGCCGTGAATTCGCCGCCGATGCCGCCGGCGGCGTGAAGTCGGTGCAGCTCAATTTCCGCTATCGGCTGCAGGATCAGAAGAAGCCGCAGTCCGAGGGCGACGTCTCGCAATATGCGGTCGCCCAGCTTCGGTTGCCGCAGGCCCATGCGCTCGCCCGCGGCATGAACGTCACCATTGCGGTGATCGATTCCGGCGTCGACGCCAAACATCCGGAGCTGGCCAATTCGGTCGCCGATACGTTCGACGCGCTCGGCAGCAAGGAAGGCCCGCACGTCCACGGCACCGGCGTTGCCGGCGCGATCGTGGCGCATGCCAGGCTGATGGGAAGCGCGCCGGAGGCGAGGTTGTTGGCGATCCGTGCGTTCGGCGTCGGCGCCAATGGCGCGGAAAGCACCTCCTACGTGATCCTGAAGGCGCTGGATTATGCGGCCGAGCACGGCGCGCAGATCATCAACATGAGCTTTGCCGGCCCGAAGGATCCCATGATCGAGCGCGGCGTCGCCGCCACCGCCTCCAGGGGTATCCTGATGGTGGCCGCCGCCGGCAATGCCGGGGCCAAATCACCGCCGCTCTATCCCGCCGCCAATCCGAACGTGATTGCGGTGAGCGGAACCGACGCGCAGGAAAAGCTGTTCGCGGCGTCGAACCGGGGCAACCACATCGCGATCGCGGCTCCCGGCGCCGATATCTTCCTGCCGGCGCCGGACGAGAAATACCAGATCACGTCGGGCACCTCGTTCTCCGCCGCTTACGTCAGCGGCGTTGCGGCGCTGTTGCTGGAGCGCAATCCTGCGTTGAAGCCGGAGGATCTGCGCGCGATTTTGACGAAAACCGCCCGCGATCTCGGCGCTCCCGGCCGCGACGATTTGTTCGGGGCGGGTGAGGCCGACGCTTTTGCCGCGGTCACCGCCGCGGTCGCCGCGCCGCTCGGTTCCGGTTGCCGCGGTATCCGGCACGCCGGCTTCCGAAAAAGCGCCGGCTCCCGATAACGCTTCCGTGAGCCGGGCGCTGAACGACTCCGCACCCTCGATGGCGTCGGAAAAATCGGCCTCGAATACCGCCAATCGCCCTGCGGCGCAGTGATTTCCGGCCGCAAAGCCCCGAACAAAAAGTTAAAAAAATCGTCCGCGGTTTTGAACGTCCGGCGAGGCTGCTGCGACTAATGAATGTGGGAGCGGTTATCCCTCCCCATCGGCTGTATTCGGCGCGAGCGCCCATCCACCCCAAGCGCCCATATGGCTTGACCCGTCCGGTTGTCCCCCCGGACGGGTCTTTTCGTTTTCAGCACCGTTTTCGAGCGAAGTCCTCAGCCGATTGACTGCCGCTGCCACGCGGCAATCGCCAGGCCGCGCATGCCGCCTGGCTGCGGCTTGACTGTGGATAGGGCGAATAACCCCGTACTGATGCGGGTTTCTTGTCCCCGATGGTGTTCAGTAGTGTCCCCGACTGGACAGCGAAGAAGTTTTCCACAGAATATCCCTGTCACGTCCAATTGATTCGTCTCGGTTGCGTCTGCGTCCGTTTTTCTCCTTACGGGCTGGTTCATGACACATCACGCAGACGTGGGACGTGGCCGCGATATTGTTGCGCGCTGGTGCAATCTCGCCGAGCAGCGGCTCGAATATCTCACCGAACTGTTCGAGACCGGGCGCTGGCGGCGCTTTCACGCGAACAGGAATTTCTCGAAAACCTCCAGGAAGCCAAGGCCGCGGTCGAAATCTGGCGCGATCTGGAAGTGCGCGAGGCCACGCTCGACAACACCGCCCTCGATCTCTCCTGGCTCGGACGCCCGCGATGGAATTTGCCTCGCAACGACGCTCTGCCTGCGCCCGTTCAGCGGCTTCAACCGCTGTCGGCGCAAATTCCGGCCGAGCCGCTGCCGCACGATGTCCCGACGGATGTGCTGGCGGCGCTGGAAAGCGTCCTGGTGGGTTCGGCGGAGGCGCCGTCGGTGCCCGACGCACCTGATCTGGACGATCTGCCGTCCGCCTCGCGCGATCTCGACGTGATGCAGCAACGCTATCCGCTGCTGAGGAACGCGCTGTAGGCGTGGCGGGCTACCGCCGCACCGCGTTGGTCCCGATCACGACCTGCGCGTAACGCTGGGCGCCGTCGGCGGACAGGTCCGTCGTGACGGCGCGGGCATGATCGAGGCCGACCACGGCGCCGCGCGGGGTTTCCGAAATCATGTTGTTGTTGACCAGCGCGGTGCCCGCGCCCGGCACCACCGACACGCCGATGCCGACAAAGGCCTTGCGGATCACGTTGCCCGATGATGGCGATGTCGCGGAGATATTTGCCCCAGCCGGCCACGATCCCGAACGAGGGCGCGTTCTCGATCACATTGCCGGTCACGGAGGAGTCCGCCTCGACATAGATGCCGACGCCGGCGTCGTCGTCGGGTGCGGTGCCGATCGGGCGCTTCGGCAGCAAATTGCGGATGATGTTGCCCTGCACGACCGCGATGCGGCCGCCCTCGTTGAAATTGCAGACGGAGACGCCGACGGCCGCGCCATCGACGGTGTTGTTGGCGATGACCGCGCCCTCGAACGAGAATTCCGAATAGAGCGCGACCTCGCGGACATCGCTGACGCTGTTGCCGGTGATCTGGATATTCGACGCCGAATTGCCGCGCACCGCCGAATAATCGCAATTGCGGATCCGGTTGCCGCGCACGATCACATTGCCGGCGCGGAAGGCGTTGATGGCGTTGCCGTACTGTCCGGAGCCGCCGGGGCCGGCCTTGATGTCCTCGATGCGGTTATCCGCCACCAGCGTGCCGTCATCGCCGATGGCGGTGCGCAGGATCTCGATGCCGTTGTCGTTGGTGCCGGTAATGGTGTTGCGCGAGACGATCAGGCCCAGCGCATCGAACGACACCACCGCGGTGGTTGCGATTTTGCGTGAAGATGTTGCCGCTGATATCGCCGGAGACCTGCTCGAGCCAGATGCCGTTGCCGCCGCTGCCGGTGATTTCGCACTCGGTGATGCGGATATCGCGTCCGCCGAGTGCAATGCACGAGGCCGCGCCGCGTCGGCAGCGGAATGCCGCCGCCGTCGAAAGTGATGCCCGACAGGCCGATGCGGCCGGCGCCTTCGCTCTGCAGCATCGAGGCGCCGCCGTTGAAGACAAATTTGGTCGCGCCGCGCACGCCGACCAGTTGCGTGCCGCCTTGCAGGCGGAGCAGGCCGGTGCGGTAGACGCCCGGCGGCAGCGCCAGCGGCACTTGCGCGCGCGCGGCTTCGTCGATCGCCCGCTGCAGCGCTTTGGTCTGATCGTCGGGACTGCCGGGGCGGACGCCATATTGCGTGGCGTCACGGCCGAAGCGCCGAGGTCAGCGGCGCGGCGCGGGCGCTGTCCGGCGCCATCGCCAGCGCGCCGGCAACGCCGGCGGCGGAAACGCCCATGAACTGGCGGCGTTTGACGTCCATGATTGAAGGGTCCTCGCGCCATGCGGGCATTTGCTGCATTCGCAGCCCGCAAACGTAGCGCGAAAATGCGGCTGACCATGGTGAACGCGCAGGCGGAAGCGCGCGATTGTTCGGGGTAGGGTTAATCCCGGGTGCAACAACTAGCGCCGGCACCTACGAAGCTGCGGACCGCCTGCCGCGTCAGGCTCACCAGTTCCAGCAGCATCGCCTCGCCGGCATCGACCAGTTCCTCCTGCGTGATGCGCGGGTTGCCCTTGCGCCGCGCCTTGCCGTCGCGGCCGAGCGGCGGGATGTGCACGAACGCCGCCCGCCGGAGATGGTCGCTGGTGCCGACCGACTCGATGGCGCGCCAGCTCAGATAATTGCAGAGATAGTTTCCGGCATCGCGCGAAGGCCGCGCATCGATGCCGGTGCCGAGCGCGGCGCGCAACAGCCGCAGCGTGTGCGGGCCAAACCGCATCGCATCCGGACCGGCGCCGATCGATCCCTTGCGGACGCGGGTCTGCGCCGCATCGGGCCACAGCAGCGTGACGGCGTTGCGTGCACGGGTCTCGACGCGGACATGCGCGGTGCGGCCGGCGAGGCCGAACATCAGCAGCGCCTGCGGACGGTGCTTTGCCAGTGCCTGCGGCAATTCGCGGTCGACCGCCTTGTAGGTCACGGGAAAGATGTGGCCGGAAAGTTCGACATCGGAAAAGGCCGGACGGCGCAGCCGCAGCAACCGCTTCACCAGCGCCTGCGTCGGATTGTAGGGCTCGCCCGGAAACGGACCGAAACCGGTGATCAGGACACGAAGCTTGTCGTTCATCGCAGCATCTCCGCAATCTGTTCGGCGGCAACCGCCGGCGTGAGGCGGCCGTCCGCCACCTCGGCCTCGGTCTTCTTTACTTTGGCGCGGATCGCAGCGTCGGCGCGCAGCCGCGCCATCATCCGCTGCTCCAGCATCGACCACATCCATTTCACCTGCTGTTCGCGCCGCCGCGCCGCAAACTCGCCGGACGCATTCATCGCGGTGCGGTGATCCAGAACCTTCTGCCACAGCGTGTCCATGCCGGTGCCGGTCAACGCCGAATAGGTCAGGACCGGCGGGTGCCAGTGCTCGGAACGGGGGCTCAGGATATGCAGCGCGCCGCGATATTCGGCCGCCGCCAGGTTGGCGCGCTTGATGTTGTCGCCGTCGGCCTTGTTGATCGCGATCATGTCGGCGAGTTCGACCAGGCCCTTCTTGATGCCCTGCAATTCGTCGCCGGCGCCGGGCAGCATCAGCGCCAGGAAGAAATCGGTCATGTCGCAGACCGCGGTCTCGGACTGGCCGATGCCGACGGTTTCCACCAGCACCACGTCGAAGCCGGCCGCCTCGCACAGCAGCATCGCCTCGCGGGTTTTCGCCGCGACGCCGCCCAGCGTGCCGGAGGCCGGCGAGGGCCGGATGAAGGCATCGTCGGAGGCCGACAACCGCGCCATCCGCGTCTTGTCGCCGAGGATCGAGCCGCCGGTGCGGGCCGAGGATGGGTCGACCGCCAGCACCGCGACCTTGTGGCCGCGCTCGATCAGGAACATGCCGAGCGCGTCGATGGTGGTGGACTTGCCGACGCCGGGCGAGCCGGTGATGCCGACGCGGACCGCCGTGCCGGTGTCGGGCAAGCAGCGCCTGCACCAGTTCGCGGGCGGCGGCCTGATGATCGCCGCGCCGGCTCTCGATCAGCGTGATCGCGCGCGCCAGCGCCGCGCGGTCGCCGGCGCGGAGGTCGTGAGCGAGCTTTTCGATGTCCGGGGGAGAATTCGGCGACGGCATGTCTTGGTTTACAACGGCTGCGCGATTCAGGCGAGGGGTGGGGCGCCCTTGCATCCCCATCGTTTTTCGCGAGCCGCTGGCCGCGTGATTATCCTCCGTTACGTCGGCCGCTACTCCGCCGCCTCGCTGTGGCCCAGCCGCGCATTGAGCTTGTGGATCAGCTCTTCGGCGGCATCCGAAATCACGGTGCCCGGCGGGAAGATCGCCTCGGCGCCGGCCTTGTACAGCGCGTCGTAATCCTGCGGCGGCACCACGCCGCCGATGATGATCATGATGTCCTCGCGGCCCTGCTTCTTCAGCGCGGCCTTCAATTCCGGCACCGCGGTGAGATGGGCGGCCGCCAGCGACGACACGCCGAGGATATGCACGTCGTTCTCCACCGCCTGGCGCGCCGCCTCGTCGGCGGTGGCGAACAGCGGCCCGATATCGACGTCGAAGCCGACATCGGCAAAGGCCGACGCGATCACCTTCTGGCCGCGGTCGTGGCCGTCCTGGCCGATCTTGGCGACGAGGATGCGTGGCCGGCGGCCCTCGGCCTCCTCGAACGCGTCGATCAGGGCTTGCACCTTTTCGACCCGGTTGGACATGGTGGACGCCTCCCGCTTGTAGACGCCGGTGATGGATTTGATTTCGGCGCGGTGGCGGCCGAACACCTTTTCCATCGCGTCCGAAATTTCGCCGACGGTGGCCTTGGCGCGCGCGGCATCGATGGCGAGCGCCAGCAGATTGCCGTTGCCTTCGCCGGCCGAGCGCGTCAGCGCCGCAAGCGCGGCGTCGACTTCCTTCTGGTCGCGCTCGGAGCGCAGCCGCTTCAGCTTGTCGATCTGCAGCCGCCGCACGGTGGAATTTTCCACCTTCAGCACGTCGATCGCGGCCTCGTTGACCGGCTTGTATTTGTTGACGCCGATCACGGCCTGCCGTCCGGCGTCGATCCGCGCCTGGGTCTTGGCGGAGGCTTCCTCGATCCGCAGTTTGGGCACGCCGGCCTCGATCGCCTTCGCCATGCCGCCGAGCGCCTCGACCTCCTGGATATGGCCCCAGGCCTTCGCCGCGAGATCGCGGGTCAGCCGTTCGACATAGAACGAGCCGCCCCAGGGATCGATGATGCGGTTGGTGCCGCTTTCCTGCTGCAGGAACAATTGCGTGTTGCGGGCGATGCGCGCCGAGAAATCGGTCGGCAGCGCCAGCGCCTCGTCGAGCGCGTTGGTGTGCAGCGACTGGGTGTGGCCTTGGGTTGCCGCCATCGCCTCGATGGTGGTGCGCATCACGTTGTTGAAGACGTCCTGCGCGGTCAGCGACCAGCCCGAGGTCTGGCAATGCGTGCGCAGCGACAGCGAGCGCGGGTCCTTCGGGTTGAACTGCGTCAGCAGCTTGGCCCACAACAGCCGCGCGGCGCGCATCTTCGCGACTTCCATGAAGAAGTTCATGCCGATCGCCCAGAAGAACGACAGCCGCGGCGCGAAGCGGTCGACGTCGAGGCCGGCGGCAAGGCCGGCGCGCAGATATTCGACGCCGTCGGCCAGCGTATAGGCGAGCTCGAGGTCCTGCGTCGCGCCGGCTTCCTGCATGTGATAGCCGGAGATGGAGATCGAATTGTACTTCGGCATCTTTTGCGAGGTGTAGGCAAAGATGTCGGAGATGATCCGCATCGAGGGCGTCGGCGGATAGATATAGGTGTTGCGCACCATGAACTCTTTCAGAATGTCGTTCTGAATGGTGCCCGACAGTTTCTCCGGCGGCACGCCCTGTTCCTCGGCCGCCGCCACGAACAGCGCGAGGATCGGCAGCACCGCGCCGTTCATGGTCATCGACACGCTCATCTGGTCGAGCGGGATGCCTGAGAACAGCGTGCGCATGTCGTAGATGGAATTGATCGCGACGCCGGCCATGCCGACGTCGCCGGTGACGCGCGGATGATCGCTGTCGTAGCCGCGATGGGTGGCCAGATCGAACGCGACCGAAAGGCCCTTTTGTCCGGCGGCGAGGTTGCGGCGGTAGAACGCGTTGGAATCTTCCGCCGTGGAGAACCCGGCATATTGCCGGATGGTCCAGGGCTGGTTGACATACATGGTCGGGTAGGGGCCGCGCAGATAGGGCGCGATGCCCGGCCAGGTGTCGAGGAAGTCGATGCCTTCGAGATCGGCCTCGCTGTAGCCGGGTTTGACCGAGGATGCCCTCGGGCGTCAGCCACGGCTCGACGCTGCCGCGAGGCTCGGCAGCGGACGGTCTTCTCAAAAGCGATATTCGCGAAGTTCGGTATGCGGCTCATGGGTTACCAATATAGCACTGTGACGGTCAGCGGTCGCCACTCCTAATCATGGTCCGGATGCTGGTGGCTGACGATGGTGCCGAGCTTCTCCGGCCCGTAATTCTGCAGCGTGGTCTGGCTCGGCAGGTTGGCGATGCCGACCACCCAGCCGAGCCGGGATTCGGTGCCATATTGCCGCGTCGGCACCAGCCGGTCGGGGCGGTCGAAGGTCCCGGTCATGATCTCGATCCGCGGGCCATCGATGCGGCGGAAGCTCAACGGCGTGCCGCAGTCGGCGCAGAAATCGCGCTCGCGATCGAGGAGGATTTGAACGCCGCCGGCTTGCCGCGGGTCCAGCTGAAATCCTTGTGCTCGATATCGGCAAAGGAGGCGAACGGCGCGCCTGACGCCTTCTGGCACATCCGGCAGTGACAGATGCTGATCTTGGCCGGCGGCGCCGACAGCGCAAAGCGAACGGCGCCGCATTGGCAGCCGCCGGTCAGAACGGATTTGCTCGCCTCTGTCATGCTCACTCCATCCGCCGCCAGGCGTCCTGCAACATCGCCAGCGCGTCGCCGCCGGCGAAGATGAAATCGCCGACGCCGGCGGCGCGCAATGCGGCTTCCTGCTCGCCGGGCCGGCCTGCCAGATAGATATGCTTTGCACCAGCCGCTTGAAGGGCCTTGGCGGCTGCTGCGGCATGCCCGGCATAGACCTTGTCGGACGAACAGAGGCAGGCCACAGCCGCGCCGGAGGCCTTGAAGGCCGCCGCGAGCGCTGCCGGATCGGCAAATCCCTGCGTGTCGATCGCCTCGATGCCGCCGGTCTCGAAAAAGCTCTTGGCAAAGGTGGCGCGCGCGGTGAAATCGGCGGCCGTGCCGAGATTGGCGAGGAAGATTTTTGGCCGTGCGCCCGCGCTCTTGAGCCTGGCGTCCGATTTGTCGCGCAACGCTTCGAACGGCGCCGCCAGCCGCATCGGCGGCAGCGCGTCGAACTTGAATTTGGCCTCGCCATAGGGCGCGAGCGCGATCGGCTTGGCATCCAGCACCGCGATCTCGGCCTCGTGCAGGTTCGGAAATTCGCTGGCGCCGGTCAGCACGTCGCGCCGTTTGGCGATGTTGGCCTCGCGCACGGCCCGCGTGGCGGCGACCTTGCGCTGGATCAGGTTCTGTTCGAGCGAGGCAAACAGGCCGCCGGCCTTTTCGATCTCCTGGAACAGCGACCACGCGGCGTCGCAGAGCTGCTTTGTCAGCGTTTCGATGCCGCCGGAGCCGGCGGCGGGATCGGACACCTTGGCGAGGTTGGATTCTTCCAGCAGCACCAGTTGCGTGTTGCGCGCGGCGCGCCGGGCGAACGGATCGGGCAGGCCCAGCGCCAGCGTATGCGGCAGCACGGTGATGGCGTTGGCGCCGCCGAGGCCGGCGGAGAAGATAGCCATCGTCGCCCGCAGCATGTTCACGTAAGGATCGCGCTGCGTCAGCATGCGCCAGGCGGTGTCGGCGGCGACGAACAGCGGCTTGGGTGTCAGGCCGCAGGCCTGTTCGATCCGCGCCCACAGCAGCCGCAGCGCGCGGAATTTCGCGAGCGTCAGAAACTGATCCGCATCGGCGGACAGCCGCGCATAGACCATGCCTTGCGCAGCTTCGAGCGATACCCCGGCCGCCTCGATCGCGCGCAGATAGGCGACACCGGCCGCCAGCGCGAACGCCAGTTCCTGGACTTCCGATCCGCCGGCATCGTGGATCACCCGCCCGTCGGCCGCGGCCATCGGACCCTTGAAGCCGAGCGCGGCGAGGCCCTTGATGGCGCTGGTCACCGCGGGCACGATCTCGGCCCAGCTATAGGGACTGGATCCCCACACCGCGCCGGCCCCGAGCGGGTCGAGACCGAAGCGGATATCGCAGGCCGCCGGATCGATCCCCTTGCGCTGGACATATTCGGCGACGTGGATCGCCGCCATCCGCGACTGCGGACCGATCTGAAGTTCGATGCCGATGCCGGCATCGAGATAGATGCCGTCGAGGATTTGGGCTCATCGCCTCCGCCGAAGGCTCCAGCCCGAAACCGTAAGCGCCATTGGCGCCGGCGAACACCAGCGTCAGCCCGGTGGCGCCATTTTCCAGATCGTGCAGCGCCTGCGCGTTGGCCGCCTTGGCGTCGGGATGATCGATCCGCTGCATGATCTGCCAGGGCGCGGCCGGCAGGCGGCCTGCGAGCGGCACGGCGCCTTGCGCGCGGGCGTAGATCGGATCGATCTTCAATCCATCTGCGGTCTTGCCGACGAGTTTCTCGAACGGCGCGCCCTTCAGCACCCCGTCGACCAGCTTGCGCCAGTCGTCGTAGTCAGCCGGCGCAAAATCCGCCGCCAATCGAAGTTCGTCAGTGTCGTCGTCATCAGGCCAATGGTTCCCTGGTCGCGCTTGATTTGGCCGGAAATTGCCACGGGGCGGCGGCCAAGCCAAACGGTTGTTTTGGGCCCCCAAGACCGGTTCAAGGCCTAGCCGAGGTCGGGCAACCGCTGGATACCATCGGTCGAAAGGCCTGCCAGCGCGTCGCTGACGCGGCGTCCCGCAATGACACGGTCGGGCACGATCTCGGCGAGCGGCACCAGCACGAAGGCGCGTTCGAACAGCCGGGGATGCGGCAGCGTCAGTTCCGGCTTGTCGATTTTGACATCGTCATAGGCGATCAGATCGAGGTCGAGGGTGCGCGGACCCCAGTGCGTTTCGACCGCGCGGTCGCGGCCGAATTTCTTCTCGATCTTGTGCAGCGTGAACAACAGCGCGTGCGGATCGAGGCTGGTTTCGATTTCGATGCAGGCATTGATGAAGGGGGCCTGCGCCTCGTTGCCCCAGGGCGGCGTGGCGTAATCGGACGAGCGCGCCAGCAGTGCGGCCTGCGTCATGCCGCAAATGTTGGAGATCGCCTTCTCGAATGTCGCGCGAACGTCGCCGACATTGCCGCCGAGCGCGATCAGCACGTCCGCCATGTCAGGGCGATTGCCGTGTGCGCGTCAGGACCACGCCGACGTCGTCGAAGATCGCGGCGATCGGCGCGTGCGGCTTGTGGACGGTGACCTTGACCGCGCCGATGCGCGGGAACGCGGCCAGGATGGCATCGGCGACGGCGCCGGCGGCGCGCTCCAGCAGCTTGTAGTTGACGTTCTTGAAGGCGGCGGTCGCGGTCGCGACCACGTTGGAATAGGACACGGTGTCGGCGAGGCGATCGGTGCGCGAGGATTCCGACAGGTCGACGGAGAGTTCGAGATCGATGACGAAGCGCTGGCCGACCTCGGTCTCGTGTTCCATCACGCCGTGGCGGGCATGGATGACGACGCCGGTGATGAAGATCGTATCGGTCATTGCTGCTCCCCGATCGCGGCTGCAACGCGCAGCGCCTGGACGGTTTCCGCGACGTCGTGGGTGCGGATGATCCGTGCCCCGCCTTTGGCCGCAATGAGATGGGCGGCAATCGAGCCGCCAAGGCGCTGATGCGGCTCCGACGGCGTCACCGTGCTGATGAAGCGCTTGCGCGAGGCGCCGACCAGCAGCGGCAGTCCAAACGATTGCAGTTCATGCAGCCGCGCCAGCGCCATCATGCTCTGCTCCGGCGTCTTGCCGAAGCCGATGCCGGGGTCGAGCACGATATTGCCAGGCGAAATACCGGCCTTCGCGGCGATCTCGAGCGAGCGGGCGAAGAAGGCCGCGATGTCCTTCATGATGTCGATGGCGGCATCGGCGCTGTCGCGGTTGTGCATGATGATGACGGGCACCCGCGCGGGCCGCGACCAGGCCGGCCATGTCGGGATCGCGCTGCAGGCCCCAGACGTCGTTGGCGATCGCGGCGCCATGATCCAGCGCCCAGGCCACGACCGCCGATTTCATGCTGTCGATCGAGACGGGAACACCGAGCGAGACCACATCCGGCAGCACCGGCTGCAACCGCGACAGCTCTTCGTCCGCCGAGATCGGCTCCGATCCGTAGGGCCGGGTGGATTCCGCGCCGATGTCGATGATGTCGGCGCCCTCGGCGACCATGCGCCGGGCCTGCGCCAGCGCGCGTTCGGGCGCGATGAACTGCCCGCCGTCGGAAAATGAATCGGGCGTCACGTTCAGCACGCCCATCACGGCCGGATACGGCCTCGACAGCAGCGCCGGCAGGTCGGGATGACCGGCCGGGCCGGCCACCGCTGCGGGTCTGGACATGGTTGCGATCATGCGGTCGCTTTGCGCGGTCCGCGTGGGAGTCAAGATGTCAGAGCGCAGGCCTGATGGTCGGCTCCAGCCGGACTGGCTTGCTTCAGCGACTGCTAGTAGCTGATTTTCGGCTGAAGCTTGCGCGCCTGCGCGATCAATTGCTCGACCGACTTTTCCGAGGGCATGACGCGGACGAGCTTACGCTTGGTATTCACGTCTTTCATGTTCTGGGCCAGCCGCGCCGGGTTGCGCAGCGCCAGTTCGCGCACCGTCGTGACGCCGGCGGCGCGCACCAGCCCGACCTTGGCCTTGCCCATCCCGGGAATCCGCATGTAGTCGGAGAAATTGGCCCATTCGAGCAGCTGCTGTTCGCTGATGCCGGTCTTCGCCGCCAGCGCCTTGCGTCCCTTGACGGTGCGGGCGGCTTCCAGCAGCGCTTCGGTCGTGCGAATGCCGAGCGATTTCAGTTTCGAGGCGGAGAAGGCGGTCAGGCCTTCGATCTCGGAGAGGGGATATGTCATGATACTCGATATAAAGGAATGTGCGGAGGCCGAAGGGGGAGGTGCTTCAGGCGAACTGGCTGAGGCCCGGCGTCCCCGAGATGATTTCGCCCATTTGATCCGCTCCGATTTTGTCGCGGCCGAACCGGAAAAGTTCACGCGCGATGCTTTGAATTTCGTTCATGCCGAGACCAAGCGCCATCAGCTTGGTGCCGAGCGCCATCAGGCCGCCGCCCATCAGCCTGGAGAGGCCGCTGTTGCTGCTCGAGGCCGCGATCGCAGCCTCCGCGCCCGGAATTTGGTCGATCAGGGCCTGAACCTTGTCGGAGGGCCCCTCGTTGCGGAGGAAACCCAGAACGATGCCGATGGTTTTTTCAGCGACAGCGTTATCGATGCCGGCCTTGGCGGCCAGCCGCCCAATCAATTCGTCCATCATGCCCCGCCCTCAGCCGGTTGTTACCGGGTCGTCTCTTGGGAATTTATCTTGAGCGTCCGCGATCTGAAATACAAGCGATCAGCACACACTGAAGGCGATTTTCGCTTCAGATCGCGCGGCAAGTGTTGCAGCAATGCAAGAGTGAAGCGCCGGATTTACGCTATCTGCCGCTCCACGCCCTCCGTTTTTCTACCGGAGTTGGAGAAAAGTATGAGAACGCGATCTTCGAAACGGCAGGCTGCATCCACGTCCGCAGGTGGTTTCAATCGACGGGCAGGATGCGATAGGATGGTCTTGCTTGGCGACCGAACCTCCCCGATGCGCGCGAAGAGGCGATGCGATGGCGACCTCCGATAACAAGACCGCCGATACCGACGAGAAGATTTTCATCGGCAAGGGCGAACAGCCCGCCTGGCTGACGCTCGCGCTCGCCAATCGGCACGGTCTCGTCACCGGCGCGACCGGAACCGGCAAGACGGTGTCGCTGCAGGTGATGGCGGAAGGATTTGCGCGGGCCGGTGTTCCGGTATTCGCGGCCGATATCAAGGGCGACCTGTCCGGCATCTCCGAAGTCGGCGAGGCCAAGGACTTTATCGTCAAGCGGGCCAACGAAATGGGCCTCACGTTCCAGCCCGACCAGTTCTCGACCGTGTTCTGGGACGTGTTCGGCGAGCAGGGCCATCCGGTGCGCGCCACCGTCACGGAAATGGGGCCGTTGCTGCTGTCGCGGATGCTCGATCTGAACGACGTCCAGGAGGGCGTGCTCAATGTCGCATTCCGCGTCGCGGACGAGAACGGCCTGACGCTGATCGACATGAAGGATCTTCGTGCGCTGCTGGATGCGATCGTGCCGGACACCGGCAAGAAGGGCCGGATGCCGAGGAAGATCCGCTGGCGCCGATCCGCAAGGCCGCGCAGGGTTTCGGCAACGTCACCAAGGCCACCGTCGGAACCATTCAGCGCCAGCTTCTGGTGCTGGAGAACCAGGGTGGAACGAAATTCTTCGGCGAGCCGGCGTTGACGCTGAAGGATTTCATGAAGACCGACAGCGACGGCCGCGGCATGGTCAATATCCTGGTCGCCGACAAGCTGATGCAGAGCCCGCGGCTCTATGCGACCTTCCTGTTGTGGATGCTGTCGGAACTGTTCGAGGAGCTGCCCGAGGCCGGCGATCTGCCGAAGCCGAAACTGGTGTTCTTCTTCGACGAGGCGCATCTGTTGTTCACCGATGCGCCGAAGGCGCTGATGGACAAGATCGAGCAGGTGGTGCGGCTGATCCGCTCCAAGGGCGTCGGCGTTTATTTCGTCACGCAAAACCCGATCGACGTGCCGGACAAGGTGCTCGCCCAACTGGGCAACCGCGTGCAGCACGCGCTGCGGGCGTTCACGCCGCGCGACCAGAAGGCGGTGGCGGCGGCGGCGCAGACGTTCCGGCCCAATCCGAAGCTCGATACCGCCCGGGTCATCATGGAGCTCGGCAAGGGCGAGGCGCTGGTGTCGTTCCTCGAAGGCGGCGGCACGCCGGCGATGGTCGAGCGCGTCATGATCCGGCCGCCGACGGGGCGGATCGGGCCGATCACGCCGGAGGAGCGCAAGGCGATCATGAACAACAGCCCGGTGAAGGGCAAATACGACACCGCGATCGATGCCGAATCCGCCTACGAGATGCTGCAGAAGCGCGTCGCCGGCACGGCCGCACATCCGGACACACGGACGCCGGTGGCAGTGGCGGTGGAATCCTCGGGCAGATCGGCGCGATCGTCGGCACGATCTTCGGCACCAGCATCAAGCGCGGCCGGCTGTCGACCGGCCAGGTCATCGCGCGAGACGTCACGCGCTCGGTCACCAACAAGGTGGTCGGCGGGGTCGCTGCCGATCTCGGCAAGTCGGTCGGCGGCTCGCTCGGCGGCTCGGTCGGCCGCTCGCTGGTGCGCGGCGCGCTCGGCGGCTTGCTGCGACGCTAATGGCTGGCGTGACCTCCCTCTGACTTCCGGAACGAGCGCGTGCTGAGATATCCGTCGTTGCGAGCGCCGCTCGATATTCTGTTTCTTGTCTGCTGCATCGCGCTGACGGCCGACGTGCTGGTTCCGGAGATCTGGGGCAACGGCAAGACCAAGGACTATCCGCTGTGGTTCTGGGCGGGCCAGCAGGTGCTGCAGGGCAGCAACCTCTACCCCGACGATCCCGCCAGCTATTTCGAATTCATCTATCCGCCGCTGCCAGCCGTGCTGCTGGCGATCCCGAGCTGGTTCGGCAAGATACCGCTTTATCTCTGCCTGTCGTTTCTCAACATTGTCGCGTGGTGGATGACGGCGCAATTCTCGAACGCGATGACGGGATCTGGGCGCAAGCCCGGTCCCTGGCTGGAGGCGCTGCCGGGCTTCGTCACCATTACCTTCGTCTTCGACATGTTCGATCTCGGGCAGCCCAACCTCGTGCTGCTGGCGCTGATGCTGTACGGCTTCTGGCTGTTGCGGGATCAGCGCGGCTGGATGGCGGGATGCATGTTCGCGCTCGCCACCGCCATCAAGGTTTTCCCGGTGGCGGTGTTTCCCTATCTGGTCTGGCGCCGGCAATGGGCGGCGGCCGCCGGCATGCTGGTCTTTCTGGTCGTGTTCCTGTTGGTGCTGCCGGCGCCGATTCGCGGCTACCAGCACAATGTCGCGGAGCTCAAGACCTGGTACCAGGGCATGGTCGGCTCGAGTTCGGAGAAGGGGTTCGGTCAGCGCGACGAGCAGAACTGGTCCTGGGTCAATCAGTCGATCATCGCGGTGACGCACCGCCTGACGCGGCCGCTGAATTACAATCAGGACGATCCGGCCAAGCCTGCGCGCACCATGAATATCGTCGATCTCGATTTCAAGACCGCGAACTGGATCGTGCTGGCGATTTCGCTTGCGATCGGGATCGGCTTTCTCGCGGTCATGCCGAGGGCCGCGCGCCGGACCGGACGATCGGACGCCGAGGAACTCGGCATCCTGTTCTGCCTGATGACGGTGGCTTCGCCGCTGGCCCGTCAGTATTATTTCATGTGGCTGTTCTTCCCGATCACGGTCCTGATCCATCGCGCCGCCTATGATCCGCGGCCTGCGGCCAGGGCCGGCACCTGGGCGCTGCTGGCAATCGCCGGCGGCTTGCAGCTTCTGTCGCTGCCGGTCTTTCCGAACGACCTGCAGGCCTATGGCAACAATCTCGCCGCGACGATCGTCCTCTTGGCGGGACTGGTCTGGCACATTCTGAATCCGCCGCTTGCGGATGCCTTGCCTCCGTCCACAGGCGGGTTACAACTTGCCCCAAACAAAAACGCCCACAGCTAAGGGATCCCAGCGATGTCCAACGCCCAGCTTCAACCAGTCCTCGACCGCATCGACGCCGATTTCGACAACAGCCTCGAGCGGCTGTTTGCGCTGCTGCGGATCAAGTCGATTTCGGCCGATCCGGCCTTTGCCGGCGACTGCAAGGCCGCCGCCGATCATCTGGCGAAGGATATCGCAACGCTTGGCTTCACCGCGGAGGTGCGGCCGACCGCCGGTCATCCGGCCGTCGTCGCCCGGATGAGTTCGAATGGCGGTGCCGGCGGGCGGCCGCATGTGCTGTTCTACGGGCACTACGACGTGCAGCCGGTCGATCCGCTGAACCTGTGGCACCGGCCGCCGTTCGAGCCGGCCGTGACCGACCATGCCGACGGGCGCAAGATCATCGTCGCGCGCGGCGCCGAGGACGACAAGGGACAGTTGATGACCTTCGTCGAGGCCTGCCGCGCCTGGAAGTCCGGTGACGGGATCGCTGCCGGTCGACGTCACCATCGTCATCGAAGGCGAGGAGGAAGTCGGATCGAAGAATTTCGTGCCGTTCCTGGAGAAGAACAAGGACGACCTCAAGGCGGACTTCGCGCTGGTCTGCGACACCGGCATGTGGGACCAGAACACGCCGGCGATCAACATCTCGCTGCGCGGCCTCGTCTATGACGAGGTCAAGATCAAGGCCGCCAACCGCGACCTGCATTCCGGCCTGTTCGGCGGCGGCGCGCAAAATCCGATCCGGGTGCTGACCCGCATTCTCGGCGGCCTGCACGACGACAACGGCCACATCACCATTCCCGGCTTCTACGATGGCGTGAAAGACCTGCCGCCCGACATCCTGGCGCAGTGGAAAAGCCTGAACATGACGCCGGATTCGTTCCTGAAGCCGATCGGCTTGTCGCTCCCCGCCGGCGAGAAAGGCCGCCTCCTGATCGAACAGGTCTCGACGCGTCCGACCTGCGACATCAACGGCATCATCGGCGGCTACACCGGCGAGGGATCCAAGACCGTGATCCCGGCGGAGGCTTCCGCGAAGATTTCGTTCCGCCTGGTGGTGGGGCAGGATCCGGAAAAGATCCGAAAAGGCTTTCGCGACTACGTGACGGCGCGGCTGCCCGGCGATTGCAAGGCCGAATTCACCGATCATTCCATCGCGCCCGCGATCGCGCTCGACTGGAACATGAAGCCGCTCGCCGCCGCCAAGCGTGCGCTGACGGACGAGTGGGGCAGGGACGCGCTGCTGATCGGTTGTGGCGGCTCGATCCCGATCGTCTCGGATTTCAAGCGCACGCTCGGCCTCGATACCGTGCTGGTCGGCTTCGGCCTCGACGACGACAACATCCATTCGCCGAACGAGAAATACGACCTGAAGAGTTTTCACAAGGGCATCCGCTCCTGGGCGCGGATTCTCGGGGCGTTCGCGGAAGCGCCGCGCTAGCTCGCAGGACGAATGCAGAAGTGTAGGATGGGTAGAGCGAAGCGAAACCCATCATCTCACCGCGAGTGCATAGGCTCATGACGGACTACCGTCGTAACTTCATTCCCGGCGGCAGTTTCTTCTTCACTGCCAACTTGGCGGACCGGCGACTGCGTTTGTTGACCGAGCATATCGATCAACTCCGCGTCGCATTCCGCGAGACGCGCCAACGTCATCCGTTCGCCACCGATGCGATGGTTGTGCTTCCCGATCACCTCCATGCAGTCTGGACGCTGCCAGAGGGTGACGCAGACTTCGCGACGCGCTGGCGGCAGATCAAGTCGGCTTTCTCGCGCGCCCTCCCGACCATCGAGCTCATTTCAGGCAGCCGAGCCGCGAAGGGTGAACGCGGTATCTGGCAGAGGCGCTTTTGGGAGCATACCATCCGGGATGAGAACGATTTCGCGCGGCATATCGATTACATCCATATCAACCCGGTTAAGCATCGGCTCGTGACGCGCGTGAGGGATTGGCCGTACTCGTCGTTTCATCGCATGGTGAAGCTCCGGATCTATCCCGAGGATTGGGCGGGTGATGTTAGGGAGCTAACCGGCGATTTTGGGGAGCGGCCTTGATGCCGGCAATGTGATGGGTTTCGCTGCGCTCTACCCATCCTACGGGCTTTTGGCGGCGTTCGCCGTGTAGGATGGGTAGAGCGAAGCGAAACCCATCGTCTCACCCAAACAAAAAACGCCGCCCGGAATTGGGCGGCGTTTTGATTCGGTCGTGCAGAGGTCGTTGGACGCGATACTACACTTAAAACCCTAAAATTTCAACTCCGGTAGCCGGGATCGATGCGGTCGAGCTTGCGTAACAGCGGCGGCCACACGAGGTTGGTCGAGCGCAATTCCATCCGCTCGGGATTGTGAAAGAACCCCTCGTTCTGATCGACCACGGCCTTCTCGATCGGATAGGCGGTCGGCCCCAGCATGCGGGTGCGCACCTGCATCGTGCAGGCCCGTTCCAGATGGTACATGCGCTCGAAGGCGGATGCGACCGAGCGGCCGACGGTGAGCGTACCGTGATTGCGCAGCAGCAGGTGGTTCTTGTCGCCGAGGTCTTTCTGCAGCCGCGGACGTTCGTCATGGTCGAGCGCCACGCCTTCATAGTCGTGATAGGCGAGGTCGTGGGTGACGAAATGCGCGGTCTGGTTCATCGGCAGCAGGCCTTCCATGCAGCTTGCCACCGCCGTGCCGTCGGGCGTGTGCAGATGAAGTACGCAGCCGGCGTCCTCGCGCACCTCATGGATCGCCGAGTGGATGGTGAAGCCGGCCGGGTTGATGCTGTAATCGCTCTCGGTCAGCTGGTTGCCGTCGAGATCGACCTTGACCAGGCTCGAGGCGGTGATCTCGTCGAACATCAGCCCGTACGGGTTGATCAGGAAGTGATGCTCGGGGCCGGGCACGCGCGCCGAGATGTGGGTGTCGACCAGATCGTCCCAGCCGTACAGCGCGACCAGGCGATAGCAGGCGGCGAGGTTGACGCGCTGGTTCCACTCGGCATCGCTCATGCCGGACGGCACTTCCTTGAGGCGGGCTTCGGCTGGCGACATGACAGGTCTCCCGTGCATTGTTGATTGTCGCGCGCAAGCCTAGCCCTGCGCCCAAGTCGCGGCAAGTCAATGGCTGCTTGTGGCAGTCATGCCGTTGCGATCGATCGAAGGATTATGGCGCCGGTATTGCCAGCAGGGTCGAAATGCTGCGGCCGCGGATGTCGTAGACGCGCGCGAACACGACGTCGTCGCGCTTGATTTCCACCATGACGGGCGCGGTGAGGCCCTTGCAGTAGAACTCGCCCAGCGTCATCGCGAAGTCGGCGGCGCTGGAGTCCCAGCCGATCGCGAAATCCGGCCCCAGCGCTACCTGCGCCGGCCGTTGCGGGCCGCACACCGCGACCTTCCACTTGCGTCCGCGCGGCGCCACTTCCTGCCGCTCGACCAGTTCCTCGCGCAGGCCGTCGGAAGCCTGCTTCAGCGCCAGGCCCCAATAATCCAGCATGAAGAAATTGTCGGCGGTGCGAACCGTGCCGGCGATGTGGTTGAAGTGGGTGTATTCGTAAGGATGCAGGCGGATACATCTCGCTGAGCGGCAGCAACAGGCCGAACGCGAACATGGCGAGCGCGGCGGGCTGCCAGCTGCGGCGGTTTGCCTTCAGCCAGTTCATGCCCCAGCCGAAGGCTACTGCCCGCCAGTACCGTCATCGGCGGGATGACGAAGACGAAATGCCGGATGCCGTTGTAGAGCGCCGGCCGCTTCACCATCGCGATCACCAGCGGCAGCGTCGCCGCCAGCGTCAGCATCAGCAGGATGGTCTTGCGGCGTCCCGGCGCGTCCGCGCGCGACAGCGACATGAACGTGCCGATGATGCCGGCGAACAGCAGCGCCAGCAGCACTTCGGGAAGTTGCAGCGCGAACAGCGTCGGCAAATACGACCACGGCATGTCCGGCACCGACACCAGCGCGCCGTCGAACATTTCCTTCCAGGGCTTTTCGAAGAAATGCGAGAAATAGGTCAGCGCCTGGAACGGATGGCCCGGCTCCATGATCGACCATGGCCACACCAGGCCCATCAGCAGATAGCCGAACACCAGGCCCGGCAGCAGCACGTAGATCACATGCGCAAAGCGATGCGCGGCTTCGCGCGGCGCCTTGCGTGCGATACTCCTCGATCAGCAACGGCACGAAGCCTGCGACCGCGTAGATCAGCGCCAGCCCGCCGAGAACCCGGCAGCCGATGGAGAGACCGGCGCCAAGTCCGATGATCAGGATGGTTCGCGGCGAGGGTGAGGGATACTCCTCGGCGAGGCGCACGAGACCGAGGATCAGGATCACCATCGAGACGGCGAACGGGGCGTCCTTCGGGTTCATGAACATGTGGCCGTAGAAAGTCGGGCACAGCGCCAGCATCAGCAGCGTCGCTATTCCAGCCAGCGGACCGCCGACCCGGCGCGCCAGCCGCCACGTCACGGCAAGGCCGATCACGCCGACGACGGCGCCGAGCAGGCGGCGCGTCTCGAACAGTTCGAGCGGGATGATCTTGTGCAGCAGGGCGGCCGCCATGTCGAAGCCGCCGCCATACATATAGAGATTGGCGAACGACAGCGCGCCGGTGTCCTTGAAACCGGAACCGTACATGCGCAGCAGCAGGTCGGCATATTCGGCGTGGGTGTAGTCGTCCCAGCCCAGTCCGTAGTCACGGAAGGTGAGGCCCGCGACCAGGGTGACCGCGGCCAGGACGACGATGGCAAGGTCGTCGCAGGTCCGCTCCACCGAGCGCCGCGCAGGCGTATCGAGGGCAGATGTCGTGATAGATGACATGGCTATTGGCTAACCCGGTGTCCTCTTTGGCCCAGCGTTTGCGCTTTTGAGCCTCATTCCCCGGCATCCATATAGCGCAGTTCCATTTCCAAGTAATTGCAAATTGTGGCCTAATTCCCTGATGCAACGCAACAAATGGCCCGTAATTGGTAGGACGTAGATATACGGGCAGGGCTGAACGCGGGGTGAATGGTGGTTCGCGGAAATCCGCCGCCTCGCGAAGAGATTGTTGAGGAACTCCGTGCAGAATTGCCGTTGGCGATGCGCACATTATGACGGTATCGTGGCGTTGGCGGTCTGCGAGCATTTCGGGCGCAGCCGGGGGGTCGGTTCGATGATGGTTGGCATGTTGGTTGCCGGTATTGGCCTTGTTTTGGCGGGCCTGTTGGCGATCGGCTACGGAATAACGATCAAGGAATTCAGTCTCGGCAATACGCTGATCCTGTGCCGGCGTGATCGGGGTTTGCACCGGCGCGATCATGCTTGGGCTCTGGATGGCGGTCCGGGAACTGAAGAATATCGCCTGGCGGCTCGGCGCCGGCGTGCCGCAGCCGCGCGGCGAAGTCACGGTGCGGCCGGTGCTGCCGCCGGGCATCTCGCCCCCGCCCGCCGGCGATGGCGGTTTCCCGTTCAATCGCGACCAGCAGGCCACGGAGAGTGCCGCCGGCACCGAGCCCGGCGCAGTTCCAGCGCCGCCACCGCCACCGCCCATGGCAGGATGAGGGCGCCTCGCGCGCGTCGCCGCGCGAGCGACGCGCCGAGCCGACGCCGCGCCCGCGGCTGCGGCAAGCCGAAGCGCAATCTGCTGTTTTCCTCGACGTCGCGGAAAGAGCGCGAACGGGCGCAGGCGCGCACCAGCGAGCCGTTGCCGCCGGATCTGCTGTCGGCGGATTTGCGCCCCAACCCGCCCGCCGTGCCGCCGCCGGAGCCCGCCGAGCCGCCGCCCGCATCGTTCGACGATGCCTGGCCGAAATCGGAACGGCCACGGCTCGGCGACGTCGCGCCGCGGCGCGCGCCGCCGCCGCCGCGGACACCCTCGACTATCAGCGAGACCAACGGCGCCCCGGCGCGAACCGAGGAAACGCCGGCGGTGACGGTGCTGAAGTCGGGCGTCGTCGACGGCATGGCCTATTCGCTCTACTCGGATGGATCGATCGAGGCGCAGATGCCGGAAGGCATGATGCGCTTTGCCTCCATCGACGAGTTGCGCTCGCACCTCGATCAGCGGCCATAGGCGGACAATACTTGCCGTGAGGCCCGGTTCGAAAATAAAACGCCGTTGTTCTTGTCAGATTCCCGGTAATCCGCTCATATTCGCCCGGTCGTAATAGATTCTGTCAGCGTATAGGCGCGGCCAGATACTGTCAGAACCAAAGGCGCCGCGCGCCCGCGATTCCAGGAAGGTTGAGCCATGACCGATTCCGCCGGCAAAACGCCCGTCGAACTGACGGCCAATATCGTCTCGGCCTATCTCAGCAACAATCCGACGCAGGCATCCGAAATCCCGAACCTGATCAGCCAGGTGCACGCAGCGCTGCTGCGGGTATCGACGGGCCGGACCGACAGTCCGCTCGAGCCGGCCAAGCCGGCCGTATCGATCAAGAAATCGATGACCCCGGAATATCTGGTCTGTCTCGAGGACGGCAAGCGCTTCAAGTCGCTGAAGCGCCATCTGCGCACGCAGTACAACATGACGCCGGAGCAATACCGCGACAAATGGGGCCTTCCGGCCGACTATCCGATGGTGGCGCCGAATTATGCGGTGGCGCGTTCGCAGCTCGCCAAGAAAATGGGCCTCGGCCAGCAGGCGCGGAAGCGGAAGTAGCGCCGTCTCCGCCCGGGATAGATGGATTGCTTCGTCGCTTCGCTCCCTTGCGCAAACGCTCCGCGTTTGTCGCAGGCAATGACGATGTCTATGAAGCGCGGCGAGCGCTTCGCGCGCATCGGAGCGGATGCGTTCGACCATCGAGCGCAGGCCGTTGGAACGCTGCGGCGTCAGGTGCTCGCGAAATCCGAATTCGTCGAACACCGCGATCGCGTCCGTCGACAGGATCTGCTGCGGCGTGTGGCCGGAATAGAGCGTCAGCAGGATCGCGATCAGGCCGCGCACGATGTGGGCGTCGCTGTCGCCGAGATAGTTCAACCGCGGTTCGCCGCCGCTGCGCTCGATCTGCCTGGAGAGCCAGACCTGGCTGGCGCAGCCATTGACCTTGTTGGCGGTGGAATGCTCGGCTTCCGGCATCGGGGCCAGCGTGCGGCCGAGTTCGATGACATACCGGTAGCGGTCGTCCCACTCGTCCAGCAGCGCAAAATTGTCCCTGATCTCGTCGATCGTCATCGTGGCCCGCATCTTGTATCAATTTGGTTATATAGGATGCGGGCGCAGCGAAAGCGACGAAAATGGAACCGGTTCCGGGTCTATTTTCCGGTTCTTCCGGTCATGGCTGAGGCGTGACGCGCCATTCCACCGCGAGATCGTCAGCCATCAGCGTATCGCGTAGTGCGGTGTTCGCCAGCGATGCTTCGGGCTCGCCCGCGGCGCCGATCGAGCCGGTATGGTCGGGGGCTTTCTTGTCGGGCTTGTCGGTGATGATCTGATACAGCTTGCGCGCGCCGTCCTGGGCGCGCTGGCCGATCACGGTCGCGGCCTGGCCGCCGACCTCGCAGGCCGCCGGCTGGCGCTTGCAGAACTGGCCCATGTCGGAAACGGCGGCGGTCGCCGCCTGCACGGCTTCGGACGCGCCGATCTGCGGCATCTTGTCCGCTTCAGGTGTCTTTTCCCTGGGCAACAGCACGAGCACAAGCCCGAGCCAGAATGTCATGCGAAGCAGAAAAAACATCTCGCGACCCCGGTCGTCTCTTTTGGTTCTGTTGCGGTTGTGCCCGCAGCTTTGTTCCTGACTAGCAGCCGTCGATAAATCGGAAGTGTTTGCATTGAAGTAAATTCGCCGAAAATCCGAATGATTTGATTCGGCGTAAATTTTCGATTGATGGGCGCGATCACAGGAAAGTGGGCGGGAATCGGCCGTCCACCATTTCGAAACCATAGATCGATCGCGGTGGAAACCTGTCGTTCACCATCCGGGCCGAATGCGCATCACGAGACACGTTAAAGCCCGGCGATTGCACGCTGTTTGGCGGCAGGCCGCCGTGCCTTAGCGTTCGCTTAAGTTCGCTCTGACACGGTGGGGCAAAGATAAAGGGGGCGTTCCGGCGCGTCTGTACGACGAACAAGCCGAAGCGCAAGAGCCGTGATTGTTTTGAGTATCATCCGCGATTGTCTCGATGCGTTGCTGCACCCGTCGGCGCGCTATGACGCGCTGACGCGCGCCCGGCATCGCGCGTTCATGGCGCCGCGGTTGCTCGGCAGCCTGGTCGCGTTTGCGGCGTTTCCGCTCTATCTGGCGATGCGCGGGGCGCCCAGCGCGCTCGAGGTCGCGGCGTTCGCCTGGCTGATCGCGCCGATCCTGTTGTCGTGGTTCCTTTCGCGCACCGGCCGTTATGACGGCGCGCATATGCTGTCGTCGCTGGCGCTGGCAGGCCTCGTCATGATGGTCGCGGTCGCGACCGGCGGCATCGAATCCTTTGCCGCGGTCTGGCTGATCGTCATCCCGCTTGAAGCGGCGCTCTCGGCCTCGCGCCGCGTGGTTGCGTTTGCCTTTGCGCTGGCGATGTCGTGCGCGGCGCTACTGATCGTGTTCGGGCACTACCACCTGCTGCCGGTGCCGGATTTCAGCGCGACGGTGCGCAGCGCGCTGACCGGGTTCGGCGTCGTATCGGCGATCCTCTATGCCGCGGGCCTTGCCTTTGGCGCGGAGTCGCTGGCGCGCACCAGCGTGGCGCTGCTCTATGTCGAGGAAGACCGCTACCGCCTGCTGGCGCGGAACATGAGCGACGTGATCTCGCGCCACAGCCGCAACGGCGCCGTGCAGTTCATCTCGCCCGCGGCCGAAGCGATGCTGGGCACCCCGGTTGCAAGGCTCGGCGGCCACGGCCTGTTCGACCGCGTCCACGTCGCCGACCGTCCGGCCTATCTCACCGCCTTGTCGGAAGCCGCGCGCGGCGGCGAGGCGCAAAGCGTCGAGTTCCGGCTGCGGCGCGATCCCGTTCGCGGCCAGAGCCATGCCGCCGATTTCATCTGGGTCGAGATGCGTTGCCGGCCGCTCGACCATGCCTCGCCCGAGGCCGAGGTCGTCGCCGTGATGCGCGACGTTACCGACCGCAAGCTCCAGGAGCAGGCGCTCGAACTGGCGCGCACCGCCGCCGAACACGCGGATGCGTCCAAGACGCTTTTCCTCGCCACCATGAGCCACGAACTGCGCACGCCGCTCAATGCCATCATCGGTTTCTCCGAGATGATCGTGCAGGAGGACGTGCTGATGCTGGACGCGGCGCGGCGCAAGGAATACGCGCAGCTGATCAACGATTCCGGCCAGCATCTGCTCGGTGTGGTCAACGGCATCCTCGACATGTCCAAGATGGAATCCGGCAATTTCGAGATTTCGCCGGAACCGTTCGCGCCGCGGGCCGCGCTGCTCAACTGCTGCAACCTGCTGGCCTTGAAGGCGCGCGAAAGCGGCGTCGATCTCGTCACCCGAGCGCCGGAAGATTTGCCCGTCATGACCGGTGATCCGCGCGCATTCAAGCAGATTGCGCTCAACCTGGTCGCCAACGCCATCAAGTTCACCGAGCGCGGCGGCAGCGTCACGGTCTCGGCCGCGGTCGAGGGATCGCGCCTGATGCTCCGCGTCACCGACACCGGCGTCGGCATCGCGCCCGACGATCTCAAGCGGATCGGCGATCCCTTCTTCCAGGCCGGCACGACCTACCAGCGCAGGCACGAAGGCACCGGCCTCGGACTGTCGATCGTGAAAGGCCTGGTCGGATTGCACCATGGCGAGATCAGCGTGCAGAGCAAGGTCGATGAAGGCACCACGGTGACGGTGGCCTTGCCGCTCGCTTACACGGCGACGGCGTCAGAGGTGCCTTCCAGCAATGTTGCGACGCTGAAGCCGGCGCCGCGGTCGGGATCACAAGAGCAAGCCCATCAGGTGAAGAAAAGTGCCTAAGCGAATGATCGAGGATGACGAGATGCCGCGCCGCCGCCGCGGCGCCAGGGCCGTTGCCGTCGAGGCGGACGAGGAGCGCGGACTTGTGATGCGCATGCTCTTGCACAGTCCGAAGGATATGCTGGCCGGCGCGCTCGCCGTTGCCGCCATCGGCGCCATCCTGACCAATGCACTGTTCCTGCAGGCCGGCCGCCATCCGTCGCCGATGTTCGGCTCGGTCGTGACCTTGCCGCCGCCGGCGCCGGCCGTGGTGCTGCCGCGCCCGCGCCCGGTCGAACTCGCAGCGCGCCACGCCGAGCCCTCGCTGTTCGAACCGAAAGCAATTGAGATCCGGAGCGCCGAACCCAAAGCCGCCGATCCCAAAGCCACTGACCCCAAAGCCGCTGATCCGATGACGAGCCTGGTGGCCAAGTCGACCGCCGCGCCCGTCGCTGCGCCGCCCGCCAATGTGATGCGGCCGCCAGCGGCGATCCCGACGCCACTCACCGCGGGCGCGCGTCGCGTCGCGGCGGTGCAGCGCGCGCTCACCGAATACGGCTACGGCCAGCTAAAGCCGACCGGCGCCGTCGGCGCGGATACCCAGGCCGCGATCGCAAAATTCGAGCGCGACCGCAAGATCCCGGTGACCGGACAAATGTCCGATCGTCTGGTGCGCGAACTCACCACGGTCATCGGCCGTCCGATCGACTGAGTTTCGGTCCTGACAAAATCAGGATCGGCAAACTATGGCCTACCGTCATCGGCTGGCCTATCCTTGTCCCCATGCGATTGAAATCAAGCATCTGGGTAGCCGCCTATCTGCGCCGTTGTCAGACCGAGGGAATCTTCGGCGCCGTGCGCAGACGCGGCGCGGAAGAAGCCGGCGCGGTGTTCGTCAAGGTGGCCCATCTCGACGGCAACGCCATGCTGTACGGGCCGGCGCCGCAAACCGTCTATGACGAAAGCCGGCCGGCCGAGCGGCTGTTCGCAGCCGGCATCGCCCCAGCCGGTGCCGGAACAATCGGTCGAGGAACGCCTCGCCAAGGAAGTCCGCTTCGATCCGGATGCCTGGATCGTCGAGACCGAGGACCGGGCAGGGCGCCATTTTCTGGACCTGGCGAAGGCCTAGCGGGGGGCGATCCTACTTTGCATGGGGTTGTTTTCGCGATTTTGTGTCGGAGCGCCCGATAGCCCATCTCCGGAGCGGACCTTTGCGTTCCAGACGGCTGGCCTACGTGGTGGTCGAGTAGATGCTCTAGCGTCCCGAACCGTCGGTGCCCGTGCGCACTTTGGGCGCGCTGCCAGGCTGAACCGCCGGACGCGTCTGCGAAGAGGTCGAGCGCGCGCGATTGCGTTCGTCGTCGTAGAGCGCGGCGCGGTATTTCGCGCGGGTCACCGCCATGGTCGAGCCGCGCCATGCGGCCAGCATCACCAGCGCCGATCGCTCGGTCAGCCGGTCGTAGAGCCGCGACAGCCGGTAGACATTGTGCACCGAGGCGCCGAATTCCGGATTGAGGAACAGCAGCACCCGCTGGAACGCGTCGGCGGGCATGTCGAGTGCCCGCGCCGCGCATGCCAGCGGCTCGCCGCCGGGATCGCTCACCACTTGCGTGGCGATCCGCGCCGGCAGGATCAGGGCCTCGCCGAGTTCGAGCGCGAAGTTTTCGGCATCCTCGGCAAACGCTGCCATCTCCAGCGTCTCGATCGCACGCTTGGCGCGGGCGGCCGGGATCCGTGCGGAAGCCTTCAGCGGTGTTTCGTTGAGATTGTGCAGGATAAGCGCGCGTTCGCCGGCGTTGGCCGAGAAGAACAGGTCGCTGATCTCGGCGGCATCGTTCGGCCGCATCGCCAGACTGGAAGCCATCCGCAGCTGCGCTTCGGTCGGCGCTCTGGCCGCCGGCGCTTCGGAGGGGGCCGCAGGAATCGCCGGCGCGACCGGCAGGATCTGGCCGGGCTGGCTGCGCCGCAATCCGAGCTTGTTCATGATCTCGAACGGTGTCGCCGGATAGACGGCGAGCCGGGCGCGAACCGCTGATCGGGTGGCGTCGTCGACCTCATCGATCAGGCGGGAGGTCAGTTCGACGAACTGCCGCTCCTCGTCGGCCGAATGCGCGCTGGCCTGGACATAGAGGTCTGTCAGCACGCGCAGCAACGTGGGGCGGATATCGACGCCCTCGCGACGGGAGAGCGTCATCAGCCCGTCGAAACCCGGAAATAATGGAGGTGCGGTCATGTCAGGTGTACGCGACTTGGAAATTCCCTGGAAATCCCTCGTCGGAGCCTACGCTGGCGGGCTTTAAGAGCTGGTTAAGGAAAACAACCCGTGAAGGAATACCGCGGCTTTTGCGGGTGTCCGTTAAGGTACAGCCGCCGATCGGCTCGCCCCGCCCGGGGCACGGATTAAGATGCCGTTAACCACATATTGGTAAATACTATAGTTAAATCAATATGTTATATGGAGTATGCGCCGGCTTGATAAACCGCCAAATAACGCCCCGACGGCAGCGGCGAGGGTTGGATGTGCGCCAGTGGGCTGCGCTATGTGAAGCTCAAATGTAACTTGGAGATCGATGGGGCGGCAGGATTTGCAAAACCGCCGATGCCGGTTCGATTCCGGTCGTGGCCTCCAACAAAATCAAACGCGAATAAGCGCAGGTTTGGCGTCCGCGCAGTGCGAGATCAGGCTTCTCTACGCGCGCCCCGCGCCAGTGCCTTCCTGACATCGGATTGCGAAATTCCAAATTTCCTTGCGATTGCGGAAGGCTTGACGCCTGCTTTGAAGGCGGCACACACTGCATTCAGCTTGCCAGTAGTCAATGAACCCGCGCCATCGTCGGCGGCCTCCCGGTGTCGCTGCGTCTTTGCATCAGCTACTGGCTTCTCCTTCGCCGGCTTGGGCGGCCGTCGACCGCGACGCTCGGCCTCGATGGTGACAGCCGCAAGCAGGGCATCGATTTCCACATCATCCAACCGCCTCAGTGCTCCGGCCAGGTCCTCCGGCAAGAAATGGCGCTGCTGCGAGGCCGGGCTGTTCGGTCCGGCTTTGCCCTTTGGAACAGCCGAAGGGCCGGCCGCCGCCACGGTTGGTGGAGCCGAAAAGAGGTCTGGTGTTGTGTCCGCGGGCCGCCGGGTTGGCATGCCCCCAACTATGCCGCCGGTGGCTCACCGCGGCAACAGCTGGTAGGGGTGCAGATCCGCTGTTCGCTGACGAAACGAACATCTTGAGCATCCAAGCGATCTGCTCAATTGCACGAAAGCCGGAGCCGCACCCGCCGTGCGCAACGTTGCCCACGTTCGGACCACTTGCACGCGCCCCAAGCTGCGCCGCCGGGCTGACTGACCTCTTACCGAAGCAGAGCCCGATATCTCATCCTACGAGCCCGCCCCGATCCGCAGATCAGATCGCCTCCAAGAGGCGCGTTGATAGCTTTCCGCATCGCTGGCAATTGAATCCTGTCCTCGAGCCATCCTCGCGGATGTTGCCATCCTTCCAGCGCGTCTCCGGTGCGGACACTCCGTCCTGACGCCGGGCCATACACTCTGCGCGTCAGGACGAACTGGCTCAGTCCAGCCCTCGCGCGTGGTCGAATTGGGTTGAACAGCCATTTACCACGATCGGCCGCATGCCATACGTAGGACAGGCGCTTCTAGCTTGGGCGCAAAATCGACCCCTGGGGAGGCATGGACAGGCCCCCATCTCGCGCGCGAAGACTGACCTTAGTCTGGCAGAGATTTTCAAATAAGGGGACGGGCGCCACGAAATCGGGCACAAACCTATCAAGAGTTTAAATCCCTCCCGCTCCGCCAGCTAGTCACTGTTATTACGAGAGAAAATGTCGTCTTCGCAATTGTTGCGTGACTTCCGCAGGTTAGCAGCCGTAGTTGCAAGAGTTGCCCACCGAGAGAGCGCATTCCTGACGCTGTGCAGGTTCAGTGTCAGCCGTTTCTCAGCACACCACTTTGCCAGTGGCTTTCTCTGCCAATAATGCTGACACACGCAACAACGATCCAACCGAATTGAATCACTTGCAATCATGATCGCGACTAATCACGCCCTTCGCGTGAGACGTATCGATCCTGTAGTGTTGCGATCGGTCCAATAGTGCTCGCTCATTTCAAATTCTTTTCGACCTCTGTAAACGAGCCGAGGACTATGGCCATGCAGGACCAAGTAAGTCCGACTACCGCGCCCAAGCGGACACCGTGGAACAAGGGAAAGCTAACCGGGGCCAAGCCACCGCTGCAACCCAAACACGTCTGGTCGATTCGGACGACGCTCGAGATCGCGGGCCGCACCCGCGACCTCGCCATGTTCAATTGGAAATGCGGACGCCGAGCGGCGCCAACGCCTTCTCCAGTTCGCCGTTGGTCTTCAGGATCGCGGTCAGCGTCGAGGATTTCTGGTAGCCGATGCGGATCGTATCGGATGGCGGCGTCTGCGCGCTGGCGGATGTTGCTGAGACAACCGCAATTGTTGCGATGGCTCCGAGAAAAGATGTGGTGCGGTTGCGCATGAGATGAAGCCTGCCTGAGATAATGACGGAGAAAATCAGGCTAAAGAGCGGGTCAGCGCAGTTCAATAGAATCGCCGTTCGTTGTTGCCGCGCGATCTGCAAGACGATGCCATGCGGATGGCTGATCGCAGAGCTAAAATTCCATGCTGCACATTTCATATGCGCGAGTCGTTTGCTTGCGGCGTGCAAAGATGACTGCCGTGCACAGGTTCCGCGCTGCCTCATTCACGATTAACGAATCCGTGACGATTGCTCGCCGAGAAAAATGCGTCGTTGCTGTCAGCGTTTCGGCAACAAACGCTTCGTCACGATACGGCTTGGCAGGGCCGTCATTGCTATTTTTGCGGAGCACTCGACACCTCCAAAAAGCAACACCATCATCCCCTGCATCAGATGATCGCGCATCGCCGCGAACATGATCGTTCAGGAGAATGTGATGAAGCGTCGGGATTTTCTTGGTTTGTCGGTCGGCGGTGCCGTTGCCGCTCTGTCATCGCGGGCGCGCGCGCAGACGCCGGTCAAGGAAATCCGTATCGGCTATCAGAAGACCGGCGTGCTCGTGATCGCGCGGCAGCAAGCCATTCTGGAAAAACGCTTCGCCGAAAAACAAATTTCCATCAAGTGGATCGAATTCACGTCGGGGCCGCCATTGCTGGAAGCGATGAGCACCGGCAGCGTCGACCTTGGCTCGGTCGGGGATACCCCGCCGATCTTTGCCCAGGCCGCGAATGCGAACATCGTTTATGTGGCGGGGTCGCCGATCACCAATGGGCAGGGCATTCTGGTTCCGGCCGGTTCCACCATTCGCACGATTGCCGATCTGAAAGGCAAGCGGGTCGGCTTCGCCAAGGGCACCAGCGCACATAATGTTCTGATCGCGACGCTGGAAAAGGCCGGCCTTACCTATGAGGATATCACGCCGGTCTATCTGTCGCCGCCCGATGCGGGCCCTGCCTTCGCACAGGGCAGTATCGAGGCCTGGGCGATCTGGGATCCCTATTTTGCGATCGGCGAGAAGCGGCAGAACGGCCGGATCCTCGTCAACGCCTACGAGGTGGCCAAGACCAATTCGTTCTATCTGGCCAACCGTGATTTCGCGACCGCCAACGTCCAGCATACCCGCGACCTCATCGCGGGCCTTGCGGAAGCCGCCCGATGGGCGGAAGCGCATCGCGACGTGGTGGCAAGTTCGCTCGCCGCGGTGACGGGCGTGCCGCTGGAGGTGCAGACCGTAGCCGCCAATCGCGCTTCGTTCGTGATCGGCGCGGTGACGGAGGAGATCATCGAGACCCAGCAAGCGGTCGCGGACCGCTTCTTCAAGCTCGGCCTGATCCCGAAGAAAATCACGGTTCGCGACATCGTCTGGCGCAGCGCCCAGACCTGAATTCCATTCAACACAAGAGGTCATTCACATGACGCGTTTCATAAGGCACCTGATCGCGAGCGCCATGCTGTCGCTCAGCATCGTCGGCGCCACAGGCGCCACCAGCTACGCCCAGGACAAGGTGGTGCGTATCGGCTTCCAGAAATACGGCAAGCTGGTGCTGCTCAAGAGCAAGGGCACGCTCGAAAGCAAATTGAAGGCCGCCGGCTATCAAGTGGTCTGGACGGAGTTTCCGTCCGGACCGCCGCTGCTTGAGGCGCTTAACGTCGGCGCCATCGATTTCGGCAATACGGGTGAAGCGCCGCCGATCTTCGCGCAGGCGGCGGGCGCCCCGATCCAGTATGTCGCCTATGAGCCCCCGGCGCCGAAGGGCGAGGCCATCCTGGTGCCGAAGGACAGCAAGATCGCGTCCGTCGCCGATCTGAAAGGCAAGAAGGTCGCGCTGAACAAGGGCTCCAACGTTCACTATCTGCTGGTGAAGGCGCTGGAGAAGGCCGGTGTCAAATATTCCGAGATCGAGCCCGTCTTCCTCGCGCCGGCCGATGCCCGCGCCGCCTTCGAGCGTGGTGCGGTCGACGCCTGGGTGATCTGGGATCCGTTCCAAGCTGCGGCCGAAGCCGCCACCGGGGCACGTACGCTTGTCGACGGCAGCGGTATCGTCGCGAACTATCAGTTCTATTTCGCCTCGAAGAAATTCCTCGATGCCGATCCGAAGATCGTCGACATCGTGCTGAGCCAGCTCAGTGAGGTCGATGACTGGGCCAAGGGCGATATCCACACCGTCGCCGAGCAACTCGCACCCGCCATCGGACTGCCGGTGCCGGTTGTCGAGGTCGCCTTGAAGCGGCAATCCTACGGCATCAAGCCGATCACGGACGGCGTGATCGCCGATCAGCAGCAAGTCGCCGATACGTTCTTCTCGCTTGGCCTCATCCCCAAACAGATCAGGATTTCAGACGCGGCACGGAGGCCGGGCACATGAGCAACCCTGCGGTATCGAATGCCAACATCCTCTGGTTCCTGCCGACCCATGGCGATGGCCGCTATCTCGGCACCACCACCGGCGGACGCGAGGTGAACTTTAACTATCTGCGCCAGATCGCGCAGGCCGCGGACCAGCTCGGCTATTACGGTGTGCTGTTGCCGACCGGGCGGAGCTGCGAGGATTCCTGGGTGGTGGCATCAGCCGTCGCGCCGTGGACCGAGCGGTTGCGCTATCTGGTGGCGGTGCGGCCCGGACTGCAGTCGCCAAGCGTCGCCGCACGCATGACCGCGACGCTGGATCGGCTGTCGAACGGGCGGCTGCTGGTCAATGTCGTCACCGGCGGCGACCCCGTTGAGAACAAGGGCGACGGGATTTTCCTCGATCACGATGCACGCTACGCGGTCACGCGCGAGTTCCTGAATGTCTACAGCGATCTGCTCGCAGGCAAGACCGTCAATGTGGAGGGCCAGCACATCCGCATCGAGGATGGACGCCTGCTGTTCCAGCCGGTTCAGTCGCCGCGGCCGCCGCTCTATTTCGGCGGCTCCTCGGATGCCGGCATCGATGTTGCCGTCGATACCGTCGACAAATACCTGACCTGGGGCGAGCCACCGGCGCAGGTGGCTGAGAAGATCAACCGGGTGAAAGCCGTCGCCGACGCGCGTGGGCGAAAACTCTCGTTCGGCATCCGCCTGCACGTGATCGTTCGCGAGACCAATGCGGAAGCCTGGAAGGCGGCGGACGAGTTGATCCAGCACGTCACTGACGAGACGGTGGCGCAAGCGCAGAAGATCTTCTCGCGCATGGACTCGGTCGGCCAGCAGCGCATGGCGCAGTTGCACGGCGGCCGCCGCGACAAGCTCGAGATCAGCCCAAACCTCTGGGCGGGCGTTGGGCTGGTGCGTGGCGGCGCGGGCACCGCGCTGGTCGGCGATCCCCAAACCGTCGCGGCAAGGATCAGGGAGTATCAGGACGTCGGCATCGATACGTTCATCATGTCGGGCTATCCGCATCTGGAGGAAGCCTATCGCTTCGCCGAACTGGTGTTCCCGCTGCTGTCGCTGAAGCAGTCGAGCAATGTGACGCCAATCCGCGTCAATACCGGTCCGTTCGGCGAAACCATCGCCAATGAACATCGTCCCCTCGTCAAGGCGTCGCAGTCATGAGCTTGATCGAAAGTCTTCCGCGTATTCGCACCCTGCGCCTGCCGCGCGCCGATGGCTTGGTCCCATGGATCGTGCCACTCGCCATCATCCTGATCTGGCAAGTCGCCTGCGTCACGGGATTCGTGTCGGCGCGGGTGCTGCCGGCGCCGAGCGACGTGGCGCTGGCGGGATGGAAGCTGCTGCTATCCGGCGAACTGGTGCGCAACATCTGGGTCAGCTTCTGGCGTGCCAGCGTAGGCTTCCTGATCGGCGGGAGCATCGGCTTCGCCTTCGGCCTCGCTAACGGCCTGTCGCAGATATCGAGCAAACTCACCGACACAACCTTGCAGATGGTGCGCAACATTCCGCATCTGGCGCTGATCCCGCTGGTGATCCTGTGGTTCGGCATTGATGAATCCGCAAAACTGTTCCTGGTGGCGCTCGGGGTGTTCTTCCCGATTTATCTCAACACGCTGCATGGCATCCGCACCGTCGATCCGCAACTGATCGAGATGGGGCGAATCTACGGCATGACCGATGGCGAGTTGTTCCGCCGGGTGATTTTCCCGGGCGCGCTGCCGTCGATCTTCGTCGGGCTGCGCTTTGCGCTCGGCATCATGTGGCTGACCTTGATCGTGGCGGAAACCATCGCGGCCTCGTCGGGCCTCGGCTACATGGCGATGCAGGCGCGCGAATTCATGCTGATCGACGTGGTTGTGCTCTCCATCCTGATCTATGCGCTGCTGGGTAAATTGGCCGACAGCGCGTCGCGTGCGCTGGAGCGGCTGACGTTGTCCTGGCATCCGGCCTTCCAGAAACATTGAGGATTGAAATGCAGGAAGCTCTTCGTTTTCGTGCCGCGGATGCCGAGGCCGTGGATAGCCCGGATTTCGTCAAACGGGCGCGGCTGTCACATCGCGATGCGGACGTCTTGTTGCGTGGGCTCTCGCTGACGATCCGGGGCTTGCGCAAATCGTTCGGTGACAACGAGGTGCTGCGCGGCATCGACCTGCACATCCCGGCAGGTCAGTCCGTCGCCATCGTCGGCCGCAGCGGTTGCGGCAAGAGCACGCTGCTGCGGCTGATCGCGGGCCTTGAAACGATTACGGCAGGTAGCATCAGTTTTGGCGAGGAAACGCGCGCGGAAGACGTTCGTGTGATGTTTCAGGAGCCGCGGTTGCTGCCCTGGGCACGGGTGCTTTCGAATGTCGAGGTCGGCCTCGGCCGCGAGCGGACCTCGCCGGACGCGCAAGCCCGCGCCGATAGCGCGCTGGTCGAAGTCGGCCTTGACGACAAACGGGCGCAATGGCCGGCGGTTCTCTCCGGCGGACAAAAACAGCGCGTGGCGCTGGCGCGGGCATTGGTCAGCCGCCCGCGCGTGCTGGCCTTCGACGAGCCGCTTGGGGCGCTGGATGCGCTGACCCGGATCTCGATGCAGCGGCTGCTGGAGCGGGTCTGGCAGGATCAGGGCTTTACCGCGATCCTGGTGACGCACGACGTCGCGGAGGCGGTCGCGCTCGCCGACCGTGTGCTGGTGATCGAGGATGGCCGCATCGCGCACGACATCGACGTCAATATCCCGCGCCCGAGACGCCGGGGGTCGGCGGAACTCGCCGCGCTGGAAGGCTCGATCCTGAAGAATTTCCTGCAAGGCACCGAGGACACTTCCGACCTGTGAGGCCATCATGAACTCCGTTGTCCGCCATATCACGCTCGACCGCCAGGTCTCCCAAGATGATTTCCGCGGCGCCATGCGTCAGCTGACCGGCGGCGTGAGCGTCATCACGGTGGGACGGGGCAAGGATATTTCGGGCATGACGGTGACTTCGGTGTCGTCATTGTCAGTCGATCCGCCGGCGCTGATCGTCAGCGTCAATCGGGGCGCATCGTCCTGGCCGCTGCTGAAGCGTTACGGCTTCTTCGGCGTCAACATCCTGACCTCGGATCAGATCGACATCGCGGAGCGATTTTCCGGCAAGGATGGGATCAATGGCGCCGGACGTTTTGCCGGCGCTGCAATGGACGACCCGGGCGTCGGGAGTACCGCTGCTTTCAGGCGCACTTGCTGCGGTCGATTGCCAGGTCGAGGAGATCGTCGAGCGGCATTCACATGCCATCGTGATCGGCCGCGTGCTCGATCTGCAAGTCTCGAGGCGCACGGCCGCGCTGGCTTATTGGCACGGGCAATATGTCGCGATCGACCGGGACGAGGATGCGGTTAAACTGGCCGAGGTCAGCGTTCCGTTTTCGCGTCGTCCACGAA
>CAVUNH010000005.1:0-69010 GCA_963742665.1 uncultured Alphaproteobacteria bacterium
CGCGCTTTAAGAGCTGGTTAATATTAACAACCCTTAACCAATTGATCTAAAATGCACTCGGTCCTATTCGGTCCCGGCCACCGGGACCGCCTATTTACTGTCCGTTCTCTCTCCCGGAACTGCTTCCGGGCCTTCATCACGCGGCGGTGAGCTTCCACCTGGTCGCGGTCGTAGATTTCCGTCGTCTGTTCCTTGGCGTGGCCGGCCAGCTTCCGGCGGTCGTCCTTCGATGCGCCTGCCTTGCCGCCTTCGGTGATCCCGCCGGCCCTGAGGTCTCGGTTCCACATACCCGGGGGCAGTCCTGCCGCCTTGAAGTCCGCCTTCCAAGCGTTCCGGAACGTGTGCCGGATGTAGGGTAGGCCAGTATCAGGATTGACGATTAGCGGCCCCGTGCGCTTCTCCGGCGGGATGCTGCGCCAGTTCCTCGCAGACCATCGGACAGACGGAGAGGTCAAACGAAACGGTGATCTCGGTCGTGTCCTCGGTCTTGGTCGGCTTGACCTTGGCCAGGATTAGGTTGTTGTCGATCGCCGCCCAGGTCGGGCCGATCCACTTCTTGCCGTAGGCGAGCACGGCGGACGGCCGCGGGTCGTCAAAGTCCACCCACTGGCCGATCACGTCCCATTGCCGCAGCGTCGTGTCGAACTGGATAGCGTAGGCGAGGGCACGGAGCGGTCGCCCGGCAGCGTGCGCGGCCCGTCGCGCCGCCGTGATCTGGTCCGCAGTCGGCGCGAACGTGCGGGGCGGTAGCCGTTCGAACTCCATCTCGTAGAGGACGGCTTGGAATTCGGCGCATCCACGTATCCGGCAGACAATGCCGAACGAGATTGCGGCCTTGAGCACGGCCAGTGCCATGCGTGCGGCTCCAAGGCCGGAGCCGTCCTTCCATTGCTTGAACCATTTCCGAACATCTCGACCGTCACATTCATCGATCCGGCGCAGGCCGATGTGTGCGGTCATCTTGCGGAGATAGACCGCATAGCTGCGCGCCGTGTTTTTCTTGATTTTGGTGTTGTAGGTGCTGTCGGGATCGGTCTCGTAAATTTCGAATAGCGCCTTGAACGTACCGTCATAGCGAACGCGGGGCCCGCCGCGATCGCCGGACATCCACGCCAGCAGTTCTCGCTGTAGGATTTGTGCCTGTTCGACGATTTGCGCCGGGCTGTCGATCAGGTGTGACAAATTCCTGTATTTGATCGGAAAGCCGCTTTTGATCGCGGCGCTATCGGCGAACCAGCAGGGCACGTCACCGCCCTTACGCTTGCGCCATTTTAAGCCCGGACTTTTCGGGCGGTCCTGCCTGCTTGCCATTCTCCCTCCGTGCCATCTGGTGCCGCCGGGGCCGACTTCGACAGGCCGTTGTGTGAATCGAAAAACTGCTTGACCGCAGGAACGTATCGGCCCCCAAGCAAGGGGCTAATCTTCGGCATTCCCTGGCGCTCAAGCAAGATAGCGAGTCCCTTGAATTCTGCCCTTCGATCGGCTCCGAGAACGGCTTCGCCGATCTCTTCGTCGGTGGCGAATAGGGGGAGCCGGTCCCAAGTCAGCGCTGTGCGGACGGCCATCACGCCACCTCGGTCTGCCGCGCAGCATCCATCGCGCGGTCGAGTTCAAATCGGTCAAAGAGGTTGCGGTCGAGGCCGGGCAGTTTCGGCGGCGCAGGCGCAATCCTAAGCCGAACGAGCTTCTTGAACGTGCCGGGAGACACGCCCCAATAGGCGGACGCCTGACGAATGTTCAGGCCACGAGGTTCAATATCCAACTTGGATTGCGCGGTTGTCATGTGCAGGCCTCAGCGGTCGAAAACAGAACCACTCTCTCCCGGTTCTGACCTCGTGCTGCCTGCTGTCTCGAACTGACGCCAAGATCAACGAACGCAGTGTTAATATGGTGTAGCGTGTGACTCATTGTCAATGCCTGCCGACCGATACCCGTGAACATGTGGGGATAGTTGTGGGTAGGAAAAATCCTATGCCTTCTCGCCGAGCCGGAAGTGCTCGATGACCGGCGTCAATCCATTGACGTGCCAACGCCCCTTGATGCGCTCGGCAGGGATCGAGCCGTCAAGCACGGCGGCATAGAGTTGGCGATAACTAGGGGACTTGTCCTTGTAGACTTCGCGGATCGCGATTGGCACGTCGCTGATCGGTACGGGTCTACTATCCATAATCATGGACTTCTCCATTGGTTGACGGGCGAACTATTCCGCACTGTGAGAGAGTGTCTCAGGCGGACATTTTTCCAGTTGTGCGACTTCCCGGATATCGCCATTCCAAGTAGCGATATTCAGTCGTCGCAATCCGATCGCAAATCACCAACAGCAGATTTGCTTATTGAACACGCGACCAACTCACTCACGCAATGCGATAGTCATGCTAAACGACTCGACACCGCGAAAAAGTGTTGGAATTCACGTTAGATGTATCCGGCCCGCCACATGCGGCATCCGGATAAGTACTGCTTTGACAGGTACATGAATGGATTTCGCGGAAGTCGTACGCGCATCGGCACTTGTCACAATCAGGTGTTGAGATGAGAGCGCGCCTGGCTAAGCCCGACGGCAAGCGCTGTATCTAGACAATACTAACGATTGGAAATTCCGCCGTTCAAGCCCGCCAGCGTGAACCGGCGGGCCTGCCACCATCAAGCCGCCGCCGGATACAGCTTCCCCTCGGCTTGCCCTTCGTGTATACGAAAAGTCATGGCCAAGCAAGAGAAAACCGTATACAAAAAGTCCATGGGTAGACCGTCGGGTATCAAGTACGGCGGCGCCATTCCGGCGCGTTTTGCGATCTCGACGATCGAAATGCTCGACGCATGGGCTGTTAAGCACAAGGTGTCGAGGTCCGAAGCCATCCGCCGGCTGGTCGAGCTGGGGCTGAAGGCGAAGAAATAGCAATGATCGGCAACCAACCATGGACCCCCGAAGATGATCAGCGTCTCCGAAAGCTGGCGGGGTCAGGAATACCCGTGGCGGAAATTGCTAGACAACTGAACCGGAGTTCCACGGCGGTCCGAACTCGTGCTTCCGTCCAGAAGATTCGTTTGGCGAGGGCGGGCTTTATCCGAGGGGTCAAGGCGAAGCCGAGATAGAAACATGCCCGATGCTGAACGGTTGTGGACAGCCATTCCGGTAGGTGAAGACAGGGCGGAAACTGCAGCCGAGATTTGGCGTCGCTATGATCTTGGGGCGCGGGATTCGATGCGCCAAATGTTGAACCAATTGACCGCCGAAGGTCGCATCAAACGAAAAGCGCGCCCCACGCCGAGCGGCGCGAAAATGTATTTGTATTATCGAGCAGCAGAGTGAAACGGCCATCCGCCAGCTTGTAGAGCTCGGGCTGAAGGTGAAAAGATGAGCGACCAGGGCGAAGGCGGTGACACTCAATCGCGTCTGGCAGAAGATTATGCTTCGTCGCGACGTGCGGCCAAACTCTTGCGGCCTCGTCGTTCGTATGACCGACCCCTCTTCGCTCTTGGAGTTGTCGCATTCCTGGTCGCGATCAGCCAAAGCGGGATCGTCCCAGGCGATCAGTTTAAACTCAAAACTCAAAACGAGAAGCCTGCAGCGCCAAAACTGCCGGAGTTCATCCCGGAGCAAACGGTCGAGCCTTTCAAGTCGCTTGTTCTGGATGCGGCTCAGTCCTACTTTGTCACAGGACAGATGCCCATTGCGACAGTCGGGTCTGGCACTGAGCCGAGTCCCTCTAAACGCTGATCCCGACCTGCGCATTGCGGGCAAGCTAAACTGGCCAATCCGAATTATCAAACACGAAGCGGCGCCCCAAACGGGGAAACAGGAGAAGCCGATCATGACTGACGATCAGGTCAATCTCGTCGTTAAGCACCTTTGTGAGCAATTGCACTTGGCGCTCCGATTGAAGAACAGCGAGGCACATCCGCCAAACGCCAAGGAGATTGGATTTGATCCTGCCTCTGTAAGTACTGTATTGCTAACCGGGTTGCGTTCGGCGGGTGTAACGATCCACCACGAGGCGGCCGGGACGAGCGAAGAGCCGCCGTGGTCCTAAACGCAAAACGCGGGTGCTCGTCTCCGGGCACAGCGACCCGCGTTCTGCGCCAGTACATCCGTGGTCACAGTTCGCGGCGGCCACAAGTCGCGAGTAAAATAGCGCGATGTCGATACGAATTATCAAACACGAAGCGGTGCCCCAAACGGGCAGCTTCGAGGTTCAATTCTCTGATGGACGGCCCAGCGTTTACTTTTATTGGGACGACATTCCGGGCCGCAGGCTTAATCCGGAGCAGATGGACGGCGGTCGCGCCCTAGAGGCCGCCAAGGCCCTCGCAAGAAGCGAGCGGGACAAAGAGCAATGAAGTACGCTGACACCACGGTAGCCCGATCAGTCCTCCGCTAGGACGTAAATTTTACGAAGCTGCTTTTGGATCTGCGCGATCCGGTTGGCTTGCTCAGGGTTTGCTTTGCGCTCGCGCGCACTCACAACAACCGTCCAACTGCCGTTGTCTGGTATGATCGCAATCTGCGCCGGCGCGGGCGGACCGCTGAGGGGAAACAACCGCTGCTGAAAAATCCAGATCAGGTCCGTGCTCGAAATCTTAATCTTGCGCAAAACAATGTCTCCGAAGGTAATAACCACCCTTGGCGCAGGATCGAATCGGGCACAACCGAGAACGCGACTTAACCTAACCAGTCAACCTTACTTGTGCGCAGGATTTCGCCCCTTTCCGCTTGCCCGCCCGCTCTGGTTGATAAAGGATGGCGTTTTTTGGGGGGGAAATGCACTATTCAATTGGGACTACGCTGGCAGTGATTGCTTTTCTGACGCCGTCGCTAGCCGACGCTCAGAATTGTAAAGAACTGTGGGGGAGCGCACGTGTTGCATGCATAGCAGCTCAAAATCCGAAATTTGCAGCAAAACTCGAACGCTGCAAGGACGAGGGACGAGCAATGGGACTTCGAACAGTGAGAGGCGAGAACAGCCTTCCTCGCTATGTGCGGGGGTGTATGCGCCGTTGATGATCTCGCAGATGCACAGGGTCGAGGTGGGCCTCCATCAACACCAAACTCGTATTCATGCACCACTCTGTCGCCCTCTCGAAGACCAAGGCGCTCCAAATAGTCGACTTCCATCTGCATTCTATAACCTCACGTTAAAAGCGAAGGGCAAATGAAGCGGCGCATAACTCAATCGTGGACCCCTGAGGATGATGAACGCCTTCGCAAGCTTGTTGCGGAAGGTCGTAGTTCATTGACGATTGCAGAACGTTTGAAGCGGACACCCAAATCTATTCGGGGTCGGGCAAAGAAGCTCAATATCGTGCTGCGAAGGCTGGAGGTAAACCGACAATTCGGATGGGGTAGCTCGATCCAGGATTAAGCCGCCGACGTAGGACGTTGACCACCGGCACCTTTCGCGAGTGAAATGGCGCGATGCCGATCCGCATTATCAAGCACGAAGCGGTGCCCCAAACCGGAAGCTTCGAAGTTCGCTTCTCCGATGGACGGCCCAGCGTCTACTTTTACTGGGATTGACGTTCCGGGCAGGCGCGTCAGGCCCGACCAGTTGGACAGCCAGCCAGCAAGCGTTAGAAGCTGCCAAGACGTTTGCGCGGGGCGAGCGAGACAAAGAGCAGTGAAATACGCCGCTGACCGCGAATAGGCTGATCCCATAGTTCCATACCTCCTAGATCAATATAAATGTGGTTCCACCGTCAATTGTGAACCGATTGGTTTGACGGCGTGCGTTGGTTCCTTGGGAGGTGCGGACCCATGCGCAGTGTCGCAGAATATTTGGCAAGGGCCGCTGCGTTCGATGACCTTGCGAGATCGACCAGCGAACCGAGCTTACAGAAACGATATTCCGACGTGGCGGAATGCTACCGCCTTTTGGCGGAGGAACGGCAACGGCTCATCACGGAAGGCGCTATCGAGTCGGAATTACTCTAGAACACCGCCCCAGGGGAACCTGCTTCCGTCTGTTCACTTTTATACTTTCGCTGCGGAACGGAATCTTTGGCTGCGCGTTTATGGGCCTAAAGAAGGGGCTGCCTGTACCGTGTCTAAGAACCGCTACCACGCTCGCGAAGCAGCGGCGGCACTGCTCAAAATGGCAAAGACCACCTCTGATCCCGCTGTCGCTGCCGGGCTCATTGAAGCCGCCACCAAACTCAAAGAGGAAGCTGGCGAGCTACCCCCGCCAGTGAGTGTCAAAGCGCCAGACGTGCAGCCCGAGCGAGAACCACCCTGAGGCGGGTTTGACCGGAATCACGAATGCGGTTGCGAAATAAGGACGCCCGGCTTCACTACCGGCCTTTTGCTTGGAATGCTTCTGCCGCACGAGTTAAATTGCCATCAGTTTGAATCCCGTTCGTAACAGCGAGTTGCGTCATGCATAATCGGTCCCCCTCAATAGTGCCGCCAAGCGATGACCGTGAAGTGTATCTTGTGCTGGACGATTTCGGTGGCCGCATCGGACAAACATGGCGGGAGACCGGCGTCGAAAACGCCAATCTCGAAACAATACTTACTGATTTGTTAGATGGTCAGTACGGCAATCCGGTTCGCGTCATCGGCTTCAACGCCGCCGAGGGCTGGTCGCGCGACGTGTCCGAACGCGTTGCCTACGAGCTGAGCCGGCGCTGCGCCGAACGGGCGCGCGATCTGCCGTCCTTTCTGGTAGAATTCGTTGCCCGCCACCACGGGACGCATCACGACGCGCAGTAGCCCCATGGGCTTCTGACCGACGGGATCGAGGTTGCGGCAATGGAGGATGACACTTCAACGAAAAGAGAAAAAACGCTCGAAGAATGCAAGCGCCACATCGATGAGTGCGCGGCACTTCTTGAGAGAACTTCTGTTCCGGAGTATCGCGAAGCTATAATCGCCATGGGCAAAGCATGGATGAAAATCGCAGCGAAGGAATTCGGCGAGGACTAGCGTCACGGGATTCGCATTTTTTTGCCCCAACCGCCTATCTAACCTCCGTGCGTAACGTTGCATTCGAGCCGTGCATCCCGACGCGCGGAACCAAGGTTCCGGCCGGACCTGATTGGCTGCACGAAATCAAACACGATGGCTACCCTTGATCGTTCAGCGCGGGGCATGCGCGTTCGCCTGTTCACGCGCAACGGCTACGACTGGAGCGACCGCTATCCCCTCATTACGGAAGCCGCACGCGTAACCGCAACACCTCGTTTGTGATCGACGGGGAAGCCGTATTGCTAGGCGTGGATGGCATTTCCGACTTCGACGGCCTGCATAGCCGCAAGCACGATGACGAAGTGCAGTTCTATGCTTTCGACTGTCTGGTCAGTGATGGCGACGACGTCCGCAAGCTGCCGCTCACCATGCGGAAGGCCAACCTCTCCCGGCTCCTGGCGCGGCGTGTGGATGGCATCTTCCTCTCCGACTTCGAACAGGGCGAGATCGGCCCGGACCTGTTCCGGCACGCCTGCCTGATGGGCCTGGAGGGCCTTGTTTCGAAACACCGCGACCGCCCCTATCGAGCCGGACGATCTCCGCACTGGATCAAAATCAAGAACCGCAAACACCCCGCGATGTCGCGGGTTATGGATACATTGAGATGAGCGAGTAGACCACGGGCGCTCACTAGCCTCGTTGTGACGAGGGCCGGTGATCGATCCCGCCGCAAGGCCGCTGCCATTTTTTGACCAGGGGAAGTTAAACATCAGTTGACTTGGTTCACCACTGGAACAGACTAATGCTTCACCAAAGGAGGTTGCGATGCCCCGCCCATTGATTGCTTTGGCTATCGTCTTGGCATGTAGTGCAGCCATTGCCGATGATATGAAAATGCCCATCAACTCTGGTGACGTCAAATGGGGACCAGCACCTCCCACGTTTCCGAAGGGAGCAGAAGTCGCCGTTCTCTCAGGAGACCCCTCCAAAGATGGTCTCTTCGTTATTCGCATAAAAATGCCTAGCGGTTATAAATTCCCCGCTCATAATCACCCAACGGATGAATACGTTACGGTCATATCCGGCAACTTTCACGTCGGAATGGGCGACAAACTCGATGAGAAAAAAGCAATCGAGCTAACGGCGGGCGGATACGTCGAAGCACCTGCCAAAATGAACCATTACGGTTGGGTAAGTAGTCCCTCCGTCGTTCAAGTTCAGGCGCAAGGGCCATTCGGGATAACTTACGTTAATCCGGCCGATGACCCGAGCAAGAAGTAACTTTCTTGAACGCGTACCCTGGCCGACTAAGTTTGATTCAGACCGTCATGCAGGTTCGATCTTGTTGCGGGAGAGCAATTCATGGCGCTCATGCACAACCCGCCGTTCCCTCGTCGCTACTCGCCCCGGTGGCGACGGGGGTTTTTTGTACTCCGCAATTGGGCGCTCCCTAGGATCATTGGAACCGAGCGCCCGGTGATCGCGTTACAGATTTGCCGCGCCCTTCCCCTTTTGGGCGCGGCATCTAGAGTCCTTGGACGGCCTCCGGTATCGTTGCCGGGGCCGTCGCTTTGTGCCGTCTGTCAGGGAGGTTTGTCATGAGTGCAATCATCAAGTCGGAAACGATCTCTCGCCGAAAGGCCTGTGTTTCGGCATGGAATAAGGACCCCGCTTTTCGGGGTGATCGGCATCCAATCGGGACCCCGTCACTGAGGGTCCACACTGGCTTCCATTTTCATGGGAGCCGAGATTGGAATGCTGGTCGTGGAGACGATTGCTAAGATCCGTCGCGCGTATTTTGTTCACGGTCAGCCGATCAAGGCGATATGCCGTGATCTCGGTGTTTCCCGGAAGGTGGTTCGGAAGGTCATCCGTTCGGAAGCGACTGAGTTCCGCTACGAGCGGGAAGCGCAACCGCTTCCGAGGATCGGACCCTGGAGCGACAAGCTCGATCAGTTGCTGGTAGCGAATGAGGGTAAGGCGTCGCGGGAGCGCCTGACGCTGATCCGCCTATTCGAGGAACTGCGTGGCTGCGGTTATGCCGGCGGCTACGATGCCGTACGGCGCTACGCCCGACGGTGGAGCAAGGAGCGGGGCGCCACGACGGCCGCGGCCTATGTGCCGCTGAGCTTCGCGCCGGGTGAAGCCTACCAGTTCGACTGGAGCCACGAGGTCGTCGTGCTGAACGGCGTAACGGTGACCGTGAAGGTGGCGCACGTCCGGCTCTGCCACAGCCGCATGCTGTTCGTGCACGCCTATCCGCGCGAGACGCAGGAGATGGTGTTCGACGCCCACGACCGGGCATTCGCTCTGTTCAAGGGCACCTGCCAGCGCGGCATCTACGACAACATGAAGACGGCGGTGACGACCATCCTCGTCGGCAAGGAGCGTCTCTACAATCGACGGTTCCAGCAGATGTGCAGCCATTACCTCGTCGATCCGGTCGCCTGCACTCCGGCGTCGGGCTGGGAGAAGGGACAGGTCGAGAACCAGGTCGGGCTGGTCCGTGAGCGCTTCTTCACGCCGCGGTTACGGTTCAAAAACTATGATGAGTTGAACGCCTGGCTGCTGGATAAATGCATTGCCTACGCCAGGGCACATCGCCATCCGGAGTTCACGGACCGGACGATCTGGGAAGTGTTCGAGGCGGAACGGCCAAAGCTCGTTCCCTATGCCGGCCGGTTCGACGGATTCCACGCGGTGCCGGCGTCGGTCTCGAAGACCTGCCTGGTGCGCTTCGACAACAACAAATACTCGGTGGCGGCCAGCGCGGTCGGACGGCCCGTCGAGGTTCATGCCTATGCCGACCGCATCGTGATCCGCCAGGACGGGCGGATCGTCGCCGAGCATCCGCGCTCGTTCGGCCGTGGCGAGACGGTCTACGATCCCTGGCATTACGTGCCCGTGCTCGCCCGCAAACCCGGCGCCTTGCGCAACGGCGCGCCCTTCAAGGACTGGGTGCTGCCGGCCGCGATGGAACGTGTGCGGCGCAAGCTCGCCGGCGTCGACGATGGCAATCGGCAGATGGTCGATATCCTCAACGCGGTTCTGACCGACGGCCTGCCGGCAGTCGAAGCCGCCTGCGCCGAGGCGATCGCCCACGGCGTTCATTCCGCCGACGTCGTCCTCAACATTCTGGCCCGCCAGCGTGATCCTGGCCCACCAGCCACGATCCTGACCCCGGCCGCGCTGACGCTGCGCCACGCGCCGATTGCCGATTGTGCCCGTTACGACAACCTCAGGAGAACCATCTGATGGAACGCACTCAACTCTTCGATCTCATGGGCGAGCTCAAGCTCTACGGCATGAAGGCCGCCTTCGACGAGATCATGGCTACTGCCGTCAAACGCCAGCATGAACCCCAGCGCATCGTCGGCGATCTGCTCAACGCCGAGATCAGCGAGAAGCAGGCGCGCTCGATCAAGTACCAGCTCACCATCGCCAAGCTGCCGCTCGCCAAGGACCTCGATGACTTCCACTTCGAGGGCACGCCGATCAATCAAACGCTCGTCAATGACCTCGCCGGCGGTGGCTTCATCGCCCAGCAGCGCAATGCCGTGCTCGTCGGCGGGACCGGCACCGGCAAAACCCATCTCGCCATCGCAATTGCCCGCAGCTGCATTCGATCAGGCGCTCGTGGTCGGTTCTACAACGTCGTCGATCTCGTCAACCGGCTCGAGACCGAGACCCGAAACGGCCGCCAAGGACGGCTCGCCGATCATCTGACCCGCATGGACTTCATCGTCCTCGACGAACTCGGCTATCTGCCCTTCGCCCAAGCCGGCGGACAGCTCCTGTTCCACCTCGTCAGCAGGCTCTACGAACGCACCTCCATCGTCGTCACCACGAACCTCGCCTTCGGTGAATGGCCCAGCGTGTTCGGCGACGCCAAAATGACGACAGCGTTGCTCGACCGCCTCACACATCACTGCGACATCGTCGAGACCGGCAACGACTCCTGGCGCTTCAAAAGCCGCGATGATGATCAAACAACCCGCGCTCGCACCGTCTCCGCAACCCCGGCCAGCTCCGACGGTGCGAGCGCTACCGGCCGAACTCGCCGTTCAAAGGGGTCCCTTTTGAATGCCGATAAGGGGTCCCAATCCAACGCCGATTGACAATTTTTCGTCAAGATTTGCTTGAGGATGTGTCTCGGGGGCGCCCAGCGGATCATGCAAAGAAGTCCGCCAGCCTGTGCAAACTTCACATAGGTTCCGGATTTATGTTTCCAGAGCCAGCCGCGTTCAATTGCTTCGGCGTCCCTAAGTCTTCAGCGGGCCGATCATTGAGGGCAGTAGGTCAGGGATGCAATGACGACTTGCAGAGCACGGCGGTGGAATGTCATAGAGCCCTCGCGCGGTTCTCTGGCGCCTGGTCTAAGGCGATGTGGAGCCAGGGCAGCCAACTACGGTCACTTGCCCGGCGAGCTCTGAAGCGATCAACGCACTTGTTGGAACAAAGCGGGGTTCGCCACGAGTAGTGCCGGACGAGACCAAACTTGCCATCACAAACTGCGCATCGCGCGGCTCTGCCAGATCCAAGACTTTCGGAGCAGTTGGGCATTGTGGTCTCCTCTTGGCATTATCGTCGCTGTTCGTCGATCTTCATCGCCGTTCTTTCGTCCCTGCACCTCTGTCGGAGCTACCTTGCCATTCGTTCACAGTGGCCGGCCGGGAATCGTGTTTCCGGACTGTTTCGTGGGGAGAGGACCTAAAATCTCGGCGGGCGCTTTTTGGCGAACGCCTTGATGCTTTCCTTGATCTCGGCACCGCGCGTGATCGCCAAAGGCGAGGCCAGGCACCGTACTCAGCAGGACTGCCGGCCTTCAGAAATGGGGCTCGGCGTATTCGCGGTCAGTGGCGTATTTCATTGCTCTTTGTCCCGCTCGCCTCTCGCAAACGTCTTGGCGGCATCTAACGCTTGCTGGCTGTCTAGGTGTTCGGGCCTGACGCGCCTGCCCGGAATGTTCTCCCAGTAAAAGTAAACATTAGGTCGTCCGTCATCGTATCGGACTTCGAAACTGCCAGTCTGCGGCACCGCTTCGTGATAATTCGGATCATCATTCGGCCAGATGCCGGTCATTTAAGGCGGTGCGTAATGTCAACCGTGACCGTAAACGTGTGCTTGGGATAGGCCCACAGCTGATACCGAGCCTCTGGCTCGTTTATTTCCCATTCGCCGAGGCCTCGACGTGCGGGTCCCGAACATCGTACAGCCGCTTTAATCGCTCGGTGATTATATCACAAAAGCCCTGTAGCTCGGCCCTATTGCGGACAGGGCCGGCATCGACGCCAAATGTCAGCAGACAATTCCATGGGTTGAGACCGTAGACGGTCACCTTGACGCCGGCCTCCGGGCAGCCCTCGATCTGGCTCAAGTCTTGGTGGATCATTGCCGCCAATTCTTCGACGGTCTTCGTTTGTTTGACAGGATTTGCGCGTACCGGATGCTCCGCTACTTGGTTGACAATGGACGTTCCGTGGTCTTCCGGGGCGGCCGCGTTCGCCTCGCGGTCTCTAAGAAACTTGAGGATCACGCGCTCTGTTGCGACGATGATGCCGGAAGAAGTGCTTTCGTCTTCGTCGGTCATTTCCTCTTCGCCTTCAGCCCGATCTCGACGAACGGGGGAGAGCTATTTCTAATCGTGGGAGTTATTTGATCAGCGCCCAATAGCCGATGAGGTATGTGCCACCGCCGACGAACATCAGCCCGATCATCGCAAGCCACACAAAAATCGGTAACGGTTCACGAGGTCGCATCGTTGGTCCCCCAGCCAAAGGCCATCGAACAGCGAAGCGGGAAGGTAAGCAAGTGCGGCCAATGGTCTCGCGGGCTTTTGGTGCGCTCCGACGTTGATAGGATGAGGGGCTGCCCGCCGGAGTAGGTGGTTAATCCTGGCTCGGGCTACCCCACCCGAACCGCCGGTTTACCTCCAGCCTTCGCAGCGAGATTTTGAGCTTCTTTGCCCGATCGCGAATAGACGCGGGAGACCGCTTCATACGTTCTGCAATCGTCACTGAACTAGGACCCTCCGCAGCAAGCTTGCGAAGGCGTTCGTCATCCGAAGGTGTCCACGGTTGAGTGATGCGCCCCCTCATTCCCCTTCGCCTTGGATTTCGAAGCTTCCCGTTTGGGGCACCGCTTCGTGTTTGATAATTTGGATCGTCATTCGTCCAAGTTAGCTGCGCTCAGTCGGGGTTAGTTACGAAGTTTGCCTCAGTTCTTCGTCAAACCATTGCTCGGCATCCGTAGCGGGACCGCCCTCAGATCGAAGGCATAAGTAGTGCGCGTAATGCTTCTCCGAAAGCCAAGATTTGAACTCCGAAAAACTTGCCCGCTCGCCGGATGTCCTGTCGAAGTCTGTCGCTTTCGCCCATTCGCGAACTAAATGCCGGATAGCCGGCTGTGCCTCGGTTTTCTTCATAGGAGTTTTTGCTCCGTCGGCTCGGTCATTAGTATCCTCGTCGATATCGGAGATAATGCGCGCGAGTTCGTCAACAGCATCTTTGGGCTGCGAAGCCGGGGGTTGATTTTAACGCTGCGTGCGCAGGCCGGTGATGACGATCAGCCTACGCGGAGCGCAGCGGGTTGTTTGAAACGAGTTAGGACGCCATCCTTTGACGCACGGTGTCATAAAGGCTGAACAACCCGATCATGATTACAAGGCTCCCAAAGAACGGCCAAATTGGAGACCCTGACAGCGTTACGAGCCAGAGGCCTAATGAAGCTATTCCGAGCGAGATGAAGTACGCGACCAACTTGTCCATATATCACCGCCTGCTTGGTTAGGCGGGAGCACGAAGCTCTCAGTCACCGATAACAGCCCGAGGCGGACGGTGATGAGTCCCTGTAGGCCCTCTCGGCTTGAATAGCTAGCGGCAGATTAGATGCCGTAATTCCGCCTGCGACGGCCGCTTCTGGCCGCGCGCGTGTCGGCGGCAGGCATCCTGGTCGATCGCGGCTGGGGCAAAGCCCAGCAGGACGGCAATGTGCAAGGCGAGGTCAGGGTAACAATTCGAAAGATGCTAGGCGGCGATGAGGATTGACGACGGTCTGCCCTACAACGGCTGGCGCCGGTTCCCACACACCGTCGCCTGTGCGGCATGTCGACCGCGGGCGGCCATGCGCGCTAGCTCTTGTTTTGACGCATTTTGCGCGAACCGGATCAAATCCGATGGAGCCGGGTCGCAGCACGCCTCGATGACGATGCGCGATGGGCTTACCAGGTATTGTTTCCGAAGAAGCCGAATCCAAAGTGCTGTTGCTGGGCAACGCGCATCGGGTGAGCCGGACGGATCTTGGCGATCTTCCGCTTGCGCGGGGCTTGCGGCTCAGGCTGCTTTTCAAGCTTCTTGGCCTCGGCCGGGACGAACTGGGCAAAGGTGTCGCGCTCCTGCGCCTGGGCGGTGGCGTCAGCGACAGGTGCGGGCGGAGCCGCAGCAATTTGGGTCGTCGCCGCCGGGGGAACAATCGTGGGCAGGCTGGTGTCGTAGACCACCCGTTCCGGCAATTTCTGGTCGGAATAAATCCGCATCACGGTCTTGTTGATCGAGGGGGCGGCATTGCCGGCCACGGCCATTTGCTGGGGTGCGAAAGCATCAAGCGCGAACAGCAGCGCGAGCAGCAGCCCGCCGACAAACAGGAAATAACGCGCTACGGGCATTGACGTCGCTCCCCCCGCGCCGTTTACGCGGTTCATTCGCCTAACCGGCGATATAAGTATTCTCGGCAAAGTGGAACGGTCCACACCCATCAGCGCGTCCGATACGCGTCGAAAGCATGAGCAACGAAGATGCTGATGCTGAACAAAACACATGCTGCCGTGACGAACTCGATCATAGCTCTCCTCCCTCACGGGGCGAATCGAGCACTGGTTTGTTTCCGGATGACTTCGTCGAATCAGGAAAATGGTTTCGTCGGCCAGGCCGTCGTCGCAGACCCAGCACGAAACAGCTTCACGGGATTGCGGGTTCCGCCACGGGTATTTCTGTCCGCCCGTCCCGTGGCCGCCGGTTCGAACAGCGGCCTGACATCCGCGCCGCGCTTGCCGCGGGTGGTGCAGACGAAGCCGGGTTCGATATCGGAGAGCCTGACGTGGTCGGCGCTGCAAGTAGTGGCTGCATCGGTGATCGCGGCAATAGATCAGGACATCGCGGACGCCGGATTCGCGCATCTCGCCGAAGGTGATCTTTTGCGGGGTGGTCATTTTGGCATCGTAGCAGAGCGCGGGGAGCTACGCTCATCAGCAGCTCAAGCCCGGATTATCGGATAATATTGGCAGCCGCCTTGGTCGACTCGTGCAATGCGTTGAGAACACCACTCGTCAACTGCAGCGCAGTCATCCGCTTACTGACTAGGGATTGCAGTTCGATCATGGACAGTTCGGCGCCACCGCATTGGAGGCCACCGGAAACACGGTCAAGTTCAGTTCCTGTTAGCTGGCGCGTGTTCATGACGTGTATCTCCTATTGAGCTGGCAAAGCCGCCATCGATGCCAGCACCATAGAGGGAACGCTCGCGCTCGCTGTGATGGAGGTCACTTGCATCACCTTTTGCTGCTCCCGAGACGGACCCGACCCAGACCAGCACATCCGCGGACGCTCGCTGTGCACATTGCGCCGAACGTGATTTTGGTCGGGCAGGTCGTTATCGGTTTCCAGCGATCGCAAGTGCACCCAAAAATGCACCCAAATCTGGTTTTAGCGATTTTCGTCGATCAAAAACCGAATTCCTAAAATGCGAAAAGTAGCTGTGCTGCAGGGATTTCTTTTGGTGAGCGCGGAGGGACTCGAACCCTCGACCCCATGATTAAAAGTCACGGCGGCCTGGACGCGCCGCGTGACCACCGCGTGATGCTGTCCCCCATTAGATCGAGATGACCTGCGAGGCGCGCCTGCCAGTTCGTCCACCGTCTTCTGAAGTTCCTGAACAAGGTCCATCGCGCTGGTTGAAACTGTGATGCGACGACCGCCAGTCCGGTCGCGATGGCTGGAATGATCAAGAGCAGCATCCACCACTTCGACGGCTTCGTCGGCTTGGCTGGCAATGGCGGCGGCTCGGGCAAAGACGGCCGGGGCGCGGCCATCTGCGGAGCCTCGCCGTCGTCGGCACCGGGGTCGACACGGTCGAGACCACCTTCGACGGTGCGTCGACGGTCTCGGTGGGCTGCTGCGGCGGGACTGGCGGTGCAGGATGCGGGCTGTCGCCGGGGTCCGGGCGGGTCACGATTAGCGGCGGCGATTGCTTGGCCCACTGCAACTGGTCCTTGGAGCGGCCCGGCCTGCCCTCATACCAGCACCGCTTGGAGTCCACGATTCGCCACGACCACCACTTGCCATCGTGGCCGGGCGACGACTGGCATTCGGTGGCACTTGCGCCCGAGCTGATCAGCAGCAGCGCAACTGCAATGGACGAACCGACCTTGGTCACGCGCGCATCACTTGCTGATTGGTGAGCACGCCGTGCGCCATCCAGCCGCATCAGCTTGAGCGCAGCGCGTCCGCTAAGGGTTGTCCTTTTCTTCGGCGTCGTCCCAGCTTGCATGGCTGATATCCTCCATCGTCAGCGACGCTCGCGACCGAGTATGGTCGCCGTCTCCACGATGTGTTCCGGCTGGAACACGATCAGCATGATGTCTTTTGTCTAATCCGCAATCCCAAAAGTCTCACGCATTCTGCGATGAATCCATTGTCCTCTGGGACCTCAAAGCGTCGCATGCGCCCGAGCCGGCGCTGTTTCAGAACTGATCCGCACCTGGCTGAACACCGGATGCGTCCGGTTTTTGACTTGACCCAATGCCGTTAGCGGCCGATTGCCTTTGCAGCGCCGTACTATTGGTCGGTTGGTGACGGCAAACATCTCGCTCGATGCCGGCGCGCTGGCGGCGATCGACGAGGGGGCAGCTGCGCATGGATTGACGCGCTCGGCATTCATGGCGAGCGCGGCGCTGGAGAAGATCCGGCGGGGTTGAGACCGGCTGGCACCCTTCACGCTGGAGATACGGGCATGGCGCCCCATCTGGTCCGCTTCAAGCTCGGCGATGAATTCAAGGCCATGACCAAGCGCGGCCGCCGTTGCCACGGATTTCGTGCCGGCACCCGTGCTGCTTATCAAGCGCGCCTTCCGCCGCCGGGAAAGGCGTGCTTTCAAGGCGTGCGCGGATTGATGGTGCCGCTCGACCTGCGACCTGCGGGCCGCCTTGCCTGCTTACCCAACTCTTACCGCCTAGGTTTGTAACAATGTTTCTCAACACATTTCAAATAGATATAGCCATTTTTGACGTGTTCGCCTATCACGTGGTGACCCAGGGCCGCTGCTTTGCGAGCCTGGTCGGCGGCGAGCCGATGCCGGTCGAGGCGGGCGAAGTCGTCGTCTTCACCAATGCGGATCCGCATGTGATGTCGAGCAGCGCTGGTATGCGCGCCGAGCCGCCCAGCGCCGACATGATCGAGATCGCCAGCGCCGGGCGGCTGCCGTTCCACATCAACCTGATGCATGACGGCGCGCCTTCGGCGACGCTGGTGTGCGGCTATCTCGCTTGCGACGCGCGGCCGTTCAATCCGCTGCTGGAATCGCTGCCGCAGATGCTGAAGGCCGGCGACGGGCGCCGCAACAATTCCGGCTGGGTCGGCCAGTTCATCCATTTCGCGGTGGCCGAAGTCGCCGACAAGCGCGCCGGCAGCGAGAGCGTGCTCACCAAGCTCAGCGAGCTGATGTTCATCGACGTGGTGCGGCGTTACATCGAGACGCTGCCGGCGCAGGACACCGGCTGGCTGGCCGGATTGCGCGATCCCTTTGTCGGCAAGGCGCTGGCGCTGATCCATGCGCGGCCTTCCTTCAACTGGACGGTGGACGGCCTTGCGCGCCAGTGCGGGGCCTCGCGCACCGTGCTGGCCGAGCGGTTCGCCCAGCTGGTTGGAAGCCCGCCGATGCATTATCTCGCCAAATGGCGGATGCAGGTCGCCTCCGAACTTCTGAACGGCAATGCGAACATGGCGACGATCGCAGCGGAGGTCGGCTATGATTCGGAAGCGGCCTTCAGCCGCGCCTTCAAGAAGATGATCGGCGTGGCGCCCTCGGTGTGGCGGCAGGGCGTGCGTTCGCCTCCGAGGTCCTAACTTGCCGGCCGCCGCGCGCAGTAGGCGGTGCGAAGCCCCGGCACGAAGCCGCAAGCCTCGTAGAACCGGTGCACGCGCGGATCGGCGCGGCCGCTTTGCATCAGGACCTGATAGCAATCCTGTTTCCAGGCTTCATCGAGCGCGGCAGCGATCACCGCGCGACCGTGGCCGCGTCCCTGGTAGTCGGGATGGGTTGCGACGTTCTCGACAATACCGAGCTGACGGCCGCCGCGCAGAAGATTGGGCGTGGTGATGAGCATGCAGGTCGAGACGATCCTGGAATCCGCGTCCGAGACGAATACCGCAACGCCTTCGCGCGCGAGCGTCTCTGCCCAGATCTGTTCGGCTCGCGCTCGCGGTTCCACGCTGCGGCTGACGTCGGAGGCGGCAAACAGCGCCAGCAGCGCGCCGAGATCGTCAGCATTGGCCAGTCGTGCGTTCGGCATCGGGCATTTCCTTTGATTAACGTTGATACCAGCGGCCCTGGTCGAGATATTGCACGCGCTGAAACCTTTTCGCCCCCAAAGCGTACTAACAACGGTGACACTTATTCCGAAAGACAAGCTGATGAGTACGCCCGTTGAAGGCAAAAACGGTGGTTTGGTGCCGATCGCGACAGCTATCGCCATCGCTTTGGCCGGCACCGCCGCCATGTTCCTGATCGAGTTTCGTCCGACTGACGACGCGGCCCGCAACGGCGTCAGCATGATTTCGGCGGCCTCGGCCGACCGGGCTGGCGCAACCGCGCATCCGACGGAACCCGTGGCCCGATAGGGTCTGCTTCGCGGCTAGCCCCCGTAGCTCTGCACCAGGCTTCCCGCCACCAGCGACCAGCCGTCGACGAGGACGAAGAAGATCAGCTTGAACGGCAGCGACACCACGACCGGCGGCAGCATCATCATGCCCATCGACATCAGGACGGAAGCGACCACGAGGTCGATGATCAGAAAGGGCAGGAACAGCAGGAATCCGATCTCGAAGGCGCGCTTCAGTTCGGAGATCATGAAGGCCGGCACCAGGATGCGCAGCGACATCTCTTCCGGCGTCGCCGGCGGCGGCTCGCGGGACATATCCATGAACAGCTTGAGGTCCTTCTCGCGCACGTTCTTCTGCATGAAGCCGCGCAGCGGCACCGAGGCCTTCTGCAGCGCTTCCTCGACGCCGATCTGGTTGGCGACCAGCGGCTTGATGCCGTCGTCGTAGGATTTCTGCAGCACCGGCCCCATCACGAACGCGGTCAGGAACATCGCCAGCGCGATGATCACCGAGTTCGGCGGCGCGGTCGCGGTGCCGAGCGCGGTGCGCAGCAGCGACAGCACCACCACGATCCGCGTGAACGACGTCATCATGATCAGGATCGACGGCGCGATCGAGAGCACCGTCAGCAGCGCGATCAGCTGGATCGCGCGTTCGGTGACGCCGCCATTACCCTGGCCGAGATTGATGCTGATGTCCTGCGCCAGCACCGGATCGGCGAGCGATCCGGCGGCTATCAGACTGACAAGAAATAAAACTCTACGCGGGGCTTTCGCCGATTTCACGAAGAGTTCTTTGGCCGGCCCAGCAGCGAGGCCATCTCGTCTTCGAGATTTTCAAAACCGCTCTTCTGCGGCGCAGGGGCGGACGCGGGAGCCTCGCTGCGCGCCGGGCGCGCGGACGGCGGCTCGGGCGCGACGGGCGGCGCGATCGGGGCGTCCGCCGGCCGGCGCAGGGCGGCTTCCAGCCGCTGCGCCATCTCGGCGAGATTCTGGTCGGCGTTGGACGCCGGCGGCGGCGCGGGGGGCGGGGGTGGCGGCGGCGCTGCGGCGCGTTCGGGCGCGCGGATCGGCGGCGGCGCCTTTGGCGGTTCGATCGAACGCTGCGGCCGCGGCATCAGGGGTTCGGAGCGGGTCAGGCGCGGCGGAATCGGGTCGGGGCGCGGTTCCGCCCCTCTGCCCATCGGCTCGGGCGTGAAGCCTGCCAGCGGATCGTTGCGGCGCTCGGCCCCGAGTGGCGGCGGCGCCGGGCGGCGGACTTCGTCGGCGAAGGAGGGGCGCGCCGGGCGCGGCGGCGGCTCGGGCATCTGCGGCTCGGCATGATCGAAGGTGTCAGCGCGCGCGCCATCGTCGCTCCAGTTCGCATCCGGCAGCGGTGCGATACGGGGCGGCTGCTCGCCGCCGACCGCAGGCCGCGGCGCCATCTGGTCGCGGCCGGGTGTGGCGCGGACGATATTGGGTTCCACCACGATGTCGCTCGGGCCGCCGATCATCAGGAGATGTTCGACATTGTCGCGCCGGACCAGCACCAGGCGGCGGCGGCCGTCAACGGCGGCGGCGTCGATCACGGCCAGCCGCGGCATCCGCCCGCGATTGGGGTTGGCGCCGAGGCGGTTGGTGGCGAAGCGGCGAACCAGCCACGCAGCGACGGCAATCAGCGCCAGAACGGCGATGAATGCGAAGATGAATGTCAGTGTCTGCATTCTCTGGTCCCCGGCCTCTGGCCGTTCTCACATGCCCGTTTCGACGAATGCGAATCTAATCTTCATGATCGGACCTGACATGCCGGAAACCGGTTCCCGCAGCGTCACGTCCCGAAGCGACCCTCAATCGGCGAATCGCGCCCGAGATCAGCCCTATTCCTTAATTCCCCGCGGCAAACGCTGCCGCCCGGTTAATTAATAGACCAAGAATCGCTTGATCCAAAACGACTTCTGAGCGCCCCGGGCCGCGTTGGCCTCGGCTGGTTAACGCAGATTTCGTGGCCAAAATGCGCTTGTTTCGTTTGGCGAGAAGGCGCTGGCGCATTGTCCACGCTGCGAATCGCCGATTTTAACCAGCCGTTAACCATAGACCGGGCAAATTCTGCCTAGCTGGCGGCGTCTGCCAGAGGTTAACGGGAGCCGCTCTCAGATGGCCATCAACGATCTTCCGATCCTGTCGGCGCTGCGCACCAAGATGCAGTGGCACCAGGAGCGCCAGCGGGTGCTCGCCGAGAACATTTCCAACTCCAACACCCCGAACTTCAAGCCGCGCGATCTGGTCGCACCGCAATTCGACAAGAACGGCGCCAGTTCCAGCGTCGGGGGAACCATGGGGTCGCTGGCGATGATGCGGACGTCATCGAGCCATATCGCCGTGTCCGGTGGCGCCCAAAGCTTCAACGGCGACGGCGGCAAGAGCGGTTTCCTGACCCGGCCCGCCGGCAACGCGGTCAATCTGGAAGACCAGATGATGAAGGTATCCGCCAACCAGATGGACTACGCGGCGGCCACCTCGCTCTACACCCGCAGCCTCGGACTTCTCAAGACCGCGATCGGAAAACGCTGATGCGCTGGCTTTGCTTTTAGGGGAACCGGATCATGGCAGATGATGGAAGTGATTTCGCCCGCTCGATGAGCATCGCGACCTCGGGCCTGCGCGCGCAGGCCGGGCGGATGCGGGTGATCTCGGAAAACATCGCGAACGCGGATTCCACCGCGGCCACTTCCACCGGCGATCCCTACCGCCGCAAGGTGCCGACATTCTCCTCCACCCTCGACCGCACGCTCGACGCCAGGGTGGTGACGCTCGGCAAGATCCGCCCGGACCAGTCGGAGTTCCGCGTCAAATACGAGCCGAGCAATCCGGCGGCGGACGCGGTCGGCAACGTCAAATATCCCAACGTCAATCCGCTGGTCGAAATGACCGACATGCGCGAGGCGCAGCGCTCCTACGAAGCCAACCTCAACATCATCAGCGCCACGCGCCGGATGATTCAACGCACGCTCGACATCCTCAAGGCCTGAAACAGGAAACATGAACCATGGCTTCACCGACAGTTGCCGCCAACGCCTATGCCAACCTCGCCCGCATGCTGGAAACCGGCGGCGCGGAGAAGGGCGGCCAGACTTCGGGCGGCCAGTCCTTCAGCGCGCTGCTCAAGGACGCCGTGGGTTCCGTCATGGAGGCCGGCAAGAAATCCGACGCGCAGACCATGGCGATGACGTCGGGCAAGGGCAACGTCATGGACGTGGTGACGGCGGTGGCCGAGACCGACGTCGCGGTCTCGACGCTGGTGTCGGTGCGCGACCGGGTGATCCAGTCCTACGAAGACATCATGAAGATGCCGATCTGACGTCGTCGAATGGCGAGTCGCGAAGGGCGAGTGCGGAAGCATACGAACGATCGGGAGTCATCGGATTCCGGGCTTCGCCAATTCGCGCTCCCGGAATGACGGTGGTCTGTAGACAACTGAGAACGAGATCAAAAATGACCGGTGCTGAAACCCTCGACGTGGCGCGCGATGCGATCTGGACCATTGTGGTGGTGTCGTCGCCCTTGATGGTGGTTGGTCTCGTGGTCGGCGTCGTGGTGTCGCTGTTCCAGGCGCTGACGCAGATCCAGGAACAGACGCTGATCTTCGTGCCGAAGATTCTGGCGATCTTCGTCACCCTGTTGCTGGCTTTGCCGTTCATGGCGGATTCGCTGCACGGCCACATGATGCGGATATCGTCGCGAATCATAGGCGGTTGATGCACTGTGTGATAGGACATGCGCGTCGATATATCCCTGCTGCCGGCCCTTGCCGCCACTTTCATGCTGGTGTTCGCCCGCGTGGGGGCGATGGTGATGCTGTTGCCGGGGTTTGGCGAGAGCAACGTCCCGGTTCGCATCAAGCTCGGGATCGCGCTGCTGCTGACGCTGATCATCCTGCCGCTGCACCGCGCCGCCTATCAGGTCGATCTGACGTCGATGAGCGCGCTGGGCGTGCTGATGGTGCATGAGATCATCATCGGCGTGGTGCTGGGCGCCACCGCGCGGGTGACGCTGTCGGCGCTGGCGGTCGCAGGCTCGGTGATCGCCCAGCAGCTCGGCCTCGGCTTTGTCACCGCCGTCGATCCGACCCAGGGGCAACAGGGTTTGCTGATCGGCAATTTCCTCACCATTCTCGGCATGACGCTGCTGTTTGCCACCGACAGCCATCATCTCGTGATATCGGCGCTGAACGAGAGCTACCGGATTTTCTCGCCGGGCGAGATCATGCCGACCGGCGATGTCGCCGCGCTGGCGACGCGCGCCTTCGCCGCCGCCTTCAAGATCGGCCTGCAATTGTCGGCGCCGTTCCTGGTGTTCGGCCTCGTCTTCAACATCGGCCTTGGCGTGCTGGCGCGGCTGATGCCGGCGATGCAGGTCTATTTCGTCGGCGTGCCGCTCTCGATCCTGGTCGGCTTTTTGATCTTCGCCCTCGTCATCACGGCGATGATGGGAACCTATCTCGACTACTTCACCGGCGTCATGCACGATCTGACACCGCTGAGATAGAGCATGCTCAAACAACAGGCTAGGGCGCCGCGATGGCCGACGACAGCGACGACAAGACAGAAGACCCTACACAAAAACGTCTCGACGACGCGCATGCGCGCGGCGACGTTGCCAAGAGCCAGGAGGTCAACACCTGGTTCGTGATCGCGGGCGCCACGCTCGTGCTGTCGACCTTCTCGGGTTCGATCGGCGGCGGCATCCTGATGCCGCTGCGCAACCTCGTCGCCAATGCAGGCATGCTGCGGGCCGACGGCACCGCGCTGCTGCAGCTCGGCAACACGCTGGGCATTGCCGTGCTGGCGGCCGTCGGCGTGCCGCTGTTGATGCTGATGCTGGCTGCGATCGCGGGCAACATGATCCAGCACCGGCTGGTGTGGTCGGGCGAATCCCTCAAGCCGAAATTCAGCAAGGTGTCGCCCGGCGCCGGCTTCAAGCGCGTGTTCGGCAAGCAGGCGGTGGCGAACTTCGCCAAGGGCGTGTTCAAGCTGATCGCGCTCGGCGCCGTCATGATGGCGGTGCTGTGGCCGGAGCGCCATCGGCTGGAAGTCGTTCCTGCGCTTCGACCCGTCGGCGATCCTCGGCGTCACCACCAGCCTGACGCTGCAATTGCTGGGCGCCGTGGTCGCGATGCTGGCCGCGGTCGCGATCGCGGACTACTTCTTCCAGTACCGGCAGTGGTTCGAGCGGCAGAAGATGTCGCTGCAGGAGATCAAGGACGAGTTCAAGCAGTCCGAAGGCGACCCCCACATCAAGGGCCGGATCCGGCAGTTGCGGGTGGCGCGCATGAAGAGGCGCATGATGGCCGCCGTGCCCAAGGCCAGCGTGATCATCACCAACCCGACCCACTATTCGGTGGCGCTGTCCTACGACCGCGGCATGTCGGCGCCGGTCTGCGTCGCCAAGGGCGTCGACAATATCGCGTTCAAGATCAGGGAAATCGCCAAGAAGCACGACATTCCGATCGTGGAGAACGTGCCGCTGGCGCGCGCGCTCTATGCAACCGTCGATATCGACGAGGAGATCCCGGTCGAGCACTATCATGCGGTCGCCGAAATCATCGGCTACGTCATGGGCCTGAAGCGCGGGCTGGCCGGCCGGCGCATGTAATGGATGGACCGGAAATCGCCTTGAAATGCCGGTAATTTGCGAAATAGCCGTCTGATGCACTTGCGCTTGCGGGTCGATTCAGGCACTCAGGGGAGGCGCGCAAATCAGCGCGTCACCCCCAGGCCTGTGGGCTGCGTCTTCCGATATGACCGCCGAAACTGACAGCCATCCGTCCCCCGAGCCCTTCGCGGCCCATGAGCCGGCGCGGCGGGGCGGCAGCATCGTGCTGGTGCTGCTGGTCGCCGCCGGCATCGTCGCGATCGCCGTCGTCCTGATGACCATCGGCCGCGCCCAGGCCCAGCCCTATATCCTCGGCGTGCTGGCGCTACTCGCCATGGTCGGCCTGTTCAATCTGTTCGCCTTTGCCGCCGGCATCATCCGTTTCACCGACCGTACCGCCGACGATCCGGTGCATCGGCCGGATCGCCGACCACGCCTATGACGGACTGGCGGTGACCGATTCCCGCGGCCATGTGGTCTATTCCAATGCCGCCTATCTGACCCTGACCGGGGCCGCGACCGCCCAGGACGTGCGGCCTATCGAGCGCGTCTTCATCGGCAACCCCGATGTGTCGGAAGCGGTGTTCCGCCTGCTCAAGGCCGCGCGCGAGGGCAAGCGGCAGCAGGAGGAGGTGCGGATCGCGGGCCAGGACGGCGCCCACGGCCGGTGGCTCAGGATGCGGGTGCGCCCGCTCGGCGCCAGCAAGCGGGAAGCCAAATATTCGGTGTGGTCGATCGCCGACATCACGCGGGACCGCGAACGCCAGGAAGACGTGTTCAAGGAATTGCAGCACGCGATCGAATATCTCGATCACGCGCCGTGCGGCTTCTTCTCGGTCAGTCCTGCCGGCGAAGTCGTCTATGTCAACGCCACGCTGGCGGGCTGGCTCGACCACGACCTCGCCGAGATCGGATCGGGCGGCCTGAAGCTGACCGACATCGTCTCGGGCGACGGCGCCTCGCTTTTGACCTCGATCGTGGCGGTGCCGGGCGAAGTCAAAACCGAAGTGTTCGACATCGATCTGCGCATGCGCGGCGGCAAGACCATGCCGGTGCGGCTCTATCACAAGCTGGCGTTCGGCGCCGACGGCGTGCCCGGCGCGTCGCGCACGCTGGTGATCAGCCGCGCCCGCGACGAGCATTCCGATCCGGAGCGCGCCGCCGAAGTGCGCTTCATGCGCTTCTTCGACCATACCCCGATGGCGATCGCGACCGTCGACCGCGCCGGCAGCGTGGTGCGCGCCAATGCCCGCTTCGCCAAGCTGGCGCAAAGCCTCGAGCGCGGACGGCGCCGCCAACAAGTCGATCTTCCGCACCGTGAACGCCCGCGACCGCAGCCTCCTGATATCGGCGATCAACCAGGCGGCCGAAGGGCAGGGCGACATCGCGCCGGTGGAAGCCATGCTCGACGGCGTCAAGGAGCGCTGGGGGCAGTTCTTCGTCACCGCGGTCGAGGAGGACGAGCGCGAGACCGAGGCCGCCATCGTCTACATGCTGGAGACCACCGAGCGGCGCACGCTGGAGAACCAGATCAACCAGTCGCAGAAGATGGACATGGTCGGCCAGCTTGCCGGCGGCATCGCGCACGATTTCAACAACGTGCTCTCGGCCATCATGATGGCGAACGACTTCCTGCTGAACGCGCACAAGCCGACCGATCCGTCGTTCCAGGACATCATGCAGATCAAGCAGAACGCGACCCGCGCCGCGACGCTGGTGCGGCAGCTGCTGGCGTTCTCGCGCCGCCAGACCCTGCGGCCGCAGGTGCTCGATCTCGGCGACGCGCTTTCCGACCTCACCATGCTGCTGCGCCGCCTGATCGGCGAGAAGGTCAAGCTCGACCTCGTGCACGGCCGCGACCTCTGGCCGGTCAAGGTCGACGTCTCGCAATTCGAACAGGTGATCGTCAATCTCGCGGTCAACGCCCGCGACGCCATGCCCGATGGCGGCAAGCTGACGGTGAAGACCAGCAACCTCACCACGGACGAATCCGCGCAGCTGTCCTACAAGGGCATGCCGGCGGCGGATTATGTCCGGATCGACGTTGCCGACACCGGCACCGGAATTCCGGCCGAGATCGTCGACAAGATCTTCGAGCCGTTCTTCTCGACCAAGGAGGTCGGCAAGGGCACCGGGCTTGGCCTGTCGACCGTCTATGGCATCGTCAAGCAGACCGGCGGCTTCGTCTATGTCGATTCGGAAGCCGGCCAGGGCACCTCGTTCCGCATCTTCCTGCCGCGGCACCGCCCCGAACTCGAAGCCGCGCCGGAACCGCAAATCACCAACGGCGCCGCGAAGGAAGCCGCGGCCGAGCCGCCGAAGCCGCAGGCCGATCTGACCGGGCAGGGCACCATCCTGCTGGTGGAGGACGAGGACGGCCTGCGCTCGCTGAACGCGCGCGGCCTGCGCTCGCGCGGCTACAGCGTGATCGAGGCCGCCAACGGCGTCGAGGCGATGGAAGCGCTGGACGAAAAGAACGGCGCCGTCGATCTCGTCGTCTCCGACGTGGTGATGCCGGAAATGGACGGCCCGACGCTGCTGAAGGAGATGCGTCAGCGCAATCCGAACCTGAAGATCATCTTCGTCTCCGGCTATGCCGAAGAAGCCTTCGACAAGAGCCTGCCCGAAAACGAGCAGTTCGCCTTCCTGGCAAAGCCCTTCGCGCTCAGCGCGCTGGTCGCGAAGGTCAAGGAAACCATGACGGCGTCCGTAGGCCGCATGGCAGGATTTTCCGGTTTTTGGCTGCCAGATTTGCGCCGCAGGCGTTCTTGACCGTTCTTGACCGTTCTTGGCACTTGAACCGGAACGCCCACGCGATCATACATTTGCCGTTCTGAGCGAAGTTATTGCTTATCGCGCCGTTAGCGTTCCGGCCACGCACCGCGCGGACAGATATTTTCAGAAGGCATGTTGCATGAGTGATCCCGGCGCGATCCCCGAGGCGCCAGACATCGCCGAAACGACGCATTTTTTGCGCCGTTTCGCCGGCCTGATGGCCAATGGGCAGAACGCCACCTATCTGCATCACACCGCCGATCTGCTTGAGGCGCTGGCCGCCCGCGTTTCTGCAAATTCCGGTGAAGAGCAGCTCTGGCGGTACAAGTACGAAACCCTGAGCCAGCAGAATGATGCGCTCGAGCGCGAGTGCGAAGAGCTCAGGCATGACATCGAGCGGCATGTGAAGCTCTCCAGTTCCATCATCGCCGAACGCGATGTGCACAGGACCGCGCTGGATGCGCGGGAAGCGGAACTGCGCGAACTCGGCGAGACATTGAAGCAGGAACGGGAGGCGTTGAAGCGGGAACGGCAAAACCTGACGACGCAATCGCAATCGCACGCGCGAAGCCCTGGCCGAGCAGCGCGCTGCGTTCGATCAGGAGCGCAGCGCGATGCAGGCCAAGGCCGACGCGCGCAGCACGCGAGATCGATCAGCTGCGCGCGTCCTTCGAGCGTGACCGCGATGAGCTTTCGGCGGAACTTGCGCGGAGTCAGATGGAGCTAACCCGGTTGCGCGCCGACTTTGACCGCGAACGTGACGAAATGAACGTCGAACCTCAAATCCCGCGAGGATGAACTGGTCGCGATTCGCGCCGACTTCGCGGCGCGAACAGGCGGCGCTCCATGAAAAGGTCGAAGCGCTCGAAGCCAAACGCGCCGAGCTTCGATCGGCGTTCGAACGGATCAGCCAGTTGGCGTACCGGCAGACCGGCAGGACGCGTCGGAGCAGGTCGCAGGACGCGTCGTTGTCAGCCGAGGAAAACAGCACGATGGTGCCGAAAGAGACCTTGCGTCAGGCGCGCGCCCAATTCGAATTCCTGGCCAGGGAATGTGTTCGCCGCGGCGACGTCGCCACGCAGGCGATGTGTGAACTCGGCGCCCACAGCATCGATCTGGCCCTCGTCGGCGAGACGCATCCGGCCGTCGGTGGGAGAGGCGCTCAATATTCTCGGACCGATCCTTCGACCGGGCGCTTAACAGGCTCCTGGACCCGGAACAGGTCCGTGTTTCGGTTCGAACGATTTCTGAGATTCTGCCGGGCTTCCAGCCTCACAACCGGCCTAATCGTCACATCCCTGTGACCGAGGGCCGCAGCCGTGGTTCCCGTTTACCGCTTCACTTTTAGGCAGCTCTGCCCATCTTAGGGGCGCTTCCCCATGGCGGGGATTGAGGAAAAAGACATGAATTTCTCGCAACGCACGCGCGGAATTGTTCGGGCTATCGCCGTTGTCGTCTCATTGGCGGTTCCCCTCGCGATGGCGATCTCGTCGGCTGACGCCCGTGTCGGCGGCGGCGGCAGCTCCGGTTCGCGGGGATCGCGGACCTTTTCGGCGCCGCCCAGCACCACCACCGCGCCGGGCACGGCGCAACCCATGAACCGCACCTTCACCCAGCCGGGCAGCCCCGGGATGGGCGCGCCGGCAGCCGCTGGCGCCGCCGCCAAGGGCGGCTTCTTCAACCGGCCGGGCCTGCTCGGCGGCCTCGCGGCCGGCTTCCTCGGCGCCGGCCTGCTCGGCATGCTGTTCGGCGGCGGGATGTTCTCCGGCCTCGGCGGATTGTCGTCGATCTTCGGCCTGATCCTGCAGATCGGCCTGATCCTCATCGTGGTCAAGCTGGCGATGTCGTGGTGGCAGCGCCGCCACACGCCGGCGGCCGCCTTTGCCGGCGGGCCGGGTTCGGCTCCGCCCCCGCAGACCGGCTTCGGCTCCGGAATGGGCTTTGGGCTGGGATCGGGCGGCAGCGCGCCGCTCGAGATCCTGCCTGCCGACTACGAGGCGTTCGAACGGCTGCTTGGCGAGGTCCAGGCCGCGTGGTCGAACGAGGACGTCGCCAAACTGCATACGCTGGCAACGCCCGAGATGGTGTCCTATTTCACCAAGGACCTCGAGCAGAACAAGGCCAACAACGACATCAACAAGACCTCCGACGTCAAGCTGCTGCAGGGCGACCTCGCGGAATCCTGGCGCGAAGGCGAGACCGATTATGCGAGCGTCGCGATGCGGTTCTCGCTGGTCGACAAGACGCTGGAGCGCGGCACCGGCCGTCTGATCTCGGGCAGCGACACGCCCGTTGAGGCGACCGAGGTGTGGACCTTCGCGCGGCAGCGCGGCGGGAACTGGGAGCTTTCGGCGATCCAGCAGACCAACTGATCGCCTGTTGAGAGTTGACGATACGAGGCGCCGCGGTTCATTCCGCGGCGCCTTTTGCTTTGCTTTCGTGAGCTGGAATAATGGCTGCCGCGTCGTGTTGACGACGCGTACCGCGACGGTCTGATGTATTGCTTCGTCGCGAACCGAGGTCTATCGATCTCTGCATGAAGATCATCGACGCGCAGGTCCATATCTGGTCGCAAACGGTGACGCCGACGTCGGGGCTGCATCGCAAGGTGGCGCAGTTCACGGCCGAGGACGTGCTGCGCGAGATGGACGAGGCGGGGGTGGATGCCGCATTGATCCACCCGCCGCACGGCTGGGATCCCGATTCCAATGCGCTCGCCATCGAAGCGGTGCGGAAATATCCGGACCGCTTCGCGATCATGGGCAATTTCGCGCTGGATAATCCGGATGAACGCAAGCGCGTTCATGGCTGGCGCAAGCAGCCGGGCATGATGGGCCTGCGCTGGCCGTTCCTGCTAGCAAGACCACCAGAAGTGGCTCTATGACGGTTCGCTCGACTGGCTGTGGCCGGCGGCGGAAGCGGAGGGGCTGCCGGTTGCGATGATGGGCGGACTGTTCCTGCCGAAATTTCGCGAGATCGCCGAACGCCATCCGCGGCTTCGGATGATGCTCGATCATTGCGGGCTGAACCGGCACGGGCGCGACGCCGAGGCCTTCGTCCATCTCGATGAACTGGTGGCGCTGGCGCGATTGCCGAACGTCGCGGTCAAGGCGACCGGCGCGCCGCATTACTCGACTGAGGCCTATCCGTTCCGCAACATCCATGACGGGCTGCATCGCATCTTCGATGCGTTCGGGCCGAAGCGGATGTTCTGGGGCACCGACATCACCCGGATGCCCTGCAGCTACCGGCAATGCGTCACCTTCTTCACCGAGGAACTGCCGTGGCTGAAGGGTGCCGATCTGGAAGACGTGATGGGCCGCGGCCTGTGCGCCTGGATCGGCTGGGACTATGCGAGCGTGCGCGGCTAGCCGCATCCGCAGGGCGGGTGCGTATTGTTTAGAAATTGTTAGCGATCTTCATCAAGGTAAATTTCCAACTCAAGTTGACGTTAAGGGCTGCTCGGCTAGACCATGGGAATGGACGAAGTTGCGCGCAACTTCGCGATAATTTCCTCCAAGCCAGCAGGTACAATCATGTCCCGCGTTATTGCCGCCGCCTTCTGCCACCGCGCTCGTTGCCGTTGCCCTGCCGACCGCGGCTTCCGCCGGCTGCCATTCCTGCTACACGCCGCAGCCCTGCTGCTATCAGCAGCAGTATGTGCAGCAGGTGATCCCGCCGCAGTACCGCACCGTGCAGGAAACCGTGATGGTTGCGCCAGGCCGCGTCATCGCGCATCGGACGCCGGCGCAGTATCGCACCGTGATGGTGCCGCAGACGGTGATGGTCGCGCCCGAAGGCGTGCAGTACCAGCAGATCGCTCCGCAATACGCCACGCAGGAGCGCGTTGAAATGGTGGCGCCGGCCCGCGCCTATTACGCGCCGGTCGCGCCGCGCTGCCCGACCTGCGGTTACTGAGCCTTACGCCCGCCGCCGGCGAGCTCGCGCTCGCGGCGCCAGGGTCTTGTGCGATTCGAGGAAATTGAGGCCGCCTCTCAGGCGGCCTTTTTCTTTGCTGTCTTCTTGGCGCTCTTTTTGGCGGTCTTCTTTGCGGCCTTCTTCCTGGCGGTCTTCTTGGCTGCTTTCTTCCGTTCGAGATAGGCGGCAACGTTTTTCGACGAATGCCCGGCGGCGGCGACCGCTGCCTTCAGCTTGGCCGGGGTGATCTTGAATTTCTTCGACCAGTAGCGGACTTCGTAGGGCTGGCTCAACGCGATCAGGGCGCGGTCGGCGGCCTTGTGCTTCTGCTCCTTGAGATAGGCTTCCACTTTCCGGGCGGAGTGGCCGACCTTCTTGACGGTGGCTTTCAGCTTGGCCGGCGTGATCTTGAACTTCTTCGACCAGTAGGCGACTTCGTAGGACTCGCTCAGTGCGATCAGCGCGCGATCGGCACCGCCGCGCTTCTTCTTGTTATCCGCCATCCCATTCTCCTGTCGTGTTGACAAATCAAGGGTCTGAAACGCCGGCAACCTAACACGGCCGCGGCGCTTCGGACAGATTCATGTCTGTGGAGAATTCAGTTGGGCCGGCCTGCACGCGCATGGTGACGAACGAAGCAGGGAATGATTTGCTAGGGCGGTGAACCGCTCCAGGGAGAACCGTCGATGCGCTATCAGCTCTATTACTGGCCGACCATTCAGGGCCGCGGCGAATATGTCCGGCTCGCGCTGGAAGAGGCTGGCGCGGCCTATACCGACGTGGCGCGGAGCGGCAACGGCATGGCTGCGATGATGAAGATGATGGGGGCGGAGAAGGGCACGCCGCCGTTTGCGCCGCCGTTCCTGAAGGCGGGCAATCTCGTGATCGGCCACACCGCCAACATCCTGCTTTATCTGGGATCGCGCCATGGTCTGGCGCCGAAAGCGGAAGCCGGAAAATTATGGGTGCACCAATTGCAGCTCACGATCACGGATTTCGTGCTCGAAGTCCATGACACCCATCATCCGCTCGGCCCCTCGCTCTATTACGAAGAGCAGAGGGGGCCTGCGAAAAAGCGCACCGAAGAGTTCTGGAAATCGCGCGTGCCGAAATATCTGGGATATTTCGAGGATCTGCTGGGCGCCAATGGCGGGCGCTACGTCACCGGCCGCCGCCTGACCTATGTCGACCTGTCGCTGTTCCAGATCGTGGAAGGCCTGCGCTACGCCTTTCCCACGCGCATGAAGGGCTTTGAGCGGGAAATCCCGGGCCTGGTCGATCTGCACGACCGCGTCGCGGTGCGACCGAACATCAAGGCGTATCTGGCGAGCGAGCGGCGGATCGCGTTCAACGAGGACGGGATCTTTCGGCGGTACAAGGCGCTGGATGGGTGATGTCGTCATTCCGGGGCGCGCGAAGCGCGAGCCCGGAATCTCGAGATTCCGACGTGGTTATCGATTCGAGCTGCGCATCGCGCCCGGAATGACGGCGTTGCCGTCACCTGTTCCTTCCATCGATCGGCGTCATCGCGAGCTTCGACAGCTCGATGCCGTCGATGCAGCTCACATTCAGCGCCACCACTTCGCTGCCGTCAGGCTTGATGCCGCGGGCGAAGACGTCGACGCCGCAATCGATGCAGAGCTGGTGGCGGATGGCGTGCTTGTTGAAGAGGTATTCGCGCAGATTTTCCTCGCCGGCGCGGAGCTGAAAGCTCTTCGGCGAGAGAAACGTGAAATGCAGCCCCTTCTTGGTGCAGATCGAGCAGTTGCAGGCGGTGACCATGGCCATGTCGGTGGTGCATTCGAACCGAATTTGGCCGCAGTGGCAGCCGCCCGTATAGGTCTTGCTGTCAGGCATCGCATCCCCCTACCAAGCTCCCGGCGCAGACGATAGCGCACGCGCGCGGCGGTGCGAACCGCAATCAGCGGCAGGACGTTGGCAAACTTGCGGCGTAATCGGAGGGGAAACGCTGGCTTACACGAGCTGATCGATCCGCGTGCCCTGTCCGGGCGGCAGGGCCGCCAGCACCGTCGGCTGCGGCGTGCGCGTGCCGTCGGCGGCAGCACCATTCTGCACATCGGGGACCTTGGGCGCGCTTGACGGGGGCGACTGGACCGGCACCGGCGCGGAGACAGCAGAGACACTCATCGGAGGCATCCTTTTTGTTGCCTCCGACACTGCCGGAATTGAAGCGAACGATGTGTAAATGCCAGCGCACGATCCCGCCCGATGGTGAACGGGCGGCTCGCGATTTCATTAGAATGCCGGTAGATTCCGGCGCCCGAACGCTACTCGTCCTTGCCGCGGGTGATCGCGATCGACGCATCCGTCTTGGTGCGGGTGCATTCCATGCTGAGCCGCCGGTAGCGCATCGTGACCTTGTCGCCGCGCAGGATACCCATGCGCTTCAGGCAGCGCGTGGTGCCGGTCGTGGTGTCGTCCTTGGTGACCGTGAAGACGATGGCGGCCGCAGCCCCGACCAGGCTGAAGAATTCCGGCTTCGGCCGGCGGTCGCCCTTGGCATAGAGCTCGATCGAGTAGTTCGCGCCGCGGCAGCCGAGCGACATCTCCTTGGCGGCCGGATGCGAGAGATAGACGATGTTGGCGGCCTTGAAGTTGACCTTGAGGCCGTCGAGCTGGTTGGCGAGTTGCTTGGCGACGTCGTCGCAGCGGTCGGCGCGGGCCGGCGAACTTGCGAATGCGGCCATCGCCAGCGCGGCGGCGAGCAGGACCTGTCGGCGAAACTTTCGTCGTGATGTCATGTGAAAATGCCCCTTTGGGCCCATTGAAGCTTGCGCGGCGGCTTCCTGCAAGAGGGCGGCCCGAAAGTCAATCAGAAGCCGTAGATCGTCACGCCAATCAGGAACGCCAACGCGTTGAACAGGTTGAGCAGCGTCGGGATGGCGACCATGAATTCAAGCCAGCCCAAAAGCACGATGACGCCAAGCGCAGGGATCGCGTACCTGATACGGCCGTTTCGGCCAAAGCCGGAATGGCGGTATTCATGGTCATTTCTCGATGGGCTGCCCGGACATCCGGAAGCTTTCCTTTGTCCGAAAAGTGCTTAGAACGGTTCAATCGCCGGGGTGTCCCGTGGACGCTTCCGGCCCCAAAACCTTGCGAGCCCGCCCATGAACGCCCCCACCGCCTTTCCCGACCAGAAGCCCGTTCCGCCCTACAAGCACACGCCGCTGTTTCCGCTGGGCGCGGACACCACGCCCTACAAGAAGGTCACGACCGAGGGCGTGCGGGTCGAGAAGGTGCTGGGCAAGGACATGCTGGTGGTGTCGCGCGAGGCGCTGCGGGCGCTGTCGGAGGCCGCGTTCGGCGACATCAATCACTATCTGCGGCCGGGGCATCTGAAGCAGCTGCGCAACATCCTCGACGACAAGGAAGCCAGCGACAACGACAAGTTCGTCGCCTTCGACTTCCTGAAGAACGCCAACATCGCCGCCGGCGGCGTGCTGCCGATGTGCCAGGACACCGGCACCGCGATCATCATGGGCAAGAAGGGCTGCAACGTCATCACCGACGGCGACGACGAGGCGGCCTTGAGCGAAGGCGCGCGCGACGCCTATCTGCGCCGCAACCTGCGCTATTCGCAGGTGGCGCCGCTGTCGATGTATGAGGAGAAGAACACCGCCAACAACATGCCGGCGCAGTGCGAGATCTACGCCGAGGGCGATGACGCCTACAAGTTCATGTTCATGGCCAAGGGCGGCGGCTCCGCCAACAAGAGTTTTCTGTTCCAGGCCACGCCCTCGGTGCTGACCAAGGATCGCCTGCTGGCGTTCCTGAAGGAGAAGGTGCTGACGCTCGGCACCGCGGCGTGCCCGCCCTATCATCTGGCGATCGTGATCGGCGGCACCTCGGCCGAGCTCTGCATGAAGACGGTGAAGCTCGCCTCCGCGCGCTATCTCGACGCGCTGCCGACCCACGGTTCGCCCGACGGCAACGCCTTCCGCGATCTCGAGATGGAGCAGGAAATCCTCAAGATGACGCAGTCGCTCGGCGTCGGCGCGCAGTTCGGCGGCAAGTATTTCTGCCACGACGTGCGCGTGATCCGGATGCCGCGCCACGGCGCCTCGCTGCCGATCGGGCTCGGCGTGTCCTGCTCGGCCGACCGCCAGGTGCTCGGCAAGATCACCAGGGACGGCGTCTATCTCGAGGAGCTCGAGCATAACCCGGCGCAATATCTGCCGGCGGTCGAACAGTCGCTCGGCGGCGAGGTCGTCAAGATCGACCTCAACCAGCCGATGAAGGACATTCTGGCGACGCTCTCGAAATATCCGATCAAGACGCGGGTGTCGATGACCGGCACCATGATCGTCGCGCGCGATTCCGCGCACGCCAAATTGCGCGAGCGGCTGGAGAAGGGCGAGCCGCTGCCGGATTATTTCAAGAACCATCCGGTCTATTACGCCGGTCCCGCCAAGACGCCGGACGGCTACGCCTCCGGCGCGTTCGGCCCGACCACCGCGGGACGGATGGATTCCTTCGTCGACCAGTTCCAGGCCGCCGGCGGCTCGATGGTGATGGTGGCCAAGGGCAACCGCGCGGTCGCGGTGCGCGAGGCCTGCAAGAAGCACGGCGGCTTCTATCTCGGCTCGATCGGCGGTGCGGCGGCAAACCTCGCCGAGCACTGCATCAAGAAGGTCGAGGTGGTGGAATATCCCGAACTCGGCATGGAAGCGATCTGGCGCATCGAGGTCGTGGATTTCCCGGCCTTCATCATCATCGACGACAAGGGCAACGACTTCTTCAAGGAATTGAATCTGGGCTAGCCGTGCCTCGTTCGGCAGGATTGGGAGCTGAGGTGACCTATGATCGAGTGGTTCGACGACCTGAAGCTCGGGATGCGCTTCAAGAGCGAGGGAATGACGGTGTCGAAGGACGACATCATCCGCTTCGCGGCCGAATACGATCCGCAGCCGTTTCACCTCGACGAGGAGGCCGCGAAGAAGACGATCTTGGCGGCCTCGCCGCTTCCGGATGGCACACGGCGGCGATCGCCATGCGGCTTGCCGCGAGCTGCCGCCCGTTCGGACCGCATCCGCTGTTCGGCGCCGGTGTCGACGATCTGCGCTGGCTGAAGCCGGTGCGGCCCGGCGACACGATTCATCTCGAAGGCGAGGTGGTCGAGCTGGTGCCGTCGCGCACCAAGCCGCATGGCGTCGCCCGCGTCAAATGGACCGCCTACAATCAAGCACGGCGAGGCGGTCTACACCTTCAATCCGATCGCCATCGTGCCGAGCCGTCCAAAGTGAAGGCGACCAGGGCGGTCGGGCTCGACGGATACAGCAAGGGCTGGGTCGCCGTTTTCCTCGACGGCGACGCGCATGAAATCTCCTTTCATGCGCGACATCACACACGCGCTGTCACGCCCGTTCGATCGGGCCGGCATCGACATTCCGATCGGCATGACGGATCACGGCGAACGCGACTGTGATTTGCTGGCGCGCGCCCTGTTGCGGCCGCACAGCTCGCGCGTCTTTACCGGCGCGCGCCGCTGGTTGTGGCTGGAGTTCACCGATCCCGACAGCGCCAACCGTGAGGCGCGGCGGCGCGGGCAGAAGCGGGTGTCGCGCCAGCTATGGCATCTCGGCAAAAAGATCATGGAGATCGACGCCTTCATGCGCGCCGATCCGTCCCGGGAAATTCGCGAGGTGCATCCGGAGCTGGTATTTCTGCGCCTGAATCGCAACAAGCCCTTGCCGTCGAAGAAATCCCCCGACGGAATTGCACTGCGCGGCGCGTTGCTCAAGCAGGCCGGCGTCCGGCACATTGACCGCTGGCTGACCCATGACCGGATCGGCCGAGGTGCGAAAGCCGATGACGTGCTGGATGCATGCGCGGTCGCGCTCGCTGCACGCGAACCTCACGGCTGCGTGCCCGAGGGGACGCCACCGCTGGACGCACACGGCCTGCCGATGCAGATCTGGTTCTAGGCGCACGTGGACGGACGCACGTGGCGATTGCCGTCACACCGTAGCCTGCGCGGGTGAGGCGTTTTGACGCGCGCCCCCGTCGGCGCCCCCAGGTTGTGCAAGGATTAACCACGGCCAAGTGCTTCATTTTGCTGATGCCGCAGGTGAGCGGCCGTCAATGCGTGTCGACAACGCCGCCTTTGGCGCAATCCTGCCTTAACCAATGACCGAGCCGGACCCGGTCGTCGCCGATTCCGGCCATCGACGTTTAACTTTTCCCGTCGATGCTGCGCGTCATTCTGCCGAAACGAATATTTGGGCGTGGGCGGTATGCAGCGATCGACGATAAAGCAGACGGGACGAGCGATGCTCGTGCTCGCGGCTCTCGGCCTTGCCGGTTGCAAGGCGGAGCGACCGCCCGGCGTGTTCGACGTCAGCCTCGACGAAGCCTATCGGCGCCTGTCCAACGACAAGCTTGCCGACATGGTTTTCGCCAAGCAGTGCGGCATTCTCGTCCATGTGACGCCAGTGGGCATGCCGGTGGGCGCATCAGCCCGTGAAGTCACATGGCGGGTCCGCAGCAGCGGCAAAGAGGTCGTGCAATTCACCGCGATGCTGTCGCCGGTCGGTGCGAACCAGACCAAGGTCGAGATACGCGTGCCCGCCGCTCCCGACGGCGGCGAAATGTATGACGGGACGAAATTCTACAAACGGCCCGCCTTCAACCAGCCGCTTCGTCCTGCCGTGCAGGAACAGGTCGCCGCGATCCTCGAGGGACGGAAGTTTGACGTCCAGCGCGTAGGTCCCGGGAAGGACAAGGTTTGCCTCGTGCAGCGCGGCGGTCTTGAGACAGGTCGGGTATTCAGTATCGACGACTAATGCAGGGAGATCGACGATGAAGCCTAGTTACCTCGCTTTCCTTCTTGTTGCCGGCATAGTTGTCTATCTGCTGGCGATAAGTCCAAATGCAAACGGCACGGTCTATCGCGTGCCGATCGCGCAGGCGCGCCAGGACCTCGCGAAGGCGGATCTCCCGCCGCTGGTGTTCGGGAGCGAACCGCTGGACGTGCAGGTCCGCGACAACGGAAAATCACAGATCGTCTGGATCGCCCGCAGGGATAACGAGGAATTATTCCGCTACATCGCCGAGCTCACGGCGGAGGGCGACGGCGCCACCCGCGTGAAGCTGAAGCTGGAGGGCGCGCAGGGGCGCACCGTAAACTTCGCGCAGAGGCTGGCGGCAAAACCAGAGATCAGGGACATGTATATCGTTGCGATGGAGGAGCGGGTCGCCGCCACGCTCGAACGCCGGCCGTTCGAGATGACGCGCGTCTATCCTGCGATGTCGGCCGCCGCAATTTCGAACATGGGCGCCTTGCAGGCATCGGTGGATCAGGCCGCCGCCGCCGACGCGCAGCGTTCCCGCAACAATATGGAGAAGGCCTATCGCGACGAGGCCGCTGGCGTCACCCGCCGCGCCAGGTAACAACGGCCGCGGCGTTTCGGTCCCGGCGCCTTGTCCGCAATTGCGCACTGGGCCGGGACGACGAATTGTCTGAGCCTTACGCCCGCGTGCCCGTGAACGGGAAACTGCCCATCGGGCCGATGCCCATTTCGCCGGACATGCTGTCGCCGGAGACCTTGCCGGTGAAGGCGAGCGTCAGCGGCATCGGGTTGGTGATGGAGATCTTCCAGGCGACGTCGTCGCCGCTCGCCGTGCCGTCGAAGATTTCGCCGGAATTGCCGTCGGCGCCTTGCGTGCCCGTCAGCGTGCCGCCGGCGCTCTTCAGCGTCAGCGTCGCCTTGCGCTCGCCCATCGGCGTGGTCATGACGATATTCCAGTTTCCGTCCACGGCCATTTTTGTCTCCCTGTGTCCCGGCAAACCGGAATGGTTCTGGGATGTCCCTCGCGGGCGGTATAGCCCATCTCGCCGCGCAAGCCCAACCGTCTTGTTTTGCTTTTGCGGCTTTTAGTTGTTCAGGCGCGGGCGGCAGCGCGGATGCGGCTGCCGACCAGGATGCGGAACGCGACATACTGGATGGCGAAGGCGGCAAGCTTGGCGCCGACCAGCACCACCGTGACATAGAACGTCCACAGCTTCATGTCGCCGGTCAACGCCACCGCGATGGTGCCGGCGCCGAGCACGAAACATCAGCGCGGCCCAGGCGTAGCCGGCGAAGGTGACATATTCCGGAATGGTCTCGGTCACGATCGGCGGCATGTAGCGCAGCATCCAGCCGCGCTTGAGCATGATGATGCCGATCGCGAAATGTCCGATCGCGGGCTTCGCCAGCACGAAGCGCGGATCGTGGGTGAGCAGCGTGGCGCCGCCGAGCACGATCACGAGCGCAAGGCTGGCCCAGGTCATGTAGCCGAGCGCTGCCCCTGACGCGGGAGTAGATCACCTGGCCATCGCGCCGGCGATCGCCACCGCCGGTCGCCAGCATGACGTTGTCGGTGGTGAGGTAGATCACCAGGAACACGATGGTGGAGAGAAAGTCGGCGCCAATCTGGCGAATACGTCTTTCATCGTGCTGCTCTCTGCTGGAGTTGGGTTTCGGTCGGATCGATCTGCTCAGTGCGTGCCGGGCAGGGCGCTGGCCGGCGGCGTGCCGTACTTCGCCTTGCGGTACTCGGGATACCATTTGGTGAAATAGATCGCGCTGTTGCGGGCGGCAAAGGCGATCAGCAGGCCGGACCACAGCGGCAGGCCCGGCACATAGATCAGCGCGACATTGCCGACCATCATCAGCAGCATCGACAGCGGTCCACGCCCAGGTGATGATGTAGTTGGCGCGCATGAAGCCCGGCAGCTTCGCGGTCTCGGCATCGACCACTTCGCGCGCATATTGCAGCGTGAAGGGCTTGCGGATCACGATCGACCCCAGCGTGACCAGGAAGATTCCGGTGTCGACCGCGAATTTCACCGCCGAGATGCTGAGGGCGGGATCGATCAGGCTGACGTAGCCGCCGACCGCGGCGAACACGACCACCGAGCCGGCGCCGAGGATCTTCATCGAGCGGCCGCCCGCCAGGTCAAAGGCGATCACGGCGAGGCAGATCGCGGCGGCGGCAAACAGGCTCACGGCGGCCGAGGTCACCAGCATCAGGACTGCGAAGGCGCCGTAGGGGGCGAGGATCAGGAAGATCGTCATGGCAGCCTCTCGGGCTAATCTTTACATTGGAAAGATAATTAGAGCGGCGCGGGGGAGTCGTCAAGCAAAATCTTTACAGTGTCAAAATAAAGTGAGTAGTTGGAAATTAATTACGTTATTACAATATCTTAGGTATTATTTCGTGACCGATCATTGCGGCCAGAATCGCAACAGCATCATGATCGCGGCGGCGAGCAGCACAACAAGCGTGAGCGAAATGCCGCCGACCCGGCAGATCTGAAACTGCAGGGTGCGCGGCCGACATACATGCCGAGCGGATGGATGCAGCCGCGCGACCAGCAGCGTCCCCATCAGCAGATGGAGCCTTAACGCCGGCGTGCCCGACATTTCCAGCAGCGCGACCATCAGCACGATGATCGGGACATATTCGACAAAGTTGGCGTGCGCGCGGATCGCGCTGCGCAGTTCCCTGTTGTCGCCGTCGCCGAACAGCACGCGGTTTCCCCGCCGCAGCCGCGACACCTGCAGGCCGAGCACGACATAGATCAGCGCGAGAAGTGCGAGATAGAGGCCGGTGATGGATGGCGAGTGCATGTGTGTTCTCCCCGGAATGGACTTCTATCCCACTCGTCATTCCGGGGCTCGCGCAGCGAGAGCCCGGAATCCATCGGGCGGCAAGTTACGTGGATGAATGGATTCCGTCCGGGTTCGTGCTTCGCACGCCCCGGAATGACGGCGATGGACGTTGCGTTTGTCTGCTCAGCTTACGCAGCCCCCACCCAATTGCCATGAAAACCATCGGGCACGCGATGGCCGAGATGCACCAGCGCCACCGGGCCGGCCTCGACATCGCTGGCGTTGAACACCGCGAGGTCGCTGCGGTTTTCGCGCGCGCGCCAGACCGCCGCGAGCAGCCAGCCGTCGCCCTCGGCGGCGTCCGCGCCGCGCTCGACGAACACCGGCTCGGAAATGGTGTCGCCGGCCGGCAGCAGATATTTGCCGAGCCGCTTGCCCTTGCCGTCGACATGGACGATGCCGGACAGCGCGCCGAACATCGGCAGATCGGGATTGGCGCAGGCGTACCAGCCGTGGTGGCTGGCGAGGCCGGCGCGGCGATCGTCGATGCGCGGGAATTCGCCGGTCAGATCGTCGAGATAGGTTTGCGTGAAGCGGTCGGTATTCCCTGCGAGATCGAAGGTCCAGCGGCAGTAGCCGCGCGCGCGATTTCGCCGGATCGGTCGGCGAGCCGTCGGGATGGGTGAACAGCGGCGCTTCCTCGAACTGCATGACGTCGGCGATGATGCGGTCGCCTTCTTCCCAGGCGTTCATGACGTGGAAGACGTAGCAGCTTTCGGCGCGGAACCAGACGATGTCCTTGGCCGAGCCGTTGCGCTTCATGACGCCGACATAGGCGCCTTTCTCCGGCTCCCAGGCATAAGGCGGCTTGCCGCGCATCGCGCGCTCCATGCTGCCGGTGATCGGCAGGATCGGAAACAGCATGTGGTTTTCGGTGACGATGAAGTCGTGCACCATGCTGGCATAGGGCGCCTCGAAGCGGTCGAACCGCGTCACCACGCCGGACGCATTGACCGATCCGAAGGAGAGGGCAGGGGTCAGCGGACCGGCGGCGTTGTAGCCGAAGAACACCATCTCGCCGGTGACGGGATCGATCTTCGGATGCGCGGTGAAGGGGCCTGATATGGCGCCCTTGTAGTCGCAATAGCCGAGGCGGTTGAGCGTGCCGGGCTCGATCTCGGTCGGCATATGGCCTTCCTCCAGCGCCAGCAGGCGGCCGGCGTGGAAGATGATGTTGGTGTTGGCGACGCCGCCGTCCTGGGTGACGTTGGCGGGCGCATCCGGCAGCTTGCGGCCGAAGCCGCCGAACAGCGCGCGGCCGGCGTCGTGCTCGGCCTGCCATTTCGGGGTGCGGACCCAGCGGTTGCGGTAGCTGGCGCGGCCGTTCTCGAGATGGAAGGCGTGCAGCATGCCGTCGCCGACGAACCAGTGCGCGCCGGGCGCCTCGAATTGCGGGTTGGGGCCGTTGCGATAGAGCGTGCCGTTGAGCTCGCGCGGCAATTCGCCGGTCACCTTCAAATGCGGCGCGTCGCATTCCATCGGGATCGGCGCCAGATTGGTCCGCGCCGCCTTGGTCGCCACTTGGTCCAGCATCGGTGATTCCTCCGGGTTTTATCTTTACATCGTAAAGATATGAGTAGCGGGCATGGCAGCCATCGTCAAGCAAAATCTTTACAGTGTCAAAATTGCCGGTATAAGGATTCGCATGGCAAGAACATCGAGAGAAACCAAAACGATCCGTCCCCCCGCGCGGACCCGCCGGCCGGCCAAGGCCGCGGCCGAACGCGCCACCGGCCGGCGCCGCCGGTCGTCGGGCGAAACCCCCTATCATCACGGCGATCTGCACGAGGCCTTGCTCAAGGCGGCCGAGCGGGTGCTGGAGCGCGACGGGCTTGCCGGGCTGACGCTGCGCGCGGTGGCGCGCGAGGCCGGCGTCTCGCATGCCGCGCCGACCCATCATTTCGGCGATCTCACCGGGCTCTTGAGCGAACTCGCCGCGATCGGCTTCCGGATGTTCAACGCGGCGATGGTCGCAGCCCGCGCCAGCGAAACGCTTCCGATGATGAGGGCCATGGCGACCGCCAAGGCCTATGTCGCCTATGCGCAGGCGCATCCCGGCATGTACGGCCTGATGTTCCGCACCGAGCGGCTCGACATGACGCGGCCGTCGCTGCACGAGGCCGCGACCGCTTCGTTCCAGGGCCTGGCGAACTCGGCCGGCGCCAGCGGCGGAGCGCTCGAGGCCCTGTCGCTCGAGCAGGCCGCCGCCATCGCGCGCGCCTGGTCGCTGGTGCACGGCTTCACCATGCTGCTGCTCGACGGCCGGCTGAAGGACATCCTGCGTCGGTTGCCCGAAGGCACCACCCCCGAACAGTTGCTGGATGCGATGCTGCGCGCGGCCGTCGGCCGCCCGCCGGGGCCTTGAGTTATCGCTTCGCCAGCCCTACCGCCCTGCCGGTTTCGCCGATCACCTTCACCTCGTCCTTGCCGCATTTGAAATTGCGCGCGAATTCGTCGGCCGCCTTGCGGGCGAGTTCGTTGGCGTTGGGATTGGCCTGCACGTCGACATAGGCGACGTGGCAGACCGCGCCGGGCGGCAGCCGCGTCACCGCCAGCATCGGTTTTGCGATCGGCCGGCCGTTCTTGTCCTCGTCGCTATTGTCGGCGATGTGCCAGCGCTGGATGATGGCGAACGGCTTGCCGTCCACCGCCCGCCATTCGACGGTGTTGGTGGTCGAATTGAACGGGCCGAACCAGGCCTGGGCGGCCGGTTCCTTCGCGGCGGCGGCGCGGTTGCGGCCGACCGAGACGGTTTCGCGCAGATCGTCTTCGCTGATCAGCACCACGAGCCCTGCTTTGCCGGGGCAGACCCGCGTCGTGCTTTCGTCGACGTTCGCTGGGCTGCCGATCATGCGGCAATCCTTTGGCGCGGTGGAGGTGTAGCTGCTGCCAATTGTTTGGGCGTTTGCCGGTGAAATCAGGCTCAAAACTGACGCCGAACAGCGCAGCCAGTGCCATTCCGGCGAAATGCAAACCGGGGACGCGTTTCATCCTGCCACCTCGGACCATGGGAACTCTTGTTCAGACGTGCGCAATCTGGGGAAGGTTCACGGATGCTGCGCGAAACACCTGACATCGGCGCGGAATTGTCCTAGAAGGGCGGCTTCGCATCCGTCTCCCTTGCGCGTCAGTCATTCAATCGTCATGCCTGCCATCTCATCGAACAAACCGTACCGCGTCGGCCGCTCCCGCACCGGACTCGGCCTCTTCGCCACCAAACCGATCAAGAAGGGCACCAAAATCGTCCGCTATTTTGGGCCGCTTCTGGATTCCGAAGAAGAAGAAGGACGACGCGATCGAGAACAAATACCTGTTCGAGCTCAACGACCGCTGGACCATCGACGGTTCGGTGCGCAAGAACATCGCCCGCTACATCAACCACGCCTGCCGGCCGAACGCGGAATCCGACGTCAAACCGCGCAAGCGCAAGGTCTTCATCCGCGCCATCAAGAACATCGAGCCCGGCGAGGAGATCAACTACGATTACGGCACCGACTATTTCAAGGCCTACCTGAAGCCGATCGGCTGCAAATGCGCGGCCTGCGAAAAGAAGCGCAAGAAGAAGCGCGCCGAGGCGAGGGCGGAAAAACTCCGCCTCAAGGCCAAGGCCGAGCGGAAGGCGCTGAAAGAGGCCGAGAAGCGCAAGGCGAAGGCGGCGAAGGCCAAAGAAAAAGCCAAGGCCAAACAGGGCGCCAGGCACAAGCTCAACGGTCACGCGAACGGCGCCACGCTGAATGGCCATTCGCTGAACGGGCATAGCAGTGCGCGTAAGATCCTTGCCGCAAGATCCGGCATTTCAGCCAGGCCGAAGCCGAAGCAGGGCCGGGAAAGCCGCGCGACGGCGTAAAGCCCCCGCAAAGTCGAGCCCTCGTGTTTTGGTGTCATTGCGAGGAAGCAAAGCGACGAAGCAATCCACTCTTTCTTTGCGTGGCAAGATGGATTGCTTCGCGGCGCCTGTCATCGAGCGCGCATTCGCGCGACCCGTTGCCTCGCAATGACGCCCTCAACTCACATCTAACTCAGGCCGCGACCACCCCGCCGCTCCTGCGCAGGCCGATATATTGCAGCTCGGCGAACACGCCGGTGGCGATCGCCTGCGCCACGACGACGATTTCGCCGAGCAGGTTCGGGTTGACCGCGCCCGAGAACAGCAGCGCGATGCTGGCGAGCGTCCATGCGGCGTTGCCGGCGACCACGAACAGCACCAGCGCCCGCAACACCGATTGGCGGGTGCCGAGCCAGCCGACCAGCGCGGTATAGGCAATCAGGAACAGCCCGGTCTCGCGCAGCAGCGCTTCCGGCAGATTGAGGAACGGCGCGAGCACGCCGGCGCCAAGGGTGAGGCCCACGGCCGATACGCCGCTGAAGATGGCGTCGGCCAGCAAGGCGCGGCTCAGAAACGAGGATGGGTTGATCATGGCAGTTCTCCTTCGGTTGCGGTGGGTGGATGGTTTTGGTTCAGCGGAACCAGGACCGGAGCTGACGCCACAGCTGCCTCGGGCATAGCGCCCTGCCGACCCGGTTCTCGAAGCTCTGCACCTGCACGAACACGAAAACGCCGGTGTCGTGCACCAGCGGTTCCGGCATGTTGAGGGAGCGCGCCAGCGCCCAGATCGCCAGATTGTGCAGGATTCGAACGAAGGGAAGCGGGAGCATCAGCATGGGTCATCTCCTGTGATGGCGAAGATGACCCGGTCCGCTTCCCAATTCGATTACCTCGGACGTAATGGAAGCGGCGAAATTCGCATGGTAGGTTTCCAGCCATGAACGCACATGCTTCCACGGCGCGAGCCGAGCGATCCCAGCCCGTCCATATCGGCGACCATTTGCGCGAATGGCGGCAGCGCCGCCATCTGAGCCAGCTCGATCTCGCCGGTGACGCCGAGATATCGGCGCGCCATCTGAGTTTCGTCGAAACCGGCCGCGCCGCGCCGTCGCGCGAGATGGTCTTGAGGCTGGCCGAACGCCTGGAGGTGCCCTTGCGCGAACGCAACGTCTTGCTGGTGGCGGCAGGCTTCGCGCCGGCCTTTCCGCAGCGCGCGCTCGACGATCCCGCGCTGAAATCGGCGCGCGCCGCGATCGACCTGGTGCTGAAGGCGCACGAACCCAATCCGGCGCTGGCCTATGACCGGCACTGGAATCTGGTGACCGCCAACCGCATGGTGGCGCCGCTGCTCGAGGGCGTTCCGCAGCGGCTGCTCGCGCCAGCCCTTCAACATCCTGCGGCTGGCCTTCCATCCCGAGGCGCTGGCGCCGCGCACGGTCAACCTTGCCGAATGGAGCAGTCATCTTTTGGAACGGCTGCATCGCCAGTGCGAGGCGACCGCCGATCCCGAGTTGATAAAGCTTTATCAGGAGCTCAAGGCCTATCCGATGCCGGCGCGCTCCGGCCCGCTGTCACCGGACAATGTCGCGATCCCGTTCAAGCTGCGGCTGAACGGCGACGTGCTGAGCTTCATCTCGACCACGATGATCTTCGGCACGCCGGTCGACGTCACGCTGTCGGAGCTGGCGCTGGAGACGTTCTTCCCCGCCGACGAATTGACCGCGCGGCGGATGCGGGAGATGGCGGCGGCCATGAAATAGCCGCGACAACGCGCGCGATTGCCCGACAATGGGCATCGATCTTGCCGGAAGGATAGTTCCTCGGCTCGGCCGTGCCGGCATCCTCCGCCGCCGCCAGTTCGCAAAGCACCCGCATGTGACGGTCGATCAGTTAGATCATACCACGGCTCCATAGGTACGTCGTGCTATCTCTAAGCCTATCGATAGCTAGTTGAGGCGTGATGTAGTCGATCTCATCGCGCGTCAAGCCGATGTCGATCAGCTGCTTGTCACTCAGGTCGGGCAAGGCGGTTCCTGAGCTCTGGCGTTGGCGCCGCGCCTGAAACGCACGCCAATATCGCTTGAGCAAGCTTAAGACGCTCCGCGTCGATGCTGTCGTTGGTCCAGCAGCATCCTTTTCCGACAAAGCGTCGTCCCGCGTTGCGATGGACGCATTGAGGCGCTGCGCTGCCAAAGCCTCGACCATGGCGTCTTTCGCCAATGCGATAGGGAGGTCGAGGCCGAGCCCTGCGGCATTGCGCTCGGTCTCGGGTGTGATGTTCGTCTGTTGGGGTGGCATCGGATGCTCCTGCTATTGCGCCGGCAGGGAGCATGGCCAAACAAAAGGCCCCGTCCGATGCCGGCGGGGCCTGGTGAAAAGATCGCGTCGTCGAATTCCTAGCGCACGACTCCTTCCACGGCCCAGCGAGAGCGGGTCATGTGTTTACGGTTTACGATGCGCACGACGTTGATCATGAAGCGTAGTTACCACGGAGATCGCGCAGGATCAAGGGATGTAGCTGGTGTGCTAGCATGCTGGAGGTGAATAGCAGGCTGGGACAGGCGCGGCGCGACTTTCCGAAAATGACCCCTGGCCGACCTCGGCCACCTCGCCGCATTCCGCTTCCGCGCATCCCGGAATGACGGACGAGGCGCGACATCGCGGAGCGTTTACAGCCGCGCTTGCGCTTCGCATACTCGCGCCATGGATTCACGCTCTCACCAGCCTGAGCGCGCATCGGCCAATCCGGTCGGCGACCTCCTGCGCGGCTGGCGCGCCCGCCGCGCCATGAGCCAGGCCGATCTGGCATTCGAGGCTGACATCTCGATCAAGCATCTGAGCTATGTCGAGACCGGCAAGGCGGTAGCCAGCCGCGAGATCCTGCTGCAACTGGCCGCAGCACTCGGCCTGTCGCTGCGCGACCGCAACGCGCTGTTGGAGGCCGGCGGCTTCGCGCGGCAATATGGCGAGCGCGATCTGTCTGCGCCCGAGATCGCCGACGCCAGGCGCGCGATCGATCTGCTGCTGCGGCGGCACGAGCCGTTTCCCGCCATCGTCACCGACCGGCGCTGGAATGTGCTGCACGCCAACGGCGCGGCGCGCCGGCTGATGACCATGCTGCTCGGGCCTGAGCGCATGCAGCGCCCGCTCAACCATATGCGTATGTTTCTCTCGCCCGACGAGTTGCGTCCCCATGTGGAGAACTGGCCGCAGGTCGCATCGGCGCTGCTGGCGCGCGCCCGCCACGAGGCGATGGCCGCGCCGCTCGATCTGGCGCTGCAGTCGACCTGGCGCGAATTGCTCAAACTGCCGGACTTGCCGGCCGCACAGTTCGGCGAACACGAAACGCCGGGCCCGTTATGCGAGGTGCGCCTGCGCAAGGGCGCGGTTACGGTCGGCCTGATCGGCGCGGTGCTGACGCTGGGAACGCCGCAGGACGTCACGCTGCAGGAATTGCGCGTGGAAATGTTCATGCCGGCGGATGCGGCATCGGAAGCCGCGCTGACGGCGTTCGCGGTTCAGGACGCCTGAGCCTGCGCGGCGCGCCGCTCGAACGTCATCGCCTGCATCACTTCGGCGAACGGGCCCTTGGCGTCGCTGAGGGTCGCCATGGTCAGCCCCGCGCCATTGGCCCCAGTGCGGGTGCGCGAGCGGATCAGGATCCATTCGCCCTCCGGCGGCCGGAAGAAATAGAGGCTGATTTCCGGATTGATGAAGCTCCATTCCCGCATGTCGACGATCTGGCCGACGCCGGAGGAAAAATCCGCGGCCTGTACCGCCTGCAACAGCGGCGTGTTGGCCTCGCCTTCGACCATGGGCACGTCGAGCCGCATCCAGGCGGCGGCGGGTCCAGGCTTTTCCAGGGCACCCTCGATCAGCCGCACCGAGACGTGCTGGAAATAGCGGCTCCATTTCTGCGCAAACGAAGGCGGCGGCGTGCCGGCTTCCGGCGGGGCATCGCTGGCTGAAATGCTCGTGAAGGGATCGGCGGGCGACTTGCTGCCCTGCGCGGTCAACAGCGCCGTGCAGCGGCCGATCTCGGTTTCGCCGTCGATCAGCCGCACCTGGATGGTCTTGGCCTTGCGGCCGTCACGCAGCATCTCGGTCGTGACGCCGAAGGCGCGCAGTCCGGCCGGTCGCCACAGGTCAAAGGTGAGGCGGCGCACGGCAAAACCGGACGCATCGGCCAGCCGTTCGACCTCGCGCGTCATCAGCGCGGTGGTGGCGCTGCCCTGCAGCATGTCCGGCGACCACGGCCCGCCGGCCAGTTCGGTGGCGCGGAAAAGGCGGCCTTCCGGCCTGAAAATGGCGGTCATTGCTGGGCTCCGCGGTTGAATCGGTGCGGAAGCTCTAGGCACGATCGTCCGCCGCCACAATAACCGCAGAGGTTATGTGATGGGCGACATGCGGCCGCGGCTCTTGTCTGGCGTCCCAATCGGCTTACTTTGCGCCGCATCATTGCGCGAGGAAACTCCATGAGCACCCTGAAACCGCTGAAGATCGACATCGTCTCCGACGTGGTCTGCCCCTGGTGCTATATCGGCAAGCGCCGGATCGAGGACGCGCTGGCGCTGGTGCCGGATGTGCCGGTCGAGGTGCGCTGGCGGCCGTTCTTCCTCAATTCATGGGTGCCGCGCGAGGGCATCAGCCGCGACGATTATCTCACCACCAAATTCGGCTCGGTCGAGGCCTACAAGGGCATCGCCGGCCGCGTCGTCGCGGCGGCGAACGAAGAGGGCCTGACCTACCGGCCTGACCTCGTGAAGCGCCAGCCCAACACCATCGACTGCCACCGCCTGATCCACTGGGCCGAAGCGCAAGGCAAATCGGCCGAGATGAAGCAGCGGCTGATGGAATTGTACTTTCGCGACGGCGGCGATCTCACCGACGTCAACGTGCTGGTGCAGGCGCCAGCCGATGTCGGGCTCGATGCCGAGGACGTCCGCAAGCGCCTTGCGACCGACGAGGACGTCGCGCTGATCTCGGGGCAGGCGCAGGAGGCCTCCGACAAGGGCATCTCCGGCGTGCCGACCTTCGTGTTCGCGCAGAAATACGCGGTAAGCGGCGCGCAGCCGGCCGACCAGCTCGCCCGCGCCATCCGCGAGGTGTCGGGCGAGATCAACGCGCAGGCGGCGGAGTGAGGCAGGCAATGCGTCAAGCCCGGCCATCACGATTGTGAAAAGCCTGCGGTTGTAACACGGCCGCTTTCATGTCCTGATAGGCCGTCAAACCAAGAAACCTCGGGGAAACACCATGATCTATGAGTTGAGGACCTACACCGTGAAGCCCGGCACCATCGGCGACATGGTGAAGGCGGCGAGCACCGTCTCGCGCGACATTCGCGGCGACAATTTCGGCAAGCTCGAGGGCTACTGGATGACCGAGATCGGGCCGCTCAACCAGGTCCTGCACATGTGGAGCTACAACAGTTTCGAGGAGCGGGCGAAGCTGCGCGCGGAGCTCTCCAAGAACCCGCGCTGGACCGGCGAATATATCCCGCTGATCCGCCCGCTGCTGAGCCACCAGTCCGTCCGCCTGATGAACGCGGTGAGGCCGCCGGTGGCCCCGAGCTCGACCGGCAACGTCTATGAACTGCGCAACTACCGCGGCAAGCCGGCCGGCGGATTGAAGCAGTGGCTCGATGCCTTCACCGCGGTGCTGCCGGCGCGCGAGAAACACTCAAAGATCGTCGGCCTGTGGACCACCGAAGCGGGCCAGCCGAACGAAGCCTGCCACATCTGGGCCTATCCCGATCTGAACACCCGCGCCGCAGTCCGCGCCGCCGCCATGAAGGATCCGGTCTGGCAGGAATTTCTGGGCAAGGGCCCGGGCTTCCTGGAAGAGATGCACTCGACCATCATGCTGCCGGCGCCGCACTCGCCGCTGAAGTGAGGCGAGGCGCGTTCGCGCAAAATACACCGCCGTCATCTCAGGAATAAGCGCAATCGCGCCTATTCCTGAGATGACGAGCGGTGCCTAGAACTCACGCCTTCTTCAAATAATAATTCGCCCGTTTCCCCAGCGCGATACGCCGCAGCACGCGGCGCATCGCCATCGAGGCGCGGAGCGGTTTGATCGCCGTCGTCACCGTGCGATAGAAGCGCGAGCTTGAGCGCATCGCGCAGCCGGCTGTTTGCCCGGCGGCGGCTGCGGCAAGCCCATGCCGCGCAGCATCGAATTGAAGAAGTGCAGGTCGTTGAGGCGGCGCACCTCGCGCGTCTTCCAGGTGATCGCCATCGAGATCGAGAAGGAATCCGCGGTGCGCACCCAATGCGGCCATTGATACGGCACGTAGCAGCCGTCGCCCGCGAACAGATGAAACTCGCGGCCGCGGGCGGCGAAGCTTTCGTCATACTTCAGATTGCGGTGCTTGGTCATCGAGCGCTCGATCTCGTCGTCGGGGACGATGGCGCGGTCGGTGTTGTCGAAGATCGTGAAGAATTTCTCGCCGTGGATATGGACGAAGAAATTGTCTTCGCTGTCGAGATGGAACGGCGTGGTCGAATTCGGCGACGACACGAACAGGAAACCTTCGACCTGTTCGAAGCCGGCATCGAGCAGGCTGTTGAAGCCGCGGGCACGCGCCACCGACAGCAGCGTGGCTTCCAGCAGCTCGCGGTATTCAGGCGAATTCTCCACGCGCTTGAGCACCATCCAGGCGCCGGCGGTCTCGATCCGATTCACGATCTCGACCGGGTCGAGGTCGACGGAGGGAATGGCGTCGGGATCCTGGCTGATCGCGACCTGGCCGGAATTATATTCGATCAGGTCGCGCGGCAGTTCGGCGGCGAGCTGTGCGATGCGCGGCAGCGTCAGCAGCGGATGGCCGGCCAGCTTGTGACGGATCGCAAACGGTTTTGACGGAAAGTCGCGCCGCAACGCTTCGTTGTCGGCCGTGATCACCGGCGCCACTGACGTGACGGTATTCATGCGGATTTCTCCTGACGATGGCTTTGGCGGTTCCGGATGAAACGAACGGCGCGGCGCGCCGGCTCGCGGGCCAGTCTTCGCAGCGTCAAGGCGCTCCCCACCAGGGCCGCGACCGGATCGCGGCGGCGCAGCGGGATCAGGACGTCGCCGATCGCAAGCCGTCCGCGCCAGATCGGGTTGATCATGGGATGATCGGCATTCGCGGTGGAATCGGCGGATGCAATCGCAGGATCGGCGCAGAGATGCCGGGTCAGCTCCAGCGTCAGCTGCACGCCCGGCGAAAATCTTGCGAAACGTTCATCGACCCCGAGCTTGAAATAAAACGCGCGGTCGAGGTGACGCAGCACGATGGCCGAGGCTACCGGCGTCTCGCCGGTCTTCAGGGTCACGATCTCGCATTGACCGCCGGCCGCGAGCGCCGGGGTCGCGCGGCGGATGAAGGCCGCGTCGCCCTCGTCCTGCACCAGCGCGGTGCCGCGCTTGGCTTTCCAGCCGCTCGCTTCCAGCACCAGGAAGGTTTCGAGCGCGGCTGCGACCTCGGCGTAGCGTGCGCGCGACGTCGAAATGCACGTTGCCGTGGTCGGCGAGGCGGTTGCGCTGGCGGCGCAGCTCTTTCAGTTTCTTCTGCCCGAGCGAGTCGCGCAGCAATTCATCGGCGTCGCGCCTCGCATCCAGCGCGGCGCGGACGTGCGATTGCAGCACGCGCGGGGCGATGCCGTCGCGGCGCAGTACCGCGGTGAACGCCTTCATGGCGGCGCCGTCGAGCGAGGTGTCGCGCAGCACCAGCGCGTGGGCGCCGGCCCGCCGCGCCTGCCGCAAGATTTCGGCGGCCGCCTGTTCCGCATGGTCGCGGTCGAGCAGCGGCGTCGAAAGCGAGCCATAGGGATCGGCGCTGACCAAAGCGGGCAGCGGGATCTTGTAGGCGCGCCACATCGAAATCACGGGCATCAGGCCGGTCAGTTCGGCGGTATCGCTCCACGCGCCCAGCGCGAACGCACCGACGCGGCCACGCGCGGACGCGTCGATCGCCAATTCCCAGTCGGGCAGATAATAGCCGTTCGGCTCGGTGGCGCGCATCGCGAGCGCGCGCCATTGCGGCGCGGAGATGTCGGCGAGCCGCATCAGCGCCTCGGCGGGTTTTCCGGCGAGCGCGCGCGCCGGCGCGGCATCCTTGGGTGATGCATGACGCGCTACCGCTGGCTCGGCAATCTCGGCCACTTCCCCGTTTCCCCGTTCGCGACTTCGCCGGCCGCACCGCAAGATGCCGCCGGCTTCCATCGCGTTGACGGGGCCACGCTACAGGACAGAGGTGGAAAATGCCGTTGATAACGTACGCGAATTTGAGCGGTAATGTTAACGGGATGTTCAGCATGCCCGCCCTCGATTGCCTGCCCGAGCAATGCGAAGCAGGGATCGTCAGGCAACAATTGAGTCCCACCAGGGGTCAACCTGGCCCATGACGTCGCAAACAAAGCGCCGCCTTCCAGGATATCGCGCCCTGGAACGGAACCAACGACGTTTATGTCCGTTACCGGACTCTGCTATCCCCTATGTCCGCTAACGGACTCAAACGGGGGTCCAAATGAGCAAGCAAAGCGAGCATCTTAGAGACCAGGCCAGACGCGCAGAACGCCTCGCGCTGACGATTAGCGACGATATTGCCTGCGCGACGCTCAAGCACATGTCCAGACAGTTCGACGAAGACGCGGAGAGGCTGGAGAAGACCGACCCGTCCGCGCCGGGCCATACGCCCAGCGACCTTCAAACCTGAATGCAGGCACCTTTTCCGGCACGTCCCATGTACCCTTGGCGGTTTGGTGAATTCGACAATGTGATGGACGACGCGCTCGACATCGCGTTGGACTATCTCATTCGCACGAACCAGGCCGTCAACTTCCGCGAGGTGCAGAAGCTGGCCGCAAACGCCATCGAAGACGCGTGGCGCGCGGGTATCAAGAATCGAATGCGGCTTACCAACCTTGCTATCAGGGCGGTTGAGCAAGGCCGCGACAAATCAGGCAGCAGTTGACCGACAACAGTGGTTCCCAGCACAAGCCGATGTGATGGGAACCTTCGCTGCCGCTGGAACTTTGTTAGATGCACCGGCTGCTTCCGCCGATTGCATCCGGTGTGGAAATGGCGGCCTCAGCTCGCCCCCGCGCTGGGGCCGTTTCTTTGCCTGGGGCGCCAACCGAACCGGCCCACTTTTCGCGACGCAAAAACCGTTGCGAGTGGAGCGGACAAGGAAGAAGATGGCGGAAAGACGCCGCTGCGTCGGGATGATTGGTGCGCAGTGTCAATAGTTTGCTAGTGCCGATGAATTTGTCGCTCATACCCCCCGATCCCGATCGAGTGGACCTCCCCAAAGAAGCAGGAGAGTGGGATGAAAAATAAAATCCGCGAGCAACGACCGACCAAGCCAACCGATGAAAGCGTCAAAGGTACCTCCATTGACGTCAACACGGAGCTTGGCGAAGAAGAATTGTCGAAGGCGGCAGGCGGGGCGTGCGTGAAAGGGGAGCACATCCCCAAAGTCAAAATCAACATTTGACGGCAGAAGGTTCGACACGGCCTGAAGTGCACGCGGTTCGAGTCCCGCCGCTTATTCGCCGGCGTCGCCCTCCAGCGGGCGGACCGGGGTGCGATGCCAGCCTTCCTCGTGCTTGCGCCAATAGGTGTCCTTGAGCCGCATCGAGACCGGTCCGGGCCGGTCGTTGCCGAGGATGCGCGTGCCGATGCGGGAAGCGGGCATGACGCCGCCGGCGGTCGTCGCCAGAAACACCTCGTCCGCCGTGTCGAGCGCGGATCGCGGAACAGGCTCGACCGCCGCCTCGATGCCGAGTTCACTGCACAGTTCCAGCACCGATTGGCGCGTGATCCCGCGCAGGCTGCCGCGATCGGGCGTCGTCACGCGACCGTCCTTGACGATGAAGATGTTGAAGCCCGGGCCCTCGGTGAGGAAACCCTGCGCATCGCAGAGCACGGCGGTATCGAAACCGGCGTCGTGCGCTTCCATCAGGCCGCTTGTCAGATCGTTCCACTGATAGTTCTTGACCGTCGGATCGACGGACGCATCGGGCACCCGCGGCGTCGAGGCGACAAAGACATGGGCGCCGCGCGCCTGCACATCCTTCGGCACGACATCGATCCAGGGCAGCGCATAGGCAATCAGATGATTTTCGCAATCCGCCGGGCGCCGCGACCCGGCAACGCGTGGCCTTCCGCGCGAGGCGACCATCGCGACATAGGCGTCCGATAAGCCGGTCAGCGCGACACAGCGATGCAGGATGGTCTCGATCGCGGCGCGGTCTTCGGCGGGGCGAATTCGGCGCTTTTCCATCGAACGTTCGAACCGATCGAGGTGGTCGGCCAGCCGGAAGAAGCCGCCCTTGAACACATGCACGACGTCGTAGACGACATCGGAGCGCGTAAATCCCCAATCGGTGACGGGTAGCATCGCCTCGGCGATCGGCACGAAGCGGCCCCTGACATAGCCGGCGCCGTCGGCGAAGGCTGAGTTGTTCATGCGTCGTCTCCCACGACAGGCGGCCAAGGCTATGGCGGCATACTTGCCGGCACAGCATATCGCCGGATTGAGCCATGGACATGCTCAATCTCAGGTGCAGCTCTCATGTCCGTGGATATCAGGCGTCCGAGAGCACGAGCACGCCGCCATGCGCGGGTGAAATGACGTAAAGCCGGTCCGGCGCCACCAGCGCCGTCGTATGTGCGCCGGCGCCGGTCATGGTTTGCGTGCGGTGGCCGGTGCGGGGATCGATGGTTTCGACAAGCCCGGGCTCGCCGATGGCGACGTGGACGAGGCCGGTTGACGGATTGAAAAACGTGACATCGGGCGGGCCGCCGATCGGCCACACGTTGGTGATGTCGCCCGAGGTACTGCTCATCTCGACCAACGTTGCGTCATCGCAGGCGACATAAAGCCGGCCTCTGGAATGATCGATGTCGAGACCGTGCGCGCCCGACGACGGGATTTTCCAATGCGTCACCCCGCCAAGGTCGGGTAGGCGCGCCGCCAGCACCATCGACGGTTCGCGGATGGCGAGGAATATCCGCTCGGCCGCGGCGTCGGTGACGCACCAGCGCGGCCGTCCCGGCAGGTCGATCGATGCATGCCTTTGGTCGTTCAATCCGAAAAGCTGCAGCGTCGGCGTTTCCTTGTCGACGCCGATGCAGGCCGCAATGCCGAGGCCGGATCGGGCGACGATCACGGCGCCGTTCGGTCGCCCGCCGGTCTTGTACGTGGCGCGCGTTTCCAGTGTAGCGGCATCGAGCAAGGCGATGCTGGCGCTGCCGCGGTTGGTTACCAGGATTTGTCCGTCGTCGGCGACCGCGCCGGCAACGCCCGGAAATCCCGGCAGCGTGGCAAGATGCTTGCCGGAATCGTGGTCGATCACCTCGAGGCAATCGCGCGCGGTGTGGGCAATGAAGACGCGCCGGCTCTTCGCGTCGAAGGCGGCGTGATCGAACTCGCTGCCCGTGGCGCCTGGTATGGCGATGGTTCCAATTGTTTTCAGCGGCATGACGGCCTCTCGAATTGTTTCAGTTCGGCAGGACAAGCGACGGAAACCGGTGCAAGTGTCCGACGATCGCGGCCCGCTCGAAACCTGACGATGGTGTCGAGCGGACCGTTCGGATCGGCTACTTTGCGGTCAGGGTCGGTACCAACTGGTCGATGTGCCGGATGATGGCATCGCGTGTCCCCGCGTAGTCCTTTCTGTCCAGCGGCACGTCGGACCAATAGGTAACGTCGGCAGATCCCTTGCGGTCTGCCGGGACGGTATCAAACGCCATCACCCTCACCGAGCTGTTGGCATCCTGCGCGGTCATCGCCAGTGGAACGTCGTCGAGCGGTTTCAGCCCGTCGACGGCGAGACCGTCACGGATGCGCGGCGGTATCGAGCTGTCGGGTTCGATGCCGCGCGAGATCGCCACGTAGGGCAAGCCACGCTTCTTTGCGATATCGTTGAAGTAGGCCGCGGCCATCTGGCTCTTCACCGACCCGTGCAGGCAGACAAAGACGATCTGTTTTGGTTGTTCGGCACGCGCCTGTGGGGCGAATGTGGCCGCCAGCAGCGCGGCCAGGACGAGAAAAGTATTGCTACGCATGATAGTCCTTCTTGATTGCGTTTTGTTCGACAGATCGCTCGTGGTCGCGTCGGTGCCTTTGCAGGCGCAACGCGGCCGCGACCGGATCATCGGGAATTGGCGTCTGGGAAGCTGGAATGATGCGGTCCGTCCACGCGCAATCCCTCGAACAATCGAGTGTTGCGCAGAGCTTGGACGGGAACCGTCTGGAGGGGAGTCTGCATGGTCCCCGGTTCAATCAACTAATCCGGCGCGCGCGTTCGCGCAAGCCCCAAATCAGGCGCCGCGCGCGATCAAAGCCGGTACGATTAACGACAATCCGGAGAGCAGGAGAAGGATCAACACCGCCTTGCGGAAGGTCTCATCGTCGATTTTTCCATAGAGCTTGAAGCCGCTCCAGATGCCGGCGAGCATGAACGGCAGGCCAAGCCCATACAGTTTGAGGGTTTCCGTCGTGAAGGCGCCGGTGACGCCCATCGAAATCGAAATAATCACAAAGGCCGCGAACAGCACCGGCTGGAACACGGCGCGTTGCACGTCCCTGGTCCAGCCGCGCCATTGGCAGGAGATGGTGGAGACGATGCCACCAAGGCCGGTCAATCCGCCGACGAGACCGTTGGTGACGCCAATGGCGATGTCGGCTGCGGTCCCGATCTTCATCGGCTTGAACGCCGGCCGCGCCAACCCGTAGATGGTGTAAAGCACCAGCAACACGCCGACGCCGAACCTCAGATAGACCGGGTTGATGTAGCCTAACAGGACCACCCCGATCGGAATGCCGATCGTCGTGCCAAATACGAGTGGCCAGATTTTTTGCCAGTCCAGCGCCTGGCGCAGTTTCAGGATGCCGTAACCCTGCGTGAGCAGGCCGTAGCCCGCGATCAGCGCCGCGGTCTGGATCGGCGTGATGATATGCAGCCACACGCCTGATACCACGAGGCCCATCGCGAAGCCCGAAAAGCCGCTGACGAAACCGCCGGCAAAAGCTGCAAGAACAAAAAGAGTGAGAATCCATCCATCCATAGGTCGCTCCCCCCAAAAACGAGGTGATGCGCACTTGGATGGAGATTCCATCTGGTGGGGAGGCTGCGGGTCCCCATAGTGGTCAAATTAATAGCTTGATCGAGTTCCTAATCCTAGCTCTTTGTGCTGGCAGTCTTGTCGAGTGCAGTGCGAAGCCCTCGGGCAAGTTTCAACGCATCATCATTTCGCGACTGGCTGTTGGCCGAGGCCGCAGACGATGCGCGCCGGCTTCGGAAGGTGTTTGCGGGTTAATGCCCGGGTTGAAGCCAAGCCAATACAGACAAGCTGGGCTTGGCTCTCCGTAGATTGTGTTTTTCCATCGTCAATTCTTGCCGCCGCCACACGAGCGGCCTACGACACGTCGACCCGTTGAGCTATGGTGCCGCGCGCCACGACCGCTCGCCGGTAGTTGAGAGAAGTCAAAGATGATTTCCATTGACATCGCTGTCGTCGTTCTTGCCGGGGTCGCCTTGTTTGCGGCCTTTGTAAACGGTGCGATCGGTTATGGGTTTTCGTCGCTCACGGTGCCGCTCGCGCTGGTTTTTTATACGAACCGGATCTTGAACCCCGCCGTTATTGTGGTCGAAGTCTTCCTCAACCTCTACGTTCTGTTCATCAACCGGAGCGGCGTTCCGTCGGTCTGGAAAAGGGTGTTTCCCATTCTCATCGGATTGCTGCCCGGCATCGCCGCCGGAGCCTATGTTATTGCCTCGGTCCAGCCTGGCTGGGTCAAATTCGGTACCTACACGGTTATTCTGCCCCTCATCCTGATCCAGGCAGCCGGCTGGCGCAGGCCGGTTCGGTCAACTTGGCTGATCGGTCTCCCGTTTGGGACGGCGCTCGGCATCCTGTATTCGGTAACGACCATCTCAGGACCTCCGTTAGCCATTTTGTTCAACAATCAAGGCCTGGTCAAAACCGAGTTTCGGGCCGGTCTCGCATTGGTTCGCGTGGCCGAGTCGAGTGTGACGGCTATCGTGTATTACCAGCTCGGCCTGTTCATACCCGAAAGCGAGAACCTCTTGTGGGTGTTTGTTCCCGCCGTTGTGGTCGGGGTGCCGCTTGGCGCCTATCTCATCCGAAGACTGGATGCCGAAACGTTTCGTCGAATATGCATGAGCTTCGATGCGTGGGTCGTCGGTTTCGGTCTCTCCCGGGTGTTGATTGAACTGAATTTGATGGAGAGCCCGTGGGCCTACAGCGTCATGGCGGCTACCATCTTGATCGATATCTACCTGCTGTACCTCTTTTTCACAGTACGGAAAGTGGCTTCAGAGCGCGCGAACGACGATGCCAATTGATATCAGGCTCTGGCGACCAGGCCGAAGGATTCGGCACGCGGACCGTTTCGAAGCATGCACTCCTCGGGTAGGCGGTGAAATGCGATTACTTCGTTTCGCCGTAGGTCACCTCGTCAAACAGCGTGACACTGTCGGCCTTGGTCCATAGGCCCACCTTGCCGGCATCGGTGAAGGTGGAATCCTCGACCTCAAACAATTGCTTGCCGTTGAAGGACACGCTGAAGCGCGAGCCCTTGAAGTCGATGCGCAGGCTGTGCCAGGTGTTGGCCGGAACCTTCACATCAGTTCCGTAACCTCCCTTGCGTCCGACAATGTCGAGCGGGCTTCGAACGCCGTTGACGGTCTTGTAGAGAACGACATTGTCCTCAAGCGCATTGGCCCGGGTCACGTAGTAGTTGTTGGCGTCTTTCGCCCGCCAGACAATGCCGGCGGCGCGGTCCTGCGATCCCGCGATGGCCTTGAACTTGATCTCGACAAAGCCGTCCTTGATGCTGGTGTCGTTCTTCAGCAGCAGCGGGTAGGTGGCCCGGCCGGATTGCTTGAGCACCTTCGATTTTGACGGCGCCGTCTCATCGCTTTCGACCGTCCATTTTGGATCGCCTGATCCGGTGAGGGTGGCCGTCCAGCCCTCGGGCGCAGCACCGGTCCGGGTGCTCTCGAAACTGATCGCGTGGTTTGACATGTCATTCACTCCCATAAGGAAAAGCGTTGCTGCAACGATGGCTCTGCGGCGTTGCGGATGGGGCATTTGGCAAGGCTCCCGTGAGATCGAGAATTCCGGTGTGCGAACGTCGCAGTGAAACGCGAATTCGACCGGCACTCGGTCATTCAAACAGCTTCACCGGACCCTTGATTGCCTTCCAGGCATAATGTCCGCCTGCCATGTAGCGGGCGTCGAACCCGGCGTTGCGCAGCGTTGACGCCGTCTGGCAGCCGATGTGGAAGCCATAGACACAGAACGTGACGACCGGTTCGGTCTTGGAGAGGGTGCCGATCCAGTCGTCCAGTCGTTCGGGGTCGCGCCAGACCGCGCCTTCCATGATGTCCTGCGCTTTGGTGGTGTAGTGCTTCGGACGCGTATCGATGATCTGAACCGGCGTTCCCGACTTCAGCATCTCCCTGACTTCTTCGACGGAAATCGAGGGTACGTCGCCAAACTCCTTTTGCTCGAGAGGCCGCGGTGGCGCGACCTTGATGGCGTCGTCGTATCGCAGCTTGACAGCGGACCAATCGATGTTGCGCATGAATGCGGCGATGTAGGCGCCGGCGTTGGCGCCGAATTCCAGGTGATAGGCATGCTCGTACATATCGAGGGCGAGGATGGGGACGCCGCCGGCGATGCTCTGACTATGTTCCGACGCGATCTGGTTGATGAGCCGTCCGTCACGCGGAACATAGGTGAGCAACACCCAGCCCGAACCGCCGGCCAGCCCATTCGCAATCCCGACAAACTCCTGACGCCAGCGATCGACCGAACCGAAGTCCTTGGCGATGGCGCTCGCGAGGGCATCCGGCAGAACGCGTCCGTCGCCGCCGAGGCTTGCAAAATACAATTCGTGCAAAAGCGTCGAATTGAGCGCGACAATCTCGTCGCGCTTCAGGCGGGCGAGCGATTGATCGGAAGTGTTGCCGAGATCGAGCTGCTCGATTTCCTCGGAGATCGCGTTCAAGCGATTCAGGGCTCCGCCATAGTTGTTTTCATAATGGCTTTCGATGAGCCGTGCCGAGATCCCGTTCAACGTCCACGGACGACAGTAGAGCGGTGCCAGTTGGTAGCGCATCTCAATTCTCCTGGATTATTTTGATTTCCAAAGGGGGTCTTGGGAATTGTTCGACATCGGCGACCCCCATTGCCCGTAGCGCAATGAGGAATCCTTCACTGACTTCCTCCTCGTTCCGGTAATAGACGGCGACCGAAGGTCCATCGGAGAATCATTCGGCAAGGTTCGATTTGTCCGGACGACATTGCGGCTCGACGGCGACGAGTTCGCGACTTGAACTCGCGGGCGCCGGATCAATATCTCCGGGAATCCGCTCGGAAGCAGACCGCAAACGAGATTCGCTGGGGGGAATAGGAGGCTTGCTTTCGTCCATGTGCACTACCTCGACAAGTCGAGCGTTGCACAGTTCTTGGACCGGAGCCTCAAGGGGAGACTGTAGTTCCCCTAAGCACCTCATAATTCAGCGAAGCGAGAAATGCAACGGCCGCTTTTTCAATTAGCGGCCGGCCTTGGTATTTTCCGCTGCTTTACTCGCGGCATCATGCTGATGGTATTGCGGGAATTTGTATCAACCATGCCCACCAATTCTACGATGGCAGTGTAGCCATGACCTTTCGGCGGCCCTGCCGGGTGGGTTCGAAAAATTGACATTGGTTGTCAGTTGAGGCCGTCTGGTCCGATCGGCAACGATTTCGCGCAATGCCAACAAAACAGGCTCGATTATGGACGGCAAACGGTTTGCAGGTCTGCTGGCAATTTGTGCCTTCCTGATTTCAATGCCGACCCGCGCGCAGGAATTCGCTCGTGACCTACAAATCGTTGACGCCCGAGATCGCACTGGATCTTGCGCGTGCGGCGCTCGCGGATTGCCAGAAACGCGGCTATCAGGCCGCAGTGGCTGTCGTCGATCGCTTCGGCGTGACCCAGGTGATGTTGCGCGATCGCTACGCCGGGCCTCACACGCCGGCGACCGCCTCGGGCAAGGCGTGGACGGCGGCGACCTTCCGCACCAGCACGAGCAATCTGTTCGCCATCAGTCAGCCCGGCATGATGCAGGCGGGCATTCGTAACCTGCCTGGCGTGGTCATTATCGCCGGGGGACTGGTCGTCGAGTCCGCCGGTTCGCTCGTCGGCGCAATCGGCGTGTCAGGTGCGCCCGGAGGTGACGCGGACGAAGCCTGTGCCAAGGCCGGGATTGAAGCAATTCAGGCCAGGCTCGACTTCTAGACGTCAGCCGGATTCAATCGCTTCCGACGGCTTGGCTATTCTGCCCGACGGGCAAATCACTTCCGATTACCGGAAATCGTGTCAAGCCCCGAAATCAAAAATATTTCGCTTTATCCGAAACGCAAATCAGGACTATATCCACTGCCATCCCGTCCCGCTCAGAGGGGCGCTCGCGATCGTCACGAACGTGGGACGGGGATGCGGTGGACGCGAAGGCTGCGACGGACGAGCGCGGCTTAAGCGTACGGCAAAGACGTGTGGTCCTGACGTCGCGGTGCTGGCGTCAAGTTCGTGGAGGCAAGCTTCTCAGGGTGCAACGGAGGCAAAAGAGCCGTTCTCCGGGGAGAGCACGCTATAAGCCGTAAAGCCATTGCGCAGGGAAGGCCGGATGCTCTCCGCTGGACCTGTATGCTCGTGTGCGCACTCTTTGTGCACATTGCACACGAGACCGCGGGTGCAGCGCGCACCCGGTCTTCCCTGCGCCCTCTGACCATCGAGGGCGAAGAGTTTCCGACAAACCTCGGGCGCAACGCGTCGCGAGAATGCGGAGTTGCGTTTTGCCGTCATTGCGAGCGAAGCGACTTGTCCGCCGAAGCCTTGGCGAAGGTGGAAGAAATCCATGGCGCCGCGCAAAGAGGATGGATTGCTTCGTCGCTTACGCTCCTCGCAATGACGGCAGTGGCTGTTTGAAAATGAATCCGACGGACGCATGCCCGCGCCACGCCCGCTAGATCGGCTCGTAGCTCTCGCCCACGCAGATGTCGTCGGCCTCGATTTGCCGGCGGTCCGAAACCACGCCGTCGGTAATCGTGATGCGGTAGGTTTGCGTGCCCAGCGGCTTGCCGGTCACCGAGGTCGTTTCGGCCTTGACGCAGGCGGTCCAGCCCGATCCGCGCAAATCGTGGCGCGGCGCCGAGACCCGCACCTGTCTCGGCTGCGACGCCGCCGTGAAGACCGAGTCGAGCTTTTCAGCGACGATCCGCCTGACGTCCGGGGGCGCCTCGGGGGGTGGCGGTTCGGGCGCCCTGGCGCGCATGAACTCCGGCACCGGCGAGCGCGCGTCGGTAAAGCCGCACCCCGCCAGGGCAAACGCTGCCGCCGCCATCAACGCCATGTAAACAAGAACCCGCCCCATCGCCCGCTTTGTACCCCGGGCCGACAAAAAAAGCGCCCCGGCCGCGGTCAATTCCGTGCGGCGGATCGCATGTCCGCCGATCAACATTTGCTGAAACCTGTGGCTGGACAGGCTATCCTGCCCAAAATACCGATCCCGGGATTGCCATCATCCCGTTGCAGCGCTCGATCGGGGATGGCGGAGAGAGCAGGGGCGATGAAGGTTTTCACGATTGCGGCGCTCATTCTGTCTGTTCTCGCGATGCCCGCTTACGCCCAGGGCAAGCGGCCGCATGGCGGCAACGAAAAAAAGGCCACGGATGATCGGCCGAAGGTGGACGAAAAGGCCTACAAGGCCGCGCTCGAGCGCATTCCCGAGCCGAAGGAAAAATACGATCCATGGGCCGTCGCCAAGCCGGCCGAGCCCTGCAAAGAAACCGAAATGATTGCTGCATCGGGTCGCGGATGTTGCCTGCGACAAATTCCACGTTGAACCGAGCCTGGAACTGTAGAACTTGCAACTAATAGAACGTGGAACTGTAGTTGCGTCCCGCCGCAGGGTGTGGGGCTTGGTTGAACCTTTCGCTCTTGGCGCAAGACCCATTTGTTGCCTGCATTGCCGGGAGGTGGCCTCATGTTTCGTCACACGCTTCGCAATTTGATGGTTCCCGCGGCGCTGCTGCTTTGCATCCAGTCGGCCTCGGCTGAAAATCGCCTCGCGCTGGTGATCGGCCAATCGGCGTACAAGTCGGTTCCGGCATTGGCCAATCCCGGCAACGACGCCAAAGCCGTCGCGCAATTGCTGACCAATTCCGGCTTCGAGGTCTCGCAGGCCTCCGATCTCACGCAAACCCAGATGCGCCAGACCGTCAGCGATTTCGCCGGCCGCGTGGCGGCCAAGGGCGCCGATACGGTGGCGCTGGTATTTTACGCCGGTCACGGCCTGCAGATCGACGGCGAGAATTTTCTGGTTCCGATCGACGTCGATCCGAAACGCGAGGCCGATATTCCGATCCAGGCGGTGCGGCTCAACGACGTCCTGAACACGCTGACCTCAGTGCCGAGCCGGATGCGCATCCTGCTGCTCGATGCCTGCCGCAACAACCCGTTCCCCGACATCAGCAAGACCGCCGGCGGCGGGCTTGCGATCATCGACGCCAAGATCGGCGCGCCGAATACCTTCCTGTCGTTTTCGACCTCGCCGGGCGCGATCGCGGAAGACGGTTCGGGCGCCGACAGCCCGTACACGACCGCGCTGCTGGCTGCGGCCAAAGAGACCAACATTCCGATCGAGGAAACCTTCAAGCGCGTGCGGCTGTCGGTCAACAAGGCGACCGAGGGGCGGCAGACGCCGTGGGACTCCTCGTCGCTGACCGAGGATTTCAGGTTCTCCGGTCCGCCGGTGGCGGGTCCGAAACTCGCCGCGACCAAACGAACGGTGGCGGAGTGGACGCGCGACCTCAAGGGCAAGCCGGTCGAGGCCGCGAATGAGATGATCGTGGCCGACGGCACCGACGAGTCCTACGAGGCCTTCGCCGCGCTGTATGCGCAGACCCCGCAAGGCGTTCAGGCCCGCGACTGGCTCGATCGGCATCGCCGGATGGTGGCGTGGAACAACGCCGTCATCATCAACACCGCGGAGGGCTATCGCGCGTTCCTGGCAAAATTCCCCGACAGCGATCTTGCGGCGACCGCGCGCAAGCTGGAAGAGCGGCTGCGCAACCGTCCCGACTTCGCTGCCGGCCCTTGCCGGCACTGGCGCCGGACCGCAAAACGTCGCGCTGACCTGTCCCTGCAACGCGCCGGCAGCAGCCGCCGCAGCTGAAGAAAGTCGATGCGCCGGTCAAGCGCGTCGATCCGGATCCGCCCAAGCGCGCCGATCGCCCGCCGCCGAAGCGGGTGCGGGTGCCCGACGACGATGTCGTGGTCGTGCGCCGTCCGCCGCCGCGCGAAGTCTATGAACCGTCGCCCGGACCTTCGATCGGGATCGGCATCGGCATCGGCGGCGGTGGTTATGGCGGAGGCAGCTACGGCGGCGGTCCGCAGGGCCGGGGCAGGGGTGGATACTGAGGCTGTAATCGCGTAATCGGTTGCGCAAGCGAAGGCCGCGCGGCGGCTTGTCTTGCGGAGATGTCATGCGAAGCCTGGTCCGCCTGTTCGCCGCGTTGGTTGGTATCTCCTCTCCGGCCATTTCTTCTCCAGGCTGGGCCTGGGAGCATTGGGGCGGCGACGCCGGCGGGATGCGGTTTTCGGCGCTCGCGCAGATCACGCCCGGCAATGTCGGCAACCTCGTCCGCGCCTGGGAATTCCGCACCGGCGATCTCGATCGCCGCGCGCCCGAGCTGATGAAGCGCACCAAGTTTCAGGCGACGCCGCTACTGGTCGAGGACAGCCTGATCTTCTGTTCGCCCTTCAACGAGGTGATCGCGCTCGATCCCGGCACCGGCGTGCAGAAATGGCGCTACGATCCGAAGATCTCGACCGCGCCAGCGCCCGGCCAACCGCTACAATTGCCGCGGCGTCGCCTATTGGGTCGATCGCGAGGCGGCTGAGGGCGCGGCCTGCCGCGCGCGCATCTTCATGGGCACCAACGACGTCCGCGTGATCGCGCTCGATGCGCGCACCGGCATTCCCTGCGCCGATTTCGGCAGCAACGGCGAGATCAGGCTCGAGACCGGCGGGCCGCTGGAATGGCCGGGCGAATTCCAGATCACGTCGGCGCCCACGGTCAGCCGCGGCGTCGTCATCGTCGGCTCCTCGATTGCCGATAATCGCCGCGTCGAGGCGCCATCAGGCACCGTGCGCGCGTTCGATGCGCGGACGGGACGTCCGCGCTGGCATTGGGATCCGCTGGTTCATGACGGCGTGATCGCGGGCCACGCCAATGTCTGGGCGCCGATGTCGGCGGATGAGGATCGCGGGCTGGTGTTCCTGCCGACCTCGTCGCCGAGCCCGGATTTCTGGGGCGGCAAGCGGCCCGGCAACAACGAGCACGCCAATTCGGTGGTGGCGTTGCGCGCCGAGACCGGCGAGTTGGTGTGGTCGTTCCAGACCGTGCATCACGACGTCTGGGATTACGACCTGCCGGCGCAGCCGACGCTGGCGCGCATCGACACCGGCGACGGCCAGCGCGACGTCGTGATCCAGCCGACCAAGCAGGGCTTTGTGTTCGTGCTCGACCGCGACACCGGCAAGCCGGTCTGGCCGGTCGAGGAGCGCAGCGTTCCGCAAGATGGCGCCGAGGGCGAGCAGCTTTCGCCGACCCAGCCGTTTCCGACCCACGTGCCGCCGCTGACTGCCGCAGCGGATTTCGGCCGACGATGTCTTCGGCCTCATTCCGTTCCGGGATCGCGCGATCTGCCGCGACCAGATTGCAGCCGCGCGCAACGACGGCCTCTACACGCCGCCCTCGACGCAAGGCACGGTGGTGTTTCCGATGACGGGCGGCGGCGTGAACTGGGGCGGCGCGGCGTTCGATCCGGTCAACCAGATCCTCTATGCCAACACCAGCCGCGCCGTGCACATCGTCAAACTGATTCCGCGCGACGACGCCAGGGGTTTCAGTCCGCCGCCCGGCCATGATTTCGGACCGCAGCAGGGCGCGCCGTTTGCGATGACGCGCGCGGTGGCGCTCTCGCCGCTCGGGCCTGCTGTGCAACAAGCCGCCATGGGGCGAGATGGTCGCGGTCGATCTGAAGGCCGGCAAAATCCTCTGGCGCTCGCGGGTCGGCACCACGGAGGATCGCGCGCCGCTCGGCATCGCCTTCCACTGGGGCACGCCGCTGGTCAACGGCGTCGCCATCACCGCGGGCGGCCTCGCCTTCAGCGGCGCGATGGATGCTTATCTGCGCGCCTTCGACGCCAGATCAGGCGAGGAGTTGTGGCAGGGCCGGCTGCCGGTGCCCGGTGTCGCCAATCCCATGACCTATCTCTGGAAGGGCGAGCAATATGTCGCGATCGGCGCCGGCGGTCATTCCGAGTCGGGCACCACGATCGGCGACAGCGTGGTGGCGTTCCGTTTGCCGCGCGCGGGCGAGGCGCCCTCGCTGTGGTCGCGCACCATCGACCGGCCCGGCGGGCGTTTCACGGCGAAAGCGATCGCGGCGGGCTGCGTGGTCGCGCTGCTCGCGATCCTTGTCTGGCGCTGGCGCCGCCGGCGGCGCGCGCCAATGCGTGAGTTCACAAGCCTATTCGAACGCGACGCCGACGCGCTGCTCGTGGCTCCAGACCGCGCGGCAGTGTCGCATCAGGTGATCGGTTACGATGACGAGGGTGAACGATCGCGGCAGGCCGACGGGGTCCGCGAAATCCAGCCGAGCGCCGCTCATCGAGATGTTGCGGACCATGCAGTCGGCGCCACCGCCGCCACGAAACGTAATCGTGCCCTGTTTGAGAACCCGTCGTCTGGGAGATGCCCGTTTCTCGATCATCGTCGTCAATCCCAAAATTGTGTTCGCTCAACGATAGCTCGGCAAAATTACAGACAATTAAATTCAATACTCGCTGTGCTTGCGTAAGCATTCATATTTCGTTTACGACAATGGCCGGGAAGACGCGCCGGCGCCGCCTTCCGCGCCTCACATTGTTTTGGGCGTCATGCGCCAGGGGAGATCATCATGAAGACGATTGCTTCGATGCTGTTTGCGGCGGCGTTTTCGCTGTCATCCGTTCCGGCGCATGCCGTCGTTCTCGATCTCTCGACCATGACCTGCAAGCAGTTCCTCGAGAGCGGCGACGATACCATCAAGATGGTGCTGACCTGGATGGACGGCTGGTACAAGGGCGATTCCGACCAGGCGATCATCGACACCAACGTGTTCGTCGAGAACGCCAAGAAATTCGGCACCTATTGCGGAAAGAATCCGACGATCAGCATCGTCAACGCGGCCGAAGCGGTGCTCGGGAAGTAACGCCGGCAGCGCTTTGGGGCGAGGCCCGTAGGGCGGACAAGTCGGCTCCAATCCGTCCTACGTGCTACGGAGCGCGACGATCGGGAACTCACAGCATTACTTTTCCAAATAGGCTCGCCAGACAAATTGCGTTTGCAACCTTTGCGCGAAACGTAATATCGTCAATTCGTGGCGGATAAATCGGATGTTTCGTCAGCCATGATGGGGCGCTTCGCAATGGGTCGGTTTTCTACATTTTGCTGGCAGTGTCATCGCGTGATGTTCGGTGGCCGCGACCGGATGGGGACGTTCGACCGATGATTGCCAGTCGCCACCAGTTGCCGGGCGTGCGCGGGATTTTGCGGTGAGCACAACCGCCTATCTTCACGACCTCACCTTATCAGCCCCGAACTCTGACGTCGGAGCTTCCGCGGTCAACAGCGGAAAATTCGGTATAACTCGTGGGAAGTGGATCGGTATTTGCATCATTTTGGCAGCTATCTTCGCCAACTAATGTGGTGTTGTTGAACACGCATGCAGAGCAGGACGCTTGCGTTTTTGGCCCTGTGTCGAACGCTGACTATCGCGCATACTTGGCGCGGGCCAGGGAGCAGTCGGCCATCGCGACGCCGGCCCTCTATTATATGGACGACCGCGCAGTTGCGTCGAAGCTGAATGATTTGTTCGAGACTCTAAGTCGTGACAAATCGGACGTGTATTCAAGAATTGCGATCATGCACGCAACATTGCGGTCTGTGGGAGCGGTGTATCGCAATACGAACGGCAATAACATTGATCAGGGGCGGTCAGACCCGTTTCTGAAGGCCGTAAGCGGAATCCCCATTTCCTTCCAGTACCTGCTTGATGTCAATCGGTTGTGGGTATTTGCGCCATGGCCGCGTGACGCCTGGGTGATAGCGAGGCTTGCCGGTCCTAGGTATGCGCAGCCCTCTGGACCCTTCGATCCAAAACAAACGGCCGGGATCTCGTTCATCTTCCACGGTCCCACTCTGGAACGACCGTTTGGCTTTGATCTGGAGCCGGTCGGCACCTGTCCGACGGTCCCAAGTGCAGATGTGGCCAACAAGTTTTCTCTA
>CAVUNH010000006.1:0-174747 GCA_963742665.1 uncultured Alphaproteobacteria bacterium
TCCGCCGTCTGAAAGAGCTTCTTCGACCAGGTCCTGGATAAGCAGGTCGTCCTCGACGACCAGAATCGTAACCACGTCAACCATTTTTCATTCTCACCATGTCTGCCTCGTTGCAGTCCTCCGGCGGAATAAGTGACGCTGAAAAGATAGGTTCCGCTGCGAATGTCCCAGGCCTCATTCCCACCAAGCCGCAATGTAGCCCGACCAACCTATGGCGCTTGGGCCGGGTATTCTCCTAGGAACGGGAAATGCACCCGTGTATTCTTTTTCTCAACCGTCTCGTTTAGCCACAGACGGTCCTCTGGCCGGGCGGTTCACCTGACACCATGCAGGGGAGCCGCCCGGTTTAATTTACCTCTGGTGGCCAAGCGGGACTCCAATGCCCGCGCCTTTTGTCGGAGCGTCGGCCCCGACCGCTTCATGAGCTTTGCAATGCGTTCAACTGGCGTTTTCGCTTTTGAGTGCGCACGCAGTTCCTTTACCTCCGCCATAAGAGAGACGGCGAGCAACAGTCTTCTTTTTGGTTTTCTTGGTCTTCTTGGCCACAAGAGCACTCCATTTAATGAGGCGCCCTTCTATCACGCGCGTCCATGCACGCAAGATGACTTCCCGCATGTTACAATTCCCCGCGAAGGCCGGCATCTGGATGGTCAGTACAATGTCATCGGTTCAAGAACGGTCCGCCAGCGTCTTTGCTCCTGCCGAGGCTATCTGCATCTTCGTAATCCAGCGGGTTGAGGACAAGGCAGAGGTCTCAAACGGCTAACGCTCGGCACCACACCAAAATAGGCCCGCATTCGAGCCACAGTGCGCCGGGGGCGGCTGAGCCATTACGTCCGAGGGCGTTTTTGCTGCAGTCATCGGAATACGGCCCTCTGAATGAATTCTTGGGGACATGCCTTAAGGATACCCATGCCTAATGAAAGGAAAATGAAGGGTATCTTCGGCGCTCAGGAGATAGAATTATGGCTAAAAAGTCCATCAAGGAAAGACTGGCAGCGCCTGCCGAATTCTGAACCTGCCTATGACGCGGAAGGAGATAGCGAAGGCTAACGCGAGGAAGAAGGCGAAGGCCTCTGCGAAGCTTACAACCGCCAAAAAGGCTGCCAAGAAAAAGGGCACGGAAGCCGAGAAGAAGTCCAAGAAGCGCTAGCACTCAGGATAACTAGCAAAACCCAATTCTGGAGGACACTGATGGACACTGAGAAACCCGAAGAGACAAAGCCAATTATGGAGCAGATGACCGACGTGCTGGCAACAGCAGCCGGTACGTTTGCTGAGCACCGCAGTCAAGTCGACGGCTAAAAGACCGCGACCAAAGCGGTCGCGAAACGCATCCCGAAGTCAGTTAAGAAAGCCGCCAAGAAGGTAGCTAAGGCTGCCCCGGCGAAGAAGGTCGCCAATAAATCGAAAAAGGCTCCGAAAAAGTCTCCCAAGAAATCTTTAAAAAAGGCCGCCAAAAAGTCTGCTAAGCGAACATCAAAAAGGACGGCAAAGAAGGGCAAGAAACGATAGTCATTCTTCGGGTCTGGTTCGGGTGGTGCTCGGGACGATCCGAGCATTTTCTGTATTCCTTCCCTGCAACGCGGCCGACGCCGTTGATTTTCTGTCCTCGCTCCTAATCCCCGCTAGGAGGAAGGCCATGATGCAGTCACAGCACTTTTTGGAAAACGCGCAGAATTGCGCCGAGCTGGCCGAGCCGTGCGGACGAGCCTAGCCGTCATGCGTTGAGCCAAATGGACCGTTGGTTCGGACGATGTTCAAATTGAGAAGCCCGGCAAACGTGACCCAGGCGATATAGGGCAACAGAAGCCAAACCGACCAGAATGAAAGCGTCGCCAAATCGATCATCAACGCAAGAATGGATAACCAAAGGAAAGGAATTTCGATCAAAGCCCAATGGGTCGGCGTAGATTAAAGAAAGGCGGACTCCAGAGCATATGAAAGAAAATATTGATTCCAAAAGAGCGCGATGACCCGAACCTGCTCAGTTCGAGTGGCAGCATTCGTCCACCCCAACACCCCGGACCAGGCGGCAAGACCCAGGATGATGGTCCACGCAGGCCCAAAGACCCAGTTGGGCGGATTTCAGGACGGCTTGCGGAGGTTTTGATACCAAGGCCCGATGGTCGTCCACGACCTACCGATACCGAGAACTAGCAATGTCGTTACGCCGGCGATGATGATCGGAGGAAGCGTCATGTCTGATCCACGATAATGTATTTCGTAGATGATAGCGGGCACCATTCTATGGGCCGGCGTCATCGGAGTTCGCCGTTTAAGCCTTGTCACCCAAGACCAACCGCAGCTTTTCAGCGAGTTCGTCCCGACGATAGGGCTTGTTCAGGACGGTCAAGCCTTGATCCAATACTTGATGGTTGCCCGATTGTCCCACGTAACCGGATGTCAAAAGTATCTTAAGGTCAGGCCGGAGCTTGCGCGCCTCGACGGCGAGCTGCGCGCCGTTCATGCCGCCAGGCATCACCACATCGGAGAACATGATGTCAATTCGGGTTTCGCCGGCGAGGTACCCCAGCGCCTCTTTTGCGTCGGAGGAAACGACAACCTTGTAGTGAAGCTCCTCAAGACTTTCCGCAGCCATCCGTAGAACCTCCTCATCGTCTTCGACGAGCAATACCGTCTCGCCAGTAGTTGCCCGCCGCAACGGGACCTTGCTGAACGCTACACGCTGGCCATCGACTGCGTTCTCTATGAGCGGGGGAAAAAGAGCCTGACGGTGGTCCCTTTGCCCACCTCGGACTGATCGTGACGTCACCGCCCGCACTTCGTATGAAACCGTAGACCTGCGCGAGACCCAGTCCCGAGCCTTTGCCGACTTCCTTGGTCGTGAAGAAAGGCTCGAACGCCCGCGCCATCGTCGCCGCATCGATGCCTGAGCCGTTGTCCGTCACCGACAGCATCACGTAAGCCCCCGGTTGAAGCCCCTTCTCCGCTACAGCCTTCGTGTCCCGATGAACATTGCGGCTTTGTACTGAAATGATTTCGCCGTCGCTCATTGCGTCGCGGGCGTTGACGATCAGATTGAGTACGGCGGACTCCAGTTGCGTGGGATCGACCCGGATCGGAAACACGCCGGCGTCGAGTTGGAATTTCAGCGAGATCGCTTCTCCGACCGCCCTCCGCGCCAAGCCCTCAAAATCCATCAAAAGCCGATTGGGATTGAGGGTTTCCCGGCCTCAACATCTGGCGTCGTGAAAATGCCAGAAGCTGTTGCGTGAGCTTTTCACCCCGCCGCGCCGCAGTCATGGCGGCCTCGGCAAGCCGCCCACCCGGTCCGGTTGGTCCGGTCGGCGGATCATCATGTCGAGACCGCCGACAATGACCGTCAGCAGGTTGTTGAAATGGTGCGCCACGCCGCCCGTTAGCTGGCCGATGGCTTCCATCTTCTGCGCTTGATGAAGCGTTTCCTCGTTATTCTTCCGCTCGGTCGTGTCCATTACGATGCCGGCCATGCGGACCGGCACCCCCGTGCTGTCGCGCTTAACCTTGCCTTTCGCTGCGATCCACCGCACTTCGCCGTCGGCCCTGACGATCCGACATTCAACGTCCAAGCCTCCGACCTCCGCCGCCTGTTCGAAAGCCGTGGCGACTAAACGTCGTTCCTCCGAAACAACATGATCCAGAAATTGTTCGCGCCCCCATGTCGGCATTCCTTCCGGGTAACCAAAGATCCGATCATGCTTTGCGGAACGCCTTGTTGCATCAGACTTCAAGTCCAGGTCCCACGAGCCGATTCCGGCGGAATCAAGGGCGAACTCCAATGTATCGCGAGCGCTTTCGAGCTCTCCGGTCCGCTCATTGACGCGCTGTTCGAGCGTCGCATTCAGCGTCCGCAACTGAGCCGCAGTTTTTTGCTGCTCTGCCAAAAGGCTTCTCGTTTCGTATTGCCTGCGCCTGGCCCGGAAAACCGACTTCACCGCACTCAAAAGCGTTTCGGCTTTTACGGGGCGTTCCAGCAGGACGACGTTGCCGAGTCGGTCCAATATCCTCGCGGATCTGGCGGAGCGAGGACCCGCTTCCTTTTTCGAAAGAACGACTATCGGCATATCCGACCATGAAGGCTGCTCTTCGCACCATATCATCAACGGATCGACATCGTCTCCCGACAGGACCTCCTCGGTCAGGACTACTCCATCGACCTCGTCGTCGAGCTTGCTTCGTAGCCCCAGGACGTCACAGCATATCTCACATGCCGATCCTTCCGGCTCGATAAGCTCCTTCATCACCTGAGCGTCGCGGCCTCTCGGGGCGACGAGCAATATTCGCTGTGCCACGGTCAGCCTCCGGTCGAGGCGGCCGGGGATCTCAGGAGCGAGACTTTGCCTTCATAGGAGGGCAGCCCGGTTATGACACCCGCGAAATCGCGCAGCGCTTCTCCAATCTGAACGCCATTTGCGCCGAGTTTTAGTTCCCGGATAAAGCGCTCGTGAGCGCTGGTGCGACTTTTCACGGCCGAAAGCGCGGTGCGCACTTCACCTTGGGCCTCAAAAAAACGGAACAGAAGAATGGCATCGCTCAGATAGCTTAGATCGACGTCCGACCGCATGTCGCCAATCATGCCGTGTTGGCCGAGAACTAGAAGCGTGGTGACCCCACTCTGGTTGAGGTAGCTGAGCATTTCGTGCATTTGCAGTAGCAAATATTGCTCACCTGGCATGGATTGGAGGTAGGCGTTCAGGCTGTCGATGCACAGAAACGTGGAGCCCATCTGTTCGACCTCCACGCGGGCGCGGCTGGAAAATTCGCCGGGCGAAAGCTCGGCAGGGTCGACCTGCTGGATGTTGAGGGCCCCACTTTTAATGTAAGGCCGCAGGTCCATTCCCAATGCCAAGGAGCGCCGCAGCAGGGTCTTGAGACCCTCATCGAACAAATAGTACGTCGCTTTCGCGCCGCGGTCCAAGGCCGCCAACATGCAGCGGATGGCGGTGGTCGTCTTGCCAACTCCGGAAGGGCCCATGAGCAGCGTGTTTGTTCCCGGGGTCAAACCTCCGCCCAAAAGCGCGTCGAGCTCCTTGCTCCCGGTCGAATTGAGCGCCTCGGAAAAATCCAGATGATGTTCGGAAGCGACAAGCCGCGGAAAAACTGACAGGCCGCCCTTGTCCAGGATGAAATCGTGGTAGCCCGCCCGAAACTTCAAACCCCTCATCTTGACTATCCGCAAACACGGCGCCTTTCGGCGCCAAAATCGCGCGGACTTTGTTCCAGGGATATCACTCCGTGGGCAATGCTATGCAGTTGAAGATCGCTGGGATCCAGGTTCGGTCATCCAACATCAGGACCGTGCACTGACGGCTGGAGAAGAACTGCTTCAATGCCAAAATCTGACGGCGATAGCGGAGCGGGTTCTGCGCGAGAAGACGCATCTCGGAAAGACTGTCGAACACGACCCGGGATGGGCGAAGCTCGTCGACCTGCTTCATAACCTCGCGCGTCGTTTCTCCGAGTTCTATTTCGGACGGATGCAATATCGTCTGCTCGCTCTCGGGATTTAAACCCGTCTCGTTGACGAGTTCAAATAGCGAAATCTTGTCGAGCGACCACCCATGCGTTGCAGCGACTGCATTCAACTCGGCCTTCGTTTCGGAAAGAGTGATGTAAAGACCGGTCTCACCACGGCTTACGCCCTCAAGCAAGAACTGCAGTGAAAGCGTCGTCTTACCAGTCCCCGGGGTACCCTCGATAAGATAAACGCGGTCCTTGGTGACGCCGCCTCCAAGGATGTCATCCAGTCCCGAACTCCGAGCGAAACACGTTCATGCTTCAATTCGCCATCCGCAACATGGACCATAACCGATCTCTCAAAGTGTAATAGAAGTTGGTTCAACGGGAAGTTTCTGAACAAAATCAACGGGTGGAGCGGAAATTTGTTCCAAGCTGACCTCGATCGTTGGCAAATCGCGCCGCGAAAAGTCAAAGAAGTTTGCGAATGCAAACAGCTTCCATAGCCATCGAGGAATGGAGCGCTCCTTGGCCGCGAGGTCGTCCACGGGGACGCGCTAGGCCAAGGCAAATGGAATTTCCGGTTAAGAGGTGCCCGCTGCCCACGCGGGCGAAGCAGTCCACTCGGGGACAAAAAAAATTTAACGCCCCCTCTTGAAACCAAAACCGGTTTTTGTAATTTCTAAGTCGCCACCTCAGGGTGGCTCTCGGGCGCCTGATGGGCTCGGGAAATCCAGACGGGCACCGGTCGTGTCCGGTGCCGCTATTAACCATTTTGCTCCTAGGAGGATCTGGCTATGCGCACTTATGACTTCGCTCCCCTCTTCCGGTCGACCATCGGTTTCGACCGTTTGTTCGACCTTGCCGAGACCGCCCAGCGCGGCGGCGCCGAGGAAAGCTATCCGCCCTACAACATCGAACGACTGGCCGAAGACCGTTACCAGATAACGGTAGCGGTGGCGGGCTTTTCGCCGGATGAGATCTCGATCACTGCAGAGCAGAACGTCGTCACCATCGAAGGCGGCAAGACCGAGAAAACCGACCGCGAGTTCCTATATCGCGGCATCTCGACCCGGCACTTCAAACGGCAGTTCAACCTGGCCGATTACGTCCAGGTCAAGGATGCGTCCTTCGACAACGGTTTGCTGAAGATCGAACTAGTCCGCGAGATCCCCGAGGCTATGAAGCCGCGGCGGATCGCCATCAGCGGCGCGCAGCCGGCGAGCGTGCACCAGCTCGAGTTCAAGGCGGCCTGAGCGAACGCGCTATCGCGGCGGTCCGAAACCCGGGCCGCCGCCCCACTCGTCTTCGAAATGGAGGATACCATGCGGCCGACGACCGCCACCGACGACAACGTCTTCGACTTCCAGGCGCTGCTGCACCCGGGCACCGTCTTCACCCACCCCAAGGACGTGGTATCGCATCCGGACCTGACGCTGGCCGAGAAGCGCGCGATCCTCGCCTCCTGGGCTTCCGACGCTTCGGCGATCGCATCCTGTCCTGCGCTGCGCGCTCCGGAAGGACTGCAGGCGCCCGTCAGCATCGACGCCATCCTCGACGCCTTGTGCGAGCTTGATGGCGGCCCTCATAACCCGCCCGGCGGGAAACCGCAGCGTCGCTTTTCCACGGCGCGCGCTCTGGCGGCCTGAAGGTACGGGGTCGAAATTCGGCGACGCCGGCGTGCCAATCATTTCAGACCACGTGCGCCGGCTATTCCGCCGCTATTCAGATGTCCAGGAGGATCTCGCAGGCGAGACCTTGCGGTCGCCAATCGAGCCTTACCCTGCCGTTCAGCGATACGATCATCCGCTCCATGACGTGCATCCCGAAGCCCCGGCGCGTCGGTTCGGTAACGGCCGGTCCACCAACCTCAGACCAGTGAAAAATCAGCCGTCCGTCCGTCGCCACCGACCAATCGACATGGACGCGCCCCCCGGGCAGCGACAAGGCGCCGTACTTCGCTGCATTAGTCGCCAGTTCATGGAGACAGACCGCGATTGCCTGGGCGGCATCAGGCTGCAGCATCACGGTCGGCCCCTCGACCACCGCGCGCTTCTCGTCACCCCGGCAATATGGCGAAAGCTCCTGCGTAACCAGGTTTTGCAGATCCGCCCCCGCCCATTTCGTTTCAACGAAGAGCGCGTGCACGTGAGCCAGCGCCTGGATGCGGCCGGCGATGGCCTCCTTTAGGTCGGCCGGCGTGTCGGCCTGCGTGAGGCGGATGGTTGCCTGCACCGTTGCCAGCAAATTCTTTGACCGGTGCTCAGCTTCTCGAGCCAGCACGACGATCTGTTCATCGCGTCGCTTGCGCTCCGTGATGTCGCGCGCTGTTTTCGAGGCGCCGATGACTTCGCCGGCGGAATTCTTGATCGGAGAAACTGCCACTGAGATCTCGATCGGGGTGCCGTTTTGGCGCCGTCGGACGGTTTCGAAATGTTTGACATATTGGCCGCTGCGGAGGCGTCTCATTATATCTGCTTCCTCCTGCAGACGGTCGTCCGGAATCAGGATCGTGATCGGCTTGCCGATGGCATCTTCGGCCGTGTAGCCGAACAACCGCTCGGCGCCGCCATTCCAGTTGGTGATGATGCCGTTGAGGTCCTTGCCGACGATGGCATCTTCGCTCGACTGCACGATCGCGGCCAGCCGTTGCGCGACCTCCTCGTCGCGGCGGCGCTGCGTCTTGTCGTTTTCATGTTCGATCGCAAGCGCGGCTATCCTCGTTAACAGCGCGACAATCTGCTTATCCTCCTCGTTCGGCTCGCGCTTCTCCCGGTGATAGACCGCGAACGTGCCCAGTACGGTGTCGTCTTTCGACATGATCGGTACGGACCAGCAGGACACCAGGCCGTGCTGTAGGGCCGCCTGCCTGTAGTCCGCCCATAGTGGGTCGGTCTCGATGTCGCCCACGTATACCGGCCGCTTGAGGTAGGCCGCGGTCCCGCATGAACCCGCTGCTGGGCCGATTTCCTCGCCTTCTATTGCTGCGCTGAACGCTTCGGGAAGCCGCGGCGCCGCACCCATCCGAAGGCGGCCACTGCCGGGATCGAGGAGCATCACCGAAGCCAACGTACGGCCTCCGCAATAGCGCTCTATGGTTTGGGTCAGCTTTCCCAGTATTTGGGGCAGGCTGACGTCTGAGGCGATCTGCGCGAGCGCGTCGTTTTCTTCCTGGATGAGAGATAATTGGCGGCGGAAGGCCGTCTCCTTGGATTCCAGGCGGCGTACCAACGCCCGGTACCGTTCGGCGACACTGATGACGGCGATTGCCGAGAACGCATAAAGCGCGATGCCGGCGAGGCTGAAGGTGCCCGGCGACGCGGACGAAAAGACGAGCCACGAGAGCAGGAATCCAAGAGCTGCTGCAGACGCCCCTGCCGGTATTCCGGCCCAAGCCGCCACCACAAGCGTCGATGCCAGGAACACCGGGAATGGCGACACCCCCGGCCCCACGTAGCCGATGGCCCACCGCACGGCCCAGGCTACGGCCGTACATCCAATAGCGACCAGAAACGCGCTCCACGATCGCGGCTTCACAGCGAAGATCGTTGGCCTGGCTAACGCCTCAGTTTCAGGTTTCTGCACTGCGAACGCTGCTCCAAGGATCGGACATCATAAGTTCCAACGCTGAAATCTCAAAGCCAGTTGTCCGCCCAAGTTGCCTGCAGTGCAGCGAACAACCCGCGTTTAGAGGTATGCCTTCTGAATCCGGATCGGACGGCGCCGCTAGATACTTTTCGTGTGAACTAATCCCGTGGGGTCGCATTAAACCACGTATCGCCTGGTGACAACCGGGCACAATGGGGATGTTGGACGCCGGCATTTTTCCAGCTTCTGCCCACGACATCGACGCATCGGTACGCGCTGACAACTAACCCGTTCATGGCCGAAGCAATTCCGTCGATTCAGGCCTCTCGTCATACGCCTCATAGCATTCTCGCCCTGAACCTTTTCGACTTTTAGACGACCCCTGCAGTTTTCCGCTTTGCGCTAGAGGCTGCCAATCGAAACCCGCGGCGGGCGAGTCCCCGGGCTAAAACGGGAAAAAATGGCAATAGAGTTCTTGCGGCCGGAACTCCTGATGCTGCACTGCGTTGCTCGTGGTCGCCGGCAGTAACCACGAGTGATTTTGTGAACCGCAGACACTTCCTCGCAGCTTCCGCCTTGCCGCTCGTATCGATCGCGGCGCCAGGACTCCTGACCTCCGCCGGCGCACAGCCGGTGCCGTTTGACCGTTCCCTTGTGCGGCAAATGGCGCGTGATCTGGCCGGCAAGGCGTTCAATGCGCCCGACAATAAGCTGCCGGATAATCTGAAGGATCTCGATTACGATCGGTACCGGGCAATACGGTTCTTGCCGGAACGCGCCCTGTGGCGCGGCGAAAAGCTGGCTTTCGAAGCGCAGTTCTTTCATCGCGGATTTTTCTACGCCAATCGTGTCGATATCTTTGAGGTGAAGGACGGCCAGGCAGCGAAGATCGTCTATCAACCCGACCTTTTTTCATTCGGCAAGCTGGCGCCACCCGGCCCAGGTGTCGATCTTGGCTTTGCCGGTTTTCGACTTCATGCGCCGATCAACAAGCCCGACTATTATGACGAGGTTTGTGTCTTTCTTGGCGCGAGCTACTTCCGGGCCGTCGCCAAGGGCCAGTTGTACGGGCTTTCGGCGCGCGGGCTTGCGATCAACACCGGCGAAGCCAAGGGCGAAGAGTTTCCGTCGTTCAAGGCATTCTGGATAGAGAAGCCGGCAGCCAACGCTAAATCCATTGTGGTGCACGCCTTGCTCGACAGCGAAAGCGCGGCGGCAGCCTATCGCTTCACGATCCGGCCCGGCGATGCCACCGTCTTCGACGTGGAAATGGCTATTTATCCCAGAGTAAATCTGGTGAGTGCCGGCCTGATGCCGATGACAAGCATGTTCTTTTTCGGCCCCAATGACCGCAAGGGCGTCGACGACTTTCGGCCATCTGTCCATGATTCCGACGGGCTGTTGGTGGCCAACGGCCGTGGCGAGGAACTTTGGCGGCCGCTTCATAATCCTACTGATCTTCAGATCAGTGCGTTCGCGGACCTCAACCCGCACGGCTTCGGATTGATGCAGCGCCAGCGGGATTTTCTCGCCTACCAAGACCTCGAATCCAGTTTCGAGCGGCGGCCAAGTCTGTGGGCGGAGCCGATCGGAGATTGGGGTGAAGGTTCGGTCAAGCTGATCGAAATTCCAACCAAGGAAGAAGTGCACGACAATATTGCGAGCTTCTGGCAGCCCAAGACGGCTCTGCAGGCAAAGGGCGAGCACACCTATACCTATCGACTGCACTGGGGACCGGACGCTCCAAAGCCGCCCCAGCTGGCGCGATTTTCCAGAACCGGCATCGGCGCGAGAGGCGATAACGCGACGCTGTTCGTGCTGGACTTGACCGGCGACAGGTTGAAGTCCGTCGATCCAAAGATCCTGCGGGGCGTTGTGACTGCCGAAAAGGCCAAAGTCCAGAACATCGTTACCCAACCTAATCCGGCCACCGGCGGCTGGCGCCTGAGTTTCGAACTCTTGAAGGAGAAGAATCCTGTCGAGATACGCGCATCGCTCATGCAGGAGAACGAGCCGATATCGGAGGTTTGGGTATATCGATGGACACCCTAGGGAAAGTCCGCGGATCGTTTCAGCCTAGCGATCCTTCACTGAACCAATTCCTTCCCCGGGAAGCGCCAATGGAAATGGCGGTGCAGCCGTTACGACCGTTCCAACCGCACGTTCAGGCTTCGAAATTTGTGCGGGCATGGCCGCGACGCGCATGCATCTTTGCCGCAACCGTCTTGCTGACCCTGGCCGGCTGCTACGAAATGTACCAAGTGCTCCAGGTCGGAGGCGTGACGATCCTGGAGTGGATGATCCTCGTGCTGTTCGTCCTACTGTTTGCCTGGATTGCCTTTTCCTTCACGTCGGCGATAGCCGGTTTCCTCGTGCTTCTGTTTCGACGGAAGGACGAACTTGGCATCGATGCCAGCGCGGCCCTGCCGGCGATCGAAAGCCGGACCGCGATGTTGCTTCCCACCTACAATGAAGACCCTTATCGGGTTTTGGCCCGGCTGCGCGCCATCTGCGAATCGGTCGAGGAAACCGGATGCGCTTGCCAATTCGACTGGTTCGTTCTGAGTGACACGACCGATCCCGCGACCTGGGTCGCCGAGGAAAAGTGTTTTCTTCAACTCCGACATGAAGTCGGGCCGGCAGCCAAGATTTTCTATCGTCACCGCCCGGAAAACACCGCGCGCAAATCCGGCAATATCGAGGATTGGGTCAAGCGCTTTGGCTCCGATTATGAATGCATGCTTATTCTGGATGCAGACAGCCTGATGACAGGGGACACCATCGTGCGACTTGTCGCCGCGATGGAGCGACATCGACACGTCGCGCTGATCCAGACGCTGCCGATTGTGGTCAACGCCAGAACGTCGTTCGCGCGATGGCAGCAGTTTGCCGGGCGGCTGTACGGTCCGTTGATCGCCGCTGGAATAGCCTGGTGGCATGGATCCGACGGCAATTACTGGGGGCATAACGCCATCATTCGTGTCAGAGCTTTTGCCCGGTACGCCGCCCTTCCTGAACTGAGGGGCCGCAAGCCGTTCGGCGGGCACATCCTCAGCCATGATTTCATCGAGGCTGCGTTCATGCGCCGTGGCGGTTGGGCTATCCATATGGCGCCGACGTTGGGCGGCAGTTACGAGGAATGCCCGCCATCGCTATTGGATTTTGCCGCCCGCGACAGGCGTTGGTGTCAGGGCAATCTGCAACATCTGGCGGTGCTGCCGTCGCGCGGCCTGCACTGGGTCTCGCGGCTCCATCTCCTGACCGGGATCGGATCATACCTGACAGCGCCGCTCTGGTTTATCTTTCTGGGGCTCGGAATCCTGGTCTCATTGCAGGCGCAGTTTGTCAGGCCCGAATATTTTCCGAAGGGGTTTTCGCTGTTTCCGACCTGGCCCGCGCAGGATCCGATCCTGGCGGCCTGGGTATTCGCCGCCACGATGGGCATGCTGATCTTGCCCAAACTGCTCGCCTATATCGTCATGCTCACCCATCGTGACGAGCGAAAGAAATTCGGCGGCGGCTTTCGGGTCCTTGCGGGGATCGTCGCCGAGACACTTCTTTCAGGTCTGACCGCGCCGGTGATGATGATTTTCCAATCGTCCGCGGTCGGAGAAATCCTGCTGGGACGCGATGCAGGATGGCAGGTTCAGCGCCGCGACGACGGCGTGGTGTCGCGCGAAGATACACTTCGCAAATATTCGGTTCCGACATTCTTTGGCGTCGCGATGGCTATCAGTGCCTACGCGGTGTCATTGCCGTTGTTGCTATGGATGATGCCGGTCATTCTCGGTCTTCTGCTTGCCATTCCGCTTGCCATGCTGTCTTCCTCTGTCAGCTCGGGGGTTGCTTCGAGCTTGTTCAAGACACCGGAGGAGACGTCGCCACCGCAAGTCTTGCTGCGGGCCAACGAACTGGCCAGCGCCTCCCACCGCGTGGTTTCCTGCCCGCTTCTCGAACTCCGCCGTGACGCCGACTTGCGCGAGGCGCATCTCGACAATCTGTCCGGTCCAAGGCCGCGGAATCGCGGCGAGGTCGATCCGCATCTTGCGATCGCACGCGCCAAGATCGACGATGCCGAAACCTTCGAAGAGGCGGCTACATTTCTAAGCCCACGCGAGACATTTGCCACCCTTCATTCGCCGGCCATTTTGGGCGCCCTGTTGGATTTGCGGCGGGATATCAACGACCAGCGCAAGGATTGAATCCCGAAGAATTAGAGTTCCGCATATCATCGCTTAGTTGGCAGCCTCGCACTGCTGGTGTCGATTTCAACTCTAGTGCGCCTGCAAGGCGGATTCTAAAAAACCGCCGGCGTGAACCGGCGGGCTTTGATTTCGTGAGCAATTAAAAAAAGACCGACGCGAATGGCAAGCGTCGGCCTTTAACAGTTGTCTTAGCGGGGTTGAGCCTAACCCTGCTCCCCGCCGTCGTCTAGCGCCCGGCAATCCTCGATTCCTAAATCTTAATAAATTCGGACCAACCTCCTTCAGCGGCTGGAGGAGGTGTAACAATGCGCGTATCCGGCGAATTCCTGGAGTTAGTGGCTTGCCTTGCGCTCCTGGGCACAAGCTTGCTCGTTGTCGCGTTTAGCTAGCCTGCCTCTAGCGTTTTCGGGCTACTTCAATGACCGTCCAGCACAAACGTCCCCAAGACCCCAAACAGCTAGCCAAATCGATCATAGATCGTGTGACAGGGCAGCAACCGAGTCCCGTCGATGCCAGATATCCGGTGGCGGCCGCGCCTGACCATAAAGGCGGATTAGAGAACGAACTAGCCCACGCAACGACAGTGACGCCAGAACGGCGAGCAGCGGGCAAGAGAAGCCCGCCGGGGTGAGTCGGTGGGTTCTTAGGCACTACTCGCGGGCCGGCACGGATTGATCGGGATACCAATTATCGCCCGCGGTCCTGCCCTGCGGTATGTAGGACTAGCTTTTCTTCGGCATAAAACTGGAGCAAACCGTAGCCCGCCGTATCGACAGCGTATCTGAAGCTGTCGTCAACTGTTGGAAACACGGCAACGACCATTCCGCTCTCGTGATCGTCGGCTGCATTATCGACCATCTGGCCAACCGCGAACTTCGGCATTGAGAACTCCTTTCGGAATTATCGAAAGTAGATCATCACCACCAATTCGTTAACACTCTGTTAATCACTTGGCTCGTCGGCAAACCCGCCAGCGCGTCAACCGGCGGGCTTTCGTGGGCAATCAAACGATCAGCGGCCCGGCGCGCGGTGAGTGTGAACGACACGCGCCGGGCCTGACCATCCCCTTGACCCGCTCGGCATGGCCGCAATCGAAGATAGAGACGATTCGTGGCGAAAACCCGCCAGCGTGAACCCGGTGGGCCTTGGATTCACCTAAACAAAAAACGGTGACGGGTTCGGCTTAGCAGCATTAGAAGGGCCGATATCAAGACCGTCAAACTGTCAAAAAGTGTTGGACGCAGGCGGATGGTCGAAGGATTGATCTGCACCGTTTCCTCAAGCCCGATCAGGTTGACAGTCACAATGATGGCCGCCGTTATTGAAGACAACACGACAAGGTCGCGCCAGCCTTGCACGACCTCGCGAGCGACAAAATAAGTTAAGAGCGCAATTAGAAATGACACCATACGTCGTTTGTCGCGTCAGGCCGAAAGAGGTTCGCATAGAGAGGCCGCCGGCGTAAACCAGCGGACCCGCTTCAAAAAGTCTAGGCACAAAGGCCGCGCCCGAACGTTGAACCCGGTAGCCGCGTTGTTGGGCGCGTATCCTGCCGGCGCGGCTAGGCCCGGCGGCAGACCCCTCAGCACCGCCGTCGGGCCGCTGACGTCGAGAAAAGCCCCGGCAAAGCTGCCGAGGCTGAGGTTTCGGGGATTGTGCGTATCCCAACGCACTGAAAGCAGCTTCCCCTCGGCTTGCTTCTATGGTACCACGATTTATGGCGAAGACAAGTGTGGTACCAAAGAAAAGGCGAGGCCCGCCTCCGACTGGCAAGGGCATCCAAGTTGGCGAGCGATGGCACCCGTCCGAGCTTGCTGCAATTGATGCTTGGATCGCTGCCTCTGCCGACAAAACACTTACGCGTGCGCACGCTATTCGTCGCCTTGTAGCGCTCGGGCTGAAGACGAAAGCGAAATGAAATTCGACGTCACCAACGAGGTCGCATGATTATTTCAGTATTGATTGGAATTTTGATTGTCATCGTCGTCGGCGCAATCTGTTTTTGGGCCATCGACAAGTTCGCCCCTGACGCTCGACTGGCGAAGTTGCTAAAGTTGCTCGTCGTACTCGTTTGCCTCGGCGCGATTGTGCAACGATTGTGGGTGCTGACGATCTAGCCGAGCCCCGCCGGCTTGTAGAGCTGGGGCTGAAGGTGAAGGAAAAGTGAGCACAGCGGGCAACGATGATAAAAGCCCGCTGATCGATCTCGTTAGCTGCATTGTATGCAATCAAACAATGAAGCTCGAAAAAAGCTCCCCCGACGCAGAAGGGAGTGACGTCATTCAATATCGCTGCGGCCTGTGTAACAGAATTGAGCTGGTGCGATTATTGCGCCGAAGTCGAGATTCGACGGACTGATTACAGCGATTTGCCAAGCCCATTAGGATCTGCGCGCCGACCCGCGAAACCCTCGATTCGGGCAGCTTCGCGCCGCTTGCAGTCGCGCTCGCTCCGGAGGAACGTTCCCTGGTGCTGCTTGTTTGAACATTAGGGGCGTTTGGAGAAATAATGCAGGAAGAGCGTAATTCTAGTCCGGATCTGGGGCTGGGTACGACTGTGCTCGCGGGTATGGGTGCAATTGCATTGGTAGCTGTTCTCTTTCTATTATCACCATGGAACGTCTCCCACATCGCAGACAAGTCCGCTCCTAGGACCACGTACGTAGCTGCACCACTGCAGTCCGGCGGAATACGGGGCTGGCCTTGAACTAGCATCGCTCGCGGGCGTTCGTGCAATGCTTCGGATCGGCCGCCGTATCGGTGCCGAAATACTTGAAGGACATTCGCCGCTTTATTCTAGACGGAACAATAAAAGCCAACAAATCAAAGCCTTCTGGAATTTAAGTCATTGATCGCACTGAGACGGCACGGGTTTTGTAAACCGAAGGTCGGGAGTTCAATCCTCTCAACCAGCACCATTTGCAGACATCGCCACGAGCGTCCGACACCGGGGATGCACAACCCGGCCTGCAAACACGGTCCAGCGCCGGAACAGAGCAGGCTCCCGTTCATTGGTGTCTCGACCTTTCAGGGAGACAACCAATGGCAGCGAACGATCCAACCAAAACGGACGGGCAAGTCGCGGCGAAACCGCACGACGCGGGCAGTCAGGCCAATGAAACGGTCGACGGTCTCGATGCCGCGACCGAGGCGCTGCGGCATGCCGCGGAAGATACGCCGAGCGGCGCCAAGCCAGACGATGTCGAAAAGACGCCCGTCTTCGACCGGGCCGACATGGCGCCGAAAATCTGATTGGACGAAGAAACGCCGTATCAGGGCAACGGCCCTGCCCTGCGGTGTTTTTGCCAGGATGGTTTTTCGTCGTGCTGAGGGGCCTTACTCGGGCGGATACAGATCGCTACCGGCCCAACCCGCCGATCCCGCTTTCATTGGATCGGAGCAAATCATTCTCGTTTCGATGTGATCACATTTCACACACTCGAAAGTTCGGACATCATATCCCGGAGGGCCCGCCATGATGAAGGCAAACATCATCCGGTTCTGACATCGGGGACAACGAGGCCGCTCGATGGGAATAAGGGATGGTTCAGGCCGCATTTGAGATTGGGGCATGCAATGCTTCCCTTGATTGGGCGGGAGCGCAATACTCTCAGTCACCGATGGCTGCCAAGGGCGGGCCGGTGATGGGGCCATCGTCGCGCGAAACGGCAGCGGCCCGCTGGTCAATATTGCTCACATTACAAAAAAAATGAGGTGGTCGTCTGGTCCAAGCCCGACCTGGCTGAACGCCAAAAAACGCTCAACGCCCCCAAGCTGAATGATGCTTGGTGGCGTTGTGCTAGAGCTGGAAATCGCAATACCCCAGCACAATACAACGCCGCGGTAGTGCCAAGGTTGCGCTACCCACAGGGCATTTCTTTCCGGACGATTGGCGCAGTGGTGCCTTCAGGACCGCAGGCGCATTGTGCCTGTCGTGACAAGGAGGCCGCGGATTTCTCCGCGGCCTGCTTCATCAGATCGTGAGGCCGGCGCAACTTACCAGCGCGGACCGGCTCCAAAGCCAATTCCTACGCCGCCCGGGCCAACGCCGATTCCGACGCTCGGACCATTGTTGTAATGTCCACCATCATAATATCCGCGCCGTTCGATGTAGCGTTCGCGCGGCGCGTAGCCATACGAATCCTCAACGATGACGCGGCGCTGACCACGTTCCCGCCAACAGCGACCGCTTTCGTCACAGACCATGCGAACGTTTTCGATGGCGCTGTCTGGAATGACGGCGAGACCATGTGCGAGCGGGGCTGCCGATGCAGCGGTGGCAAACAGCGCGCTAGCGCCGAGGGCAAGGGAGATAATAGTCTTGTTCATAGCGTCCTCCAGGAACAGACCGTTCCGGCAAACCAACAGACGCGCTACCCGATGGTTCCCAGGGAATTCAGACATAAGCTGAATCTCTGGAACTATCCCTAATATTGGTTGTTGTGCCTCCGGGTCTCTGAGTGCAGGCCTGCCAGAGCGCAAAAGTATCTCATGATCTTCATCTCAGACGACCGGCCGTTGAGTGACGTCAATAACGCCGCGGTTCGCGCGGAGATCGGCGAGAGACTGCGCATCAGTCTGCGCCAGCGGTTGGTCGAAATGCCATCGAACCTGCTTCTGCTTGTGGAGCGATTGCGCCGTCGGTCCCAGGCTGAAAAGCATCTGAGCCCATGAAAGAGTTTTCAAACGGATCTTTCTCGCCTGACACGATCAAAATCATGACGACTGCCATGGAAGGCGCGATTTCCACGCTTCCTCATCCCGTCGCATCGGGGTGGACGCAGGCCTTGGCTGAATCCATTCTGCGCTCCGCCAAGGAAGGCGAACGAGACCCAGCCGTCCTTGCGCGATTGGCCTTGCTGGAATTGACTATTTCACCACGGACTTGACACCTGTCCGATCCAACGGTGATCGACAACCTTCTGCTCACTTCCGAAAATTCAGGCGCGCGTATCGCTCGCTTGCTACCGGTTATCCAGTGTCAGTGTGACATCGCGCAGACCACGATCCTGCGGGTCGGTCTCGATCTCGAATCCCAATTCCCGGCACATTTTCAGCATGACGGTATTTTCCTGGAGAATTTGGCCGGATATCCGCTTCACTCCTTCCGATTTGGCGTACTCGATAATCAGTTGCATCAGGGACCAGCCCAAACCCCTGCCCTTGAGGTCTGACCGCAGCAGAATCGCATACTCGCCGGCCTCGTGGCTTGCGTCGGCATGCAGTCGCACGACGCCAAGCGGCTCCCTGGTCGCTTCATCGATGGCGACAAAAGCCATCGCGCGCGCATAGTCGAGATCGATCAGCCGGGCGATGAATTGATGCGAAAACTCCTTGATGGAATCGAAGAAGCGAAGCCGCAAATCCTCCTTGCTGACGTGAGCCAGATGGTCGCGGATCAAATCCTCATCATCAGGCCTGACCGGCCGGACAAATATCCGCCAGCCATCGCCGAGGACGATATGCCGCTCCCACTGCGACGGGTACGGGCGAACGCCAGCCGCCATGCCCCCTCCCGGCTACTGCGCAAGGGATTTCAGAAAGGCGATGAAGTCGCCGACTTGCCCGGGGTCGAGCTTGAACTCGGGCATGCTCGGATGACCGGTCGTAATACCTTCGCCAAGCGCTTCCTCGAGCGACTCGACCGGGTAGCGCTCGTGGAGCGTTCGGAACGGCGGCGCAATGGCCAGCGAACTCGGCGTGAATTTATCGATGGAATGGCAACGCGCGCAGTTCGCCTGCGCAAACGCCTTGCCGGCCGCTACATTGGGCGCGGCATGGCATGGAACAGCAATTGCCAACGCGCCGATGAAAACCGCTGGCACAATTCGCGCTCTGGCTCGATTCATGAAGCTCGCCATCATGGTTCACGCTTGATCTCGGGCTTGTCGTACAGGACCGCAGTCAACAGCGAGCTGTTGACTTCGATTTTCCCGTTGTAGCTGATGAAGCCCAGCTTTCGGAACTTGTTCATGAAGAAGCTGACGCGGGACCGGGTCGTGCCGATCATCTCGGCCAGGGTCTCCTGGCTGATGTTTGGAATGATCGGCTGGGGGCTGCCCTCCTTGCCGAAATTCGCCAACAGCAGCAGCAGGCGTGCCAACCGTTTTTCGCTCGAGTTGAACAGCTGATCGATCAGGTCTTCCTCGATCCGGCTATTGCGGGTCAGCAAATACGCCATGAACAGCTCGGAAAACTTCGGTTGATCGTGAAGCGCTGCGAGCATCGCGGCCTTCGTGATCACGGTGACGAGACAATCTTCCATCGCGGTCGTGGTCGCGATGCGCACCGAATGACCATTCATGCAACCTTCGCCAAAGAACTGGCCGGGTCCGAAAATTCCGACCACCGCCTCTTTGCCTTGTTCGGATATGACAACAACCTTGACCCGGCCTTTTTGAACATAAAAGACTGTGTCCGCTACATCTCCCTGGGCGAACACCACGTGATCCTTGCGGAATTCGAGTATGGTTTTCCCCTCGCCCACGATGGCGAGAAACTCCCTTGGATCAAAAGCAGACTGATTGGTATTGATTGCCATATCGGATTTGGTCCCGCGGCGAGATGTCTATCTTAGCCTTTCTGGCCACGAACGTGCGGAATAAAGCGCCAAGCCAGGGAGCTTACATCACGCTTCAATGCCCCATACCGGGCATCACGGTGCCGTTGTAAATCTCGGGATTGGGCGTGCCCTCGACGATCAGAAGGCCCGCTAACCCGCGCTCGACGCGGGCCAGTGCGTGGTCAACGATCGTGTAATTCCCCGGCACCTGAAGCTTGAACTCGGTGATGACAGCCCCGCCGGGTGGCACCGTGACGGTCTGAATACCCTCCAACGGCGGGTTTGTCAGACCTCCCATATTGTAGACCTTGTCGAAGATTTCACCGATCACGTGAAACGACGACGTGAAGTTGGGACCGCCGACGCCGAAGAAGAGCCTTACGGTTTCGCCGACCTTGGCATGCAGCGGATGAAGTTTCGAAATTGCTCCCACCGAGCCGTTGAAGACGAAATATTCGGGCCGTTCGTTCAACAGCTTCTCAACGCTGAATTCCTGACTGCCGTGCTGGCCGAACGCGGCCTCCGTATAGATTTCGCCTTGCATGATGTAGAATTCGTGGTCGACCGGAGGAAGGCCCGCCTCGGGCTCGACCAGGATCAATCCGTACATGCCGTTGGCGATATGCTCGGCGACCATCGGTGTGGCGCAGTGGTAGACATACAGGCCGGGAACGAGCGCCTTGAACGTCATTGATTTCTCGTCGCCGGGATCGACCTGCAACGCCGCGGCGCCGCCGCCGGGTCCGGTCGCCGCATGGAAATCGACCGAGTGGATCATGTTGCTGTCGGCCGAATTCTTCAGATGAACGTCGACGGTATCGCCGACGCGTACGCGCACGAACGGCCCCGGCACCTTTCCGTTGAAGGTCCAGTAGCCGAACGTCGTCGCTTCCGCGAGCCGGCCTTCCTGTTCGACCGTGAACAGATCGAGCCTGACGGTTTTGGGCTCTCGCTTGCCGATCGGCGGCGGAAGATCGGTAGGTTCGCGCGAAATGTCGGCTTCGACCAGCGTTTGCGGCGCAAGTACGGGCGTCACCAGGAACTGACCCTGCATGCCCGCCAATTGGTGGCCGGGAACGCTGCAGAAATAGATGAAGTCTCCGGATTTGGTCGCACGAAAGACGATCGTCGTGCTTGCGCCCTTGCCGTTCACCCGCGGTGATTTCGCGTCCTGGTCGGGAAATACGATGTCATGCTCGGTGCCCTCGCCGTTGATCAAGGTGAGTTGTACGATCTGGCCTTCGGCCGCGGTCAGAACCGGGTTCGCCTTGCCATCGATAGATCCGCCGACGCCGAGGTAGACCATTTTCCCTTCGGCTATGCCGGAGCGCAATGTGTACTTGGCATCCGTGAGATAGGCGGCGTTGTTTCCAGGTTTGGTTTGTGGTGCGGCTGCAGCGGCTGACGGCGCAGCGGCTTTCGGGTTCGAGGCCGCCGGCGATGCGGGAGTCACCAAAAACGCGATGACGTCTTTTCGATCGCGGTCGGTCTTCAGACCCGGAAACGGCATCCGGTTGCCCGGAACGATCTTCTGCGGATCCATCAGGTAGGCATCGAGGGTTGCTGCGTCCCACGTCAATGCCGCCTGCTTGAGCGCCGGCGAGTAATTGAAATTGGCATCCGCGCCTGACTTGCGGCCGACGATCCCGGCAAGGCTTGGACCCAACAGGGTCTTGCCCGGCTCCATGGAGTGACACGTCTGGCATTTCTTGAATATCTGGCGCCCCGCGGTGTCGCCTTGCTTCCCTGCGGCGCCGGCGGCAGCGGTCTTTTGTTGGTCCTTGTCCGGATTTGAGGGGGCTTGCGGCGCCGCCACTGGCTCTGCCTGAGCTTTGACGATGGCGTGATCGTGGATCGGCGCCGGCCTGGCGGCTTCACCTGTCGTGACGGCTGCAGTGGGCAACAGTACCGTAGGAGTTGTGAGCGCTGGCGTCTGAGGCGGAGCCCGTTGTGACGGAGACGGCGCGTCTTTGGATGCCAACGCGGTGGATTGCGACGGCGACACCTCGGCCGGCGTTGAACTGGTTTGTATCGGGGAGTTGGCGGCGACAACTACCAACAGAATGGCGGCAGAAATTCCGAGCGTTCCAGGTAGCCAGTCCTGGACGCGATCCCTGTCGAAAGGCTGAAACCATCGGCGCATGCGCAACTCCTATCATCTCATCGACGGTCACTTCGGGGCACCGGAGCGATCAGCTTTGTCCGAGCCAGACGGAAAATACCGGAGCCGCCGCGATGATAGATCGTCGGGCTGAATTCATTCGCACATCGCATTTCGGACAGTCTGCGACGAACACCGTTCGCAGCGGTGAAAGGGAGAGGGAGCCCCGCGTGGGGGAGCGTTGCTCCCTCGCCAGCCGGGGCGAGCGCCACCGGCGCGGTCTCCCAGCATTAAGTCGACGAGGGTGCGCACATGGCGCGGTTCCTGTCTGGTCAATTTTGACCACTGTGCGGAATTGACCACGCTTGCCTTCTGGCGTTCGCCTGGCGTGACACCGCTCGCCAGCCTGTGTTCGACACGGCGGACTGCATGCCGGTCCGAATTACTCTCTTGGTCCCTGGTAGCGAACGGTAAGGCCGACGCTTGATAGGTATAAAAAAACGGCCCCTGCTCGGGGGCGCGAGCTGGGGCCGTCATTTCATCGGATACCATGGGGGGATGGCGTCCGGTTCGTGCTTACCAACTGACCGCAGACGCGTTCGTTCCAGGCAGCCTTGTCATGGTCCCCGATCCAGTCAGGGATACCCTCTCAACGGGGCGGCAGCCTTTGCGGTGACGCCTCGCCTCTAGGGAATCTCGCCCTTATTTCTTCGGCCGATCCCATACGGCTTGTTCAAAAAGAATTCGCGGTTGCCGAGCGCCTTCTCCGCATATTGATCGATGGCGACGATGATCGCCTGGACGTGGTGGTAGCACCAGCCTTCCCGCGTGGCACGCGTTCGCACCTCGGCCAGCGCCTTGATCCATGGCGGGTTGTCGGCCTTGTCGTCGTACCACTGCAGAGGCTCATGGGACATCGCTAGCCGCCTCTCGTGAGCGCGTCTTCCAGTTCGGCGCGTTTGCGCGTCAGCAAAAGCTGCGCGGCCGCGCTGTCGCGGCCGGCCTGATGGAGCTGCCGCACGACAGCTCCCAATTCGCGGAGCTGTCCGCGCAACCTCGATATCTTCAGCGACGGCGGTTCATCGTTCACGGCGGACGCGTGGACCCTGCAATGGCCTGCTGTTCACCGGGCGGCGTGCCACCTTGAGCATCTCATCGACATCGAGCAGGCGCTCGCTGCCGCCGAGCCGGTTTCGCTCGCTGATCAGGACCAGCAACGCGGTCCGCATCGCCATGACCTGGAGCGAGGCCACGGTGCAGTCCTCGTTGCGGTTGACCATTTTGCGGATCGCGTCTTCGGCACGCAGCATTTCCGAGCGCAAGAAGCTGATTTTCCTGCGTATTTCGTTCAATTTGTTGTTCATGGGTCACCTCGTTGCAAGGTAGGCACCATAAGAACAAAAGATGAACAAATTGCAAGCCGCTACGGGTTGTAGGGAGCGTTTTGTCGCGGCACTGATCTCCCGGAACGGGCTACCGCCGACCGTCGTGCGCACCGCGCGAGATGAGGCGCGGTGGGTGCCTTCGGCGCTATGGACTGTGCTTCCGCTCGACATCCGGGGCGTGAGGACTTTTATCGGGCGAATCGTCGACCTTTGATTTGAGATCGGCGGCTTTCTCGAGCAGCCCCGCGGCAATATTCGGGTCCGCGACTGTCCTGGCAAATTTGAGAAGGGTTGTCGCCTGACGCGTCAGATATTGTCTGCCCACCACTTTTATTGTCTCCGGTTTGCAAGCGCCTGCGAGACGTTACGCTGCAGCGCATAATTCGTTCCGGCCTGCGTTACAAAGTGAACATTAAATTTTGTTCCATCGCGCCAGACTTAAAACAGCGGCGCGGAGACACGCGGAACCGGCGGCTGTGTCCCGACGTTTTCTCCGCATGCGAATCCGCGAAGAAGACTGCAACATGGTTTTGCTGGCCGGCGTCACGCTGTTGAGCGTGACGGTCGCGACCGCCGCCGCTCTGCTGGAACCGGCGTCCGCAAGCAAGAGCGCGCCGGCTCACGTCTCCCGTGCGATAGCGCCGTCATCGGGGGAACAACATTTGGTCCGTCTCGCCGACCAGCCGCCGGTCCGCGTGGTCGGCGCGCCGTTCATTCCCAACACCAATCCGCGCGAGCGCTAGACTACTTCGCCGGCTCGTTGTCCTGCGGCAACGGCGCGGCGCGGACGCGTTCGGCCTCGCACCGGTACCGGATCGTCCGCAACGACAGCCCGATCTGGGTTCGCGCCAAGGGACAATGCATCCTGGACAAATCCGGCAGGCCCGAACGGTTTCCCGGTGTGGTCATCGACATCACGGCGACCCGGCTCACCGCCTGAAGCTGGAATTTGTGTCTCCCTTTTGTCACCTGACCGACAAATCCGACGCTCCTGTTTACCTAACTTCAACGCCACGCTTGATTCCGCAAAAGCCTTTTGCTGGAATGACTTGAGCAGAGGTGTGTGATGAAATGGATGAGAGAACGCGACGCCCTGATCGCGCAGACCATGGCGTTCGTGCAATCGGTGACCGGAAAGCGGCCGGACCTCGGCCAGCTGGTGACGGAATCCGCAGGGACGCCCGTGGCGCCTGTTGCTGCCGCCGTCGCCATCCCGAACATCGAGGCGCTGCTCGCCGACACATCGGTTACGTCAGAAGCGCCGAAACCGGCCCAGATCGCGCGCCCCGACATCAGGGGTGATTTCCAGTCCGAGATCCGCGCCCGTGTCGCCAATTTCCGCGCGCATCAGGAGCGTTTCAGCCGGGAGCGGGAAGCGTTTGGAAGCGCCACCATGGCCAAGGTCCACGCCTCCTTGCGCGAGGGTTCTTTGCCGCCGCGGCTGGAGAAATAGCCGCCGCAGTCCCTTTTGTCTTAACGGCTGACCGACGGCTGCCCAATCGCGGCGAGCGATAGACATGATTTTCCAGGGTTGATCGATGAGCGTCCTCCAAGCGTAGCAGCAGTGATCGAGAATGTCGTCGAAGGATTTAAAGACGCGGTTCGACAACCAATTTTGACGCATGAACTGCCAGATGTTTTCTTGGGGATTGAGTTCGGGCGACCGCGGCGGCAGCGGCAAGAGCGAGATATTGCGTGGAACCCTGAGGTCTTTTGCGCCATGCCATCCGGCTTGATCGAGGATGAGAATGGCGTGAGCGCCGGGGGCGACTTCGGTTGCGATTTCGTCGAGGTGAAGCTGCATGGCTTGGGTGTTGCACGCCGGCAGCACGAGGGCTGCGCCAGTTCCGCGTTCGGGGCAGACTGCACCGAACAGATAGGCCGATTGGGTGCGTTGATCGTGATCGGCTCGCGGACGTGAACCCGTCCTGGCCCAGCGGTAGGTGATCTTGTTCTTTTGGCCAACCCGCATCTCGTCTTGGAACCACACTTCTACCGATGTGCTCGGTGCGAGCTCCTTGCGGATTTCGGCGACGCGTGCGGAAAAGTTTTTTTAAACGCGTCCATCGCCTCCGCGTCTTGCTTGTAGGCCTTCGGCCTCGCACTCACATGCGAAAAGCCCAGTTCTTTCATGGCCCGGTAGATGGTGTCGTCCGATACCGAGAGCGCAAACTCCTCGTATAGCCGCATGATCAGATCGCAGGCCCGCCAGCGCACGACACCATGGATTGCGGGGGTTGGGCCCTCATCTACGATCTGGGCCAGAAACGCCTTGTGCTCCTCGTCGAGCTTGGCAGGAGCACCTGGGGAAGCAATGTTTATCAGACCGTCCGGTCCCTGTTCGTTGAAGCGGATCACCCAGTCCCGCAGCGTCTGGCGGTCCATACCACCAGCTTTCGCCGCCTCTTCCCGCGATGCTCCGTCGAGGATCGCAGCGACCGCCAGAAGCCGACGTGCCTGCGCCGCGTCCTTCGTCCGTTTGGCCAAACGGCGAACTTCGGCGCCCGAATAGTCTGTTTTCACTGCAATCGCTCGACCCATGACGAACCGTCCTCCGGTTGCCAGGTTGAATCATTTCGCGAGCGATTCGGAAATCGAGAGTCACTCAATTATCTGATACGCCCGAAAGCCCCATTAGCCGCTGCCGATCTTCTCCAGCACCGGCAGCAGGTGGGTCAGAAACACTTCCGGATTTTCGCTCATCGGGAAGTGGCCGAGCCCTTTCATGATGGTGACCTCGCAGCCGGGAATGCTGTTCGCCACGGCCAGCGTCTCCTCCGGCGTGCAGGAATAATCGTATTCGCCTGACAGCAGATACAGCGGGCAGCGCCTGGTGTCGATCTGGGCTACCCGGCCGCGGATGTCACCGTCGAGCTTGTAGAAATAGAGGTCGCCCTTGAACACGCCGGGGCCGCTTTGCATGTAGTGCCAGAGCGTTTCCCAGCGCTCGCCCTCCGGCGCGTCGGGCCCGACCAGCCCGGAGACAATGGCGCCGGCAACCTCGCCGCCATGGACGTCGCTCCGGTGCAGGAAATTGAGATCGTAATAGGGATCGACATGGGCGCCGGCTTGCAGGCCGATGATGGCGCGAAAATTCTCGGGGTGTTCGAGCGCCAGATGCAGCGCGATCCGGCCGCCGATCGAGCAGCCGATCAGGATCGGCCGGTCGAGTTCGAGGGCTGCCGAGATCTCCAGGATCATGGTCGTGTATTGCGCCGAGGTGAGCTGGTATTCCTCGTCGTGCCAGCCGGCCGGCGGCGAGGACTTGCCGTGCCAGGGCATGTCGAAGGCAATGACGCGGTGCCTTGAGGTGACGCGGGCATCGTTCATCAGCGCGCGGTATTGCCGCCCGTCGCTTCCCGCGGTGTGCAGGCACAGCAGCGGCGCGCCCTTGCCCGCCTCCTCGACATAGACGCGGTGCGGCCGGCCGAACAAATCCAGATGCATGTAGCGGCCGACGATCGGCTCGAACACAGCCTTCATGCGGCGGCTCCTTCGCGCAACTTGGCAAGGACTTCCTTGAAGTAACGGAGATTGGCCATGAAAACCTGCAGATCGCCCTCGGCTTTCAGCACCCGCCGCTTGATCAGCGCCATCAGATCGTTGGCGCCCGGCGGCGGCCGATGGCTCCAGAACTTTCTTCCATTCCTCCTCGGGCGCGCGGAGCGCAAAGGCCGATGACGGCATCACGAACGGCCCCGATGTCACCGACACGATGCGGCCCTGATAGATCGAAATCAGAAAGGCTGACGGCCCGACTTCGAGCAGAAAACTGGTGGTGAGATAGCGCCCGCGCCGGACCAGCCCGGCATCGTCGTTCACCCGCCTTTGCAGCGCTTCGATCATCCTTAAGTCCCTACCCGGCAATGTCATCGGGCCGCAGTCCACGGCCCGTTGTTGTCTCGCATGATGGGGGGAACGGGCGCGCCGTCAATCGGGATAGCGTTTTCGAGCGAAGTGGTTGCCGGTTCGCGTCAAGAAAACGCGTCAAAAGAAGACCCTACAGCCAGGCCCATACCAGCGCGACGTTGGCCGCACAGGCCGCCAGCAGGGCTGCCATGAGCGTGAGCTGGACACGCTCCCAAGTGGGGGTCTGGAGGATCGTTCTCATGGGACCGAACATCCGGCGATTCTGGCCGGGGAGTCTCGGGGATTCTTTTTTGCGGGAGGCGGATTCTTTTTCGGCGGATTCATGAGTCGTTTACGACTTAGGGACTCCCGCCAAAACGGGCCGAAACGAGCCAATTACGTCCCCGCGGGCTTCCCAAAACAGCCGGCATGGCTGCCCAGCCTGAAACCCAAATGGGCCTGCCGCGTTGATCGTTTTTAGGGGAGCCGGTGATGCCCTACGCGCTGTTCTACCATGACGCCAAGTTGAGCAAGGCCTACCCGACCGAGGCCGATGTCTGGAAACAGGCGCAAAAGTCCGGCCTCGTGGTCGACGTCATCTCCGAAGAGGAAAAAGCCGCGCCCCGCCCGGTGCTGGACAATGAATACGAGATCAGGCCCTGCCAGCCTGACCCGCAGGAAGACCCGGCCCGGAACAAGGCCGAGGCCGAGCGCGACGCCCGGGCGGAGCCGATTTTGGGTTCGTGAGGGCTGGGTTGGCCGGACGCCCCTCAACCGTCATCCCGGCGAAGGCCGGGATCCATAGCCACAGGCCTTAGTTTGACGCGCGAGGGTCAGCGACCTTTTCTCAATCGATAGGACAACGCGGTAGGGGTCCCGGCCCCCGTGCGCAAGTGCGCAACCAGGCCGGGACGACGATGACGATGGTGTGGCGGATTACGGCGTCGCGGTTGCCAGTGAGGCCTGCTCGGCAGCCAAAGTGACGCAGGCCTTGCGCCGGTGCAGTCCCCTGATCGCGCCGGTCACCTTGAGCACCTTGCCCACCGGACAGTTGGCGTCGTGCACAAAGGCGATCTCGTAGGGGGCCAGGATCAGCGGTTCGGATTTCAGGACGGTCTGGGCAAGGCACGGCACGGCCACCGCGGAAAAAATCAGCCCTAACACAAAAGCACGCATGTTCGTTTGTCCAACCAGCCCGGCGGAACCATAATAGCCGATGATGACAAAAAGTTGCGCGGGCCGTGAAAATTATTTTTCGACACGCGAAAAGCGGTCGTCGTCCGCATCGGCCGACGCCGGCAAAACAAAAAGGCCGGCTTGGCGCCGGCCTTTCCGCATCAGGATTGCGTAGCGCCAATCAATATTTGGCGGCGACCGGACCACCCCAGCCGAAGCGGTAGTTGACGCCGACCTTGACGGTGTGCTCGTCGTTCCGAAAACTCCGGCCGGCGATATCGGCCGGGCCCGCCGTGAACTGGGTATTGCCGAAATTGTAGTACTGGTATTCGGCCTTGGCCGACCAGTTGGGCGCGAACATGTATTCGAGGCCGGCGCCGACGGTATAGCCGTCCTTGTGGTTGCCATTGGTGGTGAAGGCCACCGGCGCACCGCCCGCGGTGACGCCCAGATTGTTGCCGTCCCGCCAGGCGTAACCGCCCTTGGCGTAAAGCAGCGTCGGCCCCCAGGTGTAGCCGAGCCGTCCGGTCACCGAACCGAGCTGGTTGGTGTTGGAGGTCACGAGGGTGCCGCCCGGGAACAGGGTGCCGTTATTGGTGCCGCCGGTCAGCCAGCTGTACTGGGCTTCCACGCCCATGACCCAGTTCGGCGCGAACTGATAGTCGAAGCCGGCCTGCACGCCGCCGAGGAAGCGCGCGTCGCTGCCCTGCAACGAATTGTCGCCGGCAAAGGCGCCGCCGACATGGCCGCCGATGTAGAAACCGGTCCAGTTATAGACGACCTGGGGCGCGGTATAGGCCGGCGCCTTGGTGTAGGGTCGCGCAGCGATATCGGCCGCGAAAGCAGGTGCCGCCATGGCGGCCAGCGCGGCCGCGCCGAGCAAAATCTTCTTCATCTTCACAATCCCCGTTACAAACGTTGCAGCTACCAAACCAAACAACGTGACCTCAGTTTGGTTGCTTTGCGGCAATGCCGCCGCCCCGATGCTGCTCAACTGTCACCGTGCAGCCACAAAGCCTTTTGGTTCCATCGCATAGAAGGTTTTTTGCGCCGTTAATGGCATGGTTTCCCGCGTAGTAGATGTCGGAGATAACCAAGGTAAGGTTCAAACCTCCCCGAAAAGTGATCGGGTCTGGTTCATCTTTCCTGCACCCTTTTTTGCGGCTTTTTGACCCAAGCCCCCTCGCCGCACGGGCTTTCGACGCCGGCCGGAAAGCGTATTCCGGCCGCCTAGCGCGTCATCTTTTCCAGGTCGGGAAATGGCGCGTACGACCGCGCCGGCGCAGGGCTCGCTGGCGTTCTCGGCGACGCGGTCGAGCCGGCCGTCGACAAAGAGAATCGCGCGCTCGCGCGGCTCACGGTGCTGCCGTCGGTGTCGCGCGCGGTAAAGCGGACGCAACTGACATAGCGCAGCCGCCCGCCGACCGTGCGCTGCACCGGCTCGGCCATGGCGGCGTCGCGCACGCCGACCGGGTTGTTGAGATAGGTCTTCATGAACGAAAGTATTTCGGTCTTGTAGTTGTTGGGGAACGGCTGGTTGGAGACGCCGCGATCGTCGGTATAGGTGATGCTGCGGCTCTCGTCGCTGCCGGCGCAGGCCGCGAGCGCGATCGGCAGCAACAGGATCGCCGCAAATTTTGCCGATGTCCCCACGCGCAACCAGCCCACCTGCCCCATCCGGATTCTCTTAGACCGCCCGGCAGCGAAATGGAATTCGTATCTCGGTCATGGAATCCATTCGGACAGGCAAAAACAGCACCAGCCCACGGCCATTGGGGAAGCAATGGCGCATGGGCTGGGTCTGGGACCCGACAAGGCGCGGCGGGGGCAATGGATCTGACCGCGCCCGTCGGGTCTGGTTCAGCCGCGTTTGGCGGGCGCGATGTGCTTGACCACGAACTTCGGCGCGGCGTGCGTCTTCAACACGCCCATGTGCTTGTGGTGGCGATGATGGCGATAATGCTTGTGGTGATGGCGGCCCATCCGCGCATTGGCGTTGAGCACCTTCGCCTTCATCGGCTCGGCCTTGATGACCGGCGCAGAGGTGGTCTTGCCGTTGGTCGCGGCAAGCGCGGGAGCCGCGACAAACGAAACGGCGAGCAGGGCTGCGGAAATAGTCTTGAGCATGGTTGTCTCCTCTTGTCCTCTGGGATCGCTGGGGTCACCGGCCGGACGGCCGGCCCTCGCCGATCATGCAGACGACCTTAAGCGCCGCGCGCTGAACCCAATCTGAAGCGGGACGGCAGACGTCATTCATCTGGATGACGTGTTGTTCATGTTCCCTCGCGTATGAAATCGCCGGAAATAGCCGCCCATGGCCGGGAATGTTCGCGACCGGCGGGTGTTCAACCCATCGAGATCAGGTGTAGGATCGCCCAATCCGCCCATCAGGAGATATGCATGAACAAATTTGCGATCAGGCTTTTGACGCTTGCGATGTTGTCGCTGACGCTTGTCGCAGCGCCCGTCGTTACCGTGGTTTACGCGGCCCCCGACAACGACCCGCCGCCGCCCGACAAGAGCAAGAAGAAGAAATCCAGCGAGGCGCAACCCGGCAGTCAGCAGACCGCATTCGCGGACGGCTACCGCGCCGCCTACGCCACGATCTACGACCGCCACGACTACGCCTCCGCGATCGAGCAGTTGAAGGCGCTCGGCCGTGACGACGTTGCTGCGGTAGCCAATCTGATCGGCTACTCCTACCGCAAGCTCGGCGACTACAAGGTGTCGCAGATCTGGTACGAGCGCGCGTTGAAAGCGGATCCGAACCACGTCAAGACCTGGCAGTATTACGGCCTGTGGCAGGTCGAGCAGGGCAACCGCGAGTCCGCGCAATATCACCTGAGCAAGATCGCGCAGCTCACCGGCACCTCAAGCGACGAATATCGCTCGCTCGCCGCAGCGCTCGAAAAGCCGCCGGGGACGGGTCTGGTTTACTGAGAAGGGTTTGTTGAAAACTTCAGCCGGCGCAGCAACAAGAGCTGCGCCGGTTTTTCTTTTGCGCGGGGCGCGCGGGCCGTGCCCGCACGATTTTCCGATTCACATTTCAAACAACCACCATCGTCCCGGCGAGGGAATGGCGCGCATTCACGTTGCTCGCGGCAAACACCATTGCCCTCACTTCACCGCGCCGGCCGTGGTCTGCTGCCCGCGGCCCGGCCGCCAGACCGGATCCGGGCGGGACCACAGCACCGGATTGCGGATCGCTTCCGCCAGCGCCTCGGCCTGCACGCTGAGGAAACGCGCGCCCTTTTCCGCCGTGGCGGTCCGCGGGTCTCCCCACGTGCCCGTGACCGGCGCGCGTTCGGAGAACGAGTAGAACCGGGAGAAGCCTGCCGGCGCCGCGACGCGGGCGGGCGCCTGCTGCATCGCCTCGTCCAGCTTGTGCGCCTTCACGATGTCCTTCGCGATCGCCATCATGACCGAGGTTTCACCCTCGCAGGCATGTCTCGCTCCGGTGTCGGACTCGAAGATCGCCGCGATCTTCTCGGACGCCAGGAACCACGGCGTCGTGGCGACGATCGGAAAATCGTAGGCCACCGACAGTTCGCGCGAGGCCACGGCGAGCGGATCGATATTGCCGCCATGGCCGTTCACGATCAGCAGGCGAGCAAAGCCGAGAGCGCGCAGCGACCGCACGATGCTTTCGAGGATCGCGCGATAGGCGGCATAGTCGACGCTGATGGTGCCGCCAAACGGCAGATGATGCTCGCTCAAACCCAGCCACAGGCCGGGCAACACCGCGACCGGCACCGGATCCGGCCCCTCGGCCACCAGCCGCGCGGCCGCGATCGCGGCGGCACTGGCGCTGGCGGTATCGGTGATAACAGGCAGATGCGGACCATGCTGCTCCAGCGAACCCGCGGGCAGGATCGCCAGGGCCCCGTTGCGTCCGGCGATCTCGCGCAGATCCGGCGCGGTCATGCGTGCCCATTCGACTTCAATACTCATAGCGATCTCCGATAAGGAATGGATGGAAGGGTCGATTGGCGGTCGGAAGAGAAACAGGCGATAGCATCGTGACCGCCCCCGAACCAATCCTGTTGCCAACCGCGCCCGGTGTCTACCGTTCACGACCCCGTGTGCTCTCAAATGTGAGATTATCGGTCACGCCTTTTGGGCAATCGTGGTATGGACCGCCACCAGTAAGTGCCATCACAGTCTCACAAGAGAGCTCCGTGACCAACCCAATCGTTACCAACACCTACCGCACGATCGCGGCGCGGCTAACCATGTTGCGGCCGCAGATCGATCTGTCGAAATACTTCGCGGGGCCCAACCCGGATGTACGCCTCTATGACGAAAAGTCTTACATCCGTGAGCAGCTGAAGACGTACGGTGTCGCGGCCGCGACGAATACGCTCGACGGCCTCACCTTCCTGCCGAAAGACTGGCAAGGCCTGATCACCGCGCTGCGCATTGCCAAGACGTCGGACGGGTTGGACGCGTTCATCGAAGGAGCCAGCCCGGAGAAACCATCGCATTGGGCCGTCGACCTGTCGATGGCCGCGACGATCGGCAAGGGTTTTCGCGAGATCTGGCGCCCAAAACTGTCCGACAGGCCGCTCTCAACGCGCGACCTCCCAGGCCGGCACGGCTTCGGGCTTGGACGCGACCGCGGGCAGTGGAGCGACGCCTACAGCGGGCAGTTCGGCAAGAACCCGGAGCCGCTGGACATTACCTCGCTGCACTTCGCGGTGGCGCCCGACCGGGTGAACGTTCACATCGACGAAACGGGCTTCGTGTTCGAGGGCGCAGACGGTGCGCTCACGGTCGGACCGAACTTCGGACACCACGCCGGCAATGAACTGTTCTGGAAGACCACCCTGAACCTGCCACGCTGGGCGTCCGAGCACATCGACCTGATCCTGCCGAACAGCGCCAACGACTTTTCGAGATTTGGCATGTCGGTCGACCTCTACCAGAGCAAGGCCTTGCGCGTGACCGTCACCGGCTCCTGCGGATTTTTCGGCGGGTTCGAGTGCTCGGGCACCATGGGCGTCAGCGGAACGCACGATCTGTTGGGCTCGAAGCCGAAGGGCGCGCGCTGAGGATGAGCCGAAGGCGTACCTTTTCACCGTTACGATGACAGTGCACCTATCTTATCTGAGGCCCGCCGAGACGGTGGACTACGCCTTCGGCTCAATTCGCCCTACGATCTCCATTAGCAGAACAGTTATCGTGGCGCCGTCTGCATACGTAAGGCTTGGATCGAGAGTTTGAGCATGTTGCCTGACCTCATCCATGGCTATTCGCGCCTGGTCCTTGTTGCCTGAGCCCATCACTTCTCGGAACCTTCCCATGAGCTCAGCATTGGAGGCGAGTTGGTACGCAAGTGGCATAAGCTCCTCAGCGGCTCGGATTGTCTTGGGCGGCGGCCGTGACGACAGCTCCTGCGAGATTTTTGGCTTGTCGAAGCTGGGAATCCTAAGGATCCCGATGGGCTTCTCTTCGTCTGGCATCGGTCCCTCAACACTCTGATCAAAATTGCCTGAAACCTGGCAACATGGCTCGTTACGAAACCGTGGGCCTGCGGCCACACGCACAATCCGCGACGAGGGAGAGCTGCCAATCGTACTCCTGGCTGAACTCACGCCCCTCACCGCATCAGCGCCTGCACCTCACTCCGGAACGCCTGCCGCGCGCCCTCGCGCGAATAGAACATGTGGCCGCCGGGATAGACGACGAGCTTGACGCGGGTCGGACCGGCAAAAGCCGGCAACTGGTCGAGGATGTTCTTCGAGGCAAAATACGGCGTGGCGAGATCGAACAGGCCGTGGCCGACCAGCAATTTCATCTTCGGATCGAGCGCGAGGACCTGCCGCAGCTGCGACACCGACTCGGCCGGCCCGCGGCCGAAATCCCATCCCCGGTTCACGGCATCGTTGAGCAAATGATACGATCCGTCCGGCCGCCAGTTCAGCTTGCGCGTGGTAAGATCGACCGCAGCACTCGTCAGCGGCGCCGTCAGGGAATCGCCGGAGGGATCGCCGAAATGGAAGAAGCTCGAATCCGGATAGGGATCGAAGCCCGACACCGAGGCGTCGTAGCGTCCGGTCACGCGGCCGTTCTTGCGGTCGAACTCCCTGCGGAATTCGCCGACTTCAAACCGCCCGGCGAGCCTGCGGCTCACCGCCTGATCGATGCCGGTCAATGCCGCCACCTTGTCGGCGAGCCGGTTGGTGGCCTCGGTGTCCGCCTGCCCCTTGATCAGGTCGAGCAGGAAGTCGCTGCGCGCATAGCGTTCGACGTCGGCGAGGTCGGCCCATTTCACCGGCCCCTTCGCTTCACGCGCGACCGCTGCCATGGTCGGCAGGCTGTTGACGTATTGCAGCAGGCTCGTGCCGGAATAGTCGCGGAAGTCGAGCACCGGCGAAACCAGGATCAATCCGCGCACGCCGACGCCCTGCTGGGTCTGCAAATTGCGGACGATCTTCGGTCCACGGATGCCGCCATAGCTTTCGCCGGCGACGTATTTCGGCGACAGCAGGCGGTCGTATTTTTCGAGCCAGCGCCGGATCACCAGCGCGATCGAACTGACGTCGCCGTCGACCGAGAAGAATCGCTTGCGGACGTCCTCGCCCGAGGCCACGAAGCGGCTGTAGCCGGTGCCGACGGGATCGATGAAGACGAGATCGGTGAAGTCGAGCCAGGTCTCGGCGTTCGGCACCACCTCCGGCGAGGCGGAAGACACCGCGCCGTCGCCCGATATCGACAGCCGCCACGGTCCGGCATCGCCGAACTGCAGCCAGGCCGATGAGGCGCCGGGCCCGCCATTGAACAGGAACGTCACCGGCCGCGTGGCGCGGTCGGTGCCGTCGAGCTGGTAGGAGGTGTAGGCGATGTCGGCCTGCGGCTCGCCCTTGTCGTCGAACAGGCGGATCGAGCCCGCGATTGCCGTAAAGCTCAGCGTGCGTCCGGAAAGCGCCAGCGTCTGCTTGGTGGTGGAATCCGGCGGCAGGCGGTGCGCTTCGGCTGCGGATGGCGTCGTGGCCGCATCACCGCCGCCGCCACGGCGCCCCCCACCCTTCTGACCGGCCGGCGGTTGACCCGGCACCGGGGCCGCCGCGGGTTGCTGCTGCGCCGGCTGGGGCGGGTCCTGCGCGTCTTCGGCGCGGGCGCCGGCCGCACGCAACACAAGGCCAGAAGCGTCACAGCCAATCGCATCTGACGCCGCACCGCGAAACCAAAAGCCATGACGTCCTGCTCCGACTGCCGCACGACCCGTTGGGCCGCGGATTCCCGTTCAAGATTGCGACAGCCGGGCTGCGCTGCACAACAGAAAGAAATCCGTGCAAATCACAATCCCGACAGTATTGCGTGAAAGCAATCCGCACGAGGCAATAAGCCTCATGCAGATGGTTGTCCCCGCCGACCCCAAGGTGATATCGGTCCGTTCCGCTGGCGTACCCGGCCAACCCTTTGCATCCATGAAACCGTCCAAGGCGCGGGTGCAACAGGCAAACCTGCGCGCTCCGAAGAGGCCCAAAATGAAACGTGCGATTGTTGTTTGTCTCGGCCTGCTGGCGCCGGTCTGTCCCGCCGCGGCCGACTCGCCGGTCGCGGTGGTCGAGGAAATCCAGGGCAAGGTCACCGGCGCCGAGTTCATGGACTATGTGACGCCCAAATCGGTCATCAAGATCGAAGGCGGCGGCGCCATTGTTCTCAGCTACCTGAAATCGTGCCGACGCGAGACCATCAGCGGCGCCGGCACCGTGATCGTCGGCACCGAGGAGAGCAGCGTCCATCTCGCCGATCTCAGGGTGGAGCGGACGAGTTGCGATACCAACCAGATGCATGCGACCTCGCGCGACACCAGCGGTGTCGCCGCCACGTTGCTGCGCGGCGTCGAGCTGAGCAGCGCGCCTCCGCTGCCTCAGCCACAGCTCACCCTCTACGGCGCCTCGCCGTTCGTGGAAGCCAAAGGCCGCGGCACGCTGACCGTTCGGCGGCTCGACGTCGTCGGCGAACGTCAGCAGGTCAATCTGGGCGGCACCCAGCGCAAGGGAAAGTTCTTCGATTTCGCCGGCGAGAATGTCGCCCTGGTCCCCGGCGGCCTCTATGCCGCCACCTTCAAGAAGGCGGAAATCGTATTCCGGGTGGATGCGCAGGCCAAACCCGGCGCGACGCCGATCGTCGGCCGGCTGCTGCGGCTGGAATAGGCGTGCCGGGCCTGACATCTTGAGGATCAGACGCAGCACGCGCAACCAGATGGTGGTTGCCGCCATCGTGCTGGCCTGCGCCGCGGCTTCGGTTTCTCCGGTGGTCAGGCCGATCCGCGGACTCTCGCTTGATATCCTCACGGCGCTGCGCTGGGAGGTGTTCGGCCGCAGGCACGATGCGTCGGCCTCTCCGGCGGTCGTCGTCGCAATGGACGAGCAAAGCTTGCACGCCGCCCCGTTCGAGGGGTCGCCGATGCTGACCTGGACCGGCGAGATCGGCCGCGTCCTCGGCGCGGTCCTGCAAGGCGGCGCCAAGGTTGCCGGTTTCGACGTCGTGATCCCGAACTCGATCGAGCAGTCCGAAATCCCTTTCGGGGAAGGCATGCTGGGCGAGAAGGTCCGCGGCTTCGACCGTGACTTTCTGCGCGCGCTGGCCGCAGCCTCCGCCGCCGGCAAGGTGGTGCTCGGCGAGTCGCTCGGCGACGGCCCGCCGGTCGGACCTTCGCCGGGACAGCGCATCGCGGTACGACAGCAACAGAATATCCGCTCCCTCAACGTCTTTACCGACCACGACGACATCGTGCGACGCCTGCCGCTGACGTTTGCGCTCAACGGCGCAAAGGTGCCTTCGATGGCGGTCGAACTGGCGTCCCGGGCTCTCGGCGCCGCGCCCACATTCGACGGCAACGGCAGACTGACGCTGGCGGGCTACCGGATTCCCGGCCGGGTGCCGAACACGATGACGCTGAATTTCGAGGGCGGCGCGGACGACATTCCGACCTTCTCCTTTGCCGATCTGCGCAACTGCGCCGTGAAGAACGACAAGGACTATTTCCGGCGCTGGTTCGACGGCAAGGTGGTCCTGTTCGGCACCGTGCTCGATGTCGAAGACCGCCGGCTGACATCCAAGCGCTTTGCGACCGGCATCGAGGGCGCGCGCATGCCACCCTGCGCGGCCGGGAGCGTGCCGGTCACCGCCAGCTTCAGCACCCGCAAGATCGCAGGCGTCTACATCCACGCCACCGCGGTCAACAACCTGATCGCGCGCAACGCGGTGGTCGAACCGGGCCCGCTGCCGCGCTTGCTGATCGCCGCTCTGTTCGCGGCGCTCGCCGCCATCGTCGCATGGCGATCGAGGCCGCTGATCGCCGCACTCGTCTGGACCGCCATGATGGTGGCCGGCATCGCTGGCGCCACGGTCGCCTTCAACCACGCGCTGGCGCTGCCGGTCGCCGAGCCGTTCCTCGGCAGCCTCGCGGCGCTGGCCTCGACCATCGGCCTGCGCTTTGTCGTGGCCGACAAGGATCGCCGCCTGCTGCAAAAGAGTTTTGCGCTGTACCTCGCCCCGCACGTCATCAACCGGATGCTGTCGTCGAACAAATTGCCGGAACTCGGCGGCGAGATCCGCAACGTGACGGTATTCTTTTCGGACATCGAGGGATTTTCGCTGATCGCGGAAAAGATGCCGCCTGACGACCTGATGGAGCTGATGAACGCCTATCTTTCCGCGATGACGGACGTCATCGAAGGCCATGGCGGCTATGTCGACAAATATATCGGCGACTCGATCGTGGCGGTGTTCGGTGCGCCGGCCGACGATCCCGACCATGCCGCCAACGCGGCGCGCGCCGCATTGGACTGCTGTACCAAACTCGCCGAACTCAACGCCTCTTCGGCCCATTTCCACGAACGCAAACTGGCGCAGCGGATCGGGATCAATTCCGGCGAGGCGCTGGTCGGCAATTTCGGATCGCGGCGGCGTTTCAATTATTCGGTCATGAGCGATGCGGTTAACCTCGCCTCGCGGCTGGAGGGCGCCAACAAATTCTACGGCACCACCATCATCGCTTCGGAGACGACGGTCGCGTTGGCCGGCGAGGCGTTCGCCTGGCGCGAACTCGACGCCATCAGGGTCAAGGGGCGAAACCAGGCGCTGAAAATCCACGAATTGCTGGCGCGCGCGGCCGAGTTGCCGGATTCGCGGCAGGCATCGATCGCCGATTACGCCGCTGGATTAGCGCACTGGCGCGCCCGCGAATTCGAGAGCGCCGCAAGATGCTTCGAGCGTTCGGCGGCGACCGACCGGCCGGCTTCGCTGTTCTGCCAGCGCGCCCGGGATTTGGCGCAAAACCCGCCGGGTGCGGATTGGGACCCGATCCGGTCGCTGCAGGAGAAATAACCGCCCCGACGGCCCCTCTTCCGGTTTACGTTACCCTTGGAGGCGGCCCCTTCCGTCTCGACAAGCGCAGCCAAGGTGTATAGACGGGCGCGGCACAACATGCGCCGAAGTGAGCCTGATCCGATGACCACCCCTCAGCGATATGACCGGATCGCCTTCGTTGCGAGCGCAGGCACGGAAGCGCAGGCGGCGCTCGCGCAGCTGACCAAGCTTTACGGCAATCTCAATGCCGACGATGCCGATGTCGTGGTTGCGCTCGGCGGCGACGGCTTGATGCTGCAAACGCTGCACGCCCACATGCGCTCCGGCAAGCCGATCTACGGCATGCATCGCGGCACCGTCGGTTTCCTGATGAACGAATTCTCGACGCATGACCTGCAGGCGCGGCTCGCGGCCGCACGGGAGTCGCTGATCAACCCGCTTTTGATGCGCGCCACCGACGTCCACGGCGCGGTGCATCTGCACCATGCCATCAACGAGGTCGCGCTGTTTCGCCAGAGCTACCAGGCGGCGCGGCTGCGCATCCTGATCGACGAGCGCGAGCGGATGGCAGAATTGATCGCCGACGGCATCCTGGTAGCGACGCCGGCCGGCTCCACCGCCTATAACCTCTCGGCGCAGGGGCCGATCCTGCCGATCAACGCGGCGCTATTGGCGCTGACCCCGATCAGCGCGTTCCGGCCGCGGCGCTGGCGCGGCGCGCTGCTCCCCAACAGCGCGTTCGTGGTGATCGAGGTGCTCGAGGGCGACAAGCGCCCGGTGGCGGCGGTCGCCGATCATTACGAGGTGCGCGAGGTCCGCCGGGTCGAGGTGCTGTCCGACCGGACCTTCTCGATGCGGATGCTGTTCGACCCCGGCCACAGCCTCGAAGAACGCATCTTGCGCGAGCAGTTCGGGCACTAATTTCAGGACGGGAGGCTTTTCCGTTCCGATCAAATCGGAATGGGACGCTTTTTCCTGCTCTGACGCGCCTGCTCTCTGCGTTCTTCAGCGCGCGGCGAGAGTCTTTCCGCTTTCTGCGGGCCGTTATTCCTGAATCTGGCCCATGATGTATTTCCGGACGATCGTCTCATCACCCGGATAGTGCTCGGGCGCAACCGTGGTGATTTGAGCCTGGATGCATTTCCATTCGCCGTTTTCGTCCAAGTAGGTGTCGGTATAGGTCGTCATCCCGACGGTCTCGACGCCATCCCTGCGAACAATTCTCTTGTTTGTCGAACTCACCAATCCGACATTGCCGAAGATGCTGATTTTCTCGTCCCGATAATCCCAGTAAACAATTACTTTCGGATCAAACCCGGTGGCCCAGCGCTTGAGATAGTCTTCGCGACTGATCCTTTGGCCCAATGATGATATGTTGACGAACCTCTCGTGCATCATGGCGGAGTGGGATTTAACGTCATTCGTCACAAAATTATGAATGAATCTGGCATTCAGTGCCTTCAGTTGGGTCATCGGATCGGTGTTCATCTCGACACTTCCTTTCTCGCTCGCGCTGCTCGCACCATATGCGCCGACAAGCGCGCCGGCTGCCAACGCTCCGATCTGGAGCAGCTTTCGTCGGCCAAGTATCGTCACCAAACTCTCCGTTATTCTGAATGCACAAGGCATGGAAGTTACCGCCAGGAACGCCTGACGGCATCCACACAAAATTCCTTATTCCTCAAATCATAGGATGTACGACCGGTTGCCGGCTTGGGGAAAATTGCTATTCTTCGATCACGCAACGGAGTGACGTGCAGGTGACCGCATCAACAAGCTGTTCCGGAGTTACAACGACACGACGATTGATCGCGGCAGGCTGTGGCTGGCGCGTCAGCAATATCGTGTATAGGGCCGACTTCAGGGATTGCCGGCTCGAGGGCCGTCACGAGTACGTTTCGATAATGGCAATAACCGAGGGAAGCTTTCGCTATCGATCAACCCACGGGTCGGCGATACTGACACCCGGCGCATTGATGCTGGGTAATGCGGGCGATCCGTTCGAGTGCAGCTATGAACACTCGTTGGGCGATCGGTGCATTTCCTTCAACTACACCCCAGAATTCTTCGAGCGCGTCGCCAGGGCAACTCCGACGGCGAAGCGGATTGATTTCAAAACCCACCGCATACCACTGATCCCCGCGATGCTTGTAAGGATCGCAGCGGTGGAAGCCGCATCTGTTTTTACAGATGTGATCCGGGCGGAAGAAACCGCGCTCCAAATTGCAGGTGACGTCCTCACCCTGCTCAATGGCGCAACGCCATCCGGGCGGCAACCGAGCCGGCGTGACGAGAATCGCATCATGGAGGCCCTGCACCTCATTGAAGCACGCTTCCGAGAACCACTCTCGATCGCCGAGCTTGCCCACCAATCCTGCATGAGCATGTACCATTTCCTGCGAGTTTTCCGGAACGTCGTTGGCGTAACGCCGCATCAGTTCCTGGTACGGACGCGGCTTCGCCATGCGGCGATCGCCTTGGCCACGACCGATGAGTCGATTTCAGTTATTGCTTTTGCCAACGGCTTTGGCGATTTGTCGACGTTCGTGAACACCTTCCGGCGCGTCTTTGGTCTCGCGCCGCGCGAGTACCGAGCCGACGGCAGCACAAATTTCCGAGCGCGCCAGTAGAGATCGCGCAGGAGCAGGCTCTCGCTGGAAAGTGCGCCAGGCGGACCTTCCGGCGCGGTTTTGCAACCATTCGTTAACCTGGCCCGCGATATGGTTAACGCCGGGTATACCGTTTGGCCGGTATGCGCCAGGGCCGGACCATGTATCGGATCGACTTCAACAAGCTGCGATTTCTGATTTGCGACGACAATCCGCATATGCGCCGCATCCTGCGGACGCTGTTGCATTCGTTCGGCGCGCGCGAGGCCTACGAGGCCGAGGACGGCGCCACCGCGCTCGAAATGTACAGCCACTACGTTCCCGACATCGTCATCACCGACTGGGCGATGCCGATCTTCGACGGGCTGGAACTGGCGCAGATGATCCGGCAGCCGGAATCGAAGGGCAACCCTTACGCGCCGATCATCATGCTGACCGGACATTCGGAGAAGCGGCGCGTGACGGTCGCGCGCGACGCCGGCGTCACCGAATTCCTGGCCAAGCCGATCTCGGCCAAGGGACTCTACCAGCGCATCCTCAACGTGGTCGCCAATCCGCGCCCCTTCATCAAGACCAAGACCTATTTCGGCCCGGACCGCCGGCGCAACACCAACAACGCCTATATCGGCCCCGAGCGCCGCGTCGGCGGTGAGATGGAAGTGATGCAGCAGCCCTCGCTGCTCGACAAGGCGCGATCCGGAATCTAGCGCGAGACCGGCTCAAGGAAGATCGGCTTCAAGGAAGATCGTCATGGCGAAAGAAAAAAACGGAATGTTGCAGGTCAAGTCCTTCGCCGACCATCACGTCATCACGCAGCCCAACCCGCTGCGCCGGGTGCTGCTGCGCGTTCCCGAATCCGACTTCGATGATCCCGTCGCGCGCGCCGAGAAGGCGCTGGCAGGTCTCTCGAGCGAGTTCAAGAACTGGATGGCGATCGAGGCCGACCGGCTTTCCGCCGCACATGCCGTTATCCTGCGCGACGGCTTCAACAACGACAACTGCGAAGAGCTGTTTCGCTCCGCCCACGACATCAAGGGCGACGCCGCCACCTTCGGCTTCCCTTCCGCCGGCGCCGCCGCCGAAAGCCTGTGCCGCATCATCGAGCACGCGCCGGATCTCGACGAGGTGCCCGCGAACCTGATCGCGCATCACATCAACGCCATTCAGGCGATCGTGCGCGAGCGCACCAAGCTCGACACGCTGGCCACGGCCGGCGAACTCAGCCGGTCGCTGCGCGGCATCGCGGACGAATTCCTGACCCACGCCAACCGCGACCGCCCCGAGCACCTCGAAGCCATTTTGGCGCCGAGCATCGTTCCGGCGGAGTGAGGGGCCACTCCAGCTGTCGTCCCGGCGAAGGCCGGGACCCATACGCCGCGGCTTAACCGCAGCGTGATGGAGTTGGTTGCCTTTTCCAACAATTGACAATGGTGGCTATGGGTCCCGGCCTTCGCCGGGACGACAGCTTATTTGTTGCCTGATCGTCGCTTAGGCCGCGATCAGATCGTGCCCTGCCGGCGCGATCGCTTCTTCCGCCATCAGCTCGTCGCAGAACATGCGGGCTTCCTCGCGGGCCGATTCGGTTGCGAAGCGGCGCAGCAGGATCAGCAGCGGCTCGGCGGCCTTGCGGTCGGTCTCGCAATGGGTCAGCACGCGCTCCACCATGCGGCGGCGCAGCCGCGCCGCGCCGCCAACGGTGTCGACATAGCCGATCTCGTGGCTGACCTCGAGCGCCATCTTGAAAGCGGCGAAGGTGGATTCCGGCAAGCCGGCACGGATCAACAGCGCGTGCAGGCTGGCGCCGCCGCGGTCATGCAGCAGCGCGGTGACGCGCGATTGCGGCAGGCCGGACAATTCGGCCAGCGATGCATCGAACAGTTCGAGATTGCCGGACAATAGCGCGCGCAGGATCAAGCCGGCGGTGAGCTGGCCGGTAGCGCGCAGATGCCGCACCAGGCCGCACATGTCCTCGCCGCGCGACCGCGCCGCGATGTTGACGGTGGAGCGCTCGCGCGCCTCGCTGGCGAGGCGCCCTGCCCGGTCCGGGCTGAGCCAGTTCCTGGCGACGACGAATTGCGCCAGCGTATCGGAGAGTTTGGCGACCAGCGCCATGCGCGTCGCCGAGGGAAGACCTTCCAGCACCAGCATCGATTCACGGATCGCGGCGAGATGGCCATGACGTTCGACGATACGGTCCCATGAAAAGGCTGCGAGTTCCGCGTACGCATTCTCGATCAGTTCGAGCGCGGCCGCGGCCGAGCCCACTTCGGCGATCGCGGCGCAGACCGACGCCGGCAGATTGACGCGGCGGGCGATCGCGCATTGCATCTCGCCATTGCCGGTAGCGACGATGTCGACGAGGTCGGCGTCGATCAGAAGCGGTGAATATTCGAGCACCGGCAGCGCAATCGACGGCTGGTCGAGCGAGAGCGCCTGCACGATGGAAGCGGGCGCCTCGGCGCTGCGCGCAAATACTTCCGCCATCGCCTGGCGAACCAGCGGCGACGGGTCGTCGAGCAGCATCAACAGCGCGCCTTCAGCGGCGGCGCGGTCGTCTGCGGAAAGATCTGAAATCAACCAGGCGCGCGCCAAAGACCGCGTCGCCTCTGCCCGCTCGCCTGCCGGCGCGGTGCGTATCCAACTGATGAACTGCCGAACGATCATGGTCCTGCCGGCCAACGCAACCCAAAACGACACCGTGACGCGATGCCACTGTCACAGAAAATAAACCATGACGCTTAACAAAGGGTTCACCATAAATGTTTGGGATTATTGACGTTTCGTTAAGGGTGCGGGGCCGCCCTTGGGCATCGAGGCCGAAGGCAAGCCGGTGTGCGGCACTAACCGCTGAACGTACCGTTGCGATCGCTGAACAGATCGAGCCGGCCGGGCGCGCGGACTTCGGGGGTTTTTCCCGACACAGCTGCGGTCGAACTCACTGAGGCAACCGACGTCAGCGAAGATCCTTTGCCCCACAATTCCTGCACCGCGGGCGAAATCGGCTCGGTGCGTTCGCCGGCCTGGAACAGCGAGCGGAAGATCGGATCGGGCTGCACGGATGCGGTCTTCGATGCCGCAACGACCGGCGTTACGCTGCGCGGATCCGGAAAACTAGACAAATAAGCGGCGTTGTCGATCGCAGGCGTGGCCGGTGTTGCGCTCGCCATCGTCACGGGACGCGCGATATCGCCGCCGACGGCGGCCATCGCGGTGCGCGTGGCCTGCGAATTGGCGGCGCCCGCGTAGCGCGAACTCAGGACCGAGTAGACTTCGGAGACGCTACGTGCGCGCCCCGACCGATCGTAGAAGATCGAGTGGTTGGCCGCGGCCGCATTCGGAAACATCCGCGCGGCCGAGGTTTGCGGATTGTCCTCGGCGTTCGCGATCAGTTTTCCGGCGCCGCCGACGCCCATGAAGTGCGCCATGTACAATTCGGCGTCGCTCGGACGGCGGCCGATCTTGCCGGTGAGCTTGAAACTGTTCGACTGCGTCAGCACCGCCGCCATCGAGGACGCCGCGTCCGGATCGTCGCGCAGCTTCATGATCGCGGCGCGCGCGGTGGGATCGCTGACCGAATAGGAGCCGGAGGGATTCCTGGTGATGGCGTCGGCATATTTGCCGTAGCCGAGCCGGGCGCCGGCTTCCTTGACGGTGCCGAGCCAGGTCTGGTCGATGAATTGAAACAGCCCGCGCGCCGATGAGGTCGAGGCCGACGCCTTCGGGTTGAAGTTCGATTCCATCTTGGCGGTGGTGAGCAGATATTCGAAGCTCGCGCCGGTGGTGGAAGCGGCCTGCTTGATGGAGCCCGCGATCCTGGCGCGCGTGGGATCGACACCTGCCGCAGCGCTGGCGTTTGATGTGTCGACCGACATGTTCCTGGTGCCCCGCTCCTCGCGAAACGACCGCGCGGCCTAAAGTCGGGCGCCGGCAATCGGCACCCAGGCCCCGTCAACCTGCCGCAATTATGGTTAATGGCGCGTTAAGGATGACGCCTGCCCGGTAGTCGATGGCGGTCGGCCTATTTCCGATACACCTTGTCCGGATCGAACAGCCGGTCCGCATCGACAAACGACACGCGCGTCGCGCCATCGACCGACTCGATCTTGCGATAGAAGCACGACTTCCGGCCGGTGTGACAGGCCGCGCCCTGCTGCTCGACGCGAATCCAGATCGCGTCCTGGTCGCAATCCATCCGCATCTCGACGACGCGCTGGGTGTGCCCGGAGCTTTCGCCCTTGCGCCACAGCGCATGGCGCGAACGGCTGAAATACCAGGCCTCGCCGGTCGCAATCGTCTTGCGCAGGGCCTCGTCGTTCATGTGCGCGACCATCAGCACGTCGCCGCTCGCGGCATCGGTCGCCACGCAGGTGACCAGACCCGACGCGTCGAAGTTGGGCTGGAATTCCAGCCCTTCTTCGCGATCATGGGAATGTGTGGATATGGACACGGGCAATCTCGGTAATTTTACGCGAGGTTACCGGTTCGGTCCTCGCACCATGGACAGGAAGCGGGCCTGCTCCGCCGGATTGTCGCGGAACATGCCGGTATAACGGCTGGTGAAGGTCATCGCACCGTGCTTGGCGACGCCGCGCACCGACATGCAGGTATGCTCCGCCTCGATCACCACCGCAACGCCGCGGGGCTTGAGCACCTCGTCGATCGCGGCTGCGATCTGCGCGGTGAGATGCTCCTGCGTCTGCAGGCGGCGCGCGAAGATGTCGGTCAGCCGCGCAAGCTTCGACAATCCCACGACCCGTTCGACCGGCGTATAGGCGATATGCGCCTTGCCGTAGAACGGCATCATGTGATGTTCGCATTGCGAGGTGAATTCGATGTCGCGGATCAGGACGAAATCGTCATAGCCGGCGGTCTCGCCAAAGGTGCGGTCGAGCACCTCGGCCGGGCACTGGTGATAGCCCTGATAGAGTTCGTCGAAGGCTTCCACCACCCGGCGCGGCGTATCCAAGAGGCCCTCGCGGCCGGGGTTCTCGCCGATATAGCTGAGTAGCGTATGCACCGCCGCTTCCGCCTCGCCGCGCGAGGGGCGCGGCTGATCGGCGCGGACGGCGGCCGCCAGGAATTCGGAAGGATCCAGTTCGGCGGGCCGGGTTTCCGGCGTCACTTCAGGCGCCTTGCTGGTCCTGAGGGATTTGATCAATGCGTCCATGTCGTCTCCGTTCGACCGGTCCACAAAAGACCGGAGTGTCACCGGGCAGACGCGGCGGTTTTGCCGCCGGGCGCCTGAGTCCCCTCACTTTAACACCACAGGGACGGAATTGGCTTCCCAATCAGGCCGCTATGGCGACATGGCCGGACTGTATTTCCGCCCTTGCTGTCCATATATAGGACGGTGAAACCCTGCCGCCAAGGGCGCTTCCGCCCACCGGCCCCGGACCTCGCTCTATGCTGAACGACATTTACAACAAGCGCATCATCGAACTGGCCGGCAATATCCCCCGTCTCGGCCGCCTCCCCGATCCCGACGCCAGCGCCACCGCCCACTCCAAACTGTGCGGCTCGACGGTCAAGATCGACCTCAAGATGGACGGCCCCGTGGTCACCGATTTCGCCCATGACGTGAAGGCCTGCGCGCTCGGACAAGCCTCCTCCTCGATCATGGCAAGTCACGTGGTCGGCTCGACCGCGAGCGAACTGCGCGAATTGCGCGAGACCGTGCGCAGGATGCTGAAGGAAAACGGCACACCGCCGCAAGGCAAATGGGCCGACATCGCACTGCTGGAGCCGGTGCGCGACTACAAGGCGCGCCACGCCTCGACCATGCTGACCTTCGATGCCGTGGTCGATGCGATCGGGCAGATCGAAGCGAAGGCCAAGCAGCCGGCGTAGATGCAATAGGTATTGCAGCCTAGCAAAATTGTCATGCCCGCGAAGGCGGGCATCCAGTACGCCGGGAATTCTCGACTTAGCACAGGCGCCACGCTGTACTGGATCATCCGCCTTCGCGGATGATGACAGCGTTGGTGGGGGTTGGTGGTGTGACTTACTTCTGCGTTTGCCCCGGCGCGGTCGCGGCGCCGCCGGTTGGAACCGTGGCTTCGGCGGTCTTGGTCGATTTCGCCGGCTGCACGGCGGCCGGCTCGTCGACCGCGGAACTGACGAAACGGTCCTGTGTCGGCTTCGACTTCAGTTCGGCAACCGGCGTCGACGCGGTATCGTGCGGCAGCACGTCGGCCACGGCGTCGGTGGTGACCAGGTGCGTCAACCGCAATTCGGAATCGGACAATTCGCGCAGCTCTTCCCACGGCGGCACGCTCAGCGCGAGCGACAGCAAATCGCCGGCCCCGCCCATGTCGAAGGTGAACTTCGCGAGCCGCCCGATGTCGCGCTCGACGATCATCAGGTCCTGCGCGGTGTAGCTGGCGGCCCTGGCGTCATCGGCACGATCGCCCATCCAGATCTGATGGACGCGGACATGCGCCGCCGGCGGCACGTAACGGGTCTTGCCGGACAGCAGCAGGAACACGCACATCGACTCGCAATAGGCTTCCGGGTTGACGCTCGCGCGTTCGCCCTGCGCGGTCTGGTTCCGCACCGTGATGCCGACGGTGGTCAACGCACCGAGGCCGCGGAAGCGGCGGCCGAGCGCAATGGAATCGTTGACCGAACCACCGCTGGAATCGAGCACGATGGTGGCGCCGCGAAGCTCGCGATCGCGCGCGAACTCCTCGAACGCTTTCGGACTGTCCGCGGTAACGATGCCGACGGCGGAGACCCAACCCTTGCAGTCGCCCTGGCACGCCACCCAGTTGAAGTGCATCGGCAGCTTGCGTTCTTCGAGGGTGGTGCCGGCATACGCCGAATTGCCCAGCGTCGTGATCGCGCCGGGCAATGCCAGACACAGGGCGGTGGCGCCGAGGAGCGCCCAGCCGCGAACTCTTAGCGACCTCACAAGCCTCAATTTGGATCCTTCCCCCAAGCCCTCACGACGAGCAACGGCAGTGGCCCCGGTTCCGCGCAATGATTCTGTCATCCAAGCGTTATCAAAAACGTAACCGTAGGCGCTGCGAAGGTCTATAGAACCTTTGCTGCACTGCCACCGTAAGACTCCGGATATTTGTGAAGTGTGGCGCAAATGTCCGCGAGCGCCAGGTTCCCTGCTTGGGAACTGCGCAAAACAACGCATATGATTGCGGCATGTCGCCCATGAAGCCCTCACCATCGCATCTCGCGTCATGTTCCAATTGCGCCAGCGCCGTTGGACGCCTGCCACGCAACGCCGGCCGCGGCCTGATCTGGATCTACCGCCACACGCTGTCGCCGCTGGTCGGCTACAACTGCCGGCATCTGCCGACCTGCTCGGTGTATGGCGACGAGGCCATCGAACGGTTCGGATTATGGGGCGGCGGATGGATGACGCTGGCACGCCTGCTGCGCTGCCAGCCCTGGGGCACTTCCGGCATCGACAACGTGCCGCTGGCAAAACCGGCCGGCGCGCGATGGTATCTGCCGTGGCGCTATGGGCGCTGGCGCGGCGTCAACGCCACCTAGCATTTTCTACGCGCGCATTTATTGCGCTGCTTTCAAACCAAACCTGCATTGCTGCCGCGCGCGGAACCCGCGCTTCCCCATTCGCATTGATGTGATGTCCGCGAGGAAAGGACAGCAACAATGCGCTGGAAAATCAGCCGCCACGGTCATGACCTCAGACAGATCGACCTGCTCGCCGTGCTCGCACTTCTCATCGCTGTCATCGCCGCCTGGCAATATTTCCAGGGCGGCGGCGCCCCCCAAAGCACCACAGCCTTCATCGAGCCGAGCCAGAGCGTGCGGTGGTGAGTGAGCCTGTCCGCTAGCGCCAGAAGAAGAAGCCGCTGCGCGGCTGCGGCCCGACTGGCGCCGGTGGTCGGGGTTTTTTTGAGCGCGGCGGCGCGGGCGGCGGCGGAGGCTCGGTCGATGACGTCGCTTCCGGCGTGGCTGAGCCGTCGTCGGGCAGCCGCACCGACAGCAGCAAATTCAATTCATGGGTGCGCCAGCGATAGCCGATGCCGAAATCCATCGGCTGCGCGCGCCGGAACAGCTCGGCATAGGATTCCTGGTATCGTCCGGGGAATTCGCCGATCGGTCCGGCATAGCGGCCGAACGGGAAGAAGCGCCATTTCCTCGGGCTGTAATAATGAAGCGGAATTCCGGAATCGTCCTGGATGATGGTGGCGCTGTTGGCGAGGATGTAGTCGCGCACCGTGGTGAAGTTGCCGGAGTGCAGCAGATAGGAAGCGCTCTTGAGCAGGCTGTTGCCGGGCGCGAGCGTCGAGCAGAATTTCAGGAAGCCGCTCGCCTTGACGCCGGAATTGGAAAGATCGGTCGAGAAATAATACAGCGTCTTTTCCACACCATCGGGGCCTGCGAAGATGATGCGTGCGCCGCGCACCGCGTTCGGCCCGGGATTTTCGTTGGCGAAGTACGCCGCTCCCTTGTCATCCAGCGCAACCGGCGTGACGCTCTTGATGGTCTTTCCGGAGCGCGCCAGGAACACGTAGAGCACCGGCAAGGTGCCGTTGATCTGCCCGGCGTGCAGATCGACCTTCATCTGCTTGGTGATGAAGAAACTGAAGCTCAGGATCGAGCCCAGCGAACGTTCAACGCTGTAGAGCGCGGCACTGATGCCGCCGCGCGGCAGTCTTGCAAGATCCGGCACCGAACCCGGCGGCTCGAGCGCGCTCAGCACATAGGTCGAAGCCTTCGAGTAGAACGCGTCGGCGTAGAGGAAGTCCGGCCCCGAAAACATGTAGAACATGGTCGGGCGCGGCGCCGCCAGATTGGTCTCCGACCAGGCGCGGATTTTCGAGAGCTGGCGCTGCTCGAGCTGCGCGAATGCAGTGTCGAAGAATTTGGCGTGGCGCTGCCAGGCCGGATCTCTGGTCAGCGGCGTCAGGGCTGAATCGGCCGAGGGCATCATGCCGGCGAGAAATTTCGCGGTATCGTCGGCGGTCGCGGTGTCGGCGGCCTGCGCAGGCAATGCCGCCGCAAGCAACAAGGCAGCCGCAAGCGTCGCAATTCGCAACGAGGAAACCATCTTCATTCGCGACCCGCGGATGCGGCCGCCGGCTCTTGCGCTGCCCGCTTGCGGAAAACGGCGTAAATCAAAAGTCCTGAAATCATGATCGCGATACCAAGGACCGACTGCAGCGGCCGTTCCGTCAAAAGATAGTACATCATGAAGCCGGTCACGAGCAGGAAAACCACAGGCGTCACCGGGTATCCCCAGGCGCGATAGGGTCGCGGCAGTTCGGGGTGCGTGATGCGCAGCTTGATGACGCCGAGCACGGTGAAGAACGAACAGAACAGCAAGGCGAACTGGATGAAGTCGAGCACCGCTTCAAAGCTGCGCGTGAACAGCATCAGGCTCGCGACCGTGAGCTGAAACAGGATGGCGTAGGCCGGCGCGCCGCTGCCCGACCGCCGCGCGAACGGACGCAGCACCGGGATGTCCTCGCCCATCGTCATCATGACGCGCGGCCCGATCCACATCATCGCAGAGATCGAGGAGATCAGCCCGAAGCAGATCATCGCGCCGACGATGCGGCCGCCGACCTCGCCGAAGATGTAGCTGCCGGAGACGCGGGCGACGTCGAGCTGGCCGGCCAGTTTGTCGATCGGCGCGGTGTGCAGGAACACCGCGTTCAGCGCCACATACAGCAGCAGCACGATCAGCGTCCCCGCCAGCATCGCGCGCGGCACGTTGCGTTCGGGCTGGCGCATCTCGCCGATGATGTAGGTCGCAGCGTTCCAGCCCGAGAACGAATACATCACGAACACGAGGCTGATCGCGAACGGCGCAGAGAGGATATGGGCGAAGTCGGAGGACGACGGCGCAAACGACAGCGGCTGCGGTGCTGCGATCAAAAAGCCGCTCACCAGGAAGGCCACGATCAGCAAGACCTTGAGGATGGTCGCGATCAGCTGGAAAGTGCTGGAGTGCCTGAGGCCCGAAAGCTGCACCAGCGACACCAGCCAGACCACGCCGATCGCAAGCACCAGCGGATCGACGCTCGGAATGACCGCTTTGCCGTATTCCCCGAAAGCCATCGCGGCCAGCGCAACCGGCGCCGAGAAGCCGACGGTCGCCGACACCCAGCCCGCCACAAAACCGAAGGCCGGGTGGAAGGCCCGGCCGAGGAAGTTGTATTCGCCGCTCGAGCGCGGAAACATCGCGCCGAGTTCGCCGTAGGAGAATACCCCGCACAGCGCCACCACGCCGCCGACCGTCCACAGCAGCAGGATCGAAAAGCCGGAAGGGATGTCCTTGACCTGAAAACCGAGGCTGGTGAAGACGCCGACGCCAACCATGTCGGCGACGACGATGGCGATCGCGACCACGACCGAAACGGTCGAGCCGCCGCCGGGGCGCGGGCCGGACCATGCCGCGCTTCCCGTTTCTGTTGCCGCCATATCGGACCGTACCTTCAGCGCCGCACGCCTGAACCCTGATGGTGCAGGCTGGTGCCGCGCAATTCAAGCAGCGTTAACAATGATTTAAATCAGGTAACGATTTAGGTGTCTAGATACCGATCTGAGCTCCGAGATGCTTTCCAGCACACCCCGACATTGCGAAAACAAGATGGCGGGCCCCACAATCACGACACGATTGCGTGGCCTACTTTGGGGGTTCCGGATGGGGAGTTTTTTCCGGAAGCTTAACGTCGCCTAAACACGTGCGAAGTACGCCGGTTAACGGTGGATTTTAGGTGGCCTGTTGGGGCATTGGGTGGATGGTCGGGGCGGATCCGAAATTCCAGATGCGTGATCGCGCGGACCGGGTGATTTTCCGGGACGCACCGCGTCATGCGCAGCCCCTTCGGTGGCGCTGGATCGCTGTCGCTTCGCTTTTTGTGCCGCTGTCCTTTGTTCTGGTTCAATGCGGCAAGGCGCCGAACGCCGGAATGCTGGCCGCGAACACGCAAGGCGCCGCCCCGCAGGCCGCCAGCGGCGACAGTTTTGAGGACCGCTTCCCGAAGCCGCAATTCGCCGATCGCTTTCCGAGCGCCAGCGAAAGCCTGATCCAGCGGCAAGTTGCCCTCGCGCCACCCCAACGCAAGGTGCGGACCGAGCCGGTCAGGGTCGCTTCGCTGAACCCGACATTGACGCTTCCGCGGCAGAGCGAGCGCGAAGAGCTGACCACGCTGGTCAGCATGAAATCCTCCGCCTTCCCCTATTTCGGCACCAATCCGCGCTCCGAAGCGCCGTTCCTCAACATCACCAACGGCGATCGCAAGGGCCATCGCAGCTATGGCGGCCGGGTCTATTGGCAGGATGAGACCTACAATGACAGCCGCGTGCTGGTGCACGTGCCCGAGAGCTTCGACGCCCGCAAGCCAGGCGTGATCGTGGTGTTCTTCCACGGCAATGGCGCAACGCTGGAACGCGACGTCCGCGACCGCCAGCTGGTGCCGCAACAGATCACGGATTCCGGCGTCAACGCCGTGCTGCTGGCACCGCAGCTCGCCGTCAACGCCGCCGATTCCAGCGCCGGCAAGTTCTGGCAGCCGGGCGGCTTCAAGCGCTTCCTGGATGAATCGGCCAGCCACCTCGCCCGCCTCACCGGCGATCCCAAATCGGCGCAGGCCTTTGCCAATATGCCGGTCGTGATCGTCGGCTATAGCGGCGGCTTCCTGCCGACCGCCTGGAGTCTCGAAGTCGGCGGCGCCACCAACCGCGTCCGCGGCGTCTTCCTGCTCGATGCGGTCTATGGCGAACTGGACAAGTTCGCGTCCTGGATCGAGAACAACCGTTCCGGCTTCTTCGTCAGCTCCTACACCCGCTACACCAAGCCGCGTGACCGGGAACTGATCGAGATGCTGCGCGACAAGGGCATCACCGTCACCGAAAACATGGATGGCCCGCTGCGGCCCGGCAGTGTGGTATTCGTGCAGACGCCCAAGGGCGTCACCCATCGCGATTACGTCACGCAGGCCTGGACCGAACATCCGGTCAGGGAAGTGCTGGTCAAGATGGCGGCCTCGCCCGCGCTGACGCGGATCGCCAGCGGGCCGCAGGCCGCGAGCCGGTAATTGGCCTCGCGATCGAAATCAGATCTCCCCATCTTCATCTTCGTACCGCTGGATTCCGCTGATCGAATTGTGATGTTGATGGCGCATGATTTGGCGCGCCCCGGCATTGTTCGATTGTGACCCGCGCCATAGGGTGTGTTCATTGAAAATACAACTTCCGGGGATGGATTTTGCAGGAAGGCTTGTACAAGGTTGAATTTCACACGGTTCATGGAACCGGCACGGGCGTGATTTACGCCGTCGGCGGCAAACTTCGGGGTGGCAATTCGGCTTTTGCCTTCATCGGCAATTACACCGACAAGGGCGATGGCATTCAGGTCAAGATCACGACGCAACGGCACAACCCCGATCCGGCCTTCAAGCCGCTGTTCGGCGCCGACATGGTCACGCTCACGCTGAAGGGCGTCGATGACGGCGGCATGGTCGACTTCGAGGGCACCGCGCTGCAATTGCCGGGCGTCACCTTCAAGGCGACGCTAACGCGGATATCGGATTAAGGCCGCCGCGGCCTGGTCACGAACACCGTCATCAGCGCCAGCGCGATAAACGCCGCCGCGACATAGCCGGTGGCAAGCAGCAGGTCACGCGCGTAGAGCACGCCGCCGATCGCCGATCCCACCGCTTGGCCTACATAGAGGACCGAACGTGAAAGGGTCAAGACCTGCTGTCCAAGACCTGCTGCGACGCGAGGACCGCCGCAAAAGCGATTTCTGTTGCGCTCGCGTAAATTTTACGATCATGATATGTCTATTTCAGATTGCGATTGGTTTGGGAGTTTCCTTATGCCGAAACAGAAGCAAAACCTCCGTCGCTACATCATCATGAGCAGTGAAGGCTATTTGGGACCGTCGCTTGCGGTTGGAGACTTCAAACCGAGCGCCAACATGGTCGCCGTTGCTCCCCGGCCGGAGGCTGGCGCCGCGCCGCAGATGCGGGTGCTCAACTCGCTGCATGAAAACGGGCCGAAGCTTGTTGAAATGTCGCCGGAAGGCGAACTCAGCCTGCGTCTTAGCGTCCCCGGACTGAAAATCGTGCCCGAAGTATTTTACCATCGCCAGTGGGAACGCTTCAGAATCCATCAACGGCCGCCAAAGCCCGCAGCCAGGAAGGCCGCGAAAAAGGCCCGCGGCCGCACGATGAAGGTCGCAAAGGCGGCCGTGGCCGCTACGAGCTTTACGGTCTCGGTCACCGACGCTTCCAGCGGCGCCGCGATCAAGGGCGCCCAGATCGTCGCATTCACGGATTTCGCGCTGCGCCAGGGCGCGAGTGCGATCACGGCCGCAAACGGAAGCGCGACCCTGAACGGCCTCGCGCCAAGCCGAAAACTCGAACGCGTTTACGTTTACGCGCCGGCTGGCTCATGGGGGTATTACGCGACCGCCACCACAGGCGCGAAGATATCGAAAATCAAGTTGTCCAGGATCGACGTCACCGCGCCCTCGCTGCTGCTGACACAGGTTTACGGTGCGCTGCCGCTCAATGCCGGCGACGGCATCACTGTCGGGATTATCGACAGCGGCGTCGATGGGACGCATCCCGACTTGAAGAACGTGTCGGGCGGGCTCAATTGCGTCAGCGACGAAACCCGCAACAACCCCGCAGCGGCCCAGAACTGGCGGCCTGCGCGGAGCGAAGGCGAGCACGGCACCCATGTTGCGGGCATCGTCGGCGGGAAGGGTTCGACAAGCGGCTTCCGTGGGGTAGCGCCTGGCGTCACCTTGCGAAGCTATCGTGTGTTTCCGGATGCCGGCGGCCCTGCGAGCAATTTCGACATCGCCAAGGCGATCGATACGGCGGTCGCCGATCACTGCGACATCATCAATATGAGCCTCGGCGGGGGGCCCAAGGACGACCTGACGCGTGCGGCGATCGACCGCGCGCTCAACGCCGGTATCGTCGTGGTGGCCGCGGCCGGGAACGATGACCGGAAGCCTGTGTCCTTTCCGGCGGCGCTGCCGGAGTGCGTCGCGGTATCGGCGATGGGCCGGGTCGGGTCGTTCCCCAAAAAGGCAATCGGAACCAGCAACATCTTGCCGCCGAAGGGAAACCCGTCGACCAAGGACTTTATCGCTGATTTCAGCAATTTCGGCACCGAAATCGACACCACCGGCGTGGGAGTCGAAATCGTATCGACACTGCCCGGAACCGGCCACGGTTCGATGAGCGGAACATCGATGGCGTCGCCGGCGGTGGCAGGATTTGCGGCCTATCTGCTCGCCAAGGATCCAGCCCTGAAACAAAAAGTAGGTGCCGCCCGTTCCCGGGCGCTCAAGGACGCCTTATATGCGGCTTGCAAGCCTGAGAATTTCGGCCGCGACTATGAAGGGTTCGGACTTCCCAAACCCTGACGGTTGGCACCGAATCTCGGCGGGCAGAACAGGATCGCTGTCCATGGCCGAACGTAGTGTCGTCTTCCGCGCCGACCCCAATTCGGAATCGTCGGACAAGGTCGCCTCGCGGCTGCGCGCGGAAGGCGTCGAGATCGTGGAAGAGCAGCCGAACATGCTGCTGGTTACCGGCGCCAAGCAAACGATCAGCAAGGCGCTCGGCAACGCCGAGGGCTGGAGGCTCTCTGCCGAGACCAAGACCCCTCCTCCGAGCACGCGCGAAAAGATCCTCAAGCCGCCATCCGAATAGCTATTTCTTCGCCGCGTTGTCACGCGATCCGACGGTCCGCATCGGCGCCACCGGCTTTGCCGGCGGACAGGCCGCAACCAGGCGGTCCAGCGCGCCGGCCAGTCCTTCGCTGGAGAGTTTGACGGTATGCGCCCGCCGCCGGCCGTCCGGCGTCTGCGACGTTTCGATGAAATCGAATTGCGGCTCGCCGGCCAGCGCCTGCAGCGAGGCCTTGTTGATCCGCATGGCCCAGAATTCAAACCCCTTCGCCTTGACCGGCGACGACCTGAAATACAGCGCGGTCGAATTGCGGCTTGAAATCTGGACCGTCGGAAAGATCGACGGGGTCGCCGCGGGGCGCTGGAAATCCAGTTCGAACTGCTCGGCGTTGAAACACAACAGCCGCCACTGCGACATGCGATAGGCTTCCTCGCCGTCGTCGCGCCGCGCGACGGCCTTGCGCACCATGCTGCGGCCGGTGTTTTCGAACGTCCAGGGCGTCTCCGCCAGCGCGCGCCGGTCGATGCCGAAGCTCGCGATCTCCTCGCGGGTCAGGGCATGCATGTCTTCGTACTTGACGGTGCGTGCGAGACCGAGCAATCCGATATCGACGCCCATCTTGACGATATAGCTTTGCAGCATGCGATCGGCGCGTTCCAGCCCGCGCTCGGTCGCGGCGGCCTGCATCGCCGCCGTTGGCGTTCCCGTGCCGTGGAAATGCACCACGACCCTGGGAGAATGGACCGCCAGCACCGCATCGGGCGCGATCTCGCGCGTGGCCGCGCCGAGGATGAGATAGGGACACGCCGAGTTGCAGGTAGCGCCGCGGGTCCAGAGTTCGCCGTGCAGTTCACGCCCGGATTGCTTGAGCTTGAGGCAGACGTCGCCGTTCTGCGCTTCGAAACCGCATTCGCTCACCACGGTGCGCGCCACCCTGGCAATGACGGGCTTTTCGCGCAGCATGGCGCCCATCGCCAGCGCCTGATCGAGATTGCCGCCGGGCGAGGTGAAATAGATCGGCAGATCGCTTCCCCTGAGCTGCCGCAGGAATTTCCGGAAGCGCGGCGCGGCGCCGGAATCGATCTGCCCTTCGACCGCGATCCAGCGATCGCAGCCCTGTCCGCACGCGTCGGGCGCGCCCTTGACGACGTAGAACACCATCGGCGCCGCCGGCTCCGTGCCCGGCGCAGGCCGCGCGGCCGGAGCGGCCGCCCGCGCCGATCCGGCAGATCAGAAGCAGCAAAAGACCTATGGCCGGAAGGGCACGCAGCGTCATGGGGCTCAGCGAAACGGGAAGCGGGCAAACACCGCTCGAAAAGGCTAACAAGCCATGGCTATCAAGTCCATGCAGCGGCAACCGGTGGATGCGTGAAATTCCGCCCGATCAAGGCGCGGAATGGCGGAAACCGGCAATGCGTCTTCAGATCTCGCATTGTTGCCTTGGGGCGCGGCAGCCCATTCGTCACGGGTCCGATCGGGACGCCGATTTTCTTGATATTGCCCGATTGCAGGAGCCGAATCCCCTGCTATACCGCTGCATTCCCGCTTACCTGCGCTCGTTCGCAGGAGTGAGCTCAAGGAGACGCCAATGCCTGACAGCAATGCACCCGCATCGGGATTCCAATTTGGCCTTGCGAATTTGAAACCGGCCGAACCCCAGATGAAAGTCGTCCTCACCTTCCCCGACGGCGCCAGGCGCGAATATCCCAAGGACATTACCGGGCTCGAGATCGCCAAGGGCATCTCGCCGTCGCTGGCCAAGCGCACGGTGGCGATGGCGCTCGACGGCGTGGTCGCCGACCTCAACGATCCGATCTCGAGCGATGCCAAAATCGAATTGATCAACCGCGACGATCCCCGCGCGCTGGAACTGATCCGGCATGACGCGGCGCATGTGCTCGCCGAAGCCGTGCAGTCGCTGTGGCCGGGCACGCAGGTCACCATCGGCCCGGTGATCGAGAACGGCTTCTACTACGACTTCTTCCGCAACGAGCCGTTCACGCCGGAAGATTTTGCCGCGATCGAAAAGAAGATGCGCGAGATCGTCGCGCGCGACAAACCGTTCACGAAGGAAGTCTGGTCGCGCGAGAAGACAAAACAGGTGTTCCGCGACAAGGGCGAGGCCTTCAAGGTCGAACTGGTCGACGCCATTCCCGGCGACGAGCCGATCAAGATCTATTACCAGGGCGACTGGTTCGATCTCTGCCGCGGGCCGCATATGACCTCGACCGGCAAGGTCGGCAACGCGTTCAAGCTGATGAAGGTCGCGGGCGCCTATTGGCGCGGCGACAGCAACAATCCGATGCTGACGCGCATCTACGGCACGGCGTTCGCGAAGCAGGAAGACCTCGACCTCTATCTGAAGCAGATCGAGGAAGCCGAGAAGCGCGACCATCGCAAGCTCGGCCGCGAGCTCGATCTGTTTCACTTCCAGGAGGAAGGCCCCGGCGTGGTGTTCTGGCACGCCAAGGGCTGGACCATCTTCCAGGCGCTGATCGCCTATATGCGCCGCCGGCTGACCGGCGATTACAGCGAGGTCAACGCGCCGCAGATCCTCGACAAGTCGCTGTGGGAGACGTCGGGCCATTGGGACTGGTACCGCGAGAACATGTTCGCGGCGCAGTCGGCCGGCGACGAGGCCGAGGACAAGCGCTGGTTTGCGCTGAAGCCGATGAACTGCCCCGGCCATGTGCAGATCTTCAAGCACGGCCTGAAGAGCTACCGCGACCTGCCGCTGCGGCTCGCCGAATTCGGCGTGGTGCATCGCTATGAGCCGTCGGGCGCGATGCACGGGCTGATGCGCGTGCGCGGCTTTACGCAGGACGACGCGCATGTGTTCTGCACCGAGGCGCAGCTCGCCGACGAGTGCCTCAAGATCAACGACCTGATCCTGTCGACCTATGCCGATTTCGGCTTCGACGGCGAACTCACGGTCAAACTCTCGACGCGGCCGGAGAAGCGCGTCGGCACCGACGAGATGTGGGATCACGCCGAGCGCGTGATGGCGACCGTGCTGGCGGAGATCGCAGGCCAGCGGCAGCAACCGCATCAAGACCGCGATCAATCCCGGCGAAGGCGCGTTCTACGGGCCGAAGTTCGAATATGTGCTGCGCGACGCCATCGGCCGCGACTGGCAATGCGGCACCACGCAGGTCGACTTCAATCTGCCGGAGCGGTTCGGCGCGTTCTACATCGATGCCGACGGCTCCAAGAAGGTGCCGTGCATGGTGCATCGCGCGATCTGCGGCTCGATGGAGCGCTTCATCGGCATCCTGATCGAGCATTACGCCGGCAACTTCCCGCTCTGGCTGGCGCCGGTGCAGGCCGTCGTCACCACCATCACCTCGGAAGGCGACGAATACGCCAAGGTGGTCGCGGCCGCGGCGCGGCGCGCGGGCTTGCGCGTCGAGATCGACCTGCGCAACGAGAAGATCAACTACAAGGTCCGCGAGCACTCGCTGGCGAAGATCCCGGCGCTGCTCGTGGTCGGCAAGAAGGAAGCCGAGAGCCATTCGGTCTCGGTCCGCCGGCTCGGCAGCGACGGGCAGAAGGTGATGCCGACCGACGAGGCGATCGCCGCGCTGGTCGAGGAAGCAACGCCGCCGGACGTCAAGCGCGCGCGGCTGGAGACATGACCGACGAGCAGGAACTTCCGGCCTTTCCGATCCGCGCTTACCAGCTGATCCCGGATCCCAATCAGCCCGATGTGGTGGCGCTGGCGATCGAAACCGACCAGGGCCACAGCCTGTTTCTGGCGACGCGGACGATTTTGGAAGATCTCGGGAAGGACCTGCTGGAGCGGGCGGCGAAGATGCCGGTCAAGCCTACGCCAGCCGGCAGGTCGTAGCCGCATCACAATCGGTCTAAAGTGGGTTTCGGCGGCCTCGTTGCGTCCCTATCTCCGTGATAGGCAATTGCCCAATCCTTTTCCGACGAAAGAGAACCTCGTGCCCGACGCCATCGAACTCCTGAAACTCCGCCGCTCGGTCAAGCCGCGCGAGATGAGCGGCCCCGGCCCGCCGCCGCCGAACTCGACACCATCCTGACCATCGGCGCGCGGGTGCCCGATCACGGCAAGCTGACGCCCTGGCGCTTCATCGTGTTCGAAGGCGAGGCCCGCGCGCGGGCCGGCGACGTCATCGCGCAGGTGTTCGCGCGGAAAAATCCGGGCGCGCCGTCGGCCGAGATCGAGATCGAGAAGCGCCGCCTGATGGACGCGCCGCTGGTGATTGCAGTGGTGAGCTTCACCAGGCCGCACCCCAAGGTGCCGGCGTGGGAGCAGGAATTGTCCGCCGGCGCCAGCGCCATGAACATCGTCACCGCGGCGACCGCGCTCGGCTACGGCGCCAACTGGCTGACCGGCTGGTTCGCGTTCGATCGCGACGTGCTCGACGGACTCGGCGTGAAGGCGGATGAAAAACTCGCCGGCTTCATCCATATCGGCACGCCCTCGAAAGCGAGCGAGGACCGCCCGCGCCCGGCGCTGTCGGATATCGTGACGCGGTTTTAGGAATTCGCGCGAAGGCGCGCGTCAGCGCGCGACGACCTCGACCTCGCCGTCGACGCCGTTGACGACGTTGAAGGGCCGCTCGAACACCTTGCCTTCGTTCTTGGCGATGGCGCGGTATTCGCCTTCGGACAGCACGACGCGCGGGAACGCGCCGATCGATTCCTTGATGACGTCGCCGCCCGGCGTGATCACCGACCATGCGGTGTTGGCGAGCGCCTCGCCGCCCTTGTCGCTGACCAGCTTCAGCGTGATGACCGCGGCGCGGTGGGTGACGATCACGTCGGTGAGCTTGCTGGCCTGCACGCGGATGTCGGAGCGCACCACCGAATTGGCGTCGCCGTAGTTGGAGATGATGTAGTAGGTGCCCTCCGGCAGCAGCGCGACGTCGCCGGCGGCGACGTTCGGCACCAGCGAGGTGCGCTCCGCTCCGTCGAACTGGCTGCCCTTGTAGATCGCGAACGAGATCTGGTTCGGCGGAATCTTGCTGGTGCCGACGCGGCCTTCGATGCGCAGGCCGCCGGCCGGCAGCACGAAGGACTCGCGGTCGGTCTCCGACTTCAGGGTCACCGTGCGCACCGCGCTGACGAGGCCGAGCGCGACGTGGACGACGTAGTTGCCCGGCGGCAGCACGATGTTCGGCGTCGCACCGCGCTCCTCGCGGATCAGCTTGAAGGTGCCGGTCTCGTCGGGCTTGTCGGCGAACACCCGCCACACCAGCCCGTTGCTGATGACCGGCAGGTCCTTGCCGTAGCGCGCGGTCAGCGACAGCACCGCCTGGCCCGCGGTCGAGGCGCCCGGCGGCGGCACCACCGGCGGGACGGCGGCAATCGACGGCTGCACGATGGTCGGCTGGGTCAGGGTCGGCGGCAGGCTCGGAAGCGCGCCCGGCCCGGAGGGCGGCGCCAGGTTCATCGCAGGACCGCCAGGCGCGTCCGGAACCGATGCTGGCGGCACCGGCGGCGGCCGGTCGGAGAACATCTGGGCCGAAACGGCGCCCGGAATCAGCAACGCCAGCGCCAGCGCAAGCTGCGGGAAAAGCCGCATTGCGCCCCCGCCTCCGCCGAACCGGTCACCCCGTGAAGTCATGGCCATGCTTTTCACCGAAAACGCGGCAAATTCAAGCCTCTGAAGCGGGCCGACGGCCCCCTTTGGCGTTGGAACCGGGCTGACCGCCCAATGTTAATCCAGCGGTCGCGGTCCAGTCATAATCTCTGCCTAGCCCGCTTTCGCCCGGCATAAACCATGCTTCGGAAATTCACGCGACTGTTCTGGCAGGGCTACGGCGCGGCGAATATCCTTAAGCCGCAGGAGAGTTTCAGTGCTGGATAACTGGATGGGTCGCGGCCAAAGCGGCTCCGACGGCCACGACAAGGTCGGGCTCGGCACGATCCGCCGGCCGGTGATCGGGCTGGCGCTGGGCGGCGGCGCGGCGCGCGGCTTCGCCCATATCGGCATCGTCAGGACCCTGATCGCGCACGGCATCGTGCCCAATGTCGTGGTCGGCACCTCGATCGGCGCGGTGGTCGGCGGCGCCTATGCCGCCGGCCATCTCGATACGCTGGAGGAATGGGCGCGCAGCCTGCAGCCGCGCAATATCTTCGGCTATCTCGACATTCGCCTCAACGGCTCCGGCCTGATCGGCGGCGCCAAGCTCGCCGCCGAACTCGAGGCGACGATGGGCCAGGCCTGATCGAGGACCTGCCGGTGAAATTCGCCACCGTCGCGACCGAGGTCCGCACCGGCCACGAGATCTGGCTGACCCATGGCCGCATGGTCGATGCGATGCGCGCCTCCTACGCGCTGCCCGGCATCTTCTCGCCGGTGCTGGTCGGCGACCGCTGGCTGGTCGACGGCGCGCTGGTCAATCCGGTGCCGGTGTCGGCGGCGCGCGCCCTCGGCGCCGAGATCGTCATCGCCGCCAATCTCTCCAGCGACGTCTTCACCCACTCGACGACGATCTATTCCCACGGCCCCTCCGCGGACGTTTCGGCGCCGGCGACGCCTGAGCCGGAAGCCCGCTCCGCCGAAGCGCGGCTTCGGCAAGTTCTTCTCCGCCGAGCGCACCATGAAGCGCGAGTTCTTCGGCGGCGGCGGACGGCCCGGCATCTCCTCGGTGATGGTCGACGCCTTCAACATCATGCAGGACCGCATCACCCGCGCCCGGCTCGCCGGCGATCCGCCGGACCTGTTGATCTCGCCCCGCGTCGGCCAGATCGGCTGGTTCGATTTCCACCGCGCCGACGATCTGATCGCCCACGGCGCGCGCGCCGCCGAGCGCGCGATCGACTCGATCCAGGAGGCGATCCACATTCTGGCGCCGCAGGCGGGCAATGCAGGCACCGCGGCCGGGGAGACCGCGACGGAGTAGCGCGTTTTCTATCGCGTCAGGCGGTCTTGATGTAGTCGCGCAGCGCTTCCTGCTCGGTCTCGTATTCCCGGACCCGCCATTTGACGATGTCGCCGATCGAGATCAGGCCGACCACCTTGCCGTCCTCGACCACCGGCAGATGCCGGAACTTGCCGATCGTCATCATTTCCATGATGCCGGCGACGGTGTCGGTCTCCCGGCAACTGACGACCTTGCGCGTCATCACCGCCGAGACCGGCTCATCGAGCACCTCCGCGCCGCGCTCGCCGAGCACGCGCACGATGTCGCGCTCCGACAGGATGCCCTCGAGACGGCCCTGGTTCATGACCAGCACGGCGCCGATCTTGCGCTCGCCGAGGATCTTGACCGCGGCCGAGAGCTTTGCGTCCGGCTCGACGCTCAGGATCTGATGGCCTTTGGAATCGAGAATTGCACGTACCGTCATTGTCGTCTCCCTGAATCGGTTCGCGCCCCCGAAGGAGCTCGACTTGTTCGCGAGTCTTCAATCAACAGTTCCGCGCCGGTTCCGTTTCAGGCGCGGTAAAACAAGCGGCTGATATGCATGCGCAGCAAGCTTTGCCTTGTCTCACAACATGTGAAGATGATGGATGAAATCGCCCCGCGCCGCAAGCGGCGATCAGACGCGGTCAACCTCGTCCGGCGATGACGCATCTGCAGCATGCGTGCCGCCCGCGGCACCGGATCGAACAGCGAAAACAGCATCAGGCCGGCGAGAAATCCGCCGATATGCGCCTGCCAGGCGACGCTGGCGCCGTCGGCGCCGATCGCGATCGAGCCGACGCCGAAGATGATGTTGACGCCGAACCAGACGCCAAGGAATCCGAGCACGCGCGGGTCGCGCAACGCATGCGCAAGCGACAGCGCCGGCACCCGCGCCGCTTCGTCGGCATCGCCGCGGCTGAAGGAGAGGAAGCTGCCCTTCACGAAGGCAAAGCGGATCGCGGCCGCCATCGTGCCGGACACCGACGCCGAGGCGCCGATCATCGGCGCGATCGCGTGCTCATGGGTGAGCAGATGGGCGAGCGCGCCGGCCGCCGCCGTCACCGCCATGAACACGAAGAACCTGAACGCGCCGAACCGGCGCGCCAGCGCGCTGCCGAACGGCAACAGCCACAGCACGTTGAAGCCGATATGGCTGAGATTGGCGTGCAGCAGCGAATAGGTGACGAAGGTCCAGACCTTGGCGCCGGTCGCCGCCGGGAAACGTGATGTCGAGCAGCGTCGAATCGTAGCGCTTCGGAATGAAGCCGAAGACGTCGATGGTCCAGTTCTCGAGTTCCGGCGGCAGCAGCACCCGCAGATGGATGAGCGCGATCAGCGCGACATAGGCCGTCAGCGCGCCCGGCAGGGTCAGGATCGGCTCTCGCGGGCCTTCCGGCGGCGTCGGCTGGGTATTCAGGCGGGGATTCCAAGGGGGCCACGACCTCAGACGGCGGCTTTGGGGAGCATTGGGCCCAGATAGGCGGCTTTGCCCGCACTGTGCAAGTGCACAAACGGCAAAGCACCGAAACGGCAAAGAAAAAGGGAGGATGCTGAGAACATCCTCCCTCTTGGTGCCGATCTTTCGCGCCCCGGGATCGGGGATGCATCCCCACCCCTCCCCGCGCGACGACCAAACTGTTTGACGCCACCTGTGTACGAACCGCGCTGGTAACCTGGAGATAACCCCGCGCGATCCGATGCGTTCCACCCTACGCAGGCCGGGCCGCGATCACCAAGCTCATCGTTAATTTAACGTTAACAACGCAAAGCCGCCGCTTGAGCCGCCAAACCGCGTCCGCGGCATGGACGCTGCAATGCCTGTCCTGCACAACAAACAAGGGAAGGCGCGTGCGCAAAAGCGGGACAGATGTGTCCCGCCGAGCCACGGGCAGGGGCAAGGCCTAAGAATGAAACATCCGTCGAGCCGTGAGTTTTTCGCCTATTGGGACAAGAAGCGCGGCGATGCGCGCGCGCCCGACCGCAGCGAGATCGAGCCCGGCGCCGTGCGCGAACTGCTCGGCGACATCTTCGTCCTGTCCTACGACCATGAAGCCGGCTTTCCGTTCCGCGTCGCCGGCACCCGCGTCTCGCGCCCTGCTCGGCCGCGACCTGAAGGACCAGAGCTTTTCCGCCCTGTTCGCGCCCGAGAGCCGCCGCGAGATCGAGGACATCATCACCTATGTCGCCGAGGAAATGCTGGCGGCCATCGCCGGCATCACCGCGACCTCGGAAGACGGCCGGACCGCGCATCTGGAATTGCTGCTGCTGCCGTTCAACAACCGCGCGCATGCGCCCGATCAGCCTGACCGGCGTGCTGGCGCCGTTCGAGAGCGATCTCGGCACGCTCGGCGATTTCAGGCTGACCTCGTGGCGCTATCTGCACCGGCCGGAGAAGCTCGTGCCGCGCGCCATGCGCAAGCTCGCGATCGCGCGCGGCTTCATGGTCTATGAGGGGCTGCGCTAACGCGCCTTTTTGTCCCGGCGTGGTTTGTCAACGCGATCCGGTTGGCGACGACGATTTCGCCTCGGCTGCAAAATCCGGCCTCTCCAGCAGCCCGGAGATGCCGAAGCCGGCCACGAGCCCCCAGAACGCCGCACCGACATTCAACAACGGCACATCGGCGACGGTGACCAGGAAGGCCGCCAGCGCGCCGAGCGAGAAGCGCGCCTTGAACGCGGTGACGAAGGCCGTCTCCAATACGCGCAACATCGCGAGCCCCGCCAGGGCCATCACCAGGGATTTGGGCGACACCAGCAGCAATCGTGCAAAGGTAGGCGCCAGCAATCCGAACATCAGCGCCAGACAACCGACGAACATCGCCGCCGTATAGTGGCGCTTTTGCTCGCCGCTTGAGACCACGATGGCGTTGGTCGGTCCCGTCAGGCACGTACTGACCGCACCGACGCTGGCGGAGATCACCGAGCCGATGCCGCAGGCCAGGGTCACGACATTGACCGGCGGCGCATGTCCTGCCGATCTCAACACCGCAAAGCCCTGACCGTTCTGCACGACGAGAACCGTGATCGCGAGCGGCACGACAAGTTCAACCATGGCCGCAATCGACCAGACGGGAGTCTGGATGACCGGGCGGATCAGTTCAAACTGAAGCGCTGCCGTGCCGTCGAACCGGCCGAACAGGATGGTCGTCAATGCCCCGACCACGAGCGCTCCGATGATTGGCGGGATGAGCCGGCCAAGGCGAGGGATCGCCGACAGGATAAGCCAGATCGCGACCATCGGTCCGACAATGGCCGTGTCGGCAAAAACCGCACGAACCAGTTCAAGGCCAAAGCGCAAGAAAACGCCGGCAACCATTCCCATGACGATCGGCATCGGAACCAGCTGCATGACGCGCTTGACCCAGCCGCTCAAACCCAACACCAGCATCAGGAGGCCGGTGGCGTAGAACGCGCCGACCACTTCCGGAAACGACAGATGGTTCAGCGCGGGACCGACAATGACGGTACCGGGAATAGTCCAGAAGAAAACCAGCGGCTGACGGTAGAGCCAGCTCAACACGAGCGTAATCAGGCCATTGAAAAAGAAGACGCCGAAAATCCAGGAAGCGATGTCCTTTTCCGAGAAGTCCTCCGTTCGAGCCGACTGCGAGAATGATCACCACCGGCCCGGTGATCGCGAAAAGCCAGCCAATGAATCCATTCGATGCGTAAAGGATACCGAAATCCGAAATAGTCCGCCCGATCCCGGGCGGCCGTTCAGCCGGTCGTTCGATCTGTGTGAGCATCAACGCGGCGCGTGCCAGCTTTCCGAGGCTTTGGGGAACGAAGGTCCGGACAGGACCCATCGAGAAGGAATGCGTGATTCCCTGAACAGCGTATCGCTATCACGAGAGGCGGTCGCCCCTCCACCAACAACCCCAATAAATTCCCGCCGCCTCATATCCATCGCCATCCCGACTGCAAGAGCGATCCGGACGGATCCGGCGCGGGACGCATACGGTTTTCAAGCCATCGGTTGCGCCGGGTCGGCGCCGTACGGATTCGGCCCCTTGGTGCCCGGCAGGATGCCGAGCTCGACGATGCCCCATAGCGCGGGCGGAAGGCTCGCAAAAATCAGGACCGAGCCGGTCACGAAATCTCCGCTCCGGCCGGTCCTGGGGTCGTCAAAGAGGACGATGCTGAAGCCGCCGCAGAACAGCGCGAAGGGGAGCAGCCAGAAAACCAGCAGCCACCAGCCATTCTTGTTGCGGTCGTGCAATCGCTTGCTGCCCACAGCCAGTATCGGCCACAGGCTCAAGAGCCATATGAATTGCGAGGTCACGATGAGCATCACGGCCACCATTTCGCTGTCGAGGAGAAAGGGGCCGATGGTCACGACCTGCACCGCGGCGATCAGGGCGATGATCGCCAGCCAATAGGTGCGGCGGCCGATCCGGCCGTCGAAGCTGAAAAGGATCTTCTGCAGTTTCATCGCATCCTCGCCAGGGGCGTCCACGCCTCGATTAGCGTCCGCTGAATCGCGCCGCGCGCTTTTCAAGAAACGCGTTGCGTCCCTCCTGCGCATCCGCGCTCTTGCGGATCTCCGACTGCGTCTCGATCTCGCGCCGGAACTGGTCGGCATAGGTCGAATGTTCGCTGTCTTCGATCAGGCGGCGGGTTGCGACCAGCGCGCGGGTCGGGCCGGCCGCGAGCTTGCGCGCCAGCGCCAGCGCGCCGTCGCGAAGGGCTGCGTCGTCGAACACGTCCCGCACCAGTCCCCATTCTCTTGCCAACTCCGCCGAGAGCGGTTCGTTCGTCAGCATCAGTTCGAGCGCGCGCTGGCGGCCGACGAGGCGCGGCAACAGCCAGGTCGAGCCGAGATCAGGCACCAGCGCGATCCGGCTGAACACCTGGATGAAGCTCGCCGAGCGCGCCGCGACGATGACGTCGCCCGCCATCGCGAGGCTGAACCCGCCGCCGGCGGCAACGCCGTTGACGGCGACCACGACCGGCACGCGGCATTCGCGAAGCGCGCGGAATGCCGGCCAGTAATGCCGCATCACGCCGTTGACGATGTCGTCGCCCAGGATCGCCGCCGCCTTGAGGTTCTGGCCGGAACAGAAGCCGCGGCCGGCGCCGGTCAGGACCAGCGCCCGGACGCTCGCGTCTGCGGTCATTTCACCGATGGCCAAGGCGAGATCGCCCAAGAGATCCGGCGTCATCGCGTTCAGGGTCGCCGGCTCATCCAGCGTCAGGATCCCGACGCTGTCGTCCCGTTCCCGCTTCACTCCCGGCATCGCGTCCTCCGTTCGGTGGTATTTTTGGGCCGCCAAAGTGCGGTAATTGGTCACGATGGTACCGAAATAACGCACGGACAAACAATCGCTTTCGGCGGTCTTGACCAAAAACGGCGTTTGCCGGGATACTGCGCGGATTGGACGAGAGCGATGTTTGAGATCATTATTTTCTGCGTCATTTTGCTGGCGATATCCTATTGGGCGGTCCTCTGGCTGATGGGCCGTCGGGAGGACGTTTTGCACGGTGAGTTTGTCGAAGCCGGCGCCGAGGCCACCGAGCCTGCGCGGCCGACCTTTCCGGAGCCGGCACGGAGCGTTTTCCCTCAAAAGCCGGTTTTTCCGAAAAAACCCGTCATCGCCGAACAGCCCGCTCACACCGACATCACGAAGCCTGCGCATGCCGCCGTCCCGGAGCCGCCGGCGTTCCGGCCCGAACGGCTGGCGTCGCTGCTGAACTCGATCAAGCAGGATCTCAATCAACTGGTGCAGAAGTAGGTCCTCCAGTCGGCGGTTGACGTTCAGACCGGTTCCGGCCACGACACCGCGACAGTTTTTTGGGGATCGAGCGTTGCACAATCGCTGGGGCATTCTTGCCGTTCTGTTCGTGGTTCGCGCCACCATGGCGTTCCAGTTTCAAAGCGTCGCCGCCGTAGCGCCGCTGCTCGGCAGCGAATTCGGCGCCAGCCTTGCCGACATCGGCGTCCTGATCGGACTTTATTTCGCACCGGGTGTCGCACTCGCGCTGCCGGGCGGCGCCATCGGCCAGAAATTCGGCGACAGGAAGGTGGCACTGGGCGCGCTGCTGTTGATGCTGATCGGAAGCCTGGCGATGGCCACGGCCTCTTCCTGGAGCCTTCAAATCACCGGGCGGCTGGTTGCCGGCGCAGGCGGCGTTGTGCTGAGCGTTCAATTGGCGAAGATGCTGACCGACTGGTTTGCCGGCCGCGAGATCTCAACCGCGATGGCGATCCTGGTGAATTCATGGCCGGCCGGCATCGCCCTATCGTTGCTGACACTGCCTTTGATCGGCACGCGCTGGGGCCTCAGCGCGGTGTATCTGGCGGTTGCCGCCTTCATCATCTGCGGCATCGCGCTGATCGCGCTTCTCTACCGTTCGCCGCCGGAAGCCGCCGCGGCATCGACATCCACGTCCGGCCTCGATCGTCGCACGGTGCTTGCCGTGATCGTGGCGGGTCTGATCTGGGGCCTGTTCAATATCGGCTTTGCCGTGGTCTTCAGCTTTGGACCTTCGATGCTGGTTGAACGCGGCTGGTCGATCGCCGCGGCCGGATCGGCGATCAGCATCGTGTTGTGGGTCGCCGTGTTCTCCGTCCCGTTCGGCGGCTACCTCGCCGACCGGACCGGGCGTCCACAAACCATTCTCGTCACTGCGGCGCTCGTTTCCGCTGGCCTGATGATCCTGCTGCCGCGCACCGACGCGGTGATCTTGACCGTTGCGGCGCTTGGGCTGATCAGCGGGCAGCCGGCCGGGCCGATCATGAGCCTGCCCGCGAAGGTCCTGCAGCCCGCGACAAGGGCGATCGGCATGGGCCTGTTCTTCACGATGTTCTATGGCGCCATGATGCTGGGACCGATCGTGGCCGGCGCGCTTTCGAAATGGAGCGGAAACACCGCCGCGGCGTTCGACTTCGGCGCCGCGGCGATCTTGCTGTGTACGGTGCTGTTGTGGGTCTTCAACCGGATCGTTGCGGTGCGACAACCAGGGCGTGTCCTCATAAATCGAGGTTCGTGAGCGAGCTCGACCCATGTCCGCTATCCGGCGGATTGCAGACTCAAACCGGTCATCGCCTCAGGTCCGGAAAGCGCCGATAACGGAAGTGAGCAAACTCATTCGATCACCTTGTCGGCGCGGGCGATCACTGACTGCGATATTTCGATGCCGAGATTCTTCGCCGTCTTCAGATTGATAAAAAGGTTGAACTTGGTCGGCTGCTCGATCGGAAGCGCGCCGGGATCGGCGCCGTCCAGGATTTTCTTCAGCAGGCGCGCCACGCTTTTGAATGCTTCCGGCGGGTCTCGGGAATAGTCGAACAGGGCGCCTGCCTGCGGAAAACTGATGCCAAGGTTGGCAAAGGTCGGCACCCGTTGCGCCAATGCCCGTGTGACGATTGGCTCCGCCAGCGCTTGCAAGCTGTTGTCGGTCAGGACAAAAAGAGCGCCGGGGCGCTGTCGCGCCATTTCCGTATAGGCCGCATCGAGCTCGGCAGGTGAACTCACGCCGACTGTGCCGATGGTAAGGTCCTTATTGGCGACGTATCGGATCAGCGTCTCGACCATCGGCGGATTGGATGGGTTTGTCGGATTCGTCATCACTGTCAGCTTGCGCACGTCGGGCAGCACCTCGCGCATGATCTCGATCAGTTTGAGCAAGACATCTTCCGCCATGGTGGAGACGCCCGTTATATTCCCGCCAGGGCGAGCAAGGCTCGCGACAAGACCGGCGGCCACGGGGTCGTTCATGCCCGTCATGACGATCGGCACAGTCCGCGTCAGGTTCTGCATGGCCTTTACCGCGAGAATGGTCGAAACGACGACGGCGCTGGGATGTCCCGCCAGTAGCTCGGTTGCGAGGGCTGGAAAGCGGCTGGAGTCGCTGTTTGCCCAGCGGGTCTCGAACACATAATCCCGCCCCTGAACGAGGCCGTTCTCAAGCAGACCCGCTTCCATCAGCGACATCAGCGCCTTGCTCGCGCTGGCATCAGCGGCGCCGCTGTTAAGGAATGCGATCACCTGAAGTGGCTTCTTTTGGGCGCGGGCGACAACCGGCCATGAAGCTGCTGCGCCAAGACACGCAATAAATTCCCGTCGCTTCATGTGTGTTGCCCCGAGCCCAATGCGGGCCATTTCCCGCTCCACATGTAAGCCAGTTACCGTGACCCCGTATACGAGCTTGAGCCGGCCAAACGTCCTGGTTGGGTCAAAAACCGGCCCTGACAATCCCAAATCCCAACTTCCGCTTTGCCGCCGATAACGGACTCAAGTCGGACAGTCGCTGGAGGTCCGGTTCGTGCCAGGAGCCGGCTTGCAAACGGCGTCGGGCCGCGCAAAGCTGTGGCCATAATCAATTCATTTTTCAGATCAGGAAAGTATTTGGCTCATGAAGTACATGCTCACCTGGACCGAACGCTCGCAGGGCTCACCTATCGAGTACGAAAATGCGCAGAAGCGGATCCTTGAGGTCTTCACGCAATGGAAGGCGCCCGGCAACTTCAAGATCGAAACGTTCGTGATACGCGTGGGTGACTGGGGCGGGTATATGTTGCTGGACTGCGATGATCCAGCGGCCGTTCACAAGTTCTGCTCGATGCTTCCTGCTTTTGTATTCGAGGCACGCCCCGTCATTCCAATCGAGGATGCAGTCCGGGTAGAACTCGAAGCGATCGCCTTTCGCGATGGACTCCAACACAAGTGATAAGTTTGTCACTTTGACCTCGTGAGTTCACGCCCTGGCCGCCGCACGTGCCCACACTTGATGCAACCGCCGATAACACATCGTTAACCCTGTCGGCCTTAGGGTCTACCTGACGCCTATGGACGGGCTGTCGGGTGGCGAAGATGTCGTTTGCGCAGAAGAAATCAACGGTCCCGGCCGCCGAGGAGCGACGTCGCTTCCAGCGCGTCAAGGTGCACCTGCTCGGCCGCTATATGCTTCCGGACCGGCGCGAATTTCCCTGCCAGATTATCAATATGTCGCCGGGCGGTCTGGCCCTGCTGGCGCCCGGCATCGGCAATGTCGGCGACCGCGTAATCGCCTATCTCGACCATATCGGCCGGGTCGAGGGCAAGATCACCCGCATCATCGACAACGGCTTTGCCATGACGGTGGGTGCGACCGCGCGCAAGCGCGACAAGCTCGCCGCCCAGCTCACATGGCTCGCCAACCGCGACATTCTCAACCTGCCGGAAGACCGCCGCCACGACCGTATCGTGCCGCGCAACCCGATCGCGCTGCTCACGCTTGAGGACGGCAGCAAGATGACCTGCCGCATCATCGACCTGTCGGCATCGGGTGCGGCGATTGCCGCGGAAAACCGCCCGCCGCTGAAATCCCTGGTCATGCTGGGCAAGGTCCAGTCCCGGGTGGTGCGAAACCTCGAAGAAGGCTTCGCGCTGGAGTTCGTCCACGAGCAAATTGCCGAGCAGCTCGAAGAAGCGGTTACCGCGCGGTAAAGCGCCGACCACACAAAATCACCGGTTTTCCGACCTCGAAAGGCGGCCTCCGCGCCAACGGATGCCGCCTTTGCGCGCTCTGACGCCTGCCAAAGCCGGTTAACGGCGGGAACTTTTGCCGCGACTTGTTCCAGCGCCGCAGCGCCTGGCGCGTTAATACGTAAAATTTGAATCAATTGCAGTTGTTTCAAATTTTAGTCGAACTTGATTCAAGTATAGATCGAATTATCCGCGCCTTTTACTTGTATTCGCGTCAAATGTACTTGGCTGACTTAGCGGCGGCGCAAAACCTTTGTGCGAAACGTGGTCCCAACAAGAAACGGGGGCCACAATGTTGTTCAGGGGACAGGGGAAGGGATTGGCGGTTGCCGCCATCCTGCTGGGGATGAGCGTCTCTTTTGGCGTCTCGGCGAAAGCCGGCGACGCGCTTTATGCCAACCTTGGCGAGACCACGCGCTCGCCGATCGGTTGGGTGGAATTTTGTGCCGAGAATCCCGGCGACTGCCGGGGCGGCACGTCGCAGCCGCGCGACATCGTGATGTCGCAGACGGCGTGGCGGGATTTGCTGCGGGTCAACAAGTGGGTCAACGAGACCGTCAAGCCGATCACCGACATGGATCATTGGGGTGTGATCGAGAAATGGTCCCTGCCGACCGACGGCTACGGCGACTGCGAGGACTACGTGCTGTTGAAGCGCAAGATGCTGATCGACGCCGGCTGGCCGCGCGAGGCGCTGCTGATCACGGTGGTGCGCGACAAGAAGGGCGAAGGCCACGCGGTGCTGACGGTGAAAAGCGACAAGGGCGAGTTCGTGCTCGACAACCAGAACGAGAACGTCGTCGCCTGGACTGAAACCGGCTACCGCTTCGTCAAGCGGCAGTCGCAGAGTGATCCCAATGTGTGGGTCTCGCTCGGCGACAACCGCCCCGCGGTCGCTACCGCAAGCTCGCGCGATCGATAACGAACAAGGAATTTACCAACCCGCGACCCGGTCACATCCCCACCCCTCCCCGTCCCAGACCGGTTCGCGCGCGGCCAGCCTTCCCCCAAAGGCTGGCCGCAACTTTTTTGGGGAAGCCGAAAACGACGAAATCTCTATATTTCAAGGGTATTTGGCACCCCCTCGGCTGACAGCCCGAGACGCGTCGAGACGGAACGACTCATAAACGCGACACATCGAGACGGGGAAAATCCGGGGAATTTGTTCGCCGCCCGTTCTGGGTTACGATCCGAAGGCGAAGTCGTCAAAGGCGTACTCCGGGCGAGAAGCCCGCGAAGAAGGCGAGAACCCGATGAAAGAAAGCACCCTGGCTAAAATCACGGCCTCAGTTGCCGCCGCAAAAGGGATCGCACAGAAGGCACTGGCGGCCGGTCCGAACCCGGAGTGGACCGAACAGGAAATTCGGTCAATTGACGAGTGGATCGCAAGTGAGGGTCTGAAATATAGATCGCCCCGAGGCGATCCGCCGGCTGGTCGAGCTGGGGCTGAAGGCGAAGCCGAGATAGAAACATGCTCGCTGAACGGTCACCAGCTCCGCCAACTATGGCGCAGGCATCCAGGGACTGCGGACCAAACTTACTGAACATCCGAAAGTGAGCGGTGATGTATTCTCGGACTCGATTTCGCACGTCCTGAGGCTGGAGCTTCCCCACCGCAAGATCGAGAGCCATTGATCCGATTACGTGGATAAAGAAGAGGCCGCCAATTGAGGGCCTCTAGCTCTTGGCACTTTTTGCACATGCCGTCGTAGACGCGCATGGCAGGCAGTTGTTCAAATTAGGCCACTGCAAAAATCAAACTAGGCCACTGAGGGTCGAAACAGGCCAGTACCTGAATGCGGGCCCCGACCAGGACCGCAAGCCTTGGTTGCCCCTCTATCGCCTTCTTTTGGGCGAGAATGACGGGGTTAGCGTACTCCCCGTAAACCTGGCGGCCACCGCAGGGGGGCGGCTGCAATGACGTACCGATCCCATGAGTTTCCGCGGGATAGCGATCTCCGTAACCTTGTCCGCGTTACCTCGGCTTGCACATTAGGCCTCTGGGCATTTGCAATAGGTTTGCTGATCGGAACCTTTCTGTTTTCGTAACCGTCGCCTATTTAAGCGCATGCTCAAATCGCCGTTCGAAGCGCCGGCCATGAACCGCGCGATGGTGCCTTTTCAACAGGTGAATCATCGCACACAACGGCGGATTACAACTTGCGCCCCCACTCACGTTGCAGAACACTCGCCCTCAATGGTGATCGAGGGAGGACAGACTATGCCGATTTCGATTTCTACAATCGTCATGGGGACACATCTTGTCGTGGCCGTGGCCGATCGGATCCCCACGTTCGACATCGCCCGAAGCTGCAAATTAGATACGGCCGACACGCCTGGCCCTCCAGGTGCTCAGGCCTACAAAAACTGCGTGGACGATGAAAACGATGCCCGAAAACAATTGATGAGCCAGTGGTCCACATTCTCGGCGTCCAGCAAAGCTGAATGCATTCCGATGGAACGTATCGGCGATGATCCGAGCTACGTGAGCCTTTTGACTTGCCTGCAAATGAATTTGTGGGGCCGATGACGGCGGATCTTATCTCACCCGCGCGTGCCCAACGCCCTCCTCCGTTGAGGGTGAAGCGGAAATCGCGGACCAGCGGTCGTCAAAATTTGCAGTCGCGATCGCGCCGGCGGATGCGACTATGCTGTCGGTGGAACGCAAGTGCGACCGCGTGGTGGAGACGGTTGCGGCGACAGCCATCAGAGCGATAGCCACGAACCCGGTAATCCTTCTGTGCCTCGTCATGATAACCTCCAACGGGCCTATTCTGATGCTTCTATCCTTTTATAGGGTGTCGATTTCAGGAGTTCTTCGTCGTTTAGGGAAAATGGCTTCCTCGGAACCGCTGATGTGTCATTGTCGGTCGGACCGACGAAACCTGTTCACGGAAGCGCGATCGCCGGCCCTTGCGCGCCCGCTCAGGTGGGACAGAGCCACCAAGCCGGTCGGCATCGGATCTAGGTGAGCGTTGCTTCCTGCTCGATAAGCGTCACGTAGCACTCGCAGGAAAACCGTTCCAGTTGGGCGCGATCCAGGATCGTGATCACCCCACGTGCGTAGGTGATGACGCCTTTGTCCTGGATCTTGCGTGCGACCTCGGTCACGGAGGTTCTGCGCACCCCAAGCATCTCGGCCAGCAACTCCTGCGTCAGCGTCACGGTATCGCTTGCGGCCCGATCGGATGATTGCAGGAGCCAGCGGCAGAAGCGCTCTTCGACCGGGTGCAGCGCGTTGCAGGCAGCGGTGACCCGCGCCTGGGTCAGCATGACCTCGTTATAGCGAATGCACAGATCGCGAAGCGCGTCGCTCGCGGCGACGGCGCGCCGGAACGCCGTTGCGGGAATCCTGCTGGCAGGAAGCGGCAACTGGACCACCGCCCGAACCAGCGACCGATAGAGACCCAATCCAGCCATGGCGCCGATCACGCCCTCGCGTCCCACGGTCGCGGTTTCGATGGCTTTGCCGTCTCGCATCACGGCGAGCAGTGAAAACATGCCGGCGCTGGGAAAGTAGATCTGGTCGACCTCGTCGCCTGCTTCATAGACGATCTCGCCCTGCGGCAATGACACATGCGTCAAATGCGCGGCCAGGCTCTCGAAATCCCTGCGCGGCAATTTGGCAAGTAACTTGTTGTCCAGCGAGCTGGCCGTAGGCGTGTGCAAGAGCGGCTTTCCGGCCCGATCGGTCGGGCGGCGATACCGCAGGGGGATGGATGCGCGCTCCGAGGGGGCGCTCCGCGGGAATGGCTGATACTAGGATCGGCACAATGCCCTTGTCGGTCCGGTACCTGCATCTGAGGGGACATCCGCAGACTTTGCGTGCAGGCAGCGAAAACATAGCACATTCGAACGATGCCGTGGGACTATTACGCGTCCCGGTCAAAGTATTTGTCCGATATCGAACACCGGCGCAGATCGATTTTCTTCACCCGGGATGTGTCACCGTGGCTGACACGGATCATCGCAAAGCACTGAAATTCGGGGAACGAATTGCCTGTCTATAAGTTCGCCCATCAACACCGGCTTAGTCCGGAATCCGACATAGGAAGCGGTGGCGCACCCACGCTGAAAGCGTGGGACTCAAAGCGCAACATGCGACATTGGAACAGGCTCAATTGATGCAGCGAGAAGCATGCGGTCGACCCGTCGTGCTCATTGTCGAGGACGAGATATTGCTCCGTTGGACCATCGTCTCGGTGATCGACGAGACGGGGTTCAACGCGTCCGAGGCCGGGAGCGGTGTCGAGGCCATTTCGATCCTGGAACGGCGAAACGACGTGTGGGCCGTTGTCACCGATGTCCAGATGCCCGGCCCAATCGACGGTCTTCGCCTCGCCCATTTGATCAGCATCCGCTGGCCGAAGGTCAAGGTCATCGTCACTTCCGGCCGGCTCAGGTTGCGCGAGGACGACGTGCCGGCGGGCGTTCGATGCTTGCACAAGCCTTACGACCCCTCGCAACTGATCGGTATCCTGGACGAATGGGCCACTAACGAGTAGCGGCTATTCAGCGGCCAGGTTTGAAAATGGCCGGTGACCTGATTTGGACATGTCGGGTACCGAACAGACGGCCATTCCTGACGAGCGTTAATCTCCGAGATAGCAACGTCCTTCACCAAAATCGGGGAAAGGAGCGCGTCATGGAGAGACGCCGTTTCAAGCAGGAGACGCCACTGGACCAGCGTCTTGAAGATCACGCAAAGCGCTTACGGAAAGAGGCCAAGGGAACGCCGGCAGGCATCAAGCGCGATGACTTGATCCGTCGGGCGAGGCAGGCCGAAACCGCCGCTCGCATGAGCGAGTGGCTTTCGTCACCCGGATTGCAGCCACCCGAGTAAGTACCGAGATCTTACGTGAACGGGTACCGGGCCTTTACGGTCGGCCATGTTGCGTTAGTGGCCTGTCACACTCAGCGCGCGGCGAATGAGTAGATAAGCCAAACTAAGACGACAGCCGCCAGAACGAGTACCCAATTGGAAATTTGACTGCCGCCTATCGATGTTTTCTCGCTAAACCACCCCATGGCATTCCTCCCCAGATGGACCGCCCTCCACAATACGATACCACCAATTCCACCTTCAGGCGGTCTATTTCAAACGCCGCCTTGCCCTCGTGGTTCTTGAGGCTGTGCTGCGTGATCCACGTCACGGTAAGACCGCCCGTCTCCCGGCATAGTCCACTCACATCAACGGCGCACAGCGCCAAAACAGCGGGAGTGAGACCATGACCGATGCAATCAATGCGAGCGAAGTTCTGAATGCGCAGGAGCTTGATGCGGTGTCTGGCGGCTTTATGTGTCTCCCTTTAGTGGCCGTCAAAGTGGCGGCCGCCATCAAGGGCGGCGGCGGTGGAGAGCCTGGTCCGACAGGTGGTCGAACACCAGGCCCAAATGTTTCAACAGATTTTGCAGCAATTGACCCAGCAGGGGTAAGCGCAGCGCGCCTCAGTTGGCGGCCTCTTTAGTCGCCAACGGGCTGGGCTGAAGTCTCCGGCCCGTTCTTGCCTTTCCCCTCGTGATTTTTGAGACTGTGCTGGATGCCCAAGGCCACGGCCAGCATCGGCCTAGCTGGACTCTATGCCCTCAGCCGTGAGTACAGCCGCGCCTATCTCCGCCGTGGTCATCGCCTGACGTAGGAGCGCATCGCGGCTGATACTGCGCTGCGCTCCTGCCATACCGCCAACTGGTTGCATCCATACGCCTATGGCTGCGCGTTAATCATTCACGTCCTAAAACCCAATATCGCTGCAATAGATAATATTCCGATACTTCGTGAGAGCAGCATGGGCCCTCCGGTTCTTATTTTGTGTTTGAGAAAACATCCGCCGCGTAGACAACCTTGCCGCCCAAGACCGTTAGCAGAGACGCTGTAGCGCCAATTTGCTCGACAGGTACGGACAAGAAGTCCCGATCGAGAATGGCGAAGTCGGCGAGCTTGCCGTTTTCGAGTGTCCCGCGTCGCATCTCATCGAAGCAGAACCATGCACTACCTGCCGTATACAGGCGCAAGGCATCTTCGCGACCGGGCGTTTCGTCTGGGCCACGTGTCGATAGCCCGCCGACCGTTTTGCCGTCGAGCATCCATTGGAGCGCAACGAACGGGTTGTACGACGCGACCCGATGCGCATCTGTACCCGCTCCTACATGCACGCCCGCGCGCAACGCCGTGACGATTGGCGGCATGCGTCGCGCAGCCTCGCCGGCCTGCGTCACGATACGGTCGCCTCCCAGGTACATAGCGTCCTGCATGGTCCAACCGAGACCAAGAGCCTTCATGCGCAGAAGGGTTTCGGGGGACGCATTGTCTAGGTGCGCAATGGACCAGCGAAGCGGTGCGATCGGCGTCTCCTTGTTTACCTCTTCGTACAAATCGAGGAGCTGATGAGCAGATTTGTCTTCCGGCCAGTGGATGGTAACAGAAAGGGCCTGTTTCGCCGCCCAACGAATAATTTCAAGGAACTTTTCCTTTGCGGCGGCATCGGGAGCATTGTTGTTATACATGGCGGCGGTTATCCGCTCGCCGATTCCGTTGAATCGCAACATGTCGTCGCCGAATCCCATCGGCAGGAATTGCGTGAGACTTTTGTACTCCTCGAACTCCGCGCCGACGTTCTGAGAAAAGAGGCTGAAGGCGACCCGCACCGAAAGTGATTTTTCACGCCAAAGCTTCAGCAATGCAGCGTAATGGCTTGGATAGATACTGAAGCCGCCGGGATCCACGACACCCGTCACTCCAAGACGATTCAGTTCGGTAAAGAACTTTTGAGTCCCGGCGACGTTGTCCTCAAAATTCGGCCTCGGGAGGCGATCGAAGAGTGCCGAGATGCTGACGATTGTGCCGGTGAGCCAGCCGGTGGCTTCGCCTGATGCCGCGCGTTCAGCCATGATGCCGGCGGGCAGGTGCTCCGCCGAAATCCCAAGTGCTTCCTGCGCCTTCGGCGTCATCAGGACGGCCGAATAAAATAGTTGGATGTAAGCCGCACTCTCAGGAACTGCGGATATCACCTCAGCTAGGCTTGGCCTTCGTTTCTCGGAAAATTGCAATTCGCTCCAGCCACCGGCTACGACGATCCAAGATCCCGGGCGCGCCTTGGCCGCCTGACGCAAGCGGTCCATCGCTTCGGCGATGGTCCTTGCACCGATCCAGTTTACCTCCGTTGCATAAGTAAGGCCGGCGCGCACCGCGTGAATATGGGAATCGATCAATCCCGGAATGACTGTGCGTCCACCAGCGTCAATACGGCGTGTCGCGGATCCGACCATGGCCTCCACAACATCGTTACCACCCACTGCAACAATCCTGCCTTCACGGACTGCGAGAGCCTGCGCAATCGTCGATGCAGGATCGAGCGTTACGATTTTTGCGTTCGTAACGACGAGATCGGCCTTTTGTGCGTGCGCTACGGTTGCCCAAGATGCAATGACCAAAGTCGCCAGAAGTGCAAGCAGGAAATCGCGTCGCTTCATCGCCTCCTCCCCTTTGTATTCTCAACGCGTCCAGCAGGTTGCAGCGAACCTCCCGGACTTGATTTCAGCGGCGTCATTCTCGTTCAATCTCCGTGAAGCAGCAGGTAGACCGACTTGAATCGAAAACTTCGTTTTCCCGCCAGTGCCGTGGCGTCGAACTCGGCGCCGTCACCGGAATAGGTTCCGGTAAATCCGATGCTGATTTCCTTTCGCGCCCATGGATAGGTGCCGGAAATGGGTGAGTGCTCCCGGCTGGTCATTTCGCCTTTCCACTTTCCGTCGGCGCAGGTGTAGCTGCCGACGGTATAATAAAATCCGCCGCCCCCGCGCATGGTGCCGTCACGCAGCACCATGACGTGTCTGTTGTAGGCTTCCACGCCGTCCAGAAACCTTGTGGTCGCCAGATAAATTCCGTTCCTGATCATGATTGATGCCGCGCAATCAAGCTGGAGGTGCGGACAAGACTGCGCGTCATCAAGCGGCTTTACAAGCCGGCAAAAGGCCCTCCGGCTACCTGCCGTCCTCCCCCAAACTTTTTGTGCCGAGGCTGTCAGTTGTGAGATGATGGGCGGTCTCTTCGGGAGAACCGGCCGTGCCTCATCACGAGATCGACGCCATCCGTGCACTTCTGGGTTCAAAGCCGCGACCGGTCGGTTGGTCGGAGCGCCGCGCGCGGCTTGACGAGGTGGGATCGACCTGGCCGCCGGCCGACGACGTCAAATGCGAGGCGGTCGATTGCGACGGCGTGCCGGGCGAGTGGTCGCTCGCGCCCGGCAGCGATCGGGCGCGTGTGCTTTTGTATTTTCATGGCGGCGGTTATTGCTCGGGCTCGATTGTCAGCCATCGCCGGATGGTGACGGAGGCCGGTCGCGCGGCAAAGGCGCGGACCATCGCCATCGATTACCGCCGCGCGCCCGAGCACCCCTACCCGGCCGCGCATGAAGACGCGCTCACGGCGTGGCGCTTCCTCCGCAAGCAGGGCATAGCCGCCGAAAACATCGCGGTCGGCGGCGACAGCGCCGGCGGCAATCTCACGTTGGGCCTGATCCATCGCTTGCGCGCGGCCGGCGAGCCGTTGCCGGCCTGCGGCTGGCTGGTCTCGCCCTGGACCGACCTCACGATGTCAGGCGCAACGCTCGATACCAGGGATGCGATCGATCCGCTGATCCACCGCGCCTATCTCACCGAGCTTGCGGACGCCTATGCGCCATCGCCGATCGACCGCCGCGATCCGCTGATCTCGCCGCTGTTTGCCGATCTCTCAGGCTTCCCGCCGCTGTTGATCCAGGTCGGCTCGGCGGAGACATTGCTGGCGGACGCCACGCGGCTGGCCGCGGCCGCAGGCTCGGCCGATGTCGATGTGACGCTCGAAATCTGGCCGCACATGATCCATGCGTGGCCGGTCTGGAACGCGAGGCTGGAAGATGGCCGCCGCGCGCTGGCCAGCGCCGGGCAATTCATCCGTGCGCGGTCGTCCTGAGGCTACTTTGCATGGGGTTGTTTTCGCGATTTTTGTTTGCCGGCCCTCGGTTCTGCACGGACGAGGCGCCGGGGCGCCGTTTTCGGCCCAAAACGCCGGTTTTGTTGATGTTTTGCCCGAAATCCCCCGCCGGTCCGGCAAATCCCGGGTTTTAGCCCCGCCCGGCCTGTGGTAATCGGAAGCATTGAAATTACGTCCGGATTTGCAGCCTCATGATCGAACCCGCTCCCCGGAGTACCAGTACCATCGCGCGTATCAGTGGACAGCCGATCGCAATTGCGGCGGTGGCCTTCGTCGTGGTCGTGCTTGGCATCGGCTCGATTGCGCTCTGGCGCGCCTATACCGGCACCGCGCCCGAAACCGATCGCGTCGTCGCGACACGGCAGTTGCAGGCGCGCACCGCGCAGGCCTCCGAACAGCTCGTTGAAAAGACCAAGGGCCTGGAAGCGACCCAGCAGGAATCGATCGACCAGTTGCAGGTGGTGCAGGATCAATTGCTGACCGTCCGCCGGCTGCTCGCCTCGCAGCAGGCCGATACCAGAAAGCTCTCCGAACAGGTCGGAGGCCTGACCGAAGCCATCGACGGCTTGCGGCAGTCGTTCGCCAGCGCCCAAGCCACCGAGCCTGCCGCCCCTCCCTCGACCCGCAAGCGGTCGGTGAGGAAGGCCCACGGGGTAAAGCCCCAGTCGATGAAGACGGCGAACCGCAAGCGCGCCAAGTCGAACAGCTAGGCGCGTGACCCCGCACGCTCCGGGGGGCCGATCCGCTACCAGAAGAATCCTGGAACTGCGCCGTCCTCGTACTCGCGCGTCGTCACCACGCCCTTCGGGTTGGTGACGCTGACGCGCCTGAGCCACGTTCAAAGCCAGCCGGACCTCCCCCGGGCCCGCCCGGACTGCCTTTGGGCGGTCATTTTCCGCCAAAAAAAAGCCGGGCCCCCGCCAATTTTCTTGGGAACTTGTGAACTGGATCACATATGCCCGGAATAATACACTGCATGCTGCAGTTCACCGGATGGCGTGAGCCGATTTCAATATCCGGGGCTGGCAAGGTCGTTGACGGTATACTGCGTCGACGGCCTTGTTTTTTGTGCCCCCTTCAACCGCCCTCGGCTGCCGGAACCTTCGATCAGGCAGGCTTGCGGGAGGCGTTCCGGTACGACCGTCGCGGCTTTGCGGTCGACTAGTTGCAGACCTGAACCGGCCGGACGCGCCAGCCATACGAAGTCAGGACGCGCTGCTGGACCACGTAACAGCCGCCGTCGCCGTAATAATAGCCGTCGTCATAGCCTGCGTAGTACGGATAGCCGTAGCCGTAATCATAGGCCCCGTATCCGAGGCCGAAACCGATGGCGGCTGCGGCAATCGGGAAACGGTGATGATGGCGGAATCCGGGATGGATGCCGCCGCGGAAACTATTGACGGCAAAGCTGCCGCCGCGAAAGCCGGCCCCTGGAATCGACGCCGAACGGAAGCTGCCTCCGCCGATCGCCGCGGCGCGGAAGCCGCCGCCGCCCATTCCAATCGCGCCGCCGCGGAAACCACCACCGCCGTGGAAACCACCGCCGCCATGGAAACCTCCGCCGCCGTGTCCACCACCGCCTCGGGCCAGGGCCGCTTCCGGCGCCAGCACGGCGACCGATGCAGCGGCGAACAAGGCGATCATCGTTTTGCGTAGCATCACCCATCCTCCTCTGTGAGAGTCCGCACGCAAGGCGCGTGCAGGACCGTCCATTGCCCAAACACAAATCCAGGGCGGGAATTCCAGAGCGCCTGGTCTGTTTCGCTCACTTCTGCGCGACCCGCCGTTCATAATTGGCGCGCTAGCAACTGTTGGTGCCGGACGGTGGCGGCGAGCTGGCCGCGCTGCCGGCTGATCGACTGGCCGCGGAGTTAGCGCCTTGCGCCAACAAGACCATGGTCGTCGCCAGAATTGCGATCGCGGCGATTACGGCTGTCGCGCTTGCTTTCATCATCGCAGCCTCCTTTTTGCTGCTAACGACAGCGCAAAGCGCTTGTTCCCGGAACAAACCCGATCAATGATGGTTGGACAATGCATCCGCCGCGACGCAGGAGCCGATGACGCTTGCGTAAACTGATCGCCTTTGACGACGACACGTTCGACAAGCTGAGGCAACTCGCGCGCGACCGGATGGCGACCTTTCAGGAACTGGCCGACGAAGCGTTCGCGGACCTCTTGAAAAAGCACGGCATTCCGGTCGACCTCAGGGATGCGCTACGCAAGAGCGCGACGCTTCCGAACGCGCCGGTGACGGGGCGAACAAAGACCCGGAAGGCAAAACGCTAGGTGCTTCAGCCGATCTTCTTCAGGCCTTTTTTGAAACGCGGGCCGTTGATGACGTAGGACTTCGCCGCATCATTTCCCAGCACCGTCGCCTGCTCGGGCGAAAGCGTGCGGATCACGCGCGCCGGCGCGCCGATGATCAGGGAATATTCGGGAAACTCCTTGCCCTCGGTGATGACGGAACCGGCGCCGACGACGCTGCCGCGGCCGATCTTCGCGCCGTTCATCACGATCGAGCCCATCCCGACCAGCGCGTCGTCCTCGAGCGTGCAGCCGTGCAGGATGACGTTGTGGCCGACGGTGCAGTTCTTGCCGATCGTCAGCGGAAAGCCGAGGTCGGTGTGGCAGGTCGAGTTGTCCTGCACGTTGGAGCCTTCGCCGATCTCGATCCACTCATTGTCGCCGCGCAGCACCGCGCCGAACCAGACGCTGGCCGAATTCTTCAGGCGCACCTTGCCGATCACGGTGGCGGTGTCGGCGATGAAGTAGTTGCCGTCCGCGGGAAGATCGGGCCCCTGCCCGTCGAGTTCGTAGATCGCCATAACGATGAGGTCTCCGTTCGCGGAAGACCTTGGCATGGCCGCTGGCGCGTGATCAAGCGAGGCGGCGGGAAGACTTCAGGCCAGCAGGCCGGCGGCGCGCAGCGTCATCAGGAAAAACGTACCGGACATCAGGCTCCAGAAGCCCGCGAGCACGGTCGCCATCATCACGAATTCGAAGCGGCGGCGCTCGATCTTGGCGCCGCGCAGCGTGTTGCGCATGATGATGAAGGGCGCGGCGAACACCAGGAACGGCACCGCGGCAAAGGTCTTCGGCGCCACGCCTTCCTGCAGCAGCCCGAAGCCCGCGGGGCGTTGCGCCATGGCCTGATAGCCGCTGGCCAGCGCGCCGGCGAGCGCGAAGCCGATGCAGAGCGAGAACAGGGAATTCAACGCATCAGGCGACATCGGAACAGATCCGCTACTCAACAAAGCGCGCCCTGCTGTCGCAAAATTTGCGGGCCGCCGCCACACCATCCTTAAGGAAAGGTTAACGTCAACCTTGCAGCCGCGTGCGCATGGCTCGGGGTTCGCCGACATCGGCGAAATCATGCGGAAATCCCGCTCGCCGTGGCATATTCGCGAGGTGATTCGGCCTGCAGCCTCGAACCCAACCGACGCCTCGCTTCATGACATTGTTTTCGACGGCCCAGCACATCGCCCGCGACACGCGCAAGGACCCGCGTTCGCACATGTTCCCGATCATGCGCGGCGGCGACGGTCACCGCCGGCGCGATCGCGCTCGTCGCCTATCTGCTGTGGCCGACCTGGGGCGATGCCTCCAGCGGTCCGGCGCGGCTGCCGGTCAGCGTCGGCGGCACGCTGTTCAACGTGCCGACGACGGCGATCCGCCGGAAGATCCAGCGCCACTCCGGCCCGCAGGAGCGCATCGATCTCTCCTTCACCTTTCCCTCGCTCGAGGCGCCCGAGGCGCCGAAGCATGTCAGCGCCGACACGGTCGAGGAGAAGGTGCAGCCGATCGACCGGATCTTCCTGTCGATCTCGGCGCACCACGACACGCTGGCGCCCGACACGCCGCGTCCGCACCATCTATCCGCGCTATCTCGAGCAGGCCGCAACGCCGGTCGAGGACGGATTGACGATGCGCGCGTTTCGCGACGGCACGCCCTATGCCAACGAGGATCTGTTCGTCGCCACCGCGCCAGGCCTCACCGCGCGCTGCACCCGCGATGCCGCGACCCCCGGCATGTGCCTGAGCGAGCGCCGCATCGACGGCGCCGATCTGACGTTTCGCTTTCCGCGGAGCTGGCTTTCGCAATGGCGCGACGTCGCCAATGCGATGGACCGCTGACGGTGCAAGTTGCACGGGCCGAAGGGATAGCAGGCGATCGCGCGACGGCTCAGCCCTGATCGACCAGATCGTCCTCGAGGATCGCCATCTGGAACTGGAACGAGCGATCGTCGTCTTCGTCGTCGACGAACAGCACGCCGATGAATTCCTCGCCGATATAGACCTCGGCGGAATCGTCCTTCTTCGGCCGCGGCACGACGCGGATCTTGGGATTGCCGAACACGCGCTTGAGATAGGCGTCGAGCTTCCTGACTTCCTGAACGTCCACGGCGGTCTCCAATCGGAATCTTGGGGTTTCCGGGGAGTTTTAGGACGAGACGACGCAAACCGCCAGCCGTAATTTCACAAAGAATGCGGACGAGCGTGGCGAAAATCCGCGCCATCGGAAGCTCGAAGATCAAAGCCCGATCGCGTTGATCATCTGGTCCATGGTGCGCGACGGCTCGGCGCAGCCGGCCTCGCCGACGATCTTGGCCGGAACGCCCGCCACCGTGACATTGTGCGGCACCGGCTTGACCACCACCGAGCCGGCGGCGATGCGCGCGCAATGGCCGATCTCGATATTGCCGAGAATCTTCGCGCCGGCCCCGATCAGCACGCCGCGGCGAATCTTCGGGATGGCGATCCTCGTTCTCCTTGCCGGTGCCGCCGAGCGTGACGCCGTGCAGGATCGAGACGTCGTCCTCGATCACGGCGGTCTCGCCGCAGACGAAGCCGGTGGCGTGGTCGAGGAAGATGCCGCGGCCGATCCGGGCCGCCGGATTGATGTCGGTCTGGAACACCGCCGACGAGCGGCTCTGCAGATAATAGGCAAAATCCTTGCGGCCCTTCTTGTAGAGCCAGTGCGCCAGGCGATGGGTCTGCAGCGCGTGAAAGCCCTTGAAGTAGAGCAAGGGATCGATGAAGCGCGAGGTCGCGGGATCGCGGTCGTAGACCGCGACCAGATCGGCGCGGAAGGCGTTGCCGAGATCGGGATCGTCGCGCAGCGCCTCGTCATAGGTCTGGCGGATCAGATCGCCCGACAGCGCCGAATGGTCGAGCCGCTCGGCGAGGCGATGGACCACCGAATCTTCCAGCCGCTCGTGATGCAGCACGGTCGAATAGATGAAGGAGGCAAGCTCCGGCTCGCGGCGGACGATGTCTTCCGCCTCGCTGCGGACGCGATCCCAGATCGGATCGAGCGCCGCCAGTTTCGCACCCTGCGGATTGATCTGATGCACTGCCATTGGGTTGCTCGCAATTTCTTGTTTCGTTGGGCGTTATAGCACGGCGGGCGGACGACTGTCCCGGGGCGGGCGCTGGCAGAGTAAACCCCACGCCTGAACGCCCCAGGATCCGCTTTCGGGTCAGTTCAAGGTGGTCGGCGATTTCCGGAAATCAAGCCGGGCGGCGTCCGACTATTGGCGAATTTCTGTCTCCCGGCCATCCCGGGCATGCTGGCCCAAAATGGGGGGAAATGCGCATCAACACGCAGATTTTGCGCGCGCGCATCGCCGACTCACGGCTCGGTCTGGATCGCCGCCGTCGCCATCCCCCTGCTGTTGCTCGCGCCGGCGCTGTGGAACGGCTATCCGCTGCTCCAATGGGATACCGGCGGCTATCTGGCGCGCTGGTACGAAGGCTATCTGGTGCCCAGCCGCTCCACCGTGTTCGGCCTCTATCTGCATTTCGGCGAGGACTCCGCGTTCTGGATCAATCTCGGGATCCAGGCGCTGGCGACGCTGTGGATCCTGCAGCTGACGCTGCGCGTGCTCGGCATGGCCCGGCCGTTGCGGCTGCTGGCGATCAGCCTCGTGCTGATCCTGACCACCGCGCTGCCCTGGCTCGCCAGCACGCTGCTGACCGACATCTTTGCCGGGCTGTCGGTGCTGTCGCTGTTCATCCTGGTCGTCGCATGGCGAGCGCACGTCGGCAATCGAAAAATGCTCGCTGTTCGCCTTCACGGCCTTCGCCGCGGCGACCCACAGCGCCACGCTGGCGGTGCTGTTCGGGCTGTGCTGCGTCGGCTGGATCGCGCGGCCGTTCCTGCGCGGACGGCTCGCGGTCGCCGGACTTGTGCAGGGCAGCCTCACCATCGTCGCCGGCGCGGCGATGCTGCTGTCGGCGAATTTCGCGCTGTCGGGACAACTGGCCTGGACGCCCGGCGGCTACGGCGTCGCGTTCGGACGCATGCTGCAGGACGGCATCGTCGCGCAATATCTGCGGGATCATTGCCCGCAGCAGAAGCTGAAGCTCTGTCCCTATCGCAACCAGCTGCCGGCCACCGCCGATCAGTTCCTGTGGGGCAACAGCATGTTCAACACGCTCGGCCGCTTCAAGGGCCTGAACGACGAGATGGGCTTCATCGTGCTGCATTCGCTCGCCGAATATCCGGCCTGGCAGGCCGAGGCCGCGCTTGCCGCCACCGCGCAGCAACTGGTCCATGGTCGCGACCGGCGAAGGCACCAATGACTGGATTCCCCACACCTACGGCATCATCGAGCGCTATATTCCGGCGCAGCTCAAGCCGATGCGCGCGGCGCAACCAGCAGCACTGGCGGCTCGATTTCACCGCCGATCAACCGGCTCCACGTCCCGGTCGCGCTGGCCTCGATGCTGCTGGTCGCGATCGTGTTCGGCCGCGGCGCTCTGGCGCCGCCGGCTCGACGATCTCACGCTGCTGGCCGGCGACGGTCACGCTGGCCGCTGCTCGGCAACGCCTTTATCTGCGGCGTGATCTCCGGCCCGCACGACCGCTACGGCGCGCGGATGGCCTGGGTCGCGACCTTCGTGGTGCTGATCGCGGCGGTGCAGGCATTTTTCCGGCGACGACGAGCCGGACGAGAGCTCACGCGCGGCGTGACAGAAAGTCAGCACGCCGGTCTTGTAGACCTTGTCGCCGACCGCGCGCATGTGGTCGCGGTTCGGAATATCGAGCACTTCCGAGCCCGGGATGATCTCGCCGAGCGCCTGCGCCGAGCCCGCGATCTCGTCCGTGGTGCCGACCGCGATCAGCACCGGCACGGCGATGCGCGGCGGCCTCCTCGCTGCGTCATCAGCCGCCGCGAGCCGCGCAGGCAGGCGGCGAGCGCCCGGCGGTCGGAGCGGGTCTGGTCGGCAAAGGCGCGAAACGTGCGCCCGACCGGATCGGTGACGTCGTCGAGCGACGGCGCCTCCAGCGCGTGCGCGACGTTCTCGCCGGGGCCGCCGCCCTCGATCATGCCGATGCCGATGCCGCCGAGGATCGCCGAGCGCAGCCGCTGCGGCTGGCTCAGCGCCAGCACCGCCGTCATCCGCGCGCCCAGCGAATAGCCCATGATGTCGGCGCGCTCGATCTCGCAGATGATCCATCAGCGCGATGACGTCGCCGGCCATGATCGGCGATCTCGTACTGCGCGGCATCGTAGAGCTTGCCGGAATCGCCATGGCCGCGATTGTCGAGCGCGATGACGCGGCGGCCGTCTTTCTTCAGTTCCGAGACCCAGGTCGGATAGACCCAGTTCACGTTCTTGCTCGAGGCAAAGCCGTGCACCAGCACGATCGGATCGCCCTCGCCTTCGTCGAGATAGGCAATTTCAACAGCGCCGTTGTGAAAACTCGGCATCGATCAGTTCCGTTTGTTGGGAGATCCGAATGGGCGATCGGGGATGACCGCGAGGTTAGCCAGACGCCGCGGCGCCCGCCAGAGCGCGGACCGGGCAGCAATGCGCGGCCACAGCCTGCGCGCGCAGCCGCCGCGCCTTCTTGCGGCGCAGCCAGCCATGGTCAGCCGCTCGGTGGTCGCCTTGATCGACGACAGCAAGCCGAACAGCGCCAGCAGCGCGCCGAACACCCACAGCGTCAGATTGAACGCGCCGGCGGCCAGCAGCAGCGCGCCGCGGCCGAGCAGTTTCAGGATCGCGCGGGTCTGGCCGCCCTTGGCTTCCGCAAGCCGCGCGGCGCGCGCGACATCCTTCGGGCCTTCGGCGATCTTCAGCGTGTCGAGCGCGCCGCGCATGCCGGCCTTTTCGCCGACGCGGCCGACGTCCTTGGCGAGCCGAACCAGCGCGCCGGCCTTCTCGGCGCGGAACGCCGCCTTGATCGCGCTCGACGGTCTGCGCCCGGCCGCAGCACCGAGCCGGAGGCGACCGCCTTCTGCAGCATCGGCGCATCGACCACCTCGCGCGCCGAGCGGCCGGCCCATTGCGTCAAGCCCCTCGCCGAGCCGCCCGACCTTGCGGGCGTCCTTGACCAGCGTGAGCCCGGCGCGCACCGGCACCGCGCCGCCGACCGACACATAGGTCGCCGCCGTCACCGCAAGGCCCGCGGTCGCAAGGCCCAGCACCAGATGGTCGGTGTCCTCGCCCATCGCCAGATGCTTGCCTTCGCGCACCACGTCCCGGATGTCGCCGAACACGAAGAGATCGCCGGCCACCGTGCCGGACAGGCTCGCGACATCGTCGGCATTGCCGGTGACGAGGCCGGTGGCAAAGCGCTTGGCAAAATGCGAGGTCGAATTTTCTTCCGCGACGGCATCGCTGACCCGCTTCGACAGTTCGTCGCTCAGCGCGATGTTCCTGTCGCGCGCGAGCTCGACAAAGCTGTCGGCGAGATCGGCATCGCCGGCGGCCAGCGCCGCCTCGATATTTTCGCGCGATCAGCGCCGGGTTATTCCGCAGAGCAGAATTGAGCCTGACAGTCGGACAGTTCGGCCGGATCGTCCTGCGCCGCCAGCATCGGCACGGCGTCGCGCGCATGCGGCCACAGCGCACGCAGCGCCACGGCGACGCTACACCAGCCATGCCCGCCACCGCCAAACCGATCCGCGCCCGTTTCATCGCCGAAAAGCCCAGTGTTTTCGCCTCTGCCTCAACATGGTATGCCGTTTTTAGGACACAACGGCCCCGACGAAAGAAGGGCTTCTCTGGGACGACAAGATTGTGTCGAATTTGCATGAGCAAATGAGCGGTCGGGGGCTCTAGGAATCACCTGTACCCGTCAGTATGGTGCGCGGCATTTCGAATGTGCCGCGCCGCGTCGATTGTGTCCGTCCGCCATTGCCACCCAAGGTGAACAAGTATGTCCGACCATGTCGTTCCGCACTTCCACAACGATGCCGGCGTTTCCGTGATCGAGATCGGCTCGCAGGAGTTCATGTGCGTCGGCGCCAATCCGCCGTTCGATCATCCGCATGTGTTCCTCGATCTCGGCAACGACAACGAGATCATCTGCCCCTATTGCTCGACGCTGTATCGTTTTGCCGCCGACCTCGCCGCCGGCGAGGCCCGCCCGCCGGAATGCGTGCTGAAGGACAAGGTCGCCTGACCGCTCCGTGGCCGTCATCGCGCACCATCTTCGTCGCTGGTGCCGGGATCGGAGGACTGACGGCGTCGCTGGCGCTCGCCGGCGCAGGGCTTTCGCGTCGTCGTGCTGGAAAAGGCCGAGCGGCTGGAGGAAGCCGGCGCCGGCCTGCAGCTCTCGCCCAATGCCAGCCGCGTCCTGGTCGAGCTCGGGCTTGCAGCCGCGGCTCGCGGGCGCGCGGTGACGCCGGACGCCATCAACATCATGAGCGCGCGCGCCGGCGGCGAGATCGTGCCGCCTGCCGCTCGGCGAGGCCGCGACGTTCTCGCGCCGGCGCGCCCTATTGGGTGGTGCATCGCGCCGATCTGCAGGCGGCGCTGCAGGCCGCAGGTCAACGACAATCCCGATATCGAGTTGCGGCTCGGCTGCCAGTTCGAGGACGTCACCTCGCACGCCAAGGGACTGACGGTGGTGCAGCGCCGCGGCACCGTGCGGCAGCAGGATCTGGCGCTGGCGCTGATCGGCGCCGACGGCATCTGGTCGTCGGTGCGGCATCATCTGTTTCCCGAGGTGCAGCCGCAATTCTCCGGGCTGATCGCCTGGCGCGGCACGCTCGATGCCACGGCGTTGCCGCGCGAATACACCTCGCCCGCGGGTGCAGCTCTGGATGGGACCGAACGCGCATCTCGTCGCCTATCCGATCTCGGGCGGCGCGGCAGATCAATGTCGTCGCGATCGTGCCGGGCACCTGGAACCGGCCGGGCTGGAGCGCGCCGGGCGATGCCAACGAGATCAAGGACGCGTTCGCCACGGCGCGCTGGCCCGCGACCGCGCGGATGCTGATCGGCGCCGTCGACGAATGGCGGCAATGGGCGCTGTTCACGGTGCCCGACGACGGCGAATGGAGCGAAGGCGCGATCGCGCTGCTCGGCGACGCCGCGCATGCCATGCTGCCGTTCGCCGCGCAGGGCGCCGGCATGGCGATCGAGGATGCCGCGGTGCTGGCGAAATGCCTTGGCGAAGCGCCGGCGAGAACACCGCCGGCATCCCGGCGGCCCTGAAGCGCTACGCGCGGCTGCGCCGCGCCCGCGTCGCGCGGGTGCAGCGCGCGGCGCGGCGATCGGGACGCATCTATCACCTGACCGGCCCGCTGGCGTTGGCGCGCGACCTCACCATCAGGGCGCATGGGCGCCGAGCGCATGCTGGCGCGGCAGGACTGGATCTACGACTGGCGGGCGTGAAACCGCGTCACGGCAAATGCTGCGCGCGGTGCGCTAATACACCGCGCTGCCGGATCTCGACGGCGAGCGGCACGCCCTTGACGCCGGCGCGGCGGCACGGATGCCGGCGGCGCCGCCGGCGTGCGCCGCGCGGCCGGCTGGTTTCCTGGCATTTGTTGCGTCGCCAGGCCTCCTCGGCGAGCTTCGTCTGGCCGCGCACCGCGATATATTCGTTGCGATAGGCGAGCTCGGCCACGACCGGCCCGGCGACGCCGGTCTCGGCCTTCGCCATCAGGCCCTGCAATTCGGCCGCGCGCGCGGCGAGCCTGCTTGCGCTCCGGCTCGAGCTGCTTGCAATCGTAGAGATCGTATTTGGCGGGATCGGCAAAGGCCGAGGTCATGCTGTCGCTCATCTCGGCGCAGCCGGACAGCACGGCGCCCAGCGCAAGCAGCGCCAGCGCGGCAAGGCGTCGTGGCAAGCGACTGGCGATGGGACGGCAAAACGGACATCGGACCTTGGTACGCGGACAATGTTGAGATTGCCTAAAGCAGGACCAGGTGTCCGCATTGAGGCTTTGCGTCGAGCCGCCGCGCTTCGCCCTAAGCGAAGGGCGCGCGTTTCGAGCGCGCTCGCGATTATCCCAATTCCACCTGGCCGGCAAACGCGCTAAGTATCTGATCTCCTGAGCAAAGCGGACGTGGCGGAACTGGTAGACGCAAGGGACTTAAAATCCCTCGATGGCAACGTCGTGTGGGTTCGAGTCCCACCGCCCGCACCAGCCTTCGCTCGCGACGCGAGTGAAGGCTGCCACGCCGAAGCCGACAGGCGAAGGCGGGCTTGTGGTCGCGTGCTACGGCTCGGCAAGCCACAGCCCTGACGGGCTACGCGTGGCACAGCCACGCGGACGACCACAGGGCGAAGCGTGTCCGGCGTAGCTTGAGCGCAGCGAAAGCGAAGACGGACGGGTCGGTAAGGGGGCGAATTTTGCAGCAGGTCGGTCTTTTCGAAATGCGCCGGCTGGAAATGCTGAGCAACACGATCTTCGGCGTTGCCATGACGCTGCTGGCCTACGACCTGCCGAAGGCCGGCAGTTTCAAGAGCGCGCCGGGCTGGATCGACCTGCTGAACGTCTATGCGCAACCGGTGATCGCGCTGATGATCAGCTTCATTGTCGCCGGCCTGTTCTGGTTCAGCCATCACCGGCGGCTCGCGGTCGCGCCGGAAGGCAGCCGCGGGGTGGTGTTCCTCAATCTGGTTTTTCTGCTGTCGATCATCATCCTGCCGGTGACGAACGGCCTCTACGGCAGCTATCGGCTCGACAGCGTGGTCGCCGTGATTTACGGGGTTCATCTGCTGACGATCGCGACCCTGAACGGGCTGTTGTGGATTCTCGCGCTGCGAGGTCGCAGCGACGCGACATTGCTGGTGACCGCATTATTCCCGGTTTTGGTATTCGTGATCGCAACGGCCGTCGCCTCAGCCTCTCCGGCGGTGGCGCAGTTCACGTGGGGCCTGGCCTTTTTGGCGCCGTTCGCAGGCTGGCTCGCCGGACGTCGCGCGGCTAGCCGTGGATGAGATAACGCTCTGGCCGCGCGAGATGGCCGCCTTTTTCATGCCTGGATGTACCGGGTTCGCTACTAGATAGTGTGTTTTCAGATGGTGCGAGGCCCAATTTTCTACTGTGCATGGGGTTGTTTTCGCACTTTTTGAGTCCCGGCTCAGCGATGCACCGCCTCCGGAGCGCGAGGCCGTCAATGCTTCGCGCCGGCTTCCCCGATCAACCGCCCCGCCTCCGCCGCAATCACCCGCTCCACCTCGGCCTGAAACGCCTTGCGATCGAGGCCGGGCGGAATCGCCGGCAGATAGGACAGCGTGATGTTGCCGCTGTGGATCATCAGCGTCTTCCTGCCCCAGAACAATCCGGAATTATGCGCGGTCGGCAACACCGGAACGTCGAGGTTGGTGTAGAGCGCGGCGACGCCGGCCGGCTGGAAACTCATGGGCTGGTCGATCGCCTGGCGCGTGCCTTGCGGGAAGATCAGCACCTTGCGGCCTTCGCCGATCGCGCGGCGCGCTTCATCGACCATCTGCCGCAGCGCCTGCCGTCCCTGCCGACCTGTCGACCAGGATCATCGGATATCGCTGCAGAAACCAGCCGACGATCGGCAACTTCAGCAGTTCCCTCTTGGCGACGATGCTGGCCTCGGGAAAAATCACGCAGAGCGCCACCGTCTCCCACAGCGATTGATGATTGCAGGCGATGATGCATGGACCGTTCGGAATGTTTTCGCGGCCCTGTTCCCTGTAGTCGAGGCCTACGACGTACTTCAGGAGAAATACCACCCCGCGCGACCATAGTTGGGCGACCGCGCGAACGCTGGCGCTGTCAGCGTTGAAGACCCGCAACAAGGGAATCGCCGGCGACAGCACCAGCGTCCAAATCACCACGGCCGTATCGAAGGCGACCGATCTCAGATAATGCAAGGAAGGTATCCCCCGGCCAACGCGTCTTACGAGGCTCCAGATACAGCACTTTTCGGGCGTTGCCTATTTCGGAAGCGGCGCAAGCGGTGGACTATCCCTAAAGAAAAATCCGTTTCGCCATGGACCGGCCGGGATTGCAAATCTAGGATCGCGCCATGCCGGTTCCCGCACAGATCACCATCTCCCCGCAACTCACCTTCGACGCCATCACCGCCGGCGAGGCCGGTGCGCCGCTGGTCCTGCTGCTGCACGGCTTTGCGGAATCGATGCATTGCTGGCGCGCCCAGGTAGCTTCCCTCGGCGACATGGGCTATCGCGCCATCGCGCCGAGCCAGCGCGGCTATTCGCCGGGCGCGCGGCCGGACCCGCGCGAGTTTTCGCATTATTTGATCGACCGCCTGATGGACGACGCGATGGCGATCGTGGCCGCGTCAGGCTATGGCGACGCGCGCTTTCATCTGGTCGGCCATGATTGGGGCGGCAGCATCGCCTGGGGGCTCGCCGACCGCCATCACGCGCGGCTGGCCTCGCTCACCATTCTCTCGCGGCCGCATCCCAACGCGTTCAACCGCGCGCTGCAGATGATCGACGGCGATCAGGCAAAGCGCTCAAAGCACCACAAGGCCTTCCTCGAACCTGACGCCGCCGATGTGGTGCTGGCCGACGACGCCAAATGGCTGCGCGATCGCCTCTCCGCCAACGGCGTTCCGGCGGAGGCGATCGCGGCGCATCTTGCCGTGCTCGGCAACAAGGAGGCGATGGAGGCGGCGCTCGCCTGGTATCGCGCGCGCGGCGCGATCCGCGGCCCGCTGGGCCCGATCCGCGTGCCCACGCTTTATATCTGGGGCGACGCCGACGACACCGTCGGCCGCGTGGCGGCCGAAGGCACCAAGGACTTCATCGCCGCGCCGTATCAGTTCGAAATCCTGCCCGGCGTCGGGCATTTTGCGGCTGACCAGGCGCCGGACCGCGTCTGCGAATTGCTGCTGGCGCATGTCGAAGCCCACCCGGCCTGACGGCGGGCACGAAGGGAGTTTTCGAATGAACGTTGCGGCACAGGGAAAATTCCAGGCGGCCTCTCACGGCTCTAGCCCCCCGCTGCGGGTGGCGGTGGCGGGCCTCGGGGCGATCGGACTCAAGGTCACCGAGGCGCTCGATCGCGGCATTCCCGGCTGCGTCCTGACGGCGGTATCCGCCAACGACCGGGACAAGGCGGCGAAACGCCTGGCGCATCTCGGCCGCCCGGTGCCCGTGGTCAGTCTCAGTGAACTCGAACCGTCAGCCGACATCGTGGTCGAATGCGCGCCGGCAAAGCTGCTCTCTGAAATCGCCGAGCCGTTTCTGCGGGCCGGCAAGGTCGTGATCGTGCTGAGCGCCGGCGCGCTCCTCGTCAACGAGCACCTCGTCGCGCTTGCCCGCCAACATGGCGGCCAGATCGTGGTGCCGACCGGCGCGCTGCTTGGCCTCGACGCGGTCACAGCGGCCGCCGAAGGCGAAATCCGCTCGGTCCGCATGGTCACGCGAAAACCGGTGCGCGGCCTTGCCGGCGCGCCCTATCTTGCCGAACACAACATCCGGATCGAGGACATCACCGAGCCGGTTCGCATTTTCAGCGGAACGCCGCGCGAAGCGGCGATCGGCTTTCCGGCCAACCTCAACGTCGCCGTCGCACTTTCGCTTGCCGGGATCGGCGCCGACCGCACCACGCTCGATATCTGGGCCGACCCCGCGCTCGAACGCAACGTGCACCGGATCGAGGTCGATTCCGATTCCGCTTCGTTCTCGATGTCGATCGAAAACATCCCATCGGACAATCCGAAGACGGGCAGGATCACAGCGCTCTCGGTGATCTCCTATTTACGCAAGCTCGGCGCGCCGCTGCGGGTCGGTTCCTGAAACGAAAATGGCCGGGATCGGAGCGTTTTCGAGCGAAGCATGCCTCGGACTTGGCCCGGGGGCGGCGACCGGTTCGCGTCAAGAATACGCTTCAAACGGCGCTTACTCGCTCTCGATGATTCACTGTGCATGTGGTTCGCTATTTTGGCCAACTAACACGCTGTAAATCCTGGATATTTGAGTGTTGCGCCAAAGGCGCGGCGCGTCGATCGGGTATTGGTCGCAGCCCTGCCCTGTGAGCCGCGCGTAGCCGTGCGCATTCATGTTTCACTTTACAAATTCATCTGCGATCATTCTCGTAAGCTTTCGTGTCAACTCCGTTTGTTGGAAACCCAAGAGAAACCCATGAACCCAGCCAATCTTCCCTTTGATTCCGAAGCCATGCTGCAGGGACTACGCGGCTGGGTGGAATGCGAAAGCCCGACCTGGGACAAGAGCGCGGTCGAGCGCATGCTCGATATCGCCGCACGCGAGATGGCGATCATGGGGGCGACCATCGAGCGCATCGCCGGGCGGCAGGGTTTTGCCGGCTGCGTGCGCGCCCGCTTCCCGCATCCCAAACAGGGCGAGCCGGGAATCCTGATCGCCGGCCACCTCGATACCGTCCACCCCACAGGCACGATCGAGAAGCTCGCCTTTCGGCGCGAGGGCAGCAAATGCTTCGGCCCCGGCATCTTCGACATGAAGGGCGGCAACTACCTCACGCTGGAAGCGATCCGGCAACTGGCCCGCGCCGCGTTCACGACGCCGCTGCCGATCACCGTGCTGTTCACGCCGGACGAGGAAGTCGGCACGCCCTCGACCCGCGACATCATCGAAGCGGAGGCCCGGCGCAACAAATACGTGCTGGTGCCGGAGCCGGGGCGTCCCAACAACGGCGTCGTCACCGGGCGCTATGCGATCGCCCGCTTCAATTTGGAGGCTATCGGCAAGCCGAGCCATGCGGGTGCAACACTTTCCTCGGGCCGCTCGGCGATCCGCGAAATGGCCCGCCAAATCATCGCCATTGACGCCATGACCACGGAAGATTGCACCTTCTCGGTCGGCATCGTGCATGGCGGGCAATGGGTCAATTGCGTCGCCACCACTTGTACCGGCGAGGCGCTCAGCATGGCAAAGCGCCAGGCCGACCTCGACCGCGGCGTCGAGCGGATGCTGGCGCTGTCGGGCAGCGCCAATGACGTAACCTTCAAGGTGACCCGCGGCGTCACCCGTCCGGTGTGGGAGCCGGATGCCGGCACCATGGCGCTGTATGAGAAGGCGCGCGGGATCGCTCGCGAAATGGGCCTCGAGCTTCCCCATGGCAGCGCCGGCGGCGGCTCCGACGGCAATTTTACCGGCGCCATGGGCGTGCCCACGCTCGACGGTCTCGGCGTCCGCGGCGCCGATGCCCATACGCTCAACGAGCATATCGAGGTCGAGAGCCTGGCGGAACGCGGCCGGCTGATGGCGGGACTGCTGGCGACGCTGGATTGAGAGCCCTACGCGAAAGCAACCCATTCCTTCCGCGCAACCGGTGAGAATGGATTGCTTCCGCCTTGGCTGAGAAGCTACGGCGGACAAGTCGTCGTTTGCTCCCTCGCGCAAACGGCTCGCGTTTGCCGCAGGCAACGACGGCAATGAGCAATCCCAAAATGGCGCTGATGCCATGCGCAAGGCGACTGCTTCGTGAGCTTGCGCTTTTCGCAACGACGGGGCTAACGTTACCCATGAAGATTTGCGCGAGACTTCCTTGATGACCCGCGTCGCCGTCGGCGGTTTCCTGCACGAGACCAACACCTTTGCGCCGACGAAGGCGACCTATGACGACTTCGTGCATGGCGGCGGCTGGCCGTCGATGACCGAGGGGCCGATATCCTCAAGGTCATGCGCAACATCAATGTCGGGCTCGCGGGCTTTATCGACGCCGCCGAGACCAATGGGTGGGAACTGGTGCCGACGATCGCCGCCGCCGCCAGCCCGTCGGCCCATGTCACCAGGGATGCGTTCGAGCGCATCGTCAAGGTGATGGTCGATGGCATCGCGGCCGCCGGCCCGCTCGATGCGGTCTATCTCGATCTGCACGGCGCGATGGTGACCGAGCATCTCGACGACGGCGAAGGCGAAGTTTTGGCGCGCGTGCGCAAGGTGATCGGCAAGGATGTGCCGCTGGTCGCGAGCCTCGACCTGCACGCCAACGTGACGCCTGAAATGGTGGAACATGCGGATGCACTCATTGCCTACCGCACCTACCCTCACGTCGACATGGCCGATACCGGGCGGGCCTCCGCAAAGCATCTCGCGCTGATGCTGAAGAGCAACACGCGCTTCGCAAAGGCGTTCCGGCAACTGCCGTTCCTGATTCCGATCAGCTGGCAATGCACCACCGACCAGCCGACCAAGGGCATCTATCAACAACTGGCGGCGCTGGAGAGCGCCTCCGTGCCGACGCTGTCCTTTGCGCCGGGATTTCCGGCCGCCGATTTCAGGGATTGCGGGCCGAGCGTCTTCGCCTACGGAAAAACGCAAGGCGATGCAGACGCCGCGGCCGACAGGCTGGTCTCCCTGATCGAAGGCCATGAGGACGATTTCGACGGCCGCATCTATTCGCCCGACGAGGGCGTGCGCCACGCGATGGAACTGGCGAAGACGGCGCGGAAGCCGATCATCATCGCCGACACCCAGGACAATCCCGGCGCCGGCGGCGATTCCGACACCACGGGCATGCTGCGCGCGCTGGTGCGCAACAAGGCCGTCCGCGCCGCCACCGGCGTGATCTACGATCCGCAATCGGCCAGAGCCGCGCATCAGGCCGGCGTCGGCGCGACCGTCACGCTGTCGCTCGGCGGCAAGTCCGGCATACCGGGCGACGCGCCCTACCAGGAAACGCTTCGTCGTCGAAAAACTGTCGGATGGAAACTTTGTCGCGACCGGTCCCTATTATGGCGGCCGCGACATGGAGATGGGACCGTCGGCCTGTCTGCGCATCGGCGACGTCAGGGTCGTGGTCGCCTCGCACAAGGCGCAGCTCGCCGATCAATCGATGTATCGCTATGTCGGCATCGAACCGACTGAACAGGCAATCCTGGTCAACAAGAGTTCGGTGCATTTCCGCGCCGATTTCGAGCCGATCGCCGAGAAGCTTCTGATCTGCGCCGCCCCCGGCGCGATGCCGGCCGATACCGCAAGCCTGCCCTGGACGCGGCTGCGTCCCGGCATCCGCATCAAGCCGAACGGCATCGCCTTCACGCCGCCAGCCAAATCTCCCTCAACCTCCTCCGCAACCGGATAACAGACATGCCCACCATCGAACGCATCGACGGCTATGCCGAAGAACTCACCGCCATCCGCCGCGATCTGCATGCCCATCCCGAGATCGGCTTCGAGGAGGTCCGCACCTCCGGCATCGTCGCCGACAAGCTGACGCAATGGGGCATCGAGGTGCATCGCGGTCTCGGCGGCACCGGCGTGGTCGGCGTGCTCAAGGGCAAGGGCAACAGCGGCAAGCGCATCGGGCTGCGCGCCGACATGGACGCGCTGCCGATGGAAGAGAACACCAATCTGCGCTGGCGCTCGACCATTCCCGGCCGCTTCCACGGCTGCGGCCATGACGGCCACACCACGATGCTGCTCGGCACCGCGCGCTATCTGGCGGAGACCAAAAATTTCGACGGCACCGTGCATTTCATCTTCCAGCCCGCCGAAGAAGGCCTCGGCGGCGCGCGCGCCATGATCAAGGACGGCCTGTTCCAGAAGTTCCCCTGCGACGAGATCTACGGGCTGCACAATGCGCCCGACCTGAACCATGGCGAGATCGCGATCCTGCCCGGACCGGCGATGGCCGGCGCCGATTTCTTCGACATCACCATCGACGGCTATGGCGCGCATGGCGCGATGCCCGAACGCTCCAAGGACCCGGTCGTGATCGCCATGACGCGTCGGCCAGGCGATCCAGACCATCGTCAGCCGCAACGTCCCGCCGCATCACCCGGCGGTGCTGTCGATCACCCAGATCCATGCCGGCTCCGCCTACAATGTCATTCCGGGACAAGCCAGGCTGTGCGGCACCGTCCGCGCCTTCGATGACGGCGTGCGCGCGCTGATCCGCGAGCGGATGCGCGCGATCTGCGCCGGCATGGCGGCGGCCTTCCAGTGCGAAATCAATGCCGACATCCGCGACACCTTCGGCGTGCTGGTAAACGAGGAAGAGCAGTCGAGGGTGGTCGAGGCCGTCGCGCGGACGGTGGTCGACCCGGACAAGGTGTTGACCCGCGCGCAGCCGAAGATGGGCAGCGAGGATTTCGCCGACATGATGCAGGCCGTCCCGGGCGCCTATTTCTGGGTCGGCCATGAAGGCTCGGTGCCGGTGCACAATCCCGGCTACGTTCTCGACGACAAGATCCTGCCGATCGGCGCCAGCATGTTCGCGCGCATCATCGAAACCCGTATGCCGGCAGGATCCCATGCATAAAACAAAACCGGCAGAAGCCGTCACGTCGCTGCACGATCTCTCGGCCGTCGATCTGATCGCCGGCTATCGCGCCAAGCAGTTCTCGCCGTCGGAAGTGATGGAAGAGGTTCTGGCGCATGTCGCGGTGTGGGAGCCGCACATCAAGGCGCTCTATCTGTACGACCCGGAAGGCGCGCGCGCCGCCGCCAGGGCCTCGACCGATCGCTGGCAGAAGGGCGAGCATGTCGGCACGCTCGACGGCGTGCCGGTCACCATCAAGGACAATATCGCCACCAAGGACCAGCCGGTGCCGCTCGGCGCCGCCAGCGTCAAGCAGGTGCCGTCGCCGAAGGATGCGCCGCCGGCCGCGCGGCTGCGCGAAGCGGGCGCGGTCATCTTCTCCAAGACCACGATGCCGGATTACGGCATGTTGTCGTCGGGCCTTTCGAGTTTCCATCCCCTCACCCGCAATCCCTGGGACGTCAGCAAGAACCCCGGCGGCTCCTCCTCCGGCGCGGGCGCCGCGGGTGCGGCCGGTTACGGCCCGCTGCATCTCGGCACCGATATCGGCGGCTCGGTGCGGCTGCCGGCCTGCTGGAACGGCCTGGTGGCGCTGAAACCGAGCCTCGGGCGCGTTCCGGTCGATCCGCCCTACGTCGGCCGCGTCGCCGGGCCGATGACGCGCATCGTCGACGATGCGGCGCTGATGATGAGCGTATTGTCGCGCCCCGATCGGCGCGACGGCATGAGCCTGCCCGCGCATGAAATCAACTGGAAGGCGCTCGACAAGTCGCCGCGCAAGCTGCGCATCGGGTTGATGCTCGATCCCGGCGTCGGCCAGACGCTGGAGAAGGAAGTTCGCGAGGTCGCGGTCAAGGCCGCCAAAGCCTTCGAATCCGCCGGCGCCGTCGTCACCGAGGTCGACGGCATCTTGACCCGCGAAATGCTCGACGGGCTCGACAATTTCTGGCGCGCGCGGAGCTGGGACGATCTTTCCAGACTGCCGCCGGAGGAACGCGCGCAAGTCGCTGCCCTATATCTACAAATGGGCGGAGGCCGGCGCGAAACTCTCCGGCCTCGACGTCATCAGAGGCTTCAACGCCACCATGGCGATCCGCGCCGCGGCGGCAAAGCTGTTCTGCGATCTCGATTACGTGGTCTCGCCGGTATCGCCGGTGGTGAATTTCCCCGCCGAATTCGCTTCGCCGCTCAACGATCCCGAAAAGCCGTTCGAGCACATCTGCTACACCGTGCCGTGGAACATGTCGGAAAACCCGGCCGTCTCGATCAATGGCGGTTACGACAAGAAGGGCTTTCCGATCGGCGTGCAGATCATCGGCCGCCGCTTCGACGATCTCGGCGTGCTCGGCATGGCCAAGGCGTTCGAAGGCCTGCGCGGTGCGCAAAAGCCGTGGCCGGCCCCGCCGAAGAAGTAATATCTCTTCGTCATTCCGGGATGCGCCGAGGCGCAGGCCCGGAATCCATACTCTCGATCGTGGTTATGGATTCCGGGCTCGTCGCTTCGCTCCGCCCCGGAATGACGAGCCGGAATGAAATAACAAACATCACAGCAGAGGAAACCACCCATGGCGTATGAGACGATCAAGTACGAGGTCGCCGAGCAGATCCTCACCATCACGCTGAACCGGCCCGACAAGCTCAACGCCTTCAACGGCACCATGCAGCAGGAAATGATCGACGCGTTCGACGCCGCCGACAAGGACGACAATATCCGCGCCATCATCGTCACCGGCGCCGGCCGCGGCTTCTGCGCCGGCGCCGACCTCTCCTCCGGCGCCAACACCTTCGACCGCGACGCCCGGCGCGGGCCGGTGAAGCGGCTGGCCAGCGGCGCCGTCGATTACAGCGACCCGCAGGTGCGCGACGGCGGCGGCCAGTTGACGCTGCGCATCTTCAAATGCCTGAAGCCCGTGATCGCGGCGGTGAACGGCCCGGCGGTCGGCATCGGCGTCACCATGCAGCTGGCGATGGACATCCGCATCGCGACCGAAGCCGCGCGCTTCGGCTTCGTGTTCTCCCAGCGCGGCATCGTGCCGGAAGCGGCCTCGAGCTGGTTCCTGCCGCGCCTCGTCGGCATCGCCCAGGCGCTGGAGTGGTGTTACACCGGCCGCGTGTTTCCGGCGCAGGAAGCGCTCGCCGGCCGCCTCGTCAGCAAGGTGGTGCCGCCGGATGATCTGCTGCCGACCGCGCGCGCGCTCGCCAAGGAGATCGCCGCCAAGACCGCGCCGGTGTCGGTGGCGCTGATCCGGCAGATGATGTGGCGCATGATGGGCGCCGACGATCCGATGGAAGCGCACAAGGTCGACAGCCGCGGCATCTACGCCCGCGGGCGGTCCGGCGATGTGAAGGAAGGCGTGGTGTCGTTCCTGGAAAAGCGCCCGGCGCAATTCAAGGACAAGGTTTCGGCCGACATGCCCGACTATTTCCCGTGGTGGACCGAGCGGGAATATAAGTGACCGTAAGAGACGGCGTCGTCCTGCTGCACGGTATCAGCAGGACGTCGCGTTCGTTTCGAAAAATGCAGGCAAGCGTCGAGGCTGCCGGCTACGCCACGCTGAACGTCGGCTATGCGAGCCGGAGCAAGGCGCTCGAGGCGCTGGCGGAGGACATTCATCCCGCCGTCGAACGCTTTGCCGAGAGCCTCGACGGCTGCGTGCATTTCGTCTGCCACTCCATGGGAGGCCTCCTGGCGCGCGTCTATGTCGCGCGGCATCGGCCGAAACGTCTCGGCCGCGTGGTCATGCTCGGCACGCCCAATGGCGGCAGCGAGATCGCCGACCGCCTGAAGCACATCGGCGCTTATCGCGCCTGGTTCGGACCGGCCGGGCAGCAGCTCGGGACCCAACGCGACGCTGCCGTCGCCGCGATGTTTCCGCCCGTCGATTATCCGGTCGGAATCATCGCGGGCAACCGGTCGGTCTATCCGATCACGTCCGCATTCCTGCCCAGACCGCACGATGGCCGGGTGTCGGTCGAAAACACCAGGCTCGACGGCATGGCCGATCATATCATTGTCGAGACGTCGCATCCGTGGCTGGTGCGGAACGGGCCTGCGATCGCACAGACGATCGCGTTTCTCAGGGACGGACACTTCCGTAAGCTGTAAGCTCAAGCAAGCGTGCAATCCATCGGTCCAGCGGGAGGCAGGATTGAAGACGTTCGACTGGCACGGCGATCCCATCACCCGCAAGACGCCGATCACCAAGACCTACCGGAATACGCAGAACGTCCGGCGCTTCTTCAGAAAGCAATGCGGCGATCATTTCAAGTTCGATCGCGCCTTCATGGCTTGGATGAAGCGCGCCGGGCCCAAGACCATGGGCGATGCCGTGAAAGAGTGGCTGCGGCGCGAGGCCGAATAGAAAGGTCGCCGCTTCCGATCCGCCATTCCTTGCCGCTATTTCAGCTTCCGGCGGAGAAAATCGCGGATGGTGCGCCGCAATTTCATGGAGATGCGTCTCAAGCGCGAAGTGGCCCGTATCGTAAAGATGCACCTCAGCGCCGGGAATATCGCGCTTGAAGGCGTCTGCACCCGCGGGACGAAGGTTTGATCGTTCCTGCCCCAGACGGCCAGTACGGGCGGCTTCGCGGCGCGGAAATATTCCTGGACCTTGGGATAGAGCGCGACATTGCTGCCATAGTCCATCAACAGGTCGAGTTGAAGCTCATCATTGCCCGGCCGCGCGAGAAGCGCGCTGTCGAGCGCATACGCCTCCGGCGCCACCAAAGCCCTGTGCGCTTCGGGAACCCCTGCCATGTAACGCCGCAGCCCGGCATCGGGGGATAAAGCCGCGCGCCACGCCGTGCGGGCTTGTTCAGTAGGCTCCCGCGAAGCCTTCAGGCGGCCTGCAAAACCGGCGCTCAAGCCCTCTTCGTAGGCATTACCGTTCTGCGAGATGATGGCGGTGACGCGCTCCGGATGCGCCAACGCCAGCCGCAGCCCGATCGGCGCGCCGTAGTCGAAAATGTACATGGCATAGCGTTTGAGACCGACAGCCTGGGTGAAGTCGTCCATCACCTCCGCAAGATGCTCGAACGTGTATTTGAATTGTGTCCGGTCCGGCGCATCGGAGAAGCCAAACCCGGGATAGTCGGGAGCGATGACGTGATAGCGGTCCGCCAGCAGCGGAATCAAGTTCCGGAACATGTGCGATGAGGTCGGAAAGCCGTGCAGCAACAGCAGGGCAGGTTTTTGGGGATCGCCAGCCTCGCGATAGAATACCTTGACGTCGCCGACGGCGGCCGTCCGATAATAGGTGACCGGATCGGCGGCCATCGAGATCGAAAAGCTGCCCAGCAGCGCGACGGCTGCAAGGGCTGCGGCGAAAAACGCGCGACGCATGGGAAAATCCCGAGTTGGAGATGGGGTCGGTGACGGATGTCGGCGGACCTCAAACCAAAAATTTCCTGTTGAGACAATCACTCTATATCCGGATATATTATCCTCTAAATCGGGAGAATGCGCGTGAGCCGGATCAGCGATCTTCAGGCCTTTGTCGCCGTGGTCGAGAAAGCCAGCCTGACAAGCGCCGCCCGCCTGCTCGGCCGGTCGCTGCAATCGGTCAGCCGCTCGCTGGCGGCGGTCGAGCAGGACGTCGGCGTCGAACTGATACGCCGGACGACGCGCCGCTCGAGCCCGACAGAAGCCGGCCTTGCCTACTATCAGCGCCTCAAGACCGCGCTTGAAGACATCGAAGAGGCGAAGCTTCAGGCGTCCGATCGAAGGCTCGAGCCGTCCGGGTTGCTTCGGATCAGCGGCCCGACCGGATTTGCGGCGCTGCATCTGGTTCCGGCAACCGCTGCGTTCCTCAAGATCCATCCAAAGATCGAAGTCGAAGTCAGCACCTACGACCGCTATGTCGATCTTGTCGAAGACAACCTCGATCTTGCCGTCCATATCGGGCCGCTGCCCGACTCGGTGGCCAAATCGAAGCGTCTTGCCGATCTGCGAAGGGTGTTCTTTGCCGCACCAGGCTACTTCGCCAAGCACGGCCGGCCGAAGCATCCGCAGGATCTTTCAAAGCATCAATGCATCGTGCGCACGGCGCGGGTCGGCGCGGATATCTGGCCGTTCACGGTGGACGGCAAGGTCCGGACGATCAAGGTATCCGGGCGTTTTCGCGCCAACGGCGCCAGCGTCATCAACGAAGCCGCAATTCAAGGCCTTGGAATTGCGATCGCGCCGCTGTGGCAGGTCCGGCCATTGGTCGATCGCGGACTGGTCGAAGTGACGCTTGCCCGGTTTGCGCCGCCGCCGATTCCCGTTCACGCCACCTGGTCAGGGACGCGGGTGTTGCCGGCGAAAACGCGCATGTTCATCGATTTCCTGAGCCAGCGACTAAAGGCGGCGCGCCTGTAGCAACGACGCGCTCACCCCATCGTCAGCGCCACGCGCCCGATCGCCTTGCGGTCGATCAACAGCCGCATCGCGCGGGCGTAGTCTTCGAGCGGCAGGCGGTGCGAGACGTTGGGACGGATCTTGCCGGCCTCCGCCCACCCCAACAGCGCCTTGATCCTGACTTCCCCAAGCGCGGGATTTTTCCGCACCGCCTCGCCGGCGCGGACGCCGAGCACGCTGGCGCCCTTGATCATCAGCAAATTGGTTTTCGCCAGGCCAATGCCGCCGGTGAAGCCGATGATGAGAATCCGCGCGCCCCAGGCGATGCAGCGCATGCTGTTTTCGAACACCTCGCCGCCGACGGGATCGAACACGACGTCCGCCCCGCGGCCGTCGGTGATGCGCTTGACCGCATCGCGAAACGGCTCGCGCGCATAGAGCACGAGATGATCGGCCCCCCTCGCCTTGGCGATCGCGAGTTTCTCCTCGGACGAGGCCGCCGCGATCACGGTGGCGCCGAGCATCTTGCCCATTTCGACGGCGGCAAGGCCCACGCCGCCGCCGGCGCCGTGCACCAGCAGCACCTCGCCCGGCTGCAGCCGGCCGCGATCGATCAGGCCGTGATAGGCGGTGCCGTGGCCGGCCAGAAACGTCGCACCCTCGGCGTAGTCGAAGGTCGACGGCAGCGCCACCAGCTGCGCCGGCGTGGCAACGGCTTCGTCGCAATAGGCGCCGTGCCGCATCTTCACGATCACCTTGTCGCCGAGCTCGACGCCGGCGGCTTCATTGACCTCGACCACGTCGCCGGCGGCTTCGACGCCCGGCGTGAACGGCAGCGGTGGTTTGAGCTGATATTCGCCCGCCGCCATCAAGATATCCGGAAAATTGATCCCGGCGGCACGGACCGCGACACGCACCTGTCCGGCCGCCAGCGGCACAGCGGCAAATGTTTCGAGGCGCAGGCTCTCGGGCGGACCGAGTTCGCGGCAGACGACGGCTTTCGGCATCAGGCGGCCTTCTCTTTGAGGCGCAGCACGGCTTCGCGGATCAGCGGCATGCGGTCGTTGCCAAAATACATGTCGGTCTTGTCGACGAAGATGGTCGGCGAACCAAAACCGCCGCGCGCCATCACTTCATCGGTGTTGGCCTTGAGCTGGTCCTTGATCGCCTGCTCGCCGATCCCTGCAAAGAACTTGACGTGGTCGACGCCCGCGCTCTTGCAGACGTCCGTCAGCACCGAATCCTGCGAAATGTCCTTGTCGCCGCCCCAATAGGCCTCGAACACCGCGCGCGCGAACGGCACCATATCCTTACCGAGCCAGATGCAGCCGCGCATCGCCTTGACGCTGTTCACCGGAAACACCGTCGGCGGCATCTTGATCGCAAGCCCTGCGGAGCGCGCCCAGTCGGCGAGATCCTTCTTCATGTAGCGCGCCTTCAGCGGCACCGGCGTTTCGCGCGAGGCATAGACGCTCGGGTTGACCGTGTTGAAGATGCCGCCGACCAGGATCGGCCGCCATGAAATCTCGACGCCAAGCTCTTTTGCCAATGGCTGGATGTTGTGGAAGGCGAGATAGGTCCAGGGACTGGAACAGTCGAAGAAGAATTCGATCATGGGGGATTCCTTTTGTCGGTTCGCGGATTTCTCTTTCCCGTCATTGCGGAGCGACGCGAAGCATCGAGCTCACGATGTGCAATGCACACTGAGAATCGATGATTCCTGATCGTGGCTATCGATTCGGGCCTGCGCCAAGCGGCGCATCCCGGAATGACGAGTCAGTCACTTCCGTCCGGCCATCTCCTTCGCCTTCTGCCCGAACATATTCTTCCGCGCCTCCTCGTCGAACGGCTCTTTCACGAATTTGCCGATCGCGAGCCCCGCCTGCACCTGCGGCCGGGCGCGGACGTCCGCGTACCAGCGCTTGATGTTGGGATAATCGTCGAGCGTAAAGCCCTGCGCCTTGTGGGTCATGGTCCAGGGGAAGCAGGCGATGTCGGCGATGGAGTAATCGCCGGCCACGTAAGCTCCGGTCTTGCCCAATTGGGTATCGAGCACGCGGTATAGCCGCGCTGCCTCGTCGCGGTAGCGCTCGATTGCGTACGGAATTTTCTCACTCGCGTAGAGCGCGAAATGGCCGTGCTGGCCGAGCATGGGCCCCAGCCCACTCATTTGCCACATCACCCACTGTATCGCCCCGGAACGGCCGCGCATGTCCTGCGGCAGGAAACGGCCGGTCTTCTCGGCGAGATAGATCAGGATGGCGCCGGTCTCGAACACCGAAAACGCTTCGCCACCGTCGGTCGGCGCATGGTCCACAATGGCCGGAATGCGGTTGTTCGGACTGATGGCCAGAAATTCGGGCCTGAACTGCTCGCCGGCGCGGATGTTGACCGGGATCACGGTATAGGGGAGCCCGAGTTCCTCCAGCATGATCGAGATTTTCCAGCCGTTGGGCGTCGGCGCGTAATGCAGGTCGATCATGGCTCCCCTTGGCGGTGGCGGGAATATTCCCTGTAATTTGGATTAAAGACGCGCTTCGCGCTTTTGGGCGACTTTTGTTGTTCTGTACGGCGATCATAAGACATGGCAGACAGGCGCTCAAACGAAACCTACCGGGAGGCCCCTATGCTGTTTCCAACCACAATCGCCGGCTCCCTGCCGAAGCCGGAATGGCTGGCCGAGCCCAACACGCTGTGGGCGCCCTGGAAATCGAAAGGCGACGAGCTCGCCCGCGCCAAGCGCGACGCCACCATGCTGGCGGTGAAGCTGCAGGAGGATTCCGGCGTCGACATCGTCACCGAGGGCGAGCAGGCGCGCCAGCATTTCGTCCATGGCTTTCTGGAAAAGGTCGAGGGCATCGATTTCGCCCACAAGGTCGAGATGGGCATCCGCAAGGACCGCTACAAGGCGATGGTGCCGCAGGTGGTGGCGCCGCTGACGCTGAAAGGCCGCGTCCATGCCGATGAAGCCCGCGTCGCCCGCACCCACACCAAGCACAAGCTGAAATTCACCCTGCCCGGCCCGATGACCATCATCGACACGGTGGCCGACGGTCACTATGGCGACCGCGTCAAGATGGCGTTCGCCTTTGCCGAGCTGCTGAATGAGGAAGCGAAAGCGCTGCAGGCCGACGGCGTCGACGTGATCCAGTTCGACGAGCCCGCCTTCAACGTGTTCATGGATGAGGTCCCCGACTGGGGCATCAAGGCACTGGAGCGCGCCGCACAGGGCCTGACCTGCGCCACCGCCGTTCACATCTGCTACGGCTACGGCATCAAGGCCAATACCGACTGGAAGGCGACGCTGGGCGGCGAATGGCGACAGTATGAGCTGATCTTCCCGGCGATCGCCAAAAGTTCGATCCAGCAGGTCGCGATCGAGTGCCGCAATTCGAAGGTGCCGCTGGACCTGCTGGCGTTGCTGGCCGGCAAGGTTGTGCAGGCCGGCGTGATCGATGTCGCCAGCGACACCGTCGAGACGGCGGAAGACGTCGTCAAGGTGATCGAACAGGTCGCGAAATTCGTTCCGAAGAGCAACATTGTCGCCACCACCAATTGCGGCATGGCGCCGATGCGCAGAGATATCGCGGAAGCCAAACTCGCCGCGCTCGGCGCGGGCGCGAAGCTGGCGCGGCAGCGATTGGGGTAGGCGCCACCGTCATTGCGAGCGAAGCGAAGCAATCCATCGTACCGCGAACGAGAGTATGGATTGCTTCGTCGCTACGCTCCTCGCAATGACGGACCTGAAGGCTTCAGTGCTAATCCCGCACTCGGATGCAGCACCGGCCGATACCCAGCCTCCATCGCCCGCAATGTCGACGGCGGCGTCAGCAGCATCGCATCTCTCGATTGGCTCGCTGGCCGTGCGATAGCCTGCCATCGACCATTGCAGCGCCCTGCCCTGCGCGATCAGGAAATACGCCGCACCCGCCTGCACCATCGCGCCGTCGGGCAGCGTCTCGATCGGCAGCGGCAGCGGATGCAGCCGCTTCTTGCCGCGCTCCAGCCGTTCCCGATGCAGCACCGCATCCATGTCCCGCGCGCGAACGTCGGTGATGCCGTTGCCCCGCTCCCACGCCGCCCGGAAACGATTGGCGTCGTCGCGGCGACAGAAGAAACAGGGACGGTGACCGGCCGCGAAAGCGGTCGCCTCATCGAGGAAGAACAGTTCGGTCCAGCTCCGGCGGCCCATCACAGGGCGCCGCCAGCCCCTGAATTCGCAGAGGCAAGTGATCCAGGCCGGACTCGACCAGCGTTTTTTCAACAGCGTCTTGGTGGCGGGATCATGGATGATGCCGCGATTGCCGGTGAACAGGCCGCGATGCGGATCGGCGATGATGTCGCCAGCGGGCGTGACGCGATTTTGCAGCGGCATGAATGAGCCCGACTATTCGCAGCACGCGTCATTGCGAGCGAAGCGAAGCAATCCACACTTTCTTTCTCGCTGTGGATTGCTTCGCTTCGCTCGCAATGACGGCCCAAAACTTACGCCGCGCGTCATGGACGGATCGGCGGCTGGAACGACAGCGCGGTGTCCCAGGGAAAATGGATCCAGGTGTCCTGCGACACTTCGGTAATGAATGTATCGACCAGCGGCTTGCCCTGCGGCTTGGCGTAGACGGCTGCGAAGTGGGCGTCCGGCATCATCGAACGCACCAGCCGCCCGGTCTTTCCGGTATCGACGAGGTCGTCGACGATCAACAGCCCCTTGCCGCTGCCGCCGCCCAGTTTTGCCACGGCTTCCGAAACGCCCTTGAGCACATTCAGGTCGCCCTGCCTGGTATGGTCGTAGCTCGCAATGCAGACGGTATCGATGATGCGAATGCCGAGTTCGCGCGCGACGATCGCCGCCGGCACCAGACCGCCGCGCGTGATCGCAATCACCGCATGAAAGGAACCCACCTCGTTGAGCCGCCAGGTCAACGCCCGGCAATCCCGGTGAAACTGGTCCCACGAGACCGGAAAGGCCTTGCCGGCCCGCTCCTGCGCGCTCGGTTCCTGCGGATCGGTCACTTTTGATCTCCTGCTGACAGCGACTTTGCCATCTCGCTGGTCGCCGACCAACCCAGTTGTTCGTACAGCGGCCGTCCCATTTTGGTCGCGTGCAAAATTGCGAACGCGACGCCTCGGCTTGCGAACTCCCGGTCCGCCCGGTCCATCAGCGCCCTGGCAATTCCCTGTTTACGGTGCGACGGCTCGACGAACACGTTGAGCACATAGCCGCGCTTGTCGTGCATCGGGTGGGATGGGCCTGGCGGCCAATCGATAACCATCAACCCGATTCCGGCAATTGGCTTGCCGTGGTCCTCGACGACATAGCCGAAATACGATCCGTCACCGAGGCGCATTGCCAGCCAGGGTCGGAAATGCGCGGTCTGCGTTGCCAGGATCGCTTCGGTTCTGCCCGGCGAATTGGATTCGCGGAACATCCGTTCACGATGCTCACACACCAGATCGAGATCGTCCACGCGGACTGGTCTGGTCGAAATCATCGTCCCTACCGTGTGATGTTCAGCCCCGCCAGCATCTCCTTCACCGCCCCCATCGCGGCGGCGAGCTTTTCCGGATCGCGCGAGCGCACCACGAGGTTGGTGTTCGGCTTCTTGTCCTCGTCCTGGAACGGATAGCTGCCGATGATGGTGTCGGGATGGGCGTTGGCGATCGCCCGCAAGGGGCCGCCGATGTCGCCTTCGCGCGCATTGGCCCGCACCGAATCCGACAACATCCGCACGCCCGATTTCAGCTTCGGCGCGATGATATCCATCATCGCCTGCATGATCGTCGGAATGCCGGCCATCACGATGACATTGCCGAGCTTGAAGCCGGGCGCCAGAATGGTCGCGCTCTGGATCAATTCGGCGCCGTCGGGAATCCGCGCCATGCGCAGCCGTGACTCGTTCAGGTCCTGCTCGGTCCAGCGTTCGCGGAACCGCGCCACCACCTCGGGGTGATGGTCGATGCCGACGCCGAACGCCTTGGCGACGCTGTCGGCGGTGATGTCGTCATGGGTCGGCCCGATGCCGCCGGTGGTAAAGACGTAATCGTAGCGATTTCGCAGTGCATCAAGGGCGGCAATGATGTCGGGCTCCTCGTCGGCAACGACGCGGACTTCCTTGAGGTCGATCCCGATATTGGTCAGGTACTCGGCGATAAAGCCGATGTTCTTGTCCTTGGTCCGGCCGGACAGGATCTCGTCACCAATGACCAGAATGCCCGCTGTGACGATCTCACTCATATCCTCTCCTCACCCCTTTCCCCTGACATTGCAACGCATTGAAGTCACGGGGGTATGCTGCCGAAATAAGCACCCGTCAGCCGGTTTTTCAGGCAGCGCGGCAGACTACCCATAACAAATGCCGCAAGCCAATGCATATCGCGCTGGCCCGCCCCTTGCTACCATCCCGTTAAGTCATGCACTGTGGCGTATGGCTTCGAAAGATAGTCAGGATTTATGGCAGCCGCGTTTGATGAAATGAATGGCCCCGGCGGGGACCTTCGCCCGGCCTACCAGGAACTCTCCCGCTGGCTGAAGGAAACGCCGCCGGACGCCCTTGAATATCGCCGCCAGGAGGCGGAACTGCTGTTTCGCCGGATCGGCATCACCTTCGCCGTCTATGGCGACGCCGAAGCCCAGGAGCGGCTGATCCCCTTCGACGTGATCCCGCGGATCATGTCGGCCAAGGAATGGATCGTGCTCGAAAAGGGCCTGAAGCAGCGGGTCCGCGCGCTCAACATGTTCCTGCGCGACATCTATCACGGCCGCGACATCCTCCGCGCCAATATCATCCCCGACGACCTGATCTTCCAGAACCCGGTATTCCGCCCCGAGATGAACGGCCAGAGCGTCCCGCACGACGTCTACGTCCATATCGCCGGGATCGACATCGTCCGGGTCGACGCCGACAATTTCATCGTGCTGGAGGACAATGCGCGCACGCCGTCCGGCGTGTCCTACATGCTGGAAAACCGCGAAATCATGATGCGGCTGTTTCCGGACCTGTTCGCCCGCCACCGCGTCGCCCCGGTGGAAAAATATCCCGATGAACTATTGTCGGCGCTGCGTTCGGTGGCGCCGCTGAGCGCGACCGCGGAGCCGGTGGTCGCGCTGATGACGCCCGGCGTCTACAATTCCGCCTATTACGAGCACTCGTTTTTGGCCGACAAGCTCGGCATCGAACTGGTCGAGGGCCGCGACCTCATCGTCAAGAACGACGAGGTGTTCATGCGCACCACCGAGGGGCTGAAGCGCGTCGACGTGATCTATCGCCGCGTCGATGACGACTTCCTCGATCCCCTGACCTTCCGCCCCAATTCCGCGCTCGGCGTGCCCGGGCTGATGTCGGCCTACGCGGCCGGCAATATCACGCTGGCAAACGCGGTCGGCACCGGCATCGCCGACGACAAGGCGGTCTATTCCTACATGCCCGAGATCGTGAGGTTCTACCTCAGCGAAGAGCCGATCCTGAAGAACGTGCCGACCTGGCGCTGCCGCGAGCCCAAGGACCTGTCCTATGTGCTCGACAATCTCGGCGAGCTGGTGGTGAAGGAAGTGCACGGCTCCGGCGGCTACGGCATGCTGATCGGGCCCGCCGCCACCAAGGCGACCATCGAGGCGTTCCGCGACAAGCTGAAGCGCGAGCCCGAAGGCTTCATCGCGCAGCCGACGCTGGCGCTGTCGACCTGCCCGACCTGCACCGCATCCGGCCTCGCGCCGCGTCACGTCGATTTGCGGCCGTTCGTGCTGACCGGGCGCGACCGCGTCACCATCGTCCCGGGCGGCCTGACGCGCGTGGCGCTGAAGGAAGGCTCGCTGGTGGTCAATTCGAGCCAGGGCGGCGGCACCAAGGACACCTGGATTCTGGACGAGTAGAGGGCAAAAGCCAACGCATGCTGTCGCGCACCGCCGAAAACCTGTACTGGCTGGCCCGCTACGTCGAGCGGGCGGAGTATCTCGCGCGCACCATCGACGCGACGCTCCGCGTCACCGCGCTCCCGGCCGCCTATATCGGCAAGACCAATGAGTGGGATTCGGCGCTGTTGACCGCCGGCGTCAGCGCCAGCTTCTACGAGGCCTATCAGGAGGCCAACGAACGGAACGTCGTCGAGTATCTGGCGTTCTCAGCCTCCAACCCCTCCTCGATCAAGAACTGCATCGAGGCAGCGCGGCTCAACTCGCGATCGGTTCGGACCGCGCTGACCTCCGAGATGTGGGACACCATCAACGGTTCGTGGATCGAACTGCAGGAAGTCTGGAACAAGGGCACCGCGAGCCGCGAGGAACTGGCGAAGTTTCTGCGCTTCGTGCAGGAAACCTCGCTGCGCTTCGACGGCTCGGCCTACCGGACCATGCTGCGCAACGACGCCTACTGGTTTTCCCGGCTCGGATTGCATCTGGAGCGCGCCGACAACACCGCCCGCATTCTCGACGTGAAATACCACGTACTGCTGCCCGAGGAGGAGCATGTCGGCGGCCCCCTCGACTACTATCAGTGGACCTCGATCCTGCGCTCGGTATCGGCGCTGACCGCCTATCACTGGGTCTACCGCGAGACGCTAAAACCCTGGCTGATCGCCGACCTTCTGATCCTGAACGACACGCTGCCGCGTTCGCTGGCGAGCTGCTACAGCAACCTGGTGCGCAATCTCGACCAGATCGGCGTTGCCTATGGCCGCCAGGGCGCCTCCCAGCGCCACGCCCGCGGCGTCCGCAACCGGCTTGAACACAGCCATATGGACGATATCTTCCAGCACGGCGTCCATGAGTTCATCCAGGAATTCATTGAGGATAACTCACGGCTAGGTGAGATCATTACCAAGCAATATTTGATCTGATGCCGTCATGGCCGGGCTTGTCCCGGCCATCCACGTCTTGCTAAGCCGATCGCCAGAGAAGGACGTGGATGCCCGGCACAAGGCCGGGCATGACGATCCCAACCTCGTCCCGGTAACACCATGCGCCTGCGAATTGCCCATTCCACCAGCTATCGCTACGAGCCCCAGGCCTCGGGTGTGATCCAGATCCTGCGGATGACGCCGGGCAGCCATGACGGGCAATATGTCGCCGAATGGCATGTCGACGTCTCCACCGATTCCCGGCTCGACATGCATCAGGACGCGTTCGGCAATGTCACGCATGTCCTGACCCACGGCCCGCTCACCGATCTCACCATCCATGTCGAGGGCCTGATCGAGACCCACGACACCGGCGGCGTGCTGCGCGGCACGGACGAGCGTTTTCCGCCGAGCCTGTTCCTGCGCTCGACCGCGCTCACCGAAGTCAACCCGGCGATGGCGACCTTTGGCCGCGAACTGCGCTCGGAATCCGGCGACGACGTGCTCGGGTTCCTGCATGCGCTGATGGTGCAGATCAACGAGCACATGACGTTCGACGAGGACCCGACCAACAGCGGCACCTCGGCGGCGGAAGCCTTCGCCGGCAAGCGCGGCGTGTGCCAGGACTATGCGCATATCTTCATCGCCTGCGCGCGCTCTGGCGGCGTGCCGGCGCGTTTCGTCTCCGGCCACTTCCTGCGCTCCGACGGCACCGTCAACCAGGCGGCCGGCCACGCCTGGGCGGAGGCCTACGTGCCTGATCTGGGCTGGGTCGGCTTCGATCCGGCCAACGGCATCTGCACCACCGACGCCCATGCCCGCGTCGCCATCGGCCTCGATTACCTCGGCGCAGCCCCGGTCCGCGGCACCCGCTATGGCGGCGGCAACGAGACATTGACGGTCGCGGTCAAGGTCGACCAGGCCGGCGGACGGCAGGGGCAGTGGCAGAGCCAGTCGTAGGACGATCCGCGATCAATCGGCCGCGCCCGGTGGCCCATCTTCGCGGAACGCGGCCTTCGCCTGCGTCATGATCGCGATGATGTGGTCGATCACGGCGCGAACCGCGGGCGTCCGGCCGACGTCGCGATGGAACAGCAGCCATAGCTCGCGCGTCAGCGGCGGCAATGGCGTGGGCACGCGGACCATGTTGGGGTCGTTCCGCACCACGATACAAGGCAGCACCGCGAGCCCGAGCCCTGCGCGCGCCGCCGTCAGCAAATTGGTGATGTCGTTGGATCGCAGCGTAAAGCCGCGTTCGCCGGCCAGCTTTTTCAACCAGCGCTGTTGCGGCGATTGATCGAGACTATCGTCGAAGCCGAGAAAATCCCGCCCCTCTCCGCCGCAACGGGCGAGATAATCGCGCGACGCATAAAGGCCGTATGCGACCACCGCCAGCTTTCGCGCCGTCACCCCTTTCTCGGCCGGCCTCGACATCCGCAGCGCCAGATCGGCCTCACCCTGACCAAGACTGACCTGGCGTGTTTCGCCGAGCAGTTCGATGCGCAACCCCGGGTGCTTGCCCTGAAGCGGCAGAAGACGCGGTGCGAGAAATTGCGAAATCAGCAATGGCGGCCCGTTGACCCTTACGACCCGGTTTGGCAAGGGATCGACGGTGTTGGCAAAGCGCGCAATATCGGCAATGCGCGCTTCGATCTCCCTGGCGCGATCGCGAACCTGCTCGCCTTCCGGCGTCAGGCGGTAAGCGCGCGACAGCCGTTCGACGACGCGGACACCGAGATCCTGTTCGAGCATCTCGATGCGGCGCGAGACGGTGGAGTGGTCGACGCGCAGCTTTTCGGACGCACGCGAAAGGCTGCCGGTTTCGGCCAGCGCGAGGAAGAATTTCAGATTATCCCAGTCCATGCTCGCTTGCGAATAAACGCCCGGTCATTGTGCAGGAATTGGCGTTCCGCCCACGGCGGCGCTGTGAACAGATGATGTCGTTCGCGGCCTGCCATCGTGCAGCCCCGCCGCCAGCGCGGACTGCCGTTTGGCGCCATCGATCAAATGAAGCGGAGTTATCATGAACAAGTTCCTGGCGGCATCCGCCGTCATCACGACGATCGTCCTGGCGGGATCGCCCGCCTCGGCTCAAATGAACGAGGAGACTGTGCGCGCCAACCTCGTCCCGTTCTACAAGGCCCTGAACGCCGCGAATATCCAGGAGGCGCCCGACCTCATCAAGCAATCGACCACGCCCGGCTGGGTCACCTGCCGCGGCAACGACCTCTGCAATACCCGCGACGAAGTCATGGCCGTGATCGGCCAGCGGCTTAGAGGCATTCCCGATCTGAAATGGGAAATCAAGGAGGTCCTGGTATCGGGCAATCACGTCATCGTGCGCGGCGAGGCAACCGGCACGCCGGCGGGCGAGATGATGGGCGCGCCGACCAACGGCAAGTCGTTCAAGCTGATGTCGCTCGACCTTCACACCATCGAGGGCGGCAAGATCGCCCGCACCTATCACGTCGAGGATTGGCAAGGCGCGTTCCGCCAGGTGGCGCAGAAGTAGCTCTCGCCAGGGATGAATGCTGATGCCGACCGCATTGCGTCGAAACGGAGCTGACCGGAATGTCTCGCGCACCGGAATGGCCTTCCTCATGCTGTTGGCCATTTGGTGGGGCATGACGGCAAGTCAGGCCCGCGCCGGGCAGATTTCGGTGGAAGCCGCCGCCAAGGCCGCCGGTCTCGCCGTCGAGACCGGCGTGGTAACGGTGAACGGCGCAGCGATCTATTACCGCGACATCGGCGCGCGCGCCGAGCCGCTGCTGTTGTTGCACGGGTTTCCCGAAACCGGCGATGCGTTCGCGCAAGTGGTGGCCCCGCTCGGCAAACGCTATCGGCTGATCGTGCCGGATCTGCGCGGCGCGGGTCGGTCCGAACGCACGCCCGATGGCTATGACAAGAAGACGCTGGCGAGCGACGTCAGGGCGCTGATGGATCATCTCAAGATCGATCGCGCCCATGTCATCGGCCACGACATCGGCGCCCGTATCGCCTATGCCTTTGCCGTCCAGTATCCCGAGCGACTGCTGAGTCTCACGGTCGCCGAGGCCTTCATCGAGGGGCTCGCGGGCACCGCCGAATTCAAACTGGCCGCTCGCGCCAATCCGCGAACGCAACATTTCGCCCGCTTCGCCAGGGTCGACAACTCCGTCGGTGAATACCAGGGCAAGGAGGAAGAACTGATCCTTTCCTTCATGAATTCGCGTTCGAAGAGCCGCAAATTCGTTGGCCCCGACGTCACGCGTTATACCGAATCCCTCAAGCGCGACGGCGGGCTGCGGGCGGCGTTCATGAACTACGAGGCCTTCGACCGCGACGCCGCCTTCCTTGCGACCACGGGCACTTCCGCGCTGTCGAAAGTCCCGGTGCTCGCCGTCGTCTGCCAGAGCCCGTTCGGCAACAATTTGCAGCGCCAGCTCGTCGCCGCCGGGTTGAAGCAGACCAAGGCCGTGAGCCTCGAGGGCTGTGCGCACTGGATTTACGAGGAAGATCCCGATGAGACGCTGGCGGCGCTCACTGAATTTCTCGATGCGGCAGGGAAAGGTCCGTAGCGCGCAGCCGTACCCTCACTTGTCCAGCCAGACGTCCTCGAACCGCAGATTGTTGTACTGGCTGTTGTCGTGCGGCTTGAAATTCTTCACCTGCGGCTGCCAGCAATTGCCGGCCGAGCTGTGCAGGATGATCGGGCGCGCGGCGTCCTCGACCAGGATGCGCTCGATGTCCCAGACGATCTTCCTGCGCTTTTCCCTGTCGAGTTCGGCGGATTGCGCCGCCAGCAATTTATCGACCTCGGCATTGCAGTACTGGGTGTAGTTGCGTTCCGATTTGCACGAATAGTTCTCGACGATATTGCCGTCGGGATCGTCGACGCTGACGCCGGTCACGTTCAATCCGATTGTGAAATCCTTTTTCGCCAGCCGCGCATACCAGCGCGGCGTGTCGAGGATGTCGAGTTCGCCGATGATGTAGATCTTCTTGAGCTGGTCGGCGACGATCACGGCCGGATCACGGTAGGTCGGCAGATTGCGGGTCTGGATCTTGATCGACAGCGGCTTGGCGTCGCTGTAGCCGAGCTTCTGCATGATGGCCTGGGCTTCGGCGACGTTCTTGGCCGTATCGGCGCCATAGCCGGTCATTGACGTCACCATTTCCGGCGGCATGCCCCACTCGCCTTCGGGCTTCGCCAGCATCGCCCCGCCCATTCGCGCGGTGCCCTCCATCAGGATGGTGTTGTAGGCCTTGCGATCGAGCGCCAGCGACATCGCCTTTCGAATGTCGGGATTGTCGAACGGCGGGTTGACGCGGTTGACCATCAGATTGATCTGCGTGCCCGTGGCGGTCATCTCGCAGATCGCATTCGGCGCCCGCGCCTTGATGTCCTTCAGAAGAGGCACGCTGACGTCGGAGGGAAAGGTGATGTCGTACTCGCCGGTCGCGAAAGCCAGCATCCGCGTGGCGCGGTTGTCGATGGTGCGCACCGCGATCTCGTCGAGATAGGGACGGTCCTTCTTGAAGTAATCGGGGTTGCGCACGAGGCGGATCGACTCGCCGCGCTTGAATTCGACGAATCTGAACGGGCCGGTGCCGACCGGCTTGGTCCGCATCACCTGCTGCGGCACGTGGCAGGGATAGACCGGCGAGAACGCGCTCGCCAGCAGCACCGGCAGGCTCGGCTGCGGCTCGCTCAGTTCGAACGTCGCCTCATAATCGCCGTTGACGCTGACGTCCTGCAGCTTGGTGTACCAGACCTTGCGCGGGTTGCGATGAAAGTCCTTGGCATCGCCCTTGCCGATCAGCATTCGCCACGTGCATTGCACGTCCCTGGCGGTAAACGGCTGGCCGTCGTGCCACTTCACGCCCTGGCGCAGCTTGAAGGTCAGTTTGGTGTTGGTTGCGTCCCACGACCAGCTTTCGGCGAGATCGGGGATCACGGTCTCGAGGCTCTCATGCGGCTTGGCGGGATCGAACACGACGAGGTTGTTGAACACGGCCGCGAACGGCATCACCGAAGCGATCGTCGATTCTTCCAGCAGCGATGTCGAAGGCGGATTGTCGTTGTGATAGAGCCTGAGCGTGCCGCCCTTTTTCTGCGCGGCGGCCGGGCTTGCCGCGCACAGCGCGAGGGCAAGCAGCGTCAGGGAAGCAATCCTCAACCCGTTGGACGAATTGGCTGGCAATTCCGCCTCCCAGAATGCTTTCTTTTTTCTTCCAAGCTGCCAAAATCTATAGAACTGCCACCTGTCGAACGCAACGCAGGAGACGCGCGATGTCGGAAAACGACAAGGTGTTTTCGGGCTCGATCCCGGAAAACTATGATCGGCACATGGTTCCGCTGATCTTCGAGAGCTATGCCCGGGATATTTCACAACGCGTTGCCCTGCTTGCGCCAAAGGCCGTGCTGGAGACGGCAGCCGGCAGCGGCGTTGTGACGCGTGCGCTGGCGCCGATCCTCTCGCCCGACGCCAGCTACGTCGCAACCGACCTCAATCAGCCGATGCTCGATTATGCCAGGGCAAAGCAGCCGCCGGACAGCCGCATCCGCTGGCAGCAGGCGGATGCGCAGGCGCTGCCGTTCGAAGACGCCACCTTCGATCTGGTCTGTTGCCAGTTCGGCGTCATGTTCTTTCCCGATCGGCCGTCCGGCTATCGTGAGGCCAGACGGGTCCTCAAGCCCGGCGGCCATTTCCTGTTCAGCGCCTGGGACCGCATCGAGGAGAACGTGTTCGCCCATGACATTGCGAACGCGCTGGCGGAGTTGTTTCCAACCGACCCGCCCCGCTTCATGGCGCGCACGCCGCACGGCTATCACGACATCGCGCTGATCCGCAGCGACCTGGCGAAAGCCGGCTTCACCGACGTGACGATCGAGACCCGGGCGGCGCAGAGCCGCGCCGCGTCTGCCCGCCAGGTTGCGCTGGCCTATTGCCAGGGCACCCCGTGGCGCAACGAGATCGAAGCACGAGGAAATCTGGAGGCGGCGACCGACCATGCGGCCTCCGCGCTCGCGCGCCGCCACGGCAGCGGCGAAGTATCCGCCAAGATCCAGGCCCACGTCATCCAGGCCCGGACCTGACAGTGGCGGCAGCTCAGTATTCGCAAGCCCGGTAGTTCGAGGCCTCGCAGGCCTGCATCATGTCGCGCGCCTGGGAGATTTCGGCCGGCGTCATGCCTTCGGACACCTGACGCAATTCCGCTTTCGCCTTGGCATCGCCGCGCTTCGCGGCAAGGCTGAACCACATGAAGGCGCGCGACGAGCTCTTCGCCACGCCCTCCCCCTTGCGGTACATCACCCCGATCACGCTTTGCGCCTTCGGGTTGCCGGCTTCCGCCAGCGGCCGGAACAGCCGGATCGCCGGCACATAGTCGCCGCGATTATAGGCCGCCATGCCGTCTTCCCAGGGGCCGGCCTGCGCGCCTGAAATCAAGCCCGCATTCAAGAGAAATAGCGGCGGCCGTCACGCCGCCAATGACATCGGTTCTCCGCATGCCTCCCCCCGCCCCCGCTTTCGCTGCGTCTTTTTACCCACCAAACGCATGCCGCACCACGGGGAATTGGGGTTGGATGGCCCCTCGAAATTCGCTACTAGTTTGCCCGCCGGTAATTCGGACGGTTTGGGGACCATGGAATGACCTATTGTTGCGGCGTGCTGGTACGGGACGGTCTGGTGATGATCGCGGACACCCGCACCAATGCCGGCCTCGACAACGTCTCGACCTTCCGCAAGCTCCACGTTTTCTCGAAGCCCGGCGAGCGCATCATGGCGATCGCCAGCGCCGGCAATCTGGCGATCAGCCAGTCGGTGCTCTCGACCCTGACCGAAGGGATGGATGACCCGCACACCGGCGAGTCCGAGACGCTGATGAACGCGCCGACCATGTTCCAGGCCGCCCAGCGCATCGGCCGCGCCATCCGCAGCGTACACGCCACCGAAGGCGCCGCCTTGCGGTCGGAAGACGTCTCCTTCGACGTCTCGTTCCTGTTCGGCGGCCAGATCAAGGGCTCGCGGATGCGGCTGTTCATGATCTACACCGCCGGCAATTTCATCGAATGCACCACCGACACGCCCTACTTGCAGATCGGCGAGCACAAATACGGCAAGCCGGTGCTCGACCGCGCCATGCATTACGACGTCGAACTGTACGAGGCGCTGAAGACCAGTCTGATCTCGATGGACTCGACGATGCGCTCCAACCTCGGCGTCGGCCTGCCGATCGACGTGCTGGTGGTGCGGGCGGATACCTGCGAAGCCGACCTCAATCACCGCATCGAGGCCGGCGAGCCCTATTTCCACGATTTGCGTTCGCGCTGGTCGGCGGCGCTGCGCGCGGCGCACCAGAATATTCCAAGACCACCCTACAAATCCGAAACAGAAGCAAAAAACTGAAGGCGAGGAAAACAATGGCTGACGCAGCAAACAAGATCGCGATCGTCACCGGTGCAGGCACCGGCGTCGGACGCGCGGCATCACTGGCGCTGATGAATGGCGGCTTCACCGTGGTGCTCGCCGGGCGGCGCATGGAGATGCTGGAGGAAACCAGGAAGCTCGGCGACAATATCGGCAAGAGCCTGTGCGTGTCCGCCGACATGACCAGTCCGGCCTCGATCGCCGCCCTGTTCGCCAAGGTGAAGGAGACCTACGGCCGGCTCGACCTGCTCTTCAACAATGCCGGCATGGGCGCGCCGCCGGTCAATTTCGAGGATCTCACCCTCGAGCAGTGGCAGGGGGTGGTGAACACCAACCTCACCGGGCCGTTCCTGTGCACCCAGCACGCCTTCCGCATCATGAAGGACCAGAACCCGCGCGGCGGCCGCATCATCAACAACGGCTCGATCTCGGCGCATGCGCCGCGGCCGTTTTCCTCGCCCTACACGTCCACCAAGCACGGCATCACCGGCCTGACCAAGGCCTCCAACCTCGACGGCCGCATGTACGATATCGCGGTCGGCCAGGTCGATATCGGCAATGCCGCGACGCCAATGACCGACCGCATGGTCAACGGTCCCGGCGTGATGCAGCCGGACGGCACGATGAAACAGGAGCCGCGCATGGACGCGAAGGCGGTCGGCGATGCCGTGGCCTACATGGCAAGCCTGCCGCTCGACGCCAACGTGTTGTTCCTGACTGTCATGGCGAGCAAGATGCCGTTCGTCGGACGGGGTTGACTCGACGGTATCGACCACCGTCATTGCGAGCGTAGCGAAGCAATCCATTGCTCTCGCTCGGAAAGCATGGATTGCTTCGTCGCTCCGCTCCTCGCAATGACGGATGAGAGCGCCGAGGCAACCGCCCCTACTCCAGCTTCTCCACGTCCCGCAGCGTCGGAAACAGCTTCATCCACAACAGCGCGATCGCGATCGTGCCGATGCCGCCGAGCACGGCGGCCGGCATCGCGCCGAACAGGGCGGCGGTGACGCCGCTCTCGAACTGGCCGAGCTGGTTGGAGGCGTTGATGAACAGGAAGTTCACCGCCCCCACCCGGCCGCGCATCTCGTCGGGCGTCGCAAGCTGCACCAGCGAGAACCGTATCACCACGCTGATCGTGTCGGCGGCGCCGAGCACGGCGAGCGCCAGCACCGACAGCCACATCCAGTGCGACAGTGCAAACACGACGGTCGCCGCACCGAACACGATCACGGCCTGGAACATGCGCATCCCGACTCGGCGGTTGATGGTATGGCGCGCCAAAAACGCCGTCATCAGCAGCGCGCCGACCGCGGGCGCGGCGCGCAGGATGCCGAGACCGAGCGGGCCGTGTCGAGGATATCGCGCGCATAGATCGGCAGCAGCGCAGTGGCGCCGCCGAGCAGCACGGCGAACAAATCGAGCGAGATGGTGCCGAGGATGGCCGGGTTGTTGCGGACAAAGCGGACGCCGGCAAAGAGATCGTTCGGTGTCGCCGAATCCCGCACGGCGGCCGGCTGTGTCAGGCGGATCGCGCCCGTCATCAAGCGCGCCCGAAATGCAAAACACCACCATCATGCCGTAAGGCAACGCCGGCGCAATAACGTAGGCCAGCCCGCCAAGCGCTGGACCGGTGATGGTCGCGATCTGGCCGACGCCGCTCGATACCGCGGTCGCGCGCTGCAGCGAACCCTGCGGAGCCACCAGCGGCAGCAGCGCCGCAGTCGCCGGGCTTTCAAACGCGCCGGCCGTTCCAAGCACGGCCATTGCAATGAAAATCTGAACCACCGTCAGCGAACCCGTATAGGCACCCCAGGCGAGAAACAGCGCCGTCAGCGCCTCGACCAGCAGGCAGACTTGCACGACCCGCTTGCGCTCGTAGCGATCGGCCGCATGTCCCGCCACGAACACCAGCAACGCTGTCGGCAGGAATTGAACCAGTCCGATCATGCCGAGATCGAACGCGCTGCCGGTCAGCTCATAGACCTGCCATCCGATGGCGACTGCGGCGATCTGGCCGGAGAACCGCGAGAAAGCCCGGGAAATGACAGAACAGCAGAAACGAGGGATGCCTGAGCAGAGCGCCGGCGCCGACGGGCATCAGGGTAGACATGGGTGGGCCGGTTTCCTGCTTTTCGAGGCGCGAGCCGTTGCCCGCTCCGCTGCAATTATTGTTCGTTACGCGGTGGCCGACCCCGGCTTGCGTTGTCAATGGCCGCCAGCGACGGGCTGCCCGGCATTGCGCTCGCAAGTCCGCCGCTGTCATAATCGCCCGAGGGGGCTTTGGGAATCATGCTGCAACTGCAATCGGCGTTCGGCGTGCTGGCGTTGCTGGCGGTCGCGTGGGCGCTCGGCGAAAACCGCCGCGCGGTGTCGTTGCGGCAAACCGCGATCGGACTTGCGGTCACTCTCGTCACCGCACTGGTGCTGATCAAGCTGCCGCTGGTGGCCCGCGCCTTCGGCGCCATCAACGACGCCGTCAACACCATTTCGGCCGCGTCCCGCGCCGGCACCTCCTTCGTGTTCGGCTATCTCGGCGGCGGCGCGCTGCCCTTCGATCTCAAGTCGCCCGGTGCGGATTTCATCCTGGCGTTTCAGGCGCTGCCGATCATCCTGGTCATGAGCGTGCTGACCACGCTGTTGTTCTACTGGCGGGTACTGCCGCCGATCGTGCGCGGCATGGCGTGGGTTCTGGAACGCACGCTCGGCGTCGGCGGCGCGGTCGGGCCTTTCCACCGCCGCCAACATCTTCCTCGGCATGGTCGAGGCGCCCTTGTTCATCCGCCCCTATCTGGCGCAGCTCACCCGCAGCGAACTCTTTTTGGTCATGACCGGCGGCATGGCGGGGATCGCCGGCACCGTGCTGGTGCTGTACGCCACGCTGCTGGCGCCGCTGATCCCGGACGCGGCGGCGCATTTCGTCATCGCGTCCGTGCTCGGCGCACCGGCCGCGATCCTGATCAGCCTGATCATGGTGCCGGAAACGTCGGACAAACGCACCGGCGGCAATGTTGGCCGCGGACGATGCCGACATGCGAGGCCTCCAGCACCATGGATGCGATCGTCAAGGGCACCACCGCCGGCCTCGAACTGCTGCTCAACATCATCGCCATGCTGCTGGTGCTGGTCGCATTGGTCTATCTCGCCAACGCGATCCTCGGTTTGCTGCCCGACATCGGCGGCGCCAAGATTTCGCTGCAGCGGCTGCTCGGCTATCTGATGGCGCCGGTGTGCTGGCTGATGGGCCTGCCCTGGCCGCAGGCGATCACGGCGGGAAGCCTGATGGGCACCAAGACCGTGCTCAACGAGCTGATCGCCTATGTCGATCTCTCGAAGCTCGGCGCAGACGCACTCGATCCGCGCTCGCGGCTGATCATGCTGTATGCGATGTGCGGCTTTGCCAATTTCGCCAGCCTCGGCATCATGATCGGCGGCCTCGGCACCATGGCGCCCGGCCGCCGCGACGAGATCAATGCGCTCGGGCTGAAGTCGATCGTCTCGGGCACGCTGACCACGTGCCTGATGGGCGCGATCGTCGGCGTGTTGAGCTAAAGAGCGTTCACGAGGGTGGAGCATGGTTGCCAGCGAAACCTATGCCGACTTCCTGCGCGAGCAGCTGGCGCCGCTCGGCCATCTCTCGCTGCGGCGGATGTTCGGCAAGACGGGCGTGTTCTGCGATGGCGTGATGTTCGCCATGGTGACGGAGAACACGCTCTATTTCCGCGTCGATGACCACAACCGCGAGACGTTCAAGGAGGCCGAGGCGCTTCCCGCCACTCAACTACGCAAAGGGAGGCGCGATGATCGACCTCTCCTTCTGGCGCGTGCCGGAGCGGCTGTTTGACGAGCCCGATGAGCTCGTCAGCTGGGCGCGAGCCGCCCTCGCAGCGGCGCACCGGATCGCGGCGAAGCGGGAACGGGCGACGCCGAAGCGGAAATCAAAGCCTCGGGCGAAGCGAAAGTAGAAACGACAGGCGGCCCCTGTAGATGGGCCGCCGTGGTTCGGTGTTTTGGGCGACGCTCTCACCTCGCCCGATATTCCCCGCTCACTTCCCTCAGGAAGCCTTGAGCTGCGAGCCCGGGGTAGAGCGCGAGATTTCAAGCTCTGCCTCGTTCATGTCTGCCGCCACATCGGCGAACAGCGGCGTGCTCAAATAGCGCTCGCCGGTGTCGGGAAGCATGCAGAGAATATTGGCGCCTTTCTCGGCTTCGGCCGCAACCTTGAGCGCGCCGGCAAGGGTCGCGCCCGAGGTAATGCCGACAAAGATGCCCTCCTTGGTGGCAAGCTCCTTGCTGCAGCGAATGGCGTCAGGGCCGGAGATCGGCAGGATGCGGTCGATGACTTTCATGGCGACGGCATCGTCGGTGATCTTCGGAATGAAATCCGGCGTCCAGCCCTGCATCGGATGCGGCTTGAAGGTCGGATGCGGTGCCGTCGGCGTACCGTCCGGGTTGCGCTACTGCGCGGTGCCGCTGGCCAGCAACTGCGCGTCTTCCGGCTCGCAAACCACAATCTTGGTTTCCGGGCGCTCCTTGGCGAGCACCCGGCGCAACGCCCTTCAGCGTTCCGCCGGTGCCATAGCCCGTCACCCAGTAATCCAGCCGTTCTCCGGAGAAATCGTCGAGTATCTCACGCGCCGTCGTGCGCGAATGAATATCGGGATTGGCTTCATTCTCGAACTGCCGGGTCATGAACCAGCCATGCGCCTTGGCAAGCTCGATGGTCTTGTTGATCATGCCCACAGCGCGCTCGGCAGCGGGAGTTACGATGACCTTCGCGCCAAGGAAACGCATCAGCTTGCGTCGCTCGACGCTGAATGGTTCTGCCATGGTAACCACAAGCGGGTATCCCTTGGCGGCGCAAACCATGGCAAGGCCTATCCCGGTATTTCCGCTGGTCGCCTCGATGACGGTCTGACCGGGCTTGAGCTCTCCGGACTTTTCGGCTGCCTCAATCACCCCGAGCGCCAATCGGTCCTTCACCGAGCCAAGCGGGTTGAAGGCTTCGATCTTCACGAACAGATTGACGCCCTGCGGCGCCAAACGATTGATCCTCACCACCGGCGTGTTGCCGACGGTTTCGATGATACTTTGGTATTTTCGTCCCATGCTGCCTCTCCCAACATTGCGTTGTTTGCGACGAGGAATACTATGCGTTCGGTCGCCGCACTTGGGAATGCGTCGCAGCTAACCTGGTCATTCCGCAATCGCTGGTGCGGCTCGTATACGCAATTCGCTCTGTATTACGTCTTGGCCAACGCGCAAAGTTCAAATTGTTCCCTAACGATCTTGCCTCGAGCCGATTTGGACCTAGCGGGAGGTGCCTCGGCCTATGTTCTGATGGCCTAAGTAGATTCCATTGATCCGGGGGCTTTATTGCCCAGCGAACGTGTGGAACGGCGACTGGCGGCGGTGCTGGCGGCGGATATCGCGGGCTATAGTCGGTTGATGGGTCGCGACGAGGAGCGAACACTTTCACAACTAAAGACGTTCAGAAAGACGCTTGTAGACCCCGGGATCGTCACGCACCGCGGCCGCATCGTCAAGACCACCGGCGACGGCATGTTGGTTGAGTTCGCGAGCGCTGTCGACGCGGTCGCGCTGTGCGGTAGAAGTCCAGCGGGAGATGGCCAAACAGAACGCCGAGCGTGCCGCAGGAACTCAGGATCGAATTTCGCATAGGCATTCACGTCGGCGACATCATCATCGACGACAACGACATTTTCGGCGATGGAGTTAACATCGCAGCGCGCCTTGAAGGAATCGCCGAGCCGGGCGGCGTCTGCATCTCCGACGACGCGTACAGGCAAATTCGCGGCAAGGTTGAAATTGCTTTCGATGACATTGGGGAGCAGACTCTAAAGAATATTGCCGAACCGATGCGCGTGTGGCGAGTACGGATTACCGACGAGGACGACTCCCGTAATCCACTCGTCTCCGATACCACCAGCTCAAGATTCTGACGTTACCCGACAAACCGTCGATCGTCGTGCTGCCATTCGACAACATGTCTGCGGAGGCCGGGTCAGGACTATCTCGCGGATGGAATCGTCGAGGCAATTACTGCGGCGCTTTCGTGCATCCGCTCGTTTCTTCGTGATCGCACGTAGCTCGGCGTTCACCTACAAGGGTCGCGCGACGAATGCGCGCGACATCGGCAAGGAGCTAGGGGTCGCCTATTTGCTCGAAGGCAGCGTGCAGAAAGCCGGCAACCGCCTCCGCATCATCGTCCAGCTCATCGAGACCGAGGGGGGTGCACACGTCTGGAGCTCGCGCTTTGACGGCGCACATCGAGGATTTCTTTGATCTCGAGGACCGAATAACGGAGCAGGTGGCGGGCGCGCTTACAACCTTCCATCCGCATAGCCGAGATCGAGCGATCACGACGCAAACGGCCGCAAGATCTGGGCAGCTATGACTATACGATGAGGGCAATGCCTCATGTCTGGGCGCTGGAGAAGGACGAAAGCGATAAAGCGCTCGAACTCCTCGAAAAGGCGCTCGACGATTGATCCGAACTATCCGCTGGCCTTATCGCTTGCCGGGTTGGTGCCACGCCCAGCGCTCGGTCTACAATTGGACGGACGACTATCGCGGAGAGCCAGGCGACGGCGCGATCGCTCGCGGAGCGGGCGGCGGACCTGAGCGGCGACGATCCGGTTATTCTGGCAGTACTCGGCGCTGTGCATACCTTTCTACGCAACTACGGAACCGCGCGTGTGCTGCTCAAGCGCGCAGTCACCCTCGATCCCAATGCCGCATGGGCATGGAGTCGTCTCGGATGGCTCGAGAACTACTCGGATCAACCCGAAAAGGCGATCGAGAATTTCGAGCGCGCTCTGCGCCTGAGCCCGATCGACCCGATGAATTTCAACAACTATGTCGGGATGGGTTCGGCGCACGAGGTGACGCAAGAATACGACAAGGCTGCGGCGTTCTATCGACGTGCGCTTGAGGAGCGACCAAACGCAGTCTGGATATATCGCAATTTAGCTTCGTCCCTGTCGGGAGCCGGCCGGGTCGACGAGGCTCAACAAGCTTTTGCGAAATTGATGCGAAGCTATCCGGATCTGACGGTATCAAAATTCAAACAGGCGATGGTTTTTTCTCCAACCGTCCTCGACCGAATGGCCGAAGCTCTCCGGAGGCTCGGGCTGCCTGACTAAAACGATGACCGGAGCATTGGGCGACCAATAGGTTGACGCCGTGGTCTCACCCCGACGGTGCTGCATGCCGTCGGGGTTGATTTTCGAGTGCCCTCGCCGCGCCGATTACCTTGGCTCGTTACTCCGCGCTGCTCACCAGTTTTATGCGCGGTGTTACGGCGTCGATCATGCCCTGATACGTGTCGAGGTAGTCGAGCGCCATGCGGCGCGCCGTGAAGCGCGCCTCGAATTGCCTGCGGATCGCACCCCGGTCGAGTTCCGGCAACCGGCCCACATCGGAGACGGCGCTGATCTCGTCCTCGACGATGAAGCCGGTCTTGCCGTCCTCGATAATCTCCGGAACCGAACCGCGGTTATAGGCGATCACAGGCGTGCCGCAGGCCATGGCCTCGATCATGACCAGCCCGAACGGCTCCGGCCAGTCGATCGGGACCAAAAGCCCGATGGCGCCGCTCAGGAAGTCGGATTTCTCGTGATCGCCGATCTCGCCGATATATTCGACCAGCGGATGATCGATCATCGGCTTGATCAGCGTGTCGTAGTATTCCTGGTCGGCGCGGTCGACCTTCGCCGCAATTTTCAGCGGGATACCGCATCGGATCGCGATCCTGATCGCCCGGTCGACGCCCTTCTCCGGCGCGATGCGGCCGAGCACCGCAAGGTAGCTCGGCGTGACCGGCCGCGGCGTCAGCAACTTCTCGGGCAGGCCATGATGGATGGTGCGGACGAAATTGGCCTGCGGCACCGGACGCCGCTGCGCATTCGAGATCGAGATCAGCGGTATCGATGAAAATGTCGTGAACAACGGCTGGTGTTCGGGAAGATCCAGCCGCCCGTGCAGGGTTGTGAGGAAGGGCGTGGGCTGACGGGAGAACAGCGAGAAAGGGTAGTAGTCGAGGTGGAAGTGCAGAAAATCGAATTCCTCGTCGTCACATTTCCGCCGCACACGCTCAAGCATCAGCATGTGCAGCGCGTTGGCGTCGCGGACCGATCCGTCCAGCCGCAGCGCTTTCGGCCATGCCGCCTCGAGCTTGCCGGATGTGCGGGAATCGCCGCTGGCGAATAGCGTGACCTCGTGGCCCAGTGCGACCAGTTCCTCGGTCAGCCAATAGACCACCCGTTCGGTGCCGCCATACAGCCTGGGCGGAACAGCCTCCGTCAACGGAGCAACCTGCGCGATGCGCATCCCAACAACCTCCTGCGACTCTGTTTTGAAAGCCTCTTGGCCCCGGCAGCGCCAGATCGGGAACGTTTTCGCACCAGCGAGGTTCCATAGGAGGCGCGTAGTTCTCCCACAGTGTCGTCTTGCTGATGCCATCACGCGTGATCAGACTCTCCGAACCGACTGTGCTGCGAAATTGTTGTGCAGTTGCGGCGCGGCTGCGGTTTCGGAGATCGCCATCATCGAAAGCCGCAATCGGCGGTCCGCTGACAATTCTCGTTAATCTCCAACAGGTTTTGCAGGACACATGGACAATCTTTCGGGATACGCAAACCGCCCATTCCCTTTTGTGATGCGCTATTTGCGCCAGCGGCAGGCTTCGCATCTCGCGATCCTGCTCGCGGTCGTGGCAGCCGTTGCGTGTTCCGTCGGCACACAATATGGCGTGAAATATCTGGTCGATGCGCTTGCCGCCGGGCCTGCCCATAGCGGCGGTGTATGGCTGGCATTCATTTTTCTCATATCGCTGATCGCCTCCGACGTCCTGCTGTGGCGGGTTGCGAGCTGGACGGCGAGTTTCACCTTCGTGGGCGTCACCGGCGATCTGCGCCGCGACATGTTCCGCCATTTGACCGGTCACGCACCGAGCTATTTCGCCGACCGGCTGCCGGGCATGCTGACGAGCCGGATCACCGCCACCTCGAATGCCGTTTACACGGTCGAGAACATGTTCGTGTGGAACGTGTTGCCGCCGTGCATTGCCACGATTGTGGCAATCGCGCTGATTGGAACCGTCAGCCTGCCGATGGCGGCCGGCATGATCGTGATCGCCAGCGTCGTCGTGGTCGCCATGTTCCGGATCGCCGCCGCCGGCAAGCCGCTGCACGATGACTTCGCCGACAAGGCCGCCGCCGTCGACGGCGAAATGGTCGACGTCATCAACAACATGCCGCTGGTGCGGGCATTCTGCGGGCTCGACCACGAGCATCACCGTTTCGATGCCACCGTCGACCGCGAGGTGACCGCGCGGGGCCGCAGCCTGCGCTATCTCGAAAAGCTGCGCCTGACCCATGCCGCGATCACGCTCGTGCTGACGCTTGCGCTGCTGTACTGGGCGGTCACGCTCTGGCAGGCCGGCCACGCCACCACCGGCGACGTGGTGCTGGTCTGCACGCTCGGGCTTTCCATCCTGCATGCGACCCGCGACCTCGCGGTCGCGCTTGTCGACGTCACCCAGCACGTCGCCCGGCTTTCGGAGGCGATCGCGACGCTGCTGCAGCCGCATGAACTGCGCGACCATCCCGAGGCCGAACCGCTGATCAAGAGCGGCGCCGCCATCGCGTTCCAGAATGTTTCGTTTCAGTATCCCGGCGGCCTCAAGGTGTTCGACCAGTTCAACCTGCGTCTTCAGCCCGGGCAGCGCGTCGGCCTGGTCGGACAGTCCGGCGGCGGAAAGTCCACCCTGTTCGTGCTGCTGCAGCGTTTCTACGACGTCGAGAACGGCAGCATCACCATCGACGGCCAGGATATTTCGCGCGTCACCCAGCAAAGCCTGCGCGAGGCGATCTCGGTGGTGCCGCAGGACATCTCGATGTTCCATCGCACCATCATGGAGAACATCCGCTACGGCCGTCCGACGGCAACCGACAACGAGGTGTTGCGCGCGGCGATCGCGGCGCGGTGCGACTTCGTGGAGGCGCTGCCGGATGGTCTCGCCACCATGGTCGGCGACCGCGGCGTCAAGCTCTCCGGCGGGCAGCGGCAACGCATCGCGATCGCGCGCGCGTTCCTCAAGGACGCCCCGATCCTGTTGCTCGACGAGGCCACCGCCGCGCTCGACAGCGAGTCCGAGGAAGCGATCCGCGAGGCGCTCGGCCGCCTGATGCGCGGCCGCACCGTGATCGCGATTGCGCATCGTCTGGCGACGCTGCGGAATTTCGACCGCGTCGTGATGCTCAAGGACGGCAAGATCATCGAAGACGGGCCGCCGGACCGGCTGATGCGCGGATCCGGACCTTACCGGGAACTCGTGACCCAGGAAATGAATCGTCTGGCGAGCCACGCAGCCTGACGGTTTGACGCTTGCAGTTAGACCCGCGTCGCGGCGTGCGGAGCGATATCCGCAGGGGATACAGACAGAGGTCTCGAAATGGTCGTCAAAGCCAACGTCCAGCTGGCGGATCCACCCGCCATGGAACAGATCACGGAATCGCCGTTCTACATTCCGATGACCGGCCAGGCCGCGCGGCCACGTCGCGCGCTCAAGCATGACGATACCTTCATTGTTCTCGACAGCCATGGCGACATCGGCGCCTCCGCCGGCGGTCCCGACGGCCTGTTCAATGCCGATACGCGCTATCTGGCGCGGCTCGAACTGATGCTGAACCAGACCCAGCCGCTGCTGCTCGGTTCGAACCTGCGCGACGACAATTCCGCGCTGACGGTCGACCTCACCAATCCCGACATCTATGACGGCGAGCGCATCGTCCTGCAGAAGGATCTGATCCACATCGTGCGCACGCTGTTCCTGTGGCGCGGCACCGCCTATCAGCGCATCGGCGTCCAGAACCATGGCGACCGGACCGCCAGCATCGACCTGACCTTCCTGTTCGACAATGATTTCGCCGATCTGTTCGAAGTGCGCGGCGCCAGGCGCCCGCGCCGCGGCACCGGGTCGAGCCAGTTGCTCAGCCCCGCCGATGTCAGCCTCGAATATCACGGCCTCGACGGCAACACGCGAACGACCAAACTGCATTTCGATCCGCGCCCGACGCTGCTGGCGGTGAACAGCGCGACCTATCATGTCGACCTCGCGCCCCAACAGGTTACCTCGCTGTTCGTCGCCGTGACCTGCAACCATTCCGCCGATCACAAGCCGGTGCCGTTCATGCGCGGGCTGCTCGCGCATCGCCGCGAGATGCGGCGTTCGACGCGCGGGGCGACCAGCATCGAGACCTCGAACAACATCTTCAACGAGGTGCTGTGCCAGTCGATGGCCGATCTCAACATGCTGATGACCGAGACCGCGCATGGCCGCTATCCCTATGCCGGCATCCCCTGGTATTCGACCACGTTCGGCCGCGACGGCCTGATCACCGCGCTGCAGATGCTGTGGATCGATCCACGCGTGGCCTGCGGCGTGCTCAAGCGGCTGGCCGCCTATCAGGCCAAAGCGGTCGATCCCCTCAACGACGCCGAGCCCGGCAAGATCCTGCATGAGATGCGCGGCGGCGAAATGGCAGCACTGCGCGAGGTGCCGTTCGCGCAATATTACGGCAGCGTCGATTCCACGCCGCTGTTCGTGCTGCTCGCCGGCTTCTATTTCGAACGCACCGGCGACGCGGCCACGCTGCGCGAATTGTGGCCCGCGATCGAGGCGGCGCTTGCCTGGATCGACGGTCCCGGCGATCCCGATCGCGACGGCTTTGTCGAATATCAGCGCGCCTCCGAACAGGGCCTTGCCAACCAGGGCTGGAAGGATTCCTTCGACGCGATCTTTCATGCCGACGGCCAATTGGCCGAAGGCTACATCGCCCTGTGCGAGGTGCAGGGCTACGTCTTCGCGGGAAAGCGGCTGGCGGCGCGTTGCGCGCGGCAGCTCGGTTTTGCCGCGAAAGCGCGACAGCTCGAAGACGAAGCCGACAAGCTCGCCGCGCGCTTCGAGGAGGCGTTCTGGTGTCCCGATCTCGGCACTTACGCGCTTGCGCTCGACGGCGCCAAGCGGCCCTGCAAGGTGCGGACCTCGAATGCCGGGCAATTGCTGTTCACCGGCATCGTCGGCGAGGACCGCGCCCGCATGGTCGCCGCCGACTTGATGCGGCCGCGCTTCTTCACCGGCTGGGGCATCCGCACCGTCGCGCTCGGCGAGGCGCGTTACAACCCGATGTCCTACCACAACGGTTCGATCTGGCCGCACGACAATGCGCTGATCGCGCTCGGCCTCGCCCGCTACGGCCTCAAGCATTCCGTCGAGCATCTGTTCAAGGGATTGTTCGGCGCGGCGAGCTACATGGACCTGCGCCGCCTGCCCGAATTGTTCTGCGGCTTCCACCGCGAGCGGCGGCGCGGGCCGACGCTCTATCCGGTGGCGTGCGCGCCGCAGGCCTGGGCGAGTGCGACGCCGTTCACGCTGCTGGAAGCTTCGCTTGGCCTGGAGTTCGATGCGCCGGCCGGCGAGATCAGGCTGCACAACCCGCGTCTGCCGGAATTCCTGAACGAAGTGATCCTGCGCGATCTGCGCCTCGGCGATTCCAGCGTCGATCTCCGGCTGCGCCGCCATGGCGACGACGTCTCGCTCGAGATGATGCGGACGCGCGGACGGATTCAGGTCTCGATCGTGCTGTCGCGCTGACGGCGGTCGTCAGACATCGGGTCAACAAGAACAACTCGGGAGTTCACATGCGTCCGGGAAAAAAGATGATGGCGGCGATCCTGATCTGGAGCGCGATATCGGCCGGCGCGCTCGCCGCCGCCGACGAAGCGGCGGCGCCCGACGCCGGGCCCGTCGGCCAAGGCGTCGCCCGATCTCCCGAAAGACCGGCGCCACCGGCCTCCGTCACGGTCATCGGCGCGTATGACGCGCGCGGCATTCTCGGACGCGACGTCAAAAGCGCGGCAGGCGAGAACATGGGGCGCATCGTCGACGTCATCGTCGATCGCTCCGGCACGGTGCGCGCGGCGGTGATCGATTTCGGCGGCTTTCTCGGCGTCGGCAGCCGCAAGATCGTCGTCGACTGGAGCGCGCTTCATTTCGGACAGGTCACCAACAAGAAGGAGAGCATCACGCTCGAACTGACGCTGGAGCAGGTCAAGGCGGCGCCCGAATACAAGGAGGATACGCCGATCGTGGTGCTCGGCGCGTCCGGCAGCCTGCAACCGCTGCAATTCGATCATTGAGCGCGGGAGAATTCAGCTGATCGCGCGCCCGCACCCACAACGCCCGGATTTTGCCGATGGGCCGGCGCGCGCCGGCGGCCGATGAGGCGCGCGCGCCGTCCACCACCCGCCGCGCCGATCTCGTCCGAGCCGCACTCCTCGCCGCAAAGCCAGCGCGGCCTCGACTGGTTCATCTTCTTTCTCGCCGACGTCCAGACCGGCTTCGGTCCGTTCGTCGCGGTCTATCTGACGACGCAGAAATGGACCCAGGTCGAGATCGGCCTGGTGCTGTCGATCGGCGGCATCGTCGGCCTGATCGGCCAGATGCCGGGCGGCGCCATCATCGATGCCGCCCGCAGGGAACGGCTGGTCGCGGGCTTTGCGGTCGGCGCCATCGGCGTCGCGGCGCTCGCCTATGCGGCGTGGCCGATCTTTCCCGTCATCGCGGCCGCCGCGACGTTGCACGCCATGGCCAGCTGCGTGCTGGGGCCTGCGATTGCGGCGATCAGCCTCGGGCTGGTCGGACCTGCCGCGATCGGCGAACGGTTCGGGCGCAATGCGCGGTTCGCCTCGCTCGGCAACGGCTTTGCCGCGGCGCTGATGGGCGCCTGCGGCTATTTCCTGTCGAGCCGCTCGGTGTTTCTCGCCACCTTCGTGCTTGTCATCCTCACCATCATCGCGCTGTCGCGGATTTCCGACCGCGAGATCGATCCCGAGCAGGCCCATGGCTCGATCATCCGCGCCGAGCCGGATCCGGAAGCCACCAGCGTCCTGCATCTGCTTGGCCCAGCGCCCGCTGCTGATCTTTGCCGGCAGCGTGCTGCTGCTGCAGCTTGCCAACGCCGCGATGCTGCCCTTGATGGCGGGCATCGTGACGACGCGCTCGAGCCAATGGGCGCCGGTGCTGATCGCGGCCTGCATCATCCTGCCGCAGGCGATCGTCGCGCTGAGCCTCGCCATCGGTCGGCCGCAAGGCGCAGCAATGGGGCCGCCGGCCGTTGCTCTTGATCGGCTTTGGCGCGCTCGCCATTCGCGGCGTGCTGTTCGCGACCGTCACCGATCCCTATCTGCTGGTCGCCGTGCAGTTCTTCGACGGCGTCACCGCCGCGGTGTTCGGCGTCCTGATCCCGCTGATCGTCGCCGACATCGCCTTCGGCAGCGGGCATTTCAATCTCGCGCAGGGCGTGGTCGGCACCGCGACGGGGATCGGCGCCTCGCTTGAGCAATGTCCTGGCGGGCTATGTCAGCGACCATCTCGGCCACAGCGTGGCGTTCCTCGGCCTGTCGGCGATCGGATGCGTCGGCCTGTGCCTGATCGCGCTGGTGATGCCGGAGACGAAACGGGTGTGACGGCTTTCTACGTCGCCAGTTCCACCGTCTTGAACTCCGCCGGCAGGATCACTTCCAGCAATTCGACGTCGTCGGAATAATCCATGATCAGATGCTTGATGCGCGGCGGCTGGGTCCAGCAGCTGCCTTCCTTCATCATGGTCTCGCCCTGGCCTTCCATGTAGGTCTTCACCCAGCCCTTGAGCACATAGACCATCTGGAATTCGACGTCGTGGAAATGCAGCTTTGAAACCTCGGCCGGATTGCACGGCCCGATCAGCCGGATCACATGCGCCTGCGCCAGGCCATGGGTCGCATCCGCAATGCCGAGATTGCGATAGTGCGCGTAGGTGCGCAGGCCGTCGGCCTTGAAATCCTCTTCGCGGTGATGGCTGATGGCGATGCGCTGTTTCGGCCGCTTCGGCTTCGATGCCGTCTTGGCGGCCGCCTTGACCGCTTCCTTGGGCTTCACCGCCGGCAGGCCCCTCGCCTTGGACTTGATGGTCTTGCGGGCCGACGATTTGGCCGCGGTCTTGTGGCCCGCCCATTTCTTCTTCACCGCGGTTTTGGCGGCGGCTCTTGAGGTCGCTTTTTGCTTGGCCATTGGTGCCCTCCCTGATCGTTGATGGGGGGAGGCTAGCACAAAAAAGAAATTCGTAGGGTGGGCAAAGGCGCGTGCGCCGTGCCCACCAAATACATCGTCGCCAGAAATGGTGGGCACGCTCGCGCTTTGCCCACCCTACCGATCCCGTCTCAATGCAGCCTGAACACGCCGTCCACGGCGCGCAGTTCGGCCGGCTTGATCAGCTTGGAATGCGCCACCGTGACGGAATAAAGCGGGCCATCGAGCTTTTGCCTGCCAGAAGGCCAGGAAATCCTTCAGCGCGGGGAATTTCGGAAACAGATCGTAATTCTGCCAGACGTAGGTCTGCAGCAGCGAGGGATGATCCGGCATCCGATAGAGAATTTCCGCCGTCGTCAGCCCGTAGCCCAGCACCTGCTTCCGGAAATCGTCGGAAACAACCCCAACCCGCGACACCATGCCAACCTCCATTGCAGGAAGCGCATTTCACGTGGTGGCCCAACCGAGCCACCCCGGCGGAGATGCGCTCACATGAGAGAAATGTGACGCACGATGACCAACCCATCACAAGCCTAAATGTTTAATGAATCTGTTGAAAATTCACGCGTTAGCAGCAGCTTACCGCACGTGCTAATACGGGGTCCGGGGCCGTTTACCCTGATTAATCATGATGAACGAAATTGGCAGGCGTCATATTTGAGTGCCAATTTTTCTGCTAGAAGCCCTTGTCCCCCGAACAAGACTGGCTTATGTCAGCCGCAGCCGTGCTGGCACTCGCCTGGTACGGACTGCCAAAATTCCAAAATTCGACAACAGTTGCAAAAACTTAGGAGGACTGCATGAAATTCCGTCCGCTTCACGACCGCGTCGTGGTCAAGCGCATCGACGCCGAAGAGAAGACCGCTGGCGGCATCATCATTCCGGACAGTGCCAAGGAAAAGCCCTCGCAGGGCGAAATCACCGCCGTCGGCCCGGGTGGCCGCGACGAAGCTGGCAAGCTGATCCCGATCGACCTCAAGGTCGGCGACCGCGTGCTGTTCGGCAAGTGGTCCGGCACCGAGGTCAAGCTCGACGGCCAGGAGCTGTTGATCATGAAGGAAAGCGACATCATGGGCGTCCTCACCGACGTTCCCGCTTCCAAGAAGAAGGCTGCCTAAGCCAACTCCGCACACGCTCACCCTGAGGAGCGCCTGCGAGGCGCCGCTCGAAGGGTGAGACACCAAGTTCAACTCAGGGAAATCAAATATGTCAGCTAAAGAAGTCAAATTCGGCGTTGATGCCCGCGACCGCATGCTGCGCGGCGTCGACATCCTCAACAACGCCGTCAAGGTGACGCTCGGCCCCAAGGGCCGCAACGTCGTGCTCGACAAGTCGTTCGGCGCGCCCCGCGTCACCAAGGACGGCGTCACCGTCGCCAAGGAAATCGAACTCGAAGACAAGTTCGAGAACATGGGCGCGCAGATGGTGCGCGAAGTCGCCTCCAAGTCGGCCGATGCTGCCGGCGACGGCACCACCACCGCGACCGTTCTCGCGGCTGCGATCGTCCGTGAAGGCGCCAAGGCGGTTGCCGCCGGCATGAACCCGATGGATCTGAAGCGCGGTATCGACCTGGCGGTGGAAGCCGTGGTCGCCGACCTCGTCAAGAACTCCAAGAAGGTCACCTCGAACGAGGAAATCGCCCAGGTCGGCACCATCTCCGCCAACGGCGACGCCGAAATCGGCAAGTTCCTCGCCGACGCCATGAAGAAGGTCGGCAACGAGGGCGTCATCACGGTTGAAGAAGCCAAGTCGCTCGAGACCGAACTCGACGTCGTCGAGGGCATGCAGTTCGACCGCGGCTACATCTCGCCCTACTTCGTCACCAACGCCGACAAGATGCGCGTTGAATTCGACGACGCCTACATCCTGATCAACGAGAAGAAGCTCTCCAACCTGAACGAACTGCTGCCCGCTGCTGGAAGCCGTGGTGCAGACCGGCAAGCCGCTGGTCATCGTCGCCGAAGACGTCGAAGGCGAGGCCTTCGCCACGCTCGTCGTCAACCGTCTGCGTGGCGGCCTGAAGGTTGCCGCCGTCAAGGCGCCGGGCTTCGGCGATCGCCGCAAGGCCATGCTGCAGGACATCGCGGTTCTGACCGGTGGTCAGGCGATCTCGGAAGATCTCGGCATCAAGATGGAGAACGTCACGATTGCCATGCTCGGTCGCGCCAAGAAGGTGATGATCGACAAGGAGAACACCACCATCGTCAACGGCGCCGGCAAGAAGGCCGACATCGAGGCCCGCGTTCAGCAGATCAAGGCGCAGATCGAGGAAACCACCTCGGACTACGACCGTGAGAAGCTGCAGGAGCGTCTGGCCAAGCTCGCAGGCGGCGTCGCGGTGATCCGCGTCGGCGGCGCGACCGAAGTCGAAGTCAAGGAGCGCAAGGATCGCGTGGATGACGCGATGCATGCGACCCGTGCGGCGGTTGAAGAAGGCATCGTGCCGGGCGGCGGCGTCGCCCTGCTGCGTGCCTCCGAGCAGCTCAAGAGGATCAAGACCCAGAACGACGACCAGAAGACCGGCGTCGAGATCGTCCGCAAGGCGCTGTCCTGGCCGGCTCGCCAGATCGCGATCAACGCAGGCGAAGACGGTTCCGTCATCGTCGGCAAGATCCTCGAGAAGGATCAGTACTCCTACGGCTTCGACTCGCAGACCGGCGAATACGTCAACCTGATCTCCAAGGGCATCATCGACCCGACCAAGGTGGTTCGTGCGGCGATCCAGAACGCAGCCTCGGTTGCGGCTCTCCTGATCACCACCGAAGCCATGGTGGCCGAACTGCCGAAGAAGAACGCCGGCGGCGGCGGCATGCCCCCGGGCGGCGGCGGCATGGGCGGCATGGATTTCTGATCCAGCCACTCAGGCGACTATCCAAGAAATGCAAAACCCCGGCAGCGATGCCGGGGTTTTTGTTTGGCGTGTCGAACGGAAACCTCTCTCCGTCATTCCGGGGCGCGCGCCAGCGCGAGCCCGGAATCCATACTCCCGATCGTGAGTTATGGATTCTCGCCGGCAATTGCGCATCAAAGCTCGCGCAAGTGGCGCGCCCCGGAATGACGGTCTCAACTTGCAATGCCCGGATACAGATCGACCCACCCAGGATTCTGCTCTTCAATCAACCTGATCTTCCAGTCGCGCCGCCACTTCTTCAACTCCTTCTCGCGTGCGATGGCTGTCACTGCATCATCGTAAATCTCGAACCAGACCAGCTTGTCGACACCGTAACGCTTCGTGAAACCGTCGGCGACCTTCGTCTTATGCTCGTATCCGCGACGCACGATATCGTTGGTCACGCCGAGATAGAGCGTTCCGTGTTTCTTGCTTGCAAGGAGATACACGTAGTAGGCCATCGCGGACTCTAGCTCTCCGTCATTCCGGGACGCGCCGACTTGGCGCGAGCCCGGAATCCATACAGTCCCGATCGTCGGCTGCAATGGATCGGCAATGATGGTGGGGCCGACCAGGGTCGCGCTGCGCGCGCCCCGGAATGACGGCTGGCTGCGAAACGCCTCAGCGCCACCGACACCGCCTACCGCCTACCCCCGCGACAAATCCTGAAAGCAGCTACGGACCCAGTCGATCGCCACGCGCGCGGCGGCATCGCGCTTGAGATGGTTCTGCACCAGCAGCCAGACGTCGCGGCGCTTCGGCAGCAGCGTGGCGCGCAGGCGGCGGTCGGCCAGCAACGCCTCGCAGCTATATTCAGGCAGTATGCCGACGGCCAGATGGCGCCTGGATCAGTCGTCCGGATCACGCCGATATTGTCGGTGATGCAGCGCGCCCGCGCCTGCAGCCCGCGGCTTTGAGAAACTGCGCCTCCGGAATCTGGTCGAGTTCGTCCGGATAGCCGCAGACGACCGGCTCGCTATCGGAGTCGGCAGCCGGCTCGATGAAATACAGGCGAACGTCCGCCAGTTTCGAAATCGCAAAATCGCCCTTGTCGGGCTTGCGCAGGCGGATGGCGAGGTCGGCCTCCCAGCGCGAGAATTTCACGTTCTCGCTGGAGGTGAGGAATTGCAGCGTCAGCCCCGGATTCTGCACCAGGAAACGGCCGGCGCGCGGCGACAACACTTCGGCCGCCACCGCATTGGTCGAGGCGATCCGCAAGCGCCCGACCGGACCCGGCAGGTTTTCGCCGATCCGGTCGATCTCGGCGACATGCGCGGCCATCGCCTGGACATGCGCCAGCACCATCTCGCATTGCCGGGTCGGCTTGCGCACGCCGTCGACGGCCTCGAACAACCGCAGGCCCAGCGTGCGCTGGATCCGCGCCAGCCGCCGCCCGACCGTGGTCTCGTCGATCTTCAGCCGCGCGCTGGCGCCGGCATAGGTGCCCTCGTCCCTGACCGCGGCAATGATGCGCAGATCGTCCCAGTTCATGCGCGCAACCGTATCACCGCGGGCCGGTCGCCTGCAATATTGCAGCCATCCGCTGCAATATTCCTGCGCGAAAGCAGGCCAGCCGCCCGCTATACCGGCGTGGAGAAGATTTCCAACCGGGAGACTGCATCAGACATGACCGCCCCGAAAACCCTGCTCGAACTCGCCGGCGCCGACCTCAACCTTCCCCGGCTGCGCGAGGCCTGCCTCGTGCTGATCGATCTGCAGTACGAATATCTGGCGGGCCCGATCGCGCTGCCCGACGCGAAGCGCGCGATCGCGAACGCCGCAAGGCTGCTGGCGCGGGCGCGCGCCGCCGGCGCCGCGATCTTCCACATCGCCCACAAGGGACGGCCCGGCGGATTGTTCGATCGCACGGCCGAGCGCGGCGCGATCGTCACCGAGCTGGCGCCGCTGGCCGGCGAACCCGTCATCGAGAAGGGCTTGCCGAACGCGTTCGCCGGCACCGATCTGCAGGCGCAACTCGCCGCGACCGACCGCAAGAACGTGATCCTCGCCGGCTTCATGACGCATATGTGCGTCAGCTCCACCGCCCGCGCCGGGCTCGATCTCGGCTACCGCATCACGGTCGACGCCAACAGCTGCGCCACGCGCGATCTCCCGGACGGACGCGGCGGCAGCATTCCGGCCGCGACCATTCACGACGTCGCGCTCGTCGAATTGTCGGACCGGTTTGCGATCATCGCCCGCGGCGACGACGCGCTGGTCTGATCGCGCAACGGCAAGGGAGGCCAACGATGCTGCAGCTCTACTTCTATCCGATGGCCTGTTCGCTCGCCAGCCGCATCGCGCTGATGGAGGCCGGCATCGAGGCGCGTTACCGCCTCGCGCATATCTGGAAGAAGAAGGTTCTGGACGATGACAGCGATTTCCTCGCCGTGTCGTCGAAGGGCGCCGTGCCGGTGCTGGTGCTGGAGAACGGCGAGCGGCTGACCGAGACCGCCGCGGTGCTGCAATATATCGCCGACCTCCGGCCGGAGGCGCGGCTGGCGCCGCCGCCCGGCGATCCCGACCGCTACCGCCTGCAGGAATGGCTGAGCTTCGTCGGCACCGAGATCCACAAGGCGTTCCTGTTTCCGACCTTCTGGTACAAGGACGACGCATCGAAGGCGAGCGCGCGCGAACGCATCGGGCAGAGCGTATCGGTGGCGGCCGCGCATCTATGCGAACCGCGACTACCTCGTCGGCGACCGCTTCACCGTGGCGGACGCCCATCTCGCCTGGTCGCTGCTGCTGCTCGGCCACGGCGGCGTCGATGTCGCGCAATGGCCCTCGCTGGTCGCCTATCGCGACCGCATCCAGGCGCGTCCGCAGGTCAAGGCGGCGATCGAGCATCGAGATGGCGCTGCGCAAGACGATCGAACCTGCGTGATCGCAAGGCGCAACCTCCCGAACATGACGTCGCGAATCACTGGTCTTGCGAAACCCAGATACTGCCGCGACGGGCAAATCACTTCTGATTTACGGAATTCGTGTCAAGCCCCGAAATAAAAAATATTTCGCTTTATCCGAAGGCCAAATCAGGGGCATATCTATCGCCATCCCGTCCCGACCAGAGGGGCGTATCAGGCCATCGTCACGAACGTGGGACGGGGATGCGGTGGACGCGGAAGCTGCGACTGACGAGCGCGGCTGAAGCGTACGGCAAAGACGTGTGGTCCTGACGCCGCGGTGCTGGCGTCAACGCACCTGGAGGCAACTGCTTCTCAGGGCGCAACGGAGGCAAAAGAGCCGTTCTCCGGGGAGAGCACGTTATAAGCCGTAAAGCCATTGCGCAGGGAATGTCGGATGCTCTCCGCTGCCCTGTATGCTCATGTGCGCACTCTTCTGTGCACATTGCACACGAGACCGCGGGTGCAGCGCGCATCCGGTCATTCCCTGCGCCCTCTGATTTAGAGAGGGCGAAGAGTTTCCAGCAAACCTCGGGCGCAATCGCGTCGCGAGAATGCGAAACTCGTATCGTCGTCATTGCGAGCGCGCGAAGCAATCCATGCCGCGACGAAGACAGAGCTGGATTGCTTCGCTGCGCTTGCAATGACGCGTCAGGACCGTTCGACAACTGATAACGAAGATCACTTCGACGGCCCGGCCTTGCGCCGGACGACATCGCGCAACTACCTCCGCCGGCTCACTCGAACCCTCGCCAGCACCGCGAGGCGCCGGATGCCCTGGTTCCGGTAGGCGTTCAGGAACGCGTAATAGTCCTTGAAGGAAACGCAGCCGTTGGAATCGCCGTTCGGGCCGAGCATGTAGGTATGCGCCAGCAGGCCGGTGCGTCCAAAGATCTTGTCTTCGCCGCCGATCGGGTTGAGCCGCAGCGCCGGCACGCCGTGGAACAGCGCCTCGCGCGGGGTGAGTTCATAAATATGCGGCGGCGTCACGCCCTGCATCCGGACGTGCGAGTAGCGCGCATCGTCGAGCTTGGAGCCGAGACCCGAATGCGCTTCCAGCCTGGTGCCGTCGGGCAGATAGACCATCTTCGCCGCGATGTCGTAGACCGCGGTCTGCTTGTCGTAGGGCGGCGATCCGCCGAGCATCGGGTTCTGCGCGCGGGTATCGGGAAGGCTTCCGGTGACGCTGGCGTCGGCGGAAGCGTAGGACAGCAGCGATCCGTGCGAGGGCTGCTTGCCCCACAGCTTCTCCACCATCGTCTGCTTCTCGTTGGAAGCAATCGACATCACCGCCGCCTTGGCGCGCTGCGCCATGTCGCGGACGGAAGCCCCCGGTGTCTTCGCAGCCGGCTTGGCATCGGCAGGCTTGGTTTCAGCAGGCTTGGCTTCGGCCTGCTCGGCGCGCGGAACATTCAGCGCGACCTGGGCGCGGCGCGGGCTGCGGGGCAGCTTCCTTCGGCTTCGGCGCTTCGGCGAGCTTCGGCGTTTCGACTTTTCTTCGGCGCTTCGACCGGCGGCGGCTTCGGCTACTTGCGTCGCTTCGACCGGCCTGGGCGCTATCGCCCTGCGGCGCCGAGGCTGCAAACCTTTCGTTAAACATAATCGAAGGTGGGACGGTCTCGGGCGCGGAAATCTTCGGAGGCGGCGCGGGCAGCGATGCGAACACTTCGTTGAAGGTCGGCCGCGCCGGGCGGACGGCGGCAACGCTGCGACTGCCTGACGACGGGCGCATCGAACGCCGCACTGTTGACGGACGGATAGATGCTGGCGCCGAACACATTGGTGTAGACGGTCCAGGCGCAACCCAGCACCACGGCCGCGACTGCTACGCTGCCGAGGAAATGCTGTGGAAGGACTTTCCGGGAAGATTTCTTGCGGTTGTGGGCCGCAAGGCCAAACGCACCGGTACTCGTACTCATTCGCCTTGCGTCCAGAACAACTCTACTGACCCCTGCCTTGATGCTGCGCCGGAAAAGTTCCCGGGCAGCATCTCGCAGAGGCGCGGAGCGTCATTAAGGCGAGTTTTAGTTAAATGCGGATTAAACGCCCGGCGCATGCACGGCATGCGCAAACGGTTGGAACTTATGGATAAATCACCCCGTATTCATGCGGGGTTCCATCCGCAATGACGCCACATTCAGTAAGCGAGGCGCGGATACCAATCCTTGCCGCGGCCCTCGGGCGTGGTGTCGAGAATGGTCCACAGCGGATCGAGATCGGGCGCACCGCGCGGATCCTGGCCGGGGTCGGCGGTCGCCGGTCCCATTTCGCCGGACCAGAAATGGCGGATGCTGCCGTCGCGGCGCGTGAACACGTTGTAGCCGGCCGCATCGGCGTCGTCAGCAGAGACGTAATCGCGCGTGTAGTCGCCCGACGCATCCGAATAGATTTTATGCCGCGTCCAGCCGCGCGCCTTTTTGGCCTCGATCAATCGCGCGATCGGCGAGCGCGCCACGAATACGAACGCGATACGCTGCTCGATGTCGGGCAGCTTTGCTTCCCACGTGCCCATGAACGAGGTGCACATCGGGCACGGCTTTTCGCGCTGCGGACCGAACATGTAGCTGTAGATCACCAGCGTCTGCTTGTTGCCGAACAGGTCGGCCAACGTCGCCTTGCCGCCCTCGCCTTCGAACTCATAGTTCTTCGTCACGGCGGCGCCCGGCGGCAACGCGCGGCGCAGTTCGGCGACGCGCTCGATATGGCGGCGAAGCTCGATCTCTTCGGCCAGCAACTGCTCGCGGGCGCGGCGATATTCGGCGCTCTCGTTGGGAACGCGGGCGGTGTTGGCGCGGGCAAGTTCGGCGGCGGGTTTCAGGCTGGAACCGGACATGGGCATGACCTCACGGTTGGATGGCGCTGTTGGGTTCGTTACAAGACGATCCGGGAGACGGCCGATCCGACACGGCCCCCGAATTATTTTCGCCGTGGCTACCGCAAGGAAAACAAGCGTCGCCCTACTCCAGTTCCGGCGGCGGCGAGCGGTCGAGCACGTCGCCCTTCGGTCCCTCCAGCACATCGAGCGCGTAGGTCTCGATCGCAAGCGGCCCGCGCTTGCGCGTGACCTCGCCGACCCGCTCGATGCGGGCGAAATTGTTCTTCATCGGGTGATCGCCGGGGAAATTCTCGCGAACGTAGAGCAGCTTGCCGGCAAGCTTCGCAGCATCAGGTTCGGCCATGTTGACCCAGCGGATGCGCTGGTTTTGCTGCACGACGCAGGTGCCCTTCGGCAGATAGAAGGCGAGCCAGCCGGTGGTGCCGTAATCCGGCGCGAGCACGCAAGTCGCACCGGCGCGCACGCGCACCGCTTCGATCGCACCGGCGGTTTCGCGCCAGCCGACGCCGACGCTGCGCACGGTGGCGTCGCGGCGATAGCCCGAAAGCACGCCGGTATTGGCCTGCACGATCAAAAGCGCAAACATCACGATGCCGGTCGGCGCCGCCCAGCGCAGGCAGAAATCGACCGTGCGCCGCTCGCGCGCCTCCCATTGCACGAGATGGGCGGCGACGGCCGCCGCGATCGCGAACGCCGGATAGACCGGCGCGAACCAGTTCGCCTCGACGCGGGCATGCAGCGAGTGCCAGATGAAATACGCAACGATGGTCCAGAACATGGTGGAGACCAGCGCACGCGCGGCCAGCGCGCCGGCGCGGCGCTGGAACAGCGCGTAGAGGCCCATCGCGCCGAGCATCCACACCAGCGGCGTCGCGAACGCGATCTGCGTCGGGATCAGTTCGGCGATGAAGGCCGGCCTGAAATCCTCGATCCTGGCGCGGCCCATCTGCTTGATGAAGGACACCCAGTGGTGATCGGCATTCCACAGGATGACCGGTGCGAACATCGCAAGCGCAACGAGGCCGCCGAGATAGAGCCACGGCGAGATCAGCCAGCGCCGCAACTTCGGAACGGCGACAAGCCAGATCAGGATCGCAGGCCCGAAGAACAGCGCGGTGTATTTCGACAGCAGGGCTGCGCCCACAGCGAGACCGACCGCCAGCCACCACGCGCCGCGCCCGGTCTCGAGCACCTTGGCGAGCGAAAACAGCACGAAACTCGACGCCACCAACAGCGGCGCGTCCGGCGTGACGATCATGGTGCCGACCGCCGCCATCAGCGTGACGTTCAGCAGGATCGCCGAGGTCGCGGCCACCCGCCGGCCGCCGAACAGGACGACGGCGGACTGATACACCGCCCAGCTCATCGGCAGCGCCAGCAGGATCGAGACCAGCCGCACCCCGAGTTCGGTGTCGCCGGCAATCATGGTGCCGAGGCGGATCACGAAGGCGACCATCGGCGGATGATCGTAATAGCCGCCGGCGAGATTCTTCGACCACATCCAGTAATAGGCTTCGTCGAAGGTGATCGGCGTGAAGGCGGCGGCGACCAGGCGCAGCGCGACGAGCGCGAGGATTGTCAGAACCGTGTTGAGGACAAGCCGCGCCTCGTTCGGGTTCATTTCGGGGTCATCGCTTGCGCCAGACGAACAGCCCGGACATCGCGTAATTCCAGACCACGCCCATCAGCGCGCCGGCGGCACCCGCGAGCCACCAGATCGGCTCCTGGTCGTAGACCGAGAACGCCACGCCGACATTGGCGAACAGGCCGACGCTGCACACGAGGTAGAACAGCAGCAGGCCGCGCAGGATGGCAAAGCCCTTCAGCCGCTGGTCGCGATAGGTGAGAAAATTGTTCAGGATGAAATTGCTGGTCATGGCGACCAGCGCGCCGAAGGCCTGCGCTTCCGGAAACGGCCAGTTGAAGGCTTCGAGCGCGATGAACAGCGCGACGAGATGCACGACGAGGCCGATCGAGCCGACCATCGCAAACAGCAGGAAGCGCAGCGACACCACGTCATGGGTCAGCTTGGCCAGCACCAGGCCCAGGAAATCCAGCGCCACCATGGAATCGAGCTTGCTCTCGCCGTGCTGGCGCGAGCCGAAGGTGAAGGGAACCTCGATCGTGCGCAGTCTGCCTTGCGCGGTCGCGACGATGTCGAGCAGGATCTTGAAGCCTTGAGTGGACAATTGCGGCGCCAGTTGCTCGAAGCGGTCGCGGCGGATCATGAAGAAGCCGCTCATGGGATCGGCGATCTCGACCTTCAGCACGCGTCTTGGCGACTTCGGTCGCGAGCGCGCTGACGCCGGCGCGGCCCTTGTCGAAACTGTCGGCGCTGCCGCCCTCGATATAGCGGCTGCCGACCACGAGTTCCGCCGCGCCGCTTTGCAGCAGGCCGACCATCTTCGGCAGTTGGGTCTCGTCGTGCTGCAAATCGGCGTCGATGACCGCGGCATAGGGCGCGCTGGAGGCGAGGATGCCCTCGATGCAGGCGCCCGACAGGCCGCGCCGCCCGATCCGGCGGATGCAGCGGACGCGGGAATCCTGCCGCGCCAGGCCGCGCACCACTTCCCAGGTGCCGTCGGGGGAATTGTCGTCGACGAACACGACTTCCCAGGGGATGTCCTTGAGCGTCGCCTCCAGCCGCCGGTACAGAACGGTGACGTTGTCGCGCTCGTTGAAGGTGGGGACGACGACCGAAAGCTGAGGCAAACCGGCGGCCTGCGGCGGGTTTTCGGGGCCCGGTTTGATGGCGTCATTCATGAGCGCCAGCGTATAGCCGCAGCCGCCCGTGATTCCAAGGCAGGAGGAATGTCATCTGATCGGGGGAAAACGGGCCAAAACAGCCCCTAAAATGCCAACGACCACGAACAGAGGGCGCGCGTACATCCGGCGCAGCCAAGCCATTCATGGTCGTCCCAGCGCCGGAGCTTCTTAAGCGTCGACGTCGCCGTTATCAGGTATGATGGGGATGCCAGAGGCGTTCCGCAAGGGCCGGCGGGCCCCTGCTTCGTCATTAATTGGGCACTTCCCGGATCACCGGTCCCCGCGGAGCCGGCGCCGCCGGCGCCGCTGGCCGGCTGGACGGCGGCCTTGGGCGCAGGCTTTCCAAACTGCCCGATCGGCCCATAGGCGATCGCAACCACCAGCACAATCGACGCGACAATGGCGCCCAAAATACCCGCTACTGACTCAGAATTCATACCCGACAATCCCCCTGTCCAATGGCAGGACTAATATCACGGAAGAACGGAATGGTGGAATAGGCCAGCCGGCTCGGGATCCTACTTGGCGCAGCCTTGCGCCTCGCGAACGCCGTCACGATGTCCTTTTGAGCCAGCGCAATGGCATTGTTGGCCGTCGTCAGGTTCGCGTCGGCATCCTTGCCCGGTTGCATGCCAAGGTAATCCACCAGCGCCACCCGGAAATTCTGCCGCTCGGACGCGCAGGCGGCAGCGATCAAGGCGGCGAATTCCTGTTCCGGCATGTTCTTGTTGCTGTCCTTCGGATATTCGCGCGCGAGACAGTTCCAGTAGGCATCGCGCCCGGAGACCGCCAGACGGCGCGCATCATCGGCCTCGTCGGCGAGCGCCGGGAAACTCGTCATCACCATCAATGCCGCGAGCAGGATGCGCATCCTTTTTTCCCTTTTTCTTTCGCGTCGCTCGAACCGCAACCGAGACGAACCTGAACAGCACGGTTTCGGCGAACTGGCCAATCACGATTGGTTTGATTAGGATCAAGCTCAGTCCCCACCGTCCCGATCGCAAGAGCATGCCCGTGAGCAAATCCCCGAAATCATCCGCGAAAAGCGGCGGCAACATCTACATCGGCGTCGGCGGCTGGACCTTCGAGCCGTGGCGCGGCGTGTTCTATCCGGAGAAGCTGACGCAGGCGAAGGAGCTGTCCTATGCCGCCTCGAAGCTGACCTCGATCGAGATCAACGGCACCTATTACGGCTCGCAGAAGCCGGAGAGCTTTCGCAAATGGGCGCGCGAGGTGCCCGACGGCTTCGTGTTTTCGTTGAAGGGCCCGCGCTTCGCCACCAACCGGCGCGTGCTGGCGGAGGCCGGCGATTCCGTAAAGCGGTTTTACGATTCCGGCGTGCTCGAACTCGGCGACCGGCTCGGCCCGGTGCTCTGGCAATTCGCGCCGACCAAGAAATTCGACGAGGCCGATTTCGGCAAGTTCCTCGAACTGCTGCCGCGCAAGCTCGAAGGCCGCGCGCTGCGTCATGTGGTCGAGGTGCGCCACGACAGTTTCTGCGTGCCCGACTTCGTCGCGCTGCTGCGAAAATTCGAAACGCCCGTGGTGTTCGCCGAGCACGGCAAGTATCCGGCGATCGCCGACGTCGTCAGCGATTTCGTCTATGCGCGGCTGCAGAAGGGCAATGACGAACTCAAGACCTGCTATCCGCCAAAGCAGCTCGACGCCTGGGCGAAGCGGTTTCAGGCCTGGGCCGATGGCGGCGAGCCCGACGATTTGCCGCGCGTCGATGCCGGCAAGCCGAAAAAAGCGCCGCGCGACGTCTTCGCCTATGTGATCCACGAGGGCAAGGTGCGCGCGCCCGCGGGCGCGATGGAATTGATCGAGCGGGTGAAATAGCAATCGTCTCAGTCCAGCTTGATGCCGACCTCGCGGATCAGTTTGGTCCAGGTCTCGTATTCGGACGCGACAAAGCCATCGAGCCTGTCGTCGGGAAAATCCCAGACTTCGCCGCCGCTCTTCTCGAAGCGCTCCTTCAGCTCGGGCAGCGAGGCGCGGATATCGCGGCGCAGTCTTGCGAGAACTTCGGGCGGCGTTTTGGCCGGCGCGAAGATGCCGAGCCAGGAATCGACATCGAGCCCGGACACGCCGGCTTCCGACATGGTCGGCACATCGGGCGCCAGCGGACTGCGTTTCGACGACAGCACGGCGATGCCCCTCGCCTGTCCCGACTGCACATAGGGCAGGCCCGCGGCGATCGAATCGAAGAACAGGTCGATGCGGCCCGCGAGCAGGTCGGTGAACGCCGGCGGCGAGCCCTTGTAGGGCACCTCCAGCAATTTTACGCCCGCGGCCTTCATGAAGGCGGCCGCGACCAGTTGCTGACCGGTGCCGACGCCGGCGGTCGCGACCGAGATCGAGCCCGGACTGGCTTTCGCCGCGGCGACGATGTCCTGCAGCTTCGCCTGCGGCAGGTCCTTGCGGCCGACCATCACGTAGCCGAACTTGTAGACCAGCGCGACCGGCACGAAATCCTTCAGCGGATCGTATCCCAGTTTGGAATACAGCGCCGAATTGAACGCCATGTTGGAGAGCCCGCCGACCACGAGCGTATAGCCGTCCGGCTCGCTCTGGCTCGCGGCCTGCGTTCCCACGACGGTGCCGGCGCCGGGCTTGTTCTCGACCACGAAGGTCTGCCCCATGCGCTTCGAAAGCACGTCGGCGAGGTGCCGCCCGACCAGATCGTAGCTGCCGCCGGGGCCGATCGGGACGATGATTTTGACGGGACGGTCGGGATAGGTTTGCGCGCGCGCATCGACGCCGCAAACCAGGAGCGCGAGTGCGATCGCGCAGGCCAACGCGCGGCAAAATCGGTTCATCATGTTTCCCCCGGCGAGATCGGCCAGCCGACTGGCTCTGTTTTCCCGACTATGCGACATGCCGCAACCGGCAGCAACGCGTCTCGCTTCTCCGGCGGAACCTCGGCGGTTATGGCAATCTGTCGCAGGGTGACTTAGCCTGCGGTCAACGACAACGAACGCCGGGACGCCAACATGGCACGCAAGACCAATCGCCTCTTCACCATCGGCTATGAACAGACGCCCGCCAAGGCCGTGCTCGACGAACTCGAACATGCCGGCGTGAAGCTGCTGGTCGACGTGCGCGCGGTCGCCTCGTCGCGGCGGCCCGGCTTTTCCAAGAACCAGCTCGCGGCCGGCCTCGACGAGCGCGGCATTGCCTATCTGCATCTGAGGGGACTCGGCACGCCGAAAAACGGCCGCGAGGCCGCGCGCAGCGGCAAGTTCGATCTGCTGCACAAGATCTATTCGGCGCATCTGAAGACGCCGCAGGCCAGAGAGGAGCTCGACGAGCTGTCGGCGCTGGTGAAGAAATCGGGACCGGTCTGCATCCTCTGCTACGAGCGCGACCACGCCCATTGCCACCGGCAATGGATCGCCGAGATCATCGAGGACCGCGACGGCGTCAAGATCGAGAATCTGGCCGGGAAGCAAGTGTAAAACTTACCCCTTCCCCGGCAGCCGGAACGTACCTTCCATCATCTGCACGCAACTGCCGCCGACATGGGTGGAGACGACCGCGCCGTTCTGCTTGCGGACGCGCGTCAGCAACAGGCTCGGCCGGCCCATGTCGACGCCCTGGCCGATCCGCAATTTCAATTCGCCATCCCTCATCGGATCGAGATCGGCGAGCAGCGCCGCAGCCGCAGCGGTGGCGCTGCCGGTGGCGGGATCTTCGGACAATCCGCTGGCGCCGGGATGAAACATCCGCGCCTGCAGATCGCACGGCTTCTCGCCGGCCGGCACATCGCGGGTGTAGAAATAGACCGCATCGCTCTCGTCACCCGGAACGGTTTTGGCGAACGCGGCGGCATCCGGCCTCGCCCGCCGCAGCGCATCGCGCGAGGCGAGTTCGACCGCCAGAAACGGCAGCCCGACCGAAATGATCTGCGGCGGATGCCGGTCGGTCTTCACTTCCGTCGCCGACAGCGAGAGGCAGGCCGCCGCCTGTTCCACACTGACCTGCGACAACCGCTTCAGCGGCTGCGGCGCGGTCAGTTCGGCACCCGACACCCGGCCCTGCTCGGTCAGGATCTCGACCGGCACCAGGCCGGCCTTCTCCTCGAACCGCAGCCGCTCCGGCGGCTTTGGCGCCTGCGTCGCCAGCACGAAGGCGGTGCCGACATTGGGATGGCCGGCAAACGGGATCTCGGAGTGCACGGTGAAGATGCGAACCTGCGCGTCGTTGGCGCGATCCGCCGGCGGCAGCACGAAGGTGGTCTCGGAATAATTGAACTCGGTCGCGATCGCCTGCATCTGCGCCGTCGACAGTCCGCCGGCATCGAGCACCACGGCCAGCGGATTGCCGCCGAAGGCGCGGTCGGTGAAAACGTCGACGGTGACGTAACGCCGTTGCATGCAAATCTCCTATCCCAACTGCCACACCGCCATCGGCCGGTCGTACCCCCTGATCGGGACCTCGCCGAGCGAGACCGCGTCGCGACACTCTTCTCCCAGCGCGTCGTGAACGGCTGCCGAGATCAGGAACTGCGAATTGAATTCCTTGTTGAGCGCCTCGAGCCGCGCGGCGAAATTCACGGTGTCGCCGATCACGGTGTATTCCTTGCGCCGCGGCGAGCCGATATTGCCGGCGACCACCTCGCCGACATGGATGCCGATGCCGATCCGCAGCGGCCAGCTCGTCGCCTTGTTGACGCGCTCGTTGGCCTCGAGCATCTCGCGCGCGGCGGCGACCGCGCGATGCGCGGCGTCATGCGCCTCGAACGGCGCGCCGAACAGCGCCAGAAAGCCGTCGCCGAGAAACTTGTTCACGATGCCGCCATGGCGGTCGAGGATATCGACCAGCACCGCAAACGCGCCGTCGAGCCGATCGACCACCTCCTGCGGCGAGCGCGTCCGCGCGCCCGCGGTAAAGCTGCGGAAATCGACGAACATGACGGCGACGCGGCGGATGTCGCTTTCGGTACTGGCGCCCTCCGCCATCAGCCGCTCGACCACCTGCGGCGAGACGTGCTGGCCGAACAGATTGGTGATGCGGTCGCGCGCGGTCGCGGCCAGGATGCTGGCCTCGAACTGCCGGCGCAATTGAACGCCGACCGCGCCCGCCAGCATGCCGCAGATCAGGACGACCACGCTGCGCACGGCGTGATAATAGAGATCAGGCGCCGGATCGGCGCTGCCCGCGCGATGATAGAACATCGCCATGCAGAACAGTTCGACCGCGGCGACGAAGCCGGTAAAGGTCGAGAGCCAGAAATCCAGCCGCAGCGTCGAGAGAATGATGAAGATGAAATAGGTGAGCGGCACCACGAAGCCGAGCGCCTCCACCGGCCCCATGCTGTCGATGTGCAGCGCCAGCGCGACCGTCGGCATCGAGGTCTCGATCAGCACGCCGAGATAGCGCCGGAACACCGGCAAGTCACGGCCGAGCTTCAGGTGCCGGCCGATGACCACGTGGACCCACAGCTCGAACAGAATGAAGGGAACCAGGATCGCGTAGAGGTCGGTCGGCTTGAGACGGCCGTGCCAGAGGTGTTCGACCGCGTAGGGATCGATCGCGTGGATGGTCAGAAGCATCAGCCCAAGCACGGCCGCGGTGCCGATCAGCGCCTTGATCCGGATCAGCTCGGTGCGCAGCACTTCCTGCGTCAGCGCGTGCCGGAAGTCGGCCGATACCGCCGGACCCTCGGCTTTTTTGCCTTGCCAAAACCACGCCATCGCTCGCCCCCTCCAACGACGAATATTGCATCAATCGAGCGTGCGACGGAAGCGCGTCACCGCGATCGTCATCGCCAGCAGCATCAGGGCAATCAGTGCAATCGTGTCGTACTGCAAATTCTGGATGGTCGCGCCCTTCAGCATGATGGCGCGGACGATGCGGACGAAATGCGTCAGCGGCAGGCCCTCGCCGATATATTGCGCCCAGACCGGCATGCCCGCGAACGGAAACATGAAGCCGGACAACAGAATGCTCGGCAGGAAGAACATCATCGAGAGCTGCATCGCCTGCAACTGGTTCTGCACGATGGTCGAGAAGGTGTAGCCGATCGAGAGATTGGTGGTGATGAACAGCGTCGAGAGCAGCGCCAGCGTCAACAGGCTGCCGAGAATCGGCACGCCGAACAGCAGCACGCCGATGCCGATGATCAGCGTCGCCTGGATGAAGCCGACCAGCACGTAGGGAATGATCTTGCCGAACATGATCTCGACCGGCTTGATCGGCATCGACAGCAGGCTTTCCATGGTGCCGCGCTCGATCTCGCGCGTCACCGACAGCGCGGTGAAGATCAGCATGGTCATGGTCAGGATGGTGCCGACCAGGCCCGGCACGATGTTGAGCCGCGAGGACGCCGCCGGATTGTAGCGCGCATGGGCGCGGATCTCGAACGGCATCGACGGCGGATCGCCGGCGTGCAGGTCGTGCGCCAGCGCGGTCTGCACCATCGCGCCGAGCGCGCCAAGCGCCGAGCCCGCCGCCACCGGATCGGTCGCGTCGGCCGCGACCAGCAGCGCCGGGTGGTCGCCGCGCCGCACCGCGCGCTCGAAGCCGCGCGGGATTTCGACGCCGAACAGCACCTTGCCCGACTGCAGGAGATCGTCGAACTCGGCGACGGTGTGGACTTCGCGGGTGAAGCGGAAATAGGCGGTGTTCTCCATCGCCTTCAGGATCGAGCGCCCGAGATCGCTGTCCTCCTGCAGCAGCACGGCGGTCGGCAGATTGCGCGGCGTGGTGTTGATGGCATAGCCGAACAGCACGAGCTGCATCACCGGCAGCATCACGATCATCGCGAACGAGACGCGGTCGCGCCGGAGCTGGATGAATTCCTTCACCAGCATCGCATAGCTGCGCCACCAGAAGCCGAACCGCGGCTCGGGGACGTTGCGGTTCGCGTTGTGTCTCGAGCGCACTCATTGGAAATTGTCCTTTGAGCGGCTCATCAGGTCGATGAACACGTCCTCCAGCGACGGCGCGCCGTGCTGCCAGTGCCATCCCCTGCCCTCGCGATAGGGCGCGATGGTGGCCTCGAGCGCGGCCTGGTCGCGGCCGGAGACGTGCAGGCTGGTGCCGAACGGCGCCACCATGTCGACGCCGGGCTTGCCGGTGAGTTCGGCGGCAAGCCCATTGAGATCGTCGCCGGTGACGGTGTAGGTCGACAGCGCCGATTGCGCGATCACCTCGTCGACGGTGCCGTGCGCCAGCAGATGGCCATAGGCGATATAGGCGATCTCGTGACAGCGCTCGGCCTCGTCCATGTAATGGGTCGAGACCAGCACGGTCAGGCCGTCGGCGGCGAGCGCATGGATCTCGTTCCAGAAATCGCGCCGCGCCTTGGGATCGACGCCGGCGGTCGGCTCGTCCAGCAGCAGCAATTGCGGATTGGGCAGCGTGCAGGCGCCGAGCGCCAGCCGCTGCTTCCAGCCGCCGGAGAGTTCGCCGGCGAGCTGCTCCTCGCGGCCGTTGAGGCCGATGCGCTTGATCATGTCGCGCGCCGCAGCCTCGCGCGTCGCGCAGGCCGTAGAGCCGCGCCACGAATTCCAGGTTCTCGCGCACCGAGAGGTCCTGATACAGGCTGAAGCGCTGCGTCATGTAGCCGACCTGGCGCTTGATCTTGTCGGCGTCGCGGCGGATGTCGTAGCCGAGGCAGGTGCCCTCGCCGCTATCCGGCGTCAGCAGGCCGCAGAGCATGCGGATGGTCGTGGTCTTGCCGGAGCCGTTGGGGCCGAGGAAGCCGTAGATCGTGCCGCGCTTGACCTGCATCGACAGGTCATGCACGACCTCGCGGCCGCCAAACGATTTTGACAGGCCCTCGACATCGATGGCGATGTCGGGCGCAGTTGACGGTGCTGATGTCATCGCTTGTCCGCCACCGGAGTCGGCGCATTGAGAAACACGCTGATCGGCTGGCCGACGCGCAGACTATCCGGCCTGCTCGGCCGCGCCTGGATCAGGTAGACGAGCTTGTTGCGCTCATCGAGGCTGTAGATCACGGGCGGGGTGTATTCGGCCGTGGTCGCGATGAAATAGATCTTTGCGGTGAGATCGGCCGCGCAATTGTCGCAGGTCACCTTCACCTCGTCGCCGATCGCAAGCTTCGGCAGCTCCGTCTCCGGCACGAAGAAGCGCAGCTTCATGTTGCCGGGCGGCATGATCGACAGCACCGGCCGCTGCGCCGGCACCATTTCGCCCTCGCGGAAATAGATCTGCTGGATGGTGCCGGCGACCGGCGCAAAGCCGCTGCGCCGCGCCAGCCGCGTCTGCGAGGTGTTGACGCGCGCTTCCGCCACCCGCAGCGCCGAGACCGCGGAGTCGAGATTGGCCTGCGTGCCCGAGCCGGTCTTGCTCAGCGAGGCGGCGCGGTCATAGGTCTGCTGCGCGTTGGCCAGCGTCGCATTGTTCTGGTTGAGATCGGCCTGCTGCAGATCGTCGTCGACCGAATAGAGCGCACGCCGGCCTTCACCTCGTCGCCCTCGCGCACATTGAGTTTGGTCACGCGGCCGGATTCGTCGGGGCTGACGAAGATCATGTCGGCCTCGACCCAGCCCTGGAAGCCGGGATCCTTGCGCTCGTTGCAGCCGGCCAGCACGGCGACCAGCGCCAGCGCGGCCAGCATTGCCATTCATTCGCGACGAGGTCATGTCGTCCTCCGTTCGCCGAAAATCAGATCGAGATGGATGCGGAACATCTCGTTCGCATCCAGTGGCGCATGTCGCGCGAACAGGCTTTGCCAGATCACCGCGATCATCGCGGGCGCAACCAGGATCTGGGGAAATTGCGCGAGATCCTTGTGCTTGATTTCGCCGCGCGCGATGCCGAGTTCGATCACGGCCCGCATGCCGGCGAGCCCCTTCGAGACCACTTCGCGGTAGTAGAAGTCGGCGATCTCGGGAAACCGCGGGCCTTCGGCGACGATCAGGCGCACGATGTCGCCGCGCCGCGTCGTCGTCACCTCGTGGATGAAGGTGCGGGCAAATCCCTCGACCATGTCGCGCACCGATGCGCCGACCGGCGGCGGCCCTGCGGCAAGACGGTTGACCAGCGGCACGATCGCGGTGCGGATCAGTTCCTCGAACAGCGCTTCCTTGTCCTTGAAGTGCAGGTAGATCGTGCCCTTGGCGACGCCTGCCCGTTTGGCGACGTCGTCGAGCCGGGTCGCCGCAAAGCCGCGCGCGATGAATTCATCCATCGCCGCCTCGATGATCGCCCCGCGCCGTTCGGCCGCGCGTTCGGCCCGGTTCGAGGCGGGTTTTGTGGGTTCGACCTTCGGCGAGACGATTTTGGGCGTCCTGGCGACGGCCGCCCTGCTCGCGGCACGGTTTTGGGCCGGTTTTGGCGGGTTTTTGGGGGTTGCTTTTATCATGGTTGTAATATGACTGACTAGTCAGTCATTGTCAACGTCCTATCGAAAGGGGCTCATTTCACGTCGCCGTTACATGCGGGGGTTTCCTCCACCGTCATTGCGAGCGAAGCGAAGCAATCCATCTCGCCGCAGAGAAGTAAGAATGGATTGCTTCGCTGCGCTCGCAATGACGCGGATGGTATAGCGCCACACTCCGTTGTCATTTCCCGCGCATGCGGGAATCCGGTACGCTGCGGCTTCTCGATTCGATTATGAGCGTCTCTGGAATACTGGGTCACCCGCCGGAGCCTGTCGTCGGGCGGCCATTCGGCCGACCCGGTGGCGGGTGACGACAAGCGGATGTGTGTTCGCATTCTCGCGACGCGTTGCGCCCGAGGTTTGCTGGAAACTCTTCGCCCTCGGTAGTCAGAGGGCGCAGGGAAGACCGGGTGCGCGCTGCACCCGCGGTCTCGTGTGCAATGTGCACAAAGAGTGCGCACACGAGCATACAGGTCCAGCGGAGAGCATCCGGCCTTCCCTGCGCAATGGCTTTACGGCTTATAACGTGCTCTCCCCGGAGAACGGCTCTTTTGCCTCCGTTGCGCCCTGAGAAGCAGTTGCCTCCAGGTGCATTGACGCCAGCACCGCGACGTCAGGACCACACGTCTTTGCCGTACGCATCAGCCGCCGTTCGTCAAGGCGCATCAGCGTCCACCGCTCCCTGCCCCGCGTTTCGTGACGATCGCGAGCGCCCCTCTTGGTGGGACAGGATGCGATGGAGTTGTAGCGCCTGATTTGGCGCTTCGGAAAAGCGAAATATTTTTTATTTCGGGGCTTGACACGGTTTACGATAAACAGAAGTGATTTACCCGTGGGTCACCGCCGCCTCGCTCACTTCGAGATTGCGCCGTTATGCTTGTCGATGCTCTGCGCGACACGGCCCCACTTGGCCTTGCTCGCCGCAGAGTCTCCTCCTGTTTGTTGGAGATTGTCGAATCCAGGAGGCGGAGGGGAAACGCCGTGGCCGCCTGCGACCTTATCAAGTTCATCGATGGTAAGTTGACGCGGATCGCTGACCGGTTGACGGCTGTCTTGCTTCGTCATTTCGATTTCTCCACGTTGCAGGGAAGATGGTACGCGGAAGCGGAGAATAATTCAATTAAGGATCTCCGACAGCGCCGCCAACAGCCGGTCGGTTTGCGCGTCGGTACCGACGGTGATCCGCAGATAATCTTCGATGCGCGGTGCCGCGAAATGACGGACGATTACCGCGCGTTGGCGCAAGCCTGCGGCCAGCGTCGCGCCGCCCTGCCCCGGATGACGCGCGAAGACGAAGTTGGCGGACGACGGCAGCACGTCGAAGCCGAGCCGCACCAGTCCGCTTGTCAGCCGCGCGCGGCCTTCGATCACGCGCGCCCGGCTCGCTTGAAAATACGCTTCGTCCTCGAGCGAGGCGATAGCGCCGGCCTGGGCGGGCCGGCCGAGCGGGTAGGAGTTGAAACTGTCCTTCACCCGGGTGAGTGCCTCGATGAGGTCCGCGTCGCCGATCGCATAGCCAACCCTCAAACCGGCCAGCGCCCGCGACTTGGACATGGTCTGGACAACCAGAAGGTTCGCGTGCGAGGCGACCAGCGGTATCGCGGTCTCGGCGCCGAAATCGACATAGGCTTCGTCGACCACCACGGGAGCATCAGGATGCTCCTGCAGCAGGGTCGCGATCTCGGCCCGCGACAACGCAACGCCGGTCGGCGCATTCGGATTGGGCACGATGATCGCACCCGCCGGCCGGCGATAGTCGGCGATGCGGATCTGCATCGCCGGATCGAGCGGCACGGCCTCATGGGCAATGCCGAACAGACGGCAATAGACGGGATAGAAACTGTAGGTGATGTCAGGGAATAGCAGCGGCGCATCCTGCTTCAGCAGGGCCACGAAGGCATGCGCCAGCACCTCGTCCGAGCCGTTGCCGACGAACACCTGCTCGGGACGCACCTGGTGGTAGGTGGCCAGGGCCGCCCGCAACGCGGACGCCTGCGGGTCCGGATAGAGGCGCAGCGCTTCAGTCGCCTCGCCGCGGATCGCCTCCAGCGCGCGCGGCGAAGGACCATGCGGGCTTTCATTGGTATTGAGCTTGACCAATTCCGCCATGCGGGGCTGTTCGCCCGGCACATAGGGCTTCAAATCATGCGTCAGGCGGCTCCAGAAACGGCTCATTTTTCGGTCCATATCTCAACGAAGCGGCGCAGCAGTGGGCGCCCTCATGGACGCTCAATACAAGAGCAGAATGAAGCCGGCTAGTTCAGGCTCGATGATTTTTGAAGCGACGGACTTCTTTGGTCAGGTAACCCGGGCGCCCATCCGCCAGGCTGTTGGCTCCCTGCCCCGCTGCCTAGTCGTCGAACGTCACACCCAGGCGATATTCCGAACGCCAAACGACGCGACACGGCAGCCTCAACCGGTCTTCCGGAATTATCAATGTGAAGTTCGCCGGCAGCCGGACGACATCAGTCATCTCCAGCGCGGCCCCGGTAGCCGAGAGATCACGAATGATGCAGTTGATCTTATCGCCACCATGATCGATCTTCGCCGGCTTGTTGACGCGGACGCGTGGCGCAATTCGGGTTTCGACCATCACCGGACACTCCGGTTGGACCGCTTTGGCAAGACGCCTGGCGGCTTTCTGTTTCTAGAACTTGATCTTCGAATTCTGATATTCCTGGCTCATCAGGATTTCGCGCGATGCATCGCGCAGGTCCCTGATCATGTTGGCCGTTTCGTCGGCGACTTTTCCAGTGGCCGCCTTGCCCTGCAACTCCAGGCGCTCTGCGGAATCTTTCAACAGATCGGAAATTTTCTTCAATCTCAGCATTGGTCGGACCCAGATCAGCTTCTCAAGAGCGGACAAAACAGCGCCTAACCAGAATGACCAACACCCAGCTGCGCCGTTGCGCGCCTGGCTAACCCTCGTAGTAATCCCGATAAAATAGCTTTGAAGTCTTGAGGGTTTCTTAACTGAAATGCGAACGGTAACAGGGGGTTGCTACCAGGCGAGAAAGCCAGCGCGACTGTCCTGACTACAGATAAAATCTCCATCCGGGGATGTTCATTGGTTTGCCACAGAGCCACGCGTCCGGGAGCCAGCTTGACGCTTTATGAACACCGGTCAGTCAATTGCGATCAATGCCCGGGTCCAAAATTTAGAATCGATCCTTATCGTCGGTCCCAACGGGAGGGGTGTCGATGTTCAACACGGACGCTTCCCGCGCGGAAATACTTCTTGATGCCGGGGAAGGAACGCCATGAACGACAGAGTCAAGATCGTTTGTTCCAACTGCCGGAAGCCTTTTTCGGAGCGGGCTCCGCGGCTCAAGAACGGCTACCAGGTTCAATGCCCGAATTGCATGCGGCTGATTACCTTCGATACCAGCTCGGAAGATCCCAATATTCGCCGCCCCCTGAAGGCCGCCCGGGATTTTCGCATTGCCGCGGAGACCGCCCTGGTGATGGCCAGGATGGCTGCTCAGGAGCCGAAGCGCGACAGCGGTTACTGACCCGCCACGCCAACCGGTCCGTCGCCCGAAAACGCGTCAGGTGTGAAACTTCAGCCCGTCGACGATCTTGTCGATCACCTTGCGCTCGGCGCGCATCGCCAACCCCACCAGATTGAGTTCGCCACGGATCACTGCCCTCACCACCTCGCGGTTGGCAGCGTCATGCGTGGTCTTGAACATGTCCTCGGTATAGACCGCGGGCGTCGACGTTGCGCGCCAGCGCGCGTTCGAGCGCGCGCGACAGCGCCGGCCGATCGGCGCCGTAGATCAGGATCGGCTGGCCGATCAGCGACAGGTATTTCGTGCCGGAACCGTCCGCGTAGTTCTCGCCGATGCATTCGGGAAACGTGGCGGCAATGCCGCCGGCCAGAAACGACGCCACGTTGAGCTTCTGCCAGACTTCAAGGTCGGTCCGGATCACGACCGCGATTTTGGTGTCGAATTGCATAGGGGATTGCGCCGCAGACCGGGTGTGAGGAATTTGAGGTAGCGTTCGTCAATTGCGGCCGCGGGGTCAACCGCTTTTATGGCTTCCACGGCGCGGAAGACATGCGCTAAAACCGGCATGCGGCGACCGCCGCCATATCCCCCTCATGCGCAAGCCGCGGAGTGAACGCCACCGATGAAGATTGCCGACGACGACATCCGACGCATCGAGCGTCTCTGCGTGCGCGCCTGGCCGGCGTTCGAGACGGCCGACATCCATGGCTGGCTCTGGCGCCTTTCGGGCGGTGGCTCGCAGCGCGCCAATTCCGTTTCCACCGTGGATTTTGCCGGCGGCGATCCCGCCACCGCGCTCGATGCGGTGGAGGCGCGCTACCGCGCCCGCAACGCGCCGGTGTGGATACATACCTACGATCTGAGCGCGCCGGCCGGTATCGCGGATCTGCTGCAGGCGCGCGGTTACGGCGTCGGCGAGTCAACGCTGACCATGGTGAAGGCGGTGGGCGCCTCCAATCCCCCTGACGATGTCGAGGTCGCTGCGACGGCGAGCGCGGAATGGCGCGAGATCTATCTCGGCGCGATCAGCGAAAGCCGCCGCAGCGTCAATGCCCGGATTCTCGATACGGTGCCGGCGCCTTGCGCTTTTTTCTCCTGCCGGCGCGCCGGACAGGTCATATCGAGCGGAATGTGTGTCGCCGACGGGGATTTGGCGATCATCGAATGCATGGCGACGCGCGCCGAGGCGCGGCGGCAAGGCGGCGCGGAAGCGATACTTCGCAGCCTCGAAGCATGGGCGGCCGAGCGGGGCGTCAAGACCCTGGCGCTGCAGGCTGTCGCCAACAACACGGCCGCGATCCCGCTCTATACCCGCATCGGTTTTGTGCCGGTGGCGACCAACCGGTTTTGGGAGAAGTGATGCGCCACTACCCTGGCGTCGCAGGCCCAGGCTCCAGTCTCCCCGATGAAGGGCCGCGGAGTATGGGTCCGGCCTTCGCCGGGACGACAACGATGGATGCCTTACGATCGCCGCGCCGCTTCCAGCGCCTGCGGGGTGTCGATGTCGAGAAAGGCGCTGTCGCCCTCGACCGGGACTTCGGCCACGGCCTCGGCGTGCTTGGCGATCAGATGGCGGGCGCCGACGTCGCCGTCGAGCGTCATCAATTCGCGGAAGAAGCGCCGCGACCACAGCACCGGATTGCCGCGCCGGCCGTCGCTGACGGGCACCGCGATCAGATGGCCGCGGTCCGGCTCGAACGCCTCGATCAGGCGGTCGATCAATTTGGCATCGATCAGCGGCATGTCGCCGAGACAGACCATCGCGCCGTCGGCATTGGCCGCCACCGCCGCGATGCCGGCCTTGACGGAAGAGGCAAGCCCGCCGGCGAAATCCGGATTGCGGACGAATTTCACGTTCAATCCTGCCAGCGCCTGCTCGACCAGATCGGCCTGATGGCCGGTGACGACGATCACATCGGTGGCCTTCGAGGCCAGCGCCTGCTCGGCTACGGTCCGCACCAGCTTCTTGCCGTCGAGTTCGGCGAGCAGCTTGTTGGGGCCGCCCATCCGCGTCGAGCGTCCGGCCGCCAGCACGATGGCCGCGACGTTGCGGTTGACTTCGATGTCGGTGACGGTGCGCGGCTGCGGCCGCGTCACGATTTCCATCAACAGGCCGCCGACGCCCATGCCGGTGAGCTCGGCGCGCGTGACCTTGAGGCCGGCAAGCAGCCGCATCAGCACCCAGTCGAATCCGTTTTCCACCGGCGAGCGCGCGCAGCCCGGCGCGCCCAGCACCGGCACGCCGCCGGCGCTGCCGATCAGCAAGCAGATTGCCGGGATCGACCGGCATGCCGAAATGCTCGATCGCGCCGCCGATCTCGGTGATCGCCGCCGGGATCACGTCGCGGCGGTCGGCGATCGCCGACGCGCCGAACACGATCACGAGCTCGGCGCCGAGGCCGAGCAATTCCTTGATCGAGGCGGCGAGCACGGTCTCGTCATGCGGCACGCGGCGCTCGGCGATGATGGTGGCGCCGGCCGGCGCCAGCCGCTCGGCGGTGACGCGCAGCGTCTTTTCGATCACCTTCGGCGCAAGCCCCGGCAAGCAGCGTCGAGACGACGCCGACGTGCTTGATGGCGTAAGGCGCAATCCGCAGCGCGCCCTTGCCTGCAACGGCCACGGCCGCATCGCGCAGCTTCGCCTCGACGCCGAACGGAATCAGCTTGACGGTCGCGATCATCTCGCCTTCGACCACCGGCTTGAAGGCGGCCAGCGTCGCAAACGTGATGGCTTCGTCGACGCCGTTGATGCGGTCGACCGCCGCGCGGTCGACCACCAGCACGCCGGCGTTCGCCGCGAACAGATTGGCGCGGCCGGTAAAGGCGCGCTCGACATTGACGCCGTCGCCGGCAACCGCCTGCGCGATGCTGGCGGCGGCGACGTCTTCGGAGACGTCGCCCTCCTCCAGCCGCACCACGACGATTTCCTTGACGCCGGCCTTGGTCAGCGCCTCGACTTCGCCGGGACCGATGGCGTGCCTTTCTTCAGCACCAGCGCGCCCTGGCGCAGCGTGTGCACGGTGACGCCGCCAATCGCGTCGGCGGGACTGGCGGGACCGAACTTCATGCCGCCTGTTCTTTCGCGTTTTCTTTCGACAGCCGCAGCTCGGCGGTGATCTCGGCCATGATCGAGACCGCGATCTCCGACGGCGACACCGCGCCGATGTTGAGCCCGATCGGCGCATGGATGCGCGCGATGTCGGCATCCGTGGCGCCCTGCGCCTTCAGCCGTTCGGCCGCGCTTGGCATGGGTCTTTCGCGAGCCGAGCGCGCCGATATAGAAGCAGTCGCGCGCAAAGGCGTGCAGCAGCGCCGGATCGTCGATCTTGGGATCGTGCGTGACCGCGACGAACGCGGTGTAGTGATCGACGTTGAGCGGCGGCAGCGCCACGTCGGGCCATTCCGCGATCAGCGGCACGTCGGGAAAACGCTCCGGGCTTGCAAACGCCGTGCGCGGATCGACCACCGTGACGTCGTAGTCGAGCGAGCGCGCCAGCGGCGCCAGCGCCTGGCTGATATGGACCGCGCCGATGATCACGAGCCGCGCGGTCGGCGCGTAGACGTTGAGAAACAGTTTTTTGCCGCCGGCCTCGATCTTGCCGCTCTTGCCCATGCGCAATTGCTTTGCCAGCTCGGCGCGCAGCGGATCGGCCGCGATGTCCTTTGCCTTCACCAGCCGCTGCTCGCCATTGGCGGTATCGGTGATCACGATCACCGGCCGCCGCGCGGCGCGCTCGGTGTTCACGTCCGTGAGGTTTGCGAGTTTCACGACTAGCCGACCTTCTCGACGAAGACGCGGATGGTGCCGCCGCAGGACAGGCCGACATTCCAGGCGGTCTCGTCGGCGACGCCGAATTCCAGCATTTTGGGCTTGCCGCTGGCGATCACGTCCAGCGCCTCGGTGACGACGGCGCCCTCGACGCAGCCGCCGGAGACCGAGCCCAGGAACGTGCCGTCGTCATTGATGACGAGGCTGGAGCCGGCCGGGCGCGGCGCCGAGCCCCAGGTTTCGACCACGGTGGCCAGCGCAACGCCATGGCCGGCCTTCTGCCAGGCCTCGGCCGCCTGCAGGATGTCTTCGTCGCGATTGAGCATTTGCGAGCCTCTTTCAAGCTGCCGATCGGATCAGGCTGCGCTGATGCGGCGGCGGCGGCGCCGACAGCGCCGCGATCAGCCCCTCGATGGAACTCAAATTATGCACCGGGCGGAATTCGTCAACGTGCGGCAGCATCATTTTGATGCCCTGCGCCTTGGCCTCGAAGCCGCCATAGCGCAGCAGCGGGTTGAGCCAGATCAGGCGGCGGCAGGACCGGTGCAGCCGGTCCATCTCGAAGGCCAGCCTGTCGTCGGCCTCGCGCTCCAGCCCGTCGGAGATCAGGAGCACGATGGCGCCCTGCCCGAGCACCCGCCGGCCCCACAATTTGTTGAAGGTGTGCAGCGAGGTCGCGATCCGGGTGCCGCCGGCCCAGTCCTCCACCGAGGACGAGCAGCTCGCCAGCGCCTCGTCGGGATCGCGCGCCCGTAGACGGCCGCGTCACATTGGTCAGCCGCGTGCCGAACAGGAACACCGAGACGCGCTTGCGGGCGTCGGTGATGGCGTGGAGGAAATGCAGGAACAGGCGGGTATATTCGCTCATCGAGCCGGAGATATCGAGCAGCGCCACGATCGGCGCCGGCTTGTCGATCCGCCCGAGTTTGCGGATATCGATGATCTCGCCGCCGGTGCGCAAGGAAGCGCGCAGCGTGCGGCGCATGTCGAGCCGCAGGCCCCGCGCATCGGGCTGGTAGCGGCGGGTGCGCAGTTCGGCCTGCGGCAGCCTCATCTCGGCGATGGCGCGGGTGACTTCGGCGATCTCGGCCGCGCTCATCTGCGCAAAATCTTTCTTCTGCAGGATCTCCTTGTCGGAGACCGACAGCCGCAGTTCCTGCTCCTCGACCTGCGGGCTTCCTCGCGCATCGAGGGCTGCGCCATCGCCTCCTGGACCCGGCGCGAGGCCGGCGGCGGCTTCTTCTTGGCGTGATCCGGCAGCGGCACCGAATCCAGCATGTGCTTCCAGTCCTCGGCGGCGCGGAAGAACAGGTCGAAGGCCTGCGCGAAGATCAGCGCATGCTCATGGCGCTTGACGAAGATCGCCTCCAGCGTGGTGTAGACGTCGGCGCGGTTGCCGATCTCGATCACCTGCAGCGCATTCAGGGCGTCGATGACCGCGCCCGGCCCGACCGGAATGCCGGCCGCGCGCAGCGCGCGGGCAAAGCCGATGACGTTGTCGGCGATCTGGCCGGTCGGAGGATTGAGGTGATCGATGGCCATCGGACTATCACTTCCGTCATTCCGGGGCACGCGAAGCGTGAGCCCGGAATCCATTTGTCAGCGTGCATGCGGCTCGATGGATTCCGGGTTCGCACTGCGTCGCGCCCCGGAATGACGAGCTGGTCAGTCTCGCTCGTCGCTTCCTTCAAAACCTTTTGCAGCGTGTCGCCCTGCATCCGCGCGATGTCGTCCTGGTATTTCAGCAGCGCGCCCAGGGTGTCGCCGACCACTTGCGGCGTCAGCGAGCGGGCGTCGAGTTCGGTCAGCGCGGTGGCCCAGTCGATGGTCTCGGCAACGCCCGGCGACTTGTAGAAATCCTGGTCGCGCAGCGCCTGCACGAAGCGCACGACCTGCTGCGACAGTTTTGCGGAAATATCGGGCACGCGCGATCTTGACGATCGCAAGCTCGCGCTCGGCATTGGGATAGTCGACCCAGTGATAGAGACAGCGGCGCTTCAGCGCGTCGTGGATTTCGCGGGTGCGGTTCGAGGTGATGATGACGATCGGCGGCTGCGGCGCCTTGACGGTGCCGAATTCGGGGATCGTGACCTGGAAGTCGGAGAGGATTTCCAGGAGATAGGCCTCGAACGCCTCGTCGGCGCGGTCGAGTTCGTCGATCAGCAGCACCGGCGGGCCTGCGACATCCGGCTCCAGCGCCTGCAGCAGCGGCCGCTTGATCAGGAAGCGCTCGGCGAAAATGTCGCGATGACAATTGCTCGCGGTCGGTCTCGCCGGCGGCTTCCGCCAGCCGGATCGCGATCATCTGCGCCGCGCTGTTCCACTCATAGACCGCGGAGGCGACGTCGAGGCCCTCGTAGCATTGCAGGCGGATCAGCTTGCGCCCCAGCGCCGCCGACAGCACCTTGGCGATCTCGGTCTTGCCGACGCCGGCCTCGCCTTCGAGGAACAGCGGCCGGCCCATGCGCAGCGACAGATAGGTCACCGTCGCCAGCGACCGCTCGGCGAGATAGCCGCGCGACGTCAGCAAGTTCCAGCATCGCATCGACGGATTTGGGCAGCGCCGATGCACTCATGACGAAAGCCAGTCTTGATGAACGAGGAATCGCGCAAACGTCACGCTTTGGCGGTCGCGGCTTCGACGGCGCGGCGCGTCAGCACCGCCGATCAGATGCGCGCGATATTCGGCGCTGCCGTGCAGGTCGCTGTTCAGCCCTTCGGCCGACACCGAGATGCCGTCGAGCACCTTGTGCGAGAAGCGCTTCTTCAGCGCTTCCTCGAACGCGGTGACGCGGAACACGCCGTCCGAGCCGGCGCCGGTGACGGCAACGCGCACATCCGCCGGACGCTTGGCGACGAACACGCCGACCAGCGCGTAGCGCGAGGCCTGGTTGCGGAATTTGATGTAGGCCGCCTTCTTCGGCAGCGGGAACATCACCTTGGTGATGATCTCGTCGCTCTCGAGCGCGGTCGTGAACAGGCCCTGGAAGAATTCTTCGGCCTTGAGGCGGCGCTTGTTGGTGACGATGGTGGCGCCGAGCGCCAGCACGGCGGCGGGATAGTCGGCGGTCGGATCGTTGTTGGCGAGCGAGCCGCCGATGGTGCCCTTGTGGCGCACGGCGGGATCGCCGATCATGCCGGCGAGTTCGGCCAGCGCCGGGATCGCTTCGCCGACGATGGCCGAGGTGGCGACGTCGGCATGCTTGGCGGTGGCGCCGATCACCAGCGAGCGGCCCTTCATCTCGATCGTGTCGAGGCCTTCGATATGGGAGAGGTCGACCAGATGCGGCGGGCTGGCGAGCCGCTGCTTCATGACCGGCACCAGCGTGTGGCCGCCGGCGATCACCTTGGCGTCCTCGTTCTTGACCAGGAGATTGGCGGCCTGCCGCACGGTCGCCGGACGATGATATTTGAATTCGTACATGAGAATTTCCTGATCGCGGTCGCGATGAAATCGTTAAGCGAGGCGGACTTAAGCAGTCAGCTTAAGCAGATCGGATTTGGCCATCGCCTTGGCGCCGGCGGCGATCGACACGACGATGTTCTGATAGCCGGTGCAGCGGCACAGATTGCCTTCGAGCTCTTCGCGGATGACGTGGTCGGAGAGGTCGTGGCCCTTGCGGTGGACCAGGTCGACCGCGGTCATGATCATGCCGGGCGTGCAGAAGCCGCACTGCAGGCCATGATGCTCGCGGAAGGCCTCCTGCATCGGATGCAGCGGCGCGCCGTCGGCGGCCAGCCCCTCGATGGTCTTGACCTCGTGGCCGTCGGCCATGACCGCCAGCGTGGTGCAGGATTTCACCGCCTTGCCGTCGAGATGGACGACGCAGGCGCCGCATTGCGAGGTGTCGCAGCCGACATGGGTGCCGGTCAGCCGCAGGTTTTCGCGGAGAAACTGGACCAGCAGGGTACGGGGGTCGACATTGGCGTTTACGGGATTGCCGTTCACGATCAGGGAAATCTTGGCCATCAGCACTCTCTTGAGCTGCACTGCCGCATATCGGCTGCGCAGGCGTTTAAATTCATTCCAAGGCCATAATATGGGCCATCCCGGCAATGAGCAACCTTGGGAGTCACCCGCTTGGGACATGGCCTGATATGACTTTGTGCGACACTCCTGGCAAGGTCCAGAGGATCCGGGAGCCCCCGGGGATCAGCCCTGCACGGCCTTGGCGAAATTGGCGAAGAATTCGTCGGCCAGTTTCTTGGCCGTGCCGTTGATCAGGCGCTGGCCGAGCTGGGCCAGCTTGCCGCCGATCTGGGCCTCGACATTGTAGCTCAACAGGGTGCCGCCATCCTTCTCGGCCAGGCCGACGGTGGCGCCGCCCTTGGCGAAACCGGCAACGCCGCCCTCGCCTTCGCCCGAGATCTTGTAGCCGTTGGGCGGGTCGAGATCGCTCAGCGTGACCTTGCCCTTGAAGCGGGCGGAGACCGGTCCGACCTTCATTTTGGCGGTGGCGCGAAAGCCGTTGTCGTCGGTCTTTTCCAGCTCCTCGCAGCCGGGAATGCAGGCTTTCAGCACCTCGGGATCGTTGAGCTTGGCCCACACGGCCTCGCGCGGCGCCGCAAGCTGGACTTCGCCGTTCATCGTCATGGCCATGGATGGTGCCTCCCGGATCGCTTCACGCTGTTCCCCAAGTAATGCACGGCCGCGCATAAAGAAAGGCTGCCTTGGGATGACGAGCGATGCATATTCGTGCCTCGGGACCAAAATTGCGAAAACAACCCCATGCAAAGTAGGAACAGGCCTCGAACCGGCAGGCCTTCGCGATTGCCCCAAAGCCTGGCCACCGGCCAAACGACCGGAATACCGGCACGGCAATCAGGGGCATTGGCAGCGGCATGCCGGAATGGTTAGGTCGCGCAACATGAGCACGTCCCTCTCACCGCTGCTTGCCCCGATGCTGTCGAGCGCCGCGATGCGCGCGGTATGCGACGATGTCGCATGCCTGCAGAACATGCTCGATTTCGAGGCCGCGCTGGCCCGCGCCGAAGCCGCTGTCGGCGTCATCCCCGGAAGTGCGGCGGGTCCGATCGCGAACGCCTGCCGGGCCGAATCATTCGATCTTGCCGCGCTCGCCGAGGCGGCGACGCGGTCCGGCAATCTCGCGATCCCCCTCGTCAAGGCGCTGACCGCCAATGTCGCCAAGGCCGATGCCGACGCCGCGCGCTATGTGCATTGGGGCGCGACCAGCCAGGACGTGATCGATACCGGCGACCATGCTCGGACTGCGCGCCGGCATCGATGCGCTGCTCGCCGATATCGACCGCGCGATCGCGGGCTTTGCCAAACTGGCGCGCCAGCATCGCAACACCCCGTGGTCGCGCGCACCTGGCTGCAGCATGCGCTGCCGATGCCGTTCGGGTTGAAGCTCGCCGAATATGCCGCAGCGCTTGCACCGCTCGCGCAAGCGGCTGCAGCGGCTGCGCGACGAGACGCTGGCACTGCAATTCGGCGGCGCCGCCGGCACGCTCGCCGCCCTCGGCGACAAGGGATTGCAGGTCGCGGAGAAGACTGGCGCAGGAACTGAAGCTGCCGCTGCCGGAGGCGCCCTGGCACACCCATCGCGACCGCATCGCGGAAGCGGCTCCGTGTTCGCCATTCTCGCCGGCACCTGCGGCAAGATCGCGCGCGACGTTCGCTGATGATGCAGACCGACGTCGGCGAAGCCTTCGAGCCCTCCGGCGAAGGCCGCGGCGGCTCCTCCACCATGCCGCACAAGCGCAATCCGGTGGCGGCCGCAAGCGCGCTTGGCGCCGCCACCATGGCGCCCAACCTCGCCGCGACGATCTTTGCGGCGCAGGTCCAGGATCACGAGCGCAGCGCCGGGCCCTGGCACGCGGAATGGCCGACGTTGCCGGCGCTGCATGCTGGTCACCTCAGGCGCGCTTGCCGCCGTCGTCGATATCGCCGAAGGGCTGGAAGTCGATGCGGCGCGCATGCGCGTCAATCTCGACGCGACCCGCGGGCTGATCATGGCGGAAGCGGTGACGTTCGCGCTCGCCGAAAAGATCGGCAAGAGCGACGCGCATCATCTGATCGAGGCCGCCAGCAAGAAGGCCGTTGCCGGACAAGAAGCATTTGCGCGACGTGCTCAAGGCCGACGCCAAGGTCACGGCGCATCTTGACGCCGGCCAAATCGAAAAACTGTTCGAGCCGATGGCCTATCAGGGCGTCTCGCAAGCCCTGATCGACCGCCTGCTCGCTTCGCTCGATAAGTTTCACGTCATTGCGGGGCGAAGCCGGCAATCCACACTTGCGATCTTGGCGAGCCGGATTCCGCTCCGATCGCGATGACGCATCGGCCCCGATACGGGACATACAATGCCGATGATCGACGCCGACGGGTGCCTGCTCAACGTCTCCGTCGAAGGCCGCGACGGCGGACCGACGCTGATGCTGTCGAACTCGCTGGGCTGCACCTTGCAGATGTGGGAGCCGCAGATGAAGGCGCTCACGCAGGTGTTTCGCGTCATCCGCTACGACCGCCGCGGCCACGGCAAGTCCGGCGTGCCGCCCGGCCCCTATTCGATGGAGCGCTTCGGCCGCGACGTGCTGGCGATCCTCGACGACCTCAACATCCAGAAGGCGCATTGGTGCGGGCTGTCGATGGGCGGCATGGTCGGACAATGGCTCGGCGCCAATGCGCCGGAGCGGTTCGGCAAGATCATCCTCGCCAACACCGCCTGCCACTATCCCGATCCGACCAACTGGCACAACCGCATCAAGGCGGTGAAGGAAGGCGGCATCGCCGCCGTCGCCGACACCGTGATCGCCGGCTGGCTGACCGCGGATTTCCGCGAGCGCGAGCCGCAGATCGCCGCCAACATGAAGGCGATGCTGCTGGCCACACCGGTGGAGGGCTATCTCGCCTGCTGCGAGGCGCTTCGCACGCTCGACCAGCGCGAGCTGCTGCCGAAGATCAAGAGCCCGACGCTGGTGATCGCCGGCCGCCACGACATGGCAACGCCGGTCGCGGCCGGCGAATTCATCCGCAGCCAAATTCCCGGCGCCAGCATGACGATCCTGGACGCCGCGCATATTTCCAATGTCGAGCAGCCGCACGCCTTCACCGACGCGGTGGTCGGCTTCCTGACGCAACGCTAACCCTAACAGTCGTCATTGCGGGAGCGAAGCGACGAAGCAATCCATACTTCCGTCGTTGCACGTATGGATTGCTTCGTGCTCCGCGCCTCGCAATGACGAAAGGAGACACAAATGGACGACGACAAGCGCCGCGATAACGGCATGACCCAGCGCCGCAAGGTGCTCGGCAATGAATGGGTCGACAAATCGATCGCGAACCGCAACGCGTTCAACACCGATTTCCAGGACCTGATCACGCGCTACGCCTGGGGCGATATCTGGACCCGGCCGCATTTCGATCATCGCACGCGCCGCGTGCTCGTGATCGGCACCCTGATCGCGCTCGGCCAATGGGATGAATTCCGCCTGCACGTGCGCGCCGCACTCACGGAAGGCGGCTTCACGCCCGACGACATCAAGGAAATCATCCTGCAGCAGGCGATCTATTGCGGCGTGCCGGCGGCCAATCACGCCGTCAAGGAAGCCTCAGCGATCGTCGCGGAATTAGGTCTGCTGAAGGGATAGTTCGGCCGGAGCCCCATTGGTCTCGACCGGCCGCAGCACGGGCGGTTCGACCAGCATCACGATCGCGGTGCCGAGCATCATCAGCAGTTCGGTCGCGTGCAGTCGTAGCGCGGCGGTTTCGCCGGTCAGCGACGCCATCAACATGCCGGCGAAGCTGATTACGACTGCCGATCGCCGAGCGCCATGGCGAGCGCTTCATCGCAGCCGCCGCTCTTGCGGATCGAGGGGCGACTGAGGAAGAGCAAGAAGATCGCAAAGAACGCCACCACGGTGATGCGGCCGAGCGCCAGTAGCCACGCGAAGCGCACGGTCGACATCCCCGCAAGATGCAGGTAATCGCTGACGAACAGCGCGAACGAAATGTTGGGCCGTTCGTAAAGCCCATGGATCGGCGAAACCATGATCCGAAACGCGATCATGGTCCAGACCGGGATGAAATAGGCCGCCAGCAGCGCGCCGTTGAATGAGCTGATCCGCCAGTTTTTGGCCATGTCGCTTCCCGTTCTTATCCCGCGGCATCGAGGGCGCGTGGTTTGGAAGCGACGTAACGCCCTTAAACTGCGAGCTGCAATTTAAACCCTTTGTTTACCTTAATTGGCCGGGGAAACATGTGGACATGTCGTCACCCTGACCCGGGGTCCATCCATTTTGGAGAGCGATGGATGGCCGGATCAAGTCCGGCCATGACAGCAATTGCCGGCAAAAGAAAAAGCCCCGCCTTTCGGCGGGGCCTTCTCTACTCTCGCTTACGTCCGAACTAGCGGTCCTGATCGGGGTCCATGGGTTTTCCGCCCTGACGACGGCTCGGATCCTGCTGCTGCTGGCCGGGCTTCTGGCCGCCGCCCTGCTGCTGCTGGCCGGGCTTCTGACCCGGGTTCTGGTTCTGCTGGCCCGGGTTCTGGTTCGGGTTGCTCATTCGGGATCTCCCTTGTTGAACGTAGCCGATATCAACGAGAGCCCATCCCTTTGGTTGCGAGGGAACACCGGTTCCGCCGCGATCATTGCGCGGCAAAGCCGTGGTGGGATCGTGACCCGGGGAACCGGCGCCGGAAACTACCCCTGTACAAGCCCTTTAAGCCGCAGCGAGCGCTGTTGCCGCCCCCGGTTCCCACTGTTAGAAAACGACACGACGCGTCGATTATGGCTGCCGGGGGCTCTGGCCGCGTCGCTCTCTAAAATACGGCAGCGCATGGATTATTTCGCCCAGCAACTGATCAACGGCCTCGTGCTCGGCTCGATCTACGGCCTGATCGCCATCGGCTACACCATGGTCTATGGCATCGTCGGCATGATCAATTTCGCCCATGGCGACATTTTCATGATCGGCGGCTTCATCGCGCTGATCACGTTCCTGATCCTGGTCTCGTTCGGCCTGACCGCCATCCCGCTGATCCTGCTGATCGTGCTGCTGGTCTCGATGGCGATCACCGCGCTGTACGGCTGGACGGTGGAGCGCATCGCCTACCGGCCGCTGCGGCACTCGTTCCGGCTGGCGCCGATGCTCTCCGCGATCGGTATGTCATTCGTGTTGACCAACTATTCGCAAGTCGCGCAGGGCGCGCGGGTCAAGCCGGTGCCGCCGATCATCACCGGCGGCTACACCCTGCATGAGGGCTCGGGCGGCTTTGCGGTTCAATTGTCCAATATCCAGATCATCGTCGTGATCACCACGGTGGTGCTGCTGGCGCTGTTCACCTGGCTGGTCT